>CAWHHB010000012.1:0-399038 GCA_963828995.1 uncultured Actinomycetota bacterium
CGTCACCGTGAAGTACGTCCGCGTGCTGATGCGCGCCGACAACGACGGCGAGGGCGGCGTCATGGCGCTCGCCGCGCTGGCGCAGCGCCTGTACTCGGGCCGGTCCCACCGCACCGGCCTCCTCCTCGGGCTGGGCATCGTGGGCGTGTCCCTCTTCTACGGCGACTCGCTGATCACCCCGGCCATCAGCGTGCTGTCCGCGGTCGAGGGCCTGCAGGTCGCCGCACCCGGGCTGGCCCACGTCGTCGTCCCCCTGGCGGCGGTCATCCTGTGCGGCCTCTTCGCCGCGCAGCGCTTCGGGACCGGCAAGGTGGGCAAGCTCTTCGGTCCCGTCACGGTGCTCTGGTTCGCGGCGATGGCGGCGGCCGGGCTGAGCCAGATCGTGGTGCACCCCGAGGTCGTCAAGGGGCTCTCGCCGACCTACGGGCTGATGTTCGTGGTCGCCCACCCGTTCCTCACGTTCGTGGCGATGGGCGCCATCGTGCTGGTCATCACCGGGGCCGAGGCGTTGTACGCCGACATGGGCCACTTCGGGCGCTCCCCGATCCAGCGCGCCTGGCTGTTCATCGTGTTCCCGGCGCTGACCCTGAACTACCTGGGACAGGCGGCACTGATCCTGCACCACCCGGGCAGCGCGGTGAACCCGTTCTTCCTGCTGCTGCCGAGCTGGGCCCGGCTGCCGATGGTGGTCCTGGCGACCGCGGCAACTGTCATCGCCAGCCAGGCGGTGATCTCCGGCGCCTTCTCCCTGTCCCGACAGGCGATGCAGCTCGGGCTGCTGCCCCCCGTGACCGTCCGCCAGACCTCCGAGCACTCCGGCGGACAGATCTACCTGCCGGGGGTCAACGCCGTCCTGTTCGTCGGAGTGCTGGCGGTCACACTCACGTTCCGTTCGTCGGCACGGCTCGCGACGGCGTACGGCGTGTCCGTCACCGGGGCGCTCGTGGTCGACACGCTGCTGCTGCTGCTGGTCGGTCGGGTGCTGTGGAAGTGGCCGCTCTGGAAGGTGCTGCTCGCGGGCGTGGCGTTCGGCGGTGTCGAGGTCACCTTCCTCGCGGCCAACCTGTCCAAGGTGGCCCGCGGCGGGTGGCTGCCCCTGCTCGTCGCGCTGGGCGTGTTCACCGTCATGGCCACCTGGAAACGCGGACGGGCCATCGTGTCCTCGAACCGGCGTGAGAAGGAGGGACCGCTGCAGACGTTCGTCGAGGACGTGCGAGAGCAGGCAGTCGCTCGGGTGCCCGGCATCGCCGTCTTCCCCCACCCGGGGAAGGACACCACTCCCCTGGCCCTGCGTGCCAACGTCGAGCACAACCACGTCCTGCACGAGAGCGTCATCATCGTGTCGGCCAGCACGGCCAACGTGCCCCACGTGCCGGCCTCCGAGGCGTTCACCCTGGACGACCTGGGGTACGACGACGACGGCATCCAGCACCTGTCGGTCCGCTACGGGTTCTCCGACGAGCCCGACATCCCCCGGGCCCTGCGGGAGGCGTGCGCCCAGGGTGTCCTGGCGCTCCACGCGACCGACATCGACGACGCGTCGTACTTCCTGTCGCGAGGGGCCATCCGCCGGACGTCGGCACCGGGGCTGGCCCGGTGGCGCAAGACGCTGTTCCTCGTCCTCGCGCACAACGCCGCCGACCCCGCTGCCTACTTCGCCCTCCCCAGGGACCGCACCGTGCTCATGGGAACCGACGTGGAGATCTAGGACTGACCCACCACAGAGCCCTGCCGTTGCCGGCGTGCCCGGGGGCACAATGCGCCCATGCCCGACACGTTGAACGCCCTGCTCGCCGCGTTCCTGGCGACGGTGCCCGGTGGCTTGTACACGTGGAGCTACGAGCAGCAGGCGGGCCGGTGGGGAGCCACCGCCACCGACCGGCTCCAGCGGTTCCTGGGCGCGTCCGCGTTCTTCATCGCCCTGCAGCTGTGGTTCCTCTACGAGTTCTACCGCCGGTACGTCGTGACCGGCGTGGTGCAGTCCGGCCAGCCGCTGCCGCCCGAGATCTGGTTGGTGCCGGTCCTCTTCGTCGTCGTACCGGTGCTGGTGGGGCGGTACCTGGGGCGGGCCGTCTTCCAGAAGAAGAAGTGGGCCTCGGTGTTCATCGGGACGTCGCGGGCGCCGCGAGCCTGGGACTTCCTGTTCACCAGCCCCGGCACGAACGGGTGGTTGCGGCTGCGGCTGAAGGACGGCGACCGGTGGGTCGTCGGGGTCTGGGGCATCTCGCCGACCACCGGGCTGAAGAGCTTCGCAGCGGGGTACCCCGAGCCGCAGGACCTGCTGCTGTCGGACACGGCCCTGATCGACGAGGACGGCAGCCTGATCCTGGACGAGGACGACAAGCCGGTGTACACCGGGGCGGCGCTCCTGATCAGGTGGGACGAGGTTGCGTACGCCGAGTACATTGCAGGATAGGAGGACGCCCATGGCCAGCAAGGGACCGCGGATCGAGAAGCTCACGCATCTGGGCCGGCACGGCGGCTACGAGGCCGGCGAGAAGTCCGCGAACGACTTCAAGCCGCCACCGCGGTGGATGATCGCGGCGCCCAAGCCGGCCATCCCTCCCGAGCAGGACTGAGCCCGGCGGCCGGGTGGAGCCGAGCCGATGGGTCAGGCCGGCAGGAGGTCCGTTGCGACTGGGGTAGCGCTGGTGGGAGTCACGTCCGACGACGGTGGACGCCACCCGCACGCCCGTGCGCAAGGCCGCCTCCATGTCGACTCCCGTGGCCAGCTCGGCCAGCAGCCCGGCGGCCAGGCTGTCGCCGGCGCCGGTCGTGTCGATGGCTCGCACCGCAGGGGCCTCGAGCTCGACGGTCCGTCCACCGGGTCCGACCCCGAGCACGCCCGCGGGTCCCCGCTTGAGGACCACCCAGCCGGGGCAGTGACGGGACAGGGCGGTCAGCGCCGCCTGTGCCGTCCGCTCCCCGGTCAGGGCGAGGGCCTCGGGCTCGTTGGGGAGGAAGACGTCGACCAGGGGCAGCAGGTCGAGGACCTCCCGTGCGGCGTCCCCCTGCCACTCCTGCGGGTCCCAGCCGGTGTCGAAGAACGTCTGCGCGCCGGCGGCACGGGCCCGTCGGAGCAGCTGCCGCGTGCCGTCACCGCGCAGCCCGGGGAGCGAGAAGTAGCCGGTGAGCAGGACCAGGTCGGCGGACACGGCGCTGGACGGGATGTCGCAGATCCCGTAGTCGGTGAGGACGCCGTGTGCGGTCAGGAACGCCCGCTCGCGCTGGGGCGCCTCGAGCGCGATCGAGATGCCGGTCGACTGCCCGGCGACCACGAGCAGGTCGCCGGCCAGCCCCAGGCGCTCGAGCTCGGCGGCGACCCACCGGCCGGCGTCGTCGGTCCCGACCGCGCCGAAGAGGCGGTGCTGCGTGCCCAGCGCCGCCAGCGCGAGCGACACGTTCCCGGCGGCACCGGCGGTGCGCACGGCGATGCGGTCGATGACGGTGTCCCCGCCGGGGCTGGGCATCGCGGTGACCGGACTGGCGAGGACGTCGAGCTGGATGTTGCCGATGACGGAGATGGAGCGGTCCACGGGCTAGGCCAGCTTCGTGTCGTCTTGGTGGTACCGGAAGCCGTCCACGGCCAGGCCTCGCCGACGGGCGATCGACCAGCCGAGGAGCTGGATCGGCAGGATCTGCAGGACGGCCAGCGCCAGCGGCGACGGGGCCTGCGGCAGCCTGAGGACCGTCAGGCCGTCCGCGGAGGCGACGTCGGCCCGGCTGGTCAGCAGCAGGGTGGGACAGCCCAGCGCGCTGACGTCCTGCGCCAGCCGGATCTCCCTGCCGTCACCGATGACGAGGCAGGCGGTCTGGGCGTCGAGGGGCTCCATCGGGCCGTGCAGGTAGTTGTAGGTCTCGTGGCCGGCGGTCAGCACGCGGGCCGACTCGCGCAGCATGAGGGCCCCCTCGCCGCAGCTGGAGCTCGAGGCGCCGGAGGCCACGACGTCGATGATGCGTGCGGCCTCGAACGCGTCGCTCACGTCGGCCACGACCGGCTCAGCCGCCTCCAGCACCTCGGCGGCCAGCTCCGGCAGCACCCCCCAGTCGGTGCTGCGACCGGACCAGCTCTCCCCCAGCATGCCCAGCGCCTGCAGCGTGGCGGTGTAGCCGGTGGTGTAGACGGGGCTGTCCGGTCCGCTGTCGAGGCAGAGCAGGTGGTCGACCACGTCGGCCAGCGGTGAGTCGGCGACGTTGCTCACGCCCACCCTGGCGACGTCCGAGAGCGCAGACATCGAGGCGATGGTCTCGGCACTGCGCCCGGACTCACTGAGCCCCACGTAGACATCGGCGACCGCCGGGCCGCCGTGCTGCAGCTCGGAGGCCGAGACGGCGAACGCGCGCAGGTCCTGGTCGCGCCAGACCGGTGCGGCGCTGCGGGCAGCGTGCTCGCTGGCGCCGATGCCGACGAGGGCGATCACCTCACCGGGGTGCGGCGCTGGGGATGTCGGGAAGCGCCTCGCGCAGGGCCTTGGCGCTGCGGGCCAGCACGTCGGGCTGTGCGGCGATGCCGTCGGGGAAACGCATGGGTCAACCTTTCACTGCGCCGGAGGTCAGGCCTCCGACGATGTAGCGCTGGAACAGCAGCGCGAGGATCACGGGCGGGGCGGTCGCGAGGACGCCGCCGGCGGCGATGAGGCCGAAGTCGGAGGAGTACTTCCCGGTGAACTCGGCGATCGCCACCGGGATGGTCTTGGCGTTGGTCGTGGAGGTGAAGATCAGGGAGTAGAGGAACTCGTCCCAGGCCAGCAGGAAGCCGAACATCGCGGTGGTCAGCAGGCCGGGACGGGCCAGCGGCAGGATGATCCGCATCAGCGCGCCGAGGCGCGAGCAGCCGTCCACGCGGGCGGCCTCCTCGAGGTCGGCGGGCAGGCTGAGGTAGTAGTTGCTCATCGTCCACAGGCAGAACGGCGTGACGATGGAGCAGTACGTGATGATCAGCCCGATCTTGCTGTCCAGCAGGTGCAGGTTGGCCAGCGCCAGGTACAGCGGGATCACCAGGGCGATCGGCGGCAGCATGTAGATGGCCAGGAACGCGAACAGCGACGTACGCCGCAGCCGGAACCGCAGTCGCGCGAACGCGTAGCCGCCGAGCGCACCGACGGCCAGGGAGATCACCGTGGTGCAGCCGGCGACGATGAGGCTGTTGACCATGGCGAGGCGGAAGTTCGCGGCGACGTTGTCGCCGCCCTCCGCCGAGGAGGTGAAGATGGCGCGGTACCTCGCCATCGTCGGGTGGGACGGCCACCAGTGCACGTGCGAGGACACCAGGTCGGCGGGCGGGGAGACGCTGGAGATGAGCAGCCACGCGAACGGCAGCAGGATCACCAGCGCCATGACCACCGCAGCCACGTGGATGCCGATGAGGTAGCGGCGACTGTGCCTCACTCGACACCTGCCATCTGCCCCTGCCGCAGGACGCGCAGGTACAGCATCGCCAGGGCGAAGACGGCCAGGACGATGAGGTACGCCAGCGCGGCCCCGTAGCCGAAGAGCTGGTTGGAGAACGCCTGCAGGTAGGTGTAGAAGGCCACGGTCTGGGTGCCGCTGGCCGGACCCCCACCGGTCATGACGTAGATGATGTCGAACACCTTGAACGCCTCGATCGTGCGCAGGATGAGGACGACCGCGATGCTGGGAGCGAGCAGCGGCAGCGTGATCCGCCAGAACGCCGCCCAGGCCCCGGCACCGTCCATCCGGGCCGACTCGTACAGGTCCGAGGAGATGGTCTGCAGCCCCGCCAGGATGAAGAACACGACGATGGAGGTGTTCTTCCAGACGTCGGCGAGGATCACCATGTTGAGCGCGAGGAACGGGGAGCCGAGCCACTGGTGCGGGGTGTCCGACAGGTGCAGCGTCTCGAGCAGGCCGTTCAGGGCTCCGTACTGCCCGTTGTAGATCCAGCGCCAGAGGGCGCCGTTCACGATCGTGGGTAGCGCCCACGGGAGGACCACGAGACTGCGCCAGAACCAGCGCGCCCGCAGCGGTGCGTTGAGCAGCAGGGCGACCGCGATCCCGAGCACCAGCTCGGCGGCGGTGGAGACCAGCGTGAAGTACATCGTGTGCCCCAGCACGGCGTAGAACGCCGGGTCGTGGAAGGCGCGCGTGTAGTTGCTCAGCCCGACGAACGGGTAGTCGCCCGGGAGCGGGCTCGTCGACGTCGAACAACGAGATCACGAAGGTCCGCCCGACCGGGTAGAGCACGACGCCGAACACCACCACCGCCGCGGGCAGCAGCAGGGCGAGCGCGAACCGGGCCTCCCCCTTCACCCCTGACCAGCGGGAGGCGCGGCGCCTGGTCCGCGCCGCCGTCCCGGCCGAGGCAACGCTCATGAGCCCAGCAGGGTCGCGGCCTGGTCCGCGGCGTCGTTCAGCGCCTGCTGCGGGCTCTTCTGCCCCAGCAGCGCCTTCTGGATCTCGGTCTGCAGCGCCTGGGAGATGGGGTTGTAGCTCTTGACCTGCGGGCCGCAGGATCAGGTCAGCGAGCTGCTTCTTGGCCTGCGGCACGACCGCCGGGTTCGTCTTGACCACGGCGGGGTTGTCGTACGAGCTCTTCCAGACCGGCAGCGAGCTGAGGGCGTACTTCTCCTGGACCGGCTGGCTGGTGAGGTAGGTGATGTACTTCCACGCCGCGTCCTGGTTCTTGCTCTGCGCGCTGACGGCGAGGGCCATGCTGCCGTTCACGCCCGGGCCGGCCGCTGGGCCCGGCGGGGGTCTGGAGCACCTTGACCTGCCCGCCGACCTGGCTCTGCTTGGGGTCGTTGGCCATGCCGTACATGTAGGTCCAGTTCAGCGCCATGCTCGCCTGCCCGGCGGAGAAGACCCGGCGCACGTCCTCCTCCAGGGACTGGGTGGAGGTCGGGTTGCTCAGCCCGTCGACGATGCTCTGGCGCATGAACTCCAGCGCCTGCACGCCGCCGCCGTGCTGGAACGCCGGCTTGCCGGCGGAGTCGAGGAACGTGCCACCGAAGGCGCCCAGCAGCTGGGCGTAGTCGCAGATCAGCGCCTCGGCCTGCTGCCAGGACCACACCAGTGGGTTCTTGGTGACCCCGGCCGACTTGATGGCGCGGGCCGCCTTGAGGACGCCGTCCCAGGTGTCGAGCTCGCCCGCGTCGACCTTGGCCTTGGCCAGGTGCGCGGCGTTGAAGAACAGGTACTTCGTGTCCAGGATCCAGGGCACGCCGTAGAAGTGGGAGTCGAACTGCGGGGTCGCGACGGCACCACCGAGCATCTGCTGCTTCCAGGACTCCGGCCACTTGCTGGTCACGTCGGCGACGATGTGCTTGCTGCCGAACTCGGCCGGCCAGATGACGTCGATGAGGACGACGTCGTACGTGCCAGCCGGGGCGGCGGCCACGATCTTGTCGTGCAGCGCCTCGTACGCCACGAAGTCGGCAGAGACCGTGATGTCGGGGTTGGCCGCCTGGAAGGCCTTCGTCATCGTGCGGATGTCGGTCTCGGAGTACCCGGCCTGCTTCATGAACAGGGCCCGGACGGTGCCCTTGCCGCTGCCCGACGCGCCGGCGCTCGACCCGCCGCCGCCGACCGCGCAGGCGGACAGCAGGGCGGCCAGACCGACGCCGCCGCCGGCGGCCAGCACCGTACGACGGCTCGGAGTCGCAGCCAGCACCTCAGGAGTCCGGGACGAGGAGGTGGATTCCATGATGTCTCCATTTAGTAGGCAACTTGCTTAACTTATGCTGAGTATCGTCATCGTCCATGAGCGACGTCAAGAGAGGCGCGCAGGTCGAGTTCCGCAGCAGGCCTGTCCAGCGCCCAGAAGGTGCTGTCGTTCCTGCTGGAGCAGAGCCAGCCCGGTGAGCCGGCCGGAGATCGCCCTGGCGTGCGACCTGTCCAGGCCCACCGTCTTCGCCGCGATCGAGCGGCTCACCGACCTCGACCTGGTGACCGACGTCGGCCAGCGGGTCGGTCTCCCCGGGCGCTCAGCGTCGCTGTACGAGGTGTCGGACCGGGCCGGCGTCGGGATCGGCGTGGACATCGGCGGCAGCAACATCCGGGTGGCGTTGACCGACGCGCGTGGCCAGGTGGTGGCCGAGACCCGTGTAGCCGACGTCCGCGGCGGGCGGCGCGCGCGATCGCACGGCAGGTGGTGAACCTCGTGCGGCAGGTGACCGCCGGCACGGCCCTCGGGGCGGGTGTACCGACCGTCGTGGGGGTGTCCGTCCCCGGCGTCATCGACCCCGACGGCGCCACCGTGCACTACGCGTGGAACATCGGGCAGAGCGGGCCGTTCGACCTCCGTACGCCCCTGGAGAAGGCGCTGCGAACCGCAGGTCGTCCTCGACAACAACGTCAATCTCGCAGCCGTCGGTGAGCAGTGGCAGGGGGCGGCCCAGCACCTGCGGACGTTCGCCGTCATCGCGGTGGGGGCCGGCGTCGGCGCCGGGATCGTGCATGAGGGCCAGCTGCTGCGGGGCGCCCACGGAGCTGCCGGCGAGGTCGCCTTCCTCCCCCTGTCCGCGGACTACCAACGCCGCCGCGCGGCCTCCCCCGACGAGGCCGGAGGCCTGATCCTGCTGGAGAAGGCGCAGGCCCGGGGCGGTTGGCAGGACAGCGGACCACCGACCAGCGTCGAGGAGCTCTTCGAGCGCGCCGCCCGGGGTGAGGCACCGGCGGTCGCGCTCGTCGAGGAGGAGAGCCGGCGCATCGCCGCCATCACCGCCTCGATCTGCGCGATCATCGACCCCGAGACGGTCATCCTCGCCGGTGGTGTCGGCGCGAACGAGGCCCTGGTGGCGCGCACCGGCCAGCTGGTCGACGAGCTCGCCCCCTTCCCGCCGACGGTGGTCCGCTCCGCCCTGGGCGACCGCGCCAGCCTCGTCGGAGCGGTGGCCCTGGCCGTCCGCAGGACGCGGGAGCGGCTGGTGGCCGCCGCAGGGGAACCGCACGCCACGGGGGTCTCGCAGTCACTGCCGTGACGCGACCCCGACGGCCGACGTGACCGAAGGGCCGGCCGCTACACCGACTGGCCGCGTCGCAGCCGCAGCCAGCGGTAGCCCCACGGCCGCAGCTCGAGGCCCTGGAGCTGCACGCCCGGCGCGTCGTACGGCCCGTCGGCGAACACCTCGAACGGGGCCTCCCCCCGCTCGGTCTGACGGCCGAGGTCCACACGCACCGGCTCGGCACCCAGGTTGTGCAGGAACAGGATCGAGCCCTCCGGCGCGTCGAAGCGGTGGGCCAGCACGGCGGCCGGCAGGTCGAGGTCGAGCACCCTGCACTCGCCCGTGCCGACCTCGGGGCACTCACGCAACGTGCGGATGACCTCCTCGAACCAGCGCAACAGGGAACCGGGGTCGCGTTGCTGCTCGCCGCACGTTCGCGCCGGCGCGGGCACTGCGCCCGAGCAGCGGGCGGCAGTACGTCGCCGGCGCCCCCGTGGAGAAGCCTGCCGTGCTGCCGGGCTCCCACTGCATCGGTGTCCGGATCGCGTCCCTGCCCTTGAGGTTGAGGTTGTCCGTCATGCCGATCTCCTCGCCGTACCGCAGCACCGGCGTGCCGGGCATGCTGAGCTGGAGCGAGTAGGCCATCTCGGTCCGCGCTCGGTCGCCGCCCAGCATCGGCCACAACCGTCGGCGGATGCCCCTGTCGTACAGGCGCATCCGCTGTTGTGGCGCGAACTCGGCAAAGACGTCGGCCCGCTGTTCGCTGGTCAGCCGGCTCAGGTCCAGCTCGTCGTGGTTGCGCAGGAACGTCGCCCACTGCGCCATGGCCGGCAGTCGCGGGGAGGCGTTCAGGGCCGTGACGACGGGCTCCGCCTGGCGTCGCGCCAGCGCGAGCCAGAGGAAGGGGTTCACCGTGAACGCGAACAGCATGTGCGCCCGGTCGTTGGGGCCGCCGCTGGAGGACGTGCAGTACCGCGGGAGCTCCTCGGCGTCGACGTTGGCCTCGCACAGCAGCACGGCGTCACGCTGGCGCCACTGCAGGTCCTGCCGCCAGTCGTCCAGGATGCTGAAGTCCAGCCTGGCGTCGCCGGAGTGTCCGGGGCTCACCTGCTCGAGCACGAACGGCGCGGCGTCGATGCGGAAGCCCGAGGCGCCGAGCTGGAGCCAGAAGCCCATGATCTTCTTGACCTCCTCGCGCACCCCCTGGTTGGCCCAGTTCAGGTCGGGCTGGAAGTCGTAGAAGCGGTGGAAGTACCACGCGCCGGCCGTCTCGTCCCACGTCCAGGTCTCGTGCTGCTCACCGGGGAAGACGACGCCCTGGCGGCGGTCGGGGGGCTCTTCGGAGCTCCAGACGTACCAGTCGCGGTACGGCGACTGCGGCGAGCTGCGCGCCGACCGGAACCACGGGTGCTGGTTGGAGGTGTGGTTGACCACGAGGTCGAGCAGGATGCGGATGCCGCGCTGGTCTGCCTGCCGGGTCAGCTCGACGAAGTCACCGAGTGAGCCGAGCCGTTCATCGACCGCGTAGTAGTCGGCCACGTCGTAGCCGGCGTCACGGTTGGGCGTGGGGTGGATCGGGTTGAGCCAGAGGCAGGTGACCCCCAGCCGGGCGAGGTAGTCCAGCCGGCTGGTCAGGCCGCGCAGGTCGCCGTACCCGTCACCGTCGGAGTCCTGGAAGGTCTCGACCTCCACGCAGTAGATGACCGCTTCCTTGTACCACCGTTCGGACATGCGGACGACTCCTACGGATCGGTGACGCGGCCCTGGCCCGGCTGTGACCGTACCGCGGCGCCCGAAGGCGCGACAGTCGAAAATGGGGGCCGTGGCCCCGCATGGGCAGAGCCACGAGGTCCCCCGGCGTCACCCCGTCGTGGGGTCATCCGGCGCGCTGCGTCGGAGCAGGTTCCTCCTGGTCGTCGAGGCGGTCGAGGACGGCGGCGGTGACGGCCCCGTACGCCAGGTGCGGCACGATGTCGGCGGCCCAGTCCTTCACGGCCCAGGTGCGGGGTCGGTGACGCCGAGGACGGTCATCGGCACGTTGCCGACAACCAGGGCTCCGAGCGTGGCGACGATGGCACCGGTGACCGGGTCCGGGCGCCAGCCGAGCCAGCGGGCCAGCCCGAGGGCTGCGCCCACGCCGACCCCGGCGCCGATGCCGGTCAGTGACGCCAGTCCGGCGAGCCGGTTGCTGCGGATGTCCTGGTCGCCGGGGATGTCGAGCCCGGCCCTGTCGGTGAGCTTCTCGACCGTGTCTTCGGGGGTGCTGCTGGCGGGTCGGCCGCGAGCGGCCATGTCCAGGTAGGTGACGGCGTTCAAGGTGGTGGTGCCGGCCGCCCCGGCGGCGGCCCCCGGGCCAGGGCCGCGGCCAGGCTCATACCGAGGCCGAGGGTGATCATGGTCCACTCCTTCGCCGGCGGACGGGGACCCACACGCTACTCGCGGCCATCCTCCTGAGGCGCAGGTTCGGGGCCCCGGGATGCTGCTGCACGCGACCCGGCGGCAGTCCCGCCCGTGCCGATGTGCGCCAACAGGGGGCCGGAAGAACGCCCCATCGGCTTACTCCGTCGTTGGCGCGTCACCACGCTTTCGGTGCGCGCTTTGCCTGAGGCGCACGGGGGCTCACTTGGTGCAGCATCGACTGTCTGGGGCAAAGGAGCCGGTCATGACTTTCGTCGTCATCGTCGTCATCGTGGTCGTGGTCGCGGCGGTCATCCTCGGGCTGATGCGGTGGCAGCGCCAGCACCGGTCGGACCAGCTCAAGAGCCAGTTCGGCTCCGAGTACGACCGGACCGTCAGCGAACGAGGTGACCGCCAGGCCGCGGAGCAGGACCTGAGCCACCGCCAGGAACGGCGCTCCAAGCTGGAGCTTCGCGACCTCGATGCCGTCCAGCGCCAGCAGTACACGAACTCGTGGCAGCAGGTGCAGACCCAGTTCGTGGACGACCCTCCCGGCGCCGTGGGCGAGGCTTACCGGCTCGTCCGGCAGGTCATGGGCGCCCGGGGTTACCCCACTGACGACTTCGAGCAGCAGGCCGACGACGTCTCGGTTGACCACCCCGAGCTGGTCGCGGACTACCGCGCGGCGGTCCGGGTCACCAAGGCGAGTGACGAGGGAACGGCCAGCACGGAAGACCTGCGGGAGGCGATGGTCCACTACCGCGCCCTGTTCACCCGACTGCTGGAGAAGCAGGAGTAGGAAGGCGAGGAGGAACGATGAGCGACCGCAACCAGGAGCCCAGCGAGACGACCGGCCCCGCGTCCGGCGACGATGCCGCGACGGCCGAGCCGGCCCCGGCAGGCGGCCGGGTCGGTGGTGAACCAGCCGACGGGGGTCAGCAGCAGGCTGAGGGGGTCCCGCCGAGGGGGCAGCGGGGAGAAGAGGGCCAGCCCGTTCAGGAGCGGGCGGCCGGAACGGAGCGGGGAGCCGGCGACACGACCGATCGGGTGAGCGCCGACGACAGCGCGGGTCGGGCCGGTGACCAGGACCGGGACCAGCGCGGCGGGGTGGGGACTGAAGCGGCCGGCCAGGCCGGGACCACCGTGCCCGCCGAGGGGGGCGAGGCCGGCGAGGGGCCCACGGCGCTGTTCGCCGACGAGGAGAGGGACAGGCTGGGCGGGCAGTGGGGCGCCGTGCAGGCAGCCTTCGTGGACGACCCGCGCGCCGCGGTCGAGCGGGCCGACGCCCTCGTCGCTGAGGTGGTGCAGAGCCTGACCACGTCGTTCACGAACGAGCGATCACGGCTCGAGCAGCAGTGGTCCCAGGGCGAGGACGTCTCCACGGAGGAACTGCGGCAGGCGCTGCACAGGTACAGGTCGTTCTTCGAACGACTGCTTCACGTCTGACCTCGTCGACCAGCAGCCCCCCACGTCGTCAGCGGCGTACGGCGCGAACCACCGCCACGGTGCCGGCGGCGGCTCCCCCGGCAAGCGCCCCGAGCAGGCCGTGGTGCTGCGAGGCCCAGAGCTGGAGGCTGCGCGCCGTCGACCGGTCGTCGAAGCGCCCGTGGGTGCCGAAGTCACGGTGCCGGTCGACCGGCTCCCAGAGGTTGGCCGGCTGGTCGGGGTCCTGGGGCTGCTCGGTCTGCTGCGCGGAGAAGCCGGTCCGGGCGAGGTAACGGTCCAGCAGCCCCGGCGCGACCGCGTTGGCGACCAGGGTGCCCAGCGTGCTGCCACCGACCCAGTACTCCCGTCGCCGCGGGTGGTCGGCGGCGTACAACACCGCCTTGGCAGCGACCTCCGGCTGGTAGATCGGGGGCACCGGCTGCGCCTGCCGGGGCAGCCGCGACAGCAGCCAGGAGAACTGCGGGGTGTTGACCGCCGGCATCTGGACCATCGTCACGTGCACGCCACTGTGCTCGTGCAGCAGCTCGCAGCGCAGCGCCTCGTGGAAACCCTGGATCGCGTGCTTGGAGCCGCAGTAGGCGGTCTGCAGCGGGATGCCGCGGTAGGCCAGGGCCGAGCCCACCTGCACGATCGTCCCGCGGTCCCGCGCGCGCATCCGGGACAAGGCGGCCATGGTCCCGTAGACGTAGCCGAGGTAGCTGACCTCGGTCACGCGGGCGAACTCCTTCGCGCCGATCTCCCAGAACGGCGCGAACACCGAGGAGAAGGCGACGTTGACCCAGACGTCGATCGGCCCGAGCTGCTCCTCGACCGTGGCCGCGGCGCGGTCCACCGCGTCGGCGTCAGAGACGTCGACGGGGACGACGAGCGCGCGCCCGCCGGCCGCCTCCACCTCCTTGGCAGCGCCCTGCAGGCCGCTCTCCCCTCGGGCCAGCAGGGCCACCGCGGCTCCCCTGGCACCGAACGCGATCGCCGTCGCGCGGCCGATCCCGCCGCTGGCCCCGGTGACCACCACCACCTGCTGCTGCTGCGCGTGCTGTGTCATGTGCGACTCCTTCGTCGAGCTGGTGTCGTTGTCGAGGGTCTCTGCAGTCTCGCCGTCACGGTCTTGCGCTCACCGGCCGGGTCCGGCAAGCCGGCTGGCCGACTCGATGAGCAGGGCGTGCACGAAGGACTGAGGGTAGTTACCCCGCAGCTGTCGTTGGTCCACGTCGTACTCCTCGGTGAACAGCCCCGGGTGCCAGCGACGAGGTGTGGACGCGGCACGGCCGGTTCGGGCGGCCTACCAAGGAAGAAGGTGAGTCGTCGCAATGATTGCGTGCCGCCAACTGCTCCCCTTACGGTGGAGCGTGGCAACTTCTCAGAGCACCGATGACCAGGGTCGACAGCAGATCGACGCCGTCATGCGGGCCTCACGGGTGCTGGTGTCGGTCGTGGCCCGGTCGCTGGCCGAGGTGGAGGACGTCGTCACCCTCCCCCAGTTCCGCGTGCTGGTCATGATCGCCACCGACGGGCCCCAGAACCTCGGGTCGGTCGCGGCCGCCCTCGGGGTCCACCCCTCGAACGCGACCCGCCTGTGCGAGCGGCTGGTCGTGGCCGGGCTGGTCGACCGGGGCGACGACCCCCAGGACCGCCGGTTCCTGCGGCTGGTCCTCACCGACGAGGGGCACCGCCTCGTGGAGAGGGTGATGCAGCACCGGCGTACGGCGATCGAGAGGGTGATGGCGCAGCTGTCACCGTCGCGGCGACGTACGGTGGCGGCCGCGCTGGAGGCGTTCGCGACCGCGGCCGGCGAGGTCCCCGAGATCGAGGAGTCCTCCCTCCTCGGGCTGGACGACTGACACGCTGGCGACCACTCGCTCCCCCGACGCGCGCCGTCTTCTGGTGTGGCGCCTCCCCTCCGGCTGCCCGGGCACACTGTCGCCGTGTCCGCGGTGGCGAGTCAGGCCGCGACGTGGTTCCCCTGCTCTGGTTCGAGGCCCTCGCTGGGATCGACCGGGGCCTGGCCACGCTCGACGCGCCACACGCTGAACAAGGCCGTCATCGCCGCCACCCAGGCCGCGCCCAGCACGTACCCAGCAAGGACGTCGGAGACGTAGTGCGCGGCCAGCGCCACCCGGGAGAAGCCGATCGCCGCCACCATCAGCACTGCCACCAGCACCGCGGCCCGGCGCCAGAGGCCGGACAGCACCGGCAGAAACACCAGCAGCAGCACCGCGTACCCCACGATCGCGGCCTGGGCGTGCCCGCTGGGAAAGCTCAACCCCGGCTCGTGCACCAGCGGCTGGTTCACGACCGGGCGCGCCCGGTGCACGGCGCCCTTGACGACCGTGTTCAGCAGCGACGACCCGACCGCGGTCACCGCCACGAACAGCGCCAGGCGGAACCGGCGACGCCACAGCAGCCACAGCACCACCCCGGCGAAGACCAGCTGCCAGGCGAGAGCGGACCCGGAGTCACTGATGACCTGCATGCCCGTCGCGAAACCCCGGTGCGACAGCGCGTAGGTGTGCAGGCTGTCCCGCGCGCCGCCATCTGCGTCGGCCAGGGGGCTCCACCTGTCCTCGACCAGGAGCAGCAGCAGCGCGAACGGCACGGCAACCAGGACCAGTGCGGCCGCCAACAGCAGGGCGCGGGCCCCGAACCGGGCGCCGGGTCGTTCAGATGGCTCAGGGGGCCGGGAGGGTGCCATGCGCAGGTCTTACCCACCAACGGCGCAGGCCATGACCACCGAGCGAAACCGAGGGTCCGCCCCGCCTCCGTTCGGGCTTCCGGAGTGCTCACCGGTCGCCGGTGCCGCACACTGCGCTCATGCGGACGGTGGGTGTCGAGGAGGAGCTGCTGCTGGTGGACCCCACCAGCGGCGAACCGCTGTCGGTCGCTGGAGCCGTGCTGACCCGGGCCGAGCGGGCGCCCGCCGGCAGCCCTGCGACGGTGGACCACGCAGAGGACGAGCAGCCAGGCGGAACGCTGGAGGGCGAGCTGCATCAGCAGCAGCTGGAGATCGATACGCGACCGCACACGGACCTCGGCGAGCTGAGCGTGGAGCTGGTCGAGTGGCGACGTCGGGCCGACACCGCCGCTCGCGCCGTCGGCGCCCGCGTCGCGGCGCTGGCGACCTCGCCGCTTCCGGTGACCCCTCGCACGACACCCAAGGACCGGTACCTGCGGATGGGCGAGCAGTTCGGCCTGACCCACGCCGAGCAGCTGACCTGCGGCTGCCACGTCCACGTCTCGGTCGAGTCGGCGGCGGAGGGCGTGGCCGTGCTCGACAGGATCCGCGTGTGGCTGCCGGTCCTCACCGCGCTCAGCGCGAACTCGCCGTACTGGCAGGGCCAGGACTCGCGCTACGCGAGCTTTCGGTCGCAGGCCTGGGGCCGGTGGCCGTCGGCCGGCCCGATCGAGGTGCAGGGCTCGGTGCGGCGCTACCGGGCGCTGGTGGCCGACCTGCTCGGCACGGGCGTCCTGCTGGACGAGGCGATGGCCTACTTCGACGCCCGGCTCTCGGCGCGCTACCCGACGGTGGAGGTGCGCGTGGCCGACGTGTGCCTGCGAGCGGACGACGCGGTGCTCATCGCGGCACTGTGCCGCGGTCTGGTCGAGACGGCGGCGCGGGACGCGCGCGCCGGCAAGGACGCCCCCGCGGTACCAGCGGCCCTGCTCCGGCTCGCCGCGTGGCGGGCCGCCCGCTCCGGCACGGCGGACGTGCTGGTGCACCCCGCGGACTGGCGTCCCCGTCCTGCGGAGGAGGTGATCGCCGACCTGGTCGACCACGTCCGCCCGGCGCTGAGCCGCTCCGGCGACCTCCAGCGGGTCGAGTCCCTGCTCGAGCAGGTGCTGGCCCGTGGCAGCGGTGCACGGCGCCAGCGCGAGGTGCTGGACCGCTCGGGCAGGCTGTTGGACGTCGTGCTGGACGCTGTCGAGCTGACCTGCGGCTGAGGTGGCTCAGGGCCGGACTGGTCACGAGGTCCGGGGCGCGTCCCCCTGCCCCGCCACCGGGCGGTGGGGAGCCGCTGCCGGCGACGAGCCTGAGCCCGGCGTCCTCGATGGTCTCCTCGGACAGGAGCACCTGCCGCGCGGCCTCCCCGAGGGGGATGAAGCTGTCCTCGCTCGTGACCCTGGCGATGGCACCCCCGAACTGCCCGTCGACCAGTGCCGTGACCACCGACTCGGAGACGCCGCCGGAGCGACGGGTCTCGTCGACCACCAGCACCCGTCCCGTCACGTCGGCCTCGCGCAGGATGTCCTCGACCGGCAGCGGGGCCAGCCACCGGAGGTCCAGCACCCTCGTGGTGACCCCCGTCCGGGCGAGGCGGCGGGCCACCCGCAGGCTCAGGTGGACGCCGTTGCCGAAGGTGACGATGGTCAGGTCACGACCGTCGCCGTGGGTCCTCCCCCGGCCGATGCGGTGCGTGGCCCGCGGCCCAGGCCGCGGGGGCGCTGTACGGCGCCAGCCACAGACCGTCGTCCTCCTCGTGCAGGTCGCGGGTGTGGTAGAGCGCGATCGGCTCGAGGAACACCGACACGGTCCCGTTCGCCTTCGCCGCCGCCACGCAGGTCCGGAGCACCGCGGCGGCGTCGTCGGGCCTGGACGGCGAGGCGACGACCAGGCCGGGCACGTCGCGCAGCACACCGACGGCGTTGTCGTTGTGGAAGTGCCCGCCGAACCCCTTCTGGTACCCGTAGCCGGGGATGCGGACGACGAGGGGGTTGGCGAACTGGCCGTCGGAGAAGAACCGCAGCGTCGCCGCCTCGCCACGCAGCTGGTCCTCCGCGTTGTGCAGGTAGGCCAGGTACTGGATCTCCGGGATGGGCAGCAGACCACTGACACCGGCGCCCAGGGCCAGGCCCAGGATGGACTGCTCGTCCAGCAGCGTGTCGAAGACCCGCGCGCGGCCGACCTTCCTGGACAGCCCCCGGGTCACGCCGTACACGCCGCCCTTCTGAGCGACGTCCTCGCCGAAGACCAGCGACTCGGGGTACTGGGCGAGGACGTCCGCCAGCGCCCGGTTGAGGGTCTGCGCCAGCGTCAGCGGTCCCTCGAGCTCAGGCAGGCGCCCGCCGAACAGCTCGGCCCGGCGCCCCGCCGGGGCTGCCGCCCCCGCCAGGGCCGCCACCGAGGCGGGCTCGGGAAGCGCCAACGGGGCCATGACGGCCTCCGGGGACGTGAGCCGGGGCCGCCCGCAGACCTCGGACGCCAGCGACATCACCTCCCGGCGTTTGGCCTCGTAGAGGTCGAGCACCTCGTCCGGGCACCGGATGCCGGCGTCGACGAGCCACCGGGCGGTCTGGACGAGCGGGTCGCGCCGCTGCTCGGCGAGGATCACGGCAGGGCTCCGGTACGCCGACTCGACGTCGGATCCGGCATGGCCCATCAGGCGCACCATCCGCAGGTGCAGGAACGCCGGACGACGGTGCTCCCTGACCCAGGCCACGACCCGGTCGGCTGCCGCCAGCGTCGCGACCAGGTCGCAGCCGTCGGCCTCGACGTACTCCAGCCCCGGCCGGCTCCCGTAGGCGGCCCGGACCCAGCCGGTGGGTGTGCCGACACTGATCCCGATGCCGTTGTCCTCGCAGACGAGGAGCAGCGGCATCGGGATGCCCTGGTAGCCGGCGTGGATCGCCGCGTTGATGGCCCCCGTCGCCGTGGAGTGGTTCGCCGAGGCGTCACCGAAGCTGCACACCGTCACCGCGTCGGACGGCCAGGCGCCCTCCACCCCGAGCCTGCGGGCGCGCTGCAGGGACAGGGCCACCCCGAGGGCCCGAGGCAGGTGCGAGGCGACGGTCGAGGTCTGGGGGATCACGGCGAGACGCTTGCTGCCGAAGACCTTGTGGCGGCCGCCGGCGATCGGGTCCTCGGCGGCGGCCACGATGCCCAGCAGCACATCGCGCAGCGCGGAGGTGACGCCGCCCTGACGGGCCCGTTCGAGGAAGAACGCTCCCGAGCGGTAGTGCAGCAGCGCAGGATCGGTGACCCGGAGCGCTGCTGCCACGGCGGCATTGCCTTCGTGCCCCGACGACCCGATCGTGTAGAACCCCTTGCCCTGGGCGCGGAGCCACCGGGCGGCGAGGTCCAGGTGCCGGCTCCCGAGCTGGGCGTCGAAGATGTCCAGGCAGCGCTGCGGGGCGGCGGTCGCGGGCCCGCCCGGCTCGGCCTCGACCTCGCCGCTCGACCTGCGCGCAGCGGCGTCCGCCCCACGCATCCCCCGGACTGCGTCGGTGAACAGGAGGTCGATCTGCTCGGTCACCACGACCTCACGTCAGCGCGGCCGGTCATGCAGCGATCCTAGGGACCTCCCCGGCGGCAGGACCCGCTTGTCAAGGACGCTCGTTTCGGCCCAGAGTGCGAGGGAGCGCGTTTCGTCGTGCGCCGCGAGTGCTCGATGGTCAGGAGAGCGGGACAACCCATGAGCCGGACCGGTCGTGACCTTCCCCCGAGGGCCGCCGTGGTGATCGTCGGCGGCGGCGTGATCGGGGTCAGCACCGCCTACCACCTGGCGGCGGCCGGCGTGCGCGACGTCGTCCTCGTCGACCGGGCGGCGTTCGGTTCCGGCTCGACCTGCAAGGCCGCCGGAGGGGTGCGCGCGCAGTTCTCCGACCGGACCAACATCGAGCTCGGCCGGCGCAGCCTGTGGACGTTCGAGCACTTCCGTGAGCAGCTCGACCAGGAGATCGACCTGCACCAGGTGGGCTACCTCTTCCTGCTCGACTCCCCCGACGACGTGCAGGCGTTCGAGCGGAACGTCGCGCTGCAGAACGAGCTCGGCGTGCCGAGCCGGATGCTCTCGGTGGCCGAGGCCAGGCGCCTGTCCCCGCTCATCGCCACGGACGGGCTCGTCGCCGCCACGTACAGCCCCACCGACGGGCACTGCACGCCGGAGTCGGTGGTCCTGGGGTACGCGTCCGCGGCCCGCCGGCACGGTGCGCGACTCATCCCCCACTGCGCGGCCACCGGGGTCGAGACCCGATGACGGCAGGGTCGTCGCCGTCGTCACCGCCGGCGGCAGGATCGAGACCGACACCGTGGTCTGCGCCACCGGGGCGTGGTCCCGCGAGGTCGGCGGGTGGGTGGGCGTCGACCTTCCGGTGACCCCGCTGCGCCGCCAGATCCTGGTCACCGACCCGGTGCCGGGGCTCGACCCGGAGACGCCGTTCACGATCGACTTCGGCACCAGCTTCTACTTCCACGGCGAAGGCGACGGGCTGCTGCTGGGCATGTCGGACCCGCACGAGACCCCCGGGTTCGCGCTCGGCCGGTCCGACGACTGGCTGCCCGGGCTCGCTGAGGTGATGGAGCGTCGTACCCCCGGCCTCGCGGAGGTCGGGATCGCCAGCGGCTGGGCCGGCCTGTACGAGATGACACCCGACCACAACGCCCTCATCGGCGAGGCCGGGTCGGTCAGCCGCTTCCTCTACGCCACCGGCTTCTCCGGGCACGGCTTCCTCATGGGCCCCGCCGTCGGGGAGGTCATGCGCGACCTCTACCTCGGTCGCCGGCCCTGCGTCGACGTCAGCGGCCTCGACGCCCGTCGGTTCACCGCGTCGGAGACCCGCCCCGAGCTCAACATCGTCTAGCAGCCTGACCCCGGACCCCACCAAGGAGACACTCATGGCAACGACGCCAGCACCGATCCCCAGCGCCGACGACCTGCAGGACCGGGCCCGCACCACCGCCGGGCGCTGTGGGGTGGAGCTGGGCCCCCTGACGGCCCACCGGGCGACGACGTCCCCGATCAACGGCGAGCACCTGCACTCCCTGGAGTGGGTCGAGGCCGCAGCCGTGGACGCCGCGGTGGAGCGCGCACAGCAGGCGTTCCGGTCCTGGCGGACGGTGCCGGCGCCCGGGCGCGGTGCCGTCGTCAAGCGGCTGGGCGAGCTGCTGACGGAGCACAAGAGCGACCTGGCCACCCTGATCAGTCTCGAGGTCGGCAAGATCACCTCCGAGGCGCTCGGTGAGGTCCAGGAGATGATCGACATCTGTGACTTCGCCGTCGGCCTGTCACGACAGCTGTACGGCCGCACCATGCCGTCCGAGCGTCCGGGACACCGGCTGATGGAGACGTGGCACCCCCTCGGCGTCGTCGGGGTCATCAGCGCCTTCAACTTCCCGTCGGCGGTCTGGTCGTGGAACACCGCCGTCGCGCTGGTCTGCGGTGACACCGTGATCTGGAAGCCGTCGGAGAAGGCGCCGCTGACCGCCGCGGCCAGCGCGGCCCTGCTCGACCGCGCGCTCTCCGAGCAGGGCGCCCCGGCCGACGTGAGCCAGGTCCTGGTCGGAGGCGGCGAGGTGGGGCAGGCGCTGGTCGACCACCCCGGGGTGGCGCTCGTGAGCGCCACCGGGTCGACCCGCATGGGCCGTGCGGTGGGCCCGCGCGTGGCCGAGCGGTTCGGCCGCTCGCTGCTGGAGCTGGGCGGGAACAACGCCGCCGTCGTGGCGCCGTCGGCCGACCTGGACCTGACCACCCGCGGCATCGTGTTCTCGGCCGCAGGGACGGCCGGCCAGAGGTGCACCACGATGCGTCGCGTGATCGCCCACTCCAGCGTCGTCGACGAGCTCGTCGAGAGGGTCCGGGGAGCCTACGCGCGTCTGCCCATCGGCAACCCGCTGGCGAGCGGCACCCTGGTCGGTCCGCTGATCCACGACGCGGCCTTCAAGGCGATGCAGAACTCCCTGGAGGCGGCCAGGAACGACGGAGGGACGGTCGTGGTCGGGGGCGGCCGCCGGTTCGCGGAGCAGGCTCCGAACGCGTACTACGCAGAGCCCGCGGTCGTCCGCATCGACGAGCAGACCAGCATCGTCCGGCAGGAGACGTTCGCCCCGATCCTCTACGTGATGCCGTACGACGACCTCGACGAGGCCATCGCCCTGAACAACGCTGTGCCGCAGGGTCTCTCGTCCAGCATCTTCACCCACGACCAGGCCGAGGCCGAGCGCTTCGTGTCGGCGGAGGGCTCGGACTGCGGCATCGTCAACGTCAACATCGGCACGTCCGGCGCCGAGATCGGCGGCGCCTTCGGCGGCGAGAAGGAGACCGGTGGAGGTCGCGAGTCCGGCTCGGATGCCTGGCGGGCCTACATGCGGCGGGCCACGAACACCATCAACTTCTCGGGCGAGCTGCCGCTCGCACAGGGGGTTGACTTCACGGTCTAGCGAGATGTCAGCCCGAGTGGCTGGTGAGGGCCGTGCCGACCTGGTCGGCGAGCAGGACCGCGACGCGGAGCTGTTCCTGCGTCGGCCGGACGATCTGGCTGGCGGCCGTGAGGACGAAGTGCCCGTGGACGACGCCTCCGTGGCGGACGGTGAGTGCCACCTCCTCGTCGGTGGGGAACCCCTCCTGCTGGATGTCCACGCGGTGACCGCGACGGATGACCTGTCCGTCGTGGTCGAGGACGGCCGTCTGGGGCCCGGGACCGGGGCCGGGCAGGAACCGGCAGGTGTCGATGCCGAGCACCTCGACGATCTGGCGTGCCACGTGCCGGGTCAGCTCCTGCGGCGGGGTCTGCTCGCCGGAGACCAGCTTCGACGTGCCGATGACGCCGTCCAGGTATCCCGCCGAGCGACTGGCGTGGGCCTGCTGCCGGCGCCCCCACAGCGCCAGCTCGGTGACCCCGAGACCGACCACCACCAGGAGCACCGTGGCCTCGAGGTCGGCGCTCTCGTTGATGGCGAACTGGCTGTAGGGCTGGGTCAGGAAGAAGTCGAACCACGCGCCGCTGGAGACGGCTGCGACGACACCGGCGGTCCGGTCACCCGTCGCCGCGGCGGCGACGACGACCAGCACGAGGACCAACACCGACGTCGTGGGGGCGATGCTGTCCCGGAACAGCGACAGGAGCGCCGACACGAGGAACGGTACGACCGCCGCGGCGGCGATCAGCGCCGATCGGTTCCGGCTCAACCACCCGGTGTCCACCCCACCATCCAAACACGCGCAGGCGCGGCCGCCAACGGCCTTGACGCCTCCCTAACAACCCGCCCGCAGACGTGCCGGCGCCGGTGTCACAGGTCGAGGACGACGTCGTCGCTGGGCACGGCACAGCACACCAGGACGTTGCCGTCGGCGGGCGGGTCCACCGGCTGCGGGTCGTAGGAGACCGCACCGCCCAGCAGCCCGGACTCGCAGCTGTGGCAGATCCCGGTCCGGCACGACCAGCGGGTCGGCACGTCGCACGCCTCGGCGAGCTCGAGCAGGCTCGCGACGTCATCGCGCCACGGCACCGTGAGACCCACCCGGGCGAAGGTGACCTCCGGTCCCCGGCCCGGGGCGCCGGCGGGCGGATGGGGCGCGCGGCAGGGACCGGGCGGCGATCCCGGGGGTGCTCGCCTCGCCGGCGCCGAACACCTCGGTGTGCAGGTGGGCCCGGTCCACCCCCAGGCGGGGCAGTGCCTCGGTCAGGTCCGCCATGAACGCGCTCGGCCCGCAGACGTAGGCGTCCGCGTCGCTCGGGACCGACAGGGCGGCGAGGACGTCACCGCTCACCCGCCCGGGATGCGTGTAGTCCACCCCCAGCCGGTCGGTGGCGGTCGGCGCGCTGTAGAAGATGTGCCTCCGGGCGTGGGGCAGGAGCCCCAGCAGGGCGTCGACCTCGGCGGCGAACACGTGCTCGGCGCCGTTGCGGGCGCCGTGCAGCCACCAGACCTCGCGGGTGGATCCGGACCGGACCAGCGCGTGCAGCATCGACAGCAGCGGGGTGGCCCCGATCCCGGCCGACAGCAACAGCACCGGTGACTCGGCGGCGTTCAGGGTGAAGCGTCCGCGCGGCGCCGACAGGTCCACGACCGCGCCGGGGCGCAGGCTCGAGTGGACGAACCTGCTGACCAGACCGTCGGGTTCACGCTTCACGCTGACCCGGTACGCGGGCGACCCCGGTGCCCCGGAGAGGGAGTAGCTGCGGGCGGTCGGCGGCAGCGGCGGACCGAGGTCGAGGCGCAGCGCGACGAACTGCCCCGGCAGCGCCGCGGGGAACGCCGACCCGTCCGTGGCAGCCAGGTGGAGCGAGACCACCGTCTCGGTCTCGCGGACGACCTGCACGACCTGCGCCGGCCGGAAGCCGGACCACGCGGCGGGTGGTTCGGCCGCGGTCTCGTTCAGCCCGACGTTCCCGGCCGAGCTGCCGTCGGTGTGCAGCAGGGCCTCGAAGGACCCGCGCCAGCCGGGACTCAGCGCCGGTATCCGCAGCGCCCGCGCGACGTCGCTCCGGTCGTGACCGGGCAGGTACAGCAGGGCGTCGACCTCGGCGACGGTCATCCGCTCCGGGCCCGATCGCACCCTGATGATCGGGTCGCCGGCCTCGACCACCCCCTCGCGCAGGACCCGCAGGTAGAACCCCGGCCGCCGGTGCGCCACGAGCAGCGCCGGCAGCTGTGGCTCGCCGAGACGCAGGCCGACGCGGTAGCAGGTGACCCGGGGCTGGCTCACCTCGAACAGCGCCGCACCGATCTCGTACCGGTCGCCGATGCACACCTCGTCGTCCGGGAGCCCCTCGACGGTGAAGTTCTCCCCGAACTGCCCGTACCCGACGTCATCGAGCCTGAGCTGCCGACGCCAGTACGCGTAGGAGTCCAGCTGGTACACCAGCACGGCGCGGTGCGGCCCACCGTGCCCGGCGAGGTCCCCCTGTCCGTCACCGTCGATGTTGAGGTACCGGACCATCCGCGGCCCGTCGACCGGTTCCTTCCACACGCCGGTGTGGACGGTCCTCCCGCGCCACGCGACATCACGCGGGAGGCCGACGTTGACGGCGACGAGCTCCCCCACGACGGGCGGAGGGTTCGCTGACCGGGGTGCGGACGACGCGGCGCTCACGGCTCTCAGTATGCGGCGCGGCCCACCGGTGGTGGGTGGCTCGACGAGGTGGTCGTCGTGAGCGGTGACCAATGGCACGACCACCCGGCAGTCGGATTCCCGTCAAAGTGGCGTGCGCCCCTCGCCCCGTTCCTGCGTCGATTTCCCTATCCTGAATCACGCCCGGGCAGCGTTTCCGCGGCGGCGTCTCCCCCGGTTCCGGGGGTCGCGACCGGCCGTGGAGCGGGACCTCGGGACAAGTCCCCGCCGCCGTGGTGGGGCGGTCCGGACGATCGCTGGGTCCTGTCAGTCGCCGGACGGCACGAACGAGCATGGCGTGTGGCAGGAGCGGAAGAACCCCGCACGAGACACCGGCGTCTCCGGTGGGTCAGCCCCGGGATCAGGGTGGGTCCCGTGCGCCCTGATCCGGCAGGACGCCTCCGCAGGCGCAGAACAAGGACACCGTCGTGAGCGAGGACGTCTACCTGACCTACGGGCACAGCACCTGCCCGTTGTGTGAGACCTACTGGCCGGTCACGGTCTACGCCGACTGCCTGCTTCCCGCGTGCGGCTGCTTCGGCGAGGACGGGTCGGCGATGAACCCGTCCCGGCCGTGCCTGTCGTGTGGCTCGAAGCACGCCCGCAGCTGCCAGAGGATGCCGACCCGCCTGGTCCTCTGACCCGACCGAGGCGGCGCAGGCGCACCTGCGCCGCCGTCCCGGGTCAGCCGGCCAGCGCGGCCTCGCGGGCGCGGACCCGCTCCAGGGCCCGCTTGCGGTCGGCCTCGCTCTCAGCGGCCAGCTCCGTCGCCTTGTCCTCGTCGCGGGTCAGGCAGTCGCCGGAGTTGGGGTCGAAGACGTGCATGAGGGCCGGGTCGAACGTGAGCTGGGCGTCGTCGCCCTCGCGGATCCGGGAGCGTGCATCGAGGTTCACGACCATCTGCGTGCGCATGCCCTCACCGTCGAGGTCGCGGTCGAGCTCGTCCAGCTTGGCCTTCACGCTGGGGTCCGCCTCGAACGGGATGTAGGCGTACTGCTCGTTGCCCAGCCACTCGGTCACGTCCACGCCGGCTGAGAACGAAGCGCCCCCCTCGATCTTCGCGTCACCGAGCGAGGCGTCCTTCAGGTGCTCCGGCCGCACGCCGCAGATGACGATGTCGAGCCCCTTGACCTTGGCCGCCAGCTCGGGGGTCATCGGCACGTCCACGAACGGCAGCTTCAGGGTGGTCCCGTCGACCCGCGCGGGCAGGAAGTTCATCGGCGGCGAGCCGATGAACCCCGCGACGAAGAGGTTGACCGGCTGGTCGTAGAGCTCACGGGGTGAGGCGCACTGCTGCAGGATCCCCTTCTTCAGCACCGCGACCCGGTCGCCGAGGGTCATCGCCTCGGTCTGGTCGTGGGTGACGTAGACGGTGGTGATGCCCAGGCGGCGCTGCATCCGGGCGATCTCGGTGCGCATCTGGCCACGCAGCTTGGCGTCGAGGTTGGACAACGGCTCGTCGAAGAGGAACGCGTCGGCCGAGCGCACGATGGCGCGGCCCATCGCCACCCGCTGGCGCTGCCCACCGGAGAGGTTGGCCGGCTTGCGCTCGAGGTGCTCGTCGAGCTCGAGCATGGCCGAGGCCTTGTTGACCCGTTCCCGGATCTCGTCCTCGCTGTGGGCGCCCTTGGCCAGCCGCAGCGGGAACGCGATGTTCTCGAAGACGGTCAGGTGCGGGTAGAGCGCGTAGTTCTGGAACACCATGGACAGGTTGCGGTCCCGCGGCGCGAGGTCGTTGACCCGCTTGTCGTCGATCATCATGTCGCCGGAGGTGATGTCCTCCAGGCCGACGATCATCCGCAGCAGCGTGGACTTCCCGCAGCCCGAAGGCCCGACGAGGATCATGAACTCGCCGTCGGCGATGTCGAGCGAGATGTCGTTCACCGCAGGGAACCCGTCGCCGTACTTCTTCACGATGTGCTTGAGGTGGATCTGTGACATGGGTTTCAGCCTCCTGGATGCGTGTACGCCGCGCGGCGGGTCAGCCCTTGACGGCACCGGACGTGAGCCCGGCGACGATCCGGCGCTGGAAGAACAGGACGAGGATGACGACGGGGATCGTCACGATGATGGCAGCCGCGCAGATGGCGCCCGTGGGCTGCTCGAACTGCGACGCGCCGGTGAAGAACGCCAGGGCAGCAGGGACGGTGCGCGCTTTCTCGGAGGTCAGCGAGATGGCGAACACGAAGTCGTTCCAGGCGATGAAGAACGAGATGATCGCGGTGGTGAAGACGCCAGGGATAGCCAGCGGCACGATCACCTTGTGGAACGCCTGCCAGTTGGTGGCGCCGTCGACCTGCGCCGCCTGCTCCATCTCCCAGGGGATCTGCTTGAAGAACGCCGACAGGGTCCAGATGCTGATCGGCAGCGTCAGCGACAGGTAGGGGATGATCAGGCCGATCCGGGTGTCGAACAGGCCGATCGCCCGCCAGAGGTTGTAGATCGGCGTCACCAGGCTGATGACGGGGAAGATCGACACCGCCAGGGCGGTGGTGAGGATCAGCTTCTTGCCCGGGAAGTCCAGCCGGGCGATGGCGTAGGCCGCGAACGTGGCGAGGACGACGCTGATCACGGTGGCCGAAAGGCAGACCACGATGGAGTTCGCCAGCGCCGGCAGGAACAGGTCCTTCGCGCCACCGGTGAGGATGAGCGAGTAGTTGCTCCAGGAGATCTCGCTGGGGATGAACCTTCCGTCGGCCAGATCGCTGCTCGGCTTCAGTGACAGCGAGAGCATCCACAGGATCGGGACGATCGAGTAGAGGATGATCGGGATAGCGCTGATCCCGAGCCACGTCTTGGCTCTCGTCGACAGGTTTGATTCCATCTCAGTCCCCCTTGACCTGGGCGAGGTCTACCTTGAACGCCTTCACGAAGACCACGCAGATCCCCACCACCATGAGGAACAGCAGCACCGACACCGCTGAGCCCATCCCGATCTCGGCGCGACTGATGGTCTGGTTGTAGGCCACCAGCGAGACGGTCGAGGTGTTCTGCGAGCCGCCGGTCATGATGAAGACGTTGTCGAAGATCCGGAACGCGTCGAGCGTCCGGAACAGCAGCGCCACCATGATCGCCGCCTTCATGTTCGGCAGGGTGACCTTGTACAGGCGCTGCCAGAACGTCGCGCCGTCGACCTTGGCTGCCTCGTCGAGGGCCCTGTCGACCTGGGCCAGCCCGGCCAGCAGCAGCAGCGACATGAACGGGGTGGTCTTCCAGATCTCGGACAGGCAGATGATCGCCAGCGAGGACCACGTGCCGCCGAACCAGTCGTAGGTCACCGGGAACGCCCCGAACGTCACCGTGTGCAGCCAGTGGTTGGCATAGCCCGAGTCGACCGCGAACGCGTACTTCCAGGAGAACGCGGACACGACGGTGATGATCGCGTAGGGGATCAGGATGATCGTCCGCAGCGACCGCCGGGGGATCACGATGTTGTTCATCACCATCGCCAGCGCCATGCCCAGCACGAACTCGACCGCGACCGTCACCAGGGTGATGATCACGGTGATCCCGACGGCCGCCCACCACAGGCTGTCGGTGAGGATGACCACGTAGTTGCGCAGGAACACGAAGCTGCGTGCGTTGGGGTCGGTCAGGCGGTAGTTGTACAGCGAGAGCCAGAGCGCGTTGATGATCGGGTAGGCGGTGACGGCGAGCATGATGATGAACGCCGGCCCGGCCAGCTTCCAGCCGAGGTTGCGCTCGGCCCGCGCCCGGTCGGAGAGCCTGGCCTTGGAGGCCCGCTGGCTGGGCGGGGCGGTGTCGCGGCCGGTGTCGTCGGCGAGGGTCGTCATAGCAGCGCGTTTCCCTTCAGCACGGAGGTGATCAGGTCCGTCGCGGCCGCGGGCGTGCTGTTGGGGTTGACGGAGTTGGGCGGGCTGAACTCGCGCTGCAGGCCGGTGGAGATGTCTCCGTAGTACTGGCTCTGCGGGCGCGGTGCCGCGGAGTCGAGGGACTGGCGGATCAGCGCGGCCATCGGCAGCTGCTTCTTGATCGCCGGGTCGTCGTAGACCGTCTTGTTGGCGGCCGGGTTGCCGGTGCCCAGCATGTACAGCTTCTGGTGCTCGGGCGACGTGATGCACTTCGCCGCGTCGTACGCCAGGTCGGGGTGCTTGCTGAAGGCGCCCACCCCGAGCTCGATCCCGCCGAACGGGGGCTGGGACGGCTTGCCGGCCACCGTCTCGGGGTACTTCGCCCAGCCGATGTCGTCGATGAACTTCACCCCGTTGGTGGGCAGGGCGGCCCAGGTGTAGGGCCAGTTGACGAGGAACCCGCTGGTGTCGCTGCCCGAGAAGAGGTTCAGGGCCTCGGTCTCGGTGGTGGAGGACAGGGCCGGCCCGCCGACTCCCGTCGAGGCCACCTGCTGGATCACCGACGCGGCCTCCTTGCCGGCGGGGGTCTCCAGTCCGAGCTTCAGCTGGTCGGCGGTCGCGCCCGGGTTCTCGACGATCTGGCCGCCGGCGCCGGCGATCAGGGCGTTGATCCACACGACGTAGCCCTCGTAGCGGCTGGCCTGGACCCCGATCGTCTTCTTCTGCGACTGCGCCGCCTTGATCAGCTGCGCCCACGTCACGGGCTGGGACATGTCCAGCCCGGCCGCCTTGGCCACGCTCTTGCGGTACCAGAGCAGCTGGGTGTTGGCCCAGAACGGCACCGCGACGAGGTTCCCCTTCCACGTGGCGCCCTCCACCGCCGCCTTGACCGTGTCGGCGGTGAAGCCGGCGACCATGGCGTGCGGCACCGGCGCGAGGAACTTGGCCTCGGCGAACTCGGCGACGAACACGGGGTCGATGCTCATCAGGTCGATGCCGGAGTCGCCGGCCGCGAGCCGGCGCAGCAGCTGCTGGCGCTGGTCGCTGGCGCTGTTGGGGAGCAGCTGCACCCGGATGGCGTACTTGCCGCCGGCGGCGTCGGTGCACTCCTTGGCGATCTGGGCCTGCCCCTTCTTGGTGGGGTCGGACCCTCCGCCGTCGGGGTTGATGTACCACGTCAGGGTCGGTTTGCCACCGGCTGAGCTCTCGCTGGTGCCGCAGGCAGCGACGCCGGGCCCGACGGTGGCACTCACGGCGAGGACCGCCGCCACTGCTCTGCTCCTGCGCATTGTCGCCCTCTCGGCCGGGGTACGACGCGTCCACGCCGCATCAGCCGGTGCAACGAGCAAGGCGCCGGGGACAGAGGTCCGGAGCCTGAGGTCGCGACCCCGGCGTGCAACAGGTGTACACCTCCGACGTGACGTTCGCCACCCGCGACAGGATGGCTCCAGCGCCCCGGCGAGAGCACCCGCGGCCGGCGCGAGATGGAACAGCAGGAAGAGCCCGCTGCGGCTCTGGCCGTCGGTCCCGAAGCCCCCTCCACCGGGACTGGCGCGGCCAGGGCGAAGAGGGGCACCGCGGCGAACAGCACCACGGCGAACCGCACCGCCCCGTCAGGTTCGGGTGACGAACCCCTGGGAGACCAGCCAGCTCAGCGCCACCTCGCCGGGGTCCTGCCCGTCGACGTCGATGCGGGCGTTGAGGGTGACCAGCGTCTTGTCGTCCAGCTTGCGCGAGACGGCGGCGAACAGGTCGGCGATCTGGGGGTTGGCCTTCATCACCGGCCCGCGGACGGTCAGTGCCGCGTTGTAGGCGGGGAAGAAGTGGCGGTCGTCCTTGAGCACCGTGAGGTGCAACGACTTGATCCGGCCGTCGGTGGTGAACACCTCACCGAAGGTGCACGCGCTGCGCGCGGTGGCCTCGTAGACCGCGCCGGTGTCCAGCGTGCGGACGTTGCCGCGCGGCACGCCCGTGCCCAGGGGCACGCCGTACGCCTTGAGCATCGGCTGGAAGCCGTCGTTGCGGCTGGCGCGGACTCCACGCAACGGCTCGGCGCGGGCACCTGGCTCAGAGCGGCCTGGAACGATGCCGTTGATCACGAAGCGTCGCCGGTGGTGGTGCCGGTGCGGCCGCCGGCCAGGCACACGACGAGGTCGGCGACCTTGCGGACGCCGAGCCTGGCTGGTCACCGGCCGCTCGCTGCTCGGCGGCGCTCGCGTCCGGGTCCGCCTGCCTGGGCCGAGGCGCGGGCTACCGCTTCCTGCAGCCACAGGGCCGCGTCGCCCCGCGTGACGAGCGGCGCGGCGGCCGGCTCGCCGGGCCGGTCCGCGCGCCACGTAGCGGGCGATCAGACGCGGCCATGGCCCTCATCAGCGCCCGCGCCATGGCCTCGGGGTCGCCGCGGTGCTCCACCGCCAGCTCGCCGACGGCCGCGACGAGGTTCGACATCCCGGGGTCGAGGCCGGCGCGGCGGTCCTCGACCATGCCGTCGCTGTAGAGCACGAGCAGGCTCCCGACCGGCACCTCGAGCACCCCTTCGCCCCGGGCCGCACAGGGCGCCCCGAGCGGGGCCGACCCGCCGTCGTACACCGACGTGACCGTCCCGTCGGGGTGACGAGCAGCGCGGGAGGTGGCCGGCGCGCGCGACCCGGGCGACACCCGTGGCGGAGTCCAGCAGGACGTAGGCGTGGTGCCGGGCTCGAGTCGTGGCCGGGCAGGCCGTTGGCCGCATCGACGATAGGGGCGGGATGTCGACAATGCGAAGGTGCGCACCGCGCCCCGGGTGCGCTATCACGCGCAGGCGTGCGACGCCCGGGCGGGCCCGGGTCAACCCGCCGCGGTGCTGGGATACCACCGTCGTCCTGGCGCAGTGGCGCGGGCTCGAGGCCGGCTGACCGCAGCCACCTGGCTCAGAGTGTCTGGACCAGGCCGCCGTCGATCACGAAGTCGGCGCCGGTGGTGTTGCCGGCGCGGCCGCTGGCCAGGAACACGACGAGGTCGGCGACCTCCTGCGGGGTGCTGAACCGGCCGGTCACCGACCCGCTCGCCGCCTGCGCGGCGATCGCGTCCGGGTCTCCCCCGCCGGCCCGGGCCAGGGTGCGGGCCACCCCGTCCTCCCCCAGCCACAGGTCGGTCGCCACCGGGCCGGGGCTGACCGTGTTGACCCGCACGCCCCGCGGTCCGAGCTCCTTGGAGAGGGACTTGGAGAAGCTGGCCAGCGCCGCCTTGGCCGCGCTGTAGTCGATGACGAGCGGGTCGGGCAGGACCGCGTTGACCGAGCAGGTCGACACGATGGTGGCCGCCTCCCGCTCGAGCAGGTGCGGCAGGGCCAGCCGGGTGGTGCGCACCGCGGCCAGGAGGTTGACCGCCAGCGACGCGGTCCACTCCGCGTCGGTGACGCTGAGGAACCCGCCGGGCCGGGGGTGGGCGCCGCCCACGTTGTTGACCAGCACGTCCAGGCCGCCGTACGTCGTCACCGCCGCGTCGACCAGACGGCTCGGCCCCTCCTCGGTGGTCAGGTCGACCTGGACCGGGTGCACCGAGCCGGCCGCGGCGAGCGAGGCCAGGTCGCCGGTGACCGACCGGGCGCCGGCCACGACCTGTGCCCCCTCCTCGACCAGGGTCCGGGTGACGGCCAGCCCGATGCCCCTGCTGGCGCCCGTGACGATCGCCACCTTGCCGGTCAGCCCGAGGTCCATGCCGCCACCCACTCCGCGTCGACGTACCGGTCGCCCCCTCGTTCCGACGGTAGCCCGTCGGTCGATCCGGCGGAACCGCGCGATGGCAGGGTGCTGGCCGGCCCGCTCGCTAGGGTGCAGGCGTGCCCATCACCAACCCTGCGAGCAGCACCGTGGCTGCCGACCACGCGGCGATCGCGAGCATCGTGCGGACGTTCTTCGCCGCCTTCACGTCCGGTCCGGAGAGTGCGGCCCGGCTCGACGCGCTCCGCGCCGTGTTCCTGTCGGAGGCGGTGATCGTCCGGACGGGTGGCGGCGAGCCTGCCGTCTATGGCGTCGACAGCTTCATCGCCCCCCGTCAGGCGCTGCTGTCCGGTGGCACCCTGGTCGACTTCAGCGAGTGGGAGCTCCGCGGGCACACCGAGATCTTCGGCGACATCGCCCATCACTTCGGCAGCTACGCCAAGGCGGGCGTGCAGGACGGGACGCCTTTCACCGCACGGGGAATGAAGACGCTGCAGCTCGTCCGGACGTCGGCAGGCTGGCGGATCAGCGCCGTGGCCTGGGATGACGAGCGGGACGGCGTGGCGATCGACCCGGACCACTGGCCGGCGTCACTGCCCACGACCGGGCCGCCGGTGGGAGACACCCGCTAGCCGTCACGTTCGAAGACGACCCGGCCCGCGGCGACGGTGAGCTCGACGCGGGCGTCGGCCACCGGGCCGGCGCCGGCCGCGAGCAGGTTGCGGTCGAGGACGGCGAGGTCGGCGCGGGCGCCCACCCGCAGCGAGCCGCCGTCCGCGTCGTGGTTCACGTACGCCGAGCCGGCCGTGAAGGCGGCCAGCGCGACCGGCAGCGGCAGCGCCTGCTCGGGCAGGAACGGCGCGGCGGACCGGTTGCCGGGGTCGACCCGGGTCACCGCGACCTCGATCTGCCGGAGCGGGTCGGCGGTGGTGACCGACCAGTCGCTGCCCATCGCGAGGGTCGCCCCGGACCGCAGCAGGTCGCCGAAGGGGTACTGCCGGTGGGCCCGGTCGCGGCCGAGGAACGGGATGGTGTGCTCCTCCATCTGCGGCTCCATCTGGGCCCAGTACGCCTGGGCGTTGGCCACCACGCCGAGCCGGCGGAACCGCGGCACGTCCTCGGGCTGGACCACCTGGATGTGGGCGATGTGGTGCCGGTGGTCGCCGGGACCGTTCGCGGCGCGGGCCACCTCGACGGCGTCCAGCGCGTTGCGCACGGCCCGGTCCCCGATGGCGTGCAGGTGCACCTGGAAGCCGTGGCGGTCGAGCTGGGTGACCGCGGCGGCGAGCAGCTCGCGGTCGACGTACGACAGCCCGTGGTTGTCGGTCTGCCCGCCGCAGCCGTCGCAGTAGGGCTCGAGCAGCGCACCGGTGTGGTTCTCCAGCACCCCGTCGGTCATGATCTTGACCGTGGTGGGGTGGAAGCCCGGGACGGCGCCCGCCTCACGCTGGGTGAGGAAGTCGGTGACCTGGTCCAGCCCGCGGTGCCGGTCCCACCAGAGCGCGCCGACCACGCGGGCGGTCAGCCGCCCGGCGGCCCCGAGGCTCCGGTAGGCCTCCAGGGTGGCGGGGGTCACCCACGCGTCCTGCCAGCCGGTGATCCCGAGCGAGTGCAGGTGCCCCTGGGCCTCCAGGATCGCCCGCTCCCAGTCGTGACGCGTGGGCAGCGGCACGTGCCGGTCCTGGAAGCTGTAGGCCGCTCCCTCGTGCAGGGCGCCGGTCGGTTCCCCGGTCCGTGGGTCGCGTTCGATCCGCCCGTCGGCCGGGTCGTCCGTGCCGGCGGTGATGCCGGCCAGCTCCAGCGCCCGCGAGTTGACCCAGGCGACGTGGACGCCGCGGTTCATGAGGAACACCGGCCGGTCGGGGACGACCGCGTCGAGGTCCTCCCTGACCGGCAGCCCACCGGGGAAGTGCTCCATCGCCCAGCCCCCGCCCACGATCCACGGCTCGTCCGGGTTGGCGCGGGCGTAGTCGGCGATGCGGTCGAGGTAGGCCTGCCGCCCCGTCAGGTCGTTGAGCCACACGTGCAGCCGGTTGCGCCCGGCGAACGGTGCGTGGACGTGGGCGTCCTGGAAGCCGGGCACGACCATCGAGCCCGGTGCGTGGATCACCCGGGTGCGCGGCCCGACCAGGTCGCCGGCCTCGGCGGCACCGAGCGCCACGACCCGATCCCCCTGCACCGCAACGGCATCCGACCAGCTGCGGGTGGTGTCTCCCGTCCACACGTCGGCGCCGGTGATGACCAGGTCGGCGGACCCGGTTGTCGGACTGGTCATGGGTGAACACCTCCGCGGGCATGCTGCCAGCCGTACGGCGATCGCGCCGCCCGACGCGCCCGGGGCGCGGTCACCGGCGCGCGCCATACCAGATCACCGGGCCGAATGGCCGAATTGGGCGGAATTACACCAGTTTTCGGCTAATCCCCTATTGCGCGATTCGCCCCAATACTCTATGGGCAGCCTCACCGCACAGCGCGGAGGGCCGCTGCCACGACGCTGAGTCCTGCCACCGTGTCAGCCCGGTTCGAGAACGAGCATGTTCGTGGCAGGAGCGGTGCACCCGAGCAGTGTGTGACGGCGGTTGCCGTCCACTTGGGGTGAAGCCCGCAGCCGACGCCGTGTCCCCCGGGCACGGCGTCGCGCGGGCCGGGAAGACAGGTTCCCGAACCCGACAGGTCATGCCTCGCAAGCGGTCCCTGGAGCCTCCCCCATGAACTCGTTGCTTCGTGCTGCCCGCATGTCCCCCTCCCTGCTCGGCCGCTTCGTCATCGTCCTGATGGTCGCCGTCGGCCTGATCGGCGCCACCTCCGTCGCCGCAGCGCCCGCCCGGGCGAGCGTCGCCACCGGTGTCGGCATCAGCCCCGCCCGCCCCAGCGTCTCGGCGGGAGCCGGCCTCAGAGCCGTTCGCATCGCGGCCACCAGGCGGGGGGCGCCGTACCAGTGGGGCGCGGTCGGGCCGCGTCGGTTCGACTGCTCCGGCCTGACCATGTGGGTCTACGCCAGGATGGGAAAACGCTTGCCCCGCACCGCTGCCCAGCAGTACGCCGCCACCGTGCACATCCCGTCCTGGGCCCGCCGCCCCGGCGACCTGGTCTTCTTCAAGACCGGATCGGGCTACGTCCACCACGTGGGGATCTACGCGGGTGCCGGCACGTTCTGGCACGCACCGCACACCGGCGACCATGTGCGGCGCGCCCGGCTGATGACCCGGACCGTCTGGTACGGCCGGGTGCGGTGACCACCCGAGCCGCCCACCCACTCCTCCGGGCGATCTCCACGTGATCTCCATGCAGGCAGGGTGTCCTCGCCGCAGGCTGGTCTGACCAGCCTGCGGGCGTCGGCCGGCGTCGTCCGCCCCACCGGCAAGGGAGCCCACCATGACCCTGCTCGCCACCGCGGCCGTGACGGCCGCCGCAGCCGCGACGCTCCTCGGCGGCTCGCTCCCCCAGACCGCCACGACCGGTCCGGCCCGGGTCGACCGGCCCTCGGCGGCGAGGGCCGTCACGACGGTCACCGTGAACCTGAGGACGTCGACCCCCGCCCTGAAGAAGTGCTACCCGAGCTCGAGGTCGCAGGTCACCGTCGCGCTCACCACCGACATCACCGGCAAGGACTCCTTCGTCATCCGCGCGTGGGGCCTGCGGGCCAGGACCGACTACACCGTCTTCCTGATCCAGAAGGCGGGCCCGAACTTCGGAGCCGCCGAGTACATCGGTGACTTCACCACCAACGCCCAGGGCCAGGGCGTCAACGCCTTCTACCTCATCGTCGAGGAGGCCTTCGCCTTCAACAACGCCACCAAGGCGCGCACCGACCTCAACTCGATCGGGTTCTGGTTCGCCGACCCGAAGGACGACGACGGGTGCCTGGGCAAGAACAGCCCGGTCACGGGGTTCGACGGCGACGGCTCGGCCGGCGTGCAGATGATGAACTCCGGCCCCACCAAGCTCCCCTGAGCACGTCGTCCGCCGGGGACTCCGCGGTGCGGCACGCTCGCGGCGGGTCCCCGGTCGGCGGCGGGTCGCTACCGTGGACGGGTGTTCACGTTCGCTGACTGCGAGCTGGACCCCGACCGCTACGAGCTGCGCCGGGGCGGTGACGTCGTCCACGTCGAGCCACAGGTGTTCGCCGTCCTCGTGCTGCTGGTGCGCCACCACGACCGGGTGGTGCGCCAGGCGGAGATGCTGGACAGCGTCTGGGGCACCCGCTGCGTGAGCGTGTCCACCCTCACCAGCCGGGTCAAGGCCGCCCGCCGGGCCATCGGCGACGACGGCACCGGCCAGCGGATGATCCGCACCGTCCGCGGCGTCGGGTACCGCTTCGTCGCGCCGATCCACGAGCACGCCGACCCCGAGGCGACCGGCTCCCTGCCCCAGGACATCCGCTTCTGCCGCGGTCACGACGGCGTCCGCATCGCCCTCGCGAGGGTGGGGACGGGCCCCGTCCTGGTCAAGGCCGCCAACTGGATGACCCACCTCGGCTTCGACGTGGACAGCCCGTTGTGGCGGCACTGGCTGGCCGGCCTCTCGACCGGTCACACGCTGGTGCGGTACGACGCCCGCGGCTGCGGCCTGTCCAGCTGGGAGGTGGCGCACCTGGGCTTCGAGGACTGGGTACGCGACCTCGAGCTGGTGGCGGACGCCCTGGACCTGCGGCGTTTCCCGCTGATCGGCCTGTCGCACGGCGGCGCGGTGGCCATCGGCTACGCCGCCAGGCACCCCGAGCGGGTGAGCCACCTGGTCCTCGTCGGCGCCTGCGCGCGGGGAGCCACCGCCGCGGCCGCCGCCGGGGCCCAGCGGTGGCCGCCGAGGGACGAGCTGCCTCGCCGGACCACCTCCCCGGGCAACACGCTGCTCTACCGCAGGGCACTCGCCGCGGTCGACGTACGGCGGGCCGCGGCCGACGTCGGGTGCCCGACGCTCGTCCTGCACGCGCGCGGCGACCGGGTGGTGCCGCTGGAGTGCGCGGCCGAGCTGGCCGCCGCCATCCCGGGCAGCCGGCTGGTCCCGTTGCCCGGCTCCAGCCACCTGCCACGGGAGGACGAGGCCGCGTGGCCGGTCCTGCTGTCCACGCTGCGGGCCTTCCTCGAGCGACGACGCGCGCGCGGGCAGGCTTCGGCAGCCCGTCTCCCTGCCACGCCGTCGTGGGCTGTCGTCGGCCGGGGACTCCCGCGCGCGTGTGTGGGATCGGCGAGCCGGGGGTAGGCACGGGGCATGACGACCGATCAGAAGCGCGAGCTCCTGACCTGGAAGACGGCCCCGGCCGGCACCGAGAAGGACCTCCTGAGCCCGGTCGACTGACGAGGGGGTGGCCGACGCGGCCACCCCCTCGCGCACGTCAGCGCTGCGCCGGGAGCACGAGCAACGCGTCGCCGACGGCGCGCTCACCGGTCGGGTCGGACGGGTGCGTGACCAGTCGCCCGCCCACGGCCATGGCGGTCGAGCCGCCGCCGTCGAGGTTGATGGCGTTGGTGAGGCCGAGAGACCTTGCCACGTCAGCGGTTTCGGGGATGCTCAGGCCCAGGTCAGCGGTGCTGCGCCCGTCCGCGGTGACCAGCACGGTGCGTCCCTGCGCGTCCACGCCGGCGAAGGTCCGCGGGTTGCGCTTGACCGCCCACCCGTACAGGAACCCCGGGTTGTCCGTCTGCACCATGCCGTCCTGGCGCAGGGTCACGTCCCACCGCCCGTCCCGCACCAGCTGCGGACCGCCGTTGACGACCGACGTGTCAGGTCCGGGCCGGACGGTGCGGCCGTGGTCGTCGACCAGCCGGGTGCGCACCCCGACCCGGTCACCGACGTGGAGGCGGGCCAGCTCCTGGGCCAGCGCCCCGGTCCCCTGGATCGACGTCTGCCCCGCCGACAGGGCGGTGCCCCGGGTCGGTGCGCTGGACCGGACGACGGAGTGCGCGTCGAGGACGACCTCGCGCCCCGGGCCGGCCGGCGTCTGCGCGCCGTACTGCGGGGTGAAGGCGACGAGCTCGCTGTCGTCGGTGCACGTGGTGTCGTGCAGCGGCAGTGCCGTCGGCAGGTCGGTGGGGTCGCCACCGCAGTTGCGGATCAGGCCCGGCACCCGGTTGATGCCGTCCAGGGCCGTCGTCCCGCCCCCGTGGACGACCTCGCCCTTCCACGACAGCCGCGGGACCGACGTCCCCCGGGCGTCCGACCGCAGGACCAGCGCCGGTCGACCGGCCGTCGGCTCCGAGAGCAGCCGGCCGTCGTAGACGCCGACCCCGGCCGGGTCACCCGGGGCCCCGGAGGCCGGGTCCAGCACGAAGAATCCGCCGTTGACCCCGACGGTCGCGCCGGCCGCCCGGGACAGCGCCGACGTGGTCTCGCGGTCGCGCAGGTCCGGCCCGTACGACGCGTCGAGCCGGCCGTGGAACCGGCGGGGGTCGATGGTGACGACCTCGAGCCGCCAGGGCCCGCGCGCCCCTGCCTGCCCGTCCCAGCCGGTGAAGACGCTGCTGGCCGGGTGGCCGGCGGCGGCCAGCCTGCCGCGGACGTCGTCGGCCGCCGCCTTGGTCGGGTAGGAGCCCACCCGGACCCGGTAGCCCAGCGTGCCGCCGGCGATGTCGACCGAACGGGGCTGCGCCACGGCCTCGACCCGTGCCGGGTAGCCCTCCGCGGCCAGGCGGTCGGCCTGCCGCTGCGCCGCGGCCTCGTCGGCCAGGGCCTGCGGCGGCGCGTCGGGGTCGGGGTCGTTCGGCGAGGCCTCGACCATCGCCTCGACCGTCCACGACAGGGCCGGGTCGGCGGTGCCGCGGGTGATCTCGGTGAGCGTGACCCCCGGCTGGAGGGTGCGTGAGGTGCGGCTCTCCGGCAGGTCGGCCGGCCCCAGCGCCAGGTGGGGCTGCCCGGCTCCGCGGGCGGTGGCCGCCGCTCCGGCGCCTCCGGGCGGGGCGGCGACCGCCGCGGACGTGGTGCAGGTGAGGGTGGCGACGGCGGCGACGGCAACAGCGGGCGCGGCCCACCGTCGGGCAGCAGAGGTGGTCATGCCGCCGGACCGTAGCCGCACCGGTGCCGTCCAGCGACCGGAGCCGGTGGCCCACGGGTGAACTCCACGTGTACTCGCCCACTCATGGCGCCCCGGCCGCCGAGGTGCGCGGCTCAGCCGCCGCTGGGGGTCCCGTAGACCTCGACCTCGCTGGAGTCCATGAACTGCGACTGGTGGTCCTGGGGGCTCAGCATGGTGAAGCGCACGTAGCGCACCGCGGCGGCGCCGCTGCCCGGCGTCACGGTGTTGAGCCGGCCGAGGTCGGCGGCGGTGAACGTGCCGCGCGCCGCCAGGGTCCACGCGGTGCCGTTGGTCGACGTCTCGAGGGTGTAGCCCGCGGTGGCCGAGCCGGGGCCGTCGCCGCAGGTGTTGGAGGGGTCGATGGCGAACGTGCTCACGTGCACCGTCCTCGGCAGCCGGATGACGATGAGCTTCGGGCCGCCGGCCTCGCTGCCCCAGCCGGTGCCGAGGGACTGGTCGATGTCCGCGCCCGGGCCGCAGCCGAAGTCGCTGTAGTCCGGCCCGGTGAAGCTGCTGACCGCTCCACCGCCACCGGCGGCCGCCCAGTCGCGCCGTACCGCCCAGTTCTTCGTCGTCGTGCCGCGACCCACCGACACGGTCGCCAGCTGAGGGTCGTATCCGGCGCCGCTGACGGCGACGTCGCGGTAGCTGCCGGGCACGATCCCCGGGATGGCGTAGCGCCCCCCGGGGCCGGTCGTCGCCGCGTAGTCGCCGGGGAAGCCCGAGCTGTGGCCACCGAAGGCGACCGTCGCACCGCTCACCGGGTCACCGCTGGACTGGTCGGTGACCGTGCCGGCCAGGGTCGCGCGGGGCGTGCTCGCGGGCGGGGGCGTGGAGAAGTCCTCGACCGGGTGCAGGTCGTCCCCGCTGACGGTGGCGGCGAAGAAGCCCATCCCGCGATGCGCGAAGACCTTCCAGATCGTCCTGGCGTGGGCGCCCCGGTTGACCGCCTGGTCCGCCTGCAGGATGGCGTTGCGCATGTCCAGGAAGGACGGGTAGGTGGGCGAGAGCTCCATGCCGCGGGTGACCAGCGACTCGGTCAGCCGCGGGCCGAGGGCGGCGCGCAGGTCCCACAGGGTCTGCGCCCAGATCTCGCCGGCGGCGTGCACGTCACCCGTCGCGTCGAAGATGCGGCCGAAGTCGCCGTACGTGTAGCCGCCCCGCGAGGTGCCCTTGGTGCCGGGGCACGCCGCGGCCGTGGAGCCGACCGGGCAGTCCGTGGCCTCGCTCCGGATGCCGCGCCCCGCACCGACGTACCGGCCGAGGTTGATGTCGCCGGCCTTGCGGGTGTCCTTGATGTGCCCCTGGTTGACGAGGTAGTCCAGGGCGTACCAGTCGCTCCACGCCTCGCCCATCGAGCCGCCCTGGACCGAGTCCAGCGCCGGGTTGTTGCCGGCGTCGGTGACCAGGCGGTGGGAGAGGCCGTGGGTGTACTCGTGGTAGACGATGTCCGCCTCGTCCGAGCCCATGGTGGGGATGAACGGGTCCTGCTCGGAGCTGGCGCCCGGCGCGTGCCACAGGTACATCTGCATGGTCGGCGGCTGCCCGTCCGGCGGCGTCGCGAAGTTGGCGTTGTCGATGTGGCTCAGGTCGGGCACGCCGACCTGGGTGTCGGCGCCGTCCAGCGACTCGTCGTGCACCGGGTCGCCGCCCTTGCCGCTCCCGCTGGCGTTGACCTGCTGGAAGTTGCCGGCCGCCTCGGTGAAGCCGATCGGCGCCCTGGCCAGGTAGTCGTGCCACCTGTTGATGAAGTAGAAGTTCTGCGTCGCGGTGCGCTCGTCGTTCTTCTGCCATGAGAGGCCCTTGCCGGGGTCCCAGGTGCAGACCCACGCCGTGCACGGCTCGCCGGCCACCTTCGTCCTGACCACCGGGAACCGGTAGCCCGTCCGGCCGACCGGGCTGATCTCCTCGGCGGCGTCGGCCACGTTGTTGTCGTTGACGTCGCTGTAGGTGTGGACGTTGTTGCCGAAGAGGACGACCGACCCCTTCGGCAGCCACCCGGGGCGGTTCAGGCTGACCGTGCGCGTCCTGCCGCCACTGCCCCTGGCTCCCGGGTAGTACTCGAACACGTCGGCCCGGTCCTTGCGGGCCGCGGCCCGGGTGCTGCTGCCGGCCAGGTCCGCGCTGAGCAGGTCGCGGTAGAGCACGCGACCGGTCTCGGCGTCGATGACGTCGAGCGACGGGCGTGGCGGCCGACATGGTCACCGTCTGGATCGCGCGACGGGTGCCACCGGCGGTGTGGAACAGCACCGGCTTGCCGGTGTCCCCCCGGGCCGGTGCGACCCGCGTCTCGCCGACGTCGTGCTTGGCCAGCCGGATCGCGGCATCGACGCTCAGGCCCGCGCGCAGCGTGGCCGGCGCGCGCAGCCCGGGCACCGGCGAGCCGGTGACGTTGACGAGCCGGCCGTCCCTGGTGACGTTGGCCCGCAGGCCGTTGCCGAACAGCGGCACGCCGCCGACCTGCTGCACGAAGGCCAGGTGGTGGATGCCCTCGATGTCGACGTAGTCGCGCGCCGGCCCGAGCCGGGCCAGGTCAGCGGCTGACAGCCCGAAGACGTCCGCGTGGGCGCGGACGTAACCCAGGGCGACGGCCGTGGCCGCGGCCGTCGACGGCCCGGTGAGCGAGCCGTCGAGGCGGCCGACCTGGCGGGGTGTGCCGGTCAGCGGGTCGAGGTCGATGACCGACTGGGGGCCGAGCTGACGGGCCAGGGCCCGCACGGGCACCGTGGCCTGCAGCGCCGCCGACCGGCCCGCGCGGGCCCTCTGCTGCGCCCTGGTCGTGCCCTGACGGATGTCGAAGACACCCTCCTGTCCCCCGCCGGTGTACGGCGTGCCCTGCGCACCGGGCACCGGCCCGTCCGGAGGGGCGGCCCCGCCTCCGGGTGCGCCGGCCGCGAGCGCGGCCGGCTGGAGCGCGAGCAGTCCGGTGCTGCAGACGGTCGCGAGGACGAGCGCCGAGGTGAGGCCTGGCCGTCGGGACATGGCACCTCCGATCAGGGGCAAAGGTGGCGTTTTGATCCTGCACCCGGTCCGTTGGACCACACAACCGGTCACGCGGTCCCGGTGCGCGGGGGCGCCTCAGCCCTCCTTGGTGACCTCCGGTGTCGGGGTGTCCCGCCGCAGCACCCGGCCGGCGAAGAAGTCCGGCGCGATGGCGTTGTAGACCAGCATCAGGACCAGTCCGACCACGAGCGACCCGATCCCGGTGAGGAAGACCCCGCCCAGATGCCAGTGGGGCGGGAACGGGAGCGTCCAGGACGTGGTGCCGTAGTCGGGGTTGGCGTAGTCGATGGCCGCGCGGACGAACGCCGTCAGGAGGATGAGGGCGCCCACCAGCGGCAGGATCCCCTTGACGAGCAGGTCCTTCCCGCTGCGGAAGAGCTCGTGGCGGAAGAACCACACGCAGGCGAACCCGGTCATCCCGTAGTAGAACGCGATCAGCAGGCCGATCGAGGCGACGGTGTCACCGAGCACGTTCGGGCTGAGCCGGACCAGGATCACGTAGAACACGATCGAGGCCAGGCCCATGCCGATGGTCGACCAGGTGGGCGTGAGGTGCCGTGGGTGGATCCGCTTGAAGTTGGCGGGGATCGCCTGGAACACCGCCATGGACAACGTCGTCCGGGCGGTCGGCAGGATGGTGGTCAGGGTGGACGCCGCGGCGGAGCTGAGGACCATCAGGATGAGCAGCTTGGTCAGTCCGGCGCCGATGATGCTCGAGCCGAAGACGGCGTGGCCCAGCACCGACAGCACGTCTCCGGCGTTGTCGGGGTTGCCGAGGCCGATCCCGGTGTCGCCGATGCCGGAGAAGGCCTGGGCCGCCACGGTGACCATGCTGTAGATCGCGAGCAGCAGCAGGGTGGACACGACCGCCGCACGCCCCGGGGTGTGCGCCCGGTCCTTGGTCTCCTCGTTCACCGAGACGCAGGTGTCCCAGCCCCAGTAGATGAACACGGCCAGGAGCACGCCGTCGGCGAGCGCGCTCGCCGACGGGACCTGGAACGGGTTGAACCACGACCACGACGGCTGGATCGAGCTGGGGGCACCGTGTCCGGTCCAGACCCGCACGAGCGCGACGACCGAGACGGCGACGAGCATGATCGCCTCGATCCCGAGCAGGGCGTACTGCACGTGCGCGGAGAGCTCGATGCCGATGTAGCAGATCCAGGTCATCAGCACGATCCACAGGACCCCGGCCGCCGTCGTCGCGAAGGTGTTGCTCGGCGAGGCTGTCCAGGCCGAAGAGCAGGAAGCCGTACTGGCCGGCGATCTCGGCCAGGTTGGCCATGACGATGACGTCCGCCGCCACGATGGCCCAGCCGCCCATCCACCCGGTGTGCGGCCCGAACGCGCGGGTCGCCCAGGTGAACGTCGTGCCGCAGTCGGGGTCGACCCGGTTGAGCTGCTGGTAGGCCACCGCGATGAAGAGCATCGGCAGGAACGCGAGGATCATCACCGCCGGCGACTGCAGGCCCACGGCCAGCGCGACGGCGCCGATCGTGGCGGCGAGGCTGTACGCCGGTGCGGTGGAGGCGACGCCGATGACCACGCTGGACATCAGGCCCAGCGCTCCCCCCTTCAGTCCCTTGTCGCCCCCCGGCAGCTCGGTCACGCCTGCGGGTGGAGCCGTGGGCACGCTGGGCGACATCGCTACCTCCCGGTGGGCCGCCCCGGGGTCAGGCGTCACCCACCCCCAGCGTGGGCCGCCACCTCGGCCCACGCCTCCTCCCCGACGAATGAACCCGCGGGCGCCGTACGCGGCGCGACGTCCGCGCCGCGACGTCCTCAGCAGGGCGGCACGGGCTGGGGCGGCGGCGGGCCGACGTACCGGGCCGACGGGCCGGATGATCTTGCTGTCGAGGGCCTGTTCGAGCACGTTGGCCGACCAGCCGACCACCCGGGCGACGGCGAACGTGGGGGTGAACATCTCGCGCGGCAGCCCGCACAGCGCCATCACCACCCCCGCGTAGAACTCGACGTTGGTGTGCAGCTCGCGGCCCGGTTTGAGCTCGGCCAGGATCTCGACCACCCGGCGCTCGACCTGCTCGGCCAGCGTGACCAGCCGCTCGGCCCCGGCGTCCTCGGCCGCGAGCGACTCCGCGACCCCGCGCAGCATCCGCGAGCGCGGGTCCTCGGTGCGGTAGACGGCGTGGCCGAAGCCCATGATCCGGTCGCCGGCCAGCACCCGCTGCCGGATCCAGGGGTCGATCCGGTCCGGGGTGCCGATCGCGTCCAGGGTGTCCAGGGCCCGGCTCGGCGCGCCGCCGTGCAGCGGCCCGGAGAGCGCACCGAGGGCGCCGACCAGGCAGGCGGCGACGTCGGCGCCCGTGGAGGCGATCACCCGGGCGGTGAAGGTCGAGGCGTTGAACCCGTGGTCGACGGTCGAGCATGAGGTACTGCTCCACGGCCCGCGCGTGCTGCGGCGACGGCTCCTCGCCGGTGAGCATCGCCAGGTAGGCCGCGGCGTGACCGAGGTCGTCGCGCGGCTCGAGCGGCTGCTCCCCCCGGCCGAGGCGGTGCAGCGCGGCCAGGATCGTGGGCACCGCGGCGGCGAGCCCCAGCGCGTCCTGCGCGTCGCTGCGCGGGGGTGACGTCGTACACCGGCGCCAGCCCGCGGGCGCTGCCGAGCAGCGACAGCGCCGTACGGAGCCCGTCCAGTGGCCCCCCGCCGGCCGCGGCGATGGCCGGCAGCGCGTCGCGGACCGCGCCGGGCAGGTGCCGCGCGGCCGCCACCTCGCGGGCCAGCGCGGCGCGCCCGTCCGGGTCGGGCAGCGCCCCCTCGAACATCAGGTGCCACACGTCCTCGAGGCCGCGCTGCTGCGCGAGCTCCACCGCGGAGTACTGGCGGTAGTGGTAGAAGCCCTCGCGGCCGCGGACGTCGCCGAGCGCGGTCTCGGCGACGACGACCCCCTTCAGGCCCGCGGGGACGTCGATGGCATCGGACACGGTGGTCATGGCAGCTCCTGGGCGACCTCGGTGCCGGCACCCTGCCGGCACCAGCACTCTCCGTCCGTTGTCCATCCATGTCAACGTTGATACAGTCAATGTATGACGTCCCGGGACGAGAGCCGCCTGACCAGCCGCGAGGTCGCCGACCGGCTGGGGGTGCGCCTGGAGACGGTCTACGCCTACGTCAGCCGCGGCGTCCTGACCAGCCGTCGGGCGCCGACGGGGCGGGGCAGCACCTTCGACCGGGCCGAGGTGGACGCCCTGCTGGACCGGGAGCGGCGGGCGACGGCCGGGGCGTCCCCCGCGGCCGTCCACGTGGCGCGGGCCCGTCGTCGACACGGACATCACCCTGATCGAGGACGGCCGGCTCTTCTTCCGCGGTGTCGACGCCGTCGCCCTCGCCCGGGCCGGCGACCTCGAGCGGGCGGCCCAGTGGCTGTGGACCGGCGAGACGGCGCCCGACCCGCTTCGTCGCGCCGGCCGAACCGCTGGCCGCGGCCCGTGCCGCGGTGGCCGCGCTGCCGGCGTCGGCGGACCTCGTGTCGCTGCTGCGCGTCGCGGTCGCCGCGGCCTCCTCCGCCGACCCGCTGCGGTACGACACCCGGGGCGCCGCGGTGCTGCACACCGCACGGGGGCTGCTGGCCACGATGGTGCAGGCCCTCCCCCGCCAGGGCGACAGGGCCACCGCCGGCCCCGACGAGGACGGCGACCCGCTGGCCGCCCGGCTGTGGGCCCGGCTCACGCCGCCGGCACCTGACCCGGGACTGCTGCGGTGCCTGGACGCCGCGCTGGTCGTGCTGGTGGACCACGACCTGGCCGTCTCGACGGTCGCCGTGCGCACCGCCGCGTCGGTGCGGGCGCACCCCTACGCCGTGGTCTCCACCGGGCTGTCGGCGATGGAGGGGCCGCTGCACGGAGCCGCCAGCACGCTGGCGTACGACGTCCTGCACGGGTGCCTGGACGGCGACCCGCGGCTGGTCGTGGCCGAGCACCTGCGGGCCGGGCGGTCGCTGCCCGGCTTCGGCCACCGCCTCTACCCCGACGGCGACCCCCGCGCGACGATGCTGCTCGACCTGCTCGCCGGTGAGCCCGCCGCGGCGGCCGCCGTCGCCGCCGTCCAGCAGCTCGCCGCGGCCAGCGGCCAGCGGCCCAACGTCGACCTGGCGCTTGCCGCCCTGGCCCTCGCCGCCGGGATGCCGCGCGACGCGGGCGAGGTGGTCTTCTCGGTCGCCCGGTCGGTCGGGTGGGTGGCGCACGCCCTGGAGGAGTACGACGAGCCGCCGCTGCGGTTCCGCGGGCAGGGCGACTACCGCGGCCCCCGGCCACCGCAGCCACCTCCGTGGTGACCGGCTGACGCTCCCTCGGGCGTGGCCGCGGTCGGCCCGGAGGCTCCGCCGCGCCGTTCCTGTGCGTCTGCCGAAGTGCGCGTCGGGGTCGAAGCCGCCGTGCCAGCATGGATCGCGGGCACGGTCGTGACGGACGAGAGCTCATGGAGGACACCAGATGCCGACGTCCACGCGGGGCGCACGGGTGTCCCTGCCAGCGCTGGCCCTGGCCGCCGCGGTGTGCCTCACCGCCGTCGGCGGCTGCTCCTCCGAGTCCGGTACATCGGACCCCCGCACCCCGTCGGCGTCGGGCCAGGTGTCCACCGGCACGGGCGGGACGCCGGGGCCGCCACCGCCGACGGTCACGCTCGCGGCGGTGGGCGACATGAACAAGGACGGCAACACCTCACCCACCTCCGCCACCGGCGAGGTCGCGTCGTCGATCCTGGCGGCCAAGCCGGAGCTGGTCTTCGGGCTGGGCGACTACCAGTACCCCAAGGGCACCTGCACGGCGCTCGTGGAGCAGTACGACACGCTCTGGGGGAAGGTGGTGCCGCTGATGTTCCACATCGCCGGGCCCGAACCACGACTGGGACGGCCCGGGTGACGAGGAGGGCTACCGGCGCCACTTCGCCGGCACCTGCCCCGGCCAGACCACCGGCCCGTCGGCCCTCGTCCGCGCCCTGAAGGCCCCCGTCGGCCCCGGCGACTTCTGGTCCCAGGACGTGGGCGCCTGGCACCTGGTCGGGCTGTCCACCGGACTCTGGCGCTTCGACCGGGCCAAGGCCGAGGCGATGACCAGCACGCTCGACCACGACCTCGCCGACGCCAAGGCCCGCGGCAAGCACCTCCTCGTCGCCTACCACGACCCCTACTTCACCTCGACGACCGACCAGCACGGCCCCGACAACGACCTCAAGCCCTGGGTCGACGTCATCGACAAGTACGACGTGCGGCTGACCCTGTCGGCCAGCCAGCACAACTACGAGCGCACGTGCCCGGTGCTCGAGTCGGACGCGTGCACACCCGCCACGGGCCCGGGCACCACCGCCTTCAACGTGTCCACCGGTGGGGTCAACCTGCGCTCGTTCGAGAACAAGCCGGCCTACGTGGTCAAGCGGTTCTCCGACACCTACGGCTGGCTCTCGCTCTCGCTGCACCCGGACGGCTCGTTCGACTGGCGGTTCGTGCCCGTCGTCGGCAAGAGCACCGACAGCGGCTCCCGCCCGGCACCCGGGTCCTGACGGCGGACGGCGGCCGGTCCGCGTCAGGGCAGCCGCAGGACGACGCACGCGACCTTGCGGACGTCGATGCTCGCGGTGTTGGCCTGGACGGGACGGCCGTCGCAGTTGCGCCGGTCCTCGCCGAGCACCGCGGTGATGACGACCAGGTGCGGCCAGTCCGGACCGTTGTGGACGAGCAGCTGCAGCGGGACCTTGACCACGCCGTTGGCGTCCGGACCGGACGAGGACTGGTACAGCGCAGGCATGTTCGCGCTCTCGGCGTCGTCGTCGGTCTGGTAGGAGTAGATCGTGATGCGGTCCACCGACCGCACCCCGCTGGCCTGCACGACGCCGCGCACCACGACGTCGTTGCCACTGCGCTCGACGCTGCCGGCGATCTGGGGTGCCTGGCTGGTGCCCATGACCCCGATCTGCGCCGTGATGGCGATGAACAGGCCTGTGAACAGGAGGATCCCGCTACCGAGCAGCAGCACCGCCTTCACCGCCGGGTCGCACGACCAGACGCGGTGACGAGCCCGGAGGACCGGCCGTCGTGCTGACCGCCCGAGCGAGCGCGGCAAGGGCCACGGACAGCAGGATCAGGCCCATCGCCGCGACGGCGACACTGGTCTCGTCGCGCAGCAGCCGCGCCAGGCCCCCGGTCGCGCCGCCGATCGCCGCCAGCGCCGCGACGAACGCGGGGATGATCGCCAGCGACAGCTGGGCGAGCCGGTTGAGCACGACGGTGGGGTCGTCCGACGGCGCGCCCTGCAGCGGGTCCGGCGTGGCGGTGTCGGACACGTGCACCTCGCACAGGGCGGCGGAAGGGACCTGGCCTCAGGCTACGGTCGGGCGCCCCGTGAGGGAACAGGCTGCGCGCGTGCAGGCACGTCCGCCTCATCGGCCTGGCGGGCCTCAGCTGCGGTGCACCCTGGGCGCACTCGCATACGACGGCTCCGCACCGGCGACCGTCACCCGGTCATCTCCGTGCCCGCCGTGCCAGTCAAGGATCAGCAGCGTCGCGTCGTCCGCCAGATCCGGCCCACACGCCGCCAACACCATGTCCGCGAGGCTCCGTGTCGTCTCCCGCGGATGCAGCAGCCGGGTCCGCCCGATCTCCGCAGACAGGTCCACCCCCGCCGCGTCCCGCTCCAACATCCCATCAGTGACCAGCACCAGTCGGTCCCCCGGCTCCAGGGTCACGTCAGTGGAGCGGTACGCCGAGTCCCGGAACAGGCCCAGGGGGACGTCCGGCGGCAGGGGGACCGCGCTCACCTGTCCCGCCCGCCACAGATACGGCGCGACATGTCCCGCGTTCACCATCGACAGGCACCCCGTGCGCAGATCAAGGAGACCCAGCAGCCCGGTCGAGAAGCTCTCCGCACCAGAACCCGACGCGTGCTCGAACAGCGCCAGGTTCGCGGCCGCCGCCTGCTCGAGCAACGACGACCCTGCACGCCGCGAGTTCCGCAGGCTCCCCACACACAACGTCGCCGTCAACGCGCTCGCCACCCCGTGCCCCATCGCATCCGTCACCGACAGATGCAGGCCGTTCCGGCCCAGGCAGTAGTCGAACGTGTCCCCGCCGATCGACGCCGCCGGCTCCAACCACGCCGACAACGTGAACGCCCCTGCCTCGCACGTGAACGCCGCCGGAAGCAGCCGGCGCTGGATCTCCGCCGGCAACGTGAACCGCGTCGTCCGCTGGCCCCACTCGTACAGGTCCGTGTGCCGACGGTTCGCGATCACCACGAACGACAGCACGTGCGCGGCATGCGCAATCTGCGCGAGCACGCCCCCGTCCGGCTCGAACGGCAACGACATCTGCAGCAGCCCGAGCACCTCACCCCGCTCCGTCACCGGAGCGAGCACCCCCCACCAGCCACCGCCCCCGGCCGGCGGAAGGACCTGAACCGTCTGGGTGCGCATCGACTCCTCACCCGGGCCACCGTCAAACGGCAGAACGACGCCACGCTCCTCGTCGTCGAACCGGACACCCGACTCCACCGACTCCCCCGGCGCGACGTGCGACAGACGCACCAGGCCTCGCCCCGACATGTCCGCGATCAGGAAGAAGGACGCACCCGCGCCCAACGAGGCGGCCAGCGCGCCAGTGACGCCCTCCACCGCCTCCAACGGAGACGCAGCCTCCGCGGCGTCCAGCACACGGCTCAGCAACTCCCCCGTCACGGCAGGCTCATCCATGGGACAAGCGTAGGGACCGGGGCGCCAGACCACCCCGTGCCGAGAGTCCCCCTTCACGGGGAAGCGATGACGCCCGCGCGCAGCAGCTCACACCTCCCGCACACGCCGACAGGCCAGCTCCCCGGTGCCGGGGCGGCGAGATCGACCGCACCTGGCCCGGCTGGTGCCGCGCACCCGGGCCGGCCTTCCGGCGGCCGGGTCGGTTCCGGCGCTAGCCTCGTGCCCTGAGTGACGGCGACGAGAGGCACCCGATGACCGGCCCGCAGACCGCCCCCGCAGCCACGTCGCCGCCCGCGGTCGTCGTCCTCGACGTCAACGAGACGCTGTCGGACCTGGCGCCACTGGCAGGCAGGTTCGAGGAGCTGGGCGCCTCTCCCCTGCTCGCGGCGACCTGGTTCGCCGCGCTGCTGCGCGACGGGTTCGCCCTGGCCGCAGCGGGGGCCAGCGCGCCGTTCGCGCAGGTCGGCGCCGAGGTCCTGCGCACCCTGCTCGCCGGCGAGGACCTCGACCGCAGCCTGGATGACGCGGTCGACCACGTGATGTCCGGCTTCGCCGAGCTGGACGTCCACCCCGACGTCCCCGACGGCCTGCGCGCCCTCACCGCGGCCGGCCTGCGGGTGGTCACCCTGTCCAACGGGTCGGCGTCCGTCGCGCGGCGGCTGCTCACCCGGGCCGGCGTGGCGCAGCACCTCGAGATGATGCTGTCCGTGGAGGACGCCGGGGTGTGGAAGCCCGCCCCCGGCGCCTACGCGTACGCCGCCCACCGGTGCGGTGTCGACGTCGCCGACCTGATGCTCGTCGCCGTGCATCCCTGGGACGTCGACGGCGCCGCCCGGGCCGGTCTGCGCACGGCGTGGGTCAACCGGACCGGGTCGGCGTACCCCGCTCACTTCCGGCGGCCCGACGTCGAGGTCGCCTCGCTCGCCCAGCTGGCCGGGCGGCTGCGCTCCCGACCGCCTGGCCCCGCGTGACCCTCCGAACGCCCGGCCCGGCGTGACCCTCCGAACGCCCGGCCCCGCGTGACCCTCCGACCGCCCGGGCCGGCGCCCGGTCTCAGCGCTTGCGACGACGGCGCGCGTCACCCCGCGGGGCCCGACTGCGGGTGAACATCCACGCGATGAGGACCGCCGCGACGACGATGAGGATCCGGCTGGGGTCGACGGCCGGCTGCCAGCTCACCCGGCCGTCCCGGATGACGTAGGCGCCCGCCGGCCGGGCCGCCAGGCCGAAGCCGCCGCCCTCACCCTCCTGGGCGTCCTTGTCGTGGCCTCCGCCGCCACCTCCACCGCCGCGGACCTTCGCCGCGGCGATGACCGTCGTGCCGTTGCGCTCGTAGGGTTCGGCGAACACACGGCGCACCGTGATCGCGTCGGACGCGGTCGAGATCAGCTGGTCGAGCTTCATGGACGTGTTGCCTCTCGGTCGTGCGGGTCCGGTCCAGGCGGTCGTGCGGCCAGGCGTCAGGAGGGGCTGTCCAGCCAGACGCGGCGCAGGTCGTAGAAGGTGGCGTCCCGCAGCAGCGACATCTCCTCCTCGATCAGGGGGCGCAGCTCCTCGGGCGGCTCCTGCCGCTCGCCCTCACGCGCGGCCTCCTCGGTGGTGAAGTAGGCCAGCTCGGTGAAGTCGCCGGCCGTGTCGTCGTGCCAGGCGATCAGGAACCCCAGCAGCTCGGGCCGGACCTCCGCCCCGCGCTCGTCGAACTGCCTGGACAGCTCCTCCACCCGGGCCGGGTCAGGAGTGTGGCCCTGGATGACCTGGACGAAGCCGGCCTCGTCCGAGCCTCCGAGGCGCGACGTGGTCACGCGGCTGCAGTCGTGGAAGGTGACGTCGCCGGTGAAGAGCTTGGAGCAGCGGTCCCACCACTCGCCCTGTTCCGGGCGCTCACTGTTGCGCATCGCCGCCTCGCGCGAGTCGAACCGGGCGACGCCGACGAACGTCCCGTCGTCCGTCACCCCCGTCGTGCTGCCCAGCCAACCCTGGGCGCCCGGGGCGAGATGTGCGAGCCAGTCCCCGAGCATCGCCCGGGCCTCCTCGACGTGGGCAACCTTTCCCTGGAACACCTGGAGGAACATGTCTCCACCTCACTTCAGGTCGTGACTCACTGGTGCTGCGTGGATCTCGGGCCGACGGGCGGGCCGGTCAGGCCTCCGGCACGTCGGCGCCCGGACCGGACGCAGGTGCCATGGGTCCCGTCGCGGTGGTGGTGGTGTCAGGGCCGGCTGACGTCGGTGTCGCGGCCGTCGTCACGGTGTCGAGGGCGGCACGGTCGGTCTCGAGGCTTGCCGGCGGCGGGGCGCCCACCCCCGCCTCGTGGCACGCCTTCCACCGGCAGCTGGTGACGTCCCAGTAGTGCGTCTTGGACATCGGGGTGCGCTCCTTCCGACCGGGCCGCCCTCGTCCCATAGTGGCCCTGCGGCGCTCCCACGCCTAGCCCTGACGGGCGTTCCGGCAGGGAATCTCGCCGTCGCCAGCGCGCGCACCCGCAGGCGGTTTGTCCGTCTTCCCGAGACCGGCGCCGGGACGACCGTCAAGGACCTTGGGCAGGCGAATTCTGCTGTGCCACAGACGTAACATCCGAGATGGGCGCCGGCTGACGCACGCGGCGGCCCGATCAGCCACAGACCCGGCTTGCCGTGACGGCGGCCGGCAGACGCAAGGAGGCGCTGACCGTGGCACTCATCTTTGACCCCTTCCGTGACATGGACCGGCTGACCAGCCAGCTGATGGGGTCGATGCCTCAAGGACGGTCACCTCGGTGGATGCCGCTGGACCTCTACCGGTCGGGTGACCACTACGTCGTCAACATCGACCTGCCAGGGGTGGACCCGGGCTCGATCGACCTGGACGTGGACGGCAACATGCTCAGCATCAAGGCCGAGCGCACCTTGCAGGCCGACGGCGGCGAGGCGCAGTGGCTGACCCAGGAGCGCCCCTCCGGGAGCTTCATGCGCCAGCTGTCACTCGGCGAGGGCCTGGACGTCTCGGGTATCCACGCCAGCTACGAGAACGGCGTGCTCTCACTGACCATCCCGGTGTCCGAGAAGTCCAAGCCACGCAAGATCGCCATCCAGACCGGACACAGCGGTGCGCAGCAGGTGACCGGCCCCTCCGGAGAGACGGCTGGACAGACGGCCACCGAGACGGCCTCGGGCCAGGCCCAGGAGGGATGACTCCCGCACGGGCCCGAGATCGCTGATCTCAGCGCGCGCGACGCCGGGTGCTCGTCGGACGCGCGCGGGCCCGGGTGGGTCGCGGCTCCCGAGCCGGTGCTCGTTCCGGTTCGGGAGCCTTCATGAGCGCGGCCGCTCGCGCCCGGTCGCTCGCGCCGGTCGGCTGCGGGCGGCAGCTCGCGCCGGGCGACTGCGGGCGGCAGCGGGAAGCGGCACTTCGACCGTCCGGCACTCAGGCCGTCCGGGTTTCCTCACGCGGCGGGCGCACCGGGGAACGGCACACAGGCCGTCAGGGTGTCCTCGCGGTGCTGCTCGGCCAGCCGCTCCGCGTCGCGGTGGGGCAGGAATCCGGAGTCCATCTGGCAGTCATGACAGACCGCGACCGCCCGCTGCCCCAGATGGACCACCTGGACGCAGTGCGGTTGGCAGCACTGGCTCTTGCCCTCGTGGTGGTGGTCCCGGCGGTGCGCGGCGGCAGCGGTACAGGCGGCCACCTCAGCGGCGGCCACCTCAGCAGCAGCCCCCGGCGAGCCCCCTACACCCTCGCTCTCGGGTCGTGCCTCCTCCACCTGCCGGTCCGTGTCGCTCAGGTGTCGCTCTTCGGCGTCCCGCTGCTGTGGGATGTCTGCGCGGTATGGCGTGCCTCTGTGGTCTCGATCCTCGTGTCGGTGCGATCTCATCCTCTCCACCGTTCGTCCCGGGTCCCCGTTGATGGTGATGTCGGGGTTGCTGCTAGTCAGGTCAACGTCGTCCGCCGCGGCGGCCTTCCCCCTCCGGACGTTGGACGGCCGGCTCGGCGCCGCCTCGAGGCACCGTCGTCGTACCGGCGAAGGTGAGGCACGCCGGCGCAGGCCGAGCGAGTGGGGGCGACGGCGGCGGAGGTGGATCATCTGGCTGCTCCCGCCCGGCCGATGTTCGTGTCGCCTGTCGACCTACCACCACTGTGAACCCAGGCGAAGGAGAGCAGGACAGAGCCGGCAGGCCCTTGTCCTGAGCTGAACGCGGCGGTAGAGCGCACGACAAGCCGGCCGCTGACGGCCCCGAGCTCGAGGAGCGCCGCGACAGGCGCCGGGGCACTCGGGGGCGCCCAGGGGCCGCGCGACGTGACCGCGCGGTCCCTGTCTGCACCACAGAGGTCGGCATCAGGCGGCGAGGGTGTCGTGGTGGTTGACCGGGTGGGTGAGCGAACTGCTGGCCGAACGGGTCGGTCCAGGTGCACACCCCGCCGGCGTCCATCACCACCTGCCACCTGGTGGTGTGCTTCATCCGGTGATGCCGCCGGCACAACGTCAGCAGGTTCGACCCGACGGTCCGGCCCAGCGGCCAGGGGATGACGTGGTCCAGGTCGCAGAACCGGGCCGCCCGGGCGCAGCCCGGGGCCCGGCAGGTCCCGTCCCGGTGGGTGACGAACCGGCGGACCGCCGGCGAGGGGGTGTACCCGGCGGCGCCGGTCTCCACCGTGGTCCCCGAGGCCGGGTCGAGCAGCACCCGGCGGATCCGGGTGTCGAACCGCTCACAGATCCCGGCCACCACGTCCCCGGGGATGACCCCGACGCCGGGGATCTGATAGCCCATCGCGCAGACCTGCTGCCAGGACGGGCCGACCACCACCCCCTCCTCGTCCAGCACCGGCCGGTCGACCGGGGCGTCCACGGTCAGCGTCTCCACCGGCATGCGTCAGGTGGACCGTGGTGCTCACCTCGACCCGGGCCAGGACCAGGTCCACCAGCGCGTCGGCCCGGGCCTGGTCCGCGGACAGGTCCGGGTCCTCGGCCCGCAGCGCGCAGGCGTGGTCCTCCACCGCCGCCTTGCACAGCGCCGACTCGTGCGCCGGCAGCACCGCCACCCACTCACTCAACCCGACCACGTGGGAGGGGAACACCCGCACCGACCGCTCCAGCCGGGCCTTGGCCGCCCGGACCCGGACCGCGTCGGCGTCCACCCGCACCAGCGCCCGCCGCACCCTGGCCCTGCACCCGGCCCCCGGACTCGGCGCAGATCCGCGGCAGCACCATCCCCTCCACCCGGGCGCACGCCTCAGGCGTGGTCTCGGCCGTCTCGGCCACCACGATCGAGGCCCGCCAGGCGTCCAGCTCCCCGGCCCCCATCGCCGCCAACACCCCCGGCAACCGGGACACCAGCCCCGCCGCGGTCCGCACCCGCTCCTCCGCACCCCGGGAGGTCAGCCCCAGCATCGGCGCCACCGAAACCGCCGCGAACTCCCCGACGAACCCCGCCCCCCGGTCCACCGCCACCCACGACCCATCACCGGCCCGCACCTCGTCCCGGGCCGCGATCCCGGCCAACCCGACCGCCTGCACCGCCGACGCCGCATTCACCACCCGCTGCGCCGCCAGCACCACCCCCGCCAGCTCGCCCAGGTCGAGCCCGTCCAGGCCCGCCGCGACACCGGCCGTGGCGTCCTCGAACGCCCGCTGCACCAGCAGCCAGCGCCCGCTCCAGTCGATTCGATCATGTGTTCGATTCTACGCCTGGTCCGGGCCCGGAAACCAGTGTCCACAGCACCGATGTCGATCCGTCCGTGCGATCGACGGTGGTGCCCCGGGGCGCCTCGGCGCTATAACGAGAGGCGATGCGGCATCCGCCGGAGAGCCCGGCCCGCCGCGCACCGCCGTCGGGTGCGCGCCGCGCTCCTGGAGGTGCTCGAGACCGTGGAACCTCTCACCGTCCCACCGGCGCGACCGAGCAGCGAGACGGACCAGCCGGCCCTCGTGACGTCGCTGGCGGACATCGAGCCCGACCAGCTCGCCGACGTCGGCGGCAAGGCGCTGAACCTGGCGAAGCTCGTGCGCGGCGGCTACCGCGTGCCACCCGGCTTCTGCGTCACCACCCTCGCCTACCACCGCGTCACGGACCACAGCGACGTGCGACGCGCCCTCGACGACCTCGCCGCCACCCCGGCCGACGACGCGGTCGGCCTGTCCCGCCTCGCCGCGGAGATCCACCGACTCGTCCTGGAGTCCCCCGTGCCCGACGACGTCGCCGACACCGTCACCGCGGCGTATCGGCAGATGGGACAGGCGATCCCGGTGGCGGTGCGGTCGTCGGCCACCGCGGAGGACCTGCCCTTCGCCAGCTTCGCGGGCCAGCAGGACACCTTCCTCGGCGTGGTCGGCGAGACGTCGCTGCTCGAGGCGGTCCGCCGGTGCTGGGCCTCGCTGTGGACCGTCCGGGCCGTCTCCTACCGCGCCGGTCAGGGCATCGACCCGCACACGGTCCGTCTCGCCGTGGTGGTGCAGCAGCTGGTGGACGCCGAGGTCGCCGGGGTGCTGTTCACCGCCGACCCGGTCACCGGCCGACGGCGCCACGCCGTCATCGACGCCGGCCCGGGCCTGGGCGAGGCGGTGGTGTCCGGCGCCGTGAACCCGGACCACTTCGTCGTGGACACCGCCACCGGGACGGTGCTCGAACGGCGCCCCGGTGACAAGCGGGTCGCCATCCGGCCGCGTCCCGGTGGCGGCACCACGCGGACGGAGACCCAGGCGCCGGACCACCGGTCGTGCCTCACCGACGTACAGCTGCGCGAGCTCGCCACGCTGGGTGACCGGGTGGAGCGGCACTTCGGGTGGCCGCAGGACATCGAGTGGGCGGTCGACGCCGAGGGCGTGCCCTGGCTCACGCAGACCCGCCCGGTCACGACCCTGTACCCCCTGCCGGCCAACGCCCCCGCGCCCGAGGCTGACCGGCGGGTCTACTTCTGCCTCAGCGTGGCGCAGGGACTCAACCGTCCCATCACGCCCATGGGCCTGGCGTCGTTCCGCCTGCTCGGGTCCTCGATGGCGCAGCGGCTCGGGGAGCCCGTCGCGGACCGCCGGGCCGGACCCCGGCTGTACGCCGACCCCGGGCAACGGCTCTTCGCCGACCTCACCGACGTGCTGCGCAGCCGTGTCGGGCGGTCGCTGATGCCAAGGGTTCTCGACTACATGGAGGCCCGGTCCGCAGTCATCCTGCGCAGCCTGCTGGACGAGCCGGACCTCACCCTGACCCGGCGCTCCCGCCTCCCCTTCGCCCGCCGGGTGCTGCGGCTGACCGTCCCGTACGGCGTGCCGCTGCAGGTCATGCAGGCGGTGGTCAGCCCCGCGGCCACGCACCGCCGGCTCGCGCGGCTGGAGGACGCCCAACGGCGCCGGCTCCGGACGCCGCCCGGCCTGGACGCGCACCAGCGGCTCGACTGGGCCGAGGACCTGATCAGCGAGGACGTCGTGCCGCTGCTGCCGCGGATGATGCCGGCCGCCGCCACCGGCCTCGCGATGCTGGCTCTCGCGGTCCGGCTGCTCGGCGCCGACGCCACCGGGACCGAGACGGCGGCCGTCCTGCGCGGGCTCCCCCACAACGTCACCACCGAGATGGACCTGGCGCTCTGGCAGCTGGCTCGCCGGGTGCGGGCCGACGCTGACGCGGCGGAGACGCTGCGCGGCACCCCGCCCGGCCAGCTGGCCCACTCCTTCCACGCCGGGGCGCTGCCGGTGACGCTGCAGCAGGGCCTCGCGGCGTTCCTGCGCCGGTACGGGCACCGCACGGTGGCGGAGATCGACCTGGGAGTCCCGCGCTGGGCCGACGACCCGACCTACGTGCTCGGCGTCCTCGCCAACTACCTGCGCCTCGACGACCCGGCACTCGCCCCTGACGCGGTGTTCGCCCGCGGCGCCGCCGAGGCCGAGGCGACGATCCGGGCACTCACCGCGCGGGCACGGCGGCACGGTCCGGCGCGCGGCGCGTTGGTGGGTCTCGCGCTGCGCCGCAGCCGCGAGCTCGCCGGAATCAGGGAGCTGCCCAAGTCCTGCATCGTCCGGGCGCTGGCCGCCGCCCGGGCCGAGATCGCCGCTGTCGGTGCGCAGCTCGCCGATCTCGGGCGCCTCGACGCCGCTGACGACGTCTTCCACCTCGACCTCACCGAGGCGCACCAGGCCCTGGACGGCGCCGACCTGCGCCGGCTCGTGGCGCGCCGCAAGGAGGCCTACGGCCAGGAGCTGCGCCGCCGCCGGGTGCCACGCGTGCTGCTCTCGGACGGGACCGAACCCGAGGCCGCAGCAACGCTCCCGGGCGGAGACGACAGGATCCTGCGCGGGACCCCGGCGTCAGCCGGCGTCGTGACCGGTGTCGCGCGGGTGGTCCTCGACCCCGTCGGCGCGCGCCTCGACCCGGGCGAGCTCCTCGTGGCGCCCTCGACGGACCCGGGGTGGACGCCGCTGTTCCTCACCGCCGGTGGACTGGTGATGGAGATGGGCGGCGCGAACTCCCATGGCGCGGTCGTGGCCAGGGAGTACGGCATCCCCGCCGTGGTCGGCGTCCCCCGTGCCACGGAGGCGATCGCCACCGGCGACCGCATCACCATCGACGGCGCGGCCGGGTCCGTCACCGTCGAGACGGACTGACCACGCGCACCATGAAACCGGCTGCGACACCACAGCAGCTCGCTCGGCCGGGTCACGCTCGTCAGCCGAAGTCCACGACCTCCAGGTCGAGCGGCAGCTGGCGCCGGTGCGCCCCGGCCAGCCGGGGCCCGACGGGCGTGGGCCGGCCCGAGAACAGGGCATCGATGTCGGTGACCGTGCCGGTGCTGCCGAAGCGCGCGAACCGGTAGGGCAGGCCGTTGCTGTCCAGCGGCGAGGCGTTGCTGGAGATCTGGAAGTGCAGGTGGGGCGCCGTGCTGTTTCCCGTGTTGCCGAGCAGCCCGATCCGCTGCCCCTTCCGCACGCGGTCACCCACGCGGACCGCCAGGCTGTGCCGCTGCAGGTGGGCGTAGAAGGCGAAGTTGCCGTCGCCGAGGTTCACCATCACCCAGTTGCCGCCGGCCGAGTCCGGTGTCGGGACGGTGCTCGGCGGGTTGGGCGGGGTCTGCTCCGGCTCGCCGTCGTGGGTGCGCACCACCGTCCCCGCAGCGACGGACAGGACATCGGTGCCGTAGTAGGCGTAGCTGGACAGCCGATCCACCGGCCCGGTGAACATGCGGCCGTGCGCGTCCAGCTTGACCCAGTCGATCGCGAACCGCTCCGGGACGCGCAGGTGCCCGTTCACCGGGAGGACGGCCCCGCGGTGCGAGGTGAGCTCGTTGCAGCAGCCGTTGGCGGCCACCCAGCCGGAGCCCCGCAACGGGCTGGCGAGGACCACGGCCCGGTGATGGGCGACGGTCGTCGGCGCGATGGCATACGGCGAGGGGTTGGGGAAGCCGGGCGGCGCCTTCCTGGGGTCGAACGCGATCGAGATCCGGTGGGTCAGGCCGCCCGGCACGCGGGCGCGCCTCGGCAGCGCTACCTCGAGCACGGCGTAGACGGTGCGCCCGGGCCCGATGGTGCCGGTGAAGGTGCCTCCCTCGGCAGGACGGACCAGCGCTGCCAGGGCGGCACCGGCGTGCCTGGCGAGCACCGCGCCGCTGCGCCGGTCGAGCGCGTCGAGCCGCCTGAGCACCACCGGGAACGGCCCACTGTTCTGCAACCTCACCTCATAGGCGAGGTGGCGGCGGTTGTCCGCTCCCAGAACGGGGTTGGGCGCGTCGAGCACGGCCCCCGTGACGATCGTGAACGCGTCGCCACGCGGGACCGGGCGCCCCGCTGCGCCCGCGTCCGCAAGGGACGCCCGGGGCACCGGCGTGGCGCGTGCGGGCACCGCCACCGGGACCGCCAGCGCGGTCGCCGTCGCCATCACGGCTGACAGGATCAGAGCTCTCAACGACGGTCGGCTCATGTGCTCCTCCGGGAGTCGGCCCCGCCGCGTACCACCCTTGCCGGTGGCGAGCTCAGGGCACAACTCCCCAACCTGCGCCCCCGCAGACCGGGCTCCGAGCACGAGGATCCGCACCGGCCGCGGCGCGCGGCGTCATCCCCCGATCGGCCCACCGGTGCCGGTGCTCGTGCGCGACGGGACGTGCAGCGCCGCCAGGTTCCCCCGGGCCGGGTGCCGCCGGCCCATCGGACCTGCGGCCATGGCGGAGAACAGGTTCCGCGTCACGGTCCTGGCAAACGCCACCGACCGGGCGTCGATGCCGTACTTGTCGTTCCTCCCCGCGACCGCCTTGTTCCACAGCATCGACCCGACCGCGAAGACCCCTGCACCGGACGACGTCGAGTAGTAGGTCTCGTCGGAGTAGGTGCGCAAGGCGGGCCCGCAGGCGACCGGCGAGTGCGCCACGACCTCGAGGTTCCCCGGGGTGCCGGCCACGGGATAGGCGCGGTCGATCTCGCGGCCGACCAGCCCGGCGTACGTCGTCCCGTTGCGGGCACCGGTGCCGCGGAACAGGAAGAAGCCCGGGTCGTGGACGACGAGCGCGCCTTGTGCGGGGAAGCACTCGTACAGCATGCCCACGAGGCTGTTCTCGGGCGTCGGCACCGGGTTGTCGCGCCACTTCGCCGTCGTGCTCGCCGACCGCTTGACCGGGTCGAGCGCGGCCGACTTGTAGCCCACGACCACCCGGTCGGCCCCCAGCGCGCCGCGCTGGAGCCGGACCCGCCAGTACACCGGGTTGGCACCCATGAACGCCAGGTTCGTGCCGTGGTCGCGCGCTGCCGTCACCCGCTGCCTCATCGCGGTCGTCCAGTACTCGTCGTGCCCGAGCGACACCAGGCCCCGGGCACCGTCGAGGACGTGCACGCCGCGCTCGAGGTCGAGGTCGGTGAGGTAGGCCAGTGGCAGGTTCGCCCGCTCCGCCTCGGCGACCAGGGCCTGCTCGTAGTTCGTGACGATGCGGGCGCCGTTCTCGTCGTACGGCCGGTCGAAGCTGACGGCGTCGGCACGGGTGGCGAAGCTGTTGTCCGGGCCGCCGTACAGGGAGTAGCCGCCCCAGGTGTTGTACGCCTGGTAGGTGGTCACGGCGTTGAGCAGCACCAGCCGGCCCCGAACGGTGCTCGAGCGGACGGTCACCGGGATGTACTTGCCCAGGCCCCTGCTGTCGGTGAGCCGGAGCAGGTAGGTGCCCTCCGGCCAGCCGGCGGTCCCGACCGTGGCCGACCGGCGCCAGCTGGTGGTGACCATCCGGCGGGAGTCGAGGCGGCGGGCCGGCTGCACCGTTCCCCGCAGCACCGGCGAGGTCGAGACCAGCCGGGCCAGCGCCCCGCCGTACCACCCGAGCCGGTAGGCCCGGACGGTGTAGGAGGGCGCCGTGGTCGTCACGAACAGGTGCAGCGGCTCGCCGGGACGGATGCTGGCCCGGTCGGCGTAGCCGGCCAGCTGGGTGTCACTGGCCAGGGTGCCCGGCCTGATCCGCCAGCCCGGGCTGCCCTTCCTGGCGTTCTCGCGGCCGACCCACCCCGCGCCGACGTCTGCGGTGCCCACGGTCGTCGCGCCCGACCGCACCCCGTCCGGGCCGGACGCGGGTGCCGCGGCCCCGTGCCGCTGCGGCGGGCCGGGCGGCGTGGACGGACCACTCGCCGCCACGCCGAGACAGACGGCGAGCGCAGCCCCGAGGGCCCGCGCAAGGCGATGCATGCCTCGACCCTAGAACCTGCGGCTGGGCGCAGGGAGGTGCTGTGGGCCTCAGCCGAGCAGGCCGGTCTGTCCGGCCACGCTCACGGCCGGCGGCCGGACGAGGACGTCCAGGAGGAAGTCCTCCTCCTCGTGGCGGGCCAGCGCCACCACCTCGGTCCGGGACCGCAGCACCGCGTGCACCGTGTCGCCCCGCAGGGGGTACTCCGTCGACGGGATGCCGCCAGTGGCAGGCCACCAGCACACCGTCGGGAGACAGGGACCCGATCGACCTGTCACACAGGGAGGTCAGCTCGTCCAGGCTCAGGTAGTAGCCGACCTCGGAGAGCACCACCAGGTCGAAGGTGCCCTCCGGCCACTGCGCCGGCACCGCCATCTGCTCGACCCGCACCGACGGCAGGGCGCGGGTCCGCTCACGGGCCAGCGCGACGGCCGCGCCCGCCACGTCGAGCGCGAGCAGCTCGTCGCACCGCGGCGCGAGGTCACTGGTGAGGACGCCGACCGAGCAGCCCACCTCGAGGGCGCGCCGGAACCGCGGACGGGGCAGGCTGGCCAGGGTCACGGCGCGCTTGCGCTGCTCGTACCACCGGTCGGTGAACCCCCAGGGGTCCTCGCCCTGCTCGCGGTAGAAGTCGTCGAAGAACTGCCCGTCCAGGCTCGGGGCTCCGGGGCCGTCGGCGCTCACCACGGCAGGGACTCCTGCGCGACGAGCAGGCCTCCCAGCCGGGCCACGTCACGCTCGGCGTGGTGCTGGCGCAGGTAGACCGTGAGGTCGGCCGCGCGGGCCGCGTGGTCGGCGTCGAGGGTGAGGGGCGCCGGTCCGAGGGCGTGGCCGGTCCGCTGCAGCACCCGCTCGGCGCAGGACGCGACGACCGAGCGCACCCGCAGCGCGAGCAGCTCACCCGCGGCGCCGTCGGCCCGGCCTCCGTCGACGTCCGCGGCCGCGCCGGCCAGCGCCGCACGCGCCACCGACAGGTCGAGGTCGAGGGCACCGAGGTGGCAGAGCGCCAGCTGGTCGGGGCTCCGTCGCCGGGCCGCCCGCGCCACGGCGCGGGCGAGGCCCACGGCCCCGCCGTACCAGCACGCGGCCACCCCGAGCCCGCCGTGGGCGAAGCCGGGCCGCCGCAGGTACCAGCCCGTCGCGCCGACCGGGCGGGCCAGGGCGCCACCGAACCGCACCGGCCCGCTGGGCACGTCGACCAGCCCGCGCGCGTGCCAGGCGTCCGGCAGCACGGACACCCCGGGCTGGCGCAGCTCGACGGCGAACAGCCGACGGCCGTCCGGCACGTGGGCGGTGACCAGCGCGTGGGTGAGCCGGGAGGCGAGCGAGCACCACGGCTTGTCCCCCTGGAGCTCCCACCGCCCGTCAGCTCCCTCACGGGCGACGAGGGACGTGCCCGGAGCCTCCGCGGCGAAGACGCCCCACGTGGCGGTGGCGGGCACCGCTTCGCCCTCGCCCGCCTCCGCCAGGATCGCGACGGCGTCGAGATGGGCCTCCAGCACCCGCGCGGCGGTGAGGTTGACCGCGGCGACGGACGCGAGCAGCTCCCAGCGCTGCAGGGTCTCGCCCGAGCCGGGCAGCGGCACCGTGCCGGTCAGCCCGGCGGCCATGGCCAGCGCATCCTCCACGTCGGCGGCGCTCAGGCGACGCGCGACGTCCCGGACCCAGGGCGCGGCGGGCCCGGGACCGAGGAGGACAGGGTCCTGCTCGTGCTCGGGCTGCTCCGACTCGTCACGCTGCTGCGGCATCGACACGCGCGGCAGTCTGCCACTGCGGCCGGGCACCTGGGCCACGATCAGGTCCGCGCGGCGTGCACCCCAGACATGGGATGGCCCGGCGTCCGTCGTGGGGTGGACGCTGAAGGGTGCGCCGCAACCCGGCGACGCCCACCGTCGACAGGCGAGAACCATGCGCAAGACCCTGTGTGCAGTCACCGCGTTCGTCCTGGCAGCCGGCGCACTCGTCACGTCGGCCACCAGCTCCTCTGCCCGGCAGCAGGCGCCGCCCACCTCCTCGGTCACGGTCAGCGGCGACGGCACCCACGTCGCGGTCAGCAGCATGGCCGTGCACACGGGCTACGTCAGCTTCCACGTGCGCGCCACCACCGCGGTGGACAGCGACATCGTGCTCTTCAGACCCAAGGCCAACGCCACCCTGGCCGACGTGGTGCGGGGCTTCCGGGAGGAGTTCTCGACGAACCCCAAGGTCGCCGCGAAGGGAACGCGGGACCTCACCCGCGACGCGGTGTTCTACGGCCTGGCCCAGGTCTCCCGGACGACGCCCGCGACCGTGACGCGGCGGCTCACACGGGGCAGCTACTACCTGGTCGACCTCGGCCGCTACCCCGCCGTGCCGCTGCACCCGACGGCGTTGACGGTGCGTCGGTGCGGGTGCGCGCAGCATCGCCCACCGGCGTTCAGCGCCACGGTGTCCCTGAACTCCGCCGACCGGTTCGTCACGCCCGGCACGCTGCCGGCCCGCGGGACCATCCGCGTGCGCAACCTGTCCGACACGGTGCACTTCATGGCCCTGATGCGGGTGAAGAAGGGCACCACCGACGCGCAGGTCCAGCAGTACTTCAGCTCCGGGGCGCAGGGCCCACCGCCCTTCGCTGAGAAGGGACCCGGCGTGGGGATGGGCGTGCTGTCACCCGGGCGTCAGGCCCGTCTGACGTACGACGCCCCTGCCGGGACCTACGTGATGCTGTGCTTCGTCTCCGACGACAGGACGGGGATGCCGCACGCCGCCATGGGCATGCACAAGGTCGTGACCCTGCGGTAGCGCCCATCGCCCGGCGTCGCCGGCCGTCCCTCGGCCCCCTCGGCCGGTGAGCAGGCTCCCGGACGGGGCTGTCACCGGCCACTGGCAGCATGACGGCCACCCAGCACCAGCCACCGGGAGCGCCGATGAGACCCACCCTGCAGATCACCGTCGACTGCACCGACCCGCGGGTCCTCGTGGCCTTCTGGTCGACCGCCCTCGGCTACGTCCTCGAGCCACCACCGGGCGGCGCGACGTCGTGGGTGTCCTTCTGGCGCAGCATCGGCGTGCCCGAGGACGAGCTGCCCGACGACGAGGACCACACCGACTCGATCGTCGACCCCGAGGGCGTCCGACCACGGATCTGGTTCCAGGTGGTGCCCGAGGCCAAGGTGGTCAAGAACCGGGTGCACCTCGACCTCAAGGTCTCCGGGGGTCGCACCGTCCCCCTCGCGACGCGTCGCGACCGCGTCGACGCCGAGGTGGGGCGGTTGACGGGGCTGGGAGCGACCCGGTTGCGCACCCTCGGCCACGAGGGCATGGACTACTACGGCGTGGTGATGCACGACCCCGAGGGCAACGAGTTCTGCGTCGCGTGAGGGCCGCCGCCCGGGCTCACGGGTGCTGGGCCCGTCTGCTCCCGGTCCCCAAGGGCCTACTCCGGCGGCGTCTCGAGCTGCCGCACGACCGCGCGACGGCGCGCAAACCGCTGCCGCTGCTTCTCGGCGAGCGCGTCGGCCCGCTCGAGCAGCGCCATGGTCGGCGGGTCGCCCCGCTCGGCGGGGTCCCCCTCGGCCGCCTCCTGCCGGACGACGTTGTGCAGCGCCCACTCCGGCACACCGGTGGCCTCGGAGAGCGTCGCCAGCCACTCCCCCCGCTCGTGGCTGGGCTTGTTGCCCAGGCGCACCTTCAGGACGTCGATCCACAGCGAGTGCCACACCCGGGCCAGCTCCTCGGCCCGTCCGGCCAGGGCCTCCTCATACCGCTTCTGCGTCTCGTGGAAGGCCTGCTCCACCTCGGTGCGGTGGGCGGGGTCGACCGCCGCGCCCTCGGCCTCCTTCTCGCTGACCTGCTCGAGCGCCGAGCGCTGCTCCTCCGCAGCGCGCTCGAGGTCCGTGATGGGGTCGGGTGTCGGGTCGATCTCCATGCCAGTCCCTTTCAGCCGAAGGAGGCTTCCTCCACCTTGGTCCCTGCGCGGTGCCGGGAGCAACAGGCTCGGTCCCGGCGGGCGCTGCCGGTTCACCGCGGGGGTCATACCCGGTGCGCGACACCGCAACCCTGTCGACGCGGTTCAGGTCGCGACGAGCTCGGACACGGCGCGCTGGCGCAACGGCGCCTCGACCCGGGGCGCCTGGATGACCAGCAGCGCGATGTCGTCAGCGGCGTGCTGGCCCTGGAAGTCGAGGACGGCCGCGAGCACGCGGTCGGCCATGTCGGTGGCGCCCAGGTCGGCCGCCTGGCGGATCACCCGCGCAAGGCCCTCCTCGCCGAAGAACTCGCCGCCGCGCCGGGCCTCGGTCACGCCGTCGGTGTAGAAGAGCAGGGCGTCACCGGGCGCGAGGCACACCGTCGTCTCGTGCAGGCTCGTGTCAGGGACCAGGCCCACCGCGGTGCCGGCCCGCCCGACCGGCCTGACCTCCCCGGTCGCCGCACGGACCAGCAACGGGTGCGGGTGACCGCCGAGCACGAAGGTCACGGAGACGTTCTCGCGGCCGGGGACGAACCGCCCGTGGGCCACGGTGAGGTACATGTCCTCGGTGCCGTTGGCGAGCAGCTGCTGGTTCAGCTGCGCGACGGTGCGACGGCTCGAGGAGTACCGCGTGCTCAGCGCACGCAGGGTGTAGCGGGCGAGCGCGGTCACGGCCGCCGCCGACGCGCCCTTGCCGCTGACGTCGCCGATCGCGAAGGCCCAGGTGGTGCCCGAGGAGAAGACGTCGTAGAAGTCACCGCCGATCTCGTGCCCCAGCCCGGCCGGGCGGTAGGCCGCGGCCAGCCGGACGCCCTCGGGCGCGGGCAGGACGTCTGGACGCAGCGAGCGGCTGAGCGTGTCGGCGATCCGGGACTGGGCCGCGTGCAGCAGGGCCAGCTCGCGCTCGTGCCGGCGCCGTTCGGTGATGTCGCGCAGGATGAGCAACCGCCCCTTGGGCCGGCCGCGGTGGTCCGGCAGCTCGCTGGCCTGCACCTCGTAGTCGTGCGTGGCCCCCTCCACCTCGAGGCTCACCTCGCCGGGCCCGTCGCCCACGGCCCAGGGCTCCAGGCGCTCGGGCAGCACCATCCGCCGGCGGTGCCGGCCACCCGGGCCGGGCCCTGGCTCGAGCATCGCCTCGGCGGCGGGGTTGGTCTCGACCAGGTGCCCGAACATGTCGAGCAGGAAGACCGCGTCGCTCATGCCCGCGACGATCTGGCGGTAGGCGACCGGCGCCAGCCGCAGCAGGTGCTGGCGGAACATGCCCCAGGCCAGGATCGCGGCCGACAGGGTGAAGGCCACCGGGGTGAGGTCGACCTCCGACAGCGGGTCGATGTCGAAGTTGTAGCCCAGGTTGGTGACCCAGGGCAGCAACGCGGCACCGGTGAGCACCGCCGCCTGCAACCCGTAGGCCCGGGACCGCCGCAGCAACGAGACGATGAAGGCGCCGGTCGCGCCGAGCATGAGCACGTCGAGGTAGGACAGGTGGACCCAGAACAGGGGGCCGGCCGACACGAAGAAGGGGGGCCCGTCCCGGATGTCCTCCGGGTCGAGGTAGCGGACCAGGTCGTGGGTCGCGGGGAACGCGAGCGCGCCGAGCATCAGCAGGGGCTCGATCATCAGCAGCGCCACCAGCCGGGGGGTGACCCGGCGGGCGTGCCCCGTCCAGCACATGACGAACGCCAGCCAGGCGGGGACGAGCACACCGATGCCGACGTACTTCAGGTCGCCCCACGCGAGGCTGTTCGCGGGGTCGAGGGTGAGCAGCTCGGCGGCGTAGGCGAGGTTCCAGATCGTCAGGGCCAGCAGCACCGCGGTGAGCGCCCGTCCCGCACCGTCCTGCCGTCGCGACCAGACGAAGCCGGCCATGGCGAGGTCACAGATCGCGCAGGCGCCCATACCCAGGGCGGCCACCAGCTCTGGGCGCACGGCGTCACCTTCCTGCGGTACGGCCCGCGGGACGGGGAGCTCGAGAACCGGGAGGACCCCGACCTGCCCGTGGAACGGGACCTCTCCACAGTAGAGGCGCCACCGGGACCGGCTCAGCGGTTTGGCCAGATCGACCCCGCCGGGTCCGTGCTCACGGCCGCAGCCAGCGGTGCATCGCGGGGCGCTTCACCTCATGCCAGACGGCGTCGAACTGCGCCGCCATCCGCCGCGCTCGCTGCTCCTCCTCGGCGTGCAACCGCCCGTACAGCAGGGCGTTGTCGGGCTGCCCGGGGCTGTCCGCGGCCAGCCGGAGCAGCATCGCGCGGGTCACGACGCTGTCGTGCAGGTCGCCGAGCACCTCCTGCAGCTCCTCGGCCGCGGTGGCCAGCCGGCCGGCCTTGCGGCCGAAGACCGGGACGACGACCTCGGCGGCGTAACGCAGACGCTTGGCCGCCTTGCGCACCTCGTGCAGCTGCTGGTCCCGCTCCTCCCCCGGCTCCATCCGCTGGGCCACCCGGACCAGCCGGCGGGTCCGCTTCCAGTCCTTGCGCACCCGAGACCGCAGCACGTCCTGGGCGGAGCCCAGGGCCAGCGCCGTCCACGGCGGCTGCCGCACCAGCTCCTCGAGCGCGTCCAGCAGCCGGAAGTAGCGCGCGGACCCGAGCGCCTCCACCGCCGCCGCCTGCGCGACCTCGTACGTCGCGCGCAGCTCGGCGTCCATCCGCTCACGCACGGCGGGGGTGGCCAGGTCACCGGGCTCGGCCTCGACCATCGCGTCGAGCCGGTCCCACATCACCCGGGTGTCGCGGGCGTCCCCGAGCGCGCCGGCCAGCCACTTGAGCTCGGCCCGCAGCGGGTCGGTGACCGTACGGTCGAGCAGCGGGCGGTACGTGCTGAGCAGGCTGCGGGTGCGCCGGGAGGCGACCCGCATCCTGTGCACCGGCTCGTCATCGCCGCGCCGCACTCCCGGGTCGTGGCCCAGGATCTCGCCGAGCTGGGTCTGGAGGTACTGCTGGACCACCAGACCCGCGGCGCCCCGCCGTGACGGCTTCGGCAGCGGTGGGCCGGTGAGCTCGGCCAGCCGGCCGGCGAGGGCGCGGGCCAGCTTGGACGGACCGGCCGCGGGGGTCGCTCCGGCGTCCAGCAGCGCGGGCTCCACCGCGCCGAGCACCCCGGCCTCCCCCTCGACCAGCTCGACCTCCCACTCGCGCCACGTGTCGAGGTCGACCGCACCGTCGGTCGCGGTCCCCCGCGCGGTGACGGTGTCGTCGGCCAGCTCGGCCAGGACGGCGCCGTGCGCGTCACGCAGTCGGTGCACGACCCGACGGGTGCTCAGCGTCACCACCGGCTCGACGGGGTGGTGGCGCACCAGTGCCCGCACCTCCTCCAGCAGCGTGGACGGCACCGGCTCGTCACCGGGGCCGAGCGGCTCGTGCAGCTCCGAGCGCGCCGTACCGCCCGCCCTCTTGTCCGCCTTCTTGTCCGCCTTGGTGACGGGACGCTTCAGGTGCCACCCGCTGTCCTGCCCACCGACGCGGCGGCGCAGGGTGACCCCCCGCCGGGCGAGGGCCAGGTCCGCCGTGTCGTGGTAGACCGCCTCGAGCTGCACGGTGACCGGCTCGTCGACGCCGGCCACCGGCCCGACCCCCGCCAGCGGGGGCACGGCCGCGTCGGCGGCGACGTCGTACTTGCGCTCGATCTCGACCTGGCTGGTGCCCATGGCCCGCCTTCCCAACCCCTCGCTGCGGACCGCCTCGTCGTCGACGACGTGGCGCGAGCGGCGCCGATACGCTGATGAGGCACACACCAGGAGGTGCCATGGCCACGCCGTTCCGCCGTCCCGACAGCCGCGAGGACCGACGAGATCCACGGTTGCCTCCTGGCCAGTATGACGCCGGTACGACGTTTCCGGTGCTGACCGCCGAGGTCACCCCCCACCTGGACCTGGCCCGCTGGACGTTCCGCGTCGACGGGCTGGTGCGGCAGGCGCGGGAGTGGTCGTGGGACGAGATCCGGCAGCTCCCGGCGGCGCGCTACGACGGTGACATCCACTGCGTGACGACCTGGTCCAAGCTCGGCACCTCGTTCTCCGGCGTGTCCGTCGACGTCCTGCTCGCGGCCGCGGAACCCACCCCCGCCGCGACCCACGTCGTGGCCTGGAGCCACACCGGGTACACCACCAACCTGCCGCTGGAGGACGTCACCGGCGGGAGGGCGTGGGTGGTGTGGGAGCACGAGGGGCGCCCGCTCCCGGTTGAGCACGGCGGCCCGGCCCGGCTGCTGGTGCCGCACCTGTACTTCTGGAAGTCGGCCAAGTGGGTGGGTGGCCTGCGCGTGCTCGACCACGACGAGCCGGGCTTCTGGGAGACGCGCGGCTACCACGACCGGGGCGACCCGTGGCGCGAGCAGCGGTACACCGGTGACTGACCCGCCGCGGCTGCCCGACCTGCCCGCGTTGCCCGACCTGCCACCGCTGCCCGACCTGCCACCGCTGCCCTCGATCGGGCCGGTGACGCGTCGCCCCCCTCCCGGCGGCGCACGGCGCGAGTGGCAGATCTCGACGGTGCGCGAGATCCGGCGGGAGACCGCCCGGATTGTCACGCTGCGGCTCGGGCTGCCGGCCGGCTCGCCGCACGTCCCGGGCCAGCACTTCACCGTCCGGCTCACCGCACCGGACGGCTACACCGCGTCCCGGTCCTACAGCGTCGCCTCGGCGCCCACCGACGGCTCCGAGATCGAGCTGGCGGTCGACCGACTCGAGGGCGGGGAGGTGTCGGGCTACCTCCACGACGCGCTCGAGGTCGGCGACCCGCTGGAGGTGCGTGGGCCGTTCGGCGGCTGGTTCGTGTGGAACGGCAGCATGCCGGCGCTGCTGGTCGGCGGCGGCTCGGGCGTCGTCCCGCTGATGTCGATGCTGCGCCACCACCGCCGGGCCGGGCTGCACGTGCCGCTGCGGCTGGTGGTGTCGGTCCGCTCGCCCGAGGACCTGCCCTTCGCCGGCGAGTACGGCGCGGAGTCCACCATCATCCACACCCGCCGCGCCCCGGCAGGGGCGACCCGTCCGGCGGGCCGGCTGGTCGCCGCCGACCTCCGGCCGCTGCTGCTCCCCGGCGCCACGGCCTACGTCTGCGGCTCGGCGGCCTTCGCCGAGCACGCCTCCCAGCTGCTGGTCGAGCTGGGCATGCCGGCCGCCTCGGTCCGGGTCGAGCGCTACGGCCCGACCGGCTGAGCCGGCGAGGGTGCGCCAGACTGGGCCGGTGAGCCGTTCCCGCCCGGGCCGCCCCGCCGGCCCCGCCACCACCCGCACCGCCGGCTGCCCCTGCGGGCTGCCCCAGCCGTACGACGCGTGCTGCGCGCCCCTGCACCGGGGCGAGCGGACCGCGGCCAGTGCCGAGCAGCTGATGCGCTCGCGCTACAGCGCCTTCGCGGTCGGCGACGACGCGTACCTGTCCCGCAGCTGGCACAGCTCGACCCGCCCACCCCACCTGCACACCGACCGGAGCCAGCGGTGGACGAGGCTGGAGATCCTGGGCGCCAACGGGGGCGGGCTGCTCGACGCCGAGGGGTCGGTCGAGTTCCGGGCCCACTACAGCGCCTCCGGGCGGCCCGGGGTGCTGCACGAGGACAGCCGCTTCGTCCGCGAGGGCGGCCGCTGGGTCTACCTCACGGGCACGACCCGCGAGGGCTGAGCCGCCTCAGGCCGGCACCGACAGCTGCTCCCGCGGCTGCGCCAGCCGGTGCCAGTCGAGCCGTCGCACCCGCCAGCTGAAGATCGCCAGCTTGGCGACCTCCTCGACCACCCGGGCGAGGAAGACCCCCGCCACGCCCAGGGGGGTGTGCAGGCCGAGCAGCACGGCGAGGGGCAGCCCGACGACGAAGGCGCCGGCGACGTCGCCCATGATGACGCCGCGGACGTCGTCGCCACTGGGCAGCACCCCGGCGCCGAGCACCATGTTGCGCACCTTGACCACCTGGAACAGCGCGTTGACGACGATGCCGAGCGCCGCCGCCTGCCGCACGCCGGGCCCGGCGTTGCCGTACAGCAGCCCCAGCGCGAGGGCGCTGCACCCGAACAGGACGCCGAAGCCCACGCCGGTGTGCAGGCCCACCTTCTTCACCCGGCGCACCCACGCCATCGCCTCCGTGGCCTCGCCGCGGCCGACCGCCCGGCCGACGAGGGCAGTGGTGGCGCTCATCAGCCCGATGCTGCCGACGATGAAGACCCCCTCCAGCGTGGCCGCGATCTGGGCCGCCGCGAGGGCGTCGTCGCCCAGCCGCTGGAAGACCACGTTGTAGAGGAACGTGCCGGTGGTCCAGAACAGCTCGGTGATGCCGAGCGGGACGGCGAGGACGAACAGCGGCACCAGCACGCTGCGCCACTCGCGCCGGCTGGCGGGCAGCTCCCAGCGCACCAGCCGGTGCTGCACGAGGACCTGGGCGAGCAGGATGACCGCCTTGAGCACCGCCGTGGCCAGGGTGGCCCAGCCCGGCGCCGACCACCCCCAGCTCCGGGAGCGGCCCCACCCCGAACACCAGGCAGTAGCCGAGCGAGGTGTTGAGCAGCACCGTGACGAGGGTCGCCACCATCGGGCTGCGGGCGTGACCGGTCGAGCGCATCACCCCGCTGAGGATGGCGGACAGCACCGTCGGGACCAGCGACAGCGTCATCAGGCGCAGGTAGCCGCTGCCCACGGCCGCGACGGTCGGCGAGGCCCCGGTCAGCCTCAGCAGGGAGCCCACCGCCAGGAACGCGGGCGCCGAGGTGACGGCCGCCAGCAGGCCGGCGACGAGCAGGGCCGCCGTGACGCTGGTGTTCATCTCGTGCCGCCGTCCCGACCCGTGGGCCCGCGCGACGAGGATGCTGACCGACGCCCCGAGGGCGCCGAGCGTCAGCACCAGGATGAAGACGAGGCTGTTGGCGAAGCCGACCGCCGCGATGGCGGTCGCGCCCAGGGCGCCGACCACCACCTGGTTGACGAAGTTCAGCACGAGCATGAAGACGAACTCGAGGCTCACCGGCACCGCGATCCTCGCGATCTCCCGTCGCGGCGAGACCGGGCCACCGTCCGGGCCATGGTCCGGGCGGCGGGGCCTGCGCGGCTCCGGCTCCGACTCCGGCCGTGGACGGCGCCGGTCGGCGGACTTCCCCGGGGACAGGGGGGCGAGCAGGGAAGGCATGGCGGTGCCCTTCGCGACGTGAGGGGTGGGAGGCGGGACGTCAGGGAGACCGCCCGGTCCCCGTTGACCGCGACCAGACCCCCCGAGGCCGCCACGAGCCTAGTGGTTGCGCCGGGCGACCAACCGGTCGCGCCCGGCATGCGGGACGCGGGGCCGGGGCGCGCGTCGTACGGCGTGGCTCGCGGGCGCAGCGAGCCGTTTGCGGCCGGCTGTGGCACCGTGTCCCGGTGACCCGATCCCGCCCGCCGGCCGTGCGCCCCTGCGCCGTCCCGGACCTGAACGCCGCCCCGTCCCCCACGCCCGTGCGGGGCACCGCGTGAGGATCGCCCACGTCACCGACTTCTACCTGCCCCGCCTCGGCGGCATCGAGCTGCACGTGAGCGACCTGTCGGACCGGCAGCGCGCGGCCGGGCACGAGGTCGAGATCCTGACCAGCTCTCCCGGGCCGGCCGACCGCTTCGTGACACGGCTCACCGACGGCTTCCGCCGCCCGCACGTGCTGCACCCCGGCGGGCTGCCGGCCGGCATCCGGGCGGTCCTCGCCGGGCGGTACGACGTCGTGCACGCCCACGTCGGTGTCGGCTCGCCGCTGGCCTTCTTCGTCGCGCGGGCGGCTGCCCGTGCCGGCATCCCCGTCGTCCTCACCGTCCACTCGATGTGGGCGGGGGTCCGCCCGCTGATGGCCGCGTTCGACCTGCTCGGGCGGTGGAGCCGCCTGCCGATCGTGTGGACCGCCGTGAGCGAGGCGGCGGCCGTGCCGGTGCGCCGGCTGCTGCCCCACGACCGGCCGGTCATGGTGATCCCCAACGGGATCGACCAGCACCGGTGGCGCGGTCCGGCGGCCCCCGAGGCGGCCGGAGAGCTGGTCCTGGCTGCGGTGATGCGCCTCAGCCTGCGCAAGCGCCCGTTCGCGCTGCTGCGGATGGTGCGGGAGGCGCAGGCCCGCCTGGGCTCCGGGACCCGCCTGCACCTGCTCGTCGCGGGCGACGGACCCCTGCTGCGGTGGGTGCAGGCCTACGCGCGCCGGCACGCGATGACCAGCTCGGTCACCCTGGCCGGCCGGCTGGACCGGGGCGCCGTGCGCGAGCTGCTGCGCGGCGCGCACGTGTTCGTCGCACCGGCCGACCTCGAGTCGTTCGGCATCGCGGCCCTCGAGGCGCGCTGTGCCGGGCTGCCCGTCGTGGCCAAGGCGTCCGGTGGTGTGCGTGAGTTCGTGCGCCACGAGGTCGAGGGCCTGCTCTGCGACACCGACGAGGACATGGTGCAGGCCCTCGTCCGGCTCGGCGCCGAGCCCGACCTGCGCACGGGGATCGCCGACCACAACCGCACCGCACCGTGCCGGGTCGACTGGACGTGCGTGCTGGAGAGCACCGAGGCGGCCTACGCGCAGGCGACGGAGCGCCCCGCTGCGCCGGTGCCGCTCGCCGAGGTCTCGTGAGCATGCTGGCCGTCGTCGGGGCGAGCGTCGGGGCGACGGCCTTCTTCGCCCTGTCGACGGCCCTGAAGCACCGCAGCGCGCGCACCGCGCCGGACGTCTCCGGCCTGGCGCCACGCCGACTCCTGCGCTTCGTCGGCGCGACGGCCCGGCACCCGCTCTACCTGGCGGCGCTCCTGGCCGACGGCCTGGGGCTCGCCCTGCAGGTCTACGCGCTGCACATCGGGGCGCTGTCGGTCGTGCAGCCGCTGCTCACGACGGCCCTGCTGTTCTCGCTCGTCCTCGCCCACCGGGTGGCCGGCACCCGGATCACCCGGCGCGAGCTCGCCTGGGGCGCGGTGCTGGTCGTGGCCCTGGTGGGGTTCATGCTCGCCTCGGGCACGGTCCGGGCCGGGTCCCCGGCGCTGCTGCAGGCGGCCGACCGGGTGCCCGCCGTCCTGGCCGGGGTGATGGCCGTCACGCTCGCCGCGACGTGCGTGCTGACGAGCCGCAAGCTGCCGTCAGGGGGCGCCGCGGCGCTGATGGGCATCGCCGTCGGCATCGCCTACGCCTGCACGGCGGCCCTGATCAAGAGCTGCACCAACATCGTGTCGGCCGGCCTGCCGGCACTGGCCACCAGCTGGCAGCCCTACGTGCTGGTCGCGGCCGGCGGCATCGGGATGGTGCTGGCGCAGCTGGCCTTCCAGGCCGGACCGCTCACCGCGAGCCTGCCCGCGATCGCCGCCGTCGACCCGCTGCTGAGCGTGGCGATCGGGGTGTGGGTCTACGACGAGCGGCTGAGCCGGGGCCCGTGGTCGGTCGCCGCCGAGGTCGGCTGCCTGACCCTGATGACGGTCGCGGCTGTCCTGCTCAGCCGGGTGCAGGCCGCCACCGAGGACACCGGCCGCCCGCAGCCCGTGCCGCACGCGGCCGCCCAGCCGTCCTGAGCGGTCCGGGCCCGGGGACTGCCCGCGCCCCGGTCGGGCCCGGTCAGCCGGTCGGTGCTCCGGTCAGTGCTCCAGGTAGGTCGCGGACAGGTCCTGGCCACCGTGGCCGGCGGCCCGCGCCCGGGCGAGGTGGTCCCGGGCCGCCTCGACGACGGCCAGCTCGACACCGGCCCCGCGGGCAGCCGCGACGATGAGGTCGCCGTCCTTGGCCGCCCCGTCGAGGCTGAAGGACGGGGCGAAGTCGCCCTCGATCATGGCGGTCCCCTTGAGCTGCACGTACGGCGCGTCCATGGCGCCGCCGGCGACCGCCTGCAGGAAGAGGTGCGGGGTCCAGGCCCAGGGACCGGGTCAGGGCGAGCGACTCGGCGATCCCCTCCACGACGGTGATCACCCACGCGTTCGCGGCCAGCTTCAGCCGTGACGCCTCGCCGGCCGCCCCCAGCCACAACGTCCGTGAGCCGATCGCGTCGAACACCGGGGTGACCCGCTCGCGGACGTCCTGCGGCCCGGACGCGAGCACGACCAGCGCGCCGTCCTCCGCCGGCTTGCGGGTGCCCAGCACCGGTGCGTCGACGTACGCCACGCCGAGGTCCCGGGCCAGCGCCACCAGCCGGTCGCTGCCCTCGACACCGACCGTGCTCTGCTGCACCCACACGGCGCCGGGGGCCAGGGACGCCCGGGCCTGCTCCATGGTCGCCGCGACCGCGTCGGCGTCGAACAGCATGGTGAGGACGAGGTCCGCGCCCTCGACCGCCTCGGCCGGGCTGTCCGCGATCACGGCGCCCACCCCGGCCAGGGGCTCGGCCTTCTCGCGGCTGCGGTTCCACACGCGCAGCGGCAGTCCCGCCCGCGCGATGCTGGCGGCCATGCCGGCCCCCATGGTGCCGGTTCCGAGCAGGGCGACGGTCGGGTTCGTGGTCATGCCGGCGCACCTACCCGGTCCGCCGCCACGGCACACGTGCGACCGGCGGGACGCACGGGGTCGCGGCTCACAGGGCGCGGAACGTCGTGAAGGCGGGCAGGCGGCGTACGGCCAGGGTGGCCTTGTTCTTGGTCTCCAGGCCGAAGCCCGGGTGGGCAGGGTTGGCGCCGTGCAGGTTGTGCCAGAAGACCGGCCGCCGCGTCGCGGCGTAGAGCCGGCGGATCGTGTCAGCCAGGTAGGCCGCCTTGACCTTCTCGTTGGGCACGTAGCCGCCCTTGGTGGTCCACGAGGTGTTGAAGCCGACCTCGGTGACCCAGATGGGCTTCCTGGCCCAGGCGGACCTGGCGTTCATCCGCACCTTGAGGGCGTTGTAGCGGCCCATCACCTTGACGGGCGTCCGGCCGAAGGGGTGGAACGACATGACGTCGAAGTAGCGCCAGGCGCCCGTCGTCAGCAGCACCGCGAGGTAGCGCTCGACGGTCGACTCCGACAGGCCGCCGAAGACCACCACGGCCTTGGGGTCGGCGGCCTTGACCGAGCGGTAGCCGTCGGCCAGCAGGGTCACGTAACGGCGCACCGCGGCGGCGTAGACCGTCTGGTTGCTGCCGAGACGGTTGTCGATGTTCCAGGAGGACCGCAGGTTGGGCTCGTTGAAGATCTCCCAGTACTTCACGCTCGCCTTGAACCGGCGCACGGTGCCGACCACCCAGGACCGGTACGCCGCGCGGTTGGCGGCCGTGCCCAGGTCGTTCAGCGGTGCCGGCTTCTCCAGCACCACGACCAGCCGGACCCGGTGGGCGTTCGCCGCGGCCACGACCCTGGCCAGCTGGCCCGCGGCCGCAGCCCCGTAGGGCAGCGACACCCGCGCCCAGGTCGCCCCCACGGCCCCGGCGTCGGCCAGGTCGCTGGTGATGCCGCGCGCGTTGGCCCCCCAGTACGGGAGCAGCTGCTGCATCGAGATCCCCTTGACCGGACGCGGCGCCCTGGCCACCACCGCGGGGGCGGCCACCGCGGCAGGTGACGTGCGCGCCGCGGCAGAGGACGGGGGCCCCGCAGCCTGCGCCGGCAGGGGCTGTGTCACGGCGAGCAGCAGGCCGAGAGCGACGAGGGCGGCGGGAAGAGGTCGACGCGAGCGGGCCATGACTCGTCTCCTGGGCAGAAGGGGCCCTTCCGAGTGTCCTCTTCCGCCGTCAACCGCTGTCAACGCTGCGTTTCAGGGGTGCCGGGCTCGTTCGCACGGTGGTTCCGGCCCGAGCCCGACCCGCCCGGCCGCGCCGGCGTCAGCTGCTGCCGTGACCGTGGGGCATCTGCAGCCCGGCGTCGCGGACCGCCTCCTCGCTGATGACGTAGAGGCGGCCCATCGCCGCGTCGGAGGCCACGGCCCTGAGCCAGGGGCGTCGGCTCCGGGGGCAGCCCGCGGCGCGCCAGCTCCGACTGCAGCTCCCGGACGAGGTCGCTGGTCGCCTGGCCCCTGCCCCGACCGGCGATGTCGGCGACGACGCTCTGCCGCAACGCAGCCCGCGTGCGCCGCTCCCGCTCGGGGTTCGGCAGCGGCGGGCACGACCGGCCTCGGGGAGGCCCCGTCCGCCGAGACGCCCATCAGCGCCTGCCGGTGTCGTCGAGCGGCCGGACGCGGCGGCCAGGCGCGTCGGACACCGACCCACGGCCGCGCACGAGCGGAGGCAGCGACGGCCCCAGCTCGGCCGCGGCGAACAGGGTCGCGGTGAGCGCCTCGGCCCAGGCCTGCCGACCCCGGCGGCGGTCGGCGATCGCCCAGCCGGCCATGGTCACCGCGTGCAGCGCGTCGACCCCGCCGCCGACCAGCCGTGCGCGCGGGCTGTCGGCCAGCGTGGTCAGCACCGCCTGGGTCGAGCGTGACGGGCACCCAGCAGCCGGGCGACGCGCCCGCTCGGTCCGGTCGCGCCGCACCCCGAGGACGCGCCCGGCCGGCGCCGCCGGGGCGACCAGCTCGACCAGGCCGTAGGCGGCGCGGACGACCTCCGTCGGGCGCACCGCTGGTGTGCCGGAGGCGGTCCAGCACCGGGGACACGGCGGTCGTCACGACTGCTCCGCCTCGCGCTGACGGCCGAGGTAGACCGCGACGAGGACACCGAGGTCGGCGATCGCGAGCAGGGTGCCCGGGATCTGGTGGCCGTTCACGATGAGCAGCGCGCCGACGAGGAACACGACCAGGACGATGACCAGGCCCATCAGCTGGCCGAGCCGCTCGGTGCGGGCCGCCCCTTCGACCAGGGTGCGCTCCATCGACATCCGGTGATCGGCCTGCGTCTCGAGCATCCGCAGGATGCGGTCCGCGGCCCCCGGGAGGACCTCCTCGTACGTCGAGATCGTCTCGGCCGCGGGCAGCTCGCCGGCGGCGACGACGAGCGGCTCGGGCTGCGGCGGCGGCGCGGCCGGCTCGGTGCCGGGCATCCAGGCTCGCCCGGCGCTCACGGGTGCGTCCTGTGCAGGGACCCGGCGTGGTGCTCGAGGCCGGCGACGTAGCCGTAGCGGTCGACCGGCACCGGGCCCCGGCACAGGTGCCGGCGCAGCCGCTGCAGCTGGCCGGTGCCGGACAGCGCCAGCACCGACCTGACGCCGTGCCGGGCGCTGGGCAGCACCTCGGCCAGTCCGCGTGCGTGCTCGTGGGGTGCGTTCATACCCAGACGGTACCCACCTCGCTCGCGCGCCGGTGGTTGACGCCCCGGCGGGAAGCGCGGCGACGCGGGTCAGGTGTCCTGGTGGAGCAGGACGAGCGCCACGTCGTCCTGGCCGCGGCGGCCGGTCATGGCCTCCAGCAGCCGGTCGGCGGCGTCCTCCAGGTCCTCGTCGGCCACGGCGTGCACGTGACCGCGCAGCCGCTCGATGCCGGCGCCGACATCCAGCTCGGAGGACTCCACCAGACCGTCGGTGAACGCGGCCAGCAGGCAGCCCGGGCCGAACGGCATCTCCACCTCCACGTAGCCGCCGGTCCCGATGCCGAGCGGCGGGCCGGGTGGCGCGTGCGCGGCGACGGTGCGGCCCCCGTCGTACCGCAGCAGCATCGGGGGGTGGCCGGCGTTGGCGACGGTGAGCGTCCCCGCGACGCGGTCGATGACGGCGTACGACGCCGTGGCGAACTGCGGCTGGTCCGCGCCCCCGTCACCGGCGCGCGCCACCAGGTCGGCGACGTGCCGGTCCAGCATCGTCGAGCAGCCCGGCCGGGGAGAGTCCCGCGATCGCGCCGGTGCGCATCACCGACCGGGCCTGGCCCATCACGACGGCGGCGGCGAGGCCACGCCCGGCGACGTCGCCGATCCCGACGCCGGTGCGGCCTCCGCCGAGGTCGTGGACGTCCCACCAGTCACCGCCGACCTCGAGCCCGTCGGCGCCGGCGACGTAGCGCGCGGCGACCCGCAGCCCGGGGAGCGTGGTCGGGACGTCCGGCAGCAGCGCCCGCTGCAGGTCCTGGGCGATCCGGCGCTGCTGGTCGAACCCCCGCAGGTGGGTGACGGCGACGCCCGCGCGCGCCGCGACGTCCTCGAGGAACGGCAGGTCCGCCTGCGTGTACGGCGGCCGGTCGCCCGTGCCGAGCAGGACGACGGCGCCGTCGAGCTCGCCGGCCACGGCCAGTGGGAGCACGGCGACGGTGTGGCTGTCGGCGGCGCGCAGCCACCGGTCCAACGGGGAGGCGGTGAGGACGGCGTCGGCGCCGGGTGGCGGCAGGTCCAGCAGCACCGGACGCCCCGCCTCGAGGGCGCCCAGCCACCGGGGCCGGCCGGTCGGCGACCCCTGGGCCGGCGGCATCCCCACCCGGTCACGCAGGTCGGCCGCCACCGCCAGGGCGCGCGCCGGCAGGCGCTGCGGCGAGGGCTGGGGCCGGCGGCCGTCCGGTGCCGGCCACGACGGGACGGGCCGGTCCGAGGGGGCGGACGTAGACCGCGGCGACGTCCGCCAGGGTGGGGACGAGCGCCTCGGTCAGCCGGCACAGCGCGCCGTCGGGGTCGGTCGCGCCGCTCATCCGGTCGGAGACCTCGGCCAGCACCGCCGCCCGCGCGGCCATCCGCTCGGCGGCCACCTGGCTGCTCACGTCGATGCCGGTCATCACGACCCCTGCCGCAGGCCGGTCGTCCCGGGGTGCGCCGAGCGGGGCAAAGCGAGGCAGCAGGTGCACCCGCTGTCCGTGCGACCCCACGACCTCGACGGGCCCGTCCGGCCGTTGCACCGTGGTGCCCTCGTGCAGGACCCGCGTCCATGGCCACGAAGGCGGCCTCGCCGAACAGGGGGAAGGTCGTGCGCAGCGGCCGCCCCAGCTCCACCGCGCCGAACAGCTCACGGGCGGCGGCGTTCTGGAAGACGACGAGGTGGTCGACCCCGGCCGTGACGATCACCAGCACCGGCGAGCTCTCCCAGGCGGCGGACCACTGCTGGGGAGTCAGCCCGTCCAACGGGCTGCCCTCAGGCACAGCAGAGTTTCCCGACCACGAAGGCAAACCCTAGGACACCAACGGCCCGCCCGCTGACTGACGGGGGCGGGCCGGGGCGGCTCAGATGGACGGGACCGTGGTTCCCGGCTCGTCCGGGGCGGACGCCCCCGGGCCGGCGGGCCGGCTGTCGCTGCCGTGGCCGCCGCTGACCTTGGCCATCACGGCCGAGCTCGCGTCCTTGGCCGCCTCGGTGACCTTGTGCTGCAGCTCGGGCGCCTTGTCCTTGACCACCTGGGTGGCGTCGCTGACCTTGTGCTGCACGGTGGGGCTCTGCCACACCTTGTCCGCCCGGGCCTTGATCTGCTCGTAGCGCCGACGTCCGGCCTTCGCGCCGAGGACGTAGCCGAGACCGACTCCGGCGAGGAATCCGACCTTGCTCATGGGGAGCTCCCTTCAGTTGCCTGCGGACCTACCCCGAGGCCCGGACTTCAACCCTGCCACACGCCCGTCGGTGCCCCCCACGCCGCCACCTCAGCGCAGACGGGTCACCGGGAACCGTGCGGGCGGGTCGGCGATCTGCTGCTGGGCCGCGACGAGCTGGATCTCCCGGTGGCCGCCGGCGTGCGTCAGCTCCATCACCGCGAAGACGGAGGCGGCGGTCCGCCCCAGGGCCACCTCGGGCCCGTCCGTCGTGGTGTGCGCCAGGAACAGCGCCGCGGTGGCGTCGCCGGCGCCGTTGACGCTCAGGGGCAGCCGCGGGGTCGTGACCGACCAGGCGCCGTCGTCGGACACGGCGACCATCGAGATGGCGTCCTCGCCCGCGTCGCCGGTCTCCACGCTGGTCACCAGGACGGTGCGCGGGCCCAGGTCGCGCAGCGCGTCGGCCGCGTCGAGCAGGTCGGCGGTGCTGCCCACCTGGCGGCCGGTGAGGAACTCGAGCTCGAACTGGTTGGGGGTGGCGAGGTCGGCGGCGGGGATGACCCTGTCCCGCATGAACTCCGGGATGCCCGGCCGCACGAAGAAGCCCCGGCCCACGTCACCCATGACCGGGTCGCAGCAGTAGACGGCGGCGGGGTTGGCCGCCTTCACCCTGGCGACCGCGTCCAGCACGACCTCCCCGACCTCCTCGGCGCCCTGGTAGCCCGAGAGGACCGCGTCGCACTGGGGCAGCACCCCCCGCTCCTCGATGCCGGTGATGACCTCGGCCACGTCGGAGGGCGCGAGCAGCGGGCCGCGCCAGGCGCCGTACCCGGTGTGGTTGGAGAAGTGGACGGTGTTGACCGCCCACACCTCGTGGCCGAGCCGCTGCAGCGGGAACACCGCCGAGCTGTTGCCGGCGTGCCCGTAGGCCACCGAGGACTGGATCGACAGAATCTTCACCAGCGGAGGGTACTGCCGCGCTCGGCGGCGGTCCGGCTCAGGCGCCGTCGGGGTCGCCCCGGCGGGCGGCCTCCTCGGAGGTCGCGTGGCGGGACTGGCTGCTGGCGTCGGCGTCGGGGTGCTCGGTGCGCTCCAGCGACTCGGCGAGGATCGCCTCGGCCTGGGCCTGCGGGTCGTCGCTGCCGGCCGCCAGCTCCTCGGGGAGCAGCTCGGCGCGGGACTCGACGTGGCGCTCCTCGGCCTCAGCGTCGGGCGGCGTCGGGGGCGGAGTCGGGGGCGGAGGTGGGGTCGGCAGGCATGGATCGACCCTACGCGGCCCGCGCGGGGCCGGCGGGTGGCAGGATCAGGGCATGCCCACCGCAGGTCGCGCCTCGCGCCGCCGGGCGGCGCTGGTGCCGGCCCTGGTGGCGGCCCTCACGATCGCCCGGATGCTGCGGCTCGCCGTCACCGACCTCGTCTGGCCCTGGGCCCTGGTGCTGGTCGTCAGCGTGGGCGCCACCGTCTTCCTGCTCTGGCCGTCCGCGCGCACCCGGCGGTAGGTGCGGCCCCCCGCCGGAGCGGCCGTACACAGGTTTTGTACAGAATTGATCCGAAGGTATTTCCGGCCAATCCTGCTAGTCTGGCCCCGTGACGACCCCGGTCAGGACCCGCAGCTACCGCTCCCCCCGCCGGCAGGAGCAGGCTGCGGCGACACGACGCTCGGTGCTGCGGGCGGCCCGTGACCTGTTCACCCGCGACGGTTACGCCGCGACGACCGTGACCGCGATCGCCGCCGCGGCAGGGGTCTCCCTCGACACCGTCTACGCCAGCGTCGGGCGCAAGCCCGAGCTGGTCCTCGCGGTCATCGACCAGGTGCTGGCCAGCTCGGACGAGCCGGTGGACGTCGAGGAGCGCGCGTACGTCAAGGACATCCGCCGGGCCGGGACGGCACGCGCGAAGCTCGAGATCTACGCCGCCGCGGTCGGTCGCCTCGTACCCCAGATCGCGCCGCTGCAGGACGCCCTGCGCCGCGCGGCCGAGAGCGACGCGGCCTGCGCGGCGGTCTGGGCGGGGATGCTCGAGCACCGCGGGGCCAACGTCCTGCTGCTGGCCCAGGACCTGCGCACCACCGGCGAGCTGCGCGCCGACCTCACCGACCAGGAGGTGGCCGACATCGTCGGGTCCACCAACTCGGTCGAGTACTACCTGCTGCTGGCCCGCCGCGGCTGGACGCCCGAGCGCTACGCGCGGCTGCTCGCCGACCTGTGGTGCCGGACGCTGCTGGGGCCCCTCTCCCCCACGGCACCGCCCGGGTTCACGGCGCCGTAGGCGACCGCGCCGCCCCCGGGGGTGGTTGGCGATCTGCGGTCCGGGGCACGGGGCGATGGCTGGACCGACCACCCGATCGACCTCGAAGGAGCCCTCATGGCACGTGTTGCCGTCACCGGCGGGAGCGGCAAGCTCGGCCGCGCCGTCGTCACCGACCTGGCCGCGCACGGGTACGACGTGCTGAACCTCGACCGGGCGGCTCCACCGCAGGGCCAGCCGGGCGACTTCGTCAGCACCGACCTCACCGACTACGGCCAGGTCCTCGGCGCCCTGACCGCGGTGGACGAGCGGCACCAGGGGGTGGACGCCGTCGTGCACCTCGCCGCCATCCCGGCGCCGGGGCTCGCCCCGAACGCCGCGACGTTCACCAACAACGTCCTGAGCAGCTACCACGTCTTCGAGGCGGCGCGCGCCGCCGGCATCCGCACCGTGGTCTGGGCGTCGAGCGAGACGGTCCTGGGGCTGCCGTTCGACACCCCGCCGCCGTACGTCCCGGTCGACGAGGACTACCGCGGCAGGCCCGAGACGACGTACTCGCTGGGCAAGGCCGTCGAGGAGGAGATGGCCTGGCACTTCTGCCGGTGGAACCCGCAGGCCTCGATGGTCGGGCTGCGGTTCTCGAACGTGATGGAGCCGGCCGACTACGCCGCCTTCCCGTCGTACGAAGCGGATCCGCTCACGCGCAAGTGGAACCTGTGGGGCTACATCGACGCCCGCGACGGCGCGCAGGCGGTCCGCCGCGCCCTGGAGCACGGGGTGCCCGGCCTCGAGGTGTTCGTGATCGCGAACGCCGACACCGTGATGACGACACCGTCGCGCGAGCTGGTCGAGCGCGTGTTCCCCGGGGTGGAGATCCGCGGTGACGTCGAGGGGACGCAGACGCTGCTGTCGATCGACAAGGCCCGCCGGGTGCTGGGCTACGAGCCGCAGCACTCCTGGCGCGACGAGCTGCCAGGCGTCATGGCCTGAACCCCCTTTGCACGCAACCGAACTGAAGGAGAGATGACATGGAGTACGTGAGGCTCGGCCACACCGGGCTCGAGGTGTCGCGGATCGCACTGGGCTGCATGACGTACGGCGAGCCGGGGCGCGGCAACCACCCCTGGACGCTGGACGAGGAGGCCAGCCGGCCGTTGATCCGGCGGGCGGTCGAGGCAGGCATCACGTTCTTCGACACGGCCAACGTCTACTCCGACGGCTCCAGCGAGGAGATCGTCGGCCGGGCCCTGGCGGAGATGACCAGGCGTGAGGAGGTGGTGATCGCGACGAAGGTGCACGGGCGGATGCGCCCGGGCCCCAACGGTGCCGGGCTGTCACGCAAGGCGATCATGACCGAGGTCGACGCCAGCCTGAGCCGGCTCGGCACCGACTACATCGACCTCTACCAGATCCACCGGTGGGACCCGGTGACGCCGATCGAGGAGACGCTGGAGGCCCTGCACGACGTGGTCAAGGCCGGCAAGGCGCGCTACATCGGGGCCTCGTCGATGTACGCGTGGCAGTTCGCCAAGGCGCTGTACCTCGCCGACCTGCACGGGTGGACCCGCTTCGTCAGCATGCAGGACCACTACAACCTGCTGCACCGCGAGGAGGAGCGCGAGATGCTGCCGCTGTGCGCGGACCAGCAGGTCGGTGTGCTCCCGTGGAGCCCGCTGGCGCGCGGCCGGCTCACGCGGGACTGGGACCAGACGACCAACCGGTCCGAGACCGACGCGTTCGGCAGCACCCTCTACGACCAGGACGCGGGCGACCGGACGATCGCCGAGCGCGTGGCCGAGATCGCCGACCGGCGCGGCGTCCCCCGTGCCCAGGTGGCGCTGGCGTGGGTGGCGCGCAACCCGGTGGTGACGGCGCCCATCGTGGGGGCGAGCAAGCCGCACCACGTCGACGACGCCGTCGCGGCGCTCGAGCTGGAGCTGGACGAGGACGAGGTCCGCCACCTCGAGGAGCCCTACCGCCCCCACCCGGTGGCCGGGTTCTGACCCCTCGCCGCCGCCTGGAATACCGGGCAGCACGGAGTCGTTGAGCCGGGTGTCGCGACGGTGCCAGACCCCCGGGCCTCACCTTCAGCCGCCACGAGCGGCCACTCGCCGAGAGGCGTCGACCGTCGCGCTGCAGGACCAGGAGAGGGACGACGGGAGCTCCGGCTCCCGTCGTCCCTCTTGTGCGTCTCGGCACGCCAGGGTCCCGTCCGCCGGCCGAACGGCGGCGTACGGCGGCGTACGGCGTGCCTGCCGGGCGAGATCATCGCGGCCGCATCCCCGGTTTCGGCACGTCAGCAACGGGCATGATCGTCACATCACCCGCCTGACCCACCCAAGGAGAGCTGATGACCGCCGACGACCGACCCCTCGACGCCGTGCCCGACCTCGACGACGGACCTGACCGAGGAGGAGCAGGACGTGCTGGACGACGCCGCGACCGGCGACGTCCCCAACGCCTACGACGGTGGCTTCACCGGCAGCGAGGACCGCGAGGACGAGGCCTCCACCGAGCGCCTCGAGGAGACCAGCGCCCGCGACGTCGACTGGGCGGACCCCGACGCGGACGACCGCTCCGACGAGACCGACAGCGAGACCGGCCGGCCGGTGGCCGACGAGGGCCACGCCACCTGACCTGCGCTCAGGACGTCAGTGGCGCCGGCCGCTCCTCGCCCGGGCGGTGTTCGTCCTCCCCGGTGGTGGGCTCGTCCTTGAGCCCACCCCGGCGGTGGTCCCAGACGTCGCGGATGACCACCTGGATCGATGCCCGCGACGGGGATCGCCAGCAGCGCCCCCAGCACGCCGGCCAGCTCGACGAAGACGAGGATCGCCACCAGCACGGTGAGCGGGTTGAGCTTGACCGTGCGGGAGAGGATGACCGGCTGCAGCAGGTGGTTCTCCAGCTGCTGGTAGACCACGAAGAAGACGATCACGACGATGCCGGCGGGCACCGAGTGGATGAACCCGGCGATCGTGGCCACCACGGCGCCGAGCGTGGCGCCCACCAGCGGGATGAGGTCGGCGATGGCCACGAACAGCGAGATCAGCCCGGCGAACGGCACGCCCATGACCTTCAGGACGATGTAGGTGAGCAGCGCCGCAGATGACGCTGATCAGCAGGTTGCCCGAGATGTAGCCGGTGACGGACTTCGCGCAGTCGGTGCCGACCCGGCGGGCCCGGTCGCGGTGCTGGGGCGAAGGAGGTTCAGCGTGGTCTCGATCATCTTGGGCCCCTCCAGCACCATCAGGTAGGAGAGGACGAAGATCGTCACGGCACCGGCGATGCCGGTGGCCACACCGCGCAGGACGCCCGCCGCCGGCGTCGTCAGGCCGGAGGCCATCTCGCGGATCCGGTCCTGGTTCTGCTGGACGTACTGCAGGGCGTTGGTCCGCTCGCAGCAGCGAGCCGATCGGGCCCCGCCCGGCCTTGGCGTCGTTGATGAGCTCCGGCAGCTGGTCGGCGAACGTCGTGCTCTGGTGGGCCAGCGGCACCGCGAAGGCCGCGATGAGGCCGCCGAGCACCAGGAAGACGAGCAGGAAGACGGCAAGCGTGGCCAGCGACCGCCGGCACCACGAGAGCCGGCGCTCCAGCCAGTTGACGACGGGGTAGAGCGCCACGGCGAAGAACGCCGCCACGACGAGCCAGATCAGGGTCCGCCGGACCTCCACGAGCAGGAACAGGACGACGACGGTCGCGAGGACCAGGCCGATGCTGGCGGCGATGGTGCGGACGGGCACGCGTTCGCGGCCGGGCTGGGGTGAGATGGACATGTGCGGGGTCTACCCCACGGGGCTCAGCCCAAGCCCGGCCTCCGCGGCCGGTTACCGCCCGGCGCCGCCGGGTACGCCCCGGCCATGCCGCACGCCGGTCGCCTCTCCCGGACGGCGCGGTGGGGTACCGACGCCCGCACCAGCGTCGTCGTGATCACCCGCGACCGCCGTGAGCAGGCTGGTGCGCACGCTCGCCCGCCTGGCCGACCTGCCGGAGCGGCCACCGGTGGTCGTGGTGGACAACGCCTCCAGACGACGGCACGCCGGACGCTCGTCCGGGCGCGGTTCCCGCACGTCCGCGTGGTGGCGCTGCCGGACAACCGGGGGGCGCTGGCCCGCACGGTCGGGGTGCGGGCGGCGACGACGCCGTACGTCGCCTTCAGCGACGACGACTCCTGGTGGGCGCCCGGTGCGCTGTCGCGGGCGGCCGACCACTTCGACGCAGCACCGCGGCTGGGCCTGCTCGCGGCGCGGATCGTGGTCGAGCCCGGCGGCGCAGGTCGACCCGGTCTGCGCGGCAGATGGCCGCCAGCCCGCTGGAGCCGGCGGGCGACCTCCCCGGCCCGCCGGTGCTCGGCTTCGTCGCGTGCGGGTCCGTGGTGCGCCGCCGGGCGTTCCTGCAGGTCGGCGGCTTCCACCCGGTGATCTTCTTCGCCGGTGAGGAGACCGTGCTCGCGCTCGACCTCGCCGCGGCCGGCTGGGGGCTGGCCTACGTCGACGAGGTCACGGCGCACCACCAGCCCGAGGCCGGGCGCCGAGCGCAACGGCCGCGACGGCTGCAGGCCCGCAACGCGCTGCTCTCGTCCTGGCTGCGCCGTCCGGCGGCCGGGTGCGCTGCGGGACACGGTCCGGGTCGCTCCGCCGCTCGGCGAGCCGGAGCCAGCGCGGCGCCCTGCTCGACGCCGTACGGCGGCTGCCGGCGGCCCTGGCGCGACCGGCGGCCCGTGCCCGGCCACCTCGAGGCCCAGCTCCGGCTGCTGGAGGACCGCCGTGGCTGACCCGCAGGGTGGCGGTCGTCGTGATCACGCACAACCGGCGCGGACGAGGCGGACGCTCGCCCTGGGCCGGCTGGAGCGCGCTGCCCGAGCAGCCGCGGGTCGTCCTCGTCGACAACGGCTCGACCGACGGCACCGCCGACGATGGTGCGCGACCGGCACGCGGCGACCTGCCTGCTCACGCCAGGGGTGAACCTGGGCGCGGTGGGCCGCAACCTGGGCGTGGCGCTGACCGACGCACCGTACGTCGCGTTCTGCGACGACGACACGTGGTGGGAGCCGGGGTCGCTGACGCCGGGCGGCCGACGTGCTGGACCGGCACCCGCGGCTGGCCGTGGTCACGGCGCGACATCCGGGTCGAGCCCGGGCGACCGCGAGGACCCGATCTGCGAGGAGATGCGGCAGTCGCCACTGCCAGCGGCCGCCCGGGGTGCCGGGCCACCCGCTGCTGAGCTTCCTCGCGGGGGCGTCGGTGGTGCGGCGCGCGGCGTTCGAGGCGGCCGGCGGGTTCTCCTCCCGGCTGTGGCTCGGCGGCGAGGAGGAGCTGCTGGCCTCGGACCTGGCGCGGGACGGCTGGCAGATGGCGTACCTGCCGGAGCTGCGGATCCACCACCAGCCGTCGGTCGGGCGGGACGCCGCACCTGCGCCGCCGGCACGGCATCCGCAACACGCTGTGGTTCACGTGGCTGCGCCGGCCGGCCGGGCGGGCGCTGGTGCGGACCGGTGCGGCTGGCGTCGTCGGTGCCGCGCGACCGGGTGTCGCTGGCCGGGTTCCTGGACGCCGCCCGCGGGATCCCCTGGGTGGTCGCGGAGCGGCGCGTCGTCCCGCCGGAGGTGGAGGCGGGCTACCGGCTGCTGGAGGAGTCCCAGCGGCACTCGCGCGCCCGGCGCTACGTGTCCTGACCGCGCCGGCCCGGGCCCGGGCAGGCGGCTCAGGCCCTCGGCGCCGTGCCGAGGTGGACGGCCTTGAGGACGACGAGCTCGCGGAGCAGGTCGGGGCCGTACCCACACCCGCTGCCGCTGGCTCGACGCGGGTCGGCCGACCCGCCCGGCGCGCCGCCGAACACGGCGTTCACCTTGACCGTCCCGACGTCCAGGTCCTCCACCGCACGCATCGCGTGGGCGCTGTCGGGCGTGAGCACCGTTGCCGCGAGGCCGTAGTCGCTCTCGCGCAGCGAGGCGAAGCCCCTCGTCGAAGTCGGCCACGACGGTGATGGGGGCCACCGGGCCGAACGTCTCCTGCGTCATCACGGCCATGTCCGGGGTGCACCCGGTCAGCACCGTGGCGGGGTACCAGCTCCCCTCCCGCTCCAGGCGGCGCCCACCGGTCAGGCAGACCGCCCCCCGGGCCACCGCGGCGGAGACGTGCTCACTCACCACCTGCAGCTGACGCTCGTCGACCATCGGCGTGAGCGTGGTCGTGTCGTCCCGCGGGTCGCCCGGCTGCAGGTCCTCCGCGAGCCGCACCAGCTCGGCCGTGACGGCCTCGGCGACGGCGGCGTGCAGGTAGACGCGCTCCACCGCCGTGCACAGCTGGCCGGCGTTGGTGAACGCACCGGTGGCGATCTGCCCGGCCGCCCACGCCGGGTCGACGCCGTCGTCCACGACGATCGGGTCCTTGCCGCCGTTCTCCAGCAGCGCCCGGGCCCCCTGGCCCCGGCGACGGCGCTGATCGTGCGACCGGTCGCACTGCTGCCGACGTGGGCCACCACTGCGACGCGTCCGTCCGCCGCGAGCTGGGCTCCGACGTCGCCTCCGCCGCAGAGCAGCTGCAGCACCCCCGGGGGCAGGCAGTCGGCGACCAGCGCGCCCATCAGCGCGCCGGGCACGGCGCTGCGCTCGGAGGGCTTGTGCACCACGGTGTTGCCGGTGACGAGCGCGGCGGCCAGCAGGCCGGCCGCGGCCGGGAACGGGTCGTTCCACGGGGTGAGCACCGCGACGACCCCGCGAGGCTCCGCCCGCACGAGGTCGACCGCGCCGGGGCTGCCGGCCAGCGTCCGACCGGCGATGCCCAGACCGGTGACCGCTGCCTCGTCCAGCAGGTCTGCGGCGACGCGGGCTGACTCGACGGGCCTCGCGCAGCAGCCGCCCCGTCGTGGCGCAGAGGGAGTCGCCCAGCTCGTCCGACCGCCCACGCACGGCAGCCGCGGCATCCCGCAGGCACGCCGCCCGGTCTGAGGGAGCCGTCCTGCGCCAACGGTGCGAGGCGTCGTACGCCGCCTGCACGGCCCGGGCGACCTCGTCAGGCGAGGAGTCCGCCCGCCCGGCATCATCGCGTGGCCGCGGCCCGGTTGTCGTCGTCCCCTCGGCGGTCGTCGTCATGAACAGGGTTTTCCCGCAGTCGCATCCGGACAAACACGGTGGACACGCCGTTCGCGCCGAGGATCGGGGCACTTCTCCGGAGAATCGGTGTTGAACCGCCTCCCCGAGGGTAGATGCGGTTCATGCGTGTTCTCGGCGTCAACGCCTTGTTCCACGACCCGTCCGCCGCCCTGGTGGTGGACGGCGAGATCGTTGCCGCCGCCGAGGAGGAACGCTTCAGCCGGCGCAAGCACGGCAAGCGGCCGGTGCCGTTCTCGGCCTGGGAGCTGCCCGAGCAGGCGATGAGGTGGTGCCTCGCACAGGCCCAGCTCAAGCCCACGGACCTGGACGCGGTGGCCTACTCGTTCGACCCCACACTGGCCAGGCCGGCCGCCGACCTGGGTCTGTCCGATCCGTGGGACCACCTGCGGATCACCTACGCCGAGAAGGCACCCGGGTTCCTGGCCACCGCCCTGCCGGGACTTGACCGCGAGCAGGTCCGGTTCGTGCCCCACCACGTCGCGCATGCCGCCTCAGCGGGGCTGGCCGCACCCGTCGCCCGTGACGGGCGCCCCACCAGCGTGCTGGTGCTCGACGGTCGCGGGGAGTGCACCTCCCATCTCGCCGGTCGCTACGAGCACGGCCGCCTGGAGACGTACGCCGGACAGGCCTTGCCGCACTCGCTGGGCCTGCTGTACGAGTCGCTCACCGAGCACCTGGGGTTCCTGCGCTCCAGCGACGAGTTCAAGGTGATGGCGCTGGCGTCGTACGGCAGGCCGCGCCACCTCGACGCAGCTGCGGGAGACCGTCCACGCCACCGGCGACGGAGGGTTCGTGGCCCCGGTCCCGGACTGGTGCCGGTGGGCGCCTCCGCGGGCAGCCGGACGAGACCGCGTGGCGCCCGGAGCACGCCGACCTCGCGGCCTCGGTGCAGGCGTGTCTCGAGGAGGTGCTGATCGAGCTCGCCTGCTGGCTGCACGACCGCACGGGAGACCACACCCTCGCCATGGCGGGTGGCACTGCGCTGAACTGCGTTGCCAACAGCCGGATCTGGCGTGCGACCCCCTTCGACGACGTGTGGGTGCAGCCCGCCGCCGGAGACGCCGGCACGTCGCTGGGCGCCGCCCTGCAGCTCTGCGCAGACGACGGCGAGCCGGCAGCACCCTTCACCACGGCAGCTCTCGGCCGGGGGTGGACCGACGACGAGCTCGCCGCGTGGCTGCGACGCGCCAAGGTGCCCTTCACGACTCCCGCGGACGTCGCTGACGCGGCGGCCGCCGTGCTCGCCGCGGACGGTGTCGTGGCGTGGTTCGACGGCCGCAGCGAGTACGGCCCCCGTGCCCTCGGCCAGCGCTCCCTCATGGCGCACCCCGGCCGGGCCGAGAACCTCGAACGGCTCAACGACGTCAAGGGGCGCGAGCAGTTCCGGCCGGTGGCGCCGATGGTGCTGGCCGACCGCGCCCCGTCGATCTTCACGGACGGGCCGATGCCCAGCCCCTACATGCTGTTCGTCCACACCGTGAAAGCCGCGTGGCGCGAACGCATTCCGGCGGTCGTCCATGTCGACGGGACCGCGCGCATCCAGACCGTCGACGAGGCAGCGCCCCGCGGGTCGCTGCGCTCCTGCGCGCGTTCGAGGCGCGGACCGGGCTCCCCGTGGTGGTCAACACCAGCCTCAACACCGCCGGGCGGCCGATGGTCGACGACCCCCGGGACGCGCTCGAGCTGTTCGGGTCCACGCCGGTGGATGCCCTGGTGCTCGGGCCGCACCTGGTGCGGCGCGGGCGGCCTCTTCGCCGCGGAGGGCGCCGGATGACGTCCGACACCGACCTGCAGTACGCCGTGGTGGTCCCCACGGTGGGCCGCGCCAGCCTGCACCGCGCTGCTCGGCGGACTCGCGCGAGCCAGCGGGCCGGCGCCGGTGGAGGTGGTGGTGGTCGACGACCGCGCCGGCGACGTGGAGCCGCGGCCGTCGATCCCTCGGTCACGCTGGCGTTCCCGGTCAGGGTGCTGCGCGGCCACGGGCACGGACCGGCAGCGGCGCGCAACCTGGGCTGGCGGGTCACCTCCGCCACGTGGGTCGCCTTCCTGGACGACGACGTCGAGCTGCCCAGCGACGTGGCGCGCGGACCTCGTCGCCGACCTGGCGGCGTGCGCCGGCCGACGTGGCGGCGTCCCAGGCGCGCCTGGAGGTGCCCCTGCCGCGGGGCCGCCGACCGACCGACTGGGAGCGGTCGACGGCCGGCCTGGAGACGGGCGCGATGGGCGACCGCCGACATGGCCTACCGGCGCGAGGCGCTGGCGGCGGTGGACGGCTTCGACGAGCGCTTCCCCCGGGCCTACCGCGAGGACGCCGACCTGGCGCTGCGCGTGCAGAGACGCGGGGTGGACGCCTGCACGTGGGAGCGCGCACCACGCGCATCCCGGTCCGCCCCGCCGACGACCTGGTCAGCGTGCGGGTGCAGCGCGGCAACGCCGACGACGCGCTTGATGGGCCGGCTGCACGGCCCGGACGCTGGCGGGAGCGGGCCGACACCGGGCAGGGCCGGTTGCCGCTGGCACGTCGGCGACGGTGGCCGCCGGCGCCGTGGCCGTCAGCGGCCCACCCGGCCGCGTCACCCGCAGCCCTGCGTGCACGGCGGGCGGCGGCTGGCCGCGACGGCGCTGCGTGGTGCGGCCTGACCGGCGACTTCGCCCGGTTGCGCATCGCCCCGGGCCCACGGGACGCCGCCGAGGTGACGCCGGATGCTGGTGACGAGCGTCGCGATACCGGTCGCGGCGGTGTGGCACCGGGCGCGCGGGCCACTGGCGACACCGCGCACGCCGGTCCGTGGCCCCCGCCGGTGCGGGCGGTGCTGTTCGACCGCGACGGCACGCTCGTGCACGACGTGCCCTACAACGGCGACCCGGACCTGGTGAGACCGGTCGACGGAGCGGCCGACGCGCTGGAACCGCTGCGCGCACGGGGTGTCCGGATCGGCGTGGTGACCAACCAGTCCGGCGTCGGCCGTGGCCTGGTCTCCCGTCGGGCGTCGACGCGGTGAACGAACGGGTCGACGGCGATGCTCGGGCCGTTCGACACCTGGCAGGTCTGCGCGCACGCGCCCGAGGAGCGGCTGCGCCTGCCGCAAGCCCCGGCCCGGCATGGTGCTCGCCGCGGCGCACGACCTGGGCGTCGACGTCCGGGGTTGCGCGTGGTCGGCGACATCGGCGCCGACGTCGAGGCCGCCCGGGGAGCAGGTGCACGCTCCGTCCTCGTGCCGACGCCGCAGACGCGTGCCGCCGAGGTGCGCGACGCACCCTGCGTGGCAGCGGACCTCGTCGACGCTGTCCGTGATCCTGCTGGGTGCGCAGCCATGAGCACGCCGGATCCTCGCGGTGCGGCTCGACAACGACGGCGACGTCCTGCTGACCGGGCCGGCGGTGCGAGCCCTCGCCGCCGGTGGCGACGAGGTCGACCTCCTGGTCGCGCCGTCCGGCCGGGCCGCCGCGACCCTGCTGCCCTCGTCCACGACATCCTGCGTCTTCGACCCCCCCTGGTCCGGATTCGACGCTCCGGCAACGGATCCCGGGCAGTCGAGACGCTCGTCGCGCTGCTGCGCGAGCGGTCGTACGACCAGGCGGTCGATCTTCACCTCGTTCCACCAGAGCCCGCTGCCGATGGCGCTGCTGTGCCGGCTCGGCAGGCATCCGTCGCGTCGCGGCGAGCAGCGAGGACTACCCCGGGTCGCTGCTGGACGTCCGGGCCCGTCGGATGCCCGACGGAGCCACCGACGACGGCGGCGCCGAGGGCGGTCACGAGGTGACCGCGTCCCTGGCCCTCGCCGCTGCGGCCGGGCACACGTCCTCGCGCCCGGTGACGACGGCCGGCTGCGGCTCCGGACCCGCTGCCGGAGCCCCCGGAGGGGCTGCCGCACGCCCGTACGTCGTCCTGCACCCGTCGCGTCGGTGCCCGCGCGCTCGATCGGACCGCAGCACGCCCGGGCGATCGTCGCGGCGCTGGTCGACGACGGCTGGCCGTGGTCGTCACCGGAGGTCCCGCGGTGACGCGGCGCGCCAGGCACGCCGCCTCCGCCGGCGCCACCGACCTGTCCGGCCGCACCGACCTGGCCGAGCTCGCCGCGCGTGCTGCGCGGCGCCGAGGCCGTGGTCGTCGGCAACACCGGGCCGGCGCACCTGGCCGCGGCGGTCGGCACCCCGGTCGTGTCGCTCTTCGCTCCGGTGGTCCCGGCCGCGCGCTGGCACCCCTGGGGCGTGCCGCACGTGCTGCTCGGCGACCAGGAGGCCGCCTGCCGCGGCGACCCGCTCGCGCGAGTGCCCGACGCCCGGTCACCCCTGCCTGTCCACGGTGCCCACCGCGCCTGGTCGCGGCCGCGGTCCGCGAGCTCGCCGACGGCGCGCCGCCCCGGCACGGTGCCCGGGTCACGGAAGGGGCGCATGAGGATCCTCATCTGGCACGTCCACGGCTCCTGGACCACGGCGTTCGTCGCCGGGCCGCACGACTACGTCCTTCCCCTGCTGCCGGACCGGAGCCGCGACGGTCTGGGCCGGGCCCGGACGTGGAGCTGGCCGCGGCGGCTCGCGAGGTGCCGGTGGACCGGCTCGCGCGAGGAGCCGCTGGACCTGGTGGTGCTGCAGCGGCCGCACGAGGCGGCCCTGGCCGAGCGGCTGACCGGCCGCCGCCCGGGCCGTGACCTGCCCGCCGTCTACCTCGAGCACAACGCCCCGACGGGCACGCGGTCAGCACGGTGCACCCGGTCGTCCACCGACCCGGCCCTGCGCGGCATCCCCGTCGTGCACGTGACCTTCTTCAACGCGATGGCCTGGGACTGCGGCGAGAGCGCCGACGACCGTCATCGAGCACGGCGTGCCTGACCCCGGCTACTCCTGCACCGGCGACGTGGCCAGCCTGGCCGTGGTCGTCAACGAGCCGGTGCGCCGGTGGCGGGTGGCCGGCACCGACCTGCTGCTCGACATGGCCCGGCACGTGCCGGTCGACGTCTACGGCATGGGGATGGACGCGCTGCGCGAGCGCGCGCTGGCCGACGGCGTCCCCTCGCTGGCCTCGCGGCTGCACGAGGACCTGCCGCAGGCCCGGCTGCACCAGCGGCTCGGCCGGCACCGCGCCTACTTCCACCCCTACCGCTGGACCAGCCTGGGGCTGGCCCTGCTGGAGGCCATGACGTGCGGCCTGCCCGTGCTCGCCCTCGTCGACGACCGAGGCCCCCGAGGCCGTCCCGCCGGAGGCGGGGCTGGTGACGTGCGACCTCGGCGCGCTCCGCGCGACCGCCCGGCGGTGGCTGCGACGACCCGGCCGAGGCGCGCGAACGCGGCCGGGCGGCGCGGCAGCACGCGCTCGCCCGCTACGGCCTCAAGCGGTTCCTCGACGACTGGGACCGGCTCCTGGAAGGGATGACCCGATGAAGATCGCCATGGTGTCCGAGCACGCAAGCCCCCTGGCCGCCCTCGGCGGCGTCGACGCGGGCGGCCAGAACGTCCACGTCGCGGCGCTGGCCCGGGCGCTCGGGCGCAGGGGCCACGAGGTCGAGGTCTACACCCGGCGCGACGGTCAGGACCTGCCGGAACGGGTGCCGCTCGGGCAGGGCGCGACCGTGGTGCACGTCCCCGCCGGGCCGCCCGTGGCCGTGGCCAAGGACGACCTCCACCCGTTGATGCCCGCGTTCGGGCGCTGGATGGCGCGGCGACTGGGCCGCGCGCGGACGCCCGGACGTCGTCCACGCGCACTTCTGGATGTCCGGGCTGGCCGCGCTGCGAGGCCGCCGCGGGCACGGCCATCCCGGTGGTGCAGACCTTCCACGCGCTCGGCACGGTCAAGCGGCGGCATCAGGGAGCGCGGACACCAGCCCGCCGCAGCGGCTCGACTGCGAGCGCGAGCTGGCCGCGCGCGTCGACCTGGTCATCGCGACCTGCTCGGACGAGGTGCGCGAGCTGGCGCTGCATGGACGCACCGGCGGACCGGCTGACGGTGGTGCCGTGCGGTGTCGACACGGAGCACTTCGCGCCCCGGCGCACGACCCGGCCACGGACGCGCCGGGACCCGGCCACCGCGGCTCCTCACCGTCGGCCGGCTGGTCGAGCGCAAGGGCTTCGACACGGCGATCTGCGCCCTGGCGCTCGCTGCCGGGCGTCGAGCTGGTCATCGCCGGCGGCCCGCCGGGCGAGGAGCTGGGCCGGGACCCCGAGGCGCGCCGTCTGCAGGGCGCTGGCCCGCGGAGCTGGGCGTCGCCGACCGGGTCCGGCTGCTCGGCCAGGTGCCGCACGCGCGGATGCCGGCGCTCTACCGCTCGGCCGACGTCGTCCTGTGCACGCCCTGGTACGAGCCGTTCGGGATCACGCCGCTGGAGGCGGCGGCCTGCGGCGTCCCGGTGGTCGGCAGCGCGGTCGGCGGCCTGCTGGACACGGTCGAGGACGGCGGCACCGGGTCTGCTGGTGCCGCCCCGCGACCCCGCCGCCGTCGCCGACGCGGTCGGCCACGATCCTCGACGACCCCGTCGCTGGCCGCGCGGCTGGGGCGAGCCGCGCGCGCCGCGGGCGGTGGAGCGGTACGACTGGGCGTCGGTCGCCGCGGCGACCGAGGAGTGCCTGGAGCGGCTCTCGGCAGCCGCAACCGGTCCGTGCCGGCGGCCCCGGCGAGGCGCCGGCGTGAGGCCCGACGACCGCCTCCGGCCGCGACCTCGGTCCGACGCGCGGACGACTGCCGCGGCCTGGCTCGGCCGAGCCACCGCACGCAGCTGGACGAGGGGATGCGCGCCCTGGCCTCCCGGTGCGGACCTGGTGGAGTCGTGGGGGCGGCAGCTGGCGACGGTGCTCTCCGGCGGCGGCCGGCTGCTCGCGGTGGGCAACGGTGGCAGCGCCGCCGAGGCGCAGCACCTCACCGGCGAGCTGGTCGGGCGGTTCCTCGAGGACCGGCGCGGCGTTCTCGGCGCTCGCGCTGTGCGCCGAGTCCTCCAGCCTGCACGGCGATCCTCAACGACTACGGTCCCGAGGAGGTCTTCGCCCGCCAGGTCGAGGCGCACGGCCGCCCCGGCGACATCCTCGTCGCCCTGTCGACCAGCGGCCGCAGCCCCAACGTCCTGGCGCGGCCAAGCGGGCGCACGACGCCGGGCTCACCGTGTGGGCCATCACCGGCCCCGAGCCCAACCCGCTGGCCGGGACCGCCGACGAGGTGCTGGCCGTCCCGGCCGGCTCGACCGCGGCCGTGCAGGAGGTGCACCTGGTGGCGGTCCACGCCCTGTGCGCGGCCATGGACCGCGCCCTGCCGCAGCCACGGGTACGCCGGCGCCTGCACCACCGACCGCGACCGGCGACCGCGCTCGTCGTGGTCGGCGACGTCGTGCTGGACCGCGACCTCGTCGGGACGTGCGAGCGCCTCTGCCCGGACGCGCCGGTGCCGGTCGTGGACGTGGGCGAGGTCCGCGAGCAGCCCTGGCGGGGCCGGTCTCACCGCGCTGCTGTGCCGGGCCGACGACATCGAGGTGACCCTGGTCGCGCCGATCGCCGCCGACGACCCGGCGGCGAGCGGCTGGGCGGGCTGCTCACCCGGGCCGGGTCCGCGTCGTCCCGCTGGCCTACGCCGGCAGCACGCGGCGCAAGACGCGGGTGCGCTGCGCCGGCCAGTCGCTGCTGCGCCTGGACGACGGCGGCCCGGGCACCCCGGACGGCTGACCTGCCCGGGCGAGGCCGTGCGCGCCATCGAGGCGGCGGACGTCGTCCTCGTCTCGGACTACGGCGCGCGGCACCACCGCCCATCCCGGCCTGCGCGACGCGCTCGCGCGGCTGTCGTCGCGGCGGCCGGTCGTGTGGGACCCGCACCCGCGCGGCGCCCCGCCCGTCGCCGGGCTGCGCCCTGGTCACGCCGAACCTGGCCGAGGCCCGCGCCGCCTGCCGCGGACGCCGGTCGGCACGCCCGACGTCGCTCGCCGCCGCGCTCGTACGCCGCTGGGCCGCCCGGGCGGTCGCCGTCACCGCCGGAGCGACCGGGCGCTGGCTGTCGACGTCGGCCGACGAGCCGCACTTCGTCGCGGCGCCGCGCGGTCGACGCCGCCGACCCGTGCGGGGCCGGCGACCGGTTCAGCGCCACCGCCGCGCAGGCCCTGGCCCGCGGCGGCGTGCCCGTCGGAGGCGGTCGCCGCGGCCGTGGCCGAGGCCTCGGCGTGGGTGGCCCGCGGTGGCGCGGCGGCCTTCCGGGCCGCGCCCGGCCGACCGTCGAGCCGGACCCGCCCGGCGCCCCGGCGCGGGCGACGGCCGTCGAGCTGGCCGCCGCGGTGCGCCGGGACGGCGGCACCCTCGTGGCCACCGGCGGCTGCTTCGACGTCCTGCACGCCGGGCACGTCGCCTCGCTGGAGGCGGCGCGCGCGGCTCGGCGACGCCGTCGTCGTGCTGCTGAACTCCGACGCCTCGGTCCGCCGGCTGAAGGGCCCGGACCGCCCGGTCCAGCCGGCGGACGACCGGGCCCGCGTGCTGCTGGGTCTGCGCAGCGTCGACGCCGTCGTCGTCTTCGACGAGGACGACCCCGCGCGGTGCTCGACCGGCTGCGGCCGGACGTCTGGGCCAAGGGCGGCGACTACGACGCGAGCGCCCTCCCCGAGCTGGAGCTGGTCCGCAGCTGGGGCGGCCGGGTCGTCCTGCTGCCCTACCTGGCCGGGCGGTCCACCACCGCGATCCGTCGACCACAGCCCACGCTCACTGAGAGGCAGGACCCGCGCATGGAGCGACCACGGAACGACGGAGCTGGGCACCGTCTACGTCACCGGCGGCGCCAGCGGGCTCGGCGCGGCGGTCGTCGAGGCGGTCGCCAAGGCGGGCGGCACCCCGGCGGTCATCGACCTGGTCGCCCCCGCGCCGGGAGTGGCGCACGTGCGAGGCGGACCTGTCCGACTCCAGGGCCGCGGCGGCGGCGGTCGAGGCGCTGGTCGCGCAGGTCGGGCCGCCGTCCGCGGTCGTCACCGCCGCCGGCACCGACGCCTGCGGGCCGCTCGCCGACGTGCCGGTCGAGACCTGGGAGCGCGTGGTCGCCGTGAACCTGCTCGGTACGGCGGCCGTGGTCCGCGCCGCCCTGCCGCACCTGCGGGCGCGCCGGGGCACCGTCGTCACCGTCGCCTCGACGCTCGGCCTGCGCGCGGCGGGCGACGCCACGGCGTACTGCGCGTCGAAGTTCGGCGTCGTCGGGTTCACCCGGGCCCTGGCGATGGAGCTGGCCGGCGAGGTCGGCGTGACGCTGCTGGTGCCCGGCGGCATGCGCACCGCCTTCTTCGACGGCCGGCCCGAGCAGTACCGGCCCGGCCCGGACGCCCAGCTGAACGACCCGGCCGACGTCGCCCAGGCCGTGCTGACGGCCCTGCGCCAGCCGGTCGGCTGCGAGATCCGCGAGCTCGTCGTCGCCTCCTCCACGGAGCCGTCCTGGCCGTGAGCCCGCCGCCGTACGTCGTCGCGCTGCGGGCGCTCGGGCTCGGTGACCTGCTCACCGGCGTCGCCGCCCTGCGCGGGGTCCGCCGCGCGTGGCCGGCCGCCGAGCTGGTGCTGGCCGCGCCGGAGCCGGTCGGCCGGCTGCTGCAGGAGCTCGGCGTGGTCGACACCGTGCTGCCGGTCGCCGGGCTGGGCGCGCCGGTCCCGCCGCGGCCGGGCCCGCGGCGCCGACGTGGCCGTCAACCTGCACGGCCGCGGGCCGCAGAGCCACCGGCGCCTGGCCGCGCTGGCGCCCGCGCCGGGTGGTCGGCGTTCGGCTGTCCCGAGGCGGGCGTCGCCGCGGGCCCGGCCTGGCGACGCGGACGAGCACGAGGTCGACCGCTGGTGCCGGCTGGTGTCCGCGCGCCGGCGGCCCGTGCGACCGGGAGGACCTGCGGCTGGACCTGCCGCGCCGGGCTCCGCGCCGGGCCAGCGGACGCTGGTGCTGGTGCATCCCGGGGCCGCCGCGCCCTCGCGGCGGTGGCCGGCCGAGCGCTGGGCGGCCGTCGTCCGGGCGCTGGCCGACGCGGGGCACCGGGTCGCCGTCACCGGGGTGCCGGCCGAGGCCGACCTGTGCGCCGGCGTCGCGGCTGCCTCCGCGGCGGGCGCGAGGACTGGTGCGGCCGGCTCGGCCTGGGCGGGCTCGCCGGGCGGGTCGCCTCGGCGCGGCTGCTGGTCTGCGGCGACACCGGCGTGGCGCACCTGGCCACCGCGTGCGGCACGCCCTCGGTGCTGCTGTTCGGGCCGACCGACCCGCGCGCTGGGGCCCGGCGCTGGATCCCGAGCGGCACCAGGTGATCTGGCACCGCGGCCAGGGCGACCCGCCGGGCGACCCGCACGGCGCTGGAGGTCGACGTGCGGCTGGCGCGGACCGGGGTCGACGAGGTGCTCGGCGCCGCGTCCGGCTGCTCGCCGTCAGGCCCCACGCCGCTGGAGCGGCGCGCGGCCGACGGCGGGACGGGCTCAGGCCGAGTCGAGCTGCTGCTCGGCGAACCACTCCACGGTGCGGCCCAGCCCCTGCTGCCAGGGGACGGCGGGCGCCCAGCCGAGCAGCTCGCGGCGCCAGGGTGGTGTCGGGCCGGCGGACCTGCGGGTCGTCGACCGGCCGGTCGACGTGCACGATCGTCGGACGACGACCCGGTGGCGGCGACGACGTCCTCGGCGATCTGGCAGGACGGTCAGCTCCTCGGGGTTGCCGATGTTGACCGGGCCCGGGTGGTCGCAGGGCGGCGAAGGCGAGGACGCCCGCCACCAGGTCGTCGACGAAGCAGACCGAACGGGTCTGCCGCCCGTCGCCCGGCGACGGTGAGCGGCTCACCGGCGAGCGCCTGCCGGATGAAGGTCGGGATGGCCCGGCCGTCGTCGCGGGCGCATCCGCGGGCCGTAGGTGTTGAAGATCCGCACGATGCCGGTGTCGACGCCCTCGCTGCCGCGGTAGGCCGTCGTCAGGGCCTCGCCGAAGCGCTTGGCCTCGTCGTACACCCCGCGCGGGCCGACCGGGTTGACGTGGCCCCAGTAGCTCTCCGGCTGCGGGTGCACGCGCGGGTCGCCGTAGACCTCGGACGTCGAGGCGAGCACGAACCGGGCGCCCTTCTCCTTGGCCAGCCCCAGCGCGTGCCAGGTGCCGAGCGAGCCGACCTTGAGCGTCTCGATCGGCAGCTGCAGGTAGTCGATCGGGGAGGCCGGTGAGGCGAAGTGCAGCACCAGGTCGACCTCGCCCGGCACGTGCACGAAGTCGGTGAGGTCGCAGCGGACCAGCCGGAAGCCGGGGTGGTCCGGCGAGGTGCGCGACGTTGGCCGGGCTGCCGGTCAGGAAGCTGTCCAGGCAGACCACCTCGGTGCCGCCGTCCAGCAGCGCCTCGCAGAGGTGGCTGCCGAGGAACCCGGCCCCGCCGGTGACGACCGCGCGGCGGGGTGGGCCGCCGCCGCCGGTCGCAGGAGTCCTGCCGGCTGGAGCACTGGCTGCATGCTGCCTCCACGACGTCGTCGGTCCCTGCCTCCCGTGTCGTACGGCGAGCAGCGTACCCCGCGGTCGCGTGGTCCTCAACCAGCGGCGCCGCGGGCCGGACCGCGGCACGCCCGAGCCGGGCCCCGGCTCAGGAGCCGTCGAGGGCCGGTCGGATCCGCTCGACCTCCTGCCGCGCCGCGGCGGCGACCGACCGGGCCGCTGCGGCCTGGTCCGCCGCGGTCCCGGCGGCGGCGCGCGGCCGCGGCCGCCCGCTCCCGGGCCGCCTCGCAGGCGCGCTCGCAGCTCGGCCACGTCCTCCTCGGCCTCCTGCTGGCGCCGCCGGGCCCGCTCGGCCCGGGTCGTGGCCGCCGCCGCCGCCCGTTCGGAGGACCGCAGCGCCGACTCCGCCTCGGCCAGCTCCCGGCGCGTCACGCCGCGCCGCGGCTTCCTCGCGCGGCTCCGCCCGCTCCGCCGCCCCCGACCGCGGCCCCGTCGTCGCGCTCGTCGCCCGCGTCCGGTCCGCCGCCGTCCGGGGCCGTCGGCGCCCTGCCGGGCCGGAACCGCCTGCAGGTGCCGCCGCGGTGCCGCTCCGCGCGGCGGGCCCGAGGCCGCTGTAGGACAGGCCATGGGTCAGGCACCCGGACCGCACCGCGGCCGAGGCGTCCTCGTCGGCGACGACGGCACGCAGCGTCTGCTCGACCTCCTGGCTGACCGACGGCGCTGACCGAACCGCCGGCCAGCGAGGTGGCCAGCCCGACGAGGTCGCGCAGCACGCTCTGCCGCTCGCGGCTGAGGGCGCGCATCTGCGTCGCCGGACAGGGTGCTCTGCGCCTCGCGCATCCGCTCCCCCAGCGCGACCAGCGCCTCGACCGCCTCCGGCGTCCTGCCGCACCAGGCGAGTTGACCACCCAGGCCGCCGCCGTGGGCCGGCGCAGCGCCCGGACCGACGTCGCCAGCGCCTTGTCCCCCTCGGCGGCCGCCTCCCGGGCCAGCGCGTCCCGGCGCGCGGTGAACCGCTCGGGCGGCGCGCCGTACAGCTCGTCGGTGACGCCCTCGAGGTCCATCCGGCCATTCTGCCGTCGCTCGCCGACGGGCAGGCGTGTCCCGGGGCACCGCGGCGGGTACGGGGCGGGCCCCACGGACCCCAACGAACAGGAGAGAGCCATGCCCGACCTGAGACCGCAGGACGTCATCGAGGTGCTGACCCAGGACCACCGCGAGGTGGAGGAGATGTTCGCCAAGCTGGAGTCGATGGGCCCGGCCACCACCGACGCCCAGCGCAAGCGGCGCAAGGACCTGGTCGACCAGGTCACCATCGAGCTGGTCCGCCACTCCGTCGCCGAGGAGGCCGAGGTCTACCCGGCCGTGCAGGACAAGCTCACCAAGAAGGAGGCCGAGCGGGCCCGCAAGGAGCACGCCGAGGCCGAGCAGACGATGAAGCGGCTGGAGCGGCTCGAGCCCGAGGACGAGGGCTTCGACGCCGAGCTGGCGACCCTGATGCGCGAGATCCGCGAGCACGTCACGGAGGAAGAGGGCGAGATGTTCCCCCGGATGCGGGAGGTCTTCACCCAGGACGAGCTCGACAAGCTCGGCTCGCGCGTCAAGGGGGTCAAGGCGCTTGCCCCCACCCGGCCGCACCCCTCGGCGCCGGACCAGCCGCCGGGCGACCTGCTGCTGGGCCCGGTCGTCGGCCTCTTCGACCGGCTGCGCGACGCGGCGTCCAAGCGCGGCACCGAGCACTGAGCCCGGCTCCGGCGGTCGAGCTCGCGGCGGTCACTCCCGGCGGTGGAGCCGCACGTCGAGCAGCTCGCCGTCCGCGACCGTCGCCGTCATCCAGGTGCAGTGCGGCTGGCGGCGACGGTCGGTCGGCGACCCCGGGTTGAGCAGCCGCAGTCCTCGCGGGTGTCGTGGTGTCCCAGGGAATGTGGCTGTGCCCGAAGACCAGGACGTCGACGCCCGGGTACAGGGCGTCGCAGCGCTCCTCGCGACCCCGCGAGGGACCGGTCTCGTGGACCACGGCGATCGACAGCCCCGCCACGGCCACGCGGGCCACCTCCGGCAGGCGCGCGCGCAGCTCGGGGCCGTCGTTGTTGCCGTAGCAGCCGACGAGCCTGCCGGGAGCGGCGCTCCAGCGCGTCGAGCAACGAGACGTCGACCCAGTCGCCGGCGTGCAGCACGAGGTCCGCCTCGCCCACCGCGGCCCACACCCCCGCGGGCAGGTCGCGGGCGCGGCGCGGGAGGTGGGTGTCGGCCAGCAGGAGCAGGCGGGTCGGCGACGTCATGTCACCTGCCTACCCCAGCGGGCGGTCACGAGGGAACGGCGGGTGGGCGCCTCGGCGGCGTGTTGCCGACGGTTGGCCGTGGACAACGTGGGTACGGTCAGGGACAAGGAGGCGGAGATGGACGCTCGCAAGTCGTTCCTGTCCTGGCCGGTGGTGCGCCAGGTGACCGGCGCAGACCCGTGGGGTCGGGGTCAGGCAGTCACGTCGGCACACACCGGCTCGCTCACGGCACGCACGACCACCGCCGACCGGGTGGTCCAGAGCGTCTGCCCCTACTGCGCGGTGGGCTGCGGCCAGCGGGTCTTCGTCAAGGACGGGAAGGTCACCCAGATCGAGGGCGACCCCGACTCCCCCATCTCCCGCGGACGGCTGTGCCCCAAGGGGTCGGCCAGCGAGCAGCTGGTCAACAACGAGGGTCGCCAGACGGTCATGCTCTACCGCCGGCCGTACGGCACGCAGTGGGAGCCGCTGGACCTCGAGACCGCGACCGACATGGTCGCCGACCGGGTCGTGGCCAGCCGGGCGCGCACCTGGGAGGACCGCGACGACCGCGGACGCCGCCTGTCGCGGACCCTGGGCATCGCCGGCCTCGGAGGGGCGACCCTCGACAACGAGGAGAACTACCTCATCAAGAAGCTGTTCACGGCGATGGGCGCCCTGCAGATCGAGAACCAGGCCCGGATATGACACAGCGCCACCGTCCCCAGTCTGGGGGCCTCCTTCGGTCGTGGCGGCGCCACGAACTTCCAGCAGGACCTGCAGAACTCTGACTGCATCGTCATCCAGGGCTCCAACATGGCCGAGTGCCACCCGGTGGGGTTCCAGTGGGTGATGGAGGCCAAGGCCCGTGGCGCGACGGTGATCCACATCGACCCGCGGTTCACCCGCACGTCCGCGGTGGCGGACCTGCACGTGCCGCTGCGGGCCGGCAGCGACATCGCCTTCCTCGGCGGCATCGTCAACTACATCCTCAGCAACGAGAAGTACTTCCGCGACTACGTCCTCGCCTACACCAACGCGGCCACGATCCTGCGCGAGGACTTCCAGGACGTCGACGACCTCGACGGCGTGTTCTCCGGCTACGACCCCGAGACGCGGGACGTACGACACGTCCTCGTGGATGTACGAGGGCCAGGAGGAGCACGCCGCGGCCGGCAACCGCGAGGGTGACGGCCAGGGCAGCGGCGGCGGGCGGCGGCGGCCAGGACACCCGCAGCGAGGGCGAGGAGTCGGCCCAGGAGCGGGCCGCCGGGCACGAGATGGGTGGCCACGGCGCCGCCATGGAGCACGCCGCAGGTGCACCGGGACGAGACCCTGCAGCACCCGCGCACGGTGTTCCAGGTGCTCAAGCGGCACTACGCCCGCTACACGCCCGAGATGGTGCAGGCCACCTGCGGCGTGCCGCCGGAGACGTTCCTCAAGGTGTGTGAGGCGGTGACCGCCAACAGCGGGCGCGACCGGACCACGAGCTGGGTCTACTCGGTCGGCTGGACGCACCACTCGGTGGGCGTGCAGTACATCCGCGGCTCGGCCATCATCCAGCTGCTGCTGGGCAACATGGGCCGTCCCGGCGGCGGCATCCTGGCCCTGCGCGGTCACGCCAGCATCCAGGGCTCGACCGACATCCCGACCCTGTTCAACCTGCTGCCCGGGCTACCTGCCGATGCCCAAGGCGGGCGAGCACGACACCCTGCGCGACTACATCGACAGCATGGTCAGTCCCGACATGAAGGGGTTCTGGCGCGCCGCCGACGCCTACGCGGTGAGCCTGCTGAAGTCCTACTGGGGCGACGCGGCCACCGCGGACAACGACTTCGCCTTCGACTACCTGCCACGGCTGACCGGCGACCACGGCACCTACCAGACCGTCATGGACATGCTGGACGACAAGGTCGAGGGCTACCTGGTCTTCGGCCAGAACCCCGCGGTCGGCTCCGCGCACGGGCGGATGCAGCGGCTCGGTATGGCGCACCTGAAGTGGCTGGTCGTGCGCGACCTCGCCCTCATCGAGACCGCGACCTTCTGGAAGGACGGCCCGGAGATCGAGACCGGGGAGCTGCGGACCGAGGACATCGGCACCGAGGTGTTCTTCTTCCCCGCGGCCTCGCACGTGGAGAAGGACGGCTCGTTCACCCAGACCCAGCGGGTGCTGCAGTGGCACCACAAGGCGGTCGAGCCGCCCGGCGACGCCCGCAGCGAGCTGCACTTCTTCTTCCACCTCGGCCGCAAGATCCGCGAACGGCTGGCCGGCTCGACCCTCGAGCGCGACCGGCCGTTGCTCGACCTGGTCTGGGACTACCCCGTCGACGAGACCGGCGACCCGTCCGCCGAGGCGGTCCTGAAGGAGATCAACGGGGTCCACCTCACCGGCGACAAGGCCGGCCAGCCGCTGTCGAGCTACACCGAGATGCGGACCGACGGCTCGACCACCGGCGGCTGCTGGATCTACACCGGCGTCTACACCGACGGCGTCAACCAGGCCGCCCGGCGCCGGCCCGGCCAGGAGCAGTCCTGGGTCGCCCCCGAGTGGGGCTGGGCGTGGCCGATGAACCGCCGCACGCTGTACAACCGCGCCTCCGCCGACCCCGACGGCAAGCCGTGGAGCGAGCGCAAGGCCTACGTCTGGTGGGACGAGGAGCAGGGCGTGTGGACCGGGCACGACGTCCCGGACTTCGAGGTCGACAAGGCCCCGTCGTACCGGCCGCAGGAGGGGACCGGCGGACCGGAGGGCCTGGCCGGCGACGACCCGTTCATCATGCAGGCCGACGGCAAGGGGTGGCTCTACGCACCCACGGGGCTGCTCGACGGCCCGCTCCCGGCGCACTACGAGCCGCACGAGTCGCCGGTCACCAACCCGTTCTACCGCCAGCAGGCCAACCCGACCCGCCAGGTGTTCAAGCGCACGGACAACCTCTCCAACCCCTCCGACGGCGAACCGGGGGCCGAGGTCTTCCCCTACGTCTTCACGACGTACCGCCTGACCGAGCACCACACGGCCGGGGGGATGAGCCGGTGGCTGCCGTACCTGTCCGAGCTGCAGCCGGAGTTCTTCTGCGAGGTCTCCCCCGAGCTGGCCCGCGAGCGGGGCCTCGAGCACGGCGGGTGGGCCACGATCGTCAGCGCCCGCACCGCGATCGAGGCGCGGGTGATGGTGACCGACCGCGTCGTCCCCCTCACCGTGGGCGACCGGCAGATCCACCAGGTGGGGCTGCCCTACCACTGGGGCGTCGGCAGCCAGGCCGTCGTCAGCGGCGACTCGGCCAACGACCTGTTCGGGGTCACCCTCGACCCGAACGTGCACATCCAGGAGTCCAAGGTGGCCTCCTGCGACATCCGTCCGGGCCGTCGACCCACCGGCCCCGCTCTGCGGCGTCTGGTCAACGACTACTGTGCTCGGGCGGGCATCACGGTCGAGACGGGCAATGCCCAGCGGACCCCACCGCGTCAGGTGCCGCACCCCACTCCAGAAGGAGAACATCGATGAGCATCCCTTGGTCCGGATCCCGTGACCCGGCCCCCGCCGCAGGGTGGGAGGACGCGCCCGCGCGCAAGGGCTTCTTCACCGACACCTCCGTCTGCATCGGCTGCAAGGCCTGCGAGGTCGCCTGCAAGGAGTGGAACGCCATCCCCGAGGACGGGCTGTCGATGCTCGGTTCCTCCTACGACAACACCGGCGCGCTCGGTGCCAGCACCTGGCGCCACGTCGCCTTCATCGAGCAGTCCAAGCCGCTCGGGCGCCAGGAGACCGGGGTCGGTCGCCCGCCCGTCGACCTCGGCATGCCGTCCTTCGCGCCTCCCACGCCTGCCGCCGACGAGGCCGCCGGCCAGGTCGGCGGCGACGGCACCCTCACCATGGTCGGCGAGCGGCCGGAGTTCCGGTGGCTGATGTCCTCGGACGTGTGCAAGCACTGCACCAGCGCGGCCTGCCTCGACGTCTGCCCCACCGGGTCGCTGTTCCGCAGCGAGTTCGGCACGGTGGTGGTCCAGGACGACATCTGCAACGGCTGCGGCTACTGCGTGCCGGCCTGCCCGTTCGGGGTGATCGAGCGCCGGTCAGGACCCGAGGGCGCCAAGAACGTCGGCATCGCCCAGAAGTGCACCCTGTGCTACGACCGGCTCGGAGCCGGCCAGACGCCCGCGTGCGCCCAGGCCTGCCCCACCCAGTCGATCCAGTTCGGTGACCTCGACGAGCTGCGCGAGCGGGCGCAGGCCCGCGTGGAGACCCTGCAGGCCGCCGGTGTCACCGACGCCAGGCTGTACGGCGAGAACCCGGACGACGGCATCGGCGGCGCCGGGGCGATGTTCCTGCTGCTCGACGAGCCCGAGGTCTACGGCCTGCCGCCGGACCCGGTCGTGACCACCCGCGACCTGCCGCACATGTGGCGTCGCGCCGGCCTGGCCGCGGCGGCGCTGCTGGCCGGGGCGGTCGCGGTGTTCGTCGGCGGTGCCTCATGAGCCCGGCGGTGGACCGCAGCGGTCCCGTCGACCAGCGTCCCGGCCACGAGGCGGTGCCCGGCAGCCAGGGCGGACGTCGCGACGGCCGTCGGCGCCACGGCGGTCGTGGCGGTCGTGGCGGCCGCGGTGGTGAGCGCTCGATGGTGCCCGAGGCGACGTTCACGTCGTACTACGGCCGTCCCGTGGTCAAGCCGTCGCCGTGGGAGAACGACATCCCGGCCTACCTCTTCCTCGGCGGCCTCGCGGCCGGCTCGTCGCTGCTGGGCGCCGGCGCGGACCTCAGCGGTCGTCCGGCCCTGCGCACCACCGGACGGCTCGGGGCGATCACCGCCATCTCGCTGTCGTTCGTGTTCCTCGTGCACGACCTCGGCAAGCCGAGCCGCTTCGTCAACATGCTCCGCGTGGCCAAGCCCACCTCGCCGATGTCCGTGGGCACGTGGCTCCTCAGCGCCTACGGCCCGCTCGCGGGGTTGGCGGCCGCGGCCGAGGTCGTCGGCCGCGCCGGCTCCCTGCCGGGGCCGCTGCGCCTGCCCGTACGGGTGCTGGCGGCCTCCGGCCGTCCGGCCGGTCTCGGCGCCGGGCTGGTCGCGCCGACGATCGCGGCCTACACCGCCGTGCTGCTCACCGACACCGCGACGCCGTCCTGGCACGAGGCCTACCGTGAGCTGCCGTTCGTCTTCGTCGGCTCCGCGGCCGCCGCCTCGGGCGGCCTCGGCATGGTGGGAGCCCCTCTGCACGAGGCGGGCCCCGCGCGGCGGCTCGCCGTCGGCGGTGCGCTGCTCGAGCTCGCCGCCGAGCACCGGATGGAGCGCAGCATGGGCATCACCGCCGAGCCGCTGCACCAGGGCCGCGCCGGCACGCTGATGAAGGCGAGCAAGATCCTCACCATCGCCGGAGCGGCCGGGACGGCCCTGCTCGGACGCCGCAGCCGGGTGGCCGCGGCCCTCTCGGGCGCCGCGCTCATGGCCGGCTCGGCCTGCACCCGGTTCGCCGTCTTCGAGGCCGGCCAGGCCTCGGCCAAGGACCCGCGCTACACCGTCGTGCCGCAGCGCGAGCGGCTCGCCCGCCGGCAGGCCGAGCAGGCAGAGCAGGCCGCGGCGGCCGGCAAGGGCAGCGGCACCGTCGACGCGACCTGACGACCGGGCCGTCCCACCTCCGCCCGGCCACGCGTCGCGGCGGATACCGTTGCGATCACGAGGAGCTCGCTCGGCGATGGACGCACGCGCTCGGGCCGCCAGAGCGTCGTGCGGGTGCTGCCCGGCGAGGGGCCTGACATGATCGCCGTCATGGGGAACAACGAGCACGGACGTACGGCGGGTCGCCTCGGAGCCATCCGTCGCTACCCGGTCAAGTCGCTCGGGGGCGAGTCCACCGACCACGCCGTCGTGGACCTCCGCGGCCTGCACGGCGACCGGCTGTGGTCCGTACGCGACCCTGACGGCAAGCTCGGCAGCGGCAAGTCCAGCCGCCGGTTCCGTCGGATGGACGGGTTGCTCGAGCTGACGGCGGCCTACGACGGGGAGGTCCCGGTGATCGGGTTCCCCGACGGCAGCGTGGTCCGCGGCGACGACGACGCCGTCCACGCCGCGCTGAGCGGCCACGTGGGCCGACCGGTGCGCCTGGCTCGCGAACAGGAGGTGCCGCACTTCGACGACGGACCCGTGCACCTGGTCACGACGGCCTCGCTGCGCCAGGTGGAGCAGGCCCACGGACGTCCCGTCGACCCGCGGCGCCTGCGCCCGAACCTGCTGCTGGACATCCCGGGCGCCGGCTTCGTCGAGGACACGTGGGTCGGGCGAGAGGTGGCCATCGGGTCGGATGTCGTGCTGGCCGTCCGCATGCGGACGCCGCGCTGTGTGATGGTCGACCTGCCCCAGCCCGGGACCACGGTCGACGGCCGTCTGCTGCAGACGGTGACTCAGACCTGAACGACAGCTGCCTCGGCGTCGTCGCCGACGTGGTGCGTGGAGGGACGATCCGGCTCGGCGACGTGGCCACGCTCGTCGGGTAGGCACCGGCCCGTGGGCCGTCGGCGACGGTCGCCCATCAAGTCCCATCCGCTGAGCCCGCGCTCGGGTCAGCCGAGCGCGGGCTCACGCCTCGATGACCGGGCGCAGGGCCAGCGGGAAGGTGGCGGCCGGGGCCCAGGGGCCGTCGGCGGTCTGCTGTGTCATCAGGGTGACCGAGGAGGCGTGGCCGGTGACGGGAAGCTGTGCCAGGACGCACTTCTCGGCTGTGCGCAGGTCCTCGGGCGGATGCCCATGACCGAGAGTCAGGTGAGGCACGACGTCGTCGTACTGCCCCTCGAACGGTGGGAAGCCGGGAAAGGCCTCGACGACGCGTTGCGTCAGTGCACGGAAGGGGCAGGCGTCACGACGGACCGAGCCAGACCACGTCCTCGTCGAACCAGCCGGTGCGGTCGAGCTGGTAGTCGAACCCCGGTGTCGACGCGAACAGCCCGGCCAGGGTGCCGAGCACGGTGTCGTCGATCGCCTCTGGTGCCATGAACGGGAACAGGACCGTGATGTGCGCCGGTACGCCGAGCCGCGGCGTTGGCGTCGAGCAGCTCCCGGTGACGCCGCACGACGGGCTCGGCCTCGGGGATCTCCACGAGGAGAGCGCTGTGCGGGCCGGGAGACGTCATGACAGGACCGTAGGGGGTTCCGCCCGGCGCCACCCGCGTTCCGTCAGAGCCGCACGTCCGCCGGGCCCGGCCCGGTCGGCAGGCCCGCCGCCAGCCACGCCTCGACCCCGCCGACCACGTCGGTCGCGCGCCACAGCCCGAGCGCCTGCAGGCTCGCGGCGGCCAGGCTGGAGCTGTAGCCCTGGCGGCACACCACGATGACCTTGATGTCGTAGCCGACCGCCTCGGGGATCCGGGCGTCGCTGGAGGGGTCGAGGCGCCACTCCAGCACGGTGCGGTCGATCACGATGGCTCCGGGCAGCTCGCCCTGCGCCTCGCGCTGCCACGGCGTGCGGGTGTCCACCAGGAGCGCACCACGGGACACGGCGAGCTGGGCCTGTTGCGGCGAGAGCCTGCGCAGGGCCGACCTGGCGCGGTCCAGCATCGCGTCGACGGCGCCGGTCCGGGGCCCGGTCGCGGAGGTGCTCATGGCTCGTCCCACGGCGCGGTGTCGCCCATCTTCTTGTAGTAGCGCGCGAGATGGTTCTTCACCCGCTGGATGTCGTTGTCCGGCAGGTCGACTCCCCCGCGCGAGCCCTGCATCACGGCGGCAGCGGCCATCACGCCGCGCGGTACGGCGACCAGCGAGCCGTCGACGACGTCGGCAATCAGCAGCTTGTACGCCGTGAAGTGGTCCTTGTCCCCGGCGTCGTACCAGACGTGCGCGTCGCGGTAGCGGGCGTTCGGCTCGTCCTGCGCGCCCGCCCACTCCCGGACACGCTTCTCGGCAGCGGCGCCGTCCCACGCGCGGTCGCGGTCGGCGAGCGGCAGGTCCTGGAACGAGGGGACGGTCATGTCGGGGCCTCTCTGCGTGGTGGACGTCGCGGGTCGACATACCCGCGTGACGCGGTGACCACACGCACCGGCGGGGCGCGATGTGCCGTACGGGCTCGGCCGGCGCGAGGGGTCAGCGCACCCGCAGGACGGCGTCGGCGCGCGGCACGATCTCGCCCACGACCGGCGCGCCCGGGACCTCACCCACGACCAGCAGCCCGCCGCTGGTCTGGGCGTCGGCCAGCATCAGCAGCTCGTCCTCGTCGACGTCGGCGGCGAGGTGCGGACGCACCCAGTCCAGGTTGCGCCGGGTGCCGCCGCTGACGAACCCGGCCCGCAGCGCGTCGCGCGCCCCCTCCAGGTACGGCACCGCCGCCGCGTCGACGACGGCGCTCACGCCGGAGGCGCGTGCCATCTTGAACAGGTGCCCCAGCAGGCCGAACCCGGTGACGTCGGTGGCGGCGACGACGCCGGCGTCCAGGGCGTCCTGCGCGGCCCGTCTGTTGAGGGCGACCATCGAGGCCACCGCGTGCGGGAACACCTCGCCGGTGCTCTTGTGCCGGTTGTTGAGCATCCCGACGCCGAGCGGCTTGGTCAGGCTGATCGGCAGCCCGGCGACGGCGGCGTCGTTGCGCAGCAGCCGCTGCGGGTCCGCGACGCCGGTCACCGCCATGCCGTACTTGGGCTCGGGGTCGTCGATGCTGTGGCCCCCGGCGACGTGGCACCCGGCCTCGCGCCCGACGTCCAGGCCGCCCCGGAGCACCTCGGTGAGCAGCTCGCCGGGCAGCACGTCGCGCGGCCAGCCCACGAGGTTGACCGCCATCAGCGGGCGTCCGCCCATGGCGTAGACGTCGGAGAGGGCGTTGGCCGCGGCGATCCGGCCCCAGTCGTAGGCGTCGTCGACCACCGGGGTGAAGAAGTCGGCGGTGCTCACCACCGCGGTGCGGTCGTCCAGCCGGACCACGGCGGCGTCGTCACCGTCGTCGAGGCCGACCAGCAGGTCCGGGCCGGACTCCACCCGGAGCCCGCGGACGATCTCCTCGAGCTCGCCCGGCGGGATCTTGCAGGCGCAGCCCCCGCCGTGGGCGTACTGCGTCAGCCGGTAGGTCGTGGTCGCTGCGGTCATCCCCCGACGATAGGCGGCGCCGTCTGCCTCCTCGCGCCGGCCCGTACGACACGACGTCTCCGCTGTCAGTCCCCGGCGTGGACGGTGCGGTAGCGCGCCTCCAGCAGGCTGTAGGCGGCGAAGACGAGGAAGCCGGCGGCAATCACCCACACGAGGGCGTGGCCGGACGCCGAGTGGTTGAGCCCGGCCAGGAGCTGGTCGAGGTCCTTGGCGTCGCCCGCCTGCGACCGCACCGCGGCGAGGACCATCAGCAGGCCGATCGGGGCGGCCACCGCTGCCCGGGCCAGGATGCCGACCGTGCCGACCCAGGTGATGGTCCGGCGCAGGGCAGGAGCCGCGTCCCCGGTCGCCAGGCTGTCGGAGAACCCGCCCCGCAGCGCGATCCAGGTCTGCCACCCGCAGACGACGACCACGCCGACACCGACGCCGAGGAGCGCGGCGCGGCCGACCGGGTGCTGCAGCAGGGCCGCCGTCGTGGAGTCCTGCTGCTGCGCCGAGCCGGTGGTGTGGCGGCCGAGCAGGAAGACGGCGGTGGTGGCGGCCATCACGAGGTAGAAGAACGCCTGCCCGGCGGTGGTCAGGCGCCGGAACCGGCCGGTGGAGGCGTCGCCGTAGGCACCGACCAGCCGGATCAGGCCGAACGCCGCGAAGCCGACCGCCGCTGCGGCCAGGGCGACCAGACCCAGCGGTGTGGCGGAGACCGCGCGGAGGGCCCCGTTGGCGTTGACCTGGCTGCCGCGCACGGTGTGGCCCGCGGCGAGCGCCGCCGCGAGGTAGGCCAGCAGGAGGTAGAACAGCCCGCGGGAGACCAGGCCCAGTCGCGCCGCGGCCCGCAGCGCGTGGCTGGCACGCAGCCGCCGGACCGTCCGCGCAACCGTCATGGACGTCCTTCGCTCCGGTGCCCCGGCCACGACGACCGGGCTCCCCACGGTAACCGCCGGCGGGACCGTGGCCGCGCCGCACAGGAGGCCGGCCACCAGACCCTTCCTCGCGGTCGGTGACGGCTGGCACGGTGAGGTCATGGCCCTCACCGTGGCTCCCCCGGGCGCCGTACCCGGCCCCACCCCGTCACCGCTGACCGGCAACGCCGTTCCCCTGCGGCGCGACCTGCTCGGTGAGCTCGTCCGCGGCCGGGAGCGGTACGGCGACCTGGTGCGCTACCAGGTCGGGCCGCGGCCGCCCGTCGGCCACACGTTCCTCGTGGCCCACCACCCCGACGACGTCCGGCTGGTGCTGTCGCAGACCGGCCGGACGCTGACCAAGGACACCGCGATGTTCCGGGCCGCCGGTGACGTGCTGGGACGCAGCCTGCTCACCGACGACGGGCCGGGCTACCGGCGGCAACGCCGGATCGTGCAGCCGCTGTTCACCGCCCGGCAGGTGGGCCGGTACGCGCCGTTGATGGCGCAGGAGGCCCTGCGGGCCGCCGACGGCCTGGCGCGGGGGGACCTCGCCCTGGCCGCGGACCGGGTGGGCCCGGACGGCGCCGTGGTCGACCTGCACCTGCTGGCCATGCGCTACACGCTGCGGGTGGTGGGGCGCACCCTGTTCGGGGACGACGTGGAGCGGCTCGTCCCGGTGCTCGACGCGCTGGTGCCCGAGGTGGGCGACGCGATCCGCCGGCGCGGGCTGCAGGTGGTGCAGCTGCCGATGCGGTGGCCCACCCTGCGCAACCGCCGCCCCCGCCGGCTGCACCGCCGGCTCCAGGAGGTGGTGCAGGACGTGCTCGCGGGCTCCGCCCGCTCCGGGGTCGGTGACGGTCGCGACGACCTGGTCGGGCGGCTGCACGACGCGACCGACCCCGACGGTGCCGCCGGGCTGACCGCGCAGGAGGTGCGCGACCAGGCCCTGGTGTTCCTCCTGGCCGGCCACGAGACGACGGCCGCCGCGCTCACGTCGACCCTGCACCTGCTCGGGTGCCACCCCCGGGCGCAGGCCGAGGTGGCCGCGGAGCTCGATGAGGTGCTCGGCTGCCGGACGGCGCCGGACCCCGTCGACGTGGAGCGCCTCGTGGTCACCCGGGCCGCGCTGATGGAGGGGATGCGGCTCTACCCGCCGGCCTACGCGGTCGACCGGACCACCACCGCCCCGCTGCGGCTCGCCGGCCACGACGTCCCCGCCGGGACCGTGCTCGCCGTGTCACCGTGGTCGACCCACCGGCACCCGGACTTCTGGCCCGACCCCGAGCGGTTCGACCCGTCCCGCTTCCTCGGTGAGCACGACCGGCCGCGCTACGCGTGGTTCCCGTTCGGTGGGGGTCCGCGCGGCTGCGTCGGCGAGCACTTCGCCATGCTCGAGGCCACGATCCTGCTCGGCGCCCTGCTCCACCGGTTCAGCGTCACGGCCGTGCCCGGCACGCTGCACGTCCTCCCCCGCGTGACCCTGCACCCGGTCGGCCGCGTCCCCGCCACCCTCTCCCCGCGCTGACCTTGCGCCGCGCGGACGCAGTGCGTGGTCACGGTGATGCCGCGCACCGACGACTCGTTCGCGGTGTGGCGGTCCAAGCTCATCCCCGCCGTCTACGACTACGCGGCCCTCGGCGCGGCGGCCACGACGCTGCGGGTGATGGCCTACGACCAGCACGCGCCGAACACGGCGCCGGGCCCGGTTGGCGGCTACCCGTGGACGGCAGCGGTGGCGCGCTACACCCGGGGCAGGGTCAACCCCGGCAAGGTCGAGCTGGGCCTGCCGCTGTACGGCCGGGACTGGGGCGCCCGCGGCGCGACCACGGTCCGGCCCCGCGGCCCGCGCCGGCCGCCCGCTACCACGCCCGGTGGTGCACGACGCCGGGCAGCAGGCGCCGGGTTCCGCTACCGGGCCGGCGGGGTCACCCACACGGTGTGGTTCTCCGACGCGGCCTCGGTGCGCGAGCGGTTCCGCTGGCCCGCGCCTCCGGCTTCCGTGGCACCGCGCTGTGGGCGCCGGGCCAGGAGGAGCCGGCCACCTGGCCGGCGCTGCGCGCCGCCGTCCATGCCCCCACCGGGCACTGACCGGCCCGGCCGGCCCTCCCGCCCTCGGGGCGCCTAGAGCCGGCCGCCGGCGCTCTCGCCCACCCCGAGCCGTGCGGCCAGCCAGACCGGCACGAAGGACAGCACGATCAGCGCCGCGGCCACGACGTTGACCACCGGCGCCTGGTTCGGCCGGAACAGGTTGCCGAAGATCCAGATCGGCAGCGTCTGCACCCCCGGGCTCGCGGTGAACGTCGTCACGATGATCTCGTCGAAGGACAGGGCGAAGGCGAGCAGCCCGCCGGCGAACAGCGCCGAGCGCACCGTCGGCAGGGTCACCATGCGGAACGTCTGGAACGTGTCGGCGCCGAGGTCGGCCGAGGCCTCCTCCAGCGAGGTGCCGGTGCGCCGCAGCCGGGCCAGCACGTTGTTGTAGACCACGACGATGCAGAACGTCGCGTGCCCGATGATCACGGTGGCCAGCCCCAGCGTGATGCCGGTCGGTCCGAGCACCGCCCGGAAGGTGTTGGCCAGGGCGATGCCGGTGATGATCCCGGGCAGCGCGATCGGCAGGATCACCAGGAACGACACCGTGTCCCGGCCGAAGAACCGGTAGCGCTGGACCGCGAAGGCCGCCATCGTGCCGAGGACCAGGGCGATCGCGGTGGCCCCCAGGCCGGCCTTGACGCTGGTCCACAGCGCCGACAGCACCCCCTCGCTGACCGCCGTCCGGCCCCACCACTCCAGCGTGAACCCCGACGGCGGCCAGGCGAACGTGCGCGAGGTGTTGAAGCTGTTGACCAGGACCACGAGCAGCGGGACGTAGATCACGGCGAGGCCCGCGATGACGGCCAGCCGCAGCAGGATGCGGGCGCGACGGGACAGGATCACCGGTCACCTCTCACAGGTTGTCCAGGGCGCCGGTACGACGGACCGCGACCAGGTAGATGACCATGATCACGACCGGGAAGGTGGCGGCCGCAGCGGCGAACGGCAGGTTGTTGGCCGTGCCGACGTTGTCGTAGATGACGTTGGCGAACAGCTGGGTGGCACCACCGACGATCTTGACGGTGATGTAGTCACCCAGGCTGAGCGAGAAGGTGAAGATCGACCCGGCGACGATGGCCGGGAACAGCAGCGGCAGCACGATCGACCGGTAGGTCCGGCCGGCCGACGCCCCCAGGTCGCTGGACGCCTCGAGCAGCGAGTCGGGCACCCGTTCGAGCCCGGCGTAGATGGGCAGGATCATGAACGGCAGCCACAGGTACGCCAGGGTCAGCACCGTTGCCAGCAGGCCGTATCCGGGCCCGTGCAGTCCCAGCGGGTGCAGCGCCCAGTTGATCGCGCCGTTCTCCCCGAGCATCACCCGCCACGAGTACGCCTTGACCAGGTAGCTGGCCCACAGCGGGGTGAGGATCGCCACGACCATCACCGACCGCGCCCGTGGCCCCGCCACCTTGGCCATGTAGAAGGAGATCGGCAGCGCGATGAGGGCGTCCACGATCGTCACGGCCGACGCCACGCCGACCGTGCGCAGCGCGATGGTGCGGTAGACCGGGTCGCCCAGGAGGGTCTGGAAGTTCTCCAGGGTCACGGTGCGGACCACGTTGCCGGTGAAGGTGTCCGTGGTCCAGAACGCGGTGACGAACATGGCCGCGAGCGAGCCGAGGTAGGCCACCACGAGCCACAGCGCGGGCAGCGAGAGCAGGGCGCCCAGCCGCAGCCCCGGGTGGCGGGACAGCACCCGGGCGGCGGTGCGCGGCCCCCTCCGCCGCCCGCGGGTGAGCGCGCCGTCCCGCCGTGACGAGGCCGCGCGGGTCGTCACCCCGCTAGCCCTTGATCCCGGTCCAGGCCTGCGTCCACTTCGCGTAGTCGACACAGACGTTCCCGCGCCCGTCCAGGCACGCCCTGGTCGGCGTGGTCCAGTACCAGATGTTGTCGGAGTAGGCCTTGTCCGCGGCGTGGAAGGTCGCGCAGTGCTCCTTCATCCCGGGCTCCGCGCAGGCCTTGGACTGGGCCGGCGCCTCCCCGAACCACTGCGCCACCTGCGCGTTCACCGACGGCGAGACGATCCAGTCCATCCACTTGTACGAGCACGTGGGGTGCTTGGTCTTCGACGACACCATCCAGGTGTCCGACCAGCCGGTCGAGCCCTCGCTGGGCACGATCGCCTTGACCGGGACCTTCTTGTCGGCCTGGATGAGGTTGGTGATGACCTGCCACGTGGTGCCGACCACCGACGTGCCGGACTCGAACGCCTGCACCTCCTTGGTGTAGTCCGCCCAGTACTCCCCGATGTTCTGGCGCTGCGTCTTGAGCAGGGCCACCGCGGCGTCGAACTGCTTCTGGTCGAGGGAGTACGGGTTCTTGATGCCCAGCTCGGGCTTGGACTTCATCAGGTAGAGCGCGGCGTCGGCGATGTAGATCGGCGAGTCGTAGGCCGTGATCTTGCCGCTGTACGGCGAGCTGGCCGCGAACACCGCGCCCCAGGACGTGGGCGCCGGGTTGACGGACTTGCTGTTCCACATCAGCAGGTTGGCGCCCCAGCCGTGCGGGATGCCGTAGGCCTGGCGCTTGCCGTCGACCTCGACCGAGTTCCAGTCCCGGTCCTTCAGGTAGGGGAAGATGGTCGAGTAGTTCGGCACCAGAGCGGTGTTCACCGGCGCCACGTCGCCGGAGTAGATCAGCCGGAGGGTCGCGTCACCCGAGGCGGACACCACGTCGTACTGCCCGGTGTGCATCAACGTGACCATCTCGTCGGAGGTGTTGGCGACCTTGACGTTGACCTTGCAGCCGGTGGCCTTCTCGAACGGGTGCACCCAGTCCACCGTGGGGTCGTTGGTGCCGTCCTCGGCGTAGCCCGCCCAGGCGACGACGTTGACCAGCCCCTCGGCCGGCCCGAGGGTGCTGGGCATGGCGACCTTCGGCGGGGGCTGACGGGTCGCGCTCTCCCCGGCACCGGGCGACGTGGTGGACGAGCCGCAGGCGGCGAGGACCAGGGCGCAGATGCTTGCCGTGGCGACGGCTGCGCAGGCTCGCGGTCGGGACATGACTACCTCCGGGGGTCGTGGCGGCGGGCGTTCATGCGGCGCCCACCCGGCGTTCGTGCTCGCGCCTCCAGAGGAGACGCACGGGACGACCGATCCAGTCGTCCAGCCGGGTGGAGGCCGTGGCCAGGTTGGGCTGGGTGGCCACCAGCGAGGTCCCCTGCGGGGTGTCGACGAGCAGCCGGACGGCCGAGCCGAGGTAGACGACCTCGCGCACCGTGCCGTCGACCGTGCGTTCGTGCGGCCCGGCGTCGACGTCCCGCCCGGTGACCCGCACCCGCTCCGGCCGCAGGCTCCACGTGCCCGGCTGGCCGAACAGCTGCACCGCCGCCGCGCCGTCGACCAGGTTGGTGGTCCCCACGAAGCCGGCGACGAACGGCGTCGCCGGGTCCTCGTAGACGTCGGTGGCGGTGCCGACCTGCTCGATGACACCGGCGTTGAAGACCGCGATCCGGTCGCTCATCGTCAACGCCTCCTCCTGGTCGTGCGTGACGAAGACGAAGGTGATGCCGACGTCGCGCTGGATCGCCTTGAGCTCGACCTGCATCTGCTGGCGCAGCTTGAGGTCCAGGGCGCCGAGCGGCTCGTCCAGCAGCAGCACCCGGGGCTGGTTCACGAGGGCCCGGGCCAGCGCCACCCGCTGGCGCTGGCCGCCGGACAGCTGCGCCGGGCGCCGGCTGCCGAAGCCGGGCAGCTGCACCCGCTCCAGCGCCTCGCGGGCCCGCCGGGTGCGCTCGGCCCGCCCGACCCCCTTGACGCGCAGCCCGTAGGCGACGTTCTGCTCCAGGCTCATGTGCGGGAACAGGGCGTAGTCCTGGAACACGGTGTTGACGTCCCGGTCGAACGGCGGGATCCGCGTCACGTCCTGCCCCGCGAGGACCACGCGGCCGGAGGTGGGGGCCTCGAAGCCGGCGATCATGCGCAGCACCGTGGTCTTGCCCGACCCCGAGGGCCCCAGCATCGAGAAGAACTCGCCGTCGGCGATCTCCAGGTCGACGCCGCGCACCGCCTCGACGTCCCCGAACGACTTGCGCAGCCCCTCCAGGCGCACCGCCACCGCCGGGGCAGCGACCCGTTGCGCATCGACGGATGTCGTTGACTCGGCCATCGGGGCGCTCCTTCGACACCGCCGGGGAAGGGCCGGCGCCCTCCAGCGGTCGACGTGTGGTCAACGTAGAACGGCCACTCGGCGTCGCACAAGGTCCCGGGACGCGGGTCACGGCGTGACGGCAGCCGCGGCACCAGCGGCTACGCGCGGCCGTGGGCCACGCGGCTGCGCCGGCTGAGCGAGTCGATGGTCACCGCGAGCAGCAGGACCGCGCCGGTCACCATGAAGCGGATCGAGGAGTCGAGGTTCAGCAGGCTCAGACCGCTGGAGATCGACTGGATGACGATGATGCCGAGCAGGGCCGAGTACGCCGAACCGCGCCCGCCGAACAGGCTCGTGCCGCCGATGACCGCCGCCGCGATGGCGTTGAGGTTGGTGTCGCCGCCGCCGCTGCTCTGGTTCACCGCCGCCAGCCGGCCCGCCGCCAGGATGCCGCCGAGCGCGGCGAAGGTGGAGCAGAGGGCGAAGACCGACAGGTAGATGAAGCGGACGTTGATGCCGGCCCGCCGCGCCGCCTCGACGTTGCCGCCGACCGCCATCACCGACCGCCCCCAGCCGGTACGGCGGATGGCCAGGTCCATCACCACCACGAGCACGACGAACAGGACGAACATGTACGGCACGCCCCGGTCCTGGTTGAGGACGAGCACCGCCACGGCGAGCACGAGGGCGAGGGCCACCACGTGGACCGTGAGCATCCACACGGGTGTCGTCGACAGCCCGGCCGCGGCCCGGCGCGCCCGGCTGCGCAGGCGGCTCACGAGGTAGGCCACCGCGGTCAGCACCACCAGGCCGTAGGCCACGACGGGTGCCAGGAACTGCTGCTGGGCGAACTCGACGAGGGCAGAGGTGAAGGCGATGTTGAGCGACCCCTCCTTGCCCAGGACGTACAGCTGCAGCGCCGAGGATGCCGAGCAGACCCGCCAGGGTGATGACGAAGCTGGGCACCCCGAAGCGGGTGAAGATGACGCCGTAGGCCAGCCCGATGACGGTGCCGGTCAGGATCGCGGCGATCACCGCGAGGGCGAGCGGCCAGTTGCGGGAGGTGAGGGTGACTCCCATGATGGCCGCGGCCAGCCCGCTCACCGAGCCGATCGACAGGTCGATCTCGCCCAGCAGCAGGACCAGCACGATGCCGATGGCGATGGTGCCCACCGCGGCGCTCTGCAGCGCGAGGTTGACGAGGTTGCGGGCGGACAGGAACTCGCTGTTGAGGCTCTGGAAGACGCCCCAGATGATGATCAGGCCGACGACGACCGGCAGCGACCCGAGGTCACCGCTGCGCAGCCGGCTGGTGAAGACGGAGACGGCACCCTTGACCCCCCGCGAGGCGATCAGCCGCTCGTCCTGCAGATCGGCCGGCACCGCCGCCGGCATCTCCTCGATGCCGGCCGGACCGCCCGGCTGCTCCGGTGTCGATGGCGTGGTGCTCACGAGGACCCCTCCGACGTACGACGTGCCGCCCGCTCCGAGACGGGGTTGCTGGTGGCCCCGGTGATCGCGGCGATGATGTCCTGCGAGGTGGTCTGGCTGACGTCGAAGACGCCGTTGTTGCGCCCGAGCCGGAGCACGGCCACGCGGTCGGCCACCGCCATGACGTCGGCCATGTTGTGGCTGATGAGGATCACGCCGAGGCCACGCTCACGCAGGCGCTCGACGAGGTTGAGCACCTCGGCGGTCTGCGCGACGCCGAGCGCGGCGGTGGGCTCGTCCAGCATGACCACCTTGGGCTCACCGAGCAGCGAGCGGGCGATCGCGACGGTCTGCCGCTGCCCGCCCGAGAGGCTGGCGACGGCGATGCGGACCGAGGGGATCTTGGCGGACAGCTGGCGCAGCAGCTGCCAGGACTGGCGCTCCATCTCGACCTCGTCCAGGGCCCGGTGGTGCCTCAGCTCCCGGCCCAGGAAGAGGTTGCCGACGACGTCGAGGTTGTCGCACAGGGCGAGGTCCTGGAACACGGTGGCGATGCCGAGGTGCTGGGCCTCGGCGGGGCTGGAGACCCGGACCGGACGCCCGTCGAAGGTCATGTCCCCCTCGTCCGGGCTGTAGACCCCGGCGATCGTCTTGACCAGCGTGGACTTGCCCGCCCCGTTGTCGCCGACCAGAGCCACCACCTCGCCGGCGCAGACGTCCAGCTCGATGTCCTTGAGTGCCTGCACGGCACCGAACCGCTTGGAGACACCCTGCATCGTCAGGACGGTGTCGGTGGCAACCGGCGAGGTGACGGTCATGGCGGCCCTCCTCAGCTGAGGCCGGCGGCGACGCAGGCCTTGGCGAACTCACCGGTGCAGATGACGCCGACCTTGTACACGCCGTCCTTGACCACGGTGTCCTTGACGTTGGCCTTGGTGACGGCCACCGGGACGAGCAGCGTGGACGGGACGCCCTGGTAGGTGGTCTTGGCGTCGGGCTTCTTCCCCGCCGCGAGGGCGAGGGCGGCCTTGGCGGCGTCCTCGGCCTCGGGCTTGATCGCCTTGTAGACCGTCATCGCCTGGTCCCCGGCGATGATCCGCTGGATCGCGGCGAGCTCGGCGTCCTGGCCGGTGACCGGCGGCAACGGGTTGACCCCACCGCCCTTCAGCGCGGCGATGGCCCCACCGGCGGTCCCGTCGTTGGCGGCGTAGACGCCGGAGAGCCCGGTCTTGACGTTCGTGAGCTGGCTCTCCATCCACTGCTGGGCCTTGTCGGGGCTCCAGTCAGGGGTGTCGTACTCGCCGGCGACGGTGTAGCCGCTCTTGTCCAGGACGCTGTGCGCGCCCTTCTTGAACTGGCCGGCGTTGTTGTCGGTCGGTGACCCGTTGATCATCACGATCTTGCCGGAGGTCTTGCCGTTCTTCTTCATCAGGTCGACGAGCGTCTGCCCCTGCAGCTGTCCCACCTTCTCGTTGTCGAACGACACGTAGTAGTCGACCGGGGCACCCGAGATGAACCGGTCGTAGGCGATCACCGGCACCTTGGAAGCCTTGGCGTTGTTGGCGATCGACGCGGCGGCCTTGCTGTCGACCGGGTCGAGCACCAGCACGTTGGCGCCCTGGGTGAGGGCGGACTCAGCCTGTTGCTGCTGCTTGGCCGCGTCCTGGTCGGCGTTGGAGTAGATGATCTGGCAGGTGGGGCACTGCGCCTTGACCGCCGCGGTGAACAGCGGGCGGTCCTTGCTCTCGTAGCGAGCGGTCTTGGACTCCGGCAGCAGCAGGGCGATCTTCTTGCCGGAGGCCCCGCCCCCGCTGGCGGACCCCCCCGAGCTGGTCGAGCCGCCCCCGCCGCAGGCTGCGACCGAGGTGATGGCCAGCCCGGCGGCGAGCCCCAACCCGGCCAGCCGTGTGATGGACGATTGCATGACGTCTCCTCCCGCGATGGGGGCCCGCCGCGTGTCGGGTCTGGCCCGATTGAAGCGCCGAACCGGCCCCGAGGGTGAGGGACTTTCGGCACTGAGCCGCCGGGCGTCGAGCAGGCATCATCGACGCGGGACGGTGTGCCGCGATCGCCTGCAGCACCTCGGTCCCTGGAGGTTCCGGATGGCCCACGAGACCCTCCCGCAAGAGCGGGAGAAGCCCTCCACGCCCGGTGGGCGGGCCCTCGGGCTGCCGCAGTCGACCGCCCTCATCATCGGCAGCATCATCGGGGTCGGCATCTTCAGCCTGCCGTACTCCCTGGCGTCCTACGGCCCGATCAGCCTGCTCTCCATGGCCCTCACCACCGTCGGTGCGGTCGCCCTGGCCCTGATGTTCGCGGTGATGTCCCGGCGGATGCCGGCCGACGGCGGCCCGTACGCCTACGCCCGCGCGGCGTTCGGCAACGGCGTGGGGTTCGCCAACGCGTGGTCCTACTGGATCACCGCCTGGGCCGGCAACGCCGCGATCGTCGTGGGCTGGGTGTACTACGTGGAGCACTTCGTCAACAGTGACGGCGCACCGGGCTGGTCCATCGTCATCGCCCTGGCCGGGCTGTGGATCCCGGCCGCGGTCAACCTGACCGGCGTCCGCAACATGGGCCAGTTCCAGGTGGTCACCACGATCCTGAAGTTCGTCCCGCTCGCCCTGATGTCCACGGTCGGGCTGTTCTTCATCAACCCCGCCAACTACACCCCGTGGAACGTCAGCGGCGGCTCCAACCTGTCAGCGGTCGGCGGGGCCATGGCCATCTGCCTGTTCAGCTACCTCGGGGTCGAGACCGCTGCCGTCGCCGCGGGCAAGGTCCGCAACCCCGAGCGCAACATCCCCCGGTCCACCGTGCTGGGCACCCTGGCCAGCGCGGTGGTCTACCTGCTGTCGATGGCCGCGATCTTCGGCATCCTGCCCACGTCGGAGCTGGCCAAGCCCGCGAACCAGGCGTCGTACTCGGTGGCGTTCAACCAGATGGTCGGTGGCGGGGAGTGGGCCGGCAACCTCGTCGCCGTCGCGGTCGATCATCTCCGGCCTCGGCGCCCTGAACGGCTGGACGATGATCTGCGCGGAGATGCCGCTGGCTGCGGCCCGGGACGGCCTCTTCCCGCGGCAGCTTCGGCCGGATGTCGTCGCGCCGCGTCCCGGCGGTGGGCATCATCGCCTCGACCGTGCTGGCGTCGGTGGCCATGGCCATCAGCTACATGGGCACGAGCGGCTCCACGGTGTTCACCACCCTGGTGCTGATGACCGGCATCACCGCCGCTGTCCCCTATGCCTTCTCGGCGCTGGCCCAGCTCAAGTGGCGCTGGCGGGACAACCACCACGTCCACCCCGCCCGGCTGTGGTTCGACCTGACCGTGGCCACCGTGGCCCTGCTGTTCTCGATCGCCTTCATCTACTACTCGCGCAACACCGGCAACACCTGGTACGTCACGTGGGGTCCGTTCCTGATGAGCGGGGCGGCCGCGCTGGTCGGCATCCCCGTGTACCTGGCGCAGCGCGCCCACATGACCGCACCGGAGAGGACCTGACATGCGTTACCACGTGGACTCCGAGGTGGGACAGCTGCGCACGGCGATCCTGCACCGCCCGGACCTGGAGCTCAAGCGCCTGACCCCGACCAACAAGCACGACCTGCTCTTCGACGACGTGCTCTGGGTCAAGCGGGCCAAGCAGGAGCACGACGGCTTCGCGGAGTCGCTGCGGGAGCTGGGCGTGCGGGTCCTGTACTTCGAGCGGCTGCTGCGCGAGACGCTCGCCCTGCCCAAGGCCAAGGACTACGTGCTGGACCGGGTGTTCGACGAGCGCGTCTACGGTCCGGTCGCCGTCGAGCCGGTGCGCACGCTCGTCGCCGGTCTCGACGGCCGGGACCTCACCGAGTGCCTCATCGGCGGGCTGACCAAGCGCGAGGCGCTGGAGCGGATGCCGGACCCCAGGTCGGTCACCTTCCACGCGATGGACGACGACGACTTCCTCCTGCCGCCCCTGCCCAACCACCTGTTCACCCGCGACACCTCCTGCTGGATCCACGACGGCGTGGCGATCAACTCGATGCGCAAGGCGTCCCGCATCCGGGAGTCGGTGCACTACGAGGCGATCTACCGCTGGCACCCCGAGTTCGCCGACGCCGACTTCCACACCTGGTCCGAGGGGACCGCGGGTGGCATGGCGACGATGGAGGGCGGTGACGTCCACGTCATCGGACGGGGCGTGGTGCTGGTCGGGATGAGCGAGCGGACCACCCCGCAGGCGGTCGAGCGGCTGGCGCTGCGGCTGTTCGCCGCCGGTGCGGCGTCCAAGATCGTGGCCCTGTCCATGCCGAAGGCACGGGCGTTCATGCACCTCGACACGGTGATGACGATGGTCGACCCCGAGACGTTCACCGTGTACGCCGGGCTCGGGATGCTCCCGTCGTACACGATCGAGCCGGGCGGCGCCGAGGGCGAGCTGAAGGTGAGCGACCACCCGCCGGAGGACATGCACCGTGCCATCGCGAACGCGCTGGGGCTGGACGGCATCCGGGTGCTCACCCCGACCCAGGACGTGCGTGCCGCCGAGCGCGAGCAGTGGGACGACGGGTGCAACGTGCTGACCGTCACCCCGGGCGTGGTCCTCGCGTACGAGCGCAACGTCACCAGCAACACGTACCTGCGGCGCAACGGCGTCGAGGTCGTCACCATCGCCGGCAGCGAGCTCGGCCGCGGCCGCGGCGGTCCCCGCTGCATGACCTGCCCGATCGAGCGGGAGGGGATCTAGATGCCGGTCAGCCTGCGCGACCTCAGCATCCACGAGGCAGCTCTCGTCGCGACGCCGGGCTCCTGACGTGCGGATCGTGGCCGCGCTCGGCGGCAACGCGCTGCTGCACCGGGGCGAGCGCCCCGACGCTGCCACCCAGGTCGCCAACGTCGCCCGGTCGGTGCGGGCGCTGGCACCGCTGGCCGACCGGAACGAGCTGGTCATCACCCACGGGAACGGGCCCCAGGTGGGCGTGCTGGCGCTGGAGAGCGCGGAGGACCCTCGGCTGTCCGCGCCGTACCCGTTCGACGTCCTCGGCGCCCAGACCCAGGGGATGATCGGCTACTGGCTGCTGCAGGCGCTCCAGAACGCCCTGCCCGGGCCGGCAGGTGGCCAGCATCATCAACCAGACCCTCGTGCTCGCCCACGACCCGGCGCTGCACCACCCCACCAAGTTCGTCGGCGAGGTCTACACCCACGAGGAGGCGCAGCGGCTGGCGCAGGCCCGCGGGTGGACGGTGCGCCAGGACGGCACCGGTGACACCTGGCGCCGGGTGGTCGGCTCGCCGCAGCCCCAGCGCGTGGTCGAGACCCGGCTGATCCGGCTGCTGCTGCTCAGCGGCGCGGTCGTCGTGTGCGCCGGCGGCGGCGGGGTGCCGGTCATCCGGGACGAGCACGGCAAGCTGTGCGGGATCGAGGCGGTGGTGGACAAGGACCTCACCGCCGCCGTCCTGGCCGAGGCCCTGGAGGCCGACGTCCTGCTGGTGCTCACCGACGTGCCCTGCGTCGAGCGCGGCTTCGGCACCCCCGAGGCCCGCCCGATCCTGCGGACCACGCCGGGCGCCCTGCGCCGCGAGCAGTTCCCGGCGGGCTCGATGGGCCCCAAGGTCGACGCCGTGTGCCGGTTCGTCGAGCTCACGGGAGACATGGCGGCGATCGGACGGCTGGAGGACGCTGTCGAGATCATCGAGGGTAAGGCCGGGACGGTCGTGACGCCCGGCGGCGACTACGGAGGACCGGATGACCTTGCCACCCACCGCCCCTGAGCACCAGCGCTCCGAGACCGACCGCGAGATCGCGCTCGAGGACGCGGTCACGGCGCACAACTACCACCCGCTGCCGGTGGTCATCGCCTCGGCCGAGGGTGCCTGGGTGACCGACGTCGACGGCCGGCGCTACCTCGACTGCCTGGCCGGCTACTCGGCCCTGAACTTCGGGCACGGGCACCCGGCCATCCTCGCCGCCGCCCGGGCCCAGCTGGACCGGCTCACGCTGACCAGCCGGGCCTTCCACAACGACCAGCTCGGCCCGTTCTGCCGGGACCTGGCCGCGCTGGCGGGGATGGACCTGGTGCTGCCGATGAACACCGGCGCCGAGGCGGTCGAGGCGGCCGTCAAGGTGTCCCGCAAGTGGGGCTACGACGTCAAGGGCGTCGCGCCGGACCAGGCCACCATCGTCGTGGCCGAGGGCAACTTCCACGGCCGCACCACCACGATCATCAGCTTCTCCACCGACCCCGTCGCCCGGGCCGGGTTCGGGCCGTTCACGCCGGGCTTCCGGGTGGTGCCGTACGGCGACGCCGCCGCCCTGCGGGAGGCGGTCGACGACACCACCGTCGCGGTGCTGATCGAGCCGATCCAGGGCGAGGCCGGCGTGCGGGTCCCCCCGGAGGGCTACCTGTCGTCGGTGCGCGACACCTGCACCCGGGCCGGGGTGCTCATGGTCGCGGACGAGATCCAGTCGGGCCTCGGGCGCACCGGCTCCACGTTCGCCTGCGAGCTCGAGGGTGTGGTGCCCGACGTCTACGTGCTGGGCAAGGCCCTCGGCGGCGGGGTGGTCCCGGTGTCGGCGGTCCTGTCCAGCCACGAGGTGCTCGGCGTCCTCACGCCGGGCACCCACGGCTCGACGTTCGGCGGCAACCCGCTGGCCTGCGCGGTCGGGCACGCGGTCGTGCGGCTGCTCGAGACCGGTGAGTTCCAGGCGCGCGCCGCCTCGCTCGGGGAGCAGCTCCGGCACCGCCTGGACGCCCTCATCGGGCACGGGGTCACGCAGGTGCGCAGCCGGGGGCTGTGGGCCGGCGTGGACATCGACCCGGCGCTGATGACCGGGCGCCAGGTGTCCGAGCGGCTGCTCCCCCGGGGCGTGCTGGTCAAGGACACCCACGGCTCCACGATCCGGCTGGCCCCGCCGATCGTGGTGGAGCCCGCCGACCTCGACTGGATGGTGGACCAGATCGAGGCGGTGCTGGCCGGCTGAGCCGGGACCGGCGGCCCGCGGCCGCGCCCCTGCGGGCTACAGCCCGGGGACGCAGGCTCCGGCGCCCAGGGCGGCGAGCCCGCGGCGGTCGCCGTCCGCGAGGGTCGTGGTCGTGGAGCGCTCCGGCGCCATCAGCTGACGCGGGTCGTCCACGTGGGCCAGACCGAGCACGTGGCCGAGCTCGTGGGTGATCACCGCGCGGACCTCCTCCCGGCCCCGCGCGCTCCCCAGGGAGTCCCTGCAGCGCAGGCGTGTCCAGCGTGACGGCTCCCGTGACATAGGTCAGGTGCCCACGGGTGTCCGCCCACGGCTGGCTGCCGCCGAGCCCGGCCACCCGGCCCCCGAGACCGGGCGTCTCGGTGGGGTCCGACCAGGCGATGAGGACGGGCGCCCACCGAGCGCCGTACCGCCCGGGTTGGTAGGGCGCACGACCCTGGCGCGGCACCTCCGTCGACATCCCGTCCTCGACCAGCCTCAGCCCGCTGGCGGCGGAGACGGCTGCCGCGGCCGCTCGCACCTCGGCCACCGCCGCGGCGGGGGCATGGCCCAGACGGACCACGTAGTGCACCGGACGGCACGGGTCGTAGGTCACCGGCTCGCGGGACCCACGCTGCGTCTGCTCGAAGCGGAAGCCGCCGGAGCCCGGGGGCCCGACCACCGCCGGCACCAGCCGGTACGGCGACGCCCCGACGCCACGCGGCGGAAGTGGCCCCGTGGCGGAGCTCACGGCACGGGCCGGCAGGACGTGCGGCAGGAGGTACGGGGCGGCGAAGCAGGCAGCGAGGACCCCCAGCCCGGCGAGCTGCCGCTGACGGGTGCGCGACCTCACGGCTCCGGGTCCCGTGACCGGGGACCAGGACCGCGGCAGCACGGGCACCTGGGGCGCCCGTGCGTCCAGCCGGTCCAGCCGCCGCAGGGCGCGTGTCATCCGACGTCGACGGCGGGCCGGGCCGAGGGTGAGCGTGTCCAGCAGCCGCAGCGACCGGCTCACGGGCGCCGGCCCCGGGTGCGTCCCGCCCACCTGACGGGCGGCCGCGCCGGCACGTCACGGACCCACGGTCGCCCCTGCGGCACTGCACTCCCCTGACCTCACGGCGCCGCGGAGCATGCCCCCGGGCGAGGCGCATCGTGGCACGTCAGTGCCCGTCGGCGCAGCGTCTTCGCCGGATCAGCGGCCCGTGGCCGTGCCGGCTCAGAACCCTGCGGGACGGCGGGGCTGGTAGAGCCAGGTGTCGAAGAGGCGGTCGAGCTGCCGGCCACTGACCCGCTCCGCGGCGCGCAGCAGGTCGGCCGTGGACACCACGCCGTACCGGTGGTCGCGGGCCCAGGTGCGCAGCAGCCGGAAGAACGCCCGGTCACCGATCCGCTGTCGCAGGACCTCCAGCGCCATCGCGCCGCGCTCGTAGACCGGCAGGGCGAAGAGCTGCGTGGCACCTCCGGGGTTGGCCGGCGGGATGGTCCAGAACGGGTCCGACGCCGGGTACAGCGCGAGCTGCCGGCGGAGCTCAGCGGCCGCTGACCGGCCCCCGTGCCGCTCGGCCCACAGCCACTCGACATAGGTGGCGAAGCCCTCGTTGAGCCAGACGTCCCTGAAGATCCGCGGCGTCACCGAGTCGCCGAACCACTGGTGCGCCAGCTCGTGCACGACCGTGGTCAGGTCCGGTGCCCGCTCGTACACCGGCTTGGTGGCCGTCTCGAGCGCGTAGCCCACGGAGGCCGCGTCGTCCACCACCCCGCCGGTGGCCGAGAACGGGTAGCGCCCGAACGTCGTCGTCAACCAGTCGGTGATCTCGGCAGTGCGCTGCACGGTGGCCCAGGCGGCGCCCTTCAGAGCCGGGTCGACGGCCAGGTAGACCGGCAGCCCTCGCTTGGTCCGGCCGGTGCGCCGGTCGAAGCGCCCCAGCGTGGCGGTGACCAGGTAGGTCGAGATCCGCTGCGGCTGGTGCCACCAGTACGTCGTGTGCGCGCCACGGGAGGTGCTCGAACGCAGGATCCCGTTGCCCCACACCGAGATCCCCTTCGGCACCGTCATCCGCAGGTCGTACGTCGCCTTGTCCGAGGGCGTGTTGTCGGAGGGGAACCAGGACATCGAGCCGACCGGCTCCCCGACGACGAACGCGCCGTCGCGCGTGCGGATGAAGCCCTCGCTCGACCCGTCGGTGTCGATCAGCGCCCTCGGGACGCCGTCGTAGCGGACGGCGACCGAGAACGAGCATCCCGACCGGATCCCCGACGGGGGCGTGACGACCAGCTCCTGCCCCGAACGCCGGAAGCGCGCCGTACGCCCGTCCACCGTCACGCTTCTCACGGTGAGGCCGGCCAGGTCGAGGTCGAAGCGGGAGAGGTTCTGGGTGGCGTGCGCCGCCATCACGGTGCTGCCCGAGAGGACCCCGCTCGCCGGGTCGTAGGCCAGCCGCAGGTCGTAGTGCTGCGCGTCGTACCCGCCGTTGCCCGCGAGCGGGAAGTACGGGTCGCCGTGCCCCGCGGCGCCGGGGGTGTACGAGGTCGACGCGGCCACCGCCGACGGTGGCCCCGGAGGCGTCGTGCCGCGGACCGGCGCGGCGACCGCCATCGGACCGGCCACCACGGTGAGGGCGGCGGTCCCCGCCGCGACGATGGTCCGGGTGCGCCTCATGACGTTCCTCCGACATCGGTCAGGGGGTCGGCGGCCGTTCGTGGCGCTCGGCCCCGGTCGGCTCGGCCGTATCGTGCACGTGCCGCGCCACGGTGCGGTCGGGACGCCGGGCCAGGAAGAGCACGGCGCCCACGAGCGCGACGATCGCCATCACCAGCAGCGTGATCCAGTCGAGGTTGAAGTACCCACGGGGGCTGGCCAGGCCGGTCGGCGCCACGACGTTCACGAGCATCAGCCCGAGGTAGGCCACGGCGACGACACGCACCGTCCAGCCCCACCGGCCAAGGGTGAAGCGGCCCTCCGGGATCCAGCCCCGCGCCCGCGCCACGATGGCCGCGATGACCGTGAGCAGGAACGACAGGTAGATGCCACTGACCCCGAACGAGACCAGCGCCACGAGGGCGTTGATGTTGGCCGGGTAGGTGATGAAGCCCAGGTGGACGTCCTTGGCGGGCGAGTAGAAGACCAGCAGGACGAACAGCACCGTCACGACCGCGCCGGCCAGGAGGGCGTTGATCGGGGTCCTGAACCGGGGGTTGACGGCGGACAGCCACCGCGACCCGGGCAGCGCGCCGTCGCGCGCGTAGGAGAAGGCCAGCCGGCTGCCCGCGCCCTGGACGGAGGTGCCGCAGGAGAAGAACGCGAAGATGATCAGCAGCAGCAGGACGTCCTGCAGCCCCTGGGGCAGCTCCCCCAGGATGAACGGCACGCCTCCCCCGGCCACCGTCCGTCCCACCGGGTCCTTGCCGGCGGGCATCGCGAGCAGCAGGGCCGCGACCAGCACGAACGAGGCGACGCCACCCCACAGCAGCGCCAGCCGCATCGCCCGGGGCACCTTGACGCCGGCGTCCTTGGTCTCCTCCGAGATGTCCCCGGCCGACTCGAACCCGTAGAAGATGTAGACGGGCGCCAGCACCGCGATGAGCGCCGCGCCGGTCAGCCAGTGTCCGCCGAAGTCGAGCTTGAGCGGGTTGCTGGCGGCGTTCTGCACGTTCTCGGTCGAGAAGAGGAACCCGAGCCCGTGGTGGAACCCGGCGATCGCCAGGATCACGGCGATACCCAGTGTCCCGAGGATCTCGACGTACACCCCGAACTGCGCGACCCGGGCCATCACCCTCGCGCCGGTGATGTTGAGCACGGTCTGGATGACGAGCAGCGAGACGGTGATGACCAGGATGGTCAGGTGGTTGGTCGCCTCGAGGTGCCAGCCGAACCAGCTGTTCGCGAGGGCAGTCGTGTAGGCGACGACCCCGGTGTCCACGGCCGCCACGGTGATCAGCAGCGCGACGCCGTAGAACCAGCCGACGAACCAGCCGTACGACGGGCCCACGGAGAACTTGCTGTACTGGTAGAGCGCCCCGGCCACGGGGTAGTGGCTGGCGAGCTCACCGAACACCAGCGCCACGAACAGCATCCCGATCACGGGGATCCACGTGAGCCACACGTAGGCGGGTCCACCCGCGGCAACGCCCAGGGCGAAGAGGGAGTAGATCCCCACCATCGGCGAGAGGTAGGTGAAGGCCACGGAGAAGTTCGCGAAGAGGCCGAGCACCCGGTTCAGCTGTGGTGTGTAGCCCAGGCTCTCCAGCCGCGCATCGTCGCTGGATGCCTCTGCGGTCGTGCGGTCCGGCATCGCAGCCTCCTGGTGGACCAGAGGGAGAGCCTTCCCAGTGTGGCAGCACGCCCGGGCGCCTGTCAGGGACTCGGACGGATGGACGGCGACGCTCAGCGGCAGCAGAGGAAGGCGCACCGCCTCTCCCCCGCCTCCGCGCCGTTCGGGCTAGACGTCCAGGACGGCCCAGACCACCTTGCCGCCGTCGGCCGCCGGGAGCACACCCCAGGCGCGGGAGAACGCGGCCACCAGGAGCATGCCCCGTCCGGTCACCCCCGCGGTGTCCAGCGGCTGTGGCTGCGGGCGGCCGGTGTTGCCGTCGGCCACCGCCAGTCTCAGCCGGTCCTCGCAGCGGGCGACCGACAGCTCCAGCATCGTGCCGGCGTGCAGCAGGGCGTTGGTGACCATCTCGCTGACGATCAGGGTCGCCGCCTCGAGCTGGATGCCGCACCCCCAGTCCAGGCACACCTCGGCGACACGCTGCCGGGCCACGGACGCGGACCGGGCCTCCGGCGGCAGGGGCAGCCGCATGACGGTCCGTGCGGGCCCGTCAGCCAGCCGGCTCAGCACCGCGGCCCGGCGCTCACCGAGCACGACGTAGCGGGTGTCGGGCTGCTGGGCCAGCTCGCGGCGCAGCGCGGCGTCGGGGCAGATCATCCCGACCCGGCTCCCCGGCCAGTGCTCCACCTCGCTCCCGACCGAGGCCAGCACGTCGACGGCCTCGGCGTCCACCGGTCCGGTCACGCCGGTCAGGTCGCACACCACCTCGGCCGGCTCCTCGGCCAGGGCCATCAGGATGCTCTGGTACCCCGCGTCGACCACCTCGGACAGACGACCGCGCATCGCCACCCGCCGCGAGGTCCCGAACCGTTGGAGGGCGACCGGCTCGTCCGCCTCGACCGGCAGGTCGGACACCAGGCGCAGCGAGGCGTGCCTGTCGGACGACGCCATCTCCACCCTCCCGCGCGCTGGTACGGAGAGGCCACGTGGCCCCTGGATGCGACCTAGGCCACGGTCTCGACGATACGCCCTGTCTCGTCCCGACACCTTCCCCGGCACCTGGACGTGGGACGGTCCGGCGCCGCGGTCGCACGATCGCGCACGGTCCGCGGGCCGGGTCAGCGCGCACCGTGGGCTCGGCCGATCCTGCGGCGAGCCACCGGCACGGCCGACGAACTCCTGGTGCAACGTCACCACCGTCGGCGCCAGGTCGTCCCGCGCGCTGGCCAGCAGGTCCAGGAACGTCGACGTCCCGGTCCGCCCCTGGCCAGCTGCTTGCCTGAGCGGACGTCGCGCGGCTGGCAGCAGGTCACCGGCACGGTGACACGTTCCCCACGAAGACCGCGTGCCGGCGCTCCGGCACGGGTAGCGTGGGAGGGACCAACCCCGGCATCGGCGAAGGAGCTGGACATGATCATCCTCGGCGTCGTTCTGCTCATCATCGGTTTCATCGCTCACATCTCGATCCTGTGGACGATCGGACTGATCCTGGTGATCGTCGGAGCCGTCTTCGCCATCCTCGGTGCCACCGGGCGTGCGATCGGCGGACGGAAGCACTGGTACTGATCGGCCCACGCCCTGACGTGACGTGACCACGGGTCAGGCCGGGCACGGACGATCGTCCGGGCTCACCTCGCGCCGGGCCCACGCCCGGCGACGTACCTCCGTGGCGGCCGGCAGGATCGCGAACCTGTAGGCCCAGGTGGTGAACCGGCTGCGCCCCTCGAAGGTGTCGAGCTTGGTCAGCAGCACGGTGAGTGCCGTCGGCGGCGCTGTTCGCCGCCGAGGTGGCGGGCCGCGTGACCTCCTGACCTCGTCCGGTGGTCGTCATGACGGCCCGGCGCCCCAGCCGAGCGGCGAGAGGATCCGCGCCGCGAGCTCGGGCGAACAGCCCCGGTCGACCAGCTGCAACAGGGCGTGCAGGTCCACGCTGGACGTGCTGGCCAGCATCTCGGCCAGGTCGTGGGGGAAGCCGGCCTCCAGCAGTCGGCACCGGCGCCAGGTGATGACGTCGACCGGCGGCCCATCCCGGCGACAGGGAACCACGCGTTCGGTCTGGTAGCTCGTCATGCCCTCTTCGCGTCGAGGACCGGCGTGCTTCTTACCGCCGCCGCGGAACCTGCCCGGAAACCGCCAAGGACGGTAAGACGCGGCCAGCCAGGCGACGCAAAGGACATGTCAGCCTCCGCGCCCGGTGTCCTGAGCGGCACCGGACCGGTCAACCGCGAAAGGAACGTGTTCGCCATGGCCCACACCCACCACCTCCGGACCAGCACGAAGACCACCTCGGAGACCCCGTCCTCCTGGGGATCCGCAGCCGACCCCGCCTACCAGGCCTTCCTGATCCTGCGCAGCGCCTTCACCATCGCGCCGATCCTGTTCGGGGCGGACAAGTTCTTCCACCTGCTGGTGAACTGGGACCGCTACCTGGCACCCACGATCGCGCAGCTGTCACCGTTCAGCGTGCACCAGACGATGTACGTGGTCGGCGTCATCGAGATCGTCGCCGGCGTCGTCGTCGCCGTGGCACCCCGCATCGGCGCACCCATCGTCAGCCTCTGGTTGCTCGGCATCATCGTCAACCTGCTGCTCATCCCCGGGTACTACGACGTGGCGCTGCGTGACTTCGGACTGTTCCTGGCAGCCGTGGCCCTCTGGCGCCTGTCCATCGCCTACAGCGCACGGACCCTGCGGCCGATCCGGCACAGCGCCTGAGCGACCACGAGACGTGGACTGGGCGCCATCCGCGGGCCGGAGGCCACTATCCTGCCGCCCTCTCCGCTGACCGGGCCAGCGACGCGGCGGGCGGGAGCTGTTCGCCGAGGCTCCCGACGTCCGCGTCGCGCGACCCCGGGCGACAGCGGCGACCAGGGGCGGTTCGGAAGTCAGGGTGACCCTGCGGTGGGCCTGCAGTGGCCACGCCTGCGACGCTCTGACCGCGAGCCGACCCTCCCGCGCGTCTCGTGGTGACAAGCCCAGCGCAATCGGGCTTCGCGGCGTCAGGAGAACGCCGATTCAGCCTGTCCTCGCTACGGATTCGGGCCACTCGCCTCTCAGGAATGTCGCCAGCCGGCGCCGCGGCCCGTGGGCTCAGTCGGGGATGTCGCTGGCGCCGGGGACGACGATCCCGAAGAGGTCGGAGATCGCGGCAAGGCTGGCTGCATGAAGGGTGGCCGCAGAAACCGGCTCGCCGTGGAGGCCCGGCAACGCCCGCGTCGCGGTGGCCCCGGCCACCACGGCCGGTCGGTAGCCGAGGCTGAAGGCGCCCCGAGCCGTGGAGCTCACGCACATGTGGCTCATGAACCCCGCCAGGATCAGGTCCCGCCCGGGTGCGGCGGCCAGCCGCTGGTCGAGGTCGGTGCCGGTGAAGGCGTTCGGAAACGCCTTCACGACCACCGGTTCGCCTTCGCGGGGTGCCACCCGGTCCACGATCTGACCGATCTCGGCCCGCACGTCGTACGGCGAGCCCTCTCCGGCGTCGTGCATGACGTGGATGACCGGGATCCGCGCGCTGCGCGCGCGGTCCAGGAGCTCGGCGGCCTGGTCGAGGGCGGCCTGCACGCCTTCTAGCTCCAACACGCCTCGGGTGTAGGTGTTCTGGCAGTCGATCATGATCAGGGTCGAGTCGGCCATAGCGGCCGGACGATCGGCCAGGCCGACCAGGTGGCGCAGTGTCGTGTTCACCGTCATCGACGTCTCCTGTGCTTTCGGTCGGTCGAGCATCACTGACTCACCTTCGGTGCTCACGGTGAGCCGGTCAAGGCCCGAGCAGGTCGATGTGACTGGGACGGTGTGGGTGGGAGCTTCGTGCTGCCGGCCTGGTCGACGGGTAGGCGTCCCAGGTCCGACCGGTTCGCAGGCACTTCCGCGGTAGACCCACCAGCCGGTGGGATCCGGGTCCTTCATCAGCGCCTGGCTCTGCCGAGGGACAGTTCGGCGACGGTGTGCCATGAGTTCGGCTGGTCGGTGCCTGCGATGAGCAGGGCGTGCTCGATGCGGGCGGTGATCGGCAGCTTGCCGCTGACATCGACCTCGGCCGCCCTGAGGTCGTCAACTGTGCCTCGCCGCGAGTCGCCCACGGTGAGATGCGGGATGACGTCGTCGTGCTCGCCGCCGTACGGCGGGTAGTCGGGGAACTCCGCGGCGACACCGTTCGTGAGGTCGCGAAACTCCTGGTCGCGGTCCGGCGCGAGCCACAAGACGTCCTCTCCGAACCATCCGCACTTGTCGAAGGTGCAGTCGAAGGGTGACGCTGCGGCGAACACGGCTGCCAGCCGGTTGATGAGGTCGTCGTCCACATCGGTGGGTGGGACGAACGGGTAGGGCACCGTGACGTGTGCCGGTACGCCCCAGGACGCGGCCACGTCGAGGCGGCGCCGGTAGGTGGCCACCGCGGCTTCGGCGGCGCCGACGGGGATGATGACGGCTGTCTGTGTGGGTTCGGGCATCGGCCTTCTCCTTTCGTTGACGTTCACGGGACCGTCTTGGCGGGTTCTTCTCACCCAAGGTCAGCCGGCTGGCGGCAAACCGACGTCCTCGACGACGCCTCGGGGATGCGGGGTGGTGCCCGTGGGCTGGGATGGGGTTGGCGTCCTCGTCGAGCTCACCGGACAGAAGGACAACGGTCGGTCAGCAGCACGGCGGTCGGTCCCGACTCGGCCGGGCAGTGCGGAACGCGGGTGTCGTCGCAGAACAGGCAGTTCACGGCGCGCCTCATGGGGCACCTCCAGCCTGGTGAACGGTGAGCGCGAGGGCTTCACCGACCACCCGGCGGACCCGGGCCGCGGCCGCGGCGACGCTCATTCCGCTGGTGTCCACGCACCACCCGTCGACGCCGGCCGCAGCCAGCGCCCGGTCCATGGCGACGGACGCCCGTCACGGCGTGCTCGAGCTGCTCCGGCGTGGCCCCAGCCAAGACGTCCCCGGCCAGGTCCGGGCCGCTGCCACGGCCGCGGTCGGCGACACGATGAGCCAGCTCGCCAGGCTCGACCCGCAGCCGGCACAGCCGCAGCTCCACCTTCGGCAACGTGGTCCGGTACCGCGCGACGTCCTCGGGGCTGGAGACCCCGCCGGTGACGACCAGGGACCGTGCCCCGGCGGCCCGGTAGGTGTCCCACAGCGCGGCCAGGTTCGCCGCCTTGAGCCGGTGCAGCCCCGGGTCGTCGACCGGGGTCGGGTGAAGGAAACCGAGCTGGGCCAGGTCCACGAACGCCGCGGCCCCCTCGCCCAGCGCTTCCATGAACAGCTGCCACCCGATCGTGGACTTGCCCACGGCCGGCGCCCCGTGCAGCCACAGCACGGGCCCGTCCGCGTCGCTGACCCTCGCGTCCTCGCTGACCCCGTGGTCCTCGCGGGCCGCGTGGTCCTCGCGGGCCGCGGCGACCCAGTCGGGCGCCCGTTCGAGGACCCGGCGCGCGACCTGCTCGACTGCCAGGCCGTCGGTGGCCACGGTGGCGGCCGCGAACGTGCTGGCCTCCAGCGCCTGCGCGTCGCGCAGCACCGCGGCCACCATGTCCTCGCCCCGGCCCCGGGCCCGGTTCCGAGCCAGGAGCTGTTCCTGGCTCGCGGTCAGGCGGATGAACGTCAGGGCCGACCCGTGGCACTGCTCGACGTAGCGGGGCACCTGGTCGGGGTCGATGACCCCGGAGACGATGACCACCTGCGCGCCGGCGCGGCCGAAGTTGCGCAGGACGGCCCCGACGTTGCGCGCCTTGACCCGGTGCCGATCGGGGTCGTCCTCCTGGGGCGGGAAGCACATGCCGACCTGGTCGATGTCGACGTACGCCACCGCGGCGCCCTCGGCCACGAGCTGCTGGTACAGCGCCCACGCGGTGGCGGACTTCCCGGCGCACGGCGGCCCACACAGCCACAGCACCGGCAGGACGGTCGGACTCACAGCATCCCCCTCGTCAACGACAACGCGGCCCATCGTGCCGCACACCAGGGCCAGGTCAGTCGGAAATAACGCCTCTTCGCGCCGCTGTGCCCGCGTGCCCTACGGCGAGGCCGGCACGGTTCACGCGGGGCGCAGGCGATCCCGGCCAACCCCGCTCCCTGACCCCAGGCGGCTGCCACTGGCGACAAGTGGCGTCTCGGAGGGCGTGTCTGACCCTGCTGTGGGTGTGCGGCGGTTGTGCCTGTCACACTTGGCACTGCGGGCCGACCTTCCTGCGCGTCTCCTCGTGGTTCGCGCAGGTCAGCGGCCCGTGGAGGCGTACAGGTGCCTGGTGGCCCTCCCGGTCTTCAAAACCGGTGAAGCCGAGGATCTCGGCTTGGCGGGTTCGATTCCCGTCCGCCTCCGCCACCGCTTCTCCTCGCGGCACCTCCCGGGCGTTCCTGCGTCCCTCGCCACGCCAGCCGGTACGCCGATACCGCTTGTGGACAACGGTATTCGCGCACCCGGGGCCTGTCGGTGGTCGCCGCTAGGTTGAGTTCATGGAGGGGACCTGCTTCGAGTCGGACTGGGCGGCGGTGGCCGCCGGTCTCTCGGGGTTGCGTTCGTTGCTGGGCCGGTTGCACCAGGCCGGGTCGGACCGGTTGGGGCCGATGTTCGCCGAGCTGGACGAGCTGAAGCTGCTGGCCGAGGCCGGCCAGGTCGGGCTGCTGGGTGAGGGGCTGTCCCGGGGGGACGTGCGGGAGTCCGACGCCGCGTCGCCGGCCGGGTGGGTGCGGCACTGGGGCCACTCCTACGTCGCCGGCGGTGCGGCCGGTCTGGTGGCGGTCACCGTGGCGATCGGCCAGGAGCGCAACCGGGTGCTGCGCGAGGCGGTGCTGGCGGCGCGGGCGCCGGTGCGCAACGCGGCGGTCGCGATCGGGGAGATGGACAAGCTGCGGCCGCGGCTGACCCCGGAGTGCCATGGCACGGTGCTGGAGGGGTTCGTGGCGCTGGCCGAGGGGCAGGGGCCGCGCCAGATCCGGGCGCTGCGCCCGGCGTTGATCGCCAAGTACGGGCACCTCGGGGAGTTCCAGCGCCGGGAGGACCGGCTCAAGCACGGCACCGCCCTGTCCCAACCCTTCGACGATGACGGGATGGCCGAGTACCGGCTGCGGCTGGACCCGGAGGGCTCGGCGGTGCTGGAGGCCATCCTCGGCCCGCTGGCCGCGCCGCAACCGTCGCACCGAGCACGGCTCGGACCTGCGCACCAGCGACCAGCGGCGGGCGGACGCGCTGGTCGAGGTCTGCCGCCGCGCCGCGGCCGCCGGCGGGGCCGCCCCGGCCACCGCCAAGGCCGCGGTGGTCGTCACGATGGGCTACCAGGACCTGCTCGAGCGGACCGGGGCCGGGACGACGCTGACCGGGGAGCTGCTCGCCCCCGAGACCGTCCGGAGGATGGCCTGCGACGCCGCGATCATCCCGGTCGTCCTCGGCTCGCAGGGTGAGGTGCTCGACCTCGGCCGGACCGTCCGGCTGGCCACCCCCAAGCAGGTGCAGGCGCTGTGGATCCGCGACCGCGGGTGCACCTTCCCCGGCTGCTCGAGGCCCCCCGGCCTGGTGTCGACGCACACCACGTATGGCACTGGTGCGACGGCGGCCCGACCGACCTGCTCGAACCTGGCCCTGCTCTGCCCGAGGCACCACACGATCGTGCACCAGCGCGGCTACACCGCCACCGTCACCGCCCTCGGGGTGACCTGGCACCTGTAGCTGCCCCGCCCCGCGACCCGCCCTACGCGGCGGGTCGCGCTGGCACGCCTTGGAGGCGCACGCCGCCGAATAGGTCGATACCACCGAGACGAGCCGCCGAAGGGTGGAGGGTCAGCCGACCCAGAAGGAGGAACATGACGCCATGCGGACGCAGCTGACCCCGACGGCGGACGTCTCCGTGGCCTCGTGGCTGGCACCTCGCCTGGGGCCGTTCGGCCGGCAGGTCGGGTCCTTCGTCCCGCACGGTTTCGAGGCCTACGCGCGCATCCTGCACCCGGTGCCCCGGGGGCCGGACGCATGGGCCACCTGGGCGGACGTGTGTGCGGCCGGTGGCCGACGGCCCCACGCGCTCATGCAGTGGGACACCATCTCGCGGGCCGCCGAGGAACGCGCCCGGAGCGCCGGGCCCTCGTCTCACCCGTGGGTGGGCGAGCCGCCGGAGCCCGGCAACCTCGACAGCGCCGCCCTCACGGCGCTCTGCGACGTCCTGGCCCGGCACACCCGACCCGAGGAAGGCTGCGTGTTCGCGCTCTGGGACGGCTACGGCTGGATCCAGGGCACCCCCTCGGTGGTCCTCGTAGACCGCACGGACGCCGATCCCGCCGGCCCTGCCGCAGAGTGTGCTGGACGGACCCCGGCTGCGTCTCCCCGGCCGCGACTACCTCCTGTTCACCGGCACCCTGCCGGCGGCTGCCTCGATGGGGTGGCACGCCGCACCGGAGTGTTTCGTCCCCCAGTCGCCCAACCTCTTCTGGCCACACGACCGCTCCTGGTGCGTGGCGACCGAGATCGACCTCGACTCCACCGTCGTCGCCGGCACCAACGAGCTCGTCCGTGCCGTGCTGGCCGCCCCCGGTCTCGAGGCCTGGCCCGTGGCCGCGGATGACTCCCTCAGCAGTGACAGCGACCGAGGCGGCGACTGACGGCCGTCCGCCCTCCCGACGGCCGATCGTCGCCGCAATTTGTGGCGCCGTCGGCCCGACCGTCGGCCGCCGCACGCCGACTCACGTGCCCCCGAGGGCGGCCACCCGCCGAACCGTAGGATCGACGGGTGGCCCCCAGGAACGCGAGCACGCCCGATGAGACGTCGCCGCAGGGCGATCCGCGCCGACGGGTGCCCCGCACCGACGCCGTGCTGGCCGACCCACGTCTGGCCCGGGCGGTCGAGCGACTGGGTCACGCCACGGTCAAGGCCCTGGTCCTCGCCGCGCAGGCCCGCGCACGCACCGGCGAGATCAGTCCCGACCAGGTCGCCGACGAGGCGGTGAGCCGCCTCCCCGCCCGTGCCACGACCCTGCGCCCGGTCATCAACGCCACCGGCGTCGTCCTGCACACCAACCTCGGCCGGGCCCGCCTCTCCCCCGCTGCGCTCGAGGCGGTGATGGCGGCGGGCACGTACGTCGACGTGGAGTACGACGTCGTGACCGGCCAGCGCGCCCGGCGCGGCCGGGGCACCCTGGCGGCGCTACGGGCTGCCGTGCCCGACGCCGGAGCGGTCCTCGCCGTCAACAACGGCGCCGCCGCCCTCGTCCTCGCCACGACCGCGCTGGCCGCCGGCCGTGAGGTGGTCGTCAGCCGGGGCGAGATGGTCGAGATCGGCGACGGGTTCCGCCTGCACGAGCTGATCGCCTCCACCGGTGCGCGCCTGCGCGAGGTCGGCACGACCAACCGCACGTCCCTGCGCGACTACGCCGAGGCCGTCGGTCCCCAGACCGGCTGCATCCTCAAGGTGCATCCCAGCAACTTCCGGGTCGAGGGCTTCACCTCGGCCGTCCCCGTGTCGGACCTCGCCGGGCTCGGTGTGCCGGTCGTCGCCGACATCGGCAGCGGGCTGCTGCGCCCGGACCCGCTGCTACCGGACGAGCCGGACGCCGCCACCGCGCTGCGCGAGGGGGCCGCGGTGGTCACCTGCAGCGCCGACAAGCTGCTGGGCGGCCCGCAGGGAGGCCTGCTGCTCGGTCAGGCCGACGTGGTCGAGTCGCTGCGCCGTCATCCGCTGGCCCGGGCCCTGCGGGTCGACAAGCTCACCCTCGCCGCCCTCGAGGCGACCGTGGGCGGGCCCACTCCCCCGACGCACCGCTACCTCCACGCCGACCCCGACCAGCTGCGCCGGCGGGCCGAGAAGCTGGCGGCCGAGACCGGCGGTGACGTCGTCCCCTCGGCCGGGGCCGTCGGCGGCGGTTCGGCCCCCGGTCTGGAGCTGCCCGGCTGGGCCGTGGCGCTTCCCGCGGCGTACGCGCAAGGGCTGCGGCTCGGCGACCCGTGCGTCGTGGCGCGGGTGGAGCGCGGCCGGTGCCTCGTCGACCTGCGCTGCGTCGAGGAGCACGACGACGCCGCGCTCGTGTCCGCCATCCTCGCCCTGGAGCCGTAGGTGTACGTCGTCGCCACCGCGGGTCACGTCGACCACGGCAAGTCGACCCTCGTCCGGGCGCTCACCGGGATGGAACCCGACCGGTGGGCCGAGGAGCGCCGCCGCGGGATGACGATCGACCTCGGCTACGCCTGGACGACGCTCCCCTCCGGGGAGGACCTCGCGTTCGTCGACGTGCCCGGGCACCAGCGGTTCATCGGCAACATGCTGGCGGGACTCGGCCCGGCACCGGCCGTCCTCTTCGTCGTCGCCGCCGACGAGGGGTGGCGACGCCAGTCCGCCGAGCACCTGGCCGCCGTCCACGCCCTCGGTCTGACCCACGGGCTGCTGGCCGTCACCCGCAGCGACCTCACCGACCCCGCGCGCGCCACCGCCGAGGCCCGCGAGCAGCTGGCCAGGACCTCGCTCGGCGACGTCCCGGCCGTCGCGGTGTCGGGTCGCACGGGTCAGGGCCTGCCCGAGCTCCGCGCCGCACTGTCCGCGCTCACGGAGCGGCTCCCGGCGCCCGACCTCGACGCCCGCATCAGGCTCTGGGTCGACCGCGCCTTCACCATCCAGGGCAGCGGCACCGTGGTCACAGGAACCCTGGCAGCCGGCACCCTCGCGGTGGGCGACGAGCTCGAGCTCGACGGGGTCCCCGTCCGGGTCCGCGGCCTGCAGCAGCTGGGACAGCAGCGCGAGCAGGTGCACGCGGTGTCGCGGGTGGCGGTCAACCTCCGGGGCGTCCCACGGGAGCAGGTGACCCGGGGGCAGGCGCTGCTCTCGCCCGGCCAGTGGCGCACCACGTCGCTGCTCGACGTGCGTCTCGGCGGTGCCGCCGACGACCTTCCCGCCGAGCTGGTGCTGCACCTGGGGGCGGCCTCGGTGCCCGTGCACGTCCGCCCCCTCGGCGGACGGCACGCCCGGCTCTCGCTGCTCCACCCGCTGCCCGTCCAGACCGGCGACCGCGCCATCCTGCGTGACCCCGGCCGCCAGGCCGTCGCCGACGGCGTCCTGGTGCTCGACGCCGAACCGACCCCGCTGCGCCGGAGAGGAGCCGCCGCGCGCCGCGCGGCCGAGCTCGCGTCGCAGACCGGCCGCCCCGACCTGCTCACCGAGGTACGCCGTCGCGGCGCCGTCCGCCGCTCCGACCTGACCGCCCTCGGGCTGCCCGCCGACGCCCCCGCCCCTCAGGAGGTCCGCGAGGCAGAGGACTGGCTGGTCCACGAACAGGCCTGGGGAGCATGGGTATCTGCGGTCGCCGAGTCTGTCCGGGCCCAGACCGAGAGCACGCCGCTGGAGCCCACGGTGTCGCTCGAGGCTGCCCGGCGCGCGGCGGGCGTCCCGGACGCCCGGCTGGTCCCGGCGCTTGCCGTCGCCGCCGGTCTCGAGGTCAGCGGCGGTCGCGTGCAGGTCCCGGGCGGCACCGCCTCACTCGGCCCGGCTGAGCCCGCGCTGCGCGAGCTCGAGCTCCGGCTGGCGGCGTCGCCGTTCGTGGCGCCCGAACGCGACGAGATGCGCGACTGGCAGCTGGGCCGCCGTGAGGTCGCCGCGGCGGAGAAGGCCGGACGGCTGCTGCGGCTGGACGAGGACATCGTCCTGCTCCCCTCCGCGCCCGCCCAGGCGATGCGGGAGCTCGCCCGGCTGCCTCAGCCGTTCACCCTCAGCGAGGCCCGGCAGGCGCTGGGCACCACGCGACGGGTGGCTGTGCCGCTGTTGGAGCACCTCGACCGCCGTGGCTGGACCCGCCGGGTCGACGCCGCACACCGCACCGTCGTCCGCCCCGGCTGATCCCGCTCAGGTGCGCAGGTCATCCAGGGCCACCGCCTCACCGCGACCCGGCGTGCGCGGCGGCGCCGTCAGCCCGGAGCGGCCCAGTTCGGACACGAAGTCCTGCAGCGGAGAGCGGAAGACGCGGCAGCCGTCACACGGTGGTATCTGGCTTGTTGCCCCGACACCACCGTGTGACGGCTCCGAGGCGGGCGGTTCGGTGGTTCCCGAGCGACAAGGGGGCCCCCCTCACGCCCCCGCCGGCGGCGTCAGCCGATCTCGTAGTCGATCGGCTTGCACACTCCGCCGTTGGACTTCTCCGCGGAGCAGGCCGTCAGCCCCACGTGCAGGTCCATCTCGGCACGCAGGACGAACCGGTCGCCGGCCACCGAGGTCGGCGGGTCGATGTGCAGCTCGCCGGACGGCTCGCTCCACACGTTCATGAAGATGTTGAGGGTCGTCGAGATCTGGTCCGGCTCAATGCCGTACGGCGCCAGACCGGTGCACAGGTTCTCGAAGCAGCTGGGGTGGTAGCTGCCGTCGAGGTCCGGGTAGAGGATGTCGAACGTCTGCTGGCTGCAGGGGGTCAGCAGGAAGTCGTGCCGACCGCAGGTGTCCTCCACGATCGTCGCCATCGGCCGGCTGCGGTTGCTGTAGAGCGTGTCGCCGGTGCTGAAGAAGACCTTGTTGGCGTAGTCGATGGTGCGCCCGTTGGACAGCCACTCACCGTGGTCCTGCGCGCCGAAGCAGAAGAAGTCGCTGACCTGCCCGCCGGTGGGGTCCACGACGGTCAGCGTCTGGCCGGCCGACAGCAGGAAGCCCGTCCCGGTCTGCGGGGTCAAGCGGTTCACTGGTGCTCCTTCTCGTCGGTGGGGAACGGCGCGGTCCAGCCGGGTCCGACCTGTCGGCCGGAGTACTGCCGCGCCTCGGAGTCCTGCCCGTGGTCGGCCACCATGGGGTTGACCGTGCCCTGCAGGTGCAGGTCGCGTTCGCGGATCTTGTCACGCATGCGGGGGAAGCGGCCGGAGGCCCTCAGCTCCTCGAACTGCTCGTGCAGGTTGAACACCAGCGTCGGTGTCGGCGTGCGGCGAGCGTCGCGGGACGCCTGCGGGTGCAGGCCGACGATGAAGTACGCGGTGCCACCGGCGCTGAACGCGAAGTGCTCGTCTGCGGGGTCAGCCGACACCTGCTCGTTCCAGGACTGCTCGTCGATCTCGTGCAGCTGGCCGAGCTGTGACCACAACAGCCGCTCGAAGTGCCGCTCGTCCTCGACGCGGGGACCGCGGAACGTGGCGACGAACGAGGCGAACCCGGCGTCGGGGTCGGTCGTCGCGGCGAACTGCCGCAGGTCGGCCAGCAACAGCGCAGCGACACCGTCGCCGGCCAGCTCGTCGTACACCTGCACCGTGGCTCGGTCGCGGTGGAACACCGACCGGGCGCCCAGACAGGGGTAGTCGGGGTGGCCGACCATCTCGGCCAGAGCCGACGCGAGCTCGTGACGCGGCACCGCGTGCGGATCGGGGATCTCGGGGGCCAGCTGGGACACCGCATCTCCTGGGAGGACGTGGACGGGACTGGCGTTGTGCCCGTTCCGCGCAGTTTCCATGCATGACGGGACGCACACGTGGCGCACGTCACCCCGCGTCAGGAGCGGTGGCGCGACCGCACTTCCGGCAGCACCTCCGAGCCGAAGGCCCGGATCATCTCCGCGTAGTGCGGCCCCATGTTGGCGACGTAGATCTCGTCGAAGCCCGCCTCGACGTACGGCGTGAACGCCTCGACGTGCATCTCGATGTCGGGTCCGCAGGGCGCCGACTCTGCGGTCATCTCGGGCGTGACCAGCTGCGAGGCCTGCTCGAAGTGCCGGGGCGAAGGCAGTACCTGCGCCAGCTCTCCCGGCAGCCCCGCGTTCGCCCAGAGACGGTGCGCGTGCCCGACGGCCTCGTCACGAGTCGGGGCCCAGGCCACCTTGAAGCCGACCTGGCCAGGCGCACTGCCCCCCTTGGCCTTGCGGAACGCCTGCAGGCCCTCGCCGTCCGGCTGGGTCGTGATGAACCCGTCCGCGATCCGGCCGGCGACCTCGACCGCCTTGGGCCCGAAGGCCGACATGAAGATCTGCGGCGGGTCCTCCGGCAGGGTGTAGAGACGCGCCGTGTCGACCGAGTAGTGCTGCCCCTCGTGGGAGATGACGTCGCCGGTCCACAGGGCCCGGATGACCTGCACCGCCTCCTCGAGCTGCTCGAGCCGCAGCTCGGCGTGCGGCCAGCGGTCCCCGAGGACGTGCTCGTTGAGCGCCTCACCGGTGCCGAGGCCGAGGGTGAACCTGCCGTCGAGCAGGACCGACGACGTCGCGGCGGCCTGGGCGATGACGGCGGGGTGGATGCGGGTGGTCGGGCAGGTCACCGCCGTGGTGACCGGGAGGTCGCACACCTGCGAGATCGCCCCGATCATCGACCAGACCAGCGGGCTCTGACCCTGCTCGTCGTTCCACGGGTGGAAGTGGTCACTGATCCACAGGCTCTCGAATCCCGCCTCCTGCGCGAGCCGGGCCTGCTCGACGATCTCCTTCGGCGTGTACTCCTCGCACGAGAGAAAATAACCAAGGCGCATCCTGCGGGCTCCTGTCCGGAAAGGGTTGACGGGTGTCGGTGTGCCCTTTCCCCCTGCGCCAGAACCCAATCAACCGGTACGGCGTGGTGCTGCGGGCCACCAGCCCGGTGGCCCGCGCCCCGTGACGTCGTGCGGCAACCGGCCGTGGACAGAGAAGGCGGCGCGAGAGTCGTGGATTGGCCGTCGGACAGGTGGGTAAGACCGGGTCAGGTTCGACCGTTACCCGGGAGCCGGCCGAACCAGGCGCCGGCGCTTCAGACACGAGGCGTCGGTGCCGAGCCCGGGCCGGACCGCCGCTCAGGCGGTCCGGCGACGGGCCGGCTCGACCGGCAGCTGCCGGTCACCGTCCTCGTGCGGCGGCTCGCCGCCCGGCCCCTCGTCCTGGAGTCGTTCGCGAAGGCACGCGAACACCCGTGCCAGCGTGCGCGACACCTGCATCTGGCTGACACCGAGCCGGGTGCCGATCTGCTCCTGGGTCATCTCGTGGTCGAAGCGCAGGCTGAGGATGAGCCGCTCACGCTCGCTCAGCGTCCGGACGGTGCTGCGCAGAGCCGCGCTCGTGTCGATCTCGTCGAACTCGTCGCACGGGTCGGCGATCGTCTCGCCGATGGTCCCCTCGTCGGTACCGTGCACCGGCGCGTCCAGGGAGAGCGCCGAGAAGCTCTCGCCGGCCACGAGCGCGCTGTTGACGACCTCGGCATCCAGCTCGGTCACCTCGGCCAGCTGCTCGCTCGTCGGAGCGTGGCCGAGCTGCTGGGCGAGGTCGGACTGCGCGGCCCGCACCGCGAGGACGGCCTCCTGCAGGCCGCGCGGCGGACGGACCGACCAGGTGGAGTCCCGGAAGTAGCGCTTGACCTCGCCGGCCACGGTGGGGAACGCGTAGGCGGAGAAGGAGGGCCCGCGGCCGGGCCGGTAGCGGCGCGCCGCCTTGGTGAGACCGAGGAGGGCGACCTGCTCGAGGTCCTCCATCTCCACCCCGGGGCGGTGATAGCGGTGCGCGACGCCGAGGGCGATCTCGCGGTTGAGCACGACGACGTCGTTGATCAGCTCGGTCCGGCGCCTGGGGCACGGCTCGGCGGCGGCGAGCTCGAGGAGTCGGACGGTCTCGTCGTGCCGGCACCGCTGCGCCTCACGGCGGGTGTCGGAACTCGGCGGGCGCATCAGGGGTGACATGGCGTCTCCTTTGCAGGGAAGGACGCCAGCCACTGTGCTGAAGCCGGCAAAGACAGCAAAGCATGACAAGGGTCCCTGGACAAGGCCGGGGACGAGGTGATCTGGCCGGACCGTCGGCGGTCGTCGAGCCTGACTCGCGCCCCACGGCGTCGGGCCTGACGGCGTGGGGGCCGACCTCTCGCCCCTGCGGCGGGGTCGCGGCGCGATACGGTCCGGACGAGAGCCGCTGCCCGCCGTACGTCCCGCGGAGCGGGCTGCGACAGCAGGCTGCGACAGCGGGACAGACCGGGAGGAGTGAGGCACGTGGCCAGCACCCCGCCGTCCCACGAGGACGCTGCTGAGGGACGACGGACCCGGCCGGAGCACGGTGCGGACGGCGGCTCCCGGCCGGAACGGGACGAGACCCCCGCCGAGCGGATGGACCGCAACTGGAACGAGCTGCTGCAGGAGCTGCGCGTCACCCAGACGGGGGTGCAGATCCTGTCCGCCTTCCTGCTGACCCTGCCGTTCCAGTCGCGGTTCGCCGAGCTCGACGGCCAGCAGCGGACGATCTTCCTCGTCGCCGTCGTCCTGTCCACGATCGCGACGGCTCTCCTGGTCTCACCGGTCAGCTCCCACCGCCTGCTGTTCCGCCGCGGCGAGAAGGACACGCTGGTCACCATGGCCGACCGGCTGGCCAAGGCGGGGCTCGTGATGCTGGCGTTGACCGTCACGACGGTCGTGCTGCTCATCTTCAACGTGGTCCTGGGCGAGACGGCCGGGTGGGTCGCGGCCGCCTGCATGCTGACGTTCTTCACGCTCAACTGGCTGGTCCTCCCGCTGCTGGTCCTGCGGTCCGAGTCCGCACGCGAGCCGCAGGGCTGAGCGGCGCAACCGGGGTCGTCGTCCCCGGCGCTACGCTGGGACGACGCGGCTCCGGTCCTTCTCACTCCGGCTCCAGGGACCAACGAGTCCCGCCATCGGAAGGACGGGTAGCCCGTGGACGACCAGCACCGGCAGCCGCAGCCCACCGCCGCCCTGGTCGAGGCCTTCGCCGCGATCGCGTCCTCGATCCAGGCCTCCGAGGACTACGAGCAGACGCTGCGCCGGATCACCGAGACGGCCGTCGACACGGTCGACGGGTGCGAGGCGGCGAGTCTGAGCCTGGTGCAGCGCGGCGTACCGATGACCCGTGCTGCGACCTCGCCGCTGGCCAGCCTCGGTGACCAGCGGCAGTACGACGAGGGCGAGGGTCCCTGCCTCGACGCGGCGATGCAGGAGCGCTGGCTCTACACCCCGGACGTCGCCACCGACCAGCGCTGGCCCCGGTCCTGCGGGCGGATGCATCGCGAGCTCGGGGTCGGCAGCATGTTCTCCTGCCGGCTGACGCTCGACGCCGCACCGAAGCAGACGCTGGGCGGCCTCAACCTCTATGCCACCCGCCGCGACGCGTTCGACCACGACGACCAGATGCTGACGATCCTGCTGTCCTCGATGGCTGCCGTCGTCGTCGACGCGTCACGCCGCCAGGCGCAGCTGCGGGCCGCGCTCGAGTCCCGTCAGGTCATCGGCGAGGCCGTCGGCATCCTGCGACACCAGAGCAACCTCTCCAGTGACGAGGCGTTCGAGGTGCTCATCCACGCTTCCCAGCGGATGAACCTCAAGCTGCGTGACGTCGCCCGCCGGATCGTGCAGCACGCGCCCGACGACGCCTCCTGACGGTCCGTCACCAGCGCTCAGAGGGAACGCAGGGCCGGCAGCAGCTCACGCTCGGCCCACCCGATGAACTCCTCCTGGTGGGCGCCGCCGATCTGCACGAGCGCGATCTCGGTGAAGCCGGCGTCGATGAACGGTCGGATCTTGTCGACGTGCTCCTGCACGTCCGGCCCGCAGGACAGCTGCTCGGCCACCTGGTCGGGGGTCACGAACTGCGTCGCTGCGTCGAAGGAGTCCGGGCCGGGCAGGTCCGCGTTGACCTTCCAGCCGAGGCCGAACCACCGGAACTGTTCGTGCGCCCGCGCGACGGCCGTGTCGCGATCCGGGTCGTACGACACCGCGACCTGACCGACCCGGGGCTTGCCGCGACCGCCGGCGGCGTCGAACATCTCGCCGAGCTGGGGCTTGGGCTCGGTCGCGATCATCAGGTCGGCCCGCTCACCGGCCAGACGGCAGGACCGCTGGCCCGAGACCGCCAGGCCGATCGGCACCCGCTGGTCCGGCAGGTCCCACAGGCGGGCCGACTCGACGTCGAAGTGGTTCCCGCGATAGCTCATCGTGTCGCCGTCGAACAGCCCGGAGATGATGTCCAGGGCCTCCTCCAGCATCTCGTGGCGCACACCGACCGCGGGCCAGCGCTCGCCGACGACGTGCTCGTTGAGGTTCTCGCCCGAGCCCAGGCCCAGCCGGAACCGTCCCTGGCTGAGGATCTGCAGGGTTGCCGCCTTCTGGGCCACGACCGCCGGGTGGTAGCGGATGGTGGGGCAGGTCACGTAGGTCATCAGGGGGATGCGCGTGGTGGCCTGCGCCGCGGCGCCCAGGATCGACCAGGCGTAGCCCGAGTGGCCCTGGGCCTCGAGCCACGGCTGGTAGTGGTCGCTGGTGACGGAGAAGTCGAACCCCGCGTCCTCGGCCAGCTGGACGTGCCGCACGAGCTCGTCGGGGCGGGCCTGCTCGCACATCATCGTGTAGCCGAAGGCTGGCATCGGTTCCTCTTTCTCTGGTGTCGTCGGCAGGACCGGACCTGGCGGCAGCACGCTCAGCCGGCCGCCCCCTGCGCCCTACCCGCGTCCGGCTGGCCTCACCCGGTTTGGCCCCGTCGGCCGTGGGTAGGCATCCTGAGACCGTCGATCCTGAGGAGAGCACCGTGCCCGCAGCACGCCCACGCCCAGGGCCGGCCAGGCTGGTCCTGGTCCGGCACGCCGAGAGCCTCGGCAACGTCGCCGACCGCGATGCCCGCAGCCGCGGCGACTCCCGGCTCGACCTGCACGTCCGCGACGCCGACGTGGCCCTGTCCCCCACCGGTGAGCAGCAGGCCGCCGCCGTGGGGCGGTACGTCGCGACGCTGCCCGCCGACGAGCAGCCGACCGTCGTGCTCTCCTCGCCGTACGAGCGCGCCGCCTCCACGGCCGCGCACGCCCTGTCCGCGATGGACGGGCGGCTGCAGGTGAGGCACGACGAACGGCTGCGTGAGCGCGAGCTCGGCATCTTCGACGGGCTCACCGGCGCCGGGATCCGCGCCGAGTTCCCGCACGAGGCGGACCGGCGCCGCTATCTCGGCAAGTTCTACTACCGGCCCCCGTCGGGGGAGAGCTGGTGCGACGTCGCGCTGCGGGTCCGCAGCCTGCTCCGGGACCTGGAGGACCGGTACGACGGCGAGCGGGTGTGGGTCTTCAGCCACCAGGCGGTGATCATGAGCTTCCGGCTGGTCCTGGAGGGGCTGGGTGAGCGCGAGATCCTGGACCTGGACGCCGGCAGCCCCATCGCCAACTGCTCGATGACGTCGTACCTGCGCGGCCCGGAGGGGACGCTCGAGCTCGAGTCCTACGCGGACCCGACCGCCGTCCAGGACAGCTCCACCCCGACGACCCGTGAGGCCGTGCATGCCGGCAAGGAGACCGACCGTGCACTCTGAGCCGCGCCCGGTGACCACCGCCACCCTGCGCGAATGGCCGCTGCCCTCCGCCGACGGGGGCAAGGAGTCCCGTGGCCGCACGCTCGTCGTCGGGGGCACGAGCCGCACTCCCGGTGCTGTCCTGCTCGCCGCCGAGGCACTGCTGCGCTCCGGCGCCGGCAAGCTGCAGGTCGCGACGGCGCAGAGCGTCGCCGCGGCCCTCTCCGTGGCCGTGCCCGAGGCGATGGTCTGTCCCCTGCCCGAGACGGCGGACGGCGAGATCGACGCCTCCGGCCGCCGGGACCGTCCTGGACCTGGCCGGTGACTGCGCCGCCGTGCTGCTCGGACCCGGGCTGATGGACCCCGACAACGCCGAGGCCCTGCTGGCCGGGATCGTGCCCAAGCTGTCCTGCACCGTGGTCGTGGACGCCGTGGGGATGGCCTACCTCACCGCCCACCCGGAGGGCCTCGGCCACCTCGAGGGCCGCGCGGTCCTCACCCCGAACCAGACCGAGCTCGCGATCACCCTCGGCATGGACGAGGACGAGGTGGGCGACGACCCCGTCGGGGCCATCGTGCGGCTCGCCACGACGGCGGGCGCGACCGTGGTGTCCGGTTCCGCCACCTCCTGGGTCGCCTCGCCCGAGGGCGCAGGTCTGGGTCGTGGACACCGGCGGCCCGGGGCTGGGCGCCTCCGGGTCCGGAGACGTCAAGTCGGGCATCATCACCGGTCTCTGCGCCCGGGGCTGCCCGCCGGAGCAGGCCGCCGTCTGGGGCACCTACCTGCACGGTCGGGCCGGTGACCGCCTCGCGGCCAGCGTCGGGCGACTCGGCTTCCTGGCCCGGGAGCTGCTGCGCGAGGTCCCCTCCGCGCTGGCCGAGCTCGAGGTCTGAGGCCGGCTGCGCCCATTTCGCGCCGGATTGACCGGTTCGGACCGGCCGGAACTGGGCAAGGTCTCACCGCCAACCCCCTCATCGAACCGGGAGATGACAGATGTCGAACCCCAGGACAGAGCCCGGTCAGGACGCTGCTGCAGAGCAGGAGCGCCGCAAGCCGGACAAGCCGACCGACCTCAAGAAGCAGTCGTGGAAGTACGGCCTGCGTCGTGCCCTCAAGGAGTTCTCCGACGACCAGTGCACCGACCTCGCCGCGGCCCTCACCTACTACGCCGTGCTCTCGCTGTTCCCCGCCGTGCTGGCCATGGTCTCGCTGGTGGGGATCGTCGGGCAGGGTCCCGCGCGCGACCGACGCCCTGCTGAAGATCGTCGCCGACATCGGCCAGCCGTCCGTCGTGGAGGCGGTCCGCGGACCGCTGCAGTCGATCAGTCGCTCCACGGGCGCGGGACTCACCCTGGTGCTGGGCCTTCTGACAGCCCTGTGGTCGGCCTCCGGTTACGTCGGCGCGTTCGGGCGCGCGATGAACCGCATCTACGAGATCGGTGAGGGTCGCCCGTTCTGGAAGCTGCGGCCGCTGCAGGTCGTCATCACCCTGATCGCCGTCGTGCTGGTGGCCCTGGTGGCCCTGTCCCTCGTGGTCACCGGCCCACTGGCGCAGGCTGTCGGCAGCGCCATCGGCCTGGGCAGCACGGCCGTCACCGTGTGGAACATCGCCAAGTGGCCGGTTCTCGTCGCCGTCGTGGTGCTCATCGTGGCGATCCTCTACTACGCCACGCCCAACGTGAAGCAGCCGAGGTTCCGCTGGATCAGCACGGGCGCCGCGGTGGCCATCCTCGTGTGGGTCGTGGCGTCGGCGGCGTTCGGCTTCTACGTCGCCAACTTCAGCAGCTACAACAAGACCTACGGCACCCTGGCAGGCGTCATCGTCTTCCTGCTCTGGCTCTGGATCACCAACCTGGCGCTGCTGTTCGGCGCCGAGGTGGACGCGGAGATGGAGCGGGCCCGTCAGCTCCAGGGCGGCATCGCGGCCGAGGACGAGCTGCAGCTGCCGGCCCGCGACGAGAAGGGCCTGCACAAGAAGCAGCAGAAGGAGGAGAAGATCCAGGAGGAGGGCCGCGCGCTGCGCGAGAGCGACCGCTGACCCTCGGGCGCCGCCGGCCGCCGCCCGCCGCCCGTCACGCCCTGCCTGACCGCTGACCGCCCGGGCGCCAGTCCCCGGTCCTGTTGGCAGAGTGTCGTTTGCAGAGGTCCGGGCGCTGAGAAGGGCTGTCCTGGCGCACGGCAGAGTGCGGTTGCAGGGTCCGGGCGCTGAGAAGGGCTGTCCTGGCGGAGTACTCGCCTCGGCGATACCGCTGACGGCTGCGGCCGCGTCCACCGGTGGCCCGTCTGCGGCCACATCGGGACCGTCTGGCGTAGCGCATCGACTTTGCTTGATGGTCAAGGTGTTTCGGGATCCATTCGGGGGGTAAGTCGCAAGTCCTGGCCTGGTCGCAGACCGCCCGAACCGAACCGGGCCACACCAATCTCATTCGTCGCACACGAGAGGACGAGAACTGATGACTGAAGGACTCGGCACACCCGTTACCCCTCCCGGCACCGCGGGCCCCACCGGCGGTTCGAGCGCCATCCCGCCCACCGCCGCCGGCACGACCGTCCCGACCACGGGCTATGGCGGACCAGAGCACCAAGGACACCGCGAAGGAGGAGGCGCGCAGCGTCGCCCACGACGGCGTCGAGGGCGGCAAGCACGTCGCCGCCGTGGGCGCCGACCAGGCCAAGCAGGTCGCGTCCGAGGCCGGCCACCAGGCCAAGGCCCTGCTGGGCCAGGCGCAGTCCGAGCTGGTGGACCACGCGTCCAGCCAGCAGAACCGCGTCGCGGACCAGCTGCACTCCCTGAGCCACGAGCTGGGCTCGATGGCCAGCAAGTCCGACGAGGAGGGCCTCGCCAAGGACCTCGCCCAGCAGGCGTCGCAGCAGCTCGACAGCATCGCGCACTGGCTGCAGGTGCGCGAGCCCGGCGACCTCATCACCGAGGTCAAGGACTTCGCCCGCCGCAAGCCGGGCACGTTCCTCGCCGTGGCAGCGGGCCTCGGGCTCGTCGCCGGCCGGATGACCCGCGGCGTCAAGGCCGGTGCGCCCGACCAGGACATCCGCACCACGGACGTGGCGGTGACCGCGCCGGTGCGCCAGGACGTCACCACCCCGGTGTCGTCGGTGACGTCGCCCGGCACCGCCTACGGTGACGACCGCCCCGGACTGGTGACGCCCAACCCGACCGCGGGCGCCGGCGGCTACGTCGGCGACCCGGCCATCGGTGAGCCGTTCCCGTCCGACGTGCCCACGACCGGGACCACGCGGTGAGCTCGGCGTACCCGCCGGCCCAGGAACACACCAACGAGCCGGAGCACGGCGGATCGCTCTCGTCGGTGGGCCAGCTCCTCGGCGAGATCAGCGGTGACCTCTCCACGCTGATGCGCCAGGAGGTGGAGCTCGCCAAGTCGGAGATCCGCCAGTCGGCCAAGAGGGCCGGCAAGGGCAGCGGCATGCTCGCCGGCGCGGCCGTCGGCGGCCACATGGTGCTGCTGTTCCTGTCGATCGCGCTGTGGTGGGGCCTCGGCAACGCCATCGGCCGTGGCTGGTCGGCCCTCGTGGTGGCCGTCATCTGGGCCATCATCGCCGCGATCCTGGCGTTGATGGGCAAGTCCCAGCTCAAGTCCGTCCAGGGCCTGCCCAAGACCACCGACACGGCCAAGAAGATCCCAGATGCGCTCAAAGGAAATGAGGACAGTCGATGACGAACGACCCTGACCAGATCAAAGCCGACATCGAGGCGACTCGTGCCGATCTCAGCCGGAACGTGGATGCCCTGGCCGAGACGGTCCGGCCTGCCAACGTGGTGCAGCGGCAGAAGGACAAGGTGACCACCAAGGTGTTCGGCGCCAAGGACTCGGTCATGGGGACCGCCGCCTCGGCGCAGTCCTCCACCGGGGACGCCCTGCACACCACGGGTGACGCCATCTCGTCGGCGCCGCACGCGGCACGCCAGCAGACGCAGGGCAACCCGCTCGCCGCGGGCCTGATCGCCCTCGGCGTCGGCTGGCTGGTGGGGTCGCTCCTGCCGGCGTCCCGCGTCGAGCGTCAGGCGGCCGACACGCTGAAGGAGAAGGCCGCTCCCCTCGCGCACGAGGTCACCGAGATGGCCAAGGAGTCGGCGCAGAACCTCCAGGAGCCGGCCAGGCAGGCCGTCGAAGAGGTCAAGTCGACCGGCACCGAGGCCGTCGAGACGGTGAAGGCCGAGGGCACGTCCACCGCGGCGGACGTCAAGGACAGCGCCACTGAAAGCGCGCAGAACGTCAAGCAGAGCCAGCAGACCAGCTGACGACGCCGGCCGGAACGGCCAGACGCACCAACGGAGCCCACCGCGCCATGGCGTGGTGGGCTCCGTTGCCTGTGCCGGGGTGGCCGGCCGCGCACTTGACGAGCGTTGTCGGCGCGGCGCGCGCTGCGCAGGGGGAAGATGGACGACGCGGCACGCCGCGACCCGCGCTCCCACGGAAAGGACAGCCCATGGCCTCGGACCAGGAGTCCCACCGGCAGCATGCCGCGCAGCGGCAGAAGATCATCGCAGAGACCGTGCGCACCCACGCCGGCGCGCCGATCGACGACATCATCGAGGTGCTGCGCGAGCGGATGACCGCGCGCGGGCTGCAGCCGCCGCCCGGGAGGTGGCTCGATGCGGTGGCGCGTGACGCCTCCGACGGGCGGACGTACGTCGAGAGCTACGAGGCGCTGGCCGACTCCGGGACGGACGCCCCGACGCTGCACCCCGACGCCTGACCCGAGGAGGGCGAGGGCCAGGAGTGGGAGGAAGGCACCGCCGCCCGCGAGGAGGCCGCGGGCGGCGGACCGTCGTTCAGCTCCCCGTCCGCCAGCGCGAAGGGTGGCGTCGTCCAGGACCCCGAGGGCGACCGGTAGCGTCGCGTCGTACCCGCTGGAACCTCTCCCAGGAAGGACCCACGCCGTGCCCAAGCCCCCGCTCCCGGTTGAGGTCGAAGCGCTGCTCGCACGCCCCAGCCACGCGGTGATCGCCTCCAGCCGACCGGACGGCCAGCCCGTGTCGGTCGCGACGTGGTACCTCTACGAGAACCAGCGGATCCTCGTCAACATGGACGAGGGCCGACGCCGCCTGGCCTACCTGCGCGAGGACCCCCGGGTCAGCGTGACGGCCATGGACCCCGACGACTGGTACACCCACGTCAGCGTGCAGGGCCGGATCGTGTCGTTCGAGGACGACCACGACCTGGTCGACATCGACCGGCTCTCGCGCCACTACACCGGCCGGGCGTACCCCACCCGTGACCGCGGCCGGGTCAGCGCGTGGATCGAGATCGAGACCTGGCACGGCTGGGGCGCCCTGCGCCAGGGCTGAGGTCGGCATGCGCTCGACACCGAGCATCCTGCACCTGGACCTGGACGCGTTCTTCGCCTCGGTGGAGCAACGGGACAAGCCCTCGCTGCGCGGGCGGCCCGTGATCGTCGGCGGGGTCGGCGGCCGCGGGGTGGTCGCCACGGCGTCGTACGAGGCGCGGGCCTTCGGGGCGCGCTCGGCGATGGCCACGGCGGAGGCACGCCGCCGCTGCCCCGCCGGCACCGCGTTCCTGTCCCCCCGTTCGGCCGCCTACCGCGGCAGCTCCCGGCTGGTCATGTCCCTGCTGGCGGACGTGTCGCCCCTCGTCGAGCAGGTCTCGATCGACGAGGCGTACGTCGACCTGGCCGCGGCCGCCGACCCCGACCTGACCGTCGAGGGGGTGAGCGCCCTGGCGCAGGCGCTGCGCGAACGCATCCGCACCGAGACCGGGGGCCTGACGGCCTCGGTGGGCATCGGCTCGTCCAAGCTCGTGGCCAAGATCGCCTCCGAGCTGGACAAGCCCGACGGGCTGACGGTGGTCGCCCCGGGCACCGAGCTGGCCACGCTGCACCCCCTCCCGGTGCGCCGCCTGGGCGGCGTGGGCCCGGCCACGGCCGAGCGGCTGCGCCGGCTGCGCGTGGAGACGATCGGTGACCTCGCGGCCGTGGCCCCGGACGACCTGGTGAGCCTGCTCGGGCAGGCGAGCGGGACCGGGCTGCACCGGCTGGCTCTCGCCCTCGACGACCGTCCGGTGGTGCCCGAGCGGGAGGCCAAGAGCGTCTCCGCCGAGGAGACGTTCGGCAGCGACCTCACCGACCCCGCGCGGCTGCGGGCCGAGGTCGAGCGGCTGGCGGAGCGGGTGGGCGGCCGGCTGCGGGCCGGGTCGACGTACGGGCGCACCGTGACCCTGAAGGTGCGGCGCTACGACTTCAGCACCCTCACCCGCTCGAGCACCCTGGCCCAGTCCACGGACGACCCGCGACAGCTCGTCCGCACCGCGCACGCCCTGCTGCAGGACGTCGACGTCACCGGTGGGGTGCGGCTGCTCGGGCTGGGTGTCTCCGGGCTGTCGGACTACGTGCAGGACGACCTGTTCGCCGTGACACCGCAGGAGGGCGAACCCAGGGATCTCGGGGACCCCGGGGACCCCGCTGGCACCCCGCCGGACGGCGCCCCCGGGGACGACGCCGCTCCTGTCGCCCCGGACCACCCCGTCACCCTCACCGCCGGCCTGCCGCCGCCGAGCTGGCGTCCGGGCCAGGACGTCAGCCACACCGAGCACGGTGCGGGCTGGGTGTGGGGCTCCGGCCGCGGGCTGGTGACCGTCCGGTTCGAGGGCCCGCTGACCCCGCCCGGACCGGTCCGCACCTTCGCGGCGGACGACCCCGACCTGCGACCCGCCGACCCGCCGTTCGCCTCCCCCGACCCCTCCCCCGACACCGCCACCGGAGCCGGCTGAGGCCCGAACCCGGGGAGCGCGGGCGGCCGGTCGGCCGCGGTCGTTGTGTACCCTTCTGGGTGGGACACGCCGCCGCAAGGGCGCTCCCCCTCGAGGACACGCACAGGTCGGGACGTCTCCGCAGGGCCGGGACGTCCCGCTACTCATGTCGTCAGCAGACGGGGGGTTGGAAGCCATGTCACGCCGCACCTCCGGCTCACCGCTCCTCCCGGTCGCCGGGGCCTGGGTCGCCAGCCGGCTCTCGCTGATGCTCCTGGTCGTCCTGGGCTCCAGCCTCCTCGGCCTCGACGCGGCCCGCCGCTCCGCCGCTGGTGGCAGCTGGGTCCTGGACCGCTTCACGTACTGGGACTCCTTCCACTTCACCCGGATCGCGGAGCGGGGTTACCTGCCACCCGGGCTTCCCTGCTGTGACCAGGCGTTCTTCCCCGGCTACCCCTTGGCCATCCGTGGTCTCTCGCCGCTGACCGGTGGCAACGAGATGCTGGCCGGCATCCTCATCTCCCTCGCCGCCAGCACGGCCGCGGCGATGGCCCTCTGGCAGCTCGCGGTCGCGCAGGGGCTCGACGCCAGGCGCGCGGCGACCGCCGTCGCCGTCCTCGCCGTCGCGCCCTACGGGATCTTCCTGTCCGCGGTCTACAGCGAGTCGCTGTTCCTCGCGGTGACGGTGGCCGCGTGGTGGGCGGCCGAGACACGGCGCTGGTGGTGGGCCGGCGCGCTCGCGGCCGCCGCCACCGCCGTGCGGGTCAACGGCATGTTCCTCGTCGCGGCCCTGGCAGTGATGTACCTCGTCCAGCTGCGGGAGGACCGGCAGCGCCGGCCGCGACCCGACCTGCTCGCCCTGGCGCTGCCCTTCGTGGTCCTGGGTGCCTACTTCGGCTACCTGTTCGCGCGCACCGGGACCTGGAACGCGTGGCAGGTGGCCCAGAACACCGGCTGGGCCCGACGGACGGCGTGGCCGTGGACGGGCCTGCGGGCGGGCTGGGAGGCCATCCAGGGCGCGCCCACCGCCGACCTGCTGGTGTCCCGCTGGGCCGACCTGCTGTCGGTGGTCGGCGGGCTCGTGCTGCTCGGGGTGCTGCTGTGGCTCCGCCGGTGGGCCGAGGCGACGTACATCGGCCTGAGCGTGGGCGTCCTCGTCTGCTCCACGATGATCACCTCGGCGCCGCGCTACGCGTTGATGTGGTTCCCCGCCTACCTGCTGCTGGCCCGCCTCGTCCACCGCCCCGGCTGGGGCTGGCTGCGCGTCGCCGTCCCCGCCCTCTGCCTTCCCCTCATGGCCGCCCTGGCCCTGACCTTCTCCGCACGACTGTGGGTGAGCTGAACCAATGACCGACACGACCAACGGCATCGACCGCGCCGAGATGCAGACCTTCCTGCGCGTGGTCGAGGCCGTCGACGCCCTGCCGCACCACCACCCGGACGCCGTCGCCGTGCGCGAGGCGACGGCCCGGATCTTCAAGAACGTCAAGCTGGCCCGCCGGGCCGAGCGCCAGGCCGCCGTCCGCGCCGCGGACGCGGCCGTGATCGCCGCCACCGCCACCGGCGCCCCGGGACGGCTCGACGACGAGACGGCCGGGCTGCCCCTTGCCACGGGCACGGTGGGCGCCACCGCCGGCACGCTGGTCCGGGCGATGTCCTGCTACACGTGCAAGACCCGCTTCCACACCGTGGACGCGTTCTACCACCAGCTGTGCCCGCCGTGCGCCGAGCTGAACCGCAGCCGGCGCGACGCCCGCACCGACCTCACCGGGCGGACGGCGCTGCTCACCGGCGGCCGGGCCAAGATCGGCATGTACATCGCCCTGCGGCTGCTGCGCGACGGCGCCCACACCACCATCACCACGCGCTTCCCTCGTGACGCGGTGCGCCGGTTCAGTGCGATGCCGGACAGCGCCGACTGGATGCACCGGCTCCGGATCGTCGGGATCGACCTGCGCGACCCGGCGCAGGTGATGGCCCTCGCCGACTCGGTGGCCGAGCGCGGACCACTCGACATCCTGATCAACAACGCCGCGCAGACCGTGCGCCGCTCCCCCGGCGCCTACTCCGCGCTGACCGAGGCCGAGTCCGCGCCGCTGCCCGACGGCGAGCTGCCGGAGATGATCACGTTCGCCCACACCAGCGACGCCCACCCGCAGGCCCTCACCAGCTCGCTGACCAGCCACCCCGAGCTGACCGCCGCGAGCCTGACGTCCCTGGCCCTGACGGCGGGCTCGGCCGGAGCCGCGCAGATCGCCGCCGGCACCGCCGTCGACGCCGGCGGCCTGCTGCCGGACCTGCACCACGTCAACAGCTGGACCCAGCGCGTCAACGAGGTCGACCCGGTCGAGCTGCTCGAGGTGCAGCTGTGCAACAGCACCGCCCCGTTCATCCTGATCAGCCGGCTGCGGTCGGCCATGGCGGCCTCGCCGGCGCGACGGACGTACGTCGTCAACGTGTCGGCCATGGAGGGGCAGTTCAGCCGGGGCTACAAGGGACCCGGGCACCCCCACACCAACATGGCCAAGGCCGCGCTCAACATGCTGACCCGCACCAGCGCCGAGGAGATGCTCACCGACGGCATCCTCATGACGGCGGTCGACACCGGCTGGATCACCGACGAGCGACCGCACCCGACGAAGATGCGCCTCGCCGAGGAGGGCTTCCACGCCCCGCTCGACCTGGTCGACGGCGCCGCACGCGTCTACGACCCGATCGTGCGCGGCGAGCAGGGCGAGGACCTGTACGGCTGCTTCCTCAAGGACTACCAGCCGGCCGCCTGGTAGGCCGACCCGGACGACCCGAAGGGTATGCACCAGGTGCGGGGACCCGCCGCGCCCTCCTCGTCCGCGCGGGCCAACGAAACACCGAAGGTACCCTTGTAGTTACGTACCTTGTTGGGTACGTTCCCACCATGGACGCGGTGTTGCAGGCGTTGGCCGACCAGAGCCGCCGTACGGTGCTGGAGATTCTGCGAGATCACCCGGCGACGGCCGGCGAGCTGGCCGACGCACTGCCGATCGCTCGACCCGGCGTGTCCCGGCACCTGCGGGTTCTGCGGGAGGCCGGGCTCGTCGACGTACGGCAGGAGGCGCAGCGGAGGATCTACAGCCTGCGGCCGGAGGCGCTCGTCGAGGTCGACGAGTGGCTGGAGGCATACCGCGCGCTGTGGCAGAACCGGCTCGATGCCCTGCACACGGAGATCGCACGAGGAAAGAAGGCGCAGAAATGAGGATCATCGGGACGATGCGGGCGCTCGACGAAACCCGTGGAGCGGTGCGCGTCGAGGACGTGTACGACACCGACATCCACGACCTGTGGGAGGCGTGCACGACGCCGGAGCGACTTGCGCGCTGGATCGCCGAGGTGTCCGGCGACCTGCGCGAGGGTGGGACGGTCCACGCCGTCTTCACGAGCACGTGGAGCGGTCCGGCGAGAGTCGAGGCCTGCGACGCGCCGCACCATCTGTTGCTCACGACGGAGCCGGGCACGGACGACGAGTCCCAGATCGAGGCCTGGCTCACCGCGGAGGGGTCTCGGACCAAGCTGGTGGTCGAGGAGCGCGGCCTGCCGGTCGACTCGCTCCACTTCTACGGAGCCGGCTGGCAGGTCCACCTGGAGGACCTCGGACGTTCGCTTGCGAGCGACGGCCCCGCACACGTCGGCGGCTGGTCGGGGCAGACGCCGGCCCCGGCCTGGCACGCGCGCTGGACCGAGCTCACCCCTGAGTACCAGGACACGGCGGTCGGCTGATGTCCGACACCATCAGGCTGGGAAGCAGTCACCGGCTCACACGGGTTCATCGCCCTCCAGCAGCGTCGACGACTCCGTCCGGTGGGTTGCCGACCACGTTGGCGCCGTCCACGACGAGCAGCCGCCTAGGCACCCGCTGTCCCGAACCACCGTGTGAGCGCCTCGGTGAGGCCCTCGTCCGATCCATCGCCGACCCAGGCCACATGGCCGTCCGGGCGGATCAGCACCGCCGTCGGGGCGTCGACCACACCGATCACCGGCAGCTCCCAAGTTCCGTCGTAGGCCGCTTCGACGTGCCTGACGCGGTCCGCCCACGGGCCGAGGTCGAGACTGCCGTCCAGGTCGAGCAGCACCGGACGGGCGGCGTGGAGCAGGGTGTAGACGCGGACCTCGCCGTCGCGCATGGTGAGGTCGAGGTCGGGCATGCGTCGGCCGAGGAGCGGGTGGGCGTCGCCCAGGTCGCCACTGCCGTACGCGACATCGAGGCCGGACAGCAGACCGGCGACCAGCCTGCGCGGACCGTCGAAGACGAGCATGTCGGCGATGAGGTCTTTGATCGCGTCGATGCGGGAGCCGGAGCGCTGCACGAAGCTCTGCGCCATCGTGTGCTCGAGAACGCGGGCGGTGACCGGGTGCCGTTCGGCCTGGTAGGTGTCCAGCAGGTCGTCGGGCGAGATGCCGTGGACCACCTGCGCGAGCTTCCAGCCGAGGTTGACCGCGTCCTGCACGCCGAGGCCGATCCCCTGTCCGCCCGAGGGTGCGTGGACGTGCGCGGCGTCGCCGGCGATCAGCACGCGGCCGGACCTGTAGGAGGTCGCCTGCCGGGTGGCGTCGCTGAAACGCGAGATCCAGGTCGGGTCGTGGACGCCGAAGTCGGTGCCGTAGACGGTCGTCAGCGTCCGGCTCAGGTCGGCCAGCGTCGGCTCGGTGGCCGGCCCGATCTCGGGCTCGGTCGTGACGACGCGGACGGTGTGACCGTTCTCCATGACGTGCATGCCGTGGACCCCGATACGGTCGTACCGCCCGCCCGACGGGATCTCCTCGGTGACCTCGACCTCGGCGATCAGGTTGCTGCGGGTCGCGTCCTCGCCGACGAAGTCGATGCCAACAGCGCGGCGGATCACGCTGCGGCCGCCGTCGGCACCGACGAGGTACTGCGCGCGCAGCGGCTTCCCCGCTGCAACGAGTACGTCGACACCGTTGTCGTCCTGCGCCAAGCCGGTCACCTCGACGCCACGATGGATCGGGACTCCCAGCTCGTCGACCCAGCCGAGCATGATCCGCTCGATGTGGTTCTGGAAGAGGGCGAGCGAGTGCGGGTACCTCGTGGGGAAGTCGCTGAGGTCGAGCATCGTGCCGCCGAAACCGACGGCCTGCGCGATCTGCCCCTCAGCGAGGAACCGCCCCGCGATCCCGCGCTGGTCGAGGATCTCGAGCGTGCGCGAGTGGAACCCGCCCGCCCGCGAGCCCACCAGCTCTGCCGTCGTACGCCGCTCGAGGATCGCCACCTCGACCCCCGCCAGCTTCAGCTCTCCCGCGAGCATCATGCCGGTCGGCCCGCTTCCGACGATGAGTACGTCGTACATCAAAACCCCGTTCTGTGGGCGCGACTGAGCAGTGTGGAGCATGACCGGGGCCTTGCCGCAAGCCCCCTGCTCAGCGATACGTTGAGAGTGGCAAGGAGTGGTTGGCTCCTTGCCTTTGTCGTGTCCGAGGCGTCATCGCGTGTGGGGCAGAGCCTCTTGGCAGGCGGGCTGAATAGTGTTATCTATTTGATATCACTATTCAGAGGAGGCTCTCTTGAGCAACACCGAGCAGCCGACCCCCGGACCCGCCCCGCGCGCAGAGCCCGTCGGGCACCAAGGGGCCCGGGTCGACATCACGCAGCGACCTGCCCTCGCGATCACCGGCTGGGCCGGCATCGTCGTGCTGATCGCGTTGGGTTGGTGGTCCTACTCCGCGGTGACGGCCTCGTCCGGCTGGACCTGGCTGCCGATCCTGCTGTTTGTGCTGGTCGTCACCTCGCTCGTGGTGGTGCCGCCCGGACAGAGCTCCGTGATCCAGTTCTTCGGCACCTACGTCGGCACCGTCCGCAAGCCCGGCTTCTGGTGGGTGCTGCCGCTGACCATTCGACGCCGGGTCAGCATCCGGGTCCGCAACTTCGAGACCAACAGGCTGAAGGTCAACGACTCCGACGGAAACCCCGTCGACATTGCCGCGATCGTGGTCTGGCAGGTCGCCGACACGGCGCGGTCGACGTACGCCGTCGACAGCTACGAGAACTTCGTCTCGGTGCAGTCGGAGTCCGCGCTGCGCCACGTCGCCAACACCCACCCCTACGACAACGCGGAGGAAGAGGGCGCCTCGCTGCGCGGCGCGACCGACGTGGTCGCCGCGGAGCTCGCCCACGAGGTGGCCGAGCGGGTCTCCATCGCCGGGGTGGAGATCGTCGAGGTCCGGATCTCCCACCTCGCCTATGCCCAGGAGATTGCCCAGGCGATGCTGCGCCGCCAGCAGGCCAACGCCGTGGTCGCCGCCCGCAGTCGGATCGTCGAGGGTGCCGTCGGCATGGTCGAGATGGCCCTCAACCGGCTCAGCGAAGGCCACGTCGTCGAGCTCGACGAGGAACGCAAGGCGAGCATGGTCAGCAACCTGATGGTCGTGCTGTGCGGTGACCAGCCGCCATCGCCGGTAGTCAACACCGGCTCGCTCTACAGCTGAGAGGGCGAGCCTTGACCGAACGACGGCAGGTGCTGCTGCGGGTCGATCCGGCGGTGCACGACGCCCTCATCCGCTGGGCCGACGACGAGTTCCGCAGCGTCAACGCCCACGTCGAGATGCTGCTGCGACGCGCCCTCACCGACGCCGGCCGGATGCCGAGCAAGGCCGGCCCTGTTCGAAAGCGTGGCCGGCCACGCACCCGCGACGCCTGAGAGCGCAGAGCGCGGCAGATGAGCCGTGTTGGCTGACACGAGACGGCGTGGTGGACTGATGAGGTGAGGTTTGGTGTCCACCTGCCGCTCATGGATCTCGGTGGTCAGCGGTTTGCCGTCGACCACCTGGTGAACTACGTCGAGACCGCGACGGCACTCGGCTTCGAGGCCGTCTCCGCCAACGACCACGTCGTCTTCGGTGCGCCCTGGCTCGACGGCCCCACTGCCCTTGCAGCGGTGGTGTCATGTTCCGGGAACGCGAAACTCTTCACCACGGTGGCCAACCCGGTCGTTCGCGGACCAGCGGCGCTGGCCAAGGTGCTGGCCGGGCTGGACGTGATGTCGGGTGGTCGTGTCGTGGCGGCTCTCGGTCCCGGATCGTCGGATCGCGACTATGCGAGTGTCGGTGTTCCTTTCGAGGAGCGATGGCCGCGTTTCGACGAGGCGGTCAGTGCCACGCGGGCGCTGCTGCTCGGCGGGTCGTTCAGCGGGCGCTTCTACACCGTCCAGGGGCCCCTGGAGCCTCTCCCGGCTCAGCCGCACGGCCCACCCCTCTGGGTCGGCAGCTGGGGGTCTGACGCCGGCCTACGTCGGGCAGTGCGGCTCGGCGACGGGTGGTTGGCGTCGGCCTACAACATCACGCCGGACCAGTTCAGGGAGCGCTGGCACAGGGTCCAGGAACTGCTCGACGAGGCCGGACGCGATCCCGCGGACTTCGCCAACGGGATTGCGACGATGTGGTTCCACATTGATGATCGGCGAGCCAACGACGTGCTGGAGAAACGGCTGGCACCGGTGATCCACCGGCCGAGTGAGCAGCTCCGGGCGCGCTTGGCCTTCGGGCCGGCGGAGGCCGTGCTGGAGAAGCTCGCCGCGTTCCGCGATGCCGGCGTGCAGTGGATGTTCATGTGGCCGGTCGCCGACGACATCGAGCAGCTCCAGCGGTTCAGCGATGAGGTCATGACCCCGTTGCAGGCATGAGCGCCGACGCTCACGTGCGCGAAGCGATGGGACACACCCATTCACACGGCGTGGCAGGGCTGCGCCCGCGACGGCCGTCGTACCGCAGGTTCGGAGCGGTCCGCGCCCCGGATTGGTGGCACGCGGAGGGCGTCGTAGTCTTCGACCTGCCGCAGGCCGCAGGATGCGGGCGCGAGCCGCCCTCTCAGACCAGGAAGTGGAGCCCCATGTCGCACAGCAGCACGCCGGTTGGTCGTCGTTCCGTCCTCGCACTCGGCGGGAGCCTTGCCGCCATGGGCCTGTTCGGCGCGGCCTGCGGGGGGAACACCGGCCGCGGGTCGAGCAGCAGCAGCTCTGCCGGGGGCGGGTCGAAGGGCTCCACGGTGACGCTCCAGCAGTGGTACCACCAGTACGGCGAGGCCGGCACCCAGCAGGCGGTGCAGAAGTACGCCGCCGCCTACCCCGACGCCAAGGTCACCGTGCAGTGGAGCCCCGGCGACTACGACAAGAAGGCCGCGTCGGCGCTGCTGACCGGCTCCGGCCCCGACGTGTTCGAGTACGGCAACGGCCCCTCGGTCGACATGATCCTCGGCAAGCAGGTCGTGGACCTGGGCGACGTCCTCGGCGACGCCAGGGCCGACTTCACCCCCGCCCTCATCGAGCGGATGACCTACCAGGGCAAGCTGTACGCCGTGCCGCAGGTCACCGACATGCAGCTGCTGGTCTACCGCAAGAGCCTGCTCGAGAAGGCCGGCGTCCAGCCGCCGCAGACCGTCGACGAGCTGCTGGACGCCGCGAAGACCCTGACCACCAGCAAGGTCAAGGGGCTGTTCGTCGGCAACGACGGCGGGGTGGGCGTGCTCGGCGGGCCTCTTCTGTGGTCGGCCGGGCTCGACTACCTCACCAAGGACAACACGTTCGGCTTCGACGACCCCGCCGCCGCCGAGGCGTTCGGCAAGCTGCGCGCCCTGTTCACCAGCGGGTCCCTGCTGCTGGGTGCGCCCACCGACTGGTCCGACCCCTCCGCGATCAGCCAGGGGCTCACCGCGATGCAGTGGACCGGGCTGTGGACCCTTCCCGACCTGAAGAAGAACCTCGGCGACGACTTCGGCGTGCTGCCCTTCCCCGCGCTGAACGGCTCCGGCGCACCGTCGGTGCCGGTGGGCGCCTACGGGTCGTGCGTCAGCGCCAAGAGCCAGAACGTCGACGCCGCCAAGGCATTCGTCAAGTGGCTGTGGGTCGACCAGACCGACAAGCAGCTGGACTGGGCCCAGTCGTACGGTTTCCACATCCCGGCCCGAAAGAGCCTCGCGGCCAAGGCGGACAAGCTCAAGAGCGGGCCGGCCGCCGACGCCGCCCGGTTCGTCAACGAGAACGGCCACGCGCAGTCACCGCTGCTCTGGTCGCCCAAGACGGCAACAGCGTTCTCCGACGGGCTGACCCGCATCGTCCGGAGCGGCGCCGACGCCAAGGAGCAGATCGCCGCGATCAAGGCGGTCGCCGACGCCGAGCTCAAGCGCGTCGCCGGCTGACCCGGTCCGCGCGAGGATGACCACCGCCACTGACACCGCGGCCCCGGCCGGACCACCGGGGACCCGCAAGACCCGCGACGCCCGGCGGACCCTGTCCCGCCGGCTCCGCGGCCCGCAGGACCGCAACCTGTGGTTCTGGGTGTTCGTCGGCCCGTTCGTGCTCGGGCTGCTCGTCTTCGTCTACCTGCCCATCGCGTGGAGCCTGCTGCTGAGCTTCTTCGACGCGCGCAACACCGTCACACCAACGACGTTCGTGGGGCTGGGCAACTACGCCGACATGCTCTCCGACGCGGCGTTCCGCTCCAGCCTGCTCACCTTCGTGGTGTTCGCCGCGTTCATCGTCCCGACCACGTTCGCCCTCTCCCTCGGGGTGGCGCTGCTGGTCAACCGCGCCCGCTTCGCCCGGACCTTCTTCCGGTCGGTGTTCTTCCTGCCGACGGCGTGCTCCTACGTGGTGGCCGCGCTCGTCTGGAAGATGTCGATCTTCTCGGGGGTGCGGTTCGGCCTGGCCAACACGGTGCTGGACCGGCTCGGCATCGAGCCCGTCGCCTGGCTGTCGGTGTCCCAACCGCCGTGGTACTGGCTGGTGATCGTCAGCGCCCGCCTGTGGCTGCAGGTCGGGTTCTACATGATCCTGTTCCTCGCCGGCCTGCAGCGCATCTCACCGTCGCTCTACGAGGCGGCCGCGATCGACGGGGCACAGGGCTGGAAGGTGCTGCGCCACATCACGGTGCCGCAGCTGCGCGCGACCTCGACGGCCGTGCTGCTCCTGTTGCTCATCAACGCCTTCCAGGCGTTCGACGAGTTCTACAACCTGCTCTCGAGCTCGGGCCAGTACCCGCCGTACGCCCGCCCACCGCTGGTCTACCTCTACTACACGGCGCTCGGCCAGGGGCAGGACTTCGGGCACGGCAGCGCGGGCGCCGTCATCCTCACCCTGCTCATCGCCGTGATCGCGCTCGCCCAGGGCCGGTTCCTGCGGCTCGGCCAGCGGGAGGACTGACCATGCCACCGATCCGTCGCGACCGCGCCGCCCGGGTGGGCTCCGCCGGCCGGTACGTCGCCCTCGTGCTGGGTGCCGTCCTGTTCCTGGTGCCCTTCTACCTGGTGCTGCGCAACGGGCTGTCGTCCGAGGCGGACATCACCGCCCCGGACTGGCAGCTGGTCCCGTCCACGCTGCACTGGGGCAACGTCGCGGAGCTGTTCTCCGACCCCGCCGTCCCGATGACGCGCAGCCTGCTGAACTCGGTGGCGATCTCGGTCACGCAGACGGTCGGCGTGCTGGTGCTGTCCGGGCTCGCCGGCTACGGCCTGGCGCGCATCCCGTACCGGCACTCCACTGCGGTGTTCTACCTCATCGTCGCCACCTTGCTGATCCCGGCCGCGGTGACCTTCGTGCCCAGCTTCGTGCTCGTGTCGACCCTCGGGTGGGTCAGCACCCTGCGCGGCCTGATCGTGCCGGGCCTGTTCCAGGCGTTCGCGACGTTCCTGTTCCGGCAGTACTTCCTGGGCTTCCCCCGCGAGATCGAGGAGGCGGCCCGGCTGGACGGCCTGGGCTACTGGGGCACGTTCTGGCGCGTGGTCGTGCCCAACTCCACCGGCTTCGCCGCCGCCATCGGGACGATCACGTTCATCGGGTCGTGGAACGCCTTCCTCTGGCCCCTGGTCATCGGCCAGGACCAGAGCTCGTGGACCGTGCAGATCGCGCTGTCGACCTTCCTCACCGCCCAGACCGTGAACCTGCACGAGCTGTTCATCGCCGCCGCGATCGCCGTGACCCCACTGGTGGTGATGTTCGTCCTGCTCCAGCGGTGGATCGTCGAGGGCGTCGAACGCAGCGGGATCAACGACTGAGAACCCAGGCGTCCGCTGTGCGGACGGGCGTGACGGTAGGGATTTTTTTCGGCCGTCGCTATCCCTCCATACCGGGTCACAGCGGCCTATTCTCATGTCGTCGACCAGATCGAATGGAGGTTCAGTGACATGGCACCCCACCGATCACGCTGCGAGCCCGAGGGCCCGTGACTGTCACCTAAACCATCCGCCTGCGGGCGTCGGACCCCGTTCCGGCGCCCGCAGCATCGTCTCCGGCGGCCCTCTTCACCGAGGGCCGCCGGAGCGCGTTTCGCGGTCTGCTGAGGGCTGTCACCCGTTGGTGCCACGATGAGCGCCTAGCCTCATCCGCCGCCAGCGAACGAAGGGTTGGGACCATGCCGGGAAACGTGCACCCCGTTGCCGACGAGCGCGAGGGCCTGACGGCCTATCTGGCCCAGCAGCGGGCCGTCCTGCGGATCGCCGCCTACGGCCTCACCGACGAGCAGGCCCGCGCCGTGCCCACGCGCAGCGCACTCAGCGTCGGCGGGCTGATCAAGCACGTCACCGCCGTGGAACGCCGATGGGTCGACATCACCCTCGAGCGACCCCCGGTGGCGCAGGAGGACCTCGCGCAGGGCCGGGTCGACTACACCGAGGGCTTCCGGATGAGGCCGCACGAGACGCTCGACGGGTTGCTGGCCGACTACCAGGCGGCGGCCCGCGAGACCGACGAGGCCATGGCCGGGCTCGATCTCGGCCGGCCGGTCCCCGTCCCCCGCGACGCCCCCTGGTTCCCCCGCGACGTCGACGCCTGGTCGGTGCGGTGGGTGCTGCTGCACCTGATCCAGGAGACCGCGCGGCACGCGGGCCACGCCGACATCATCCGCGAGCACCTCGACGGCGCCACGGCGTTCGAGCTGATGGCAGCCGCCGAGGGGTGGCCGGCCACCGACTGGTTGCAGCCCTGGCAGCCGCCCGCCGCTGGCGAGGGGGTGGGTGGCGGAGACCACGCGGCCACCCCGCGTGCCGGGTCGTCGGCGGGGAGCGCCGAGGGCCGGCCGTGAATGGACCGCGGACGCGGGCCCTCGCCGCCGCGGGTGCCCTCAGCGCGGCCCTCGTCGGGGCCCTGGGCACCGACCCCGACTCGCGGTGGTACCGCTCGTTGGCCAAGCCTCCGTGGCAGCCTCCCCCGCTGGCGTTCCCGCTGGTGTGGACCCCGCTCTACGCCCTCATCGGCTACGGCACCGGTCAGCTGCTCGAGGCCGAGCCCGACCCGGACCGGCGGCGGCGTCTCGCGGCCCTGGTCGCGGCGGACCTCACGGCCAACGCCGGCTGGTGCTGGCTGTTCTTCCGGGGGCGGTCCCCCGGGCGCGGCCTCGCCGGCATCCTGGTCCTGGACGCGCTCAACCTCGAGCTGTGGCGCCAGGCGGTGCGGCGCGACAGGAGGGCAGCGGCCGCCCTCGCGCCCTACGTCGCCTGGAGCCTGTTCGCGACGGCTCTCAACGCCGACATCTGGAGGCGCAACCGCTGACCCCGACCGCACACCGTCGACGCGTCCTCGGCCTCACGGGGACCGCAGGGTTGGCGTCCTCGCCGCTCCCAGGGACCCGGGCGACCGCTCCCGCGGCCCGAACGCTGCCGGGTGCGCCCCGCACGACGCCGGCGCTCCTCGACGGTCCGGGGCCGACGACCCCATCTCGACCACCGTCCGGTCGTGACGGTCCGCACCGATGAGTTCCGCCGCTGGCGGCGGTCCACTCTGCGGCACGCCGCCCACGATGACCGACGGTGTGTGGGGCTCGGCGCCGCCGGGCCACGATGACGAACGACGTGTGGCCCGGCACCGCCCAGACACCGGGTACCTGTCCGGCTGAGCAGAGGAGATCACGATGGCACTTCCCGAGATCGTCGACCGAGCGCAGTGGCTGGCGGCACGAAAGGCGTTGCTGGCTCGCGAGAAGGAGCTCACCCGAGCTCGCGACGCGGTGAGTGCCGACCGTCGCCGGCTGCCGATGGTCCGGATCGAGAAGGACTACGTGTTCACCGGGCCGCACGGGCAGGCCACGCTGCTGGACCTGTTCGAAGGCCGCGACCAGCTGATCCTGACCCACTTCATGTTCGACCCGTCCTGGAGCCAGGGGTGCCCGAGCTGTACCGCCGGTGCCGACGAGGTGTCCCGCGGCCTGCTCGAGCACCTGCACACCCGCGGCACCACCCTGGCGTTCTGCTCACGGGCCCCGATCGACAAGATCGAGCGCTACCGGGCCGAGCGCGGGTGGGACTTCCCGTGGTGGTCGTCCTACGGCAGTGACTTCAACGTGGACTTCCACGTCACGCTGGATCCCGCGCAGGCACCGGTGATGTTCAACTACCGCTCCGCCGAGGAGTGGGAGTCCCTGGGGGCTCCGCTGTCCGTCACGCCGGGCAGCCCGCAGGAGCAGCCCGGCGACAGCGTCTTCCTCCGGGTGGGTGACGAGGTCTTCCACACGTACTCCGACTTCGGCCGGGGCACCGAGTGGACCGGTGGCTCCTACGCCTTCCTCGACCTCACACCGCTGGGCCGTCAGGAGGAGTGGGAGGAGCCCAAGGGCCGCGCCGACTTCGTGCGGGCGGACCGGCCAGACTTCGCGTCCTAGCGACCTGCGCGTCGTGGAGCACGCGGCCGGTCGGTCCCTAGGATCGGCGGCATGACGGCCGACGCTGACCGCCCTGCCGGAGCGGCTGAGGACCCCCGGGCGCTGACCCGTGCGCACTTCGACCACGTCGTGCCCGCGACGACCCGGTGGTCGGACAACGACATGTACGGCCACCTCAACAACGCCGTCTACTACGAGCTGTTCGACTCCGCGATCAACGGCTGGCTGATCACCGGCGCCGGCGTCGACGTCATGGCCCTTCCCGAGCTCGGCGTCGTCGCCGAGTCGGGCTGCCGCTACTTCCGCGAGCTGGAGTACCCCCGCCCGCTCGACGTCGGCGTCCGCGTCGAACGGCTCGGGCGCAGCAGCATCACCTACGCGCTGGGACTCTTCGACGCCGAGGCGGTCGAGCTCGCCGCGCTCGGCCACTGGGTCCACGTCTACATCGACCGCACCACACGCACCACGGTGCCGATCCCTGCCTCGGTCCGCGAGCTCCTCGGGCGCGCCGAGCGGGCCCGCACGTGAGGACCACCGGAGCGTTCCAGCAGACCGGCAGCCCGGCTGTCGTCAGCCGGCGCCACGGGACGATGCCGCGACCCAGCGCGGCGACCTGCCGCACCTGAGGCTCGGGCCGCACCCCCGCTCCACGGCAGCTCGGGCCGGGGCGGCCATCGCGCCCACCGCCGCGGCTCGTAGCGGAGGGTGACCCGCGCCGGTACCGGCGACCTCCCCTGACCCGGACCCTTGCCTTCCTCACTGGGTGCCTCCCAGTTCCTCAGGTTGCTCACGCGGTGGCCGTAGGGACTCCTGTGAGCCACCCGAGCTACCAGACCGATGACCAGTGCGCACCTCTCCCCCGCGCTCGCCCGGCACGGCGGCGCCTGCCCATGGTCCGGAAGATCCTTCTCGCAGGCCTGGCCGCAGCCGTCCCGGTCGGCGCGTTCGTCGCACCCGCTCAGGGCGCCGTCACCGTCCCCCGCCCCGGGCGGGTCAACGCCGTCACCGCCAGGCCCGGCCCCGGTCCGGGACAGGTCACCTTCTCCTGGAACCAGGACGGTTCGCACACCACCGCGTTCATCATCGAGACCGGCCTGACCTCGTTCAAGGTGGGCGACCCGAACCTGCCCGACCACGGCCGCACCGCGAAGTACTTCGCCGTTGCCAGCGGGCGCCGCTCGGTCACCCTCAGCGCGGCCCAGGTGGCCTCCGCCGGCGCCTCCGCTCGATCGGCGAACCACCTGTACTACCGGCTCAAGGCCATGAACAGAACCCCATCGGGCACCACGTACCGCGACTGGCCGTACCTCCAGTCGGTCGCGGTGGCCCCGATGACCCCGAGCCGGTCCGGCGCTGCGCTGCGCGTGGCGAGCTTCAACGTGCGGACTGCCCACGCCACCGACGACGCCCGGGTCTGGCTGCAACGTGCACCGCTCGTCGCCAAGGCCATCATCTCGCGCAACCCCGGCGTGGTCGCCCTCCAGGAGCTGAGCCCGGGCCGCGCCGACGGCAAGCCGCTACCCACCACGGGGTCGGTCCGCCAGACGGTCAGCCTGGTGAACGCCCTGCGTGCGGCCGGCGGGAGCAGGTACCGCCTGGTCCGCACCACCCCGTACGTCAAGCCCGGCGTTCCCGAGGGGTCCCAGGGGGCGCGGATCCTGTACGACACCTCCCGGTACAGCCTGGTCAGCCCGTGCCCGGAGACCAGCTCGGACGGTAACTACTCCTCCTCATGCACCATCGTCATGCCGCTGCGCGCCACCGACAGCGCCACCAACCGGCGGCGCGCGGCCTACGCCGTGCTCGCCGACCGGGCCACCGGCAAGCGGTTCTACGTCGTCTCGGCCCACCTCGACAACCGGCACAGCACGAACACCACGACCGAGCACAGCCTGGAGGCGCTGCGCACCAGCCAGGCCAAGGCGGTCATCGCCCGGGTGACCCAGCTCAACACGGCCCACCTGCCCGTGGTCCTGGCCGGGGACCTGAACACCTGGCAGAACAACAAGGCCGGCTACGGAGCGCACGACGCCCTGATCGCCTCCGGCTACTACGACACCGCCGCCGCCCTCACCCAGGTCAACGTGCGGTACACGACCATGAACGCCTTCGCCCCGACCATCCTCGCCAGCGCCTCCGGTTGGGGCGCCCGACTGGACGTCATCACGGTCAAGGGCGTGACTGGCGCTGCCCGGTTCGAGAACGTGATGAAGGTGACGGACACCAACCGGCCCAGCGACCACAACATGGTGGTGGCCGACATCCGCCTGCCCTGACCGGGTGCCAGCGCGGGAACCGAGGCCGGCGCGGGAACCGAGCCGGCATGGGAACTGCGCCGGCACGGGAAGAACGCAGCGTTCTGCCTTCCGCGGCGGCTCGGCCGAGCGCGCAGGCGGTGGACCAGCAGCCGGTCAGGGGCGGCGGTGGAGCAGCAACGGCATCACCGCGGACGCGCCGGCGCCGCGCAGCACTGCGGCGGCGACCGTGACCGGCCACAGGCTCGACGTGGCGTCGACGACGAGCAGCACCCGTCGGCCCGAGACGGCCTGAGCCGCCGTGGCATCCACACCCAGGGCGGCCTTCCACGCGGCGGCCTCGTCGGCCGAGCTCAGGTCGCGCGACGTCGCGGGCGGCACCTGCGACGGATCGACGGCCAGGTCGGCCGCATCCAGGCGCCCGACCGTGGCCAGGTGGCCGGCCACGTCGCGGGTGAGGGTGCTGAAGCCGCTGGCCGGCAGCGGCACCACGACCTCGGGCCGGCCGGCCCACTCGGTCCGCCACCGCCCGAGCACGGCGACACCGGCCGCCTTGAGCTCGTCGGGGGCGGAGCCGTCACGGGCGAACGTCTCGCGCACCACCGCGCGCCACTCGGGCGCGTCGGCGAAGATCACGGTGCGCCCCTGCTCGGCCATCAGGTTCGGCGCGATCCGGCCCCGCTGGCCGAAGGCGCCGCCGGGCCACATCTTGCGCGGCTCCAGCACGTGCGTCTCGCCACGCAGGACGGCGGTCACCGCCGCCACGGTCTCGTCGGACGGCCGCTCGCGCAGGGTCTCGGGCAGTCGGCCGAGACAGACCGAGCACCGGCCGCACGGCGCCGCGCTGGCGTCGTCGAGCGACTCCTGCAGCAGCTGCATGAGGCAGCGCCGACCACGGGTGTAGTCGCGCATGATGTCGGCCTCGCGTCGCCGGGTGGCGATGATCCCGTCGTAGTGCTCGCGGTCGTAGGTCCACGCCGACGCGCCGCGCACCCATCCCTGCTCGACCCGCTCGACCGCGCCGTCGACGGCCAGCTGCTTGAGCATCAGCTCCACCCGCCCCCGCCGCAGACCGGTCTCGGCCTCCAGCTGGGGCACGGTGGCCGGTGTGCCGTCGCTGTAGGCCTCGAGCCCGGTCAGCAGCCGTTGCATCTGGTCGGGGTCGGGGATCGTCGCGGTGGCGAAGTAGTCCCAGATGCCGGCGTCGGCGTCGGAGGGCAGCAGCGCGACCATCGCGTGGTCGATGCCGCGGCCGGCACGGCCCACCTGCTGGTAGTAGGACACCGGCGACGGCGGCGAGCCGACGTGGACGACGAAGCCGAGGTCGGGCTTGTCGTAGCCCATGCCGAGGGCCGACGTGGCGATCAGCGCCTTGAGCCGGTTGCGGCGCAGGCCGTCCTCGAGCCGCTCCCGCTCGGCCGGCTCGAGCCCGCCGGTGTAGGCGGCGACCGGCAGCGCGGAGCCGTGCCGGGCCCGGATCGTCTCGGCCAGCCGCCCGGCGTCGGCGACCGTCAGCGCGTAGACGATGCCCGATCCCGGCAGGTCGGGGAGCTGGTCGACCACCCAGGCGTAGCGGTCGATCGGCGAGAGCGCGTCGACGACGGTCAGCTGCAGGCTGTCGCGCGCCAGCGGCCCGCGGAGCACGAGGGTGCTGTCACCGAGCTGGGTGGCCACGTCGTCGGTGACCCGCTGGTTGGCCGTGGCGGTGGTGGCCAGCACCGGGGTCTGCGGGTTGAGCCGCTGGAGCACGTCGGAGACGCGGCGGTAGTCGGGCCGGAAGTCATGCCCCCAGTCGGAGACGGCGTGCGCCTCGTCGATCACCAGCAGCCCGATGGAGCCGGCCAGGCGGTCGAGCACCCGACGGCCGAAGCCGGGGTTGGCCAGTCGCTCGGGCGAGACCAGGAGCACGTCGACCGCGCCGGCAGCGAGGTCGGCCTCGATCTGGCTCCAGGCGTCGATGTTGGAGGAGTTGAGCGTCGCGGCGCGCAGACCGGCCCGCTCCGCCGCCGCGACCTGGTCGCGCATCAGGGACAGCAGCGGCGAGACCACCAGGGCGGGCCCGGCACCCTCGCTGCGCCGGATGGCGGTCGCGGCCCAGTAGACCGCCGACTTGCCCCACCCGGTGGCCTGGACGACGAGCACCCGCGCGGCGGGCTCGCACAGCGCGGCCACCGCCGTCTGCTGGTCCTCACGCAGGGTCGCGGTGTCGCCGGCGATGGCCGTGATCACCCGGGCGGCGACAGCGGCACGGTCCGGACGCAGGAGGCTGGGCATGCCAGCGACCCTAGACGGCCCTCCCGACACCGGGGCGCGGGCCTCCACCGGGAAGGCGACCCGGACGTGACCTACCTCGCACCCGCAGCACGCGCGGGCGCCCGGAACTTGAATCGCGGCGCCATACCCGCAACGGTGGAGGAGTCCCACACGCCAGCGGAACGGAGACGAGCCTTGCTCACCCTCACCGAGAACGCCAGCACGATCGTGAAGACCATCACTGACCAGACCACCGACTCCGAGGACGCGGGCCTGCGCTTCAGCCAGGAGGCCGCGGACGCGAGTGCCCTCGCGATCTCCACCGCCGACGCGCCCGAGCCGGGCGACCAGGTGGTGGAGGACGGCGGGGCGCGCGTCTTCCTCGAGGAGAATGCCGCCGTCGTCCTGGACGACAAGGTCCTCGACGCCCAGGTCGACGACACGGGCTCGGTGCAGTTCAGCATCGCCCCGCAGGGCTGAGCTCCGGCCCAGCCCCCGACCTCACCGGTCCCCGAGGCCCGTCCACGCACCGCGCGTGGGCGGGCCTCGTGCTGTCCGGCGCGGCGGGACCAGGCACTTTCCTCCGCGCCGGTGCGTTGCCCCGTCATGTCCTCGTTCGTGCTCGCCCCGCCGCGCCGGCGGCTGCTCACTCTCGAGACGCTGGTCGTCGTCAGCCTCGCGCTCGGGCTGTCCGCGGCCCGGTCGGTCCTGTCCTTCGTCGGCGCACTCCTGTCACCGGACCGCCTGTCCGAGCAGACCGCGCAGCTGAACGGGTCGCTGGCGCCGGGGCGGCCCCTGCTCGACCTGGGCCTGCAGCTCGTGTCGATCGTGGGGCTGCTGCTGCCGGTGGCGGTGGTCGTCGTGGTGGCCGGCTACTCCGGGGAGTCGATGGCGTCGTTCGGGGTGCGTACCGACCGGTGGCGAGCCGACCTGGCCGTCGGGGTGGGCGCCGCGGCGGCGGTCGGCGGGGTCGGGCTGGCCGGCTACCTGCTGGCCCACCAGCTCGGCTACAGCCTCACCGTCGTGCCGACCAGCCTGCCGGAGACGTGGTGGCGGATCCCGGTGCTGGTGCTGGCCGCCGCCGCCAACGCCGTGCTCGAGGAGGTCGTGGTGGTGGGCTACCTCCTGCGGCGGCTCGAGCAGCTCGGCTGGCCCGCCGGCAGGGCCGCCGTGTTCAGCGCCACGGTCCGGGCCTCGTACCACCTCTACCAGGGACTTGCCGGGTTCATCGGGAACCTGCTGATGGGGCTGGTTTTCGCCCGCTGGTTCCAGCGCACCGGGCGCGTCGGCGCGCTCATCGTGGCGCACACCCTCATCGACGTCGTCGCGTTCTGCGGCTACGCGCTGCTCGCCGGCCACGTGTCCTGGCTGCCGATCTGACCCCGCCGTACGACGCCTCAGGCAGCCAGGCTGTCCCGGTCCCCCATGACCACCACGGGCCTGCTGGCCGGATCGAGCTCTCGCAGCAGCGCTTTCATGCCCGCGGACGGCACCGAGATGCACCCGTGGGTGGGGCCTTCGTGGTCCACGTGCAGCCAGATCCCCCCGCCCCGCTCGGCGCCCTCGGGACGGGTCGGGTCCAGCGGCGACGTGCCCGGGCGGCGGTTGTAGTCGATGGCGATCACGTAGTCGAAGCTGCCGGCGAGCGAGTCGCCGTAGACGCCGTCGCCGGCGGGCCGGAACGCCTCGGACCGGTGGTACGGCAGCTTGGCACCGGGGTCCTTCTTGCGGCCACCGGCGTCGGAGAGCGTGAAAACGCCCACGGGAGTGCGCAGGTCGCCCTCCCGGTGGTCGTCGGTCCAGCCGTGGGCCCCGTTGTGGCCGTGCCACACCGGGCCCGCGGCCCAGCCGGACCCCGACCGACTGAACAGCTGGATGGTGCTCGCCGTCCCCTTCGCGCCGTCGCCGGTGACGACCAGCACCTGCGTGCTCTCCCGCGGGATGGCGCCGCGGGTGCGAGGTCCCAGCCCGTTCAGGGGAGTCGGCGTCGCTGCGTCGCCGGCCAACGACGCCGCCCTGCTGTTGGACCGCGCGCCCTGGCCGCCGGACCGATCGGCCGCCGAAGGGCCTGTCAGGACGTCGATCACGGCCACGACACCGGCGACGAGAGCCAGAACGAGGGCACCGGCCATGGCTCGTCGCACCATGAGCTGCCGGCGCGTGGGTCGGTTGCGAATCGTTGCTCCCCTGAACGCAGATGACGCGTGCGCCGACGATCCGCCGGCACGCTGAGGGTAGTGGACGACGCACCCGGTGCCCGGAACCTCGGCGGGAGTGTCGGCGACGACGCCCGCCGCGCGATGGTGCTCACCGCAGCGGCAGCGGCAGCTGCTGCCACCAGGGCCGTTGGTCGTGCTCGACCCGGTCCACCCACTTGACCCAGTGGTAGCCACGCCGGCCCGGCACGACGAGCCGGACCGGCGCGCCGTGGCCGCTGGACAGCGGCGCACCGCCGACGTCGACGGCCAGCAGCAGGTCGTCGGTCAGCGGCAGCCGTCGCCGGTATCCCGTGCGGCTGACGACCTGCACGCTGCCGGTGGCGCCCGCGGGCAGCAACCGGCTCAGCCTCGTCCCCGACCACTCCTGCCGTGACCACCAGCCGCCGGTGCAGTCCAGCACCACGGACGCCCGGTCACCGGTGGCACGCAGCTCGTCCACCGACCAGTGGCGCACCACGCCGGCCGAGGCCACCGCCACCGTCCACGTGGCCGGGTCGGCCGGCGGCACGACGTCCAGCAGCCACGACGTCACCGGCATGCCGGTGGGGACCAGCGACGAGACCTCGTACGACCCGGTCGCGCGGCGGGTCGCCCCCGGCAGGGCCAGCGCTGCCGCGGCCCCCTCCAACGCGGCGTAGGCACCCGCGGCCGCCAGGGCGAGGACACCGGCACGCAGCAGGGAGCGGCGGCTCAGGTCAGCGCTCCGGGGGCGGGTACGGCGTCGCCGTACGTGCGCTCCGGTGAGCACCAGTGCGCCGACCGCGGCGGCGACGTGCACCTGCATGGCGGTGACCGGTCCGGCGTCGAGGAGGGTCCCCGTGCTGTGCGCGAGCCCCGACACCAGCGCGAGCAGCACCAGCGCCGTCAGGGCGAGCGACAGCCGGCGCCCGGGCCGCCGACGGCGCAGGCCGCGCCGGGCCACGGCGGCCTTCCACGGCGACAGGACCAGCAGCGCCAGGCCCACGACCCCGTGCGCGACGACGACCGGCGCGACCGGGCCGCTGCCCACCAGGAACGTCACCCCACCGGTCAGCACCGCGGCAGGGACGAGCAGGAGGAGCGCCAGGTTCGTCCGCCGGCCGGGCATGCCGCCAGCCTAGGTCCGCCGCGCCGTCGGGACTGCGGACCCGTAGGGTCGAAATGCAGCCGGCGGCCGCCGGGACACCGCACCGACGGGGGCACGCGTTGACGACCGACTTCGCTGAGGCACTGGGCACCGACCTCTACCTGCTGGAGGACCGGCTCACCGACGAGGACCGGGCGGTGCGCGACAAGGTCCGCGCCTTCACCGACGCCGAGATCATCCCGATCATCAACGACTACTGGGACAAGGCGCAGTTCCCGTTCGAGCTGGTGCCCAAGCTGGCGACGCTCGGCATCATCGGCTACACGATCGAGGGCTACGGCTGCCCGGGCATGAGCCGCCTCGCCGCCGGTCTCGCCGCCGCGGAGGTGGCGCGCGGCGACGGCAGCGTCAACACCTTCCTGGGCGTGCACTCGGGTCTGGCGATGGGCAGCATCGCGATGCTCGGCAGCGAGGAGCAGAAGCAGCGCTGGCTGCCCCCGATGGCCCGGCTCGACGCGGTGGGCGCGTTCGCGCTGACCGAGCCCGACCACGGTTCGGACTCGGTCGCGCTGGAGACCAGCGCGCGGCGCGACGGTGACACATGGGTCCTCAACGGCCGCAAGCGGTGGATCGGCAACGCCTCGTTCGCCGACGTCGTCATCGTGTGGGCGCGCGACGAACAGGACTCGCAGGTCAAGGGATTCGTCGTGGAGAAGCAGGACGACGGGTCCTACCCCGACGGCTACGAGACCGAGCTGATCACCGGCAAGATGGGCAAGCGCGCCGTGTGGCAGCCGGACGTCCAGCTGCGGGACGTGCGCGTCCCCGCGGCGAACAGGCTCGAGGGCGCCAGCTCCTTCAAGGACGTCAACACCGTCCTCACCGCCACCCGCGGCGGCGCCGCGTGGGAGTGCCTGGGCCACGCGGTCGCGGCGTACGAGGTCGCGGTGCGCTACGCCGGCGAGCGGCAGCAGTTCGGCAAGCCGATCGCGAGCTTCCAGCTGGTGCAGAGCGCGCTGGCCGGGATGCTCGCCGAGATCACCGCCATGCAGCTCATCTGCTTCCGGGTCGCCGAGCTGCAGACCCAGGGCCGGCTGACCGGGCCGATGGCGTCCATGGCCAAGATGCACAACGCCCGCAAGGCACGGGCCGTGTGCGCCGAGGCGCGGGACGTCCTCGGCGGCAACGGCCTGCTGATCGAGTACCACGTCGCGCGCCACCTGACCGACATGGAGGTCGTGCACACCTACGAGGGCACCGACTCCATCCAGTCGCTGATCCTGGGCCGCGAGATCACCGGCATCTCCGCGTTCGCCTGACGTCGCCGCCCACGTCCTCGTGGCCGTCCCCGACCTCCGCTCGGCGGCACCCGGGCCGGGCCGGGCCGCGACTCAACCGCGGCGGCGGAGGTACCTGTGCTCGGGTCGTCCGGTCGCGCCGTAGCTCAGGTCGAGGTCGAGGAGCTGCTTCTTGACGAGGGCAGCAAGGTACCTCTGGGCGGTCGGGCGGCTTGCGCCGAGGATCTCGGCCACCTCGGCGGCGCCGACCGGCGACGGCGCCGAGGAGACGATCTCGAGGACCCGGGCCATCGTCGGCTGGAGCGTGCGGGTCGCTGCCGCGCGCCGTGACGGTGTCCCGCGCAGGCTGTAGAGCGTGTCGATCACCTGCTGGTCGGCCTGCGGCACCCGGTCGAGCCGCTGGACCCACGCCCGGTAGGACTCCAGCTGCTCGTTGAGCGTCGCGAAGCTGAACGGCTTGACGAGGTAGTAGAAGGCCCCGAGCTGCATCGCGGTGCGCACGGCCTCGATGTCGCGGGCCGCTGTGACGAGGAGGAAGTCGGGCACACGTTCCCCGGAGGCCGCGAGCTGCCGGACCAGCTCGAGGCCGCTGAAGTCCGGCAGGTACATGTCGAGCAGCAGCAGGTCGGGCTCGGCGGAGGTCACGAGGCCCAGCGCCTCGGCACCGGTGTGCGCCTCGCCGACCACCGCGAACCCCGGCACACGGGCCACGCTCAGGGCATGGGCGTGGGCGACGTGGAAGTCGTCGTCGACCACCAGGACACGGATCATGGGACTTCCTCGCGGACTCGCACGGGCAACGTGACGTCGAACCTGCCACCGCCGGGTGAGCTGGCCGTGATCGTGCCGCCGGCGCGGGTCACGAGGCGGTGGACGAGGGCGAGGCCGACGCCGCGGCGCATGGCGCCCCGCGGCTCCTTCGTGGAGTAGCCGTCGACGAAGACGTCCTCGAGCCGTCCGGCGGGGATGCCGGGGCCGGTGTCGACCACCGACACGACCACGGTGCCGTCGACGCAGGTCAGCGAGACCGTGACCTCACCACGCGGGATGGCGCCGAGCGTGCGGGGGTCGTCGGCCACGGCGTCCACGGCGTTGTCGATGAGGTTGCCGAGCACGGTGACGATGGGCAGGTCCTCCGCCTGCGCGGCCTCGATCCGGCTCGACGGGTCGAGGCGGACGATGACATCGCGCTCCGAGGCGACCGTCGACTTGGCCAGCAGCAGCGCCGCGACGAGGGGCGAACCGACCCGGGCGCGGATCTCCTCGCTGGCCAGCGTCGTCTCGCTCTGGAGCCGGCTGCTGTAGCGCGTCGCCTCCTCGACCTCGCCGAGCTCGAGCAGGACGGCGAGGACGTGCAGCCGGTTGGAGAACTCGTGCTCCTGGGCGCGCAGCGCCGTGGACAGCCCCTCCATCGAGTCGAGCTGGCGCAGCAGGGCCTCGAGCTCCGTCCGGTCGCGGATGGTCACGACCCAGCCGGCGTTGCGCCCGGCCACCGTCACCGGCATCCGGTTGAGCACGAGCAGGTGCTCGTCGGTGACCGCCACCAGGTCGGAGCCCTCCACCTCACCGGTGACGACCCGGCGCAGCCGCCCCGGCGGCAGGACCTCCTCGACCCGCTGGCCCAGCCGGGCCGACTCCAGGCCCAGCAACCCACGGGCCTCGTCGTTGAGAACGTTGATCGCCCCCGCCGGCGGCCCCCGGCGCCGAGACGGCATCGCCACGTGCGCTGACACCGAGGGCTCGATCGGATAGAACGGAGGTACCGCACCGCCGTCGAGTTCGAGCAGCCGGAGGCAGCATCGTGAGCACCGAAACAGCCGGACAAGCGCAGGTCGGAGTGATGGGGCTGGCCGTGATGGGCAGCAACCTCGCCCGCAACTTCGCCAGCCGTGGACACACGGTGGCCCTCTTCAACCGCACCCAGGCCAGGACCGACCACCTCATGCAGACGCACGGCGACGAGGGCAGCTTCCTGCCGGCGTCGTCGATCGAGCAGTTCGTCGCCAGCCTCGAGCGCCCGCGCGCGCGTCATCATCATGGTCAAGGCGGGCGCCCCCACCGACGCGGTCATCGACGAGCTCGTCCCGCACCTCGAGGCCGGTGACATCGTCGTCGACGGCGGCAACGCCCACTTCGAGGACACCCGCCGCCGCGAGGCGGCCCTGCGCCGGCACGACCTGCACTTCGTCGGTGCCGGGATCTCCGGCGGCGAGGAGGGCGCCCTGAAGGGGCCCAGCATCATGCCGGGCGGCTCACGCGAGTCGTACGACGCCCTGGGACCGCTGCTGGAGAACATCTCCGCCAAGGTCGACGGCGAGCCCTGCTGCGCCTACATGGGCCCCGACGGCGCCGGCCACTTCGTCAAGATGGTGCACAACGGCATCGAGTACGCCGACATGCAGTTCATCTCCGAGGCCTACGACCTGCTCCGCGGCGCCGGGCTGGGCACCCCCGCCATCGCCGACGTCTTCGCCCAGTGGAACACCGGCGACCTGGACTCGTTCCTCATCGAGATCACCGCCGAGGTCCTGCGCCAGGTCGACGCCGCCACCGGCGCCCCGCTGGTGGACGTCATCGTCGACCAGGCCGAGCAGAAGGGGACCGGCCGGTGGACCGTGCAGGTCGCGCTCGAGCTGGGCGTGCCGGTCAACGCCATCGCCGAGTCGGTGTTCGCCCGGTCCACCTCCGGGCACGTCGACCTGCGCTCCGCGGCGGCCGGCACCCTCACCGGCCCGGACGACCGCTCGGTGCAGGACGTCGACCAGCTGGTCGACGACGTCCGGGCGGCGCTGTGGTCCTCCAAGGTGGTGGCCTACGCCCAGGGCCTGGACATGATCCGGCAGGCGAGCCTGACCTACGACTGGGGCATCGACGTCGCCGAGGTCGCCAAGATCTGGCGCGGCGGGTGCATCATCCGCGCCCGGCTGCTGGAGCGCATCCGCCAGGCCTTCAGCGCGGGCGAGCTCACCACGCTGCTCGTGGACCCGGACGTCGCCAAGGAGCTGGGCCGCTCCCAGGACAGCTGGCGTCGCGTCGTCGCCGGCGCGGCGACGCGCGGCGTGCCCGTGCCGGGCTTCGCGGCCGCCCTGTCCTACTACGACACGGTCCGCAGCGAGCGGCTGCCGGCCTCGCTCGTGCAGGGTCTGCGCGACTTCTTCGGCGCGCACACCTACCGGCGGGTCGACCGTGAGGGCGTCTTCCACACCGACTGGTCCGGCGACCGCACCGAGTCCGGCGGCTGACCCGCCCCGGGACAGCTGGCTCAGCGCGCGGCGCGCCGTACGGCGTCCGCCTCGTCCATCGCCAGCGCCTGCTCGGGCGTCGGCGCGGTGCCGCCGAGGCGCACCGGGACGAACCTCAGCTCGTCGCCGCTGAGCCGCGGGTAGGAGTCCTGGGCGGCGTGCAGCAGCGCCGAGATGCGGCCTCGCAGCTCGAGGTTCGCCGCGTCGGCGTTGTCCTTGCGGGTCACCCGCAGGGGCTCGCCGACGCTCAGCGTGATCGGGATGTTGGTGCGACCCAGCCGCTTGGGGTGGTCCTTGGTCCACACCCGCTGCGACCCCCAGATCGCCATCGGGATCAGCGGCACGTCGGCCGCCTGCGCCATCCGGATGGCGCCGCTCTTGAAGTCCTTGAGCTCGAAGGCCCGCGAGATGGTGGCCTCGGGGAACACCCCGACGATCTCACCGGCCTTGAGGGCCCCGACGGCCGCCCGGAAGGACGACGCCCCGGCACCCCGGTCGACCGGGATGTGGTGCATGCCGCGCATCAGCGGGCCGCTGACCTTGTGGTGGAACACCTGCTCCTTGGCCATGAACCTGACGAGGCGGCCGGAAGGATGCGCCGCGAGCCCGGCGTAGGCGAAGTCGAAGTAGCCGACGTGGTTCATCACCAGCACGGCCCCACCCTGCCGGGGGAAGTGCTCGGCCCCGGTGATCGTGAACTTCAGGCCCTGGGCTGCGAACAGCGCACGCGCGACGGCGATGACGGGGGTGTAGACCGGCTCCATGCCCGTACGGTACGGCCTGGCGTGGCCGACCTCACCGCAAGGCCGGGGGAATGGTTGCGCGGCACACCCGGTTGGCTCAAGGGTGACCCTGCCTCTGTCTGTCCTCGACCTGTCCCCCATCGCCTCCGGCCGGACGCCCTCCAGCGCCCTGCACGAGTCGATCGAGCTGGCTCGTACGGCCGAGGCGGCCGGCTACCAGCGGTTCTGGGTGGCCGAGCACCACAACATCCCCAGCGTCGCCAGCTCCGCCCCCGAGGTGATGATCGCGTCGGTGGCGGCGGCGACCAGCACGATCCGGGTCGGTGCCGGCGGCATCATGCTGCCCAACCACGCCCCGCTGAAGGTGGCCGAGACGTTCCGCGTCCTGGCCGGGCTGCACCCGGGCCGGATCGACCTGGGCATCGGCCGGGCACCGGGCACCGACCAGCTCACCGCCCTGGCCCTGCGCCGCAGCCGTGAGGCGCTGATGGCCAACGACTTCCCGGCTCAGTTCGCCGAGCTGCGCGGCTACGTCGACGGCTTCCCGGGCGACCACCCGTTCGCGCCGATCGTGGCGCAGCCGACCGACGTGCCCCTCCCGCCGGTCTGGATCCTCGGGTCCAGCCTGTACGGCGCACAGGCGGCCGCGGCGTACGGCACCGGGTTCGCCTTCGCCGGCCACTTCGGCGACGCGGACCCGGCGGAGGCGATCGGGATCTACCGCGAGCAGTTCCGCCCGTCCGGCCGCCCGGGCGACCCGACCGGGCCCCGGGCCATCCTCGCCGTGTCGGCCATCGCCGCCGAGACGGCGCAGCGGGCCGACCAGCTCGCCCTGGCGGCCGCGCTGTCGATGGTGCGGCTGCGCTCGGGGCACCCGGGGCCGCTGCCCTCGCCGGAGGAGGCGGCGGCCTACCCGTGGACCGACGCGGAGCGGCACATGGCCCAGGCGTTCGCCCGGTTCGCCACCGTGGGCGACGCCGCGACGGCGTACGCGGGCATCCAGGCCCGTGGGCGCACGGCCGGTGCCGACGAGCTGATGGTCACCACGGCGATCCACGACCCGGCCGAGCGGCGACGGTCGTACGTGCTCCTGTCCGAGGCGGCCCGTACGGTGGCAGTGTGAGCCGCGACCGGCCGGAGTCCACCGCCTCGCCGTCGCCCAGCGTCGGCGAGGCACCCGACCCGCGCCGCTGGCGGGCCCTGGCGGTCTGCCTGGTCGCGGGGTTCATGACCCTGCTCGACGTCAGCATCGTCAACGTCGCCCTGCCCTCCATCCGCGAGGCGGTGGGCGCCTCGTCCAGCGAGCTGCAGTGGGTCGTCACCGGCTACGCCCTGACGTTCGGGCTGGTCCTCGTGCCGGCCGGGCGACTGGGTGACATGCGCGGACGGCGCACGATGTTCATCGTCGGCGTCGCCGTCTTCACCCTGAGCAGCCTGCTGGCGGGGCTGGCGCCGACCGCCCTGCTGCTGGTCGTGGCCCGGCTCGTGCAGGGCGTCGGCGGTGGGCTGCTCAACCCGCAGGTGTCCGGCCTGATCCAGGAGCTCTTCCGCGGCGCCGAGCGGGGCCGGGCCTTCGGCATGCTCGGCACGGTGATCGGCATCTCCACCGCGATCGGGCCGATCCTCGGCGGCCTCATCATCGGCGGGCTCGGCCCCGAGGCCGGATGGCGCTGGATCTTCTTCGTCAACATCCCGATCGGCATCGCCGCCATCGCCCTGTCGCTGCGGCTGCTGCCGGCGCCGCACCCCGCGCCGGGGGCCAGCGGCCACGACCTCGACCTGGTCGGCGTCGGCCTGCTCGGCGCCGGCGTGCTGGCCATCCTCTTCCCGCTGGTGCAGGAGCAGCAGTGGCACGGCAACGACAAGTGGGCCCTGCTGGCCGTCGGTGTCGTGCTGATGGGCGTGTTCGTGGCCTGGGAGCGCCGCTACGCCTCCCGGGGTCACGAACCGCTGGTCGACGTCAGCCTGTTCAGCCTCCCCGGCTACGCCCCGGGCGCCACCCTGGCCCTGACCTACTTCGCCGGCTTCACCGGCATCTTCTTCGTCCTCACCCTGTTCTTCCAGACCGGCCTCGGCTACTCCGCGCTCCTCGCCGGGCTGGCCGTCACCCCGTTCGCCGCCGGCTCGGCGGTCACCGCCGCCGTCGGGGGTCGCTACGTGACCCGCGCCGGCCGGCCGATGGTGGTGCTGGGGTTGCTCCTGGTCGTCGTCGGTCTCGTGCTGACCGACCTCGTCCTCGCCCTGCACGGCGACGAGCACGCCGCGGGCTGGTGGACGGCCGCTCCCCTGCTGCTGGCGGGCGTCGGCAGCGGCCTGGTCATCTCACCGAACCAGACCCTCACCCTGGCCAACGTCCCGGTGCAGCGTGCCGGGTCGGCCGGTGGCGTCATCCAGACGGGGCAGCGGCTGGGCACGGCGGCCGGGATCGCCCTGGTCGGCTCCGTCTACTTCGGCACGCTCAGCTCCAGCCGCGGCGACGACGCGCTGGCTGCCGCCCACGGCCTGCGGGTCGCGGTGGCCCTCACCGCTGTGGCCCTCGTCGTGGGCGTCGTGGACGTCCTGCGGACCCGCGCTGCCGACCGGGCGTGACCTTCCACGCCCGCTGCACCGAGAGGGTCAGCACCCCCGCGAGCCCCAGGCCGGCCAGGTTCAGCCCCAGCTGCAACAGCGACCCACGGACCTCCGCCGGCGCCCACAGGGCCAGCCCGAGCGCCAGGTTGCCGAGCGCCGGCACCGTCGTGACGGAGATGAACACCCCCACCAGGGCCGAGGCCTTGCCCGCCGTCAACGAGATGACGCCGGCGACCCCCGCCAGGACGGCGACGACGAAGGACCAGTGGTCCGGGTGCCAGATGAAGCCGGTGAGCGGTCGCGCCCGGGTCACGGCCTCCGGGGTCACCCACCCGCCCGCGCGGGCGAGCAGGGCCAGGACGGCGACCACCAGCACCGCGGTCGCGAACGACGCGGCCAGCAGCCCGATCGCGCGCCGGGTGATCTCCAGCCGTCCGAGGACGACGCCCGTCGCCGCCGCGGCGATCGCCGCGAACTCCGGCCCGACCACCATCGCCCCGACCACCAGCACCGAGGAGTCGGTGATGACCGCGATCGACGCGAGCGCCACCGCCACGATCGTGAACGCGTAGAACGACACCGAGCCGCGGGAGTCGGCCTCGGCCTGCTCCCGCACCAGCCGCCACACCACCCCGTCGTCGGGGCTGCCCGGGGCGACCCGCTCAGCCCGGTGCGCGCCCTGGAACGGCGCCCCGTCGACCTCCGTGACGCTGACGGCGCCGGACTGCCCGAGCCCGAGGTCCTCCAGCGCGTCCAGGATCTCGCTGACCGCCTCACGCGGGACGTCGACCAGGACGACGTCGCCGACCGGCACGCGGGAGGCGCCGGGCAGGACCGTCATGGTGGCCACCCGCGGATCGTCGCCGAGCAGGTCCTCCACCGGCCGCACCAGCTCGGGCGGGACGCTCAGGCGCAGGTTCAGCAGCATCGGGGCCGCCGGGTGCGTGTCATGACCGAAGCCCACCACACCGGGGGCGCCGGACCCAGCGCCGGACCCCGCCGTATTTACATAGGTTCCCTATGTATAGTGCTCGTCATGCCCTCCTCCCCACCGCTCGGAGACGAGCTGCTCGGGCTCGTGGCGCGCCTGAACCGCTGGGCCACCCGGCAGGCCCGGCTGGAGGCGCCACCGGCGCAGGTGCGCCTGCTCGCCCAGATCCACGAGCTCGGCCCCGTCCGCATCGGCGACCTCGCCCTGGCCGACCACACCAGCCAGCCCACCATGACCACCCAGGTGCGCCGGCTGGAGGAGCACGGTTGGGCGACGCGCTCGGCCGACCCCGAGGACGCGCGCGCCTCGCTGATCACCCTCACCGCGCTGGGCAGCGAGATCCTCGCCGGCGCGCGCCGCTCGCGCGCCGAGGCGCTGCGCCCGGTCATCGACGCGCTGACCCCGGCCGACCGGGACCGGCTGCGCGACGCCGTCGACGTGCTCAGGGCGGTCGTCGAGGCCGCGACCTCGCCGCCGGCCGCGACCTCGCCGCCGACCGCCTCCGCGACGGCGGAGTCCCCGCCGTCCGCCCCCTCCCCGTTCCCCCGCCCCCACGAGTAGGAGCCCCACATGTGGCGTCAACCCAAGCCGGTCTGGGCCGTGGCCTTCGCCTGCGTCATCGCGTTCATGGGCATCGGACTGGTCGACCCCATCCTGAAGTCCATCGGCGACGAGCTGGGCGCCTCGCCCTCCCAGGTGTCGCTGCTGTTCACCAGCTACATGGTGGTGATGGGGCTGGCCATGCTGGTGACGGGCGCGGTGTCCAGCCGCCTCGGCGCCAAGCGGACGCTGCTCATCGGCCTCACCATCATCATCATCGGCGCGGGCCTGGCGGGCACCTCCGACACGGTCGGCGGCATCATCGGGTTCCGGGCGGTCTGGGGGCTGGGCAACGCCCTGTTCATCGCCACCGCCCTCGCCACCATCGTCAGCGCGGCGAAGGGGTCGGTCGGCCAGGCGATCGTGCTGTACGAGGCCGCGCTGGGTCTGGGCATCGCCGCCGGGCCGCTCATCGGCGGCGTCCTGGGCTCGATCTCCTGGCGCGGCCCGTTCTTCGGGGTCTCGGTCCTCATGCTCGTCGCCCTCGCCGCCACCGCGCTGGTGCTGCCGAGCACCCCACCGGCGGCACGGCCCACCTCGCTGGCCGAGCCGTTCCGCGCGCTGCGCCACCGCAGCCTGCTCGTGGTCGCGCTCACGGCGCTGCTGTACAACTTCGGCTTCTTCACCCTCCTGGCCTTCACGCCCTTCCCGCTCGACCTCGAGCCGGCCCAGATCGGCCTGATCTTCTTCGGCTGGGGCGTGCTGCTGGCCTTCACGTCCGTGGTCGTCGCGCCGCGCCTGCAGCGCCGCTTCGGGACGCTGCCCTCGGCGGTCGGGGCGCTCGCCGGCTTCTGCGCCACGCTCGTGGTGATGGCCGTCGGCACCGACAGCAAGGCGGTCCTGGCCACCTGCGTGGTCGTCTCCGGCGCGTTCCTGGGCGTCAACAACACCCTCGTCACCGAGACGGTGATGAAGGCCGCGCCGATCGAGCGCGGGGTGGCCTCGGCGGCCTACAGCTTCGTCCGGTTCGGCGGCGGCGCCGTGGCGCCGTGGCTGGCCGGCAAGCTCGGCGAGGACCTCAACGCGCACGTGCCCTTCTGGGTCGGCGCCGTCGCCGTCGCCCTCGCCGCGGCCCTGCTCGCCAGCGGTCGTCGCGTCCTCGCGCACATCGACGCCGAGCCGGGGCACGGCGCCTCCCCCGTCCACGACGCCGCGGAGGCGCAGGCCGTCACGGTCGGCGACGCCTGAGCGGTGCGACGGTGACGACCGCCTACGCTTCGGTCGTGCTCCCCACCATCCGCGCCGTGCGCTACGTCACGCCCCTGCGTGAGGGCGGGTCGCTGCCCGGCATCGTCGAGGCCGACGACGACGGCACCTACGTGCTGAAGTTCCGCGGCGCCGGACAGGGCCCCAAGGTGCTGGTCGCGGAGGTCGTCGTCGGCGAGATCGCCCGCGCCCTCGGGATCCGCGTGCCCGACCTGCGGGCGGTCGACCTGGACGCCCGGATCGCGCGCTACGAGGCGGACGAGGAGGTGCAGGACCTGCTCACCGCGAGCGTCGGCCTCAACCTCGGCGTGGACTTCCTGCCCGGCGCCTTCGGCTACGACGGCGCCCGGCCGCCGTCGCCGGAGGAGGCCGCGCGCATCCTGTGGCTGGACGCCTTCACCGCCAACGTCGACCGCACCTGGAGCAACCCCAACCTGCTGGTCTGGCACGGCCGGACGTGGGCGATCGACCACGGTGCCGCGCTGTACTTCCAGCACTCCTGGCCGCGTTCGGGCTCGACCCCGGCGAAGTTCGCGGCGCAGCCGTTCGACGCCTCGACCCACGTGCTGCGGGAGGTCGCCGGTGACCTCGCCGGCACCGACGCCGCCCTCACCCGGCTGGTGACCCCGGACCTCCTCGGCGACGTCCTGTCCCTGGTCCCGGACGAGTGGCTGGAGCCGGCGCCCGGGATGGACCATCCCGGCGGCGGTCCGCGCGGCGTACGTCGAGAACCTGCTGGCACGGCTGGCCGGCCCCCGGGCCTGGCTGCCCGCCCCCGCCCCGGCGGCCCACCGGTGAGCGGGCCCCTGGTCGGCTACCAGTACGTCGTGCTGCGGTGCGTCCCGCGCGTGGACCGCGACGAGTTCCTCAACGTCGGGGTGGTCCTCTACAGCCAGCAGGCGGACTTCCTGGACGTGGCGTACTCCCTCGACCCCGACCGGCTGTCCGCCCTCGCGCCCGGGCTCGACCTCGAGGCCGTCGAGGCCTCGTTGCGCACGCTCGCCGACGTCTGCGCCGGCCGGTCCGCGCCGGGGCTCCCGGTGATCCCCCGTCCCGGCCCGCGGTTCGGCTGGATCAGCGCACCCCGCAGCACCGTGCTCCAGCCCGGGCCCGTGCACGGCGGCCTCACCGCGGACCCTGCCGCGACGCTCGCCACGCTCGTGCACCGGCTCGTGGGCTGACCGTCCGGCACGACGCCGCGGGCGTGAGACGCGCCCGGGAGCGGCCTGCTCACCTCGCCGGGCGCGGCGAGCGCAGACCACTGAGCGGGCCGCCGTGCAGCGGCGACGTCACCCAGCGCGCCTCGAACGTCGCCGACGGCAGGTGCGCTCGCACCTGCAGCCGGTGCGGCGTCTCCAGGAGGACCAGCTCGGCGTGCAGGGTCACCGGGTCGGCCCACCCACCGACCGCAGCCACCGGCAGCGGGTCGCCGCCACCGATCGTCGGTCGCTCGGAGACCACCCAACGGTCGGATCCCAGTGGTACGACGTGCCGTTCGCCGGCGTCATCGAGGACGAGCCGCCACCCCGGGCCGTCCGGTTCGACCGTCACCGCCGCCAGCGTCGGCTGGGCAGCCACCGCCGTCCCGGTCGGTGTGAAGGTGGTGCCGGACCAGTCGCCCGGGTGACCCCGGCTGCGGGTCCAGCCGGGGCACCGACAGCTGCAGCCCGGCCAGGCGCCGTACGAGCGTCGCCTCGTCGGCGGGGGCCGTCCGGGCACGGACCCCGGCGGGACGCAGGGCCGGCAGGAGGTGCTCCCAGACCGCGTCCAGGATGCCCTGCATGTCCTCCGTCGCCGCGGTCGTGACCACCACGGTGTCCTGCTCGGGCAGCACGAGGCAGAACTGCCCGTAGGCACCGTCCCCGCGGTAGCCGTGCCGCGACCTCCAGAACTGGAACCCGTAGCCCTGGCTCCAGTCGGGGTCGGTCCCTCCGGCGTTGGACACGTGCGACCGGGTGGCCTCCCGGACCCAGTCCTCGGACAGCAGCTGGGCGCCCTCCCACCAACCGGACTGCAGGTACAGCTGGCCCAGACGTGCGACGTCCTCGGTGGTGGCGTGCAACCCGGTGAAGCCGAGGTCCCGCCCGGCCGGGTGCTGCTGCCACCCCACCGCGCCGATGCCGAGCGGGTCGAACAGGCGCGGTCGCAGGTAGTCGGTCAGGGTCGTCCCCGACCGGCGCTGGATGATCGCGGCCAGGCTGTAGGTGCACGGCTGGTTGTAGGCGAACACCGTCCCCGGGTCGTTCTCGGGCGGCAGCATCAGGAAGCCGCGCACCGGCTCGGCCGGCGCCGCTGCGACCGCGCGGTCCCAGGTCTCCGCGTCGTGCCCACTGGCCATCGACGCGACGTGCCGCACGAGCATGGAGCGGCTGCGCGGGTCGGTCACGTCCGCGCTCGAGCTCGGGGAAGTGCGACAGGACGGTGTCGTCGAGGTCGAGCAGCCCCTCGGCGACGGCGAACCCGGCCGCGGTCGAGGTGAAGCTCTTGCTGAGCGAGTAGAGCAGCTGCGGCCGCTCCCGGGTGTACGGCGACCACCACCCCTCGGCGACGACGGTCCCGTGCCGCAGCACCATCAGGCTGTGCATCTCGATGCCGTCTGCGGCCTCGAGGGCGTCGAGCAGCGCCAACACCCCTGCGGCCTCGACGTCCTGCTCGGCCGGCGCGCTGCGGGGCAGGGGCCGTGCGGCCATGTCGGTCATGGCGGTCATGCCGTCACCGTAGTGCGCCGCCACCGGCTCGGCGACGCCTCGCGCCATCCGCCCGGCGCTGTGCGGCGACGGGCGACGGGCAGGTGAACAGCCCGTGGACCCCTGGGACACGCCGGAACCCAGCGGATGCCTCACGCCGGCAGGAACGTTAGGGTCCGAACATGAACCTCGACCGGCCGGTTGCCCCAGACCCGTACGACCTGCTCCCCGCCGTCCCCGCCCTGACCGTGGGCAGCGAGATGTTCAGCGACGGGGCCACGCTGCCCGACGCCCAGGTGTTCGACGACTGGGGTTTCACCGGCGGCAACACCTCGCCGCAGCTGAGCTGGTCCGGGGCACCCGAGGGCACCAGGGGCTATGCCGTCACCTGCTTCGACCCCGACGCGCCGACGCCGTCCGGCTTCTGGCACTGGCTCGTGCTCGGCCTGCCCGCCGACGTCACCTCCCTCGCGGTCGGCGCCGGCGCCGGTGACGACTCCCTGCCCGCGGGCGCCTTCCACGTCCGTAACGACTACGGCACCCGGGCGTACGGCGGCGCGGCGCCGCCGCAGGGCGACCGGCCGCACCGCTACCTGTTCGCGGTGCACGCCCTCGACACCGACGACCTCGGCCTGGACGGCAGCGTCAGCCCCGCCGTGGCCACGTTCACGATCGGGGGCCACCTGCTGGCCCGCGGCGTCCTCACGGCCACCTTCGCGGCGTGAGCGCGCCTGCCCTGGAACACCTCCCGGTCCTGCAGCACCTGGACCTCGTCGCCGCCCCGGTGGCACGGGCGCTGCTGTCCTGGCCCGGCGCCGAGCAGGTGACCGTGATGTCGATCGACCCGGCCATCTCCGACACGGCCGCCCTCGTCGAGGCCACCGGCATGCCGCTGGAGTCCTGCGCCAACTGCGTCGTCGTCGGCGGCAAGCGCGCCGGCGAGGAGCGCGTCGCGGCCTGCGTGGTGCTCGCCACCACCCGCGCCGACGTCAACACGACGGTGCGCGCCCTGATCGACGTCCGCAAGGCCAGCTTCCTGCCGATGGACACCGCGGTGGAGCGCACCGGCATGGAGTACGGCGCGATCACCCCGGTCGGTCTGCCCTCGGGCTGGCCGGTGCTGGTCGACGCCGCCGTGCTGGCCCAGCCGGAGGTCGTCATCGGCGCCGGTCTGCGCAGCAGCAAGCTGGCGCTCCCGGGCCGCCTGCTCGCTGAGCTGCCGGGCGTGCAGGTCGTCGAGGGGCTGGGCTCGTGACCGCGACCGACACCGAGGTCGAGACGCCGGCCCCCACGGCCACCCCGCCCGCGCGCCGCCGGCGCCGCCGCGGCTCGGGTCTGGCGCTGCTCTTCCTGCTGCCGGCCCTGGCCATCTTCGCCGTCTTCATCTTCTACCCGCTGGTGCGCTCGGTCATCCTGTCCTTCCAGGGGGTCGACATCATCGGACGGCCCGGCGCCTTCGTCGGCACGGCCAACTACGCGCGGCTGTTCTCCGACCCGGGCTTCCTCAAGGTGCTCGGCGTCACGGCCGCCTTCACCGTGCTGACCGTCGTCCCGAGCATCGTCGGCGGTCTCGCCATCGCCCTGCTGCTGCAGCAGAAGATCCGCGCGATCCGGTTCTTCCGCACGGCTTTCGCGCTGCCGTTCGCCTTCTCGGTGGCCACCGCCTCGGTGGTCTTCCAGGTCCTCTACAACCCGGCGTCAGGAGTCCTCAACGGTCTGCTGTCCTACCTCGGGGTCGACCCCGTGCACTGGCTGACCAACCCGACCCTGGCGCTGTTCTCGGTCGCCCTGGCGACCGTGTGGATGCAGATCGGCTACAACCTGCTGGTGCTCAGCGCCGGGCTCGGCGCCATGGACGAGGAGGTGCTCGAGGCGGCGCGGCTGGACGGCGCGTCCGGCCTGCGGCTGCAGCGCTCGATCGTGCTGCCGCTGATCACCCCGCAGCTGTTCTTCCTGGTCGTCACCGGCACGATCCACTCGCTGCAGAGCTTCGGCCAGATCCGGATCCTGACCCGCGGCGGGCCCGAGGGCAACACGACGACGCTGGTCTACTCGATCTTCGTGCAGGCCTTCGACTACAACAACTCCAACTTCGGCTACGCCTCGGCCCAGGCGCTGGTGCTGCTGCTCGTCGTCCTCGTCATCACCGCAGTGCAGTTCGGGATCCTGGAACGGAAGGTGTTCTACCGGTGAGCGGCTCGACCAGCACCACCAGCCCCACCCGGCGACGCACCGACCGTGGACGCCGGCGCGCCTCCGCGTGGACCTACGTCATCCTCGGCGTGCTCTTCGTCCTGGTGCTGTTCCCGGCCTACTACGCCGTCGCCGGCTCCTTCATGGGCACGGCCGACACCAACTCGTTCCCCCCGGCCCTGTGGCCCACCAGCGGGATCCATGCCGAGAACTACTCCGGCGTCCTGCGGCTGATCCCGCTCGAACGCCAGTACCTCAACAGCATCCTGCAGACCGGGGCGATCACGATCGGGCAGGTGGTCACGAGCGCGCTGGCCGCCTACGCGTTCGTCTTCCTCGACCTGCGTTGGCGTGGGCTGTGGTTCGCCCTCTTCCTGTCGACGATGATGATCCCCTACGAGTCGATCATCATCCCGAACTACCTCTTCGTCTCCGAGGCCGGCCTCAAGGACACCATCGCCGGGCTGGCCCTGCCGTTCCTGGCCACCGGGTTCGGCACGTTCCTGCTGCGGCAGAGCTTCCTGGCCTTCCCGACGGAGCTGCGCGACGCGGCGAGGGTCGACGGCGCAGGCCACCTGCGCTTCCTGACCTCGATCCTGCTGCCGCTGTCCCGGCCGACCCTGGCGGCGCTCGGCATCTACTCGGCGCTGTCGGCCTGGAACATGTACTTCTGGCCGCTGCTGATCACCACCAGGGCGCAGAACCAGACCGTCCAGATCGGCATCGGGCAGCTGCAGTCCTCCGACGCCGACAACCCGGGCATGGTGCTGGCCGGCGTCATGCTCGCCCTGCTGCCCACCCTCCTGCTCGTCGTCTTCGGACAGCGCTTCATCGTCCGCGGGCTCACCGCCGGCGCGGTCAAGTGACCGGGCGCCACACCTGCGGCCGCATCGTGCGGTCCAGCCTGAAAGGGAATCGCATGTTCAGCTCACCGACCCGTTCCAACGCCGGGAAGACGGGTCACCGCCTCGTCGTCACCGGCGTCGTCGCCGCCCTCACCCTGGGCATGACCGCCTGTGGCGGTGGCGGCTCGGACGCACCGGCCGCCGCCAAGGCGCCCGACGCCTCCGCCCTCAGCAAGGCCGGGGGCGTCACCAAGGTGACGTTCTGGCACGCGATGGACGGCACCAACGCCGAGGTGCTCACCAAGCTGGTCGACGCCTTCAACAAGGCCAACGCCGGCAAGATCAAGGTCGAGGCGACCTACGTCGGCAAGTACGACGACGCCATCGCCAAGTACAAGGCCTCGATCCAGAGCAAGTCCACCCCCGACGTCGTCCAGGTCTACGACATCGGCACCCGCTTCATGATCGACGCCGGGCAGACCGTGCCGATGCAGGACTTCATCGACCGCGACAAGGTCGACATGAGCGACCTGCAGCCGAACATCGCCGGCTACTACTCGGTCGACAAGAAGCTCTACTCGATGCCGTTCAACACCTCGATGCCGGTGCTGTACATCAACGAGAAGCTGTTCAAGGAGGCCGGTCTCGACCCCGCCAAGCCGCCGACCACGCTGGCGGAGATCCGCACCGCGGCCGAGAAGCTGTCGAAGAAGAACGGCGGGCCGGCCGACTACGGCTTCGGCGCGGCGATCTACGGCTGGCTGCTCGAGCAGTTCATCGCCCAGAACGGCGACACCTACTGCGACCAGGGCAACGGCCGCGACGGCAAGGCCACCAAGGTCCAGTTCGACAACGACACCAGCGTCGCCGTGGTCGCCTGGTGGCAGAAGATGGTCAAGGACGGCCTGGCCGCCAACACCGGCCGCGACACCAAGGCCGCGCAGGCCGCGTTCAAGTCCGGCCAGCTGGCCATGACGCTGGAGTCCACCGGCCAGGTCGGCGCCTTCCAGGACGCCGCGAAGGCCGGCGGCTTCGGCCTGGGAGTGGCCAACTACCCCAAGCTCAAGCAGGCCGAGGGCGGCGGTCCGATCATCGGCGGAGCCTCGCTGTGGATCGACGGTGAGGGCCACAACGACGCCCAGAAGGAAGCGTCCTGGCAGTTCGTGAAGTTCCTGTCCAGCCCCGAGAACCAGGCGACCTGGCACACCGGCACCGGCTACTTCCCGACCTCCAAGAGCGCGCTCAACGAGCCCGTGGACGTGGCGTGGCGCAAGCAGTTCCCGCAGTTCGACGTCGCCGTGAAGCAGCTGCAGGACACCCCGATGAGCAAGGCGACCCAGGGCTGCCTGCTCGGTGTCATGCCCCAGGCCCGCAAGGCCTCCGAGGACGGCCTGGAGAAGGCGCTCAACGGCACCGACCCCAAGCAGGCGATGAGCGAGGCCGCGGCCTCGCTCAAGGGCGTGATCGACCAGTACAACAGCTCGACGAAGTAGGCCTCACCGCTGCGGCGGGCGCAGGGCCCACAGGGCCACTGCGCTCGCCGCAGCCACGTTCAGGGAGTCCACTCCCCCGGCCATCGGGATCTGGACGACGAGGTCCGCACCCTCGATGGTGCGCCGCGACAGGCCGTGCCCCTCGGCGCCGAACACGACGGCAAGCCGCTCCGGCGGCTCGGCGGCAAGGTCGTCCAGGCTGACGGCGTCGTCGGCCAGCGCGAAGGCCGCGACGCGGAAGTCGTTGTCCCGCAACACCTCGAGCCCACCGGGCCAGGGGTCGATGCGGGTCCAGGGCACCTGGAACACCGTGCCCATCGAGACCCGGACGCTGCGCCGGTACAGCGGGTCGGCGCACCGGGGAGTGACCAGCACCGCGTCGACGCCGAGCGCGGCGCAGTTGCGGAAGATCGCGCCGACGTTGGTGTGGTCGACGATGTCCTCGAGGACCGCGACCCGGCGGGCGCCGGCCAGCAGCGCCTGGGGCGAGGGCAGCTCGGGCCGGTGCATCGACGCCAGGGCCCCGCGGTGCAGGTGGAAGCCGGTCATCTCCTCGATCACCGGCGCATCGGCGACGTAGACCGGCACGCCCGACCGCTCGGCGTCCTCGACCAGGTCGGCCAGGTCGGTGAGCCAGCGCTCCCCCATCAGGTAGGAGCGGGGGTGGTGTCCCGCGCGCAGGGCACGGCGGATCACCTTCTCGCTCTCGGCGAGGTAGAGACCCCGCTCCGGCTCCACCCTGGTCCGCAGGACCATGTCGGTCAGCCCGACGTAGTCGAGGATCCGGGCGTCCTGGGGGTCCTCGATCCGCGTCACCACGGGTGCAAGGCTAACCGGGGGCCGGCAGCGGCGACGTCGGGGGACGGGTCAGCTGAAGAACACCATCTTGGTGATGGCCACGACGCCGATCAGGACGATGACCCCGCGCAGCACCGGCGGCGGCAGCCGGCGGCCGACCCGCGCCCCGAGGTAGCCACCGGCGATGCCGCCCACCGCGAGCAGCCCGGCCACCGGCCACTCGATCTTGTCCCAGGCCACGACCATGAACGTCACCGCCGCCACCGCGTTGACGATGGTGCCGAGCACGTTCTTCACGGCGTTCAGGCTCTGCAGCGGGTCGGTCAGGAGCACGCTCATCAGGCCCATCATCAGGACGCCCTGGGCGGCGCCGAAGTAGCCGCCGTACATGCCCGCGAGGAGCATCCCGGCCCGCAGCAGGAGCATCCGGTGGGTGTGGCGTCGCGCGTCGTCGGCGTCGGCGTGCCGGGCGGCGGCCTTCCTCTGCAGCCACGGGCCGAGCAGCACCAGCACCAGCGCCAGGCCGATCAGGACCGGCACGATCGCGGCGAACGCCGCGGGCGGCAGGACGAGCAGCAGCAGTGCCCCGATCACCGCCCCGACGAACGACATCGGCGCGAGCCGCCGCAGGGTCGCCCCGTGCCCCCTCAGCTCGGCACGGTAGCCGTGGATCCCGGCGAGACCGCCGGGGACGAGCCCCACCGTGTTGGTCACGTTGGCCACGACCGCCGGGTAGCCGAACAGCAGCAGCGACGGGGAACGTGATGAGGGTGCCGGAGCCGACGACGGTGTTGATGGTCCCGGCCAGCATCCCGGCGACCAGCAGCGCGACGATCTCGACGACGGACACCCGGTCACCCTAGCGACGGGTGACCGGGTGTTCGCTGGCTGGCTGTCCTCAGGACCGTGCGGGCCCCTCGGGGTCGCTCTGCACCGGACCGTCCAGCGGGAGCGCCGGCGGCGCGGCCTGCGGGGCCGACGGAGCCGGCGGGTCGACCAGTCCGCCGTCGCCCTGGGTGGCCCGCGGCTGGAGCGGCCCGCCCCGGCCGGAGACGCCGGCGGAGTGACCCTCGGCCTCGGCGCTGGAGCGTGCCGCCTCCTCACGCGCCTCGGCGAGGGCCCGGGCGGGGTCCTCCAGCACGGTGTCGTCGAACGCGGTGAGCAGGGGCTCGCCGGTGTCGACCCACGCGTCCTCCTCCTCCGCGGCCTGGCCGGCCTGGGCGGTGCCGCCGAGGGCGCTGCCGATGCCCTTGAGCGCGTCGGTGAGCTCGCTCGGGATGATCCAGAGCTTGTTGGAGTCCCCGCGCGCGAGCTGCGGCAGGATCTGGAGGTACTGGTAGGCGAGGAGCTTCTGGTCCGGCTTGCCGCGGTGGATCGCCTCGAACACCTGGGTGATCGCCCGCGACTGGCCCTGGGCCTCGAGGATGCGGGACTGCGCCGAACCCTCGGCGCGCAGGATCTGGCTCTGCTTCTCGCCCTCGGCGGTGAGGATGGCCGACTGCTTGACGCCCTCGGCGGTGAGGATCGCCGCGCGACGGTCACGCTCGGCGCGCATCTGCTTCTCCATCGAGTCCTGCACCGAGTGCGGCGGGTCGATCGCCTTGAGCTCGACCCGGTTGACCCGGATGCCCCACTTGCCGGTGGCCTCGTCCAGCACGCCGCGCAGCTGGCCGTTGATCTGGTCGCGGCTGGTCAGCGTCTGCTCCAGGTCGAGCGAGCCGATGACGTTGCGCAGGGTGGTCACCGTCAGCTGCTCGATGCCCTGGATGAAGTTGGCGATCTCGTAGACGGCCGACTTGGCGTCGATCACCGAGTAGTAGATGACGGTGTCGATGCTGACCACGAGGTTGTCGGAGGTGATCACCGGCTGCGGGGGGAACGACACGACCTGCTCGCGCAGGTCCACGTTGGCCCGGACCTTGTCCACGAACGGCACGAGGATGTGCAGCCCGCCCTCCAGGGTGCGGGAGAACTTGCCGAGCCGCTCGATGATCAGCGACGTCTGCTGCGGCACGATGCGGATGGTGCGGAAGATCAGGATGATGACGAAGATGACGAGCAGCAGCAGGACGACCAGTCCTGCGCTCACACCAGAGTTCACGTGGTTACTCCGAATCCCGACCGACGGCGACGCCTGTGACGATCGCCGTGGCCCCTTCGATGGACACCACCCGGACCTCTTGCCCGGGTAGGCACGCGGCGGCGTCGGGGGCGGTCCTGGCCGTCCACGTCTCACCGCCGAGCTTGATGCGACCGTCGTTCTCGGTCACGGTGGAGAGGACCAGCGCGGAGCGGCCGATCTGGGCCGCGGTGCCGATGCCCTGGGCGTCCTGGACGGTGAACTGCCGCTTGATGACGGGACGGACGAGCAGGAGCGCCAGGGCGGCCACGGCCAGCGAGACCAGGACCTGCCCGACGACCGGGACCCCGAGGACGGCCGCGAGGGCACCGGCCAGGGCGCCGCCGGCCAGCATCAGGAAGACGAAGTCCACGCTCGCCAGCTCGATCGCGCCGAGCGCGAGCGCGAGGCCGACCCAGGCCAGCCAGGCATGATCCGCGAACCACGACATGCGCCCAGCCTCCCTGTGCTCGTTCGCCGGTCTGCACCGGCGATCCGCCCCCTCATCGCCTCAAACGCCGCAGGCGTACCGCGCGTTCCCCTAGGAGCCGACGTTCTCCGCCCGGGCGGACCAGCGATCGCCGTGCCGCTGGACGTGCAGCGGCAGCCCGAACGTCTCCGACAGGTTCTCGCGGGTGAGCGTGGCCTCCAGCGGCCCCGCCGCGACCACACGCCCCTCCCGCATCAGCATCACGTCGGTGAACGACGGCGGGATCTCCTCGACGTGGTGGGTGACCAGCACGAGGGCCGGCGCGTCCACGTCACCGGCGAGCACGCCGAGCCGGGCGACCAGGTCCTCCCGGCCGCCGAGGTCCAGGCCCGCGGCGGGCTCGTCGAGCAGCATCAGCTCGGGGTCGGTCATCAGCGCCCGGGCGATCTGCACCCGCTTGCGCTCCCCCTCGCTGAGCGTGCCGAAGGTGCGCTCGGCGAGGTGCCCGCCCCGAGCGCGGACAGCAGCTCGTCGGCGCGGGCGTGGTCGAGCGCGTCGTACTGCTCGCGCCAGCGCCCGACGATGCCGTACGACGCGGTGACCACGACGTCGCGCACCTTCTCGTCGGCCGGCAGCCGCTCGGCGATGCTGGCGCTGGCCAGGCCGATCCGGGGTCGCAGCTCGAAGACGTCGACCGCGCCGAGCACCTCCCCGAGGACGCCGGCGACACCGGTGGTGGGGTGCATCCGTCCGGCGGCCAGCTGCAGCAGGGTGGTCTTGCCGGCACCGTTCGGCCCGAGGATGACCCAGCGCTCGCCCTCCTCGACCTCCCAGGTGATGTCATCGAGCAGCGTGTTCCCACCGCGGACCACGCTGACGCCGGCGAATTCGAGGACGTCGCTCATGGGCACTGACCCTAGGCCACGACCGTCCGCCGGTCGGTGGCGACACCTACGATGGGCCCGTGTCCAGCCTTCCAGCCTCGGTGCGCCTCGCCCTGTGGGCCACCGCGTCGTACGCCGGCCGCCTCCCGCTCGAGGAGGTGATGAGCCGCGCGCTGCCCGATGTCGACCACGTGGGCGGTGACGTCGACCGGCTGGCCCTGTGGCGTGACCTCGGCGAGCGGGTCGTCCTCGTGGCGCTGCCGCGCCCCGGCGACCTCAGCGGCATGCCCCGCGGCTCGGCCGACCTGATCGCCGCGGCCACCGAGGCCGGCGAGTGCGTCTACGTGCCGGGCATCGGTGGCGCGCTGGTGCCCACGGTGGAGTCCTACGGCCCGGAGGGCGACCAGGGCACCCAGGTGACCTGGACGGCGTACGACGCCGACCCGGTGCCCGTCCACGCGCTGGAGGCGCTGTCGCTGAACGAGCTGGACCTGCGCTTCCGTCAGGAGCTGGCCGAGCAGACCCGCCAGATCGACGCCCTCGACGCCCGGCCGTGGTCGGGCAGCCCCGCCCGGGCGATGGCCGACAGCGCCGTCAGCGCGGCGGGGTGGGGGCTGCCCGAGGGGCTGCCGCCGCGGGCCCTGCGCGTCATGTCCACGGCCTCGGTCGTCAGCCTGGGCACCGAGCTCGGGCTGCAGCTCGACTCGCCGGCGCTCACCAGCGCCACCGACGAGCGCCGCCGGGTGCTGCTCACGTCGCTGCTGGCGAGCGCGGACCGGGCCGTCGCGACCGCCGCCACCGTCGGGGCGCTGAGCATCGCCGGGATGCGGCCCGGCCGCCAGGACGCCTGACCCGGCGGCCGCCGGTCACGGCCGGCCGCCGGCGGCCGCTCAGGCGAGGACGGAGCGGTAGACCTCGAGCGTCTGGTCGCCGATCGAGCCCCAGGAGAAGTGCTCCACCGCGCGGGCCCGGCCGGCCCGGCCGAACGCGCGCGCCCGGTCGGGGTCGCTCACGGCCTCGGTGAGGGCGGCGGCCAGGTCGGCCACGAAGGCGTCGGGGTCCACGGGGGTGCCGCTGCCGTCGTCGACCTGCTCGATCGGCACCAGCCAGCCGGTCTCGCCGTGGACGACCACCTCGGGGATGCCGCCGGTCGCCGTCGCCACCACGGCCAGCTCGCAGGCCATCGCCTCGAGGTTGACGATGCCGAGCGGCTCGTAGACGGAGGGGCAGGCGAAGACGGTGCCGGCGCTGAGCAGCGCGACGACCTCGGCGCGGGGCAGCATCTCGGGGATCCAGACCACCCCGTCGCGGGTCTGCCGCAGGTCGGCGATCAGCGCCTCGACCTCGGCCTTGATCTCGGGGGTGTCGGGCGCACCGGCGCAGAGCACCACCTGCACCTCCGGCGGCAGCGAGCGGGCGGCGCGCAGGAAGTACGGCAGGCCCTTCTGCCGGGTGATCCGCCCGACGAAGACGACCGAGGGCCGGTCGGGGTCGACACCGTGGCGGCGCACGACGTCCGGGTCCTCGGCGCGCGCCCACTGCTGGGAGTCGATGCCGTTGTGGACGACGTGGACCCTGGCCGGGTCCACCGAGGGGTAGCTCTTGAGCACGTCGGCCCGCATGCCGCCGCTGACGGCGATGATGCCGGCCGCCGACTCGTACGCCGTGCGCTCGGCCCAGGAGGAGATGGCGTAGCCGCCGCCGAGCTGCTCGGCCTTCCACGGCCGCAGCGGCTCCAGGCTGTGGGCGCTGACCACGTGCGGGATGCCGGCCAGCAGCGACCCGAGGTGACCGGCCATGTTGGCGTACCAGGTGTGCGAGTGCACGAGGTCGGCGCCGACGCAGTCCGCGGCCATGCCCAGGTCCACGCCGAGGGTCTGCAGGGCCGGGTTGGCGGCGGCCAGCTGCGGCAGGTCGTCGTACCCGGTGGTGCCCTCCTCGTCGCGGGGACCACCGAAGCAGCGGACCCGCGCGTCGATGTCGCCACGGGCGCGAAGGGCCCGGACGAGCTCGGCGACGTGGACGCCCGCTCCCCCATAGATCTGCGGCGGGTACTCCTTGCTCAGGATGTCGACTCTCACGCGGGTCACGCTAGTGCTGGAACAGGGGTCGCCGCGAGGGCTTGACGCGCATACAGTGCCGACCATGTCGAAGCACTCGGGCAACCCCAAGGTTCTGGCCATCGTCCTGGCGGGCGGCGAGGGCAAGCGGCTGATGCCGCTGACGGCCGACCGCGCCAAACCGGCCGTCCCCTTCGGCGGCATCTACCGGCTGATCGACTTCGCCCTGAGCAACCTGGCGAACTCCGGCTACCGGCAGATCGTCGTCCTCACCCAGTACAAGTCGCACAGTCTCGACCGGCACATCTCCAAGACGTGGCGGATGTCCACCATGCTCGGCAACTACGTCACCCCGGTGCCGGCCCAGCAGCGGATCGACAAGAACTGGTACCAGGGCAGCGCCGACGCGATCTACCAGAGCCTCAACCTCGTCCACGACGAGAAGCCGGACATCGTGGTGGTCGTCGGCGCGGACCACGTCTACCGCATGGACTTCAGCCACATGGTGCGCCAGCACATCGAGACCGGCGCCGGCGTCACCGTCGCCGCGATCCGCCAGCCGATCGCCCTCGCCGACCAGTTCGGCGTGATCGAGGTCGGCGCCGACGACGTGCGCAAGATCGAGGCGTGGCGCGAGAAGCCCAAGGACGCGAAGGGGCTGCCGGACTCCCCCGACGAGGTGCTCGCGTCCATGGGCAACTACGTCTTCGACGCCGACGTGCTGATCGACGCGGTGACGCGTGACGCCGAGCGTGAGGGCAGCAAGCGCGACATGGGCGGTGACATCGTCCCCGACTTCGTCGGCCGCGGCGAGGCCTACGTCTACGACTTCAAGGACAACCCGATCCCCGGCTCGCTCGACCGCGACCGCGGCTACTGGCGCGACGTCGGCACCATCGACTCCTACTACGAGGCACAGATGGAGCTCGCCTCCATCCACCCCGTGTTCAACCTCTACAACTACGAGTGGCCGATCTTCACCGACTACGGCCCCTACCCGCCGGCGAAGTTCGTCAAGGGCTCCAAGGGGAGCAAGGTCGAGGCGCTCAACACGGCCGTCTCACCGGGGGTGGTCGTCAGCGGCGCCTCCATCACCAACTCGGTCCTCTCCCCGCGGTGCCACATCCACAGCTTCGCCAAGATCACCGACAGCGTGCTGCTCGACGGGGTCGACGTCGGACGCAACGCCGTCGTGAAGAAGGCCATCCTCGACAAGAACGTCCGGGTTCCGGACGGCGTCACCATCGGGGTCGACCGGGAGGCCGACCTGGCGCGCGGGTTCATCGTGACCGACTCGGGCATCACCGTCGTCGGCAAGGGCCAGGTGATCAAGCCTTGACCGAGGCGACGGGCGGCCGGTCCGAGCAGCCGCCGCTGTCGGCGGCCGACCCCAGGCCGGCGCGGGTCGGGGTGCAGCTCCAGCCGCAGCACGCCGACTACGCCCAGATCCGCCGGGCGGTCGCCCAGGCCGAGGAGATCGGCGCCGACGTCGTCTTCAACTGGGACCACTTCTACCCGCTGTACGGCGAGCCGGAGGGCAAGCACTTCGAGTGCTGGACGATGCTCGGGGCCTGGGCGGAGGCGACCGAGCGGGTCGAGATCGGCGCGCTGGTCACCTGCAACACCTACCGCAACCCCCAGCTGCTCGCCGACATGGCCCGCACCGTCGACCACATCAGCGGCGGCCGGCTGATCCTCGGGATCGGCTCGGGCTGGTTCGAGAAGGACTACGACGAGTACGGCTACGAGTTCGGCACGGCCGGTGGCCGGCTCGACGCCCTCGACCGCGACCTGCCACTGATCACCGGGCGGCTGGGCCGGCTCAACCCCGCGCCCACCCGGCACATCCCGGTGCTCGTCGGCGGCGGTGGTGAGCGCAAGACCCTGCGGATCGTGGCCCAGAACGCCGACATCTGGCACGGCTTCGGCGACGCCGGCGGCCATCGCGCACAAGCACCGCGTGCTCGACGACTGGTGCGCGCAGGTGGGCCGCGACCCGCTGGCGATCGAACGCTCCTCGGGCGTGCAGGCCAGGGACGCGGCAGCCAGCGCCGAGAGCCTCTACGCCGTGGGCACGCGCCTGTTCACCGTCGGGCTCGGCGGCCCCGACTACGACCTCGGGCCGTTGCGCGAGCTGGTCGCATGGCGAGACCGGACGAATCGGGACACCGGGGCCGCCTAGTCTGTCCGCGTGCCAGAGCTCGAGCCCCAGACCCTGCTGATGACGGTCTCCGGGGATGACCGTCCCGGCGTCACCAGCGCCCTGTTCAACGCCATCGCCGACGTCGGCGCCGAGGTCCTGGACCTCGAGCAGGTCGTCGTACGAGGGCATCTGACGCTCGCGATGCTGCTGGCCGCCGGTCCCCGGGACGACCTGCTGCGGTCGGTCGTCCGCGACGTCGCGGCGGGGCTCGGCATGAAGGTCAAGGTGCGCGCCGGCACGGGCGACAACGCCCCCCGCCGCAGCGGCCGGGCCGCCGTCGTCGTCCTGGGCGCTCCCCTGCTGGCCAGCGCCGTCGCGGCCGTCACCGCGCGGATCGCCGCCCACGGGGCCAACATCGACCGCATCCGCCGGCTCTCCCGCTACCCCGTCACCACCGTCGAGTTCGACGTCTCCGGCGCGGACGTCGCCTCCCTGCGCCGCGAGCTGGCGCTCGAGGCAGCCGTCCGCGGGGTCGACATCGCCGTCGCCGCCTCCGGCCTGGCCCGCCGCGGCAGGCGCCTGGTCGTCATGGACGTCGACTCCACCCTGATCCAGGACGAGGTGATCGAGCTGCTGGCCGCCCACGCGGGGCGCGAGGCGGAGGTCGCCGAGGTGACGTCGGCGGCGATGCGCGGCGAGCTCGACTTCGCCGAGAGCCTGCGGGCCCGGGTCGCGGCGCTCGCCGGGCTGCCGGAGAGCGTGCTCGGCGAGGTGCGGGCCGAGATCCGGCTGACGCCGGGCGCGCGCACCCTCGTGCGCACGCTCAAGCGGCTCGGCTTCACCGTCGCGGTGGTCTCCGGCGGCTTCATCGAGATCGTCGGCGACCTCGCCCGTGAGCTCGACATCGACCACGCGCACGCCAACCGCCTCGAGGTGCGCGACGGCCTGCTCACCGGCCGGGTGCTCGGCGACATCGTCGACCGGGCCGGCAAGGCGGCCGCGCTGCGCCGGTTCGCCGAGGCGGAGCGGCTGCCGCTGTCGCGCACCGTGGCGATCGGCGACGGCGCCAACGACCTCGACATGCTGGACGCCGCCGGGCTCGGTATCGCCTTCAACGCCAAGCCGGTCGTGCGCGAGCAGGCCGACACGGCGGTCAACGTGCCCTACCTCGACGCCGTGCTGTACCTCCTCGGCATCACCCGCGAGGAGATCGAGGAGGCGGACGCGGCCGACGGCCTGTCGACCCCCGCCCCCCACCTGCCCGCACGCTGACTCCTAGGCTGACCCGCATGGCTGCCCCGGCGACGACGTCCCTGCTCATCATCGGCGGCGCCGAGGACAAGGTCGGGCGCGCGGTCGTGCTGCGCCGGTTCGTCCGGCTGGCCGGCGGCCGGCGGTCGCGCATCGTGGTCATCCCCACCGCGTCGGCGTTCCCGGAGGAGGCCGTGGCGGCCTACACCGACGTCTTCACCCGCCTGGGCGTCAGCAGTGTCACGACGGTCCACCCGGCCTCGCGCGCCGCGGCCGGCGACCCGGCCCTGGTCGCCCAGGTCGACGGCGCCACCGGGGTCTTCATGACCGGCGGCAACCAGCTCAAGCTGAGCCAGTACGTCGTCGGCACGCCCCTCGGCGAGGCGATCCTGCGGGCGCACCAGCGCGGCGCGGTCGTCGCCGGCACCTCGGCCGGCGCCTCCATCATGAGCCTGTTCATGATCTCCATGGGCGACGAGGGCGTCACGCCGCGGCAGCGCTCCAGCCAGCTCACCGCCGGGCTCGGGCTGCTGCCCGGCGTCGTGGTCGACCAGCACTTCGACCAGCGGGCCCGCTACGGCCGGCTGCTGTCGATCGTGGCGACCTCGCCCAACCTGCTCGGCCTGGGCATCGACGAGGACACGGCCGCCGAGGTCACGGACGGGCACGGGCTGACCGTGCTCGGCACCGGGGCGGTGTTCGTCGTGGACGCCCGGGCCGCGGTGAGCGACGTGTCGGAGGCCCGCCGCGACGCCCCGCTGCTGGTGTCCGGTGCCGTGGTGCACTCGCTGCCGACCGGCGCTACCTTCGACCTGCACACGGCGAGCCTGACCACCTTCGTGGAGCGCTACCCCGACACGATGGTCAAGGCCGAGGTCAAGGGCGAGAAGGACTCGACCGAGGCCACCGCGGCACTTCGCGCCCACTGAGGAGATCGACATGGCCACCGCACTACCCGAACCCGCAGGGCCCGCCGCGCCGGACCTGGCCATCCTCGAGACGCGTGTCTACCGCGGGCCCAACCTGTGGTCCTACGAGCCCGCGATCCACCTCGTGCTCGACCTCGGCAGCCTCGAGGACTACCCCACCAACACCCTGGACGGGTTCACGGCCCGCCTGCAGGAGCTGCTGCCGGGCCTGGCCCGGCACACCTGCTCGCGCGGCGTGCCCGGCGGCTTCCTCGAGCGGATGCACGAGGGCACCTGGCTCGGCCACGTCGCCGAGCACGTCGCGCTGCAGCTGCAGCAGGAGGCCGGCCATGACCTGCGCCGGGGCAAGACCCGGCAGGTCAAGGGCCGCCGCGGCGTCTACAACGTGGTCTACGCCTACAGCGACGAGCGGGTCGGCCTGGCCGCGGGACAGCTGGCGGTCCGCCTGATCAACCACCTGGTCCGGCCGGAGGAGGGCTTCGACTTCCCCGAGCAGCTGCACCTGTTCCTGCGCCGGGCCGAGCGGATGGCGTTCGGCCCGTCGACCTCGGCGATCATCGAGGAGGCGGTCAGCCGCGACATCCCGTGGATCCGCCTCAACGAGCACTCCCTGGTGCAGCTCGGCCAGGGCGTCCACGCCCAGCGCATCCGGGCCACCATGACCTCGCGGACCGGCGCCCTCGCGGTCGACATCGCCGGGGACAAGGACCTCACCACCAAGCTGCTCGCGTCGGCGGGGCTGCCGGTGCCGCGCAGCGAGTCGGTGCGCACGGTGGAGGCCGCGGTCGCGGCAGCCGACCGGATCGGCTACCCGGTCGTCGTCAAGCCGCTGGACGGCAACCACGGCCGCGGCGTGTGCCTGGACCTCGGCGGCCCCGACGCCGTCCGCGCCGCCTTCGACATCGCCGAGGGCGAGTCCCGCCGGGGCAGCGTGATGGTGGAGTCCTTCATCACCGGCCGCGACTACCGCTGCCTCATCGTGGGCGGCCGGATGCAGGCCATCGCCGAGCGGGTGCCGGCCCACGTCGTCGGCGACGGCGAGCACACCGTGGCCGAGCTGGTCGACATCACCAACGCCGACCCGCGTCGGGGCGTCGGGCACGAGAAGGTGCTGACCCGCATCACCGTGGACGCGGCGGCCACGGATCTTGTGCGTTCACAGGGCTACTCACTCGGCGACGTGCCACCGGCCGGCGAGATGGTCAAGCTCGCGCTGACCGGCAACATGTCCACGGGCGGCATCTCGGTCGACCGGACCTTCGACGCGCACCCCGACAACGTCGAGATCGCCGAGGAGGCGGCCCGCATGATCGGGCTCGACGTCGCGGGGATCGACTTCATCTGCCCCGACATCGCCTCGCCGGTGCGCGAGACCGGCGGCGCCATCTGCGAGGTCAACGCCGCCCCCGGCTTCCGGATGCACACCCACCCCACCGTCGGCGAGCCGCAGTTCATCGCCAAGCCGGTGGTCGACCTGCTGTTCCCCCCGGGCGCGCCCTCACGGGTGCCGATCGTCGCGGTCACCGGCACCAACGGCAAGACCACCACGGCCCGGATGATCGCGCACATCTTCAAGGGCCTCGGCCGCAAGGTCGGCATGACCTCGACCGACGGTGTCGTCATCGACGAGCGGCTGGTCATCAAGGCCGACGCGTCCGGCCCCAAGTCGGCCCGGATGGTCCTGCAGAACCCCCGCGTCGACTTCGCCGTGATGGAGGTCGCCCGCGGCGGCATCCTGCGTGAGGGCCTGGGCTACGACCGCAACGACGTCGCGGTCGTCACCAACGTCGCCCCCGACCACCTCGGCATGCGCGGCATCAACACCCTCGAGCAGCTCGCCGCCGTCAAGGCCGTGGTCGTCGAGGCGGTGCCGCGCGACGGGTTCGCCGTGCTCAACGCCGACGACGCGCTGGTGCGGGCGATGCGCCGCCGCTGCTCCGGCAGCGTGGTGTGGTTCTCGCTGCAGCCGCCCGGCAGCGAGGAGCGCGAGTTCATCGACGAGCAGTGCCGCCGCGGTGGCCGTGCCGTCGTGCTCGAGCCCACGGACAAGGGCGACATGATCACGATCCGGCACGGGCGGCGCAGCATGCAGCTGGCGTGGACGCACCTGCTGCCCTCGACGTTCGGCGGCGCGGCGCGGATGAACGTCGCCAACGCCCTGGCCGCGGCCGGTGCCGCGTTCGCCGCCGGTGCCCCGCTGCACGACATCCGCCAGGGCCTGCGCACGTTCACCACGTCCTACTACCTCTCCCCCGGCCGGATGAACCTGCTCGACGTGCACCACGTCGACGTCGTGGTGGACTACTGCCACAACGCCCCCGGCATGCGGATGCTGGGCGACTTCGTGGAGTCGTACTCCGCCCAGAAGGCCGGGCAGGCCGACCTGGCCAAGGCCTCACGGATCGGCATGATCGGCGCGGCCGGCGACCGGCGGGACGACGACATCCGCGAGCTGGGCATGGTGGCGGCCGACCACTTCGACGTCATCGTCATCCGCGAGGACCACCGGCTGCGCGGCCGCGAGGCGGGGGTGGCGGCCGAGCTGGTCGCCGAGGGCATCCGGGCCCGGATGGCGGAGGGCAGCGCCCGCTGCCGCCAGATCGAGATCGTCCTGGAGGAGCTGGACGCCGTCCGGCACTGCATGGCCCGGGCCAACCCCGGCGACCTCGTCGTGCTCTGCGTCGACCACCACGCGACCGTGCTGGGCGAGCTCGAGCAGCTGACCTCCAGCGCCCAGGCCGGCGCCCACGAGGGCACGCGTCCCGGCGACCCCGACCTGAACCCCCGGGCGCTGCAGGACGCCGCCGAGGTCTCCGGGGCGGAGGCGGCCGCCGGCGAGCGCTGAGCCGGGCGTCAGGCCGGCGGCGCCCACCTGAGGCACACGTCGGGCTCGCGCTCCGCGTTGTCCTCGCCGGTGGTGCGCCGCACCTCCACGCAGCCGTGGCGCGCGTAGAACGCCAGGGCGGGGGTGTTGCGCTGGAACACCCAGAACCGGAAGCCGCGGGGCTCCAGGGCCTGCGCGTGCGCGAACAGCGCCGACCCGATGCCGCGGCCCTGCGCGGCGGGGTCGACGTACAGGTGCTCCAGCCAGCCGTCCGTCACCGCCGTGTAGCCGGCCACCTGCCCCCGCCGCTCGGCGACCGTGACCGCCCCGGACGGGACGAGCACGCCGCGCACCCAGGTGCGCGTCTCCTCGTCCGTGTGCGGCCGGGCCAGCCACGGCATCGCCGTACGACGCGCCGTGAGGTGGATCTCGGCGATCCGGTCCGCGTCGCCGGCCCGCGCGGCGCGCAGCGTCGCGACCAGGGCCGCCCCGGGCGCCGGCAAGGTGCTCACCGGAGCTCCCGGGCGAAGCGGTGCAGCACGTCCCGGTAGGCGTCGTCGTCGGCGTCGCCGGCGTGGGCCAGCAAGGCCTCGACCAGCTCGCCCACCGCGCGCACCGGCTCACCGGCGTCGCACCGGACCAGCGCCCGGAAGGCCGCCACCGCCGCGCTGCCGGGGCGCTGCCGGGCCAGGTCGTCCAGGAGTGCCGCGGCCTCGTCGAGCTCGCCGAGGTGGCGCAGGCTGGACGCCTTCTGGATCAGCGCGCGGTGCCGGTGCGGCTCGCGCAGGCCGAGGGCGAGGGCCTCGTCGTAGCAGCGGAGCGCCTCGCGTTCCTGCCCGGCCGCGTCGAGCGCGCTGGCCAGCTCGAAGGTCAGCCGGGCGTCCCGCCGGTCCGCCTCCCACCAGGTGCGGGCCTGCTGCACGCGCACCGCCGGGTCGGGCTCGGCCCAGAGCGCGGCGATGGCGTCCTCGGCCTCGTGCTCGCCCCGGGAGGCGATCACCTTGCGGCGGATGGTGGCGGCGCAGTCCACGGTGCCGCCGTGCCCGGTCAGCCAGGCGTGCAGCAGGGCCCGGTCGGCGTGGCACATCACCGCCAGCACGTCGCCGTCACCGGCGGTGGCCACCATGGCCTGCAGCCCCTCGAGCTCGCTCGGGTAGGACTCCACCTCCCCGACCCCCACCCGGCTCAGGCCGATCCGCAGCTGCGCCTCGAGGTCGTCCATCGAGCGGCCACGCAGGTAGTGCTCCTTGTGCACCGCGGTGACCCGGTCGGCCCGCCGGCCGGCCAGCTCGCCGAGCGCCTGCAGGATCTCGTCGGTGCGGTCGCCGCCGGTGCCCAGGCCGAGGTGCACGACCGCCCCCGGCGGGCGCAGCCCCTCGGCCACCCGCAGCAGCGCCTCCAGGCCGGCCTCGTTGTGGGCCAGGTCGATGACGACCGTCGCGGTCCCGCCGCCGGCCGCCGGCACGGAGTAGACGTTCATCCGGCCGGGGTTGTGCAGCGGGTCCGGGGCGAACGTGCGCAGGCCCTCGACCACGGCCTCGCGGGGCAGCCCCAGACCCAGGGCCGCGGCCGCCGCCGCGAGCGCGTTGGCGATGTTGTGCTCGGACAGGCCGGACAGGGTGACCGGCACGTCGACCACCGGCAGCAGGTGGTCGGGGTCCCCGTCCGGTGACAGCACCACGAGGTCGCCGTCCAGGACGGTGGCGGCCCGGCCGCCGAGGTTGAGCGCCTCGCGCAGGGCCGGCGAGTCCGGGTCGAGGCTGAACGCCCACGGCCGCCCCCGGGCGCCGGCCCGCATCGCCCACGCCCGCGGGTCGTCACCGTTGAGCACCACCCACCCGGCCGGCTTGGTCGCCCGCGTGACGATGGCCTTGACCTCGGCGAGCTGGTCGACGGTGTCGATGCCCTGCAGACCCAGGTGGTCGGCGGACACGTTGGTGACGACGCTGACGTCGTTGGCCGACACGCCCATGCCCTTGAGCAGCATGCCCCCGCGCGCGGTCTCCAGGATGCCCAGCTGGACCCCGGGCGCCGCCAGCACGGCACGGGCGCCGGCCGGACCGGAGTAGTCGCCGTCCTCGAGCACCCGGCCCTGCACGAGCACCCCGTCGGTGGAGCTCCACGCCGTCGTCAGCCCGGCGGTCATCCCGATGTGCGCCAGCAGGCGGGTGGTCGTGGTCTTGCCGTTGGTGCCGGTGATCGACGCGACGGGGATGCGCGGGGTGACCAGGACCGGCCGGGCGCCCCGCTCGGCCGCGGCGACGAGGGCCACGGCCGCCTGGATGCCCCGCTCGGCCTCCGTCGGGGACCCGTCGACGAGGGCGCCGAGGGCCATGCCGAGCGACTCGCCGAGGGCGATCCCCCGGCCGCGCCAGCGCCACGGGAAGGCCACGACGACCTGGTCGCGGGTGCCGCCGGTGCGGGTCCGTACGGCGAGCCGGGTGGTGCCCGAGCCGTGGGCGACGAGCCGGACGACGTGCGCCACCAGGCGCATCAGGAAGCGCTGTCGCTGGTCGGAGTCGGGCGCCCCGGGGCGCACACCGCGCAGCCCCAGCCGGCGCCCGAGCTCGCGCAGCTCCTGCTCCTGCGCCGCCAGGTAGCCCGGGCACTCCAGGCTGACCTTGATCGACGGACGGGTGAAGTACAGGTTGGGTCCCTCCAGGACGCGCACCTCGGTGACCGTCACGGCCTCAGCACTCATGCCGCGGACTCTAGCCGCCCGTCGGCAACCCGCCAGCGCTGCGTCAGGCCGATCCGCTGCGCCAGCTCCTCGTCGTGGGTGACCACGAGCAGGGCGCCTCCCCACCCCGCCAGCGCCCGCTCCAGGACGTCGAGGGAGTCGAAGTCGAGGTGGTTGGTCGGCTCGTCCAGGACGAGCATCCGGCTGGGCCGGTTGAGCAGGGTCGCGAGGAGCAGGAGGCGCACCTGGCCGGCCGACAGCTGGCCCAGCGGGCGCCCGCGGTCGGCCCGGTCGAACAGGAACCCCTCCAGCACCTGCTCGGCGTCGTCGACGTACATCGGGGCCCGGGACCGGAAGAAGTCCAGGGCCGGCATCGACAGCGGCAGCTGCTCGTGGGTCTGCGGGAGCACCGCCGCGCCGGGCAGCATCGGGGCGAGCTGGCGCAGCAGGCTGGTCTTCCCGGCGCCGTTGGGCCCCTCGAGCAGCACCCGGTCGGCGCGGCCGAGGCGCAGCGGGGAGGTCCGCAGCAGGGTCCGGCCGCCGACGACCACGTCCAGGGCGGGCAGGTCGACCAGGACCTCGCCGTCGCCGGGCGGCGCCCCGGGCGGCTCCGGGATGGTCAGGCTCAGCGTCGGGCGGGTCTGCGGGTCGGCGACCCAGGCCGCCGAGCGCATCTCCCGCTCGAGCCGGCGCTCCCGCGAGAGGGCCTTGCGCGCCACCTTGCGGGCCACCCGCCGGGCGCCGGGGTTGCGCGGGTTGGCCAGCTCGACCCCGCGTGCCTGCTCCTTGGTCCGCTCGATGTCCGCGGTCAGCTGGCGGCGGTGCTTCTCCTGCGCCTCGAAGTCCAGCAGCAGCCGCTGCCGGCGGTGCTCCCGCTCCCGCCGGTACGCCGTGTAGCCGCACCCGGGGTAGTCCTGCAGCCGGGGCTCGATGCCGTCGAGCTCGACCACCCGGGTCACCGTCCGGTCCAGGAACCGGCGGTCGTGCGAGATCACGAGGACGGCGCCGGCGAACCCGGCGAGGTGCTGGCTGAGCCAGCGCCGGCCGTCCCGGTCGAGGTGGTTGGTCGGCTCGTCCAGCAGCAGCACGTCCGGGTCGGTGACCAGGAGGCGGGCCAGCATCACCCGCGCCTGCTCGCCCCCGCTCAGGCTGCCCATCGTGCGACGGCCGTCGATGCCGTCCGCGCCGTCGACGCCCAGCCGGGAGCGGACCTGCTCCATCCGGGTCAGGCCGGCCCAGCCGCCGCGCGCCTCGAACTCCTCCAGGGCCGCGGCGTACCCGGCGAGGTGCCCGGGTGCCGCGCCGTCGAGGGTGGCCTCGAGGCGCCGTACGGTCGCGTGGGCGGCCACCAGGGCGGGGGCACCGGAGCGGACCATCTGCTCGACGGTCAGGGCGGGGTCGGGGGCCTCCTGGGCCTGCCAGCCGACGGTCAGCCCGGGTGAGCGGACGACCGCGCCGGCGGTGGGCGGCTCCAGACCGGCCAGGACGCGCATCAGGGTGGACTTGCCCACGCCGCCCGGGCCGACCAGCCCGACCCGGTCGCCGGGGGACAGGGTCAGGTCGAGGCCCTCGAAGAGCGGGTCGAGGTCGACGTGCTTGCTCAGGGATACGGCTCGTAACACGGGGGGTGCTCCCTCACGGAGTCGCTGGTTCGACGGTTCCGGTGGGCGTCGGGTGCGGCGGCCGTCGGTGGACGGGCACGGCGGGGCGACGCGGGAGTCAGAGCAGCACGAGGTCAGGGTGCCGGGCCCGGGACGGCGGGGCAACCGGTTTTCCCGCACCCGGGAACGCCGACGGCCCCGCAGCGGGCGCTGCGGGGCCGTCGGGAGGAAGGAGAGCCGGGCTACTGGCCCATCGCGTGCACGCCGCCGTCGACGTGGACGATCTCGCCGGTGGTGGCGGGGAACCAGTCGCTGAGCAGGGCGGTGCACGCCTTGGCGGCCGGAACCGGGTCGTTGATGTCCCAGCCGAGCGGGGCCCGGTCGGACCAGATCTGCTCGAACTGGGCGAACCCGGGGATCGACTTGGCGGCGGTGGTGCGGATCGGGCCGGCCGAGACCAGGTTGCAGCGGATCCCCTTGGGGCCGAGGTCGCGGGCGAGGTAGCGGTTGGTGGACTCGAACGCCGCCTTGGCCACCCCCATCCAGTCGTAGACCGGCCAGGCGAACTTGGCGTCGAAGGTGAGCCCGACGACGCTGCCGCCGGCGGACATCAGCGGCAGGCTCGCCACCGCGAGCGCCTTGAGCGAGTACGCCGAGGCGTGCATCGCCGTGGCGACGTCCTCCCAGGTGCCCTCGAGGAAGTTGAACGCCCCCTGCGGGGCGAAGCCGATGGAGTGCAGCACGCCGTCCAGGCGGTCCACGTGCTCGCCGAGGCGCTCGGCGAGGGTGTCCAGGTGCTCCTGGTTGGTCACGTCCAGCTCGACCACGGCCGGCGTGGTCGGCAGCCGCTTGGCGATGGTCTGGGTGATCTTCATCGTCCGGCCGAACGAGGTCAGGACGATCTCCGCGCCCTGCTCCTGCGCCAGCTTGGCGACGTGGAACGCGATCGAGGAGTCCATCAGGACCCCGGTGACGAGCAGCTTCTTGCCCTCGAGCAGTGCCATGTCCGTGTCTCCGTCTCGTCGTCTTCTCAGTGACCCATGCCGAGGCCGCCGTCGACCGGGATGACGGCGCCGGTGATGTACGCCGCCTCGGGTGAGGCGATGAACCGCACCGCGGCGGCGACCTCCTCGGGGGCGGCGAACCGGCCGGCGGGGACGGCGCTCAGGTAGGTCTTCTTGCGGTCCTCGGGCAGCTCGGCGGTCATCTCGGTCTCGATGAACCCGGGGGCGATGACGTTGGCCGTGATCCCCCGCCCGCCGAGCTCGCGCGAGATCGAGCGCGCGAGGCCCACGAGGCCGGCCTTGCTGGCCGAGTAGTTGGTCTGTCCCGGGCCGCCGTACAGGCCGACGACGCTGGAGATGAACACGATCCGGCCCTTGCGCAGGCGGATCATGCCCTTGCTGGCCCGGCGGGCGCAGCGGAAGGCCCCGGCCAGGTTGGTGTTGATGACGGAGTCGAACTCGTCGTCGCTCATCCGCATCATCAGGGTGTCGCGGGTGATCCCGGCGTTGGCCACCAGGACCTCGACCGGGCCGCCGAGCTTCTCCTCCGCCTCGGTGAAGGCGGCGTCGACGGACGCGGAGTCGGTGACCTCGCAGATGACGCCCTGCAGGCCCTCGGGCGGCGCGCCGGTGCGGTGGGTGATCACGACGTTGTCGCCGGCCTCGACGAAGGCCCGGGCGATGGCCAGGCCGATGCCCCGGTTGCCTCCGGTCACGAGCACGTTTCGCGGGTCAGCCATCGAGTTCCTCCACCAGATCCTGGTCCGTGTACGGGCACCCGGGACGCTAGCCGACTACCCATGGGTATGTCGCATCCTGGTCGGCTTACTGTGGAGGAGTGAGAAAGCGCCCGCACGCCCCGCAGCAGCCGGTGTACTCCGTCACGAGCGCCCCGCAGTCGCTGCAGGACGACCAGAGCTACCGGATGCACCGCTACCTGCTGTCGATGGGCACCCGCACCGTCTGCTTCCTCCTCGCGGTGCTGTTCATCACCGTGCTGCACTGGACCATCGCGGGCTGGGTCATGGTCGCCGGGGCGGTGCTGCTGCCCTACTTCGCGGTCGTCATGGCCAACGTCTCCCGCTCCCGGCTCAGCGCGCCGCTGGGTCCCGTGACGCCGTCCCGCCAGGCGGTCGAGGGGTCCGACCGGGCTCCTGGCCCCCAGGACAGGCAGCCCGGCCCGCGCCCGACCGGCGACGCGGACGACGACGGCACGCCGCGCCCGTGAGCCTGGGCGACCTCCTCGGCGGCGAGCAGACCCCGCCCCGACTGCGCTGCAGCGCGAAGGGGTGCCGCGCCGACGCGGCGTACGGGCTGCTGTGGAACAACCCCAGGCTGCACACCCCCGACCGGCGCAAGACCTGGCTGGCCTGCGAGCAGCACCGCGAGAGCCTGGGTGCGTTCCTGTCCGTGCGCGGCTTCCTGCGCGACACGGTGCCGGTCGGCGAGCTGGACGAGCGCGACTGACGGCACCGCCGGCGGCCCGCCCCGAAGCTGCTGCGCCGACGACGGCACGGTGTCAGGCTGCGGGGATGCTGAACTCCGTCGCCGTGCTCTCGGACGTGCACGGCGTGCTGCCCGCGCTCGACGCCGTCCTGGCTGAGCCCGAGGTGCGCCACGCCGACCTGGTCGTCCTCACCGGCGACCACGCGGCCGGCCCGCAGCCGGTGCAGGTGCTCGACCGGATGCTGGCCCTCGGCGAGCGGGCCGTGATGGTGCGCGGCAACGCCGACCGCGAGCTCGCCGCCCTGGCCCGGGGGGTCGACCTCGAGCTGGACGACCCCGTGTCGACCTGGGCGGCCACGCAGCTCACGAGGGCGCACGTCGAGCTGCTGGAGGGGCTGCCGCACCCGGTGACGCTGCCGGTCCGCGGCTTCGGGCGGGTGCTGTTCTGCCACGGCTCCCCCCGCGACGACGAGGAGGTCCTGCTCGTCGACACCCGCATGGCGCGGTGGCAGGAGGCCTTCGCCGACCTGCGCGAGGACGTCCGGACGGTGGTGTGCGGGCACACGCACATGCCGTTCCTGCGGCTGGTCGACCGGCGGGTGGTGGTCAACCCCGGCAGCGTGGGCATGCCCTACGGCGGCTCGGGGGCGCACTGGGCGCTGCTGCGCGACGGTGGTGTGACGCTCCGGCACACGGCGTTCGACGTGGAGGCGGCCGCCCGGGACATCTGCGCGACGTCGTCCTTCGGCGGGTGCGCGGAGTGGGTCGACTACTACCTGCACTCGCGCGCCTCCGACGTCGAGGCGCTGGAGGCGTTCGGCCCGCGGGACGGCCGCGCCGCCGTCTGAGCCCGGCTCGAGGGGCGCGGACGCCGCGCGCGGCTCGGGTGGCTCAGCCGCCGATGGCGGACATCGGCCGCTCGGGCTGGGCGAAGTCGGGACGTCCGATGCCGTGCCCGCGGGCCTTGCGCCACATCTCGCCCTGGATCAGCGCGACGAGGTCGTCGTCCGTGGCGCCGTCGCGCAGGGGCCCGCGCAGGTCGACCTCGCCCTTGGCGAACAGGCAGTTGCGCACCTGCCCGTCCGCGGTGAGCCGGACCCGGTCGCAGGCGGCGCAGAACGGCGCCGACACGCTGGCGATGATGCCGACCGTGGCCGGTCCGCCGTCGACGAGGAACAGCTCGGCCGGGGCGCTCCCCCTGGTGTCGTCGGGCATCGGGGTGAGCGTGAACCGCTCGGACAGCCGGGCCCGCACCTCGTCGGCGGTGACCATCTTCTCCCGCTCCCAGGCGTGCTGGGCGTCCAGGGGCATCTGCTCGATGAAGCGCAGGTCGTAGCCGCGGTCGAGGCACCACTGCAGCACGTCGGCCACGGTGCGGTCGTTGATCCCGCGCATCGCGACCGCGTTGACCTTGACCGGGGTCAGGCCGGCCGAGGCGGCCGCCTTGAGCCCGCGCTCGACGTCGCCGAAGCGGTCCCGCCGGGTCAGCGAGAGGAAGTCGCTGGGGTCGACCGTGTCGAGGCTCACGTTGACCCGGTCGAGGCCCGCCTCGGCCAGCGGGCCGGCGAGCCGGTCCAGGCCGATGCCGTTGGTGGTCATCGCGATCTGGGGGCGCGGGGTCATCGCGGCGATGCCACGCACGACGGCCGTCAGGCTGCGGCGCAGCAACGGCTCACCACCGGTCAGCCGCACCTGGCGCACGCCGAGACCGACGAACACGCCGACCACCCGCAGCAGCTCCTCGTCGGTGAGCATCTCGGGCTTGGGCAGCCACGGCAGCCCCTCGGCCGGCATGCAGTAGGTGCACCTCAGGTTGCAGCGGTCGGTGACCGACACACGCAGGTCGCGGGCCATGCGACCGAACTGGTCGGGCATACCCTGGCCGCGCAGCGGGGTGATCGGCAGGCTCCTCATAGGTCCCAGACTAGGCCGGGTACCGTCGTCGCGTGATGCGGGTGATGTTTTCGCGGCGATGGCTGGGTGCGTTCGCCGTCGCGCTCGCGTTCGCGGTGGCGTGCGTGTTCCTCGGCCGGTGGCAGTGGCACCGGCACGAGGCCAAGGTCGCGCGGGCCGACCGGATCAACAGCCACTACCGCGCCGCGCCGGAGCCGCTGACGGCGGCGCTGGGCGGCACCGGGGTGCCCCTGCCCGTCCGCGAGGAGTGGACGCGGGTCACGGCCACCGGCAGGTACGCCGCGAACGAGCTGCAGCTGGTGCGCAACCGGCCCAACAACGGCGTCTACGGCTACGAGGTGGTCGTGCCGCTCACCCTGCCGGACGGCACCGCGGTCCTCGTCGACCGCGGCTGGGTGCAGAACGCGGACCGCGCGGCCGAGCGCCCGGTGGTGCCGGCGACGCCCACGGGGCGGATCACCGTCACCGGCTGGCTGCGGGTCGGCGAGCCGAGCCTGGGCCGGCAGATGCCGGCCGGGCAGCTGGCGTCGATCAACCTGCCCGAGGCACGCACGGCGACCGGCGCCAACCTCTACGGCACCTACCTCATCATGGACCGCGAGAGCGGCTCCCCCGGCCAGCGGATCGTGCGGCCGGTCCGCCTGGAGCCACCGGACACCGACCTCGGCCCGCACCTGGCCTACGCCGTGCAGTGGTGGCTCGCCGTCCCGGTGGGGTTCGTGCTCGTCTTCGTGGGGGCCCGCCGCGAGTGGCGGGAGGGACAGCTGGAGGACGACGTCGCGGCCGGCCGCCCGCCGGTGCCCGTCCGCGCCCGCAAGGTCCGCATCTGGGACGAGGAGGACGCCTAAGCCGGTGCGTCCGGCCCGGCGGCGTCACGCCGGGGGCCGACGAAGACCTCGTGGGGTCGGTCGAAGTGGTCCAGGAAGCCGGCCCGGAGCAGGGTCTCGTCGCCGGGCTGGTCCGACAGCGGCTGGGTCTGCGACCGGTGCAGGGCCAGCGCTCGGCGCTTGAGCCGGCGGGCGGCGGGCGTGAGCGGGTGGCGGACCATCTGCTGCCAGGGCACCCGGGGGTCGGCCGGCGCCGACCAGTGCCACGCCCAGACCGGGTACTCCAGGGACCGCGCGCGGACGTCGTCGGCGGCCCTGGCCGCACCGAGACCGGCGGCCGTGTGGTCGGGGTGGCCGTCGCCGACCCACGGGGCCACGACCAGGCTGCCGGCACCGGCCAGCCCGGCAACCCGCGCCGTCACGGCAGGGACGTGCCGCTGCAGCTCGCCGTCCGGGAGGTGCAGCAGGTGCAGGACGGCCCGCGGCGCCAGCAGGGCGACCGCCCCGGCCACCTCCCGGGCACGCCACCGGGACAGCCGCTCGGGCGTGATGGTGCTCGAGCGCGGGTGCGAGGCCTCGCCCAGCGTGGCCACGACGACGTCGACGGCCACCCCCCGGCGCGACGCCTCGGCCATCAACCCGGCGGCACCCAGGGTCTCGTCGTCCGGGTGCGCCGCGACCACCACGACGTGGTCCAGCCCGTCCCAGTCCAGCGGGGGCAGGCGCTCCAGCCGGCGCCAGCCGCGCCAGGTCGCCTCGTCGGTGCCGGACCCGTCGTGCCGGAAGGTCACCCCGTCCTGCGCACCGTTTCCCGGCTCACTCACCCTGCACCTCCAGCTGAGGTGGAGCCTGCCGCCCGGGCGTGACGGGCTGCCTCGCCCCGCCGGGCTGCTGCAGCAGGCGCAGGTCGGAGCTGACCCCGCGGCGCACCCGGCCGTCGAGCCGGTCGCTGGTGCGGACGGGCGCGCCGATCGTGGCGATGGCGACGGCGTCCGGCAGCGCGTTGACCCGGTCGACGAGGAGCCGGTCCTCGTGGGCCGGCTCCGGGGGGAACCCGCCGGCTGCCAGGTAGGTCGAGGCCCGGACGCCGAGGTTGGCGCCGTGCACGTGCTGGTGCCCGCGGTCGCCCTGCGGCGCACCGGCATACGCCGCCTGCCACGCGGACAACGTGGCTGGCGTCGCGGAGCCCCCGCGAGGCTCGACGGTGCCCAGCACCAGGTCCGCCCCGTCGTCGGCCAGGTCGAGCTGATGGCTCAGCCAGTGCCCGGGGACGGTGGAGTCGGCGTCGGTGTGGGCGAGCCAGAGCGACGAGGGGTCCTCGTCGGCGAACCTGGCCAGGGCCGAGCGGACACCGTCGTGGCGCACCCGCCCGACGCAGCGGTGCCGGACCCTCAGCACGTGGACCCCCGGCCAGCGGGCCGCGATCCCGGCGGTGCCGTCGGTGCAGTCGTCCAGCACGACCTCGACGTGGACCGGGACTGCGGCCCGGGCGCTCGCGCGGTCCAGCGCCGCCAGGCACGAGGGCAGCAGCAGCTCCTCGTTGCGGGCAGGGATCACCACCAGGATGCGCGTCACCCGGCAACGCAGGGACCGTCCTCGCACCGTCAGCTCCGTTCCGTTCCGTTGCCGCTGACCGTACCCAGCCACCGCCGCGACGAACCCGGGTCAGGGCAGCCGACGCACCCGCTGGGTCTCCGGCATCACCAGGGTCGTGGCGAACGCGAGCCCGGAGACCGCCGCCGTCGCCAGGAAGGCCACCTCGAACGACGCCGCGTCGGCCAGCGCGCCGGCCACGAGCGGCCCGGTGAACGCGCCGGCGTCCGAGGCCATCTGGAAGGCCGCGACCGGCGTGCCGCCGCGGCCGCCGATGACGTCGCCGACGACGGCGGCCGAGGACACGCCGAGCAGCGCCGAGCCGGTGCCGTACAGCGCCATCCCGAGCAGGAAGAGCGGCGCACCACCCGCGACAGCCAGGACCACCCCCGCCGTCATCGCCACGGCGGCCCCCGCGCGCAGGAACGGGCGACGGCCTCGGGTGTCGGCCAGCCGACCGGCGGGGATGAGCACGAGCGCCTGAACCACCGCGGACAGGACCAGCCCGGCCCCGGTCCAGGCCGCGCTGAGGTGCAGCCCCTCGACGACGAACAGCGGGATGAGCGACGACCGGACCCCGAAGACCGCCCAGCCGACCGCGAAGTTGTTGGCGACGGCCGCCCGGTACGCCGGGCTGCGCACCGCCGTCGCGAGCCGGGTCGGGGCCACGTCCGCGGTGCCCGCGGCGACCTCGTGCTCGCGCAGGTGCGTGCGGGCGAGGAACACGATGGCCACTCCCCCGGCGACCAGCAGGGTGACGGCGTAGACGAAGAACGGCGCGCGCAGGGACCAGGCCGTCAGCGGGCCACCGAAGGCGGGACCGGCGATGCCGCCCAGCAGGAACCCGGTCTGGTACGTCCCGGCCGCCCGGCCGCGCTGGTCGGGGCCGACGACGCGCAGCAGCAGCGCGAACGACGACACGGTGAACATCGCCGAGCCGAAGCCGCCGACGCCGCGCAGCACGAGCAGCTGGGTGTAGCTGCCGGCAAACCCGGCCAGCAGGCTCGAGACCCCGACGATGCCGATACCGGTGGCCAGCACCCACCGCTCGCCGAGGCGGTTGACCAGCCGGCCGGCCACCGGGGCCGAGGCGAAACGCACCAGCGCGAACACCGACACGACCGCACCGGCGGCGAAGTTGCTGACGCCGAACTCCCTGGCGAACAGCGGGATCGCCGGAGCGACGACACCGAAGCCGAGGGCGACCGAGAAGGCCACGGCGGTGAGGACCGCCACCTCGGGGGCAGCGAGGCGAAGGGGTTCCGTAGGGCGCGCATACGGCCACCCACTCTCGCAGACCGCGGCGACCGTCGCGACAGCCGGCCCCGGCACCGAGCGGGCTCCGACCTGGCCGTCGCGACCACGGCCTCCGGCCCCACGGATCCCGGCGCCGGCGTGACCGTCGACCGCCGTCGGAAAAATCCCCCGCCCCGAACCCTTGACACGGCGGCCGGCGTCGCCGATAGTCGGTGAAATCGATTTCTGAAATCGATTTCTCAACGACGAGACAGGTTTCCGGTGGTCACGATCAGCGATGTCGCCAAACGGGCCGGCGTATCAGCCGCGTCCGTGTCGCGGCACATGTCGGGCGGCACGGTCGGCGGCGCCGACCGCATCGACGCGGCCATCAAGGAGCTGCGCTACCGCCCGAACCAGTCCGCTCGTGGCCTGCGCTCCGGCCGGCACGGGTGTGTCGGGGTGATCGTCCCGGACATCACCAACCCGCTGTTCGCCTCGCTCGTCAACGGCATCGAGTCGGCGCTCGCCGGGGACGACATCCGGGTGCTGCTGGCCAACAGCAACGAGGACCCCGCCCGCGAGGTCGCCCTCGTCGCGGACCTCGCCTCACGCACCGACGGGCTCATCCTCATCCCGCCGGTGGAGACCGACCCCGTGCTGGACGAGCCGGCCCTCTCCGGGGTCCCCGTGGTGCTGGTGGACCGCGCCCTCACGACGGGCACCGACGTCGACTTCGTCCTCGTCGACAACCGGCAGGGCGCCCGGCTTGCCGCCGAGCACCTGATGTCGTTGGGGCACAGGGAGATCGCCGTCATCAGCGGTCCGCTGACGAGCACCCCGGGACGTCAGCGCCACGAGGCCTTCCTCCAGACGCTCGCCGACGCCGGTCAGCCCGTCCGCCCGGAGCACGTGCGGCTGTCGGACTTCCGCGCGGAGGGTGGGCACTCCGCGATGGCCAGCCTGCTGGACGACACCGCCACCTCGCCGACGGCCGTCTTCACGGCCAACAACCTGATGACGATCGGCGCGATGCGCCTGCTCAGGGAGCGGGGCGTGTCGATCCCGGCCCAGATGTCCCTCGTCGGGTTCGACGACCTCGACCTGAGCGAGCTGCTCGACCCCCCGCCGACCGTCATCGACCGGGCCACGTTCGCCCTGGGCTCGAGTGCCGCCGAGATGCTGCGGGCCCGGCTCGCCACCCCCGACCGCGCGCAGCAGCACCTCATCCTCCCGGTCGAGCTCATCGTCCGGGGCTCGACCAGCTCGCCACCACCCCGACGACCTGCCCGCAGGCCGTCACCCCGTCCGTCGTCGCGCTGACGACCGACCGGCCGCACCCTGCGGCCCGTTCCGCACCCCATCCACCGCAGCAGGAGCCATCGTGACCAACGCCCCCTCCCAGGTCGTCGTCGTGGGCAGCATCACCGCCGACGTCACGGCCTACAGCCGACCTCTGCCCGTCCCCGGCGAGACCGTGCTCGGTGACACGTTCACGCTCGTGCTCGGCGGGAAGGGCGCGAACCAGGCGCTGGCCGCCGCCCGCGCCGGTGCCACCTCGACGATCATCGGGTGCGTCGGCGACGACCTCTTCCGCGACCTGGTGCTCAGCGGCCTGCACGACGGCGGCGTGGGCACGGCGGGCATCACCACCGTGCCGGGGCCGACCGGTGTGGCCCACATCCGGGTGGACTCCGCCAGCGGCCAGAACGACATCGTCATCGTCCCCCTGGCGAACGCGGCCCTGACCCCGGACCTCGCGGAACAGCGCCTGCGAGCGGTGGGCCGTCCGGGTGACGTCCTGCTGCTGCAGCTGGAGATCCCGCAGGAGACCGCGCTGCGTGCGGCGGAGACCGGCCGCGAGCTCGGCATGACGGTCGTCCTGGACCCGGCCCCGGCGATGCCGCTGCCCGAGCGGATCTGGTCCGTCGTCGACGTGGTCACCCCCAACGAGTCCGAGGCGGCCGTCCTGACCGGCCTGCCGGTCACCGACGTCCGCTCCGCCATCGCGGCGGGGCAGTGGTTCGTCGACCGGGGCGCGCGCACGGCCCTCGTCACGCTGGCGGAGAAGGGCGTCGTGGAGGTGACCGCCGACGGGTCCGAGCACCGCAGCGCCCCGACCGTCAAGGTCGTCGACACCACGGCGGCCGGGGACGCCTTCGCCGGCAACCTGGGCGCGGCCCTGGCCGCCGGCCACCCCTGGGAGCACGCCGTGGTCCGCGGCATCCACGCCGGCGCCCTGGCCGTCACGGTCGCGGGCGCGAGCACCTGCCTGCCGACCGCCGCCGCCGTCGACGCCCTCATCACCGCCACCACCCGAAACTGACAGGAGCACCGCCGTGCGCAAGAACACCGGAACGCTGAACTCCCAGCTGTCGAGGGTCTTCTCCGAGCTCGGGCACACCGACCAGCTGGTCGTCACCGATGCCGGCCTGCCCATCCCGCCACAGGTCGAGCGCGTGGATCTCGCTCTGTCACAAGGGAGTTCCAGGCTTCCTTCAGGTCCTGGACCAGGTGCTCGCCGAGATCACCGTCGAGGGCGCCGTCGCCCCGGCTGAGATCGAGCAGCACAGCCCCGACATGCTCGCCGCGCTGCGGCAGCGGCTCGCGCGACGCCGGTGTCGAGCTGACGCTCGTCCCGCACGTGGAGTTCAAGCAGCGCAGCGGCGACGCACGTGCCGCCGTCCGATCGGGTGAGTTCACCCCCTACGCCAACGTCATCCTGACGTGCGGCGTCGTGTACTAGGAGTCCGGCGATGCAGCTCAAGCTACGTGGTGTCCGCAAGCGCTTCGGCGAGAACGAGGTCCTGCGGGGGATCGACCTCACGGTCAGGGGCGGCGAGGTGGTCGCCCTGCTCGGCGAGAACGGGGCCGGCAAGTCGACCCTCACCCGCGTCATCTCGGGCGTCTACCGCGCCGAGGAGGGGACGGTCGAGATCGACGGCGCACCCGTGACGCTGAACAAGCCGCAGGACGCGATGGACGCCGGCATCCAGGTCATCTACCAGGAGTTCCGGCACAACCTCTTCCCCCAGCTCACGGTGGCGGAGAACCTCTACACCGGTGACCGGTCGGGTCGGCACGGGCGCGTGTGGAGCAAGCGCACCCGCATGGTGCGGGACGCCGCCGAGCTCCTCACCGGGCTCGGGATGACGATGGACCCCACGTCGCTGGTGCAGGACCTCTCCGTCCCGCAGCAGCAGATGCTGGCCATCGCCAAGGCGATCGGTGAGCGCGCCAACCTGCTCATCCTGGACGAGCCGACGGCGGCCCTGGACCAGGCGGAGTCCGAGGCCCTGTTCGCCCAGGTGCGCCGACTGCGCGACGAGGGCGTCGCCGTCATCTACATCTCCCACCGGCTCACCGAGGTCTTCGACCTCGCCGACCGGGTGGTGGTGCTGCGGGACGGCATCGTCGCCCTGGAGACCGTGCCCGCCGAGAGCAGCGAGCGCGCGGTCGTCGCGGCCATGGTCGGCCGCTCGGTGGAGAACTTCTACCCCAAGGAGTCGCACGGCACCGACCGGGCGGTGCTGACCCTGAGCGGCCTCACCAGCGCCGGCCACTTCGCCGGCGTCGACCTGCAGGTGCACGCGGGCGAGGTGGTGGGCATCGGCGGCGTCGAGGGCTGCGGCAAGGGCAGCCTGCTGCGCAGCCTGTACGGCCTGCTGCCCGTGACCGGCGGGGAGATCCGGCTGGAGGACCGCGTCCTGCGGCCCCGATCGCCGCGCGCGGCGATCGCGAAGGGCATCTGCTACCTGACCCCCGACCGCCAGGCCGAGGGCCTGGCCCTGCAGCAGTCGATCGCCCGCAACGTCTCGATGGCCACGCTCGACTCGGTCACCACCGCCGGGATGGGTGCGTCCCGGGGCCGAGCAGGCCCGCGCCGAGACCATGCGGTCGGCGTTGAACATCAAGGCGTCGTCGGTCAACCAGCCGGTGTCGGCGCTCTCGGGCGGCAACCAGCAGAAGGTCCTGCTCGGACGGTGGCTGCTGGCCGACCCGAAGGTCCTGCTGATGGAAGAGCCCACCCGCGGGGTCGACGTCGGCGCCAAGGCCGAGATCTACCGCGTCATCAACGAACAGGCGGCGCGTGGCGTCGCCATCGTCCTGGTCTCCTCCGACCTGCCCGAGCTCGTCGAGATGAGCGACCGCGTGATCGTCATGCGCGAGGGCCGCGTCGTCGCCGACCTCGTCGGCGACGAGCGCACCCAGGAGTCCGTCCTTCACCACGCTCTGGAGAGTGCAGCCTCATGAATCGTCTGTCAGTGCTCGGTCGCGAGCTTCGTGCGGTGTGGATGCTGCTGGGCGTCGCCCTCATCCTGTTCATCGCCTCACCGTTCTTCCTCACGTCCTCCAACCTCATGGCGATCGCCATGGCCGCCTCGGTCACCGCGCTGCTGGCGATCGGCCAGACGTTCGTCATCATCCTCGGTGAGATCGACCTGTCGGTCGGGGCGATGCTGGGCTTCTCCGCGGTGATCACGGCCAAGGTCCTCCCCGAGTGGCGGCCTGGTCGTCGCGCTCCTCGCCGGCGTCGCCGCCGGCGTCGTCGCGGGGCTGGTCAACGGCCTGCTGGTCACCAAGGTCAACATGCCCTCGTTCATCGCCACCCTGGCCTCGATGTCCATGCTGTCCGGGCTGACCCTCTACCTGACCCAGGGCAACCCGGTCGGGGTGGGCTCCGACGCGTTCCGTGCGATCGGCCAGGGCCACATCCTGGGGGTGCCCGCACCGATCTGGATCCTCCTGGTGTGCGCCGTGGTGTTCGGCATCCTGTTGGCCCGCAGCCGGTTCGGTCGCCAGGTCTATGCGACGGGCGACAACCTCGAGGCGGCCCACCTGTCGGGCATGCCGGTCACCCGGGTCAAGGTCGCGGCGTTCGTCATCGCGGGCGTCCTCGCGGCGATCGCCGGCTTCATCCTCACCGCGCGTCTCGGGACCGCACAGCCGACGGCCGGCAAGGGCCTCGAGCTCACCGCCATCGCCGCGGTGATCATCGGCGGCACGAGCCTCACCGGCGGCCGTGGCGCCGTCGTGGGGACCGTCATCGGCGCGCTCCTGCTCGGCACCATCGACAACGGCCTGAACCTGCTCAACGTGTCGCCGTTCCTGCAGGACGTGGTCAAGGGGGCGGTGATCCTGTTCGCCGTCTTCGTCGACCGCAACACCGGTCCGATCCGCAGCATCGTCGCCTCCGTACGACGCCTCTCGCCCCGGTCGTCCGCGGACGCCAAGGACCCGGTCCCGACCCGGTGACGGCACCGCCCGCCGCTCCCCCGGGACCTCACCGCACCTCCCAACAGAAAGGCTCCACCATGCGTATCAAGTCCGTCCTCACCGTCGCCGTGGCCGCGTCGACCGCCCTCTCGCTGGCGGCGTGCAACCGCAGCAGCCCCTCGGCGGAGGCGGGAGCCGGCAAGACCACGTCCGCGACGCTGGTGATCAGCACCCTCAACAACCCGTTCTTCGTCTCCGTGGCCGACGGGGCCAAGGCCAAGGCGAAGGCCCTGGGCGCGAACATCGACGTGCAGAACGCCAACAACGCCGACCAGGCCTCGCTGGACCTGTCCTCGACCGCGCTGAGCAAGAAGCCGTCCGTGCTGATCATCGACCCCGTCTCGAGCGCGTCCGGCGGCTCGATCGTCAGCCAGGCCAACTCCGCCGGCGTGCCGGTCGTGGCCTTCGACCGGATGCCGCAGGGCGGCGACCTCAAGGCCTTCATCGGCTACGACGCCATCCAGGCCGGCAAGAACGGCGCCAAGGCGCTCGGCGAGGCCGTCGGCGGCAAGGGCAAGGTCGTCGAGATCCAGGGCATCATGGGCACGAGCGTGGCCCAGGAGCGCAGCAAGGGCTTCGAGTCCGGCATCAAGGCGTTCCCCGGCATCTCCGTCGTCGCGACCCAGCCGGCGGAGTTCGACCGCGGCAAGGCCCTGGACGTCATGACCAACGTGCTGCAGTCCCACCGCGACATCGTCGGCGTCTACGCGGCCAACGACGAGATGGCGATGGGCGTGATCGCGGCTCTGAAGGCGGCCGGGCTCTCCGGCAAGGTCAAGGTCGTCGGCAACGACGGCATCGCCGACGCCGTCAAGGCGATCAAGGACGGCAGCCTCTACGCGACCAACGCCGAGTCGCCGTTCGCCCTCGGCTCCGAGGTCATGGGCCTCGCCGGCCAGGTCGCGGGCGGCCAGAAGGTCGAGAAGAACAAGGTGCTCGAGGGTTCCCTGGTGAAGTCCGCCGACGTCGCGGCGTACTGCACGAAGCTCGCCGCCCTCGGCGACACGGCCACCTGCAAGTAAGCCGACCGGGTGCGGTGGGCAGCCCCACCGCACCCGGCCCGGACCGGCGCCGGCGGCAGTGCCGGCGCCCGGACCGCCACCCGCAACGAGAGAGCGACATGACCAGCGCGATCACTTCGTCCGCCCCGTCACCGGCGACCCCGACCTCCTTCGGCGGCGCCGACGCCGCGTCCCTGCGCGACGTCGGTGCCACAGCAGCCTCGCTGCGCCGCTTCCTGCACGGCCTGCCCCCGGTCGACCCGGTGGGCGTCGAGCAGCGTGCGGCCGGCCTGGCGACACGCTCGGTCAAGCGGGAGACCAAGCGCACCCTGATCGACCTCGCCATCTCGATGGTCGACCTCACCACGCTCGAGGGGGCCGACACCGCGGGCAAGGTCCGCGGCCTGGCCCGCAAGGCGGTTCGGCCCGATCCGGACCACCCCGACACCCCCTCGGCCGCCGCCGTCTGCGTCTACCCGGACGTCGTGCCGGTCGCCGTCGAGGCCCTGGCCGGCACCGGCGTGAAGGTGGCGTCCGTGGCGACGGCGTTCCCGGCCGGACGGTCCAGCCTCGAGGTCAAGCTCGCCGACACCCGGCTGGCGGTGACCGCGGGCGCGGACGAGATCGACATGGTGATCGACCGGGCCGCCTTCCTCGCCGGGGACTACCTGCGCGTGCACGACCAGATCGTGGCGGTGAAGCAGGCCTGCGGCACGGCCCGGCTCAAGGTGATCCTGGAGACCGGCGAGCTGGCGACGTACGACAACGTCCGGCGCGCCTCGTGGCTGGCGCTGCTCGCGGGAGCCGACTTCATCAAGACCTCGACCGGCAAGATCGCGCCCGCCGCAACGCTGCCCGTCACCCAGGTCATGCTCCAGGCGGTGCGGGACTGGCGCAGCCCTCACCGGTGAGCAGCGCGCGGTCAAGCCGGCCGGCGGCATCCGCACCACCAAGGACGCGGTGCGCTACCTGGTGCTCGTCCACGAGGTCGCCGGCCCCGAGTGGCTCGACCCGCACTGGTTCCGCTTCGGTGCCTCCTCCGTGCTGAACGACCTCGTCATGCAGCGGCGCACGCAGCTGGCCGGTCACTACAGCGGTCCGCTCTACGTCACGGTCGACTGAAAGGCCCTTGCACATGATCAAGCTCGACTACGCCGCCGCGCCGGAGGCCGCCTCCATCGGCCGCGTCCGGGAGCGGTACCAGATGTTCCTCGGCGGCGAGTTCGTCGACGGGCACGGACCGGACCTGGTCTCCGTGAACCCCTCTGACGAGACCACGCTGTCCACCGTCTCCTCGGCGAGCACCGACGACGTCGACACCGCCGTCCGCCTCGCCCGCACGGCCTACGAGGACGTCTGGTCACGGCTGTCCGGCCTGGAGCGCGGCAAGTACCTGTTCCGGATCGCCCGCGGGATCGCCGAGCGCTCCCGTGAGCTGGCGGTGCTGGAGTCCCTCGACAACGGCAAGCCGATCAAGGAGACCCGCGACTTCGACGTCCCGGCCGCGGCGCAGTACTTCTTCTCCTACGCCGGGTGGGCCGACAAGCTGCAGCACCTGGGGTACGGGCCGTCCCCGTCCGCGCTCGGCGTCGCCGGGCAGGTCATCCCGTGGAACTTCCCGCTGCTGATGGCGGCCTGGAAGATCGCGCCGGCCCTGGCCGCCGGCAACACGGTCGTCATCAAGCCGGCCGAGACGACCTCGCTGTCGATCCTCGTGCTGGCCGAGATCATGGCCGACGCGGGCCTGCCCGCCGGCGTGGTCAACGTGCTGCCCGGCGCCGGAGACATCGGCGCCGCGCTCGTGGGGCACCCCGGCATCGACAAGGTCGCGTTCACCGGGTCGACCGCGGTCGGCAAGCGGATCCAGACCGAGCTGGCCGGCACCGGCCGCCGGCTCACCCTGGAGCTCGGCGGCAAGGGTGCCAACATCGTCTTCGACGACGCGGCGGTCGACCAGGCGGTGGAGGGTGTCGTCAACGGCATCTTCTTCAACCAGGGCCAGGTCTGCTGCGCCGGATCCCGGCTGCTGGTGCAGGAGTCGGTGGCGGAGGAGTTCCTCGACCGGCTGCGCGCGCGGGTGGAGACGCTGCGCGTCGGCCACGCCCTGGACAAGAACACCGACGTGGGGGCGGTGAACTCGCGCGCCCAGCTCGACAAGATCACCGCCCTGACCCAGTCCGGTGTCGACGAGGGCGCCCAGCGCTGGGTGTCGCCGTGCCCGGTGCCGGACACCGGCCTGTACGTCGCGCCGACGATCCTCACCGACGCCAGCCCGTCGATGCGGGTCAGCCGGGAGGAGATCTTCGGCCCGGTGCTCACGACGCTGACCTTCCGGACCCCGGAGGAGGCGATCGCCAAGGCCAACAACACGCCGTACGGGCTGTCGGCGGGGGTGTGGACCGACAAGGGCTCACGCGCGATGGCCGTCGCCGGGGCGCTGCGTGCCGGTGTGGTCTGGAACAACACGTTCAACCGGTTCGACCCCGCTGCCGCGTTCGGTGGCTACGGCGAGTCCGGGTTCGGGCGTGAAGGCGGCCCGTACGGGCTCGCGGCGTACCTCGACACCGACGATGAGGGAGTCCTCTGATGGCGCAACGCGTCACGGTCACCAAGACCTGCAAGCTCTACATCGGCGGCGCGCTCGCCCGCTCCGAGTCCGGGCGCACGGTCCGGGTCACCGACCACCAAGGAGAGTTCATGGCCAACGCGGCGCTGGCTTCCCGCAAGGACGGCCGGGACGCGGTCGTGGCCGCCCGCAAGGGGCAGGCGGCCTGGGCCTCGGCGACGCCGTACAACCGCGGCCAGGTGATGTACCGGATGGCCGAGATGATGGAGGGCCGCCGGGCCGAGCTGGTGCAGGCGCTGCGGGACCTGTCCGGGCTGTCCGTCGCGCGGGCGTCGCGCGAGGTGGACCTCGCGGTCGACTCGCTCGTGCACCACGCCGGCTGGACGGACAAGCTCGCGACGGTCATGGGCAGCGTCAACGCGGTCAGCTCGCCGTTCTTCTCCTACTCCGCCCCCGAACCCACCGGGGTCGTCGTCGCGGCCGCACCGGCCGAGCACGCCCTGCTCGGCCTCGTGTCGGCCCTCGCACCCGTCGTGGCCGGCGGCAACGCGGTGGTCCTGGTGACCCGGGCCGAGGCGGCCTGTGTCGCCGGCGTGCTGGCCGAGATCCTGGCCACCAGCGACGTGCCCGCCGGCGTGGTCAACCTCCTCACCGGCCACGCCGCCGAGGTGCTGCCGCACCTGGCCGCCCACGGCGACGTCAACGGTCTCGACCTGACCGGCGTGGACGCCGAGCTGCGGGCCGAGCTGGGGCGGGTCGCGGCCGGGACGGTCAAGCGGGTCCACGTGCCGCGGCGGCCGTTCGACCCGGAGGCGGCGCCCGGGACCACCCGGCTGCGGGCGTTCCTCGAGACCAAGACCGTCTGGCACCCGACCGGCGCGCCCTCGCTCGCCGGTGGCTCGAGCTACTGAGGGGCCGACCGTCCGGCACCCGCGCAGCACCGGGTGCCGGACGGTCGCCGCGCCCCCTCCGGGGGCGCGTGCCACGATGACGCCATGGATCTGGGGCTGAAGGACCGCGTCTACATCGTCAGTGGGGCCTCTCGCGGGCTCGGGCACGCCACCGCCGCCCAGCTGGTGGCCGAGGGCGCCCGGGTGGTGCTCTGCTCCCGTGAGGAGTCCCGGGCGGTCGCCGCCGCCGAGGCCCTGGGCGACACCGACCGGGTGGTCGGCCTGGCCGGCGACCTGGCCGACCCCGAGGTCGCCGACCGCCTGGTGGCCACCGCCCTCGAGCGCTTCGGCCGGCTCGACGGCACCGTGATCAGCGTCGGCGGTCCCCCGCCCGGGCCGGCCGCCACGGTGGACGACGAGACGTGGCGCAGCGCCTTCGAGTCCGTCTTCCTCGGCCCGCTGCGCCTGGCCCGCGCCGTCCTCGCCAGCGGGGACGACAAGGCCGTGACGTTCGTGCTCTCGTCGTCCGTCCGCAGCCCGATCGCCGGCCTGGCCATCTCCAACGGCCTGCGCCCCGGGCTGGCGATGGCCGCCAAGACCCTCGCCGACGAGTACGGCGCCGCGGGCTCGCGCGTCAACGTCGTCCTGCCGGGCCGGATCGACACCGACCGGGTCCGCGAGCTCGACAGCACGCGTGGTGACCCGGACGCCGCCCGCGCCGGGGCCGAGGCCACCATCCCGCTCGGGCGCTACGGCACCCCCGAGGAGTTCGGCACGGTGACGGCGTTCGTCACCTCACCCGCGGCGTCATACCTGTCCGGCACCGCCATCTCCGTCGACGGGGGCGCCACCCGCGTCCTCTGAGGTGTAGGCCGGGGTCAGGCCGCGGCGCTGCAGCAGCGGCTCGATGCGGGGTCCGCGGCCCCGGACGGCGGCGAAGAGCTCCATCGCGTCCGCGCTGCCGCCACGGCTGAGCAGCCGGTCGCGGAACCGCTGGCCGTTGCTGCGGCGCAGCCCGCCGTGCTCGTGGAACCACTCGACCAGGTCCGCGTCGAGCACCTCGCTCCAGATGTAGGAGTAGTAGCCCGCGTCGTACCCGCTGAGGAACGCGTGCTGGAAGTAGGTGCTGCGGTAGCGCGGGGGCACGACGTCCAGGTGCAGGCCGTGCCGGTGCAGCGCCGCGCGCTCGAACTCCTCGACGTCCTCCACCGCCACCTTCGGCGCTCCCGGGGCGAGGCGGTGCCACTCGTGGTCGAGCAGGGCCGCGCCGAGGTACTCCACCGTGGCGAACCCCTCGCCGTAGCTGTTGGCCGCGAGCAGCCCCTCGACCTCGGACGGCGGCAGCGGCTCGCCGGTCACGTGGTGCCGGGCGTAGCTGCCGAGGACCTGCGGCCACCACGCCCACATCTCGTTGACCTGCGAGGGGAACTCGACGAAGTCGCGGGGCACGTTGGTGCCGGACAGCCGGGGGTAGGTCACGTCGGAGAAGAGGCCGTGCAGGGCGTGGCCGAACTCGTGGAACGCCGTCCGGACGTTGTCGCTGGTCATCAGCGCCGGCTCGTCGCCGGGCGGGCGCGGCACGTTGAGGTTGACGACGACCACCGGCCGGGTGCCCAGCAGCCGGGCCTGGTCGACGAAGGTGCTCATCCAGGCACCGCCACGCTTGGAGTCACGGGCGAACCAGTCGCAGATGAAGATGCCCAGCTGGCTGCCGTCCTCGTCGTGGACGTCGAAGACCGTCACGTCGGGGTGGTAGACGGGAAGGTCGTGCCGCTGGGCGAACGTGATGCCGTACAGCGCGGTCGCGGCCCGGAAGACCCCGTCGTGCAGGACGCGGTGCAGCTCGAAGTACGGCCGCAGGCGTGCCTCGTCGACCTCGAACCGGGCCGACTTGACCCGCTCGGCGTAGAACGCCCAGTCCCAGGCCTGCAGCGGTCCCTCGTGCCCGTCCGCGTGCAGCGCCGCCTCCAGCTCGACCGCCTCGGCGCGGGCGTTCTCGACGGCCGGCCCGACGAGGGCCCCCAGCATGGAGACCACCGCGTCGACGGTGCCCGCGGTGCGGTCCGCCACGACGTACGACGCGTGGTCGGCGAACCCGAGCAGGGCGGCGCGCTCCGCGCGCAGGGCGGCGATCTCGGTGATCACCTCGCGGGTGTCGTGCTCGTTGCCGCGCAGACCCCGGCTGACCGACGCCTCGTGCAGCCGCTGACGCAGCCCCCGGTGGGTCAGCGACGCCAGCGCGGGCTGGGCCGTCGGCAGCACCAGCGTGAGCAGGTGGCCGGAGGCCAGGCCCCGGGTGCGCGCCGCCTGCGCTGCGGCGGCGACGGCGTCCTCGGCGAGGCCGTCCAGCTCGGCCCGGTCCTCGACGTGCACCGCCAGGTCACGGGTCTCGGCGAGCAGCCGGGTGGAGAAGGTGGAGGTGAGCGTGGAGAGCCGCTCGTTCAGCGACCGCAGCCGTTGCTGGTCCGGCTCGGCCAGACCGGCGCCGGCCCGCACGAAGTCGGTGTGCCGGCGCTCCAGCAGCCGCAGCTGCTCGGGCTCGAGCCCGAGCCCGGCGCGACGGCGATGGAGCTCGTCGATCCGGGCGAAGAGGGCCGCGTCGAGGTGGATCGCGTCCTCGTGCGCGGCCAGCCTCGGCGACACCTGACCCTCGATCGCGAGGAGGGAGTCGGTGGAGTCGGAGGAGACGAGGTTGTAGAACACCGACAGCACCCGGTCCAGCAGCCGGCCGGAGCGTTCGAGCGCCTCCAGGGTGTTGGCGAACGACGGCGGGGCCGGGTCGGCACCGATGGCCTCGATCTCGGCGAGGTGCTCGGCCATCCCCTGCTCGATCGCCGGACGGTAGTGCTCCTCGCGGATCCGGTCGAACGGCGGGAACTGCAGCGGGAGCTCACTCGGGGCGGCGAACGGGTTGTCGGTCGGCAGCATCCGTGCTTTCTAGCACGGGGCGACGCCCGTCCGCCGACGACGCAGAACGATCTACCGGCGCCGCGGTCCGGCCCACGCCACGAGGAGAGGTCGCTCAGGCGACGCTGCCCTGCTCGGCGAACTGGGTGCGGTAGAGGTCGCTGTAGAGCCCACCCGCGGCGAGCAGCTCGAGGTGGGTGCCGCGCTCGACGATGCGGCCGCCGTCGACGACGAGGATCTGGTCGGCGCCTCGCACGGTGGACAGCCGGTGGGCGATCACCAGCGCGGTGCGGCCGGCCAGGGCGGTGTCGAGGGCCCGCTGGACGGCCACCTCGGACTCGCTGTCGAGGTGGGCGGTGGCCTCGTCCAGGACGACCAGGCCGGGGCTCTTGAGCAGCAGCCGGGCGATCGCGAGGCGCTGCTTCTCGCCACCGGAGAGACGGTGGCCGCGGTCGCCGACCACGGTCTCGAGGCCCTCGGGCAGGTGGGTGACCAGGTCCCAGACCTGGGCGGACTTCAGCGCCTGCACCATCTGCGCCTCGGTGGCGGCCGGGTTGGCGTAGGTCAGGTTGGCCCGGATGGTGTCGTGGAACAGGTGCGCGTCCTGGGTCACCACGCCGACGACGTCGTGCACGGAGGTCAGGCTGGCGTCGCGCAGGTCGACGCCGCCGAGGCGGACGCTGCCGTGGGTGGGGTCGTAGAGCCGGGCGACGAGGCTGGTGATGGTCGTCTTGCCCGCACCACTCGGCCCGACGAGGGCGACCAGCTCACCGGCGCGGGCGCGGAAGGTCACGTCGTGCAGCACCGGCTCCCCCGCACCGCGGTCGCCCGAGGCGACCGTCTCCAGCGAGGCGAGCGAGACCTCGTCGGCCGACGGGTAGCTGAAGCCGACCCCGGCGAACTCCACCGTGAGCGGACGGTGCGGGAGGTCCACCGGCGCAGCCGCCTCCTTGACCAGCGGCCGCAGGTCGAGCACCTCGAAGACGCGCTCGAAGGAGACCAGCGCGGTCATCACGTCGACCCGCACGTTGGACAGGGCGGTGAGCGGGCCGTAGAGCCGGCCGAGCAGGGCCGCCAGCGCGAGCAGCGTGCCGACGGTCAGGGCGCCGTTGACGGCCATCAGCCCGCCGACGCCGTAGACCATGGCGGTCGCGAGGGAGGCGACCATGGTGAGGGCGACGAAGAAGACCGTGCGGTTGAGGGCGATCTTGACGCCGATGTCGCGGACCCTGCCGGCCCGCTCGGCGTACTGCTGGTCCTCGATGGCGGGCCGGCCGAAGAGCTTGACCAGCAGGGCGCCGGCGACGTTGAAGCGCTCGGTCATGCGGGTGCCGAGCTCGGCGTTGAGCCCCATCGAGTCGTGCGTGAGGCCGGCGAGCCGGCGCCCCATCAGGCGGGCGGGCACGAGGAAGAACGGCAGCAGCGCGAGCGCCGCCAGCGTCAGCGGCCAGGACAGCGACGCCATCGCGATGACGATCACCACGACGCCGATGATGTTGCTCACCACCCCGGACAGCGTGGACGTGAACGCCTGCTGGGCGCCGATGACGTCGTTGTTGAGCCGGCTGACCAGCGCGCCGGTCTGCGCCCGGGTGAAGAAGGCGATCGGCTGGCGCAGCACGTGGGCGAACACCTGGGTGCGCAGGTCGAAGATCAGGCCCTCACCGATCCGTGAGGAGTACCACCGCTGCACCAGCGTCATCACGCCGTCGAGCACCGCCAGCGCGGCCACGAGCAGGGACAGGCGCACGACCACGCCCGAGTCGCCGGGGGTGACGCCGCGGTCGATGATCTGGCCCAGCAGCAGCGGCGGGGCCACGACCAGCGCCGCGTCGATGACGACGAGCACCAGGAACACGATGATCTGCCGCCGGTAGGGGCTGGCGTAGCCGACCACCCGTCGAGCGGTGCCCGGCGCCAGCTTGCGCTGGGCCACCGAGGAGTCCCGGGTCAGCGACCGCATCATCTGCCAGCCGTTCATCGACATGCGGTCTCCGCTCTGCACCTCTCCCCCGCCGACGACGGGGGTGCTGCCTCATCATGGTCGTCGGCTCTGACAACACAGAGCCGGTGGGGTTACTTCCCGGTGCCCCCGGCCAGGGCGGTGAGCAGCCTCGCCTGGGCCTCGCGCTCGGCCCTGCGCTGGTCGACCGGTGGTGCGTCGACGGCGCCCCGCAGCAGCGGCTTCAGCTCGCGCACCGCCGCCTCCGGCGCCTGGAGGATCGCCTCGACCAGGTCGCGCGCGGTGTCGTCGAGCTCCGCCCGCGGTACGGCGACCTGGGCCAGTCCCAGCCGCACCGCCTCGTCGGCGCGCACCGCCCGCCCGGTCACGCAGATCTCCAGCGCCCGGGCGTAGCCGACCAGGCGCACCAGCGGCGCCGTACCGGCCAGGTCGGGGACCAGGCCGAGGCTGGTCTCGCGCATGGCGAAGGACACGTCCTCGGCCACGACCCGCAGGTCGCACGCGAGCGCCAGCTGGAACCCGGCGCCGATGGCGTGGCCCTGCACGGCCCCGATCACCACGGCCGGCACCTCGGACCAGACGGCGAAACCGCGCTGGAACTCCTCGATCGCCGTCCGCAGGGCCGGCTCACCCCGTGCGGCGAGGCCGAGCACCGACGGCTCGCCGGCGATGCCGCCGGGTGTCAGCAGGTCGCGGTGCAGGCCGGCCGAGAAGGACGGCCCCTCGGCGCGCAGCACCACGACGCGGACGGCCGGGTCCAGCGTCCCGCCGACCGCGGCGAGGGCCGCCCACAGGCTCGGCGTCTGGGCGTTGTGCCGGTCGGGGTCGTCCAGGGTGACCGTCAGCACCGGGCCGGTGCGCTCGAGCCGCAGCCCGGGGTGCGGGCGGGTGGGGTCGCTCACCGGTCAGGCCAGCGCGATGAGGTCGAGGTAGTCCGGGCCGAAGTGGTCCTCGACGCCGTCGGGCAGGAGCAGCACCCGCTCGGGCTCCAGCGCCGAGACGGCCCCCTCGTCGTGGCTGACCAGGACGACCGCACCCTTGTAGGTCTTCAGGGCGCCGAGGATCTCCTCGCGGGAGGCCGGGTCGAGGTTGTTGGTCGGCTCGTCCAGCAGCAGCACGTTCGCCGACGACACGACGAGCATGGCCAGGGACAGCCGGGTCTTCTCGCCGCCGGAGAGCACCCCGGCCGGCTTGTTGACGTCGTCGCCGCTGAACAGGAACGAGCCCAGCGTCTTGCGGGTGTCGGTCTCCCCCAGCTCGGGCGCCGCGGACTTCATGTTCTCCAGGACCGTGCGGGTGACGTCGAGGTTCTCGTGCTCCTGGGCGTAGTAGCCCAGCTTGAGTCCGTGGCCCGGCACCACGGCGCCGGTGTCCGGGGTGTCGATCCCGGACAGGATGCGCAGCAGCGTGGTCTTGCCCGGCGCCGTTCAGTCCCAGGACGACGACGCGGGAGCCGCGGTCGATGGCCAGGTCGACGTCGGTGAAGATCTCCAGCGAGCCGTAGGACCGGGACAGCCCACGGGCGGTGAGCGGGGTCTTCCCGCAGGGGGACGGGTCGGGGAAGCGCAGCTTGGCCACCTTGTCGGTGACCCGCTCGCCCTCGATGCCGGCCAGCAGCCGCTCGGCCCGCTTGGCCATGTTCTGCGCGGCGACGGCCTTGGTGGCCTTGGCCCGCATCTTGTCGGCCTGGGCCAGCAGCGTGCCGGCCTTCTTCTCGGCGTTGAGCCGCTCCCGCTTGCGCCGGCGCTCGTCGGTCTCGCGCTGGAGCAGGTAGGGCTTCCACCCGATGTTGTAGATGTCCATCTCGGCGCGGTTGGCGTCGAGGTGGAACACCCGGTTGACGACGGTGTCGAGCATCTCGACGTCGTGGCTGATGATGATCAGCCCGCCCTTGTAGGCCTTGAGGTAGTCGCGCAGCCACACGATGGAGTCGGCGTCGAGGTGGTTGGTCGGCTCGTCCAGCAGCAGGGTCTGCGCGCCGGAGAACAGGATGCGCGACAGCTCGACCCGGCGGCGCTGACCACCGGAGAGGGTCTCCAGCGGCTGACCCAGGATCCGCTCGTCCAGGGCCAGGCTGGACGCGATCGAGGCGGCCTCGGACTCGGCCGCGTAGCCGCCCCGGGCGGTGAACTCGGCCTCGAGGTTGCCGTAGCGGCGCATCGCCCGGTCACGGGTCTCGTCGTCGGCGCTGGCCATCGCACCCTCGACCTCGCGCAGGTCGCGCAGGATCTGGTCCAGCCCGCGGGCGGAGAGGATGCGGTCGCGGGCGAGGACGTGCAGGTCACCGGTGCGGGGGTCCTGCGGCAGGTAGCCCACCTCACCGGAGCTGGTCACGGTGCCGGCCGCGGGCGGCGCAGCGCCCGCGAGCACCTTGGTCAGCGTCGTCTTGCCGGCCCCGTTGCGCCCGACCAGGCCCACCCGGTCGCCGGCGGCGATCCGGAAGGTGGCGCCGTCGAGGAGGAGGCGCGAGCCGGCGCGCAGCTCGATCCCGGTGGCGGCGATCACGACGTACTCCTGCGGGTTGGGACAGTCTGGAGGCGCGCGACGAAGCCGCGTTTGCGGCTGCGCCGTACGGGGGAACGGTCACTAGTCTACGCGGGCAGCGGGACGACACCCGCGGCCCACGACCCCGATCCACCGGAGGCCCCCCGATGAGCTTCAACGACAACGCCGATCTCGACACCTCACAGGTGGAGGGCGGCGGCGGGGGTGGCGGCATGTTCGGGGGCGGCATGCCCGGCGGCGGCATCGCCGTCGGAGGCGGCGCGGGCGGGATCCTGCTGCTCATCCTCTACTTCGTCTTCGGGGGGCTCAGCGACAGCGGGGGCGGCAGCACCTCACCGGGCCAGCTCCAGCAGGGGCAGGTGCAGGCCGGCGGGTCGCAGGGCAGTGACTTCTCGCAGTGCCGGACCGGCGCCGACGCCAACCGCGACGCCCAGTGCCGGGTGATCGGCACGGTCAACAGCGTGCAGGCCTACTGGGCCACCGAGCTGCCCCGCCACGGGACGGCCTACTCCCCCGCCAACACCGTCCTCTACAGCGGCAGCACGCAGTCCCGCTGCGGCACGGCGTCCAACCAGGTCGGCCCGTTCTACTGCCCCCTGGACCGCAAGGTCTACATCGACGCCAGCTTCTTCAACGAGCTGACCTCCCGCTTCGGTGCCGACGACGGCGCGCTGGCCCAGGAGTACGTCGTCGCGCACGAGTACGGGCACCACGTCCAGGACCTGCTCGGCGTCCTCGACGCGGCGCAGTCCGACCCGCAGGGGGCCGAGAGCGGCGCCGTCCGGGTGGAGCTCATGGCCGACTGCCTCGCCGGGGTCTGGGCGAGGCACGCCACCGAGACCAAGGACGCCCAGGGCGACGCGTTCCTCAGGCCGCTGACCCAGAAGGACATCGCCTCCGCGCTGTCGGCGGCCTCCGCGGTGGGCGACGACCGGATCCAGCGCGCGGCCCAGGGCCGGGTCACCCCGGAGTCGTGGACGCACGGGTCGAGCGCGCAGCGCCAGCGGTGGTTCACGACCGGCTACCAGAGCGGCGCCCTCGACTCCTGCGACACCCTGAACGCGGCGACGCTCTGACGACTCCGCGGAGCGCAGCCGGGCGCCCGGGTCAACCCCACAAAGGACTTTCTTGAGAACTCCCCGCCTGCGGTAGATGTTCTAGTACCGTTGGCGCAGCCTCACCGCACACCGCGGCGGGCTGCTGACGCGACGCTGAGTCCTGCCACCGCGTCAGCCCGGTTCGCACACGCGTGTTCGTGGCAGGAGCGGTGCACCCAAGCAGTGCGGGACGGCAGTTGCCGTTCCTTGGGGTGAAGCCCGCAGCCGACACCGAGGTCCCCTTCCGGGCCGCGGCGCGGCTGGGGCCGGGGAACAGGTTCCCGAACCCGACAGGTCATGCCTCGCAAGCGGTCCCTGGAGCCTCCCCCCATGAACGCGTCACTTCGCGCTGCCCGCACGCCCCGGTCCCTCGTCGCCCGCCTCGCCGTCCTCGCGACGGTGGCCGCCGGGCTGACCGGCCTCTCCTCCGTCACCGCACCCTCCGCGCACGCCGCCGTGTCTGCCAGCACCGGCAGCCGGGTCGTCGCGGTCGCCGCCACCCGCAAGGGCGCGCCGTACGTCTACGGCGCCGTGGGTCCCACCCGCTTCGACTGCTCCGGGCTGACCAAGTGGGCCTACGCCCGCGTCGGCAAGACGCTCAAGCGCACCGCCCAGCAGCAGTACGTCGCCTCGGCGCACATCTCCGCGACGTCCCGCCGGGTGGGCGACCTGGTCTTCTTCAAGACGAGCCACTACGGCGCCGTCTACCACGTCGGCATCTACGCCGGCGCCGGCCGGATCTGGCACGCCCCCAAGCCGGGTGACCACGTGAAGCTCGCCACCCTCTGGACCAGCAACGTCTACTACGGCCGGGTGCGCTGACCCGCCGGTCCGGTCGGCACAATGGGGGCCATGTCTGCCCCCACCCCCACCGTCGTCGTCGGCTTCGACCTGGACCTGACGCTCGTGGACTCCCGCGAACGCATCATGACCTCCTACCTGCGCGCGCTGCACGACGTCGGGAACCCGGTCACGCGGGAGGACCTCGAGCCGCACCTGGGCATCCCGTTGACCCACACCATCGCGGCCGTGGCCCCGGCCGTCGACGCCGATGCCCTGGTGCTGCTCTACCGGCACTACTACGACCAGGCGTCGGCGCCGTCGACCGACCCGATGCCCGGGGCGCTCGCCGCGGTGCGGGCCCTGCGCGCGGTCGGCGGCCGCACGGTCGTGGTCTCGGCCAAGTTCACGCCGGCCGCGCACAGCGCCCTCGCCGAGGCCGGCCTGGACGACCTGGTCGACGCCCTCCACGGCGAGCTGTTCGCGACCGAGAAGGCGACGGCGCTCATCGCCGAGGGCGCCACCGTCTACGTCGGTGACCACCCGGGTGACATGGCCGCCGCGCGGGCGGCCGGCGCCGTCGCCCTCGGTGTCTCGACCGGGGCGAACGACGAGGCCGCGCTCACGGCCGCCGGCGCCGACGAGGTCCTCGCCAGCCTCGAGGACTTCCCGGCCTGGCTCACGGCGCACCTCGCCGACCGCTGACCGTCGGGCCACACCCCCCGGGTCGTATGACGAGACGAAGGTCTCGTCATACGGACGGGGTGCCTAGCATCGAGGGGTGGACGACACCCGGCGCTGGCTGATGCTCGGGCTGGGCACGGCCGCCCAGACCGCAGGGTCCGCGCTGATGTTCGGGATCCCGTTCCTGCTGCCGTGGCTGCGCCGGGCCGACGGCCTGTCGCTCGCCCAGGCCGGGGCGCTGGCCGCCGCGCCCTCGGTCGGGCTCGTCCTCACCCTGATCGCCTGGGGCGCCCTCGCCGACCGGTTCGGTGAGCGGGCGGTGCTCACCATCGGCCTCCTGCTCACCGGTGGCATCGCGCTGGCGAGCGTCGCGGCACGCGAACCCGCAGCCCGGGGAGTCGTGTTCGCTCTCATCGGTGCGGCCGGCGCCTCGGTCAACGCCGCCAGCGGGCGCCTGGTGATGGGCTGGTTCGGCGCGCACCAGCGCGGCGTCGCCATGGGGGTCAGGCAGATGGGACAACCGCTCGGCGTCGCCGCAGCGGCGCTCGTGATGCCGCCGCTCGCCGAGCGCCACGGCGTCGGGGCCGCCCTGGCCGCACCGGCTCTCGCCTGCCTGGTGGTGGCGCTCATGATCGGGCTGCTGGCCCGCGACCCCGCGCCGGAGCGCACCACCGCCGACCCGTCGGCAGCACCGCCGGTGTCGCCGTACCGTCACCGCCCCACGCTGTGGCGCGTGCACGCGGCCAGCTCCCTGCTCGTCGTGCCGCAGTTCGCGACGGCGACGTTCGCCGCCGAGTACCTGGTCTCGGGTCGCGGCTGGGACGGCAGCGACGCCGGCCGGGTGCTGGCCGTCGTCGCGCTGGCCGGGGCGCTCGGCCGCCTCGGCGCCGGGCGCTGGTCCGACGTCGTCGGCAGCCGGCTGCGCCCGATGCGTCAGGTCGCGGTCCTGTCGGCGGCCTGCATGGCGCTGCTGGGCCTCGCGGCCCACACCGGTTCCTGGCTGGTGCTCCTGGCGCTGGCGCTGGCGTCCGTCGTCTCGGTCTCGGACAACGGCCTGGGCTTCACCGCCACCGCCGAGCTGGCCGGGCGCAGCCTGGTCCGGTCGGGCGCTGGGCGTGCAGAACACCGCCCAGAACCTCGCCGCCTTCGCCACCGGCCCGCTCATCGGTGCCCTCGCCGGCCTGCGCGGGTTCGCCGTCGCGTTCGGTGCCTGCGCGGTGTTCCCGCTGCTCGGCGCCTGGGCCACCCCGGTCCGCGACGAGCACCGGGCCGACTCCCCGGACGGCGTGAGGGTGTCGAGGGAGTGAGCCGGCGGCGTTCGGGGTAGGACCGGCACACAGGTGTGCCGGCCCCGCGCGCACACCCGTGTCGTGGTGGTCCAGATCCCCCAGATCGGGCTCGGGCGGTGGCACAGTGACCCGGTCTCACCCGTCCCCAGAACCCGGAGGCCAAGGATGGCGCTGCTCACCGCGCTCGATCGCCGACACACGATCGCGCCCTCGACATACAACCGGTGGCTGATCCCGCCGGCCGCGTTGGCGGTGCACCTGTGCATCGGACAGGTCTACGCCACCAGCGTCTACAAGACCTCGATGGTCGCGCACTTCGGCACGTCGCAGACCGCGATCGGTGTCACCTTCTCCATCGCCATCGTGATGCTCGGACTGTCCGCCGCCGTCGGCGGCACGTGGGTCGAGCGCAACGGCCCCCGCAAGGCCATGTTCGTCGCCGCCTGCTTCTGGGGTGCCGGCTTCCTCATCGGCGCGCTCGGCATCGCCACCCAGCAGCTGTGGCTGCTCTACCTCGGCTACGGCGTCGTGGGCGGGATCGGCCTCGGCATCGGTTACATCTCACCGGTGTCCACGCTGATCAAGTGGTTCCCCGACCGGCCCGGCCTGGCCACCGGCATGGCGATCATGGGCTTCGGCGGCGGCGCGCTCGTCGCCAGTCCGCTGTCGCGACAGCTGCTTTCGGCCTACGACCCCGCCTACGACCCGTCGGTGGCCACGTCCATCGCCAGCGGCCATGCCCTGACGATGCTGTTCGTCACCCTGGGCATCGGGTACTTCGCCGTGATGATGCTGGGCGTCGCCAACGTGCGTGTCCCCCCGCCCGGCTGGGCGCCGGCCGGGTTCGACCCGTCGAGCGTCAAGGCCAAGCCCATGGTCACCACCGCGAGCGTCTCCGCGGCCAGCGCCATCCGCACGCCGCAGTTCTGGCTGCTGTGGGTCGTGTTGTTCTGCAACGTGACCGCCGGCATCGGCATCCTCGAGCAGGCGAGCCCGATGATCCAGGACTTCTTCCGCGAGAACGGCACCTCGACCGTGGCGGTCGCTGCGGCCGGCGGGTTCGTGGGCGTCCTGTCGCTGTTCAACATGGCCGGCCGGTTCGCGTGGTCCTCCACCTCGGACGTCATCGGACGCAAGCCGATCTACATGCTCTACCTCGGCGGCGGCATCGTCCTGTACTTCCTGCTGGCCACCGTCGGCAGCACCGCCACCGTGGTGTTCGTGCTCCTCGCCGCGGTCATCATCTCGTTCTACGGCGGCGGGTTCGCCACCGCACCGGCCTACCTGCGTGACCTCTTCGGCGTGTTCCAGGTCGGTGCGATCCACGGCCGCCTGCTCACCGCCTGGTCGGCCGCCGGGGTCGCCGGACCGCTGATCGTCAACGGGTTCCTCGACGCCCAGGGCAAGCCCGGCACCCTCACCGCCGACGCCTACCGTCCCGCGCTGTTCACCATGGTCGGCGTGCTCGCGGTGGGCTTCGTGGCCAACCTGCTGATCCGGCCGGTCGCGCAGCGCTTCCACGAGAAGCAGACCGCCGCCGCCGACGGCCCTGAGCGCGACGAGGCGACGCTCGAGACCCTGGCGCCGTCGTCGGGCCGCGGCTCGTCGTCGCAGGGGCGGCTGGTGCTGTCCTGGCTGCTCGTCGTCCTGCTGCTCGGCTACGGCGTCGTGCAGACGCTCACCACGGCGGCCAAGCTGTTCGGCTGACCGCCCGGCAGACGGGCAGGGCGGTGCGGATCACCCACGTTGCAGCGTGATCCGCACCGCCCTCGCGCGTCGCAGGGCCTGCTCGAGCACCGACAGGCGTGGGTCCGGCAGGTCATAGAGCTCGCGCGCCGGCAGGGACGCGAGGGCCGCCAGCCGCGGGTCGGCGAGGACCTCACGGACCAGGCTCCGGTCACCTCCGAGCACGAGGTGCTCCGGGGACGACGGCAGGACCAGCCGCAGGGTGTGGCCCACGACCGTGGCCACCAGCTCGCCGGCCTGGTTGACCCGTCGGCGGGCGTAGCGCTGCTGGGACCAGCCGCCCGCGGCGGTGCGCGACTGCACGTAGCGCGTGCCGACCTTGGAGGCCGTCAGCCGCTCCCCCGCGGCCACACCCACGGCGTAGCCACCTCGGCGCACGAGCACCAGGCCGGTCCGGTGCGGCGGTTCGGCCCAGGTCGCGAGCCCGGCCGGCCCGGAGGGCGCCTCACCCCTGGGGCACATCGGCTCCAGGAGGGCCTGCTCCCCGTCGAGGGCGGTCAGCAGGAGACCGCGGTCCCGTGGCGTCCACGAAGTCGCCCCGTGCCGTTCGACGAACCCGTCGACCCACCGCGGCAGCCGCCCGGGGTCGACCTCGACCCGGCGGACCACCGGGCCGGCGCCAGCCGTCTCCCGCCGCGGCGGACCCTGCTGCCCCAACCGAACCTCCGAGAACGTGGTCCGGCACCGGTCGGCGCCGCGCCGCGAGCCTACCCGCGACGCTCGTGTGACGACGGCGCCTGCCGGTTGCATGAGAGCGGGCTGTGAACCGGCTGGGTCCGGCGTCCGTGTCTGGTGGTACGGCCATCGGTTCAACGGCGGACGTCCGGCCCGCCGCCGGTGGCTCCTGGAGGAACCGTGCTCGCTCCCAGAACCATCTCGGTCGCCGTCGCCCTCCCCGTACTCGCGGGCGGCGCGCTGCTCCTCTCGGCCGGTGGCGCCGTCGCGTCCCCCCAGTCGTTCCCTGTCAGCCTCAGCGGGTCCAACGAGCCCCAGGGAGGCGTGCCCGGCAGCAGCGGCTCGGCCACCGTCACCGTCGACCCCGCCTCGGGCCAGGTCTGCGCCACCGTCACCACCTCGGTCACGAACGGCGTGGCGATGCACATCCACCGGGGCGCGCCCGGCGCCGACGGACCGGTCGTCGTGCCGTTCGAGGCCAAGGACATCAACGCCGGCCGCGCCTGCGTCGCCGCCGACACGGCCGTCGCCAAGGCCATCGCGGCCGACCCGGCCGCCTACTACCTCAACATCCACACCAAGGCCGCCCCCGCGGGCGCCCTCCGGGGCCAGCTGGCCGCCGCGACGCCCACCGGCGTCGATGCCGGGTCGGGCGGTGCGGCGAGTTCGAGCCCGGGCACGGGCACGACGGCAGCACTGGTCGTGCTGATGGTCGCCGGCGCCGGCGTCGCCGGCAGCGCCGGGTGGCGGCTGGTCCGGCGCTGACGGTGCACGCGGCGCCGCGCCGGCGGGTCCTGTGGCTGCTGCTGGTCCTGGGCAGCGTTGCCGTGGCCCTCGGCGGAGCCGGCCTGGCCCGTCCCGGCGGCGTGCCGGACGTGGGCCGCGTGCCCGGCATCCGGGACGCAGCCGTGGGGAACGCCCCTCGCACGGAGCCGGGACCGCCCCGCGGGGTCTCCCCGACCGCGCGGGCACCGCGCGGCGGCGCGGCGGCACCGCGCGGCGCTGCGGCGCCGCCGGCACGGCTGCGCCTGCCCCGGCTGGGGATCGACGCCCCCGTGGTGGCGGTGACCGTCGACGCCGACGGGCTGCTCGCCGTGCCCGAGGACCCTCACCGGCTCGGCTGGTGGCGCGGTGGAGCCACACCGGGTGACCCGCAGGGCAGCGTCGTCATCGACGGTCACGTCGACAGCGCCACCTCCGGTCCCGGCGCGCTGTTCCGGTTGGGTGACTCCCGGCCCGGCGACGACGTCGTCCTGACCGACGACCGCGGCCACACCACGACCTACGTGGTGGTGGGCCTGCGTCGCTACGCCAAGGCGTCGCTGCCGGTTGCCGACGTCTTCGCGCGGGACGTCGAGCCGAGACTGGTCCTGGTCACCTGCGGTGGCGCCTTCGACCCGGCCAGCCGTCACTATGCCGACAACGTCGTCGCCTACGCGGTGCCACGCTGAGGTCTACGCCTCGATCGGCGCCGGGCCGTCACCGGGCGTGATCACCCGCACGACGCTGTCGGTGTCGGAGCTGGTGCGGGCCGCGTCGATGACGGCCAGCGTGTGCACCGCGTCGCGGGGGTCGACCGGCATGGCCGCCTGGACGTCGTCCGCCTGCAGCGCCGCGGCGACCTGGCGGTAGAAGTCGACCTGGCTGGACTCGCTGCGGGGCGCCGGGGTGCGCTCGTCGCCGACGAAGACCCAGCCGCAGTGGTCCTCGTCCGTGCGCAGGTCGGGGTAGATGTCGAGGTCGCGCTCGAACGCGTTGAGGACGAACGCGCCCTGCCGGCCGAGCACGCGGATGCGGGGCCCGGGGGCCGCCGCCACCGAGGTGGTGCCGAGGTGGCTGACCGCGCCGGACTCGTGGCGGCAGGCCAGGAAGGCGTCGTCCTCGGACGTCGTGGTGCGGCAGAAGACCTGCGCGTAGACGGTCTCGACCGGCCCGAACAGGTCGACCGCGGCGTCGACGACGTGGGTCTGCAGGTCGAGCATGATGCCGCCGCCCTCGGTCGGCGGCGCGTTCTCGCGCCAGCGGTCCTTGGGCGTGGGCCGCCAGCGTTCCCACCGCATCTCGGCCCGGAAGACCTCGCCCAGCTGTCCGGAGCGGACCACGTCGCGCATGGTCACGTGCTCCGCGTCGTAGCGGCGGTTCTGGAACACGGTCAGGGCGACGCCCGCCTGCCGCGCGGCGTCGACGACGGCCAGCGCCTCACTGGCGTCGATGCCCAGAGGTTTGTCCACGACGACGGGCAGGCCGGCCTCGATCACCGCGCGGGCCTGCTCGGCGTGCAGCCCGCTGGGCGTGGCCAGCACGATGAGGTCCAGGTCGTCGAGCGCCAGCAGGGCGTCGAGGTCGGGCACGATCCGGGCGTCGGGGAAGGCCGCACGGGCCTGCTCGACGCGCTCGGGGTTGGCGGTGGCGATGGCGGCCAGGTGCAGTCCGGCGGCTGTGATGAGCGGGGCGTGGATGCCCTGACCGGCGGAGGCGAAACCTGCGAGCCCGACGTTGACCATGCCCGCGACCCTAGCCCGTGCGGCCGGTGCGTTCGTGCCGGCCCGGCCGTCCCGCGAGCAGGCTGGGCCACCAGATCCGGCGGCCGATGTCGTAGGACAGCGCCGGCACCAGCAGCGAGCGGACCACCAGGGTGTCGAGCAGCACCCCGAACGCGACGAGGAACGCGATCTGCGCCAGGAACAGGATCGGGATGATCGACAGGGCCGAGAACGTCGCCGCGAGGACGACGCCCGCGCTGGTGATCACGCCGCCGGTGACGGCCAGCCCGACCAGGATGCCCGGCCTCGTCGACCGGGCCACCGACTCCTCCCGCACCCGGGTCATCAGGAAGATGGAGTAGTCGATGCCCAGGGCGACGAGGAACACGAACGCGTAGAGCGGCGTGGAGGGGTCGGACCCAGGGAAGCCGAAGACGTGGTTGAACGCGAGGGCCGCGACCCCCAGCGTCGCCGCGAACGAGACGACGTTGGCGAGGACCAGCAGCACCGGGGCCACCACCGAGCGCAGCAGCAGCATCAGCACCACCAGGATGACCAGCAGGATCGCCGGGATGATCACCCGCAGGTCGCGCTCGCTGGCCAGCTTGACGTCGAGGTTGGAGGCCGAGCTGCCGCCGACCAGCACGTCCGTGCCGACGGTGTCGAGCTCGCTCCGCAGCCGGGTGACGGCCTCCTCGGCGGCCGGGCTGTCGGCCGCCGGGCGCAGGGTGGCCTGCACCAGCACCTTGCCGTCGACGACCGTCGGCGGGGCCCCGGGCCCGGCCGAGACCACGGCCGCCTCCGACACGTCGACGTCCCGCTTCACGGTGGCGACGACGGCGTCGGCCCGGTCCCGGTCGACGACGATCTCGACCGGGCTGCCGGACCCGGCCGGGAAGTGACGGGCGAGGACCTCCTGGCCGGTGACGGACTCGACCTTGTCGAGGAACAGCTGGGACTGGGTGACGCCGTCGGCCCGGAACGTGGGGACGAAACCGCCGAGCACCAGGAGCGCGAGCAGCGTGACGACCCACGTGCGCCGGGGATGCCGGCCGACCATGCCGGCCACCCGCCCCCAGACACCGCGGCTGCCCACGGCGTCCTCGGCGTGCGCGTGGTCCACGCGGGGGACCAGGGGCCAGAAGACCCGCCGGCCGACCAGCAGCAGGACCGCCGGGAGGAAGGTGAGCGCGGCGACGACCGCGCCGGCGATGCCGATCGCGCCGACCGGTCCGAGGCCGCGGGTGTTGCCGAGCTGGGAGAGCAGCAGGCAGAGCAGCCCCAGGATGACGGTCGCCGCACTGGCTCCGATCGGCTCCACCGCGGCCCGCCAGGCCACGCTCATCGCCTGCCACTTGCTCGGGTGGTCGTGCAGCTCCTCGCGGTAGCGGGCGACCAGCAGCAGCGCGTAGTCGGTGGCCGCGCCGACCACGAGGATCGACAGGATGCCCTGGCTCTGGCCGTTGATCGCGATCGTGCCGTTCCTGGCCAGCGGGAAGATGACGAGTGCGGCCGCGGCGAGCCCGAACACGGCGGTGAGCAGGACGGCGAAGGGCAGGATCGGGCTGCGGTAGACGATCAGCAGGATCAGGAAGACGACGCCGAGGGCGACGCCGAGCAGGATGCCGTCGATGCCACCGAACGCCGTGACGAAGTCGGCGAGCGTGCCACCGGGCCCGGTCACGTAGACGCTCAGCCCGGAGGGTGCCAGCGTCTGCTTCGCCGACGCGCGCAGGGCGGCCGCCCCCTCGAACAGCACCGAGGAGTCGCCCAGGACCTCATCGGCCTTGTCGGCGTCGAGCTCCACCGGCACCAGCAGCGCCTTGCCGTCCGCGCTCGGGACGGCGGCCGCCGGTGGCCGCGCGAGGTAGGGCCCGAGCGCCTTGCCGCCCACCGCGAAGGTCAGCTGGGGCACGCCGGCGATGAACCGCCGTGCGCTGGCCTGGTCGGCGGGCGTCAGGCCGCCGGGCCGCTCGATGACGACGAAGTAGGGCAGGGAGGTGCTGGGGTTGAACGCCGCGGTCAGCCCGGAGACCGTCGTCGACTCGGCCGACCTGGGCAGGAACGCGGTGTTGTCGTTCTGCTGGACCTCGCTCAGGCGACCGACCGTGGGACCGCCGACGCCACCGATGGCCAGCCAGGCGACCACGACCACGACGGCGTAGACGACGCGACGCACCCGGGTGCCGCGGTGGGCCTTCTCCCGCTCGGTGGCTTCCTGCTCGGGCGTGATCTCATGTCGCGGCACGGTCGCGGCTCCTGGTCGGCGGGGTGAGCGGCCAGCCTAGAGGCCGGCGGCGACAGCCCCGGCGTAGGCTTCCCGCATGCGCCTCGAGCACCTCGGCTTCACCCCCCACCCGGTCGACTACCTCAGCGCCTGGGACCGCCAGAAGGCCGTGCACGCGGCCGTGGTCGCGGGTGAGCAGCCGGACACGGTGCTGCTGCTGGAGCACGAGCGCGTCTACACCGCCGGCAAGCGCACCGAGCCGCACGAGCGCCCCTTCGACGGCACCCCGGTCATCGACGTGGACCGCGGCGGCAAGATCACCTGGCACGGCCCCGGGCAGCTGGTCGGCTACCCGATCGTGCGCCTCCCCTCCCCCGTCGACGTCGTCGCCCACGTGCGCCGGCTGGAGGAGATGATGATCCGGGTCTGCGCCGACCTCGGCCTGGCCGCCACCCGCGTCGAGGGCCGCAGCGGGGTCTGGGTGGCCGCCGACGCGAAGGGCCCGGACCGCAAGATCGGCGCGATCGGCATCCGGGTCAGCCGCGACGTGACGATGCACGGCTTCGCGCTCAACTGCGACTGCGACCTGTCCTGGGCGCAGGTCATCGTCCCCTGCGGCATCGCCGACGCCGGCGTGACCTCGCTGAGCCAGGAGCTCGGTCGCGACGTGACCGTCGCCGAGGTGCTCCCCTACGCCGAGAAGCACCTCACCGACATCCTCGGCTGATCTCCGCGCGTCCGCGCACCTGCCGGTACGGCGGGCCGCTACGTTGTGCCCACGTCGAGGCCGGCTGGGGTGCCGGGCCGGCGCGACGACGGGGGGCACGACCGGATGAGCGCACCATCGGCAGGGCTCGCGATCTGCACGCGGGGGCTGCGCAAGACCTACCGCAACCGCAAGGGCAGGCACGTGGCCGTGCAGGGCCTCGACCTCGACGTCCCGGTGGGCGGCGTGCACGGGTTCCTCGGGCCCAACGGCTCGGGCAAGACCACGTCGATCCGGATGCTGCTCGGGCTGGTGCGCGCCGACGCCGGCACCATGCACATCTTCGGCACCGAGGTGCCGCGGGGCCTCCCGGAGGTCGTCGGCCGGGTCGGCGCGATCGTCGAGGAGCCCAAGTTCTTCCCGGCGTTCAGCGGCCGCCAGAACCTCCTGCTGCTCGCGGACGCGATCGGCGCGCCCCGCACGCGGGTCGACGAGGTGCTGGAGGAGACCGCCCTCGGGGCCCGCGGCAAGGACCGCTTCCGGTCCTACTCCCTGGGCATGAAGCAGCGCCTGGCCATCGCCGCCACCTTGCTGAAGACCCCCGACCTGCTCATCTTCGACGAGCCCACCAACGGCCTCGACCCGGCCGGCATCCGCGAGATCCGCACCACCATGCGGGCGCTGGGCGACCGGGGCAAGACGGTGCTGGTGAGCAGCCACATCCTCGGCGAGGTCGAGCAGGTCGCCGACTCCGTCTCGATCATCGGCCACGGGCGGCTGCTGGCCTCGGGGCCGGTGGCGCAGGTGATCGGCCAGCAGGCCGCGACCTCGGTCCGGGTGGGTGTCGCCGACGTGGAGGCCGCCGAGCGGGTGCTGCACGAGGGAGGCCTGAAGGTCCGCCTCGACGCGGGGCTGCTGCTCGTCGAGGGCGTGCCGGACCCGGCCGAGGTCACCCGCCGGCTGGCCCACCACGAGCTCTACGTCAACGAGCTCGTGCCGGTGCGGGCCGACCTGGAGTCGGTCTTCCTGCAGCTCACCGGTCCCGAGAGCCTCGAGGCGGACCTCACGGACGACGGACAGAAGGTGCTGCGATGACCCGGTTGACCCGCGTCGAGCTGAGACGCCTCCTGCGGCGCCGGCTGACGCTCTTCGTCGTCCTCGGCATCCTGCTCGCGGTCGGGCTGCAGGTGTTCCAGACCGGTCTGCAGGCCCGGCCGATGTCCCACAGCGAGCGCGTCCGGGTCACCGCCGACTACGAGCGGGCGCAACGGGACTTCGCGCAGAACGGCGAGCAGCAGCGCCAGGACTGCCTGCAGGCGCAGGCCGACGCGCGCACGGGCGACCCCACCGCCGACTTCGGCTGTGACACGCAGGCCCCGGCGCTGAAGGACTTCCTCAAGCCGCAGCTGAGCTTCGCCGGTGAGGTGCCGGGCGTGCTGAGCGGCGGCGCCGTGCTGCTGGCCCTCGCCGCGCTGGTCCTGGGCGCCGGGTTCACCGCCTCCGAGTTCAGCACCGGCTCGATCGGCACCTGGCTCACCTTCGAGCCCCGCCGGCTGAGGGTCTACGGCAGCAAGCTGCTGGCCGCGGGCGCCGGCGTCGTCCCGCTCGCGGTGCTGACCCTGGCCACGATGACCGCCGCGGTGTGGGTGTTCGCCCACCTCTGGGGCAGCACGACCGGCCCCGCCGGTACCTGGGCCCACATCGCCGCAGTCGGTGGACGCGCCGTCCTCCTCGTCGCGGTGGTCGCGGTGGCGGGTGCGGCGATGGGCATCCTGCTGCGGCACACCGCCGCCGTCCTCGGCCTGGCGCTCGGGTGGGCCATCGCCGGCGAGGGCATCCTCGGCAACAACATCCGCTCGGCCCAGCCCTGGCTGCTGAGCACCAACCTCACCGGCTGGCTCCAGCACGGCACGTCCTACCTCGTGGACCGGTGCGCGAGCTCCGACGGCGGCTACAGCTGCGAGACGATCGAGCAACCGCTGTCGTTCGCGCACAGCGCGACCTACCTCGCCGTGCTCGTGGTGGCGCTGGTCCTGGTCACCGCCCTGGTGTTCCGTCGCCGCGACGTCCGCTGAGCGGGCCGGTACGGCGGCCGGCCGGTCGCGTCGCCGTACCGACCCGGCCGGCTGCGACCGCCCCGCGCGGCGCTGGACGGCCGTGGGCGCGCGGGGCGGTACCGGTCCCGGGCGTACTCTTGACCCCTGCCCCGGTGACCAGACCCGGGCACAGCCTTCTGTCCCGCACATGGCAAGGGAGCTTTTGTGAGCGTCGCACCTGAGGGTCGCCGGATGCTGCGCGTCGAGGCGCGCAACGCCGAGACCCCGATCGAGCGCAAGCCCGAGTGGATCCGCACGACGGCGAAGATGGGCCCGGCCTACACCGAGCTGCGGTCGCTGGTGAAGACCGAGGGCCTGCACACGGTCTGCCAGGAGGCCGGCTGCCCCAACATCTTCGAGTGCTGGGAGGACCGCGAGGCGACCTTCCTCATCGGCGGCGAGCAGTGCACGCGCCGGTGTGACTTCTGCCAGATCGACACCGGTCGCCCCGAGGACCTCGACCGCGACGAGCCGCGCCGGGTCGCCGAGTCGGTGCAGCAGATGGGCCTGCGCTACGCCACGATCACCGGCGTCGCCCGCGACGACCTCGCCGACGGCGGCGCGTGGCTCTACGCCGAGACGATCCGCCAGGTGCACGAGCTCAACCCCGGCACCGGCGTCGAGATCCTCGTCCCCGACTTCAACGGCGTGCCCGAGCTGGTCGGGCAGGTCCTCGACGCGGCCCCCGAGGTCTTCGCGCACAACGTCGAGACGGTGCCGCGCATCTTCAAGCGGATCCGTCCCGCCTTCCGCTACGAGCGGTCGCTGGAGGTCATCACCATGGGCCGCGAGGCCGGGCTGGTGACCAAGTCCAACCTGATCCTGGGCATGGGCGAGGAGGAGCACGAGATCGAGCAGGCGCTGCGCGACCTGCACGAGGCGGGCACCGACCTGATCACCATCACCCAGTACCTCCGGCCGTCGCCGCGCCACCACCCGGTGGACCGCTGGGTCAAGCCCGAGGAGTTCGTCCGCTGGTCCGAGCTGGCCACCGAGATCGGCTACAAGGGCGTCATGAGCGGGCCGCTGGTGCGCTCGTCCTACCGCGCCGGCCGGCTGTGGGCCCAGGCGATGAAGCGCTGGGGCCGTCCCGTCCCCGAGCAGCTCGCGCACCTGGCGCAGGCCGCCGACTCCCCCGCCCGTCAGGAAGCCGCCTCGCTGGTCGAGCGGCGCCTGACCGGCGTCTCCTGAAGGTAGGCTGAGCCGCATGGCCCGCAAGGATTCCGCCCCCTCCGACACGCCCAAGAAGCCCGGGCGTTTCGCCCAGATCCGTCAGGTGTTCACCGCCTCGCGCGCGGTCGACCCCATGATCGGCTGGTGGATGCTGCTCGCAGGCCTCGCCGTGGTCCTGGTGATGGTCGTCGTCGGCATCCTGGTGGGCCACTGGGTCTACTTCCTCATCATCAGCATCCCGCTCGGCGCCCTGGCCGCGGCGTTCGTGCTGTCACGCCGGGCCGAGAGCGCGGCGTACCGCTCGATCGAGGGGCAGCCCGGCGCGGCCGGCGCCGCGCTCTCGTCGCTGCGCAAGGGCTGGCACTACGAGCAGCAGCCGGTGGCCGCCGAGGCCCAGCGGGCCGGTGACATGGGCTCCGCCGCGATGGTGTTCCGTGCCGTGGGCCGCCCCGGTGTGGTGCTGCTCGCCGAGGGTCCCGCCGCCCGCGCCACCCGGCTGGCCGAGGCCGAGCGCAAGAAGGTCACCCGCGTGGCGCCCGGCGTCCCGGTCAGCGTCGTCCGCGTCGGCGAGGGCGGCGGCGAGGGCGTCGTGTCCGTGCGCAAGGTCGCGCGCACGCTGACGAAGATGAAGCCCGTGCTCACCAAGGACGAGGCGTCGGCCGTCAACAAGCGGCTCAAGGCCCTCGGTGGTATCCGCCCGCCGGTCCCGCAGGGCGTCGACCCGATGCGGGCCCGCGTCGACCGCAAGGCCATGCGCGGCCGCTGACCCGCTACGGCGCCGACCCCGTCGAGGGGCTCGAGGGCGCCGTACGGGCGGGGCCCTGGGTGGTTGTGCCTAGGTGGCCCGGATGACCACGGTGCCGGCGACCTTGTCGTGCAGCCCGCGGTCGTCGCGGTCCCAGATCAGCGCAGGGATGGCCAGCACCAGCAGGATCGTGCGGGCCAGCGCCGGCACGAACCCGGGCTGTCCCCCGCCGAGGCGGACGACCCGCAGGCCGACGACGCGGTGGCCGATGGTGAAGCCGATCGTGCCGACGAGGATCAGGTGCTGCACCGCGAAGATCACCAACGGCTTGAAGCTGCCCGAGTCACCACCGGTGATGGAGTAGCCCCACAGCGCCGCCGCGACCAGGCTGCAGAGCAGCCAGTCGATCATCACCCCGACCAGCCGGCGGCCGAACCGGGCGACCGAGCCCGGACCCCGTTGCGGCAGGCCGAGCCTGCTGCCCGGGTAGCTCCCGCCGTCGCGCGACGACGCGCCGGGGCCTTCGATCCACGATCCGATGTCCTTGCGGTTGACCACCCCCCAAGGCTAGTCGAGGCCTCAGGGCGCGTAACACCGGTGAAACACTCGGGTCACGGTCGAGAAATCCCGGCACGTTAGGGTCGGGACGACGCGTCACCGGGTCGGCACTTTCGCCCGCCCCCACCACAGGAGGTTGGATGTTCAGCAACGCTGAAGAGGTCCTTGCGTTCATCAAGGACGAGGACGTCAAGTTCGTCGACGTGAGGTTCTGTGACCTGCCCGGGGTGATGCAGCACTTCAACGTGCCGGCCAAGTCGCTCACCGTCGACTTCTTCACCGAGGGGCAGATGTTCGACGGGTCCTCGATCCGCGGCTTCCAGGCGATCCACGAGTCCGACATGAAGCTGGTGCCGGACCCCACGACCGCCTATCTCGACCCGTTCCGCACCGAGAAGACGCTGATCCTCAACTTCTCGATCGTGGACCCGTTCACGGACGAGCCGTACAGCCGTGACCCGCGCAACATCGCGGCCAAGGCCGAGGCGTACCTGAAGTCCACCGGCATCGCCGACACCGCCTACTTCGGCGCCGAGGCCGAGTTCTACATCTTCGACGACGTGCGGTACGAGACCAAGGCCAACGCCAGCTACTACTACATCGACTCGGTCGAGGCGGCCTGGAACACCGGACGCGTGGAGGAGGGCGGCAACCAGGGCTACAAGACGCGGTACAAGGGTGGCTACTTCCCCGTCCCGCCGGTCGACCACTTCGCCGACATGCGCGACAAGATGTGCCTGAACCTCGAGGAGGTCGGCCTGACCGTCGAGCGCAGCCACCACGAGGTGGGCACCGCCGGCCAGCAGGAGATCAACTACCGCTTCAACACGCTGCTGCAGTCCGGCGACGACATCATGAAGTTCAAGTACGTCATCAAGAACGTCGCCTGGCACGGTGGCAAGACCGCGACGTTCATGCCCAAGCCGATCTTCGGTGACAACGGCTCGGGCATGCACACCCACCAGTCGCTCTGGAAGGACGGCGAGCCGCTGTTCTACGACGAGCGCGGGTACGGCGGGCTGTCCGACATCGCCCGTTGGTACATCGGTGGCCTGCTCAAGCACGCCCCGTCGCTGCTGGCGTTCACCAACCCGACGGTGAACTCCTACCACCGGCTGGTCCCCGGCTACGAGGCACCGGTCAACCTGGTGTACTCCGCCCGCAACCGCTCGGCGTGCGTGCGCATCCCGATCACCGGGTCCTCGCCCAAGGCCAAGCGGATCGAGTTCCGCGTGCCCGACCCGTCGGCGAACCCCTACCTCGCCTTCGCGGCACAGCTGATGGCCGGCCTGGACGGCATCCGCAACCGGATCGAGCCGCCGGAGCCGGTCGACAAGGACCTCTACGAGCTGCCGCCGGAGGAGCACAGCGCGATCGCCCAGGTGCCCGGGTCGCTGCCCGCCGTCCTGGACGCGCTGGAGGCCGACCACGAGTACCTGCTCGAGGGTGACGTGTTCACCGAGGACCTGATCCAGACCTGGGTCGAGTGGAAGCGGACCAACGAGGTGGACCCGATCCGCTTCCGGCCGCACCCGCACGAGTTCGAGATGTACTTCGACATCTGACAGTCACCGGCGACCATCGCCGGATTCCGTTACACCGCAACCCTTTGCTGACGCGGGCCCCGGACGGGGCCCGCGTCAGCGCTTTTCGGGCGGAACTCGTGGCACTGCATCGGGCTGGGTCGTTCGGGCGCGGTCTACGCCGGTGGCCTGTCACCTGATGGTGAGGGGCGCCAACCCTTGCCTGACAGCGCTGTTGTGGCGCACGATCACGCGACCGTGGGTCCCGAACACCCGGGACCAGCGCTCGCGTCTCGCGGAAACCGCGTTGCGGCCAGCAGCGGTACTGAGCTCTCTGCCAGCTACTGCCTCCGCCGCTCGAGTCGACCCGATCCTGCTCGCTTCGGTGCTGGACGATCGTCGAGGTCGTTCAGCGTCGGGAGCGGCACGGCCTCCGCGAGTACACCGACGGCGGGCCCTCGCCCCGCCGACCGCGCAGGAGCGGCGCATCCTCGAGCTGATCGGTAGGGTCTGACCATACCGGCAGATCGGAGAACGCATGTACCTGGCCGAGAAGACGGTCAAGAACTACGTGTCGTCGGTGCTGGCCAAGCTTCGGGTTGGAACGCCGCACCCAGGCTGCGGTGTTCGCGACCAAGCACCTGCCCTGAGCCCGCCACCCACCGCGACGCCCACCCCCGATGAAACACGTCTCCGACGCCGAGATGGCCGCCGTCCTGTCCACCCTGCCAGCCATGCCCCGCGCGGTGGCCGGCGGCAACGGCGCACCCCCGGCACAGTTGCTGCGGCTGCTCGATGCCCATGTCGAGACGTTCCGGCTGAACATGCTCAACGCCCGCCATGGCATACCGACACGCGCCGGCATCGTGCACGAGACCGCGTTCGTCGGCCCGGGCATGCGGCACAGTCCCACGCTGGCGTACGTGCCAGCGCGTCTGTCGCTCCTACCGCGGCTGTTCGCCACCACGTTGCCGCCGGACGTCGTGTGCATGACAGTGTCCGAACCGCACGAGGGGCGGGTGTCCCTGGGCACCGAGGTCAACGTGCTGCCGGCCGCCATCGAGGCCTGCCGGGCCCGCGGCGGCCTGGTCCTGGCCCAGGTCAACCGGCACATGCCCTGGACCTACGGCGACGGCCTGCTCGATCCCGAGGTGATCGACTACGCGATCTCGTGCGACGAGCCCCTCGAGGCGGTGACACCGACCCCGCCGGACGATGCGGCCCGCGAGGTCGGAGACCGGGTGTCGGCTCGCGTGCAGGACGGCGCGACGCTCCAGGTCGGCATCGGGACGGTCCCTGACGCAACCCTGGCCGGCCTGACCGGGCGCCGGGGGCTTCGCATCTGGAGCGAGATGTTCTCCGACGGAATCCTGGCCCTCGATGCGGCCGGCGCGTTGGACCCCGCTGCGACGTTGACCGCCTCCTTCCTGCTGGGCTCGCCACGGTTGTACGACTGGGTGCACCGCAACCCCCGCGTCCAGGTGCTGCGTACCGAGACGACGAACGACCCCGCCCGTATTGCGGCGAACCGAGCCATGACCAGTGTCAACACCGCGCTGCAGGTGGACCTGTTCGGGCAGGCGAACGCTTCCCGCATCGGCGGCCGGATCCACTCCGGCTTCGGTGGCCAGACCGACTTCACTGTCGGCGCCCTGCACTCGCGCGGCGGTCAGGCGCTGATGGCGCTGAAGTCGTGGCATCCCAAGGCCGACGTGTCCACCATCGTGCCGCTGGCCGCCGAGCCGGTGACCTCCTTCCAGCACACTGCGGTGATCACCGAGCAGGGCGTGGCCGACCTGTTCGGATGGGACGAACGCGCCCAGGCGCGTCACCTCATCGACCGCGCCGCCCATCCGCGCGTGCGGGCCGAGCTGTGGGAGGAAGCGGTCGAGCTCGGCCTCACCGGGCGGTAGGGCCCGGGCCTCCGAGCCCATCGCTCTGGCGCTCATGGTGTTCGGCTTCGGCTTCTGGTGGTGGAGTGTGCCGATGCTGGCGGTGCTCGTCACGCTGCTGCGCGCCAGCCCCGCCGCGCGCACGCGTCTGCCCTCCTGACCAACCGGTCGGGGGACACACCCGCTGTCGTTGCAGGCGCTGCAGAGAACCAGCCCGGGCAGTCGAGCCCAAGGGCCCTGTTCGCAGCCATGTCGGGCAGTGAAGGTGACGGTGGAGGCGATGAACATGTTCACCGTACGCAACGTGGGCGGCGCAGCCCTGTTCCTGTTCGGCACGACCTTCCTGTGGTTGACCCCTGCCTTCGCGACCCGGGGCATCCCGACTGGGGGCTTCTTGTGGGCCCTGACGAGGTTCCTGGCCCTCGCGACCGTCGCCGGCTTCACCCTGTCCACCTGGGGCCTTTTTCGACAGGCTTCCTGGTGGGAGGGGCTGGCCGTGGGGTCAGCGGCCCTGGGGGTCGTCGTGCTGGTCCCCTACTGGATCGCCGCGGCAAGGTCGGGCGAAACGACGCCGGCTTTCAACGTCTTCGTCCATGCACTCGGAAGTGCGGGGGTCTTCGCCCTGCTCCTGGTTCCCCAGCTGCAGCACTGGGTCGAGTCGCACGTCGCGCGGGCGTGAGGGCCGGTCCCGGATACGGCCGAGGAGGCTTCCTGCGACAGACGGGCTCGCCCGCTTCCCTGAAAAAGCGCCCGCCGCCACAGCCCGGGCCATGCGCATGAAAACGGGGCCGGATCCCTGAGAGGGCCCGGCTCCGCACGCATCGCCAGATCGCCCCGGCGAACGAATGGCCCTGAGAACGAAACTTCCGCAGCCCTGGGGGCGCGGCAACCCGACGGCATGCAGGCCTGGAAGATCGTCAGCCCGACCAGCAAGGCAACCCGGAGCCGCGCGCGCGACGGCTACGAATGGATCTACGTCCTGTCCGGCCGCATGCGTTTCGTCCTCGGCGGCGCGCCCGCGCTGCACCTCGCAGGCGACAGGTCCACCTGAGGTCCGGTGTCACCAGCGACCGGTCACGCTGCAGCGCGACGTCCTCGCCAGCGCCGCCAGACCGGCGTCAGTCTGACACCCTGAGGTGAGCCCGGAATGGCGCGGCGCTTCGGGCCCACCTCTCGGCCGACCGAACGACTCTCACGAAGGGAAGACAGGACATGAGCATCACCCGCCTGAACCATGCCGTGCTGTACGTGCGGGACGTGACCCGCAGCGTCGAGTTCTACCGCGACGTCCTGGGCTTCCGCCAGGTCGACATGACCCCCGAGGGCTTCAGCGGTGCCGCGTTCCTCCAGGCGGCCGGCTCGACCAACGACCATGACCTCGGCCTGTTCCAGCTGGGGCCGAACGCCGGCCCCTCTGGCGCCGGCCAGTCGACCGTGGGCCTGTACCACCTGGCGTGGGAGGTCCAGACGCTCACCGACCTGGAGGACCTCGCGGCCAGGCTCGAGGAGGCCGGCGCCCTCGTCGGAGCCTCCGACCACGGCACGACCAAGAGCCTGTACGGCAAGGACCCCGACGGCCTCGAGTTCGAGATCGCCTGGGTCATCCCCGCCGCGCTCCTGGACGAGACGGCGCTGGCGGGGCGCACGAGCATCGGCCGACTCGACCTGGCGGCGGAGAAGGCCCGCTACGGCTCCGACACCGTTGGCGGAGTCGGCATCTCCACCCGCTAGGAACGGGCGCGCGCGTGGCCTTGTCCGAAACCGGTCGGGGCTTGCGCCCCGTGCCGCCGTGTCCACGGCAGGATGTTCCACGAGGGACAACGCAGACCGTGCTGCGCGGCCTCCGCGACCGGTCCGCAGGCCACCAGAAAGGGCAGATGACTCCCACACCGCAGACGGGACCCTCCCGGTGGCAGCGCGTGGCCGACCGGGCCTGGCCGAGCCATCCGGCCCGGTGGCGTGATGTCCCCGGGCGGCTCCGGCCGACGCTGGTCACCGTGGCCCGGCTCACGGCGGCGGCCGTGGTGTCGTACCTGATCTCGCTGGTGCTGACCGACGGGGCGCTCGATCTCACCGGCCCCCTGACCGCGCTGCTGGTGGTGCAGGCCTCGGCGTTCTCGACGATCAAGATGGGCGCTGTCCGGGTCGGCGCGGTGCTGTCCGGCGTCCTGGTGGCGACGGTCCTGTCCACCGGGTTCGGGCTGACCTGGTGGAGCCTGGGGGCCGCGATCGCCACCTCCCTGCTGCTGGCCAAGGCCCTGCGCCTGGGCGAGCAGGCCCTGGAGACCCCGATCAGCGCCATGCTCATCCTGGGAGTGAGCAACCACGACGTGGCCGCCGAGACCCGCATCCTCAACACCCTGATCGGCGCTGCGGTCGGTGTCGCCTTCAACCTGGTCTACCCCCCGGCCCTGCCCGTGGCCCCCGCCCGACAGGCGCTGCTGCGCGTGGTGGACGCTGCGGCGGCACCGCTCGGATGCCGCCGCGGACGCCCTCGCGGCGGCCCGGGTGACCCGCGCACAGGTCGAGGAGTGGATCGACCGCGTGCGAGCCGCGAACCGACAGGTCGCGTCGGCCACCGAGATCATCGCGCTGCTCAAGGACAGCCGCCGGTTCAACCCGCGCGCACTGGGCACGGTCGACGTCGAACCGGTGCTCGCGTCCGGGCTCGACACGCTGGAGCACTGCCTGCTGGCGATCCGCGCCCTGTTCACCCGGCTGCTGACCGAGATCCCGGCGGAGGCAGAACCCGACGACCCGTACGGCGACGAGCTCCGCGCGGCGTTCGCGGTCGTCCTGCACGACACCGCCGACTGCCTCCGCGCGTTCGGCAGTCTCGTCGTGGCCGAGGCCGAGGGCCGCGAGAAGGAGACGGAGCAGGCGCTCGGCGAGAGCCTCGACATCCTGCGCGAGACGCAGGCCATCCTGACCGAGCTGATCATGGTCGATGCCCACGAGAACACCTCCTCGTGGCTCCTGCGCGGCTCCATCCTCGCGGCCGTCGACCAGGTCCTCTCCCGACTGAACCTGGAGGACCGCGCCCGCCTGCACCGGCAGTGGAAGGAGGCGCAGACGCGACGTCCCCTCGCCCAGCTGCCGCCCATCATCCAGGGCGTCCTGCCCCACCCCGACCGTCCCTACCCACGCGGCCTGGCTCCGGGCCGGGAGTGGCGCTGGCCCTCCGACGATCCTGAGCAGTAGAACCCTCGGACGATCCTGAGCAGGAGAACACGTCACACGGGGCCAGCAGCCGAGGCCGCCCGCTGGCCCGTCCGGGACGCCCGCGGCAGCTCCGTCGGTCGTAGGCGTCCTAGGGGGCAGACGGGGACTGCCCGGAGCGGGAGACCCGGCGGCAGGTGGCCAGGGTGCGGTACGCGCGTCCCTCCGTCTCGGCCACGGCGGCCCGGGGGATGCCCGCCGGCCAGGCCTCGCCACGGGCGACGTCCTCGGCGGCCCTCAGGTCGACCAGGGCGTCCCGGAGCTCCTCCGTCGCGGCAGCCAGCCGGACGCGAGGCGCCGAGCGGGCCCAGGTCATCGCCAGCTCGCAGCGGTCGACCGCGTGGCGCAGCGTGACGGCCGCCCGGGGGTGGGACACGACGAGGGCGGCCGCCAGCCCCACGACGATGCCCAGGGCGACGCCACCCAGCCGGTCGACCACCAGGGAGTACGTCGAGCTGGGGACGAGCAGGTCACTCAGCAGCATGGTCATCGGGGTGATGAACAGGACTCCCAGGGCGTAGTTGCGACGGATGAAGACCTCGATGCCCAGCTGCATCAGGACGACCAGCGCGGCGATGAGCACCGGATCCGGGTGTGCGGCCAACAGCAGGGCACCGAGCAGCAGTCCCGCAGCGGTGCCCAACCCGCGCTGGATGCTGCGGTGCCACGTCATCCGCACGTGGGTGGCCTGCAGCACGGCGGCGGCCGACACCGGGGCCCAGTACGGGTGGCCCAGCCCGAGAGTCAGGGCGGCCGCACCGGCCACACCCGCCCCGAGGAACACGCGCGCGGCCGTCAACAGCCGCAGGACGGCCACGTGACGTGCCTGCTGCTCGCGGGCGAGGCGCACGTCCGGGGGTGGGGACCACCGGGCGTCGACGTCCGCCGCGGGGTCGGCGCCAGCGCGCCCTGTCCTGCGCCGGCGTGGCCGACGGGCCGCGGGGCGGCGCAGCATCCCACAGTCCTGCAGCAGCAGGCCCGCCTGTGCGCCCACCCGCGGGTCCTCCGGAGCGAGGACGGCGTCGGTCAGCAGTCCCTCGGCCTGGTGCAACAGCCGCAGGAGCGGCGGCCGGGCCGCGGGTGCCGCGGCGCCGGCGCACCGCTCCGCGCGCTCCAGCGCGGCGTGCGCGGCATGCCAGTCCCGGGGCGTCGCCCCGGACCCGAGGCCCAGCACCTGAGCGGTCCTGCGCAGCGCCGCTGCGGCAGCACGGCGTTCGGGCCCGCCGGGGTCGCCCAGGGCGCCCAGCATCGCCACACCGGAGGCGACCGCGGCGCCCGCGGCCGCCAGCAGGGCCCGTACGACGACGTCCTCGGCCCGCGTCGGCACCTGGGTCGAGGCGGCGAACGCGAACAGGAACATCCACGCGCCCGGCGTGCCGACGCCGGCCCGGTCGCAGCCCCACTTGGCGACAGCCGCGACCACCGCCACGGCCAGGACCCACCAGCCATGCGGCAGGAGCAGGCCGCTGAGACTGCCCAGGGTGACCGCGCCGACGAACCCGGCCCCGACGCCGGCCAGTGTCCGGGCGCGGAACCGGTACGGCCGGTCGTCGCCGTAGAGCCCGGTGAACGCACCGAACGCGGCGAACACCGCCGCTTCGGGATGGCCGCTGACGACCAGGGCCAGCAGCGGCAGGCCCATCGCCAGGGCGGAGCCGACCGCGGCGGCCAGACCGCTGTCACCGGGCTGCATCGCGAACACGACAGACCGCCGGGATGGCGTCCGGGAGGGGCGCCCACTGCTGAACCGCACAGCCGAACAGTAGGCCCGCGGGGCGCCCGGCCGGTCGAGCGGGGGCGCCCGGTCAGTGCCGGACCGAGCGGCCGATCCGCCAGGCGCGCAGCGCCAGCCGCAGGCCGTCGGCGACCTGTGCGTCGTCGATGTCGTGGTCGAGCAGCTCGGCGATGCGGCCCAGCCGCTGGTAGAGCGACTGGCGCACCAGCCCCAGCCGGCGGGCGGTGACCGCCTTGGAGTGTGCGCTGTCGAGATAGACCTCCAGCGTCGTCAGCAGGTCCTCGCGGCGCGGGGACCGCAGCGCCACCAGCGGGCCGAGGTGCTCGTCCACCAGGACCAGCAGCTCGGCCGCGGACAGGCCGAGCAGCAGCCGCTCCGTGGTGAGCCGCGCCGCCACCGCGACCGCGCCCGGCTCGCGCGCGACGGCCGCCGCGTCCAGGCTCCCCCGCGCGAGGCGCAGGCTGGTGCTCGCCCCGGCGAGGTCGCCGACCACCGACCCGACCGCGGCCTGGGCGCGGCGCCCCGCCGGCAGGCGGGCCTGCAGTGCCCCGGCGAGCCGGTCGTCCAGCGGCCGCCCGCGCCCGCGGGACGGCGCGGCCACCACGGCGACGACCACCCCGTCCACCTCGGCGAGGACGCGGGTGCGCGACACCTCCCGGGCCGCCTCCAGCACCAGGGCGGAGGCCCCGGGCACGCCCGGGGGGACGACGACCCCGACGTACCGGGCGTCGGTCACCGGCAGACCGCAGGCGGCGGCGAGCGTCTGCACCTCCCGCGGCGGCGGGTCGCCGCCCAGCAGGAGCCGGACCAGCTGACGGCCGGCGCCGGCGCGGGCGGCGACGTCGCTGCGGGTGCGCTGCAGCTCCAGGGCGAACGCCGGGCAGGCCCGCTCCAGCGAGGAGGCGACGAGGTCGCGCAGCGCCGGCCCGGGGTCGCCGACCACGACGGTGGCCCAGGGCGTGCCGTCGACCATCACCGGCGCGCTGTGACCGCCGGCGGCGAGCAGGTCGTCGGCGGTGACACCCCCGACAGCGGCAGGGCCCTGGCCGTCCGGGGCCACGACCGCGAGGGTCCGGCCGTCCGGGTGGGCCAGCAGCGCCGGCGCCTGCACCAGCCCGGACAGGCAGGCCAGCAGCCGCTCGAGGTCGGCGCCCGCGAGCAGCGCACCGGACAGGGCGCGGGACACCTCGTCGGCGTACCGGAGCCGGACGATCGACCGGTCGACGATCGAGGAGTTGACCGCCTCGGTGATCTCGGCGAACGGCACCCGGGAGTGCAGGGCGACCAGCGGCAGCCCGGCGTCGCGCGCCTCCGCCAGCATGTCCGGCGGCATGGTGTCGAAGGTCCAGCCCAGCTCGAGCGCGAGCGCCGCGAGGCCCGCGTCGGCCACGGCGCGCACGTAGGCCCGGCGGTCCTGCTCCCCCGAGCCGGCCAGGCCCAGCCCGGTGGTGAGCAGCAGCTCGCCACCGCGCAGCAGCGGGGCCACCTCGTACACCTCGGTGGAGTGGACCCACCGCACCTGCCGGCCCTGCGGCACCGGCCCGGTGAGGACCTCGGCCCCGGCGCGCAGGAACACCTCGTGCGCGAGCACGTCGACCAGCTCCAGCGACAACTGACACTCCGTCCACTCGAAGGGCCAAGGATATCGGCATGTCGTCCGTTGTGACGCCGCGTCCGCCGACGGAGAGACTGGCGCGGACGGGCGCCGCCCGAGGCCGAGGAGGCCCCATGTCAGTCAGCACGGACTCGCTGGACGTCACCGAGGTGGCCGAGCACTCGCTGCTCCCCGTCCCGGACAGCGCCCGCACCTCCACCGCGGCCCACCAGTTCTGGATCTGGACCGGTGCCAACATCGCGCCGATCAACTGGGTGCTCGGGGCGCTCGGGATCCAGCTCGGCCTCAGCCTGTGGCAGACCATCGGCGTGCTCGTGGCCGGCAACGTCCTGGGCATGGCGGTCTTCGGGTTCTTCGTGCTCATGGGCCAGCGCACGGGGGTGAGCCAGATGGTGCTGTCGCGGTCGGCGTACGGCCGCCGTGGCGCCTACCTGCCGGCCGCCATGCAGGGCCTGCTGTCCGCGGGCTGGTGCGCGGTCAACACCTGGATCGTGCTCGACCTGGTGGTCGCGCTGTTCGGCAAGGTGGGCATCCACGGCGGCACCGGCCTGAAGATCACCATCGCCGCCGTGGTGATGGCCATCCAGGTGGTCATCGCCGCCACCGGCTTCCGGGCCATCGCCCGGTTCGAGCGCTGGACGGTCCCGGTGACCCTCGTGGTCCTGCTGGCGATGACGGTGGTCGCGTGGACCCACACCGGCGTCCACTGGGGCTTCCAGGGCGACGGGCTGCACGGCGCGGCCCTGTGGAGCGCGATGAGCACGATCATGACCGCGATCGGCGTCGGCTGGGGCATCACGTGGTTCGCCTACGCCTCCGACTACTCGCGGTTCGTGCCCAGGGACATGCCGCGGCGCAGGCTCTACCTCGCCAGCGTCCTGGGGCAGTTCCTGCCGACCGTGTGGCTGGGCATCTTCGGCGCGACGCTGGCCACGGTCTCCCGGACGGTCGACCCGGGCGAGCTGGTCGTGCAGTCCTTCGGCGTGCTGGCCATCCCGGTGATCCTGCTCGTCATCCACGGCCCGATCGCGACGAACGTGCTCAACATCTACTCCTGCTCGCTCTGCGCGCAGACGCTGGACTGGAACGTCGACCGCCGCCGGCTGTCGTACGGCGTCGGCGTCGCCGCCCTCGTCTTCACCCTCTACCTGGTCGTGCAGGACAACTTCGCGCAGTCCCTGGACGCCTGGCTCGGCGGCCTGGTCACCTGGGTCGCCCCCTGGGCCACCGTCATGCTGCTGCACTACTACTGGGTGCAGCGGGAGCGGATCGACGTGCACCTGCTGTTCGACAACGCGCGCGAGAGCCGGATCCCGGCGGTCCTGTGGCCGGCCGTCGTCGCCCTGGTGGTCGGGATGTTCGCCACCTGGACCGCCGAGTTCGGCGTGGTGACCTGGCTCCAGGGCCCGCTGGCCAAGGCGCTCGGCGGGGTCGACCTGTCCTGGCTGGTCGGCTCGGTGGTGGCCGGCGTCGTCTACGTCGCACTGCGCCCGCGGCGCACCGGTGCCGGCACCGCCGCAGCCGCCGACGCCGCGCTGAGCCCCGCCGGATCGGAGCCGGTGTGATCGACCTCGTCGTCCGCAACGCCCGGCTGCTCGCGTCCGGGGCCGGGGCCCCCCTCGACAGCCCCGACGGCGACAGCCCCCTGGTCGACGTCCACGTCGACCAGGGGAGGTTCCTCGCCCTCCCGCCCAGCGGGACGGTGGCCGTCGAGGCCCGCACCGTCGTCGACGCGGCGGGGGCGCTGGTCAGCCCGCCGTACGTCGAGCCGCACGTGCACCTCGACTCCTGCCTCACCGCCGGCGAGCCACGCTGGAACGTCAGCGGCACGCTGTGGGAGGGCATCGCCTGCTGGGCCGAGCGCAAGCCGCTGCTGACCCGCGAGGACGTCATCGGACGGGTCGAGGAGGTGCTGCGCTGGTACGCCGCGAACGGCGCCCTGCACGTGCGCAGCCACGTCGACGTCACCGACCCGAGCCTGACCGCCCTGGACGCGCTGCTGGAGGTGCGTGACCGGGTCCGCGACGTCATCGGGCTGCAGCTGGTGGCCTTCCCGCAGGAGGGCATCTGCTCCTTCCCCGGCGGCGAGGCGCTGCTGGAGGAGGCGGCCCGCCGCGGGGTCGACGTCATCGGGGCGATACCGCACTACGAGGACACCCGCGAGGACGGTGTGCTCTCGGTCGAGATCGCCGTCGAGATCGCCGAGCGCCACGGCCTGCGGGTCGACGCGCACTGCGACGAGATCGACGACGACCAGTCCCGGTTCATCGAGGTGCTCGCCACCCAGGCGCACCGCACCGGGCTGCGGGACCGGGTCACCGCGAGCCACACCACCGCGATGGGCAGCTACAACGCGGCCTACAGCGCCAAGCTGCAGCGGATCGTGGCCCGCTCGGGCATCTCGCTGGTCTGCAACCCGATGGTCAACCTGCACCTGCAGGGCCGCTACGACGGCTACCCCAAGCGCCGCGGCCTGACCCAGGTCAAGGAGATGCTGGCGGCCGGCGTCAACGTGGCGTTCGGCCACGACGACGTCATGGACCCGTGGTACCCGATGGGGACCGCCAACCCGCTGCAGGTGGCCTTCGTCGGGGCGCACGCCACCCAGCTCACCTCCCCGGACGAGGTCGCGGAGTGCTTCCGGATGGTCACCGACCGGGCCGCCGCCGTGCTGGGACTGGACGAGGGGTACGGCGTCGCCCCCGGTCGCCCGGCCAGCTTCCTGCTGCTCCCGGCCGGCGGCCGCTTCGACGTGGTGCGCCGCCAGGTGCGGCCCTCGCACGTCTTCGCGCACGGGCGGCTGGTCGCCAGCACTCCCCCGGCCGTGACGACGCTGACCTGGCCCGGCCGGGCCGCGCAGCCGGTCGACTTCGTCCGCGCGTCGGAGACCGCGCCCGTCGCCGCTACGCCACGCGCTTGAGGTAGCCGCGGGGGTTGAAGGTCATGAAGAACTTCTGCCGGGACTCGTCCACGACGAACTGGTCGTTCTCGGCCAGGAAGGCCTCCACCGCCTCCATCGGGCCCGGGCCGTGGCTGGGCATGACCGGGTGGCCGTGGACGTTGGTGTCCTCCACGATGACGTAGGAGCCCACCGGCACCCGGGAGTGCCAGGCGCGCAGCTCGGCCAGCACGTGCCGGGCGCTGTGGTCGGAGTCCAGCAGCACGAGGACCCGGCCACCGGCCACGATCTGGTCCACCTGCTCGATCACCTGCGGGTCGGTCGAGGACCCGGTGAGGTAGGTGATGCGATCGTGCTGCGGCCGGTCGGGCTGCTCGGTGACGTCGATGGTGACGACCCTGCCCCAGTCCTCGAGGTCGCAGAGGTTGGCCAGGAAGAAGGCGCTGCCGCCGTACTTCGTGCCCGCCTCCACGATGACGTCCGGGCGCACCTCGTGGATGATCTCCTGGTAGATCCAGAGGTCGAGCGGGTTCTTCCACACCTCGACCCCGCGCCACCAGGTCTGCTTCCACGTCTGCTCCGAACGGCGGTAGTAGAGCCGGTGGAAGCAGTCCACGACCGCCTGACGGACGACCGGCGAGGGCACCGCCCCGAGGTCGGCGTCGGCCAGGGACCGGAACGCCCGGACGACCGCGTGCTCGAGCCGGGACGACGCCCGGCCGGCCGCCGTGGCCCGGTCGACCAGCCGGGAGAACGCGGTGATGGTCGCGTCCTCGACCGACCAGGGGTCCCGGGCGCTCGCGCCGCGACGGGCCAGCGTGCGGAACCGGCTGACCGCCAGCGTGTCCAGGTGGGGGGCCACCTGACGCCGTACGGGCGCCAGGAGCCGCTGTCCCTGGCCTGACAGGGTGTCGCGAAGATCTGCTGCCGACATCTGGGTCCTCTTCCGAGGTGGCGGGTGGCGGTCACTATAGCCACGACCCCGCGACGCGTCCCGGCGATCGCGGAGGGTGGGCGGACTCACCGAGGGGCCGGGTCAGGAGTCGACCGGCGGAAGCCGTCCTGTCAAGGCTCCGCCGGTCGTCCTGCGGCCCCCCGGTCGCCCCGCCGGCCGCTCCTTGAACGGCGGGACTGGTGCTGAGAGCCTCCGGATCCCCTCAGCGCCTTGGCCACACCCTCGCACCGGCGTGGGTGGCGCACCCGGGACCTTGGTCCGTCCCGGCCCGCCGGGGAGCACGTTCATCCGCCGCGGGTGACGCTCGGCGACCGGCCGGGCGCGAGGGTGGGCGGGGTACCCCGCACCGGCGGCACCACGCAGCGGGGCGGACCGAAGGAGCCACGCATGAGCGCCGGAGCCGAGGACACGCAGGCTCACCCCGCCCCCGACCGCCCGACCACGAGCCCGGAGGCGAGCGCGCCCGCGTCCGCGAGGTGGCTCGCCCGCGCTGCCTTCCTCGCCGCCCTCGCCGCCGCGGTCGTGCTCGTCGGCTTCGCCCTGAACGGCGGGGTGGGCCTGCTGCTGGCCGCCGCGCTCGGCGTCGTCGTCGTCGTCGGCTCGGCCTGGTGGTTCCTGTCCGTGCGCGGTGCGGTCCGCTGGCTCGCCCTGGCCCTCGTGGTCCTCACGCCGGTCGTCCTCGCCTGGCTGTTCGTCCGGGACGGCCTGCTGTGGGTGCCGCTGGTGGTGCTCGTGCTGCTGGCGGCCGCAGCCGCGGCCGGGCAGGCCGCGCTCCTGCGGGAGGCCCGCCCGAGCGGCATGCCGGAGTACGACGCGCCACGCCCGCAGCGCCCGTTCATCGTCATGAACCCGCGCTCCGGCGGGGGCAAGGTGGGCCGGTTCGGGCTGAAGGAGAAGGCCGAGGCGCTCGGCGCCGAGGTGGCCCTCCTGGAGGGCCCCGGGACGGTCGACGTCGTGGCCACCGTGCGTGCGGCCCTGGCCCGTGGAGCCGACCTGCTGGGAGTGGCCGGCGGGGACGGCACCCAGGCGCTCGTGGCCGGGGTGGCGGCCGAGCACGACGTCCCCTTCATGGTGATCAGCGCCGGCACGCGCAACCACTTCGCCCTCGACCTCGGCCTGGACCGCGAGGACCCGACCACCTGCCTGGCGGCCCTCACCGACGACGCCGTGGAGCTGCACATCGACCTCGGGGAGATCGGCGGGCGCACCTTCGTCAACAACGCCTCCTTCGGCGCGTACGCCGCCGTGGTCCAGAGTCCTGCCTACCGCGACGACAAGACGCGCACGACGCTGGACACGCTGCCCGACCTGCTGACCGGGCACGCCGGCGCGCGGCTCGAGGCGCACGCCGCCGGGGTGACCACCCGTGGCCCGCAGGCCGTCCTGGTGAGCGACAACCCCTACGGGATGGGCGACCTCGCCGGCGTGGGCCGTCGGGCCCGGCTCGACACCGGCCGCCTCGGCATGGTCGCCGTCAGCGTCGACAGCGCCCGTCAGGCCGTGGGCCTGCTGCGGCACACCCGCGACAACGGGCTCACCATCCTCGAGACGCCGGAGGTCGTCGTCACCGCGGACGCCGAGCAGATCCCGGTCGGCATCGACGGCGAGGCCGTCACGCTGCCGACGCCGGTGCACTGCCGCATCCGACCCCAGGCCCTGCGGGTGCGGGTGCCGCGACAACGTCCCGGGGTGCCGCCACCCCGGCCACCCCTCAGCTGGGTGCGGCTGCGCCGGCTCGCGTCGTACCACCGACTGCCCGGGTCACCACGATGACGGCGCACGACGGCGGCGTCGCGGCCCACGGTCGCGCGGTGCTGACGACGCTGGACCGCGCCCGGGTGGAGCTCGGAGCCCTGGACCGGGCCGTGTACGGCGCCGTCGCCTCCACGCCCTCCCCCACCATTGACGCCGCGGTGGCACGGATCTCCAACGCGGCCAACTACTCCCGGCTGTGGATGGTCACGGCCGGGCTGCTGGGCGCGACCGGGCCGACGGGGCGCCGCGCGGCCCTGATCGGGCTCACCGCCGTGGGCTCGGCCTCGGCGGTGAGCAACCTGGTCGTCAAGCCGGTCATGAGCCGTGGCCGGCCGGAGCGCACCGACTCGGTCCGGAGCCAGGGCGTGCGGATGCCGGAGTCGCACTCCTTCCCTTCGGGCCACACCGCGTCGGCGTTCGCGTTCTCCTCGGCGGTCGGCGGGGAGCTGCCGGCGCTGGCCACCCCGCTGCGCCTGATGGCCACGGCCGTCGCCTACTCGCGCGTCCACACCGGCGTGCACTACCCCGGCGACGTGCTCATCGGCGCGCTCCTGGGTGCCGGGATCGGCACCGCCACGCGGCTGCTGGCCCACCGCGGCGGCTGGGCCGTGGTCAGTGGGCGATGAGCACCTTCAGCAGCACCATCGTGACCCCGAACAGCCCGGCCAACGCCGTCACCGCCACCAGCCGGATCCCGGACAGCCCGGCGCCCTTGCCGGCGGCGCGGCCGTGCACCAGCAGCAGCAGCACCGTCGTGATGAGCGCGGCGTAGCTCGCCGTCATCGCCGACATCCCGAGCAGCGCCGTGACCACCAGCACCAGCAGCGGCAGGTAGGAGGCCGTGACCATGTGCCAGGAGGCACCGACCAGGGCACGCAGCTCGGCCCCCTGCGGCAGCCGGCCCGCGTGCACGTGCTTGCCCAGCACCTCGGCGTACAGCTCGGCCCCCCAGTAGACGACGAGGGTGACGAACACCAGCACCGCGAGCTGGACGACCCTCAGCTGGCCGCCCCCGGTGGCCAGGACCGCCGCGGTCACCACGGTCCCGTAGATGCCGGCGGCCCGGGCCCGTCCGTCGGACGAGCCGTCGCCCGTCGTGCTCGATCGGGGTACCGGCTGCGCCATCGGGCCTCCTTCGCCGTCCGGGCCCCCGACGTGGCGGCGACCCGGCTCAGGGAATCGTGACCCCCTGCCGGGGGCCGGGTCAACGCCGCGCCGGACCCCGGCCCGGCAACAGGTTGCCGCCGCACGTCCGCCGTCGTGGCCCACTCACGGTCCGGGACCAACGGCCCGCCCGCCCGCGGGCACCGGGCCGTACCGTCGAGCCGGGCCACACCGGGCTGCTCCAGCGGAGGGGGTTCGGATGACGAAGCACGGCAGCGGGACGGCGACGAACGGCGCAGAGACGCGGAAGAACGGCGCCGGCTTGAAGCGATCCGTCTACGAGAAGGAGCTGCTGCGGCTGCAGAAGGAGCTGGTCGAGCTGCAGGAGTGGGTGCGCACCGAGGGCGTGCGCGTCGTGGTGGTGTTCGAGGGGCGCGACGCGGCAGGCAAGGGCGGCACCATCAAGCGCGTCACGCAGTACCTGAACCCCCGTGTGGCCCGGATCGCGGCGCTGCCCCGGCCGAACGACCGCGAGTCGAGCCAGTGGTACTTCCAGCGGTACGTCGAGCACCTCCCGGCCGCCGGGGAGATCGTCCTGTTCGACCGCAGCTGGTACAACCGCGCCGGCGTCGAGTGGGTGATGCACCTGTGCACGCCCGAGCAGCACCGACGGTTCCTGCAGCAGTGCCCCATCTTCGAGCGGCTGCTCGTGGAGGACGGCATGCTGCTGCGCAAGTACTGGTTCTCGGTCAGCGACGCGGAGCAGGAGCACCGGTTCCACCAGCGGCTGAAGGACCCGATGCGGCAGTGGAAGCTCTCGCCGATGGACCTGGAGTCGCTGCGACGCTGGGAGGACTACTCCCGCGCCAAGGACGAGATGTTCGTGCACACCGACATCCCCGAGTCGCCGTGGCTGGTCGTGGAGAGCGACAACAAGCGCCGGGCCCGGATCAACATGATCGCCCACCTGCTCTCGAGCATCCCCTACCAGCAGGTCCCCCCGCCGGCGCTGGAGCTGCCGGGCCGGCCGGCACCCACCGGTTACGTCCGGACCGAGCGCTTCCTGCAGAACGAGGTCCCCGACCACGCCGCCACCCTGGGCTGACCACCGACGCGGCCGGCTGCCACGGGCCGCGTCGGAGGTGCCGGAGCCCGCAGGGACCAACGGCCCTGCCTGCCCCGGGACGACGGGCCGGACGCTCGGAGGCAGGCAGCCGCGAGGGAGGGACCACGACCATGGCAGCAGCGAACCCACCCGCAGGCCCGTCGCCCCTCCACTACCCGGTGCACGTGCACGCCGACCCCCAGCCGGCCGCGACCTCCCGCTGGCTCTGGCTGGTCAAGTGGCTGCTGGCGCTGCCGCACTACGTGGTCCTGGCGTTCCTGTGGGTCGCCTTCACGGTGCTCAGCCTCGTGGCCCTCGTGGCCATCCTCGTGACCGGTCGCTACCCCCGGGCCATCTTCGACTTCAACGTCGGGGTGCTGCGCTGGTCCTGGCGCGTCGCGTACTACTCGTACGGCGCGCTGGCCACGGACCGGTACCCGCCGTTCAGCCTGGCCGAGGACCCGACCTACCCGGCGCACTTCGACGTGGAGTACCCCGAGCACCTCTCCCGCGGCCTGGTGCTGGTGAAGTGGTGGCTGCTGGCGATCCCCCAGTACATCGTGGTCGGCGTCTTCCTCGGCTCGGGCACCTGGCTGGTCCGGGCGGGAAACGGCGAGTGGCAGACGGTCTGGGGTGGCGGCCTCGTCGGCATCCTCGTGCTGGTGGCCGCGGTGCTGCTGGCGGTCACCGGCAGCTACCCGCGGCCGGTGTACGACCTGCTGCTGGGCGTCAACCGATGGGTGCTGCGGGTCACGGCCTACGCCGGGCTGATGACCGACGAGTACCCGCCGTTCCGGCTGGACATGGGTGGGGCGGACCCGGCCGCGGCGCTGCTGCTGCCGGCCTCCCCCGGCGGCGCCCCCGCCGTGGCGTCGCCTGCCGTCGCCCCGGCGGTGACCTCGCCGGCGGCCGCACCGTCCCCGGGCGGCGCACCGGGCGCGGCCGGCGCACCGGGTGGGACGCCGTCCGACCCCCCGTCCGACCCGCCCTCCGTCCCACCGGCCACGTCGTCCGGTGCCCCGGCCCCGCGCGCGGCCGACCCGGCCGTCCAGCCCGACCAGCCCGTCACTGGACCGCCTCACCACCACCGCGGCTGGACCGCGGGACGCTCCGTCTCGGTGGTCGTGGGCTCGGTGCTGGCCCTGGTCGCGCTGGCGGTCCTCATCGCCGGCACCGCCCTGCTGGTGGCGAACCGGACGATGCGCGACGACGGCTTCCTCAGCAGCGGCAGCCAGCAGCTGTCGAGCAGCGGCTACGCCATCGTGGTGGGCGACGTGGCTCTCGACGGCCCGGGGGCGGACACCGCGATGCCGGCCCGCGTGATCGGCGACGTCCGGGTCCGCGCGACCCCGGGAGACGCCGCGACCCCGGTGTTCGTCGGCATCGGCCCGGCCGCCGAGGTCGATGCCTACCTCTCCGGCGTGGCGCGCACGGTGCCCGACGCGTCCGGCCAGGGCCAGGACATCGCCGGGTCGGCCCCGCCGGCACCGCCGCAGGCGGTCGACGTCTGGCAGGCCCAGTCGGGCGGACCCGGTGCACGGGAGCTGTTCTGGACGCCCCGGTCGGGCCACTGGTCGATGGTGCTGATGAACCAGGACGGCACCGGGCCGGTGACCGCCAGCCTCGACGTGGGGGTGTCCGCTCCCTGGCTGCCGTGGCTGGGCGGTCTGTTCCTCGCGGCCGGCGTGGTGGTCATGGTGGTCGCGATCGTGCTCGTCGCCGTGGCCGTGCACCGCGCGTCGCGGTAGCCCGGCCCCGACGGATGAGGCAGACGGACGAGGCGGCCGGGCGCCCGACGGGTGCCGGCCGGCGGTCGGTCAGGAGTCGTAGACGTCGGTGACCGCACGGGCCAGCGCCCGGCGCGGCCAGCGGGCGGCCAGCAGGACGATGGCCGCGAGGCTGAACACCGCCGCCACGGAGACCGCGGCGGCCGCCGTCAGCTGCTGGGCGACCAGGCCGCTGACGAGGAAGGCGACGCCGGTCGCCGAGACGGTGAGCGCACCGGCCAGCCCGAAGACGCGCCCCCGCATCTCCGGGGTCACCATCAGCGAGAAGGTCGCCTGCAGCGGGAGCATGAAGGCCTGCAGCGCCCCGCTGAGGAACCACAGCAGGCCGGTCACCAGGAGCGGCGGCTGGAAGGCGGTGGCCAGCAGCGGGACCGGCATCGACAGCGCGAGGGTGATGATGCGAGCGTTCTGCTGGTGCGGCTGCCACCGGCCGATGACCAGCAGGCCCAGCACGGCCCCGGCCATCGGCGCGGCCATCAGCAGGCCGCCGTACCGCGCTGCGCCGGACTCGGCCGCGTAGGCCAGGGCGACCGCCTCGGGCGCCGCGATGGCCCAGGACGTGGCCAGGCTGAGGGTGAGCATGGCCGCGAGGACCCGGTGCCGGGCGAGGTAGCGCCCGCCGGCGACGATGTCGTGGAAGTACCCCACCAGTCCGGCGCTCGGCGTCCCGAGCACCGGCCGGTGCGCGATGGCCAGGGCGACCACCAGGGCGCTGATGAGGAACGTCGCCAGGTCGAACCACAGCGCGTTGGTGGCCCCCACGGCGAAGACGATGACGCCGCCGACACCGAGCCCGATCACCTGGTTGACCTGCTCGGACAGGTTGTTCAGGCCCAACGCCCGGGTGAAGAGCCTGCGGTCCTCGAACAGGTCGGTGAGCAGGATCCGCATCGACGTGACCGCCGGCCCGCCGGCGAGCTCGAGGACGAACAGCAGCGTCAGCAACCACGCCAGCGACCACCCCCCGGCGACCGCGACGATGATGACGCCGACCAGCGCGGCCCGGACGACGTTGGCCGCGATGAGCACGTTGCGGTACGGGAAGCGGTCGGCGATGGGTCCGAGCAGGCTCCGGCCGAACAGCGAGGGGATGAGGCTGACCGCGAGCGTCGTGGCGGCGGCCAGCGGCGACCCCGACCGCTCGAGGACGAACGCGGCCACGGTCAGGCGGGCCAGCTGGTCGCCCCACGCCGACAGGGTGCTGCTGGCGAAGATGGCCACGAAGGCGCGCACCCGGAACAGCTGGCTGTACGACGGCATGGCTGTGCCGGTCGCTTGGTCCGCCCCCTGGCCGTCCATCGCGCTGACGTTACCTGCCTCAGGCGCCTTCGTAGAAGTTGGACACGACGGCAGATCGGGCGCGTCGCGCCAGCCGGCGGTAGTCCTCGGCCAGCGTGGCCCCCGTGCCGGGCTCCCGGCCGACGATCCGCCCCACGCCGTCGGCGTCGCGCAGGTCGCTGGGCACCCCGTCCACGGGTCGTCCCCGCCACAGCACCGCGGCGTTGCGCAGCCGCGACGCCAGCCGCCACGACGCGCCGAGCGCCTCGGCGTCCGCCTCGGTGAGCAGGCCCGCCGTCCGCGCCGCCTCCAGACCGTCCAGGGTCGAGGTGGTGCGCAGCGCCGGCACCTCGAAGCCGTGCCGCATCTGCAGCAGCTGCACGGTCCACTCGACGTCGGACAGGCCGCCGGTCCCGAGCTTGAAGTGGGTCTTGGGATCGCCCCCGCGGGGCAGCCGCTCGGACTCCATCCGGGCCTTCAGGGTGCGGATCTCGCGGACGGCGTGCTGGCTCAGCCCGCCCTCCGGCCACCGCAGCGGGTCGACCAGGGCCAGGAACTCCCGGCCCAGCTCCTCGTCGCCCGCGACCGGGGTGGCGCGCAGCAGGGCCTGCGACTCCCAGACCAGGGACCACCGCTCGTAGTAGGCCCGGTAGGACTGCAGCGTGCGCACCAGCGGGCCGTTCTTGCCCTCCGGGCGCAGGTCGGCGTCCAGGCCCAGCTGCGGGTCCGGGCCGGCGGCGCCGAGCAGCCGGCGCATCTCCTGGACCACGAGGGTCGCGGCCTTCTGCGCCTCGCCCTCGTCGCTGCCGGGATCGGGCTGGTGCACGAACAGCACGTCGGCATCGCTGGAGTAGCCCATCTCGGCGCCGCCCAGCCGCCCCATGCCGACCACGAGCAGCCGGGTGCCGAGCGGCCCGCGGTCGTCCTCGACCCGCCGTACGGCGATGTCGAGCGCGGACTGCAGCGTGGCGGCGGTGAGGTCGGTGAGGGCGCACCCGACGGCGCTGAGGCCCAGCATCCCGGTCAGGTCGCCGACGGCGACCCGGAACAGCTCCTGCCGGCGGACGACCCGCGCCGCCGTCATGGCGTCGTCCGCGGACTCCTTGCGCCGGGTCGCCGCGGTCATCGTGGCCTGCAGGGCCGCCCGCGGCCGCGGGCTCAGCCCGCCCGCGTCGCCGAGGATGGCCACCGACTCCGGTGCGCGGACCAGCAGGTCCGCGGCGTAGCGGGAGCGGCCCAGCACGTGCGCCAGCCGTTCGGCGGCGCTGCCCTCGTCGCGCAGCATCTTGAGGTACCAGTGGGTGGTGCCCAGCGACTCGCTGATGGTGCGGAAGGACAGCAGGCCGGCGTCGGGGTCGGCCTCGTCGGCGAACCACCCGAGCATCACCGGCAGCAGCGTCCGCTGGATCGCGGCGCGACGGCTGACACCGGTGGTCAGCGCCTCGATGTGCCGCAGCGCCCCGGCCGGGTCCCGGAAACCGAGCGCCGCCAGCCGCTCGCGCGCGGCCTCCGGGGTCAGTCGCGCCTCGGACGTGCTCAACCGGGCGGCGGCGGTCAGCAGCGGGCGGTAGAACAGCCGCTCGTGGATGCGGCGCACCTCGCGCGCCTGGGCCTGCCACTGGGACACCACCTCGCGGGCCGCGTCGCGCCGGTGCCCGACCGCACGCCCCAGCCGGCGCAGGTCGGCCTCGTCGGTGGGCATGAGGTGGGTCCGCCGCAGCCGGAACAGCTGGATGCGGTGCTCCAGCGTCCGCAGCAGCCGGTAGGACTCATCGAGCACCGCGGCGTCGTCGCGGCCGACGTAACCACCGCTGCTCAGCGCCGCGAGCGCCTCGAGCGTCGTGCCCGAGCGCAGCGTCTCGTCGGCGCGCCCGTGCACCAGCTGCAGCAGCTGGACGCTGAACTCGACGTCGCGCAGGCCGCCCGGCCCCAGCTTGAGCTGGCGGGCGGCCTCGCCGGCGGGCACGTGCTGCTCGACCCGGCGCCGCATCGCCTGCACGTCCTCGACGAAGTTCGGCCGGCCGGCCGCCTGCCAGACCATCGGCCGGACCGCGTCGAGGTAGGCCTGTCCGAGCTCCTGGTCGCCCGCCACCGTCCGCGCCTTGAGCAGCGCCTGGAACTCCCACGTCTTGGCCCACCGCTCGTAGTACTGGCGGTGGCTCTCGACCGTGCGCACCAGCGGGCCGTTCTTGCCCTCCGGCCGCAGCGCCGCGTCGACCGGCCACAGCGTGCCCTCGCCGGTCGCCGTGGCAGCAGGCCCGCATCAGGCTGGTGGCCAGCTGGGTGCCGGCCGACAGGGCGGCCGCCTCGTCCGGCTCCCCGCCGTCCACCGGCTCGACCACGAAGATGACGTCGACGTCGCTGACGTAGTTCAGCTCCTGGCCGCCGCACTTGCCCATGCCGATCACCGCGAACCGGCAGCGCGCGGCCGCCTCCCCCACCTCCTCGCGCGCGATCGCCAGCGCGGCCTCGAGCGCGGCGCTGGCCAGGTCGGCGAGCGCGGCGGCGGTCTCCGGCAGCTCGTCCACGGCCCGGGGTGCGGTGAGGTCCAGCGCCGCGATCCCCAGCAGCTCGCGCCGGTAGGCGACGCGCAGGGCGTCGTACGCCGTCCGCTCACCGCGCCGGTCGGGGGCGACGGCGGCGACCAGCTCGTCGCGGCGCTGCTCCGCGGTGCGCCGCTGCGCGGCGGTGACCGACGACCAGTGCTCGGGGTGGCCGACGAGGTGGTTCGCGAGCGCGACCGAGGACCCCAGGACGGCCAGCAGCCGGTCCTGGCCGGGGCCGCGGTGGCGCAGCGCGGCGACCAGCTCACGCACGCTGTGCTGCCCGTCGTCGTCCAGCCGGCGCAGCGCCTCCATCAGCCGGACCAGGCCCAGCAGCGCCAGGTCGGGGTCGGCGACCGCGCCCAGCGCGTCGACGACGCCGTCCCCGAACAGCTCGTCGAAGGGGTCGACCAGCCCGGCCAGCGCCGGGTCGTCCAGCAGCTGGTCGGCGCGGGCGGCATCGGCGAACCCCAGCCGGGCCAGCTGCCCCGCCCGGCTGCTGGTCGCCCGCGAGGAGGAGGTCACCGGCCCAACCTACCGAGCCCGACGCCGCGCGGGGACCGGGTGCTCAGAGCCGCGGCAGGTAGCGGCGCAGCTCGAACGGGGTCACCTGGTTGCGGTAGTCCTCCCACTCGGCCCGCTTGTTGCGCAGGAAGAAGTCGAAGACGTGCTCGCCGAGGGTGTCGGCGACCAGCTCGGAGTCCTGCATCAGCGAGATCGCCTCGCTCAGCGAGGACGGCAGCGGCTCGATGCCCATCGCCCGTCGCTCGGCGCCGGTCAGCGACCAGACGTCGTCCTCGGCCTCCTCGGGCAGCTCGTAGCCCTCCTCGATGCCCTTGAGGCCGGCGTTGAGCAGCACGGCGAAGGCGAGGTAGGGGTTGCAGGCCGAGTCCAGCGACGCGGACCTCGACCCGGGTGCTCTGGCCCTTGCTCGGCTTGTACATCGGCACCCGGATCAGCGCGCTGCGGTTGTTGTGGCCCCAGCAGACGTGGGCCGGTGCCTCGCCACCGCCCCAGAGCCGCTTGTAGGAGTTGACCCACTGGTTGGTGACGGCGGTGATCTCGGCGCCGTGCCGCAGCAGGCCGGCGATGAACTGCCGGCCCACCTGGCTGAGCTGGTACGGCGCGCCCGCCTCGTGGAACGCGTTGCGGTCGCCCTCGAACAGCGACAGGTGCGTGTGCATGCCCGACCCGGGCTGGTCGGTCAGCGGCTTGGGCATGAAGCGAGGCGAAGACGCCCTGCTCGAGCGCCACCTCCTTGATCACGGTGCGGAAGGTCATGACGTTGTCGGCCGTGGACAGCGCGTCGGCGTAGCGCAGGTCGATCTCGTTCTGACCCGGGCCGCATCTCGTGGTGGCTGAACTCCACCGAGATGCCCATCGACTCGAGCATGGTGATCGCGGCCCGGCGGAAGTCGTGGGCGGTGCCGTGCGGCACGTGGTCGAAGTAGCCGCCCTGGTCCACCGGCACCGGCGGGCTGCCCGGGATCATCGGGCTGCTCGAACAGGAAGAACTCGATCTCGGGGTGGGTGTAGAAGGTGAACCCGAGGTCGGCCGCCTTGGCCAGCGCGCGCTTGAGCACGTAGCGGGAGTCGGCGAAGCTGGGCGACTGGTCCGGCAGCACGATGTCGCCGAACATGCGGGCGGTGCCGGGGTTGTCACCACGCCAGGGCAGCGCCTGGAACGTGGAGGGGTCGGGGCGCACGAGCATGTCCGCCTCGTAGACCCGGGCGAACCCCTCGATGGCGCTGCCGTCGAAGCCGATGCCCTCGCTGAAGGCCCCCTCGAGCTCGGCCGGGGCGACCGCCACCGACTTGAGCTGACCGAGCACGTCGGTGAACCAGAGGCGGACGAAGCGGATGTCCCGCTCCTCGATGGTGCGGAGGACGAACTCCTGCTGACGATCCATGCCGCCGATCCTGCCCTACCGGGCTTCCGCGCGGGGAAGCGGGCGCGCCGGTGAGCCGGTCAGGACCGCCTGCGCCGCGTTGTGTCCCGGTATGCCGCTGACGCCGCCGCCGCGACGGGCTCCCGCGCCGCAGACCAGCACCCGCTCGTGGACCGTCTCGACACCCCAGGTGCCGACCTGCTCGGGGCTCTCGGCCCAGGGCCACTGCAGCGACCGGTGGAAGATGTTGCCGCCGGGCAGCGCGAGGTCCTGCTCGAGGTCCACCGGCGTGCGCGCCTCCAGGCAGGGCCGGCCGTCCGGCCCGCGCAGCAGCACGTCCTCGATCGGCTCGGCCAGCACCGAGTCCAGCGAGCGCAGCGTGGCCGCGAGGGCCTCCGCGCGCCGTGCCTCGTTGTCCTCCCGGAAGAGCCGGGCCGGCAGGTGCAGGCCGAACAGCGTGAGGGTCTGCGCGTCCGTGCCGGCCAGGTCGGGCCCGAGGATCGAGCGGTCCGAGAGCGAGTGGCAGTAGATCTCGCACGGGACGAGGTCGGGCACCGCGCCGGCGGCGGCGACGGCGTACGTGCCCTGCAGCTGGCTGAGGCTCTCGTTGATGTGGAAGGTGCCGGCGAAGGCGGCACGGGGGTCGACCCGCTCGTCGCGCAGCCGCGGCAGCCGGGACAGGAGCATGTTGACCTTGAGCTGCGCGCCCTCGGGCGCCGGCTCGGTCTCGACCGGCCCGGCGCCGGCGCGGGCCAGCAGCTGGTTGAGGACGGCGGGAGCCAGACCGGACAGCACCGTCGCCCCGCGCGCGGTGCGCAGGCCCTCGGCCTGGCGCCAGGTGACCTCCCCGCCGGGCTCGACCGAGACGACCTCGGCGCCGGTCAGCACCGTCGCGCCGGCGGCGACCGCCGCCCGCGCCAGCCCGTCGGTGACCGCGCCCATGCCGCCGACCGGCACGTCCCAGTCGCCGGTGCCGCCGCCGATGAGGTGGTAGAGGAAGCAGACGTTCTGGGCCAGGGACGGCGCGTCGAGGTCGGCGAAGGTGCCGATGAGGGCGTCCGTGGCCACGATGCCGCGCACCGTGTCGTCGGCGAACGTCGCCCGCAGGGTCTCCCCCAGCGGTCGCTCGACCAGCGCCCGCCACAGCTCGTCGTCACCGACCAGCTCCTGCACCGCCGCGGCGGACCGCAGCGGCTCCAGGACGGTCGGGAAGACCCGCTGGGCCAGGGTCGACATGCGCCCGTAGAACCGCTGCCAGGCCTCGTGCTCGGCACCGGACCCGGTCACCGCCGCGAACGCCGCCGCCGTGGCCCGGGGGTCCTCGTTGTCCACCAGCAGACCGGTCCCCGGGGACGCCGGCAGCGGGGTGTAGGAGGAGTAGCGCCGGCGCACCAGCCGCACGTCCAGGTCGAGGTCGGCCATCACCTGACGGGGCAGCAGCGACACGAGGTAGCTGTAGCGCGACAGGCGCGCGTCGACGCCCGGGAACGCCTGCGCCGAGACCGCGGCCCCGCCGACGTGGTCGGCCCGCTCCAGCAGGAGGACCCGACGGCCGGCGCGGGCGAGGTAGGCGGCGGCGGTCAGCCCGTTGTGGCCGGCACCCACGATGATGTCGTCGTACGTCACGCGGTGAGACTATGCCCGGCTAACGTGCCCCGCGTGAGTGAAAGCTTCTACCTCCCGACCGGCGACCCCGGCACCTGGCAGCCCACCGAGGCGACGATCGGGCCGTGGTCGCCGCGGTCCCAGCACGGCGGCCCACCCGCGGCCCTGGTGGTCCGGGAGGCCGAGCGGCTCGCCGCCGGCGTGGTCAGCGGGCCGGCCGACGCGCTGCGGCTCAGCCTGGACTTCCTCGGCCCGGTCAGCACCGACCCGGTGGTCGTGGCCGGGGAGGTGGTCCGCACCGGCCGCAGCATCACCCTCGTCGACGTCACCCTGAGCCAGGGCGGCCGGACCGCCCTGCACGGCCGGGTGTGGGTGCTGCGGCGGGCACCCCAGGGCACCACGCCCACGGTGCCCGCCGCAGCGGCCCTCGACCACCCGGACCCCGACTCGCTCGACCCGTCCACGGTCTGGGACTTCCCCTACGCCCGGCACCTGGACTGGCGCGCGGCCGGCGGCACCCTGGACGGCCCGGGCCCGGCACAGGTCTGGGGCCGGGCCCGGGTGCCGCTGGTCCCCGGCGAGTGCCCGACCAGCCTGCAGCGCGCCGCCCTGGTCGGCGACTCCGGCGGCGGCGTCTCGGCCGAGCTCGACTGGGACCAGTGGTCCTTCGTCAACGTCGACCTCGACCTGCACCTGCTGCGGCCGATGCAGGACGAGTGGGTCCTGCTCGACGCCCGCACCCGGCTGGCGTCCACCGGCACCGGGCTGTGCGCCACGACGATCCACGACCGCGCCGGTGCCTGCGGCACCATCGCGCAGACGCTGCTGGTCTCGCCCCGGGCCTGACCCGCCCGCCCCGGGCGTGACCGGCACCCGGCCGGCGTGCCGGGAGCCCCCTTCCCGTCCGGGGCCGCGGGAGCCGCCCACTACGCTGGCGCCATGCCGCAGCTGCGACTCGCCCTGGCCCAGATCAACCCCACCGTCGGCGACCTCGGCGGCAACGCCGCGGCGATCCGCCGCTGGACGGCGCAGGCCGCGCGGCCGCGGCGCCCACCTGGTCGCCTTCCCCGAGATGGTGCTGACCGGCTACCCGGTCGAGGACCTCGCGCTGCGGGCGTCCTTCGTCGACGCCTCCGAGGCCGCGCTGACGCAGCTCGCCGCCGACCTCGCGGCCGACGGCCTCGGCGACCTGCCGGTCGTCGTGGGCTACCTCGACCACGCCGGCGAGGGCACCGCCGACAGCGGTCCCGGCCGGGTGCTCCCCCAGAACTGCGCCGGGGTGCTGCACGAGGGCCGGGTCAAGGCCCGCTACGCCAAGCACCACCTGCCCAACTACGGCGTCTTCGACGAGTACCGCATCTTCGCCCCCGGCGACCGACCTGACCGTCGTCCGGGTCGGCGACATCGACGTGGCCATCGCGATCTGCGAGGACCTGTGGCAGGAGGGCGGCCCGGTGGCCCTCACCCGCGAGGCCGGCGCCGAGCTGCTGCTGGTGATCAACGGCTCGCCGTACGAGCGGGACAAGGACGACACCCGGCTGGAGCTCTGCGCCCGTCGCGCGGCGCGAGGCCGGCTGCACGCTGGCCTACCTCAACCTGGTCGGTGGCCAGGACGAGCTGGTCTTCGACGGCGACTCGCTGGTCGTCGACGCGGCCGGCACGGTGCTGGCCCGCGGCCCGCAGTTCCGCGAGGACCTGCTGGTGGTCGACCTCGACCTGGCCGAGAGCACGGTCAACCCGGCCCACCCGCCCGAGGGCGTCGTGCACGTCACCCTCTCCGACCAGCCGATCGCGCCGTACGCCGCGGAGCCCGCCCCGCACGCCCCACGGCTGGACCCGGTCGGTGAGGTCTACGAGGCGCTCACCCTCGGCCTGGGCGACTACGTGCGCAAGAACGGCTTCCGGTCGGTGCTGCTCGGCGTCTCCGGCGGCATCGACTCCACCCTCGTGGCGACGATCGCGGCCGACGCCCTCGGCGGGGAGAACGTCGTCGGCATCTCCAACCCCAGCGGCTACTCCAGCCAGCACTCCCGGGACGACGCCGAGGAGCTCGCCGCCCGCCTCGGCCTGGACTACCGGGTCATCCCGATCGAGCCGATGGTCAGACGCGTTCCTCGACAACGTCAAGCTGTCCGGCGTCGCCGAGGAGAACCTGCAGGCGCGCGTGCGCGGCGCTGGTGCTGGATGGGGCTGAGCAACCAGGAGGGCCACCTGGTGCTGGCCAACAGCAACAAGAGCGAGCTGTCGGTGGGCTACTCGACCATCTACGGCGACAGCGTCGGCGGGTTCGCCCCGATCAAGGACGTGCCCAAGACCCTGGTCTGGGAGCTGGCCCGGTGGCGCAACGCCGAGGCGGTGCGCCGCGGCGAGACGCCGCCGATCCCCGAGAGCACCATCACCAAGGCGCCCTCGGCCGAGCTGCGCCCCGGGCAGATCGACCAGGACTCGCTCCCGCCGTACGACGTGCTCGACGCGATCCTCGACGCCTACGTCGAGGGCGCCCAGGGCCGCGCCGAGCTGGTCGCGGCCGGCTTCGACGAGGCGGTCGTCGACAAGGTCGTCGGCCTGGTCGACCGGGCGGAGTGGAAGCGCCGCCAGTTCGCCCCCGGACCCAAGATCTCCAGCCTGGCGTTCGGCCGCGACCGGCGGCTGCCGGTCACCAGCCGGTGGCGCGAGCAGGACTCCTGAGCCTGCCCCTCCCTGCCCCGTCGCCCCTGCACGTCCCTGCCTCCCAGGAGCCCATCACCGTGACCGAGCAGCCCGCGCCGTACGGCACCGGCACCGCAACTCCGACCCCGTCCCCGCTGCGCCGCGTGCGGATCCCGCACCTGCAGGCGATGAAGGAGCGCGGCGAGCGGTGGGCGATGCTCACCGCCTACGACCAGTACGCCGCCGAGATCTTCGACGGCGCCGGCATCCCCGTGCTGCTGGTCGGTGACTCCGCCGGCAACAACGTCCTGGGCTACGAGACGACGATCCCGGTGACCGTCGACGAGCTGCTGCCGCTGGTGCGGGCGGTGACCCGCGCGGCGCGCGCACTCGCTGGTGGTGGCCGACCTGCCGTTCGGCTCCTACCAGGGCAGCCCCGAGCAGGCGCTCGCCACGGCGACGCGCTTCCTCAAGGAGGGCATGGCGCACGCGGTCAAGCTCGAGGGCGGCCGGCACATGGCGCCCGCGGTCGAGCTGCTGACCCGCTCGGGCATCCCCGTGATGGCGCACGTCGGCTTCACCCCGCAGAGCGAGCACACCCTCGGCGGCTACCGCGTGCAGGGCCGCGGTGACGCCGGCGCGACGCTGGTGGAGGACTGCCGCCTGCTCGAGCAGGCCGGCGCGTTCTCGGTCGTCATGGAGATGGTGCCCGCCCCCGTGGCCCGGCAGGCGACCAAGGAGCTGCGCATCCCCACGATCGGCATCGGGGCCGGCCCGGACTGTGACGCCCAGGTGCTGGTGTGGCAGGACATGGCCGGGCTGCGCGGCGGCACCCCGCCGCGGTTCGTCAAGCGGTACGCCGACCTGCGCACGACCCTCACCGACGCGGCCCGGGCCTACGCCGCCGACGTCGCGGGCGGCACGTTTCCGGCGGCCGAGCACTCATTCGAGTCCTGACACCGGCGCGACGGTGGTCACCTCCGCGGGTGACACTGCCGTGGCTGAGGACTCGCCCGTGTGGCTGGCAAAGAGGCTGCTGCGCAACGCGATCGCGAGGTACGCGGCGGCAGCAGCGGTGACAGCGGCCATGATCGCGAAGATCAACCGGTAGTCGAGCAGGCTGACCAGCAGCGCTCCCACGGCGATCGAGACGGTCTGCGGCGTGCCCAGCACGACGTCGTTCGCCGTGGAGACGCGGCCCATCAGCCGGCCCGGCGTGCGCAGCTGCATCAGCGTGCCGAAGGCGATCATCATCGGCGGCAGGGCGTAGCCGAACGTCACGACGGCCAGGAACACCAGCCACAGCGACGGAGCGAGGGCCATCAGTGCCGCCCCGACGGCGAGCAGGCCCAGCGACACCGCGAGGGTGCCGGCCTCACCGCAGCGCCGCACGATCCGCGAGGCGGTCAGCCCGCCGGCGATGGCGCCGACGCCCTGCACGGTGAGCAGGACGCCGATGAACTCCACCGGCCGGCCGAACGCGTCGGTCACCGCGAAGATCGCGGACTCGCTGAACCCGACCACCAGCACGGTGACGCCGAGGGCCACGAGCGTGTGGCGCAGCAGCACGTCGTACCAGATGTGGCGGATGCCCTCGGTCAGCTCGAGCCGCCAGTGCTGGGCGCTGCGCACCGGCTGGTCCTCGTGCACCCGCATCGACCCGATGACCGCCGCGGCCACCAGGAACGACGCCGCGTCGACCACCGCCACCGCGCCGCCGCCCAGCGCCGAGAACAGCGCGGCGCCGGCGAGCGGGCCGACCAGCCGGAAGCTCTCCTTGATGGTCTGCAGCGAGGCGTTCGCCTCGACCAGCAGCGCCGGCGGCATCACCTCCTTGAGCAGGCCGTTGAGCCCGGCCGGGACGACGACGAAGGAGATGCCGTAGACGAAGGCCACGGCGTAGACGAGCCACACGTCACCGGCGTCGCGCACCAGCAGCAGCGGCAGGACGCAGACGCCCGAGGCCACGTTGGCCCAGACGAGCAGCGGCCGGCGGCGCACCCGGTCGACGAACAGGCCGAACACCGGCGCGAACAGCGAGGGCAGCACCAGCCAGAAGAAGGTCATCCCGGCGGCGGCGTTGGAGCCGGTGAGCGACTTGACCCACATCGACAGCACGATGAGCATCACCGAGTCACCGAACATGCTGGTCGAGACGCCGGTGAACAGGCGCCCGAAACCCTTCTGCGCGAACGCCTTACGCATCCTCGCCCCCGGCGGTCTCACCGAAGCCGTAGGCGGGCACGCCCCACGCCATCAGGGCGCACAGCCGGGCATCCTCGGGCCTGGCGCCCGGGTCGTCGTGCCGCTCCATCCCCCTGGTGAACAGGTCACGGATGGCCTCGTTGATCTCGGCCAGCTCGGCCGCGGTGAGCCAGAGCATCGACTGGTTCGCCGTGGCGGCCTCCCGCCAGGCGGGGTCCTCCTCGTGTGCCCCTGGCCCGCCACTCGGCCAGCCGGGCCACCTCGCGCTCGACCAGCACCTGGCTCAGCGCGTCGCCGGCCCGCTGCAGCTCCGGTGAGTCGTCGACGTCGTTCCACCGCATGCCAAGCGACACCGCCCGCCACGGTCGCTGCCGGCCGGTGCCTCCCGGGGCCTCCTCCACGAACCCGTGCTCGGCCAGCTTGCGCAGGTGCCACGAGCAGTTGGCCGGGGACTCCCCGATGCGGGTCCCGAGCGCCGTGGCGGTCATCGGGCCCTCGACGGTGAGGTGCTCCAGGATGGCGAGGCGCACCGGGTGGGAGACGGCCCGCAGCTCGCGGGGATCGGTGAGGCGGCGCTGGGTGGGTTCCATGCCGTCGAAACTACACTTTCGAAACTGTCCTTTCAATAGCCTGACGAGCGGAATCGGCCACGCGTCATCGCCGCCCGCCCCGACATTCCCGGCATCCCCGACATCCCCGCCGGCGCCCGCCACACGCTGCTTCGCCTGGCGACCGACCCCGCTACGGGCGGACGTCGATGAGCACCTTGCCCACCGTTCCGCCCTCCACGGCCGCGTGGGCCTCGGCCGCCCGGTCGAGGGGGTAGTGGTGCAGGGGCAGCCCGGCCTCGGCCCCGACCCGCACGGCCCCGTCCAGCACGGCGGAGACGACGTCCTCCAGCGCGCGGGCGCGCCAGGCCTCGGGGGCGTTGTAGACCAGGACGAACTGCCAGCGGACGTTCGGCACCATCGAGGGACGCACGGGCAGCTCCATCGTGGTGCCGCCGTTGTCGGCGTACACCGCCACCGAGCCGTGCCGGGCGAGCACCTCCGCGTCGAGCGCGGCGTTCACCGCCGGGGACACCTCGACGATCGTGTTCACGCCGTGCGGCGCGATGGCACGGACCTCGGCGACCACGTCCGCCTGCCGGTAGTTGATGACGTGGTCGGCGCCGGCCCGCGCGGCGAGGTGTCCCTTCTCCGGGCCACTCACCGTGGTGATCACCGTGGCGTCGGACCACCGGGCGAGCTGGATCGCGGCGTTGCCGACGGCACCCGCCCCTCCGGCCACCAGGACGGTGCGCCCCTCCAGCGTGCCCGGGCCGAGCCGGGTCGGACCGTCCTCGGTGGCGGTCAGGCACCGGTGGGCCGTCAGGAAGGGCACCCCGAGACTCGCCCCGAGGTCGAACGACGCGACATCCGGCAGCAGCACCACGTGGCGCGCCGGCACGACGGCGTACTCCTGCGCGGTGCCGCCGTCGGGACGCAGGTGCGCCGCCTCCCAGACCCAGACCCGCAGACCGACCAGGGCCGACTCCACGCCCTGCCCGACCGCCTCGACCACCCCGGAGCCGTCCTGGTTCGGCACCTGCGGCGGCTGGACGGCGGCACCCGGCGCCTGGCCGCGACGGGACTTCCAGTCGGTCGGGTTGACGCCGGAGCGATGGATCCGGACCCGCACCTCCCCCGGCCCGGGATCGGGCACCGGCCGCTCGACCAGGCTCAGGACGTCTGGGTCACCGGTGACGGAGTACTCGATCGCGCGCATGCTCCCGACGGTATCCCCCGCAGGTGGCGCCGGCACCGCGGAGCGAGGCGCGCGGGGCGCGGACTGGACGGGGTCGAGGTTCCGCAGCGCTGACCGATGACTGCGCGGCGCACCGGGAGTCATCGTTGCGACAGCAGACCGGAGAGGGTGAGACCGATGACCAACCTGCATCACGTCCTGGACAGTCACGTGGCCGACGGTTCGACGCCGGGAGCGGTGGGCCTGGTCGCCCGCGGCGACCGGGTCGACGTCCAGGCGGTGGGGTCCGTCGACGCCGCCGGCACGTCCCCGATGGCGCGGGACTCGATCTTCCGCATCGCCTCGATCACCAAACCCATCACCGCCGCGGCGGTGATGATGCTGGTCGAGGACGGCCGGGTCGCGCTCGACGACCCGGTCGAGCGGTGGCTGCCGGAGCTGGCGTCACGGACGGTCGTCCGCACGCCGGCCGGGCCGGTCGACGACGTCGTCCCGGCCGCCAGGCCGATCACCGTGCTCGACCTGCTCAGCTTCCGCGCCGGCTACGGCTTCCCGTCCGACTTCACGCTCCCGGTGGTCGGCCTGTTGTTCAGCGAGCTGAGGCAGGGGCCGCCCCAGCCGCAGCTCGTCGCGGCACCGGACGAGTGGATGGCGACGCTGTCCCGCATCCCGCTGCTGCACCAACCGGGTGAGGCCTGGCTCTACAACACCTGCTCCGACATCCTGGGCGTGCTGGTGGCGCGGGCCTCGGGTCAGCCGTTCCCCCAGTTCCTGGCCGAGCGGCTGTTCGAGCCGCTCGGCATGGTCGACACCGGGTTCGCGGTACCGGCCGGCGAGCGGCACCGGTTCACCAGCTACTACCGGGCCGATGCCGCGGGAGGGCTCGAGCTGGTCGACCCCCCGGACGGGCAGTGGAGCAGCCCGCCGGCGTTCCCGTCCGGCGCCGGCGGCCTGGTCTCGACCGTCGACGACTGGCTCGCCTTCGCCCGGATGCTGCTCGCCGGCGGCGCCGTCGACGGCCGCAGCGTGCTGTCGCCGGCCTCGGTGCGGCAGATGACCACCGACCAGCTGACCCGGTCCCAACGGGAGGCCAGCACGCTGTTCCTCGAGGGCCAGGGGTGGGGCTTCGGTGGCTCGGTGGACGTCGCGGCGACCGAGCCGTGGACCGTGCCGGGCCGCTACGGCTGGGTCGGGGGCACCGGTACGGCGGCGCACATCACGCCGTCCACCGGCACGGTCGCCATCCTGCTCAGCCAGCTCGAGATGACGGGGCCGACCCCGACCGCGCTGATGCGGGACTTCTGGCGGTACGCGGCCGACGCCTGAGCGGCCTCAGCACGGGACGCCCGGCCGACGCCTGAGCGCCCAGCACGGGACGCCCGGCACGGCCGGGCGTCCCGTCGGCGTGGATCACACCAGCTCGGGCACGTGCAGGTGCGCGAACGCCATGTCCATCTCCGCGACCGCGTCGACCCTCAGGCGCGTGTCCGTGCGGGCGCCCTCCCGGATGCGGGCACTGGCATCGCGGCTGCTCTCGAGCTGGGCGCGGCTCTCGAAGGTGACCGTGCCCACCACGTGACCGGCCTCGCGGTTGACGAGCAGGCTGGCACTGCAGAAGCCGTCGAGCTCCTGGATCCTCGGGAGCACGGCCATCTTGTAGACGTCGATGGCGCGCTCGGCGTCGGTGGGGTCACCGCTCAGCCAGGTGACGCGGGCGCACGCGCCGTCCCCTGTCGCGTGGTCGCGGTGGACGACCGCGACCTCCCACACCTCGACGTCGCTGGTACTGCTCCCCAGGGCCCGTTCCGCCCCCGCGCGCACGGGGCGTACCCGCTCCGCGCTGTCCCGCATCGCGGCGTCCGACTCCCAGGCGGTCGTGGCGATGCAGCGACCGGACTCGCGGTCCACGAGCAACGACATGCCGACACACCCGTCCATCGCCGTGACCGTGGGCAAGACCTGGTCACGGACGTGCGCGATGCCGTCGTCGATCTTCGCGAGGTCTGCCTGGATGGTGGTGGTCCGTGCGTACATGACGGCCTCCTCTGCCCGGGGCAGCGCCCCGACGGCGCCACCGTCGTGCTCCACATTGCTCCTCCTTCCGGCCACGGACAAGCACCAGAAGTCATCGCTGGCGGACGCCTTGCCTTGGTTTCCGATCGACCACCTCACTGGCCGTCCGCCGCGAATCCGTCTGGTGCCTCGTGCCCACCGGACATGCCGGTGCGACCCGTCTCGTATGGCGGGTCGCGGGGCGGGGCAGCTACAGGTGCCAGGTCACCCCGGTCGCGGTGACGGTGGCGGTGTAGCCCTTCTGGTGCACGATCGTGTGGTGCCTCGGGCAGAGCAGGGCCAGGTTCGACAGGTCGGTCGGGCCGCCGTCGCACCAGTGCCAGACGTGATGGGCGACGCACCAGGCGGGGGGCCTCGAGCAGCCGGGGAAGGTGCACCCCTGGTCGCGGATCCACAGCGCCTGCACCTGCTTTGGGGTGGCCAGCCGGACGGTCCGGCCGAGGTCGAGCACCTCACCCTTCGAGCCGAGGACGACCGGGATGAGGTCGCGGCGTCGCAGGCCATCCTGCCGGACCGTCTCGGGGGCGAGCAGCTCCCCGGTCAGCGTCGTCCCGGCGCCGGTCCGGTCGAGCAGGTCCTGGTAGCCCATCGTGACCACCACCGCGGCCTTGGCCGTGGCCGGCGCGGACCCGCCCGCGGCGGCGGCGCGGCGGCAGACCTCGACCAGCGCGTCCGCCCGGCGCTGGTCGCTGGTGCGCAGGTCCGAGCCGTGCTCTGTGCTCGGCTGCGGTGCCGCCAGCGGGCCGAGGATCGCCTCCAGCACCGCCGAGCCCTCCGGGTCCAGCCGCAGCCGGTACTCGGCCATCCCGTCATCGTCGAACGGTTGGGACAGGGACGTGCCGTGCTTGAGCCGGTCCTCCCGGCGCTGGAACTCCCCGAGGTGGCCGTACTTGGCGATCAACGCGGGGCGCAGCGCCCGGATCTCCCGCGGGCCCTGCCCCTCGGCCAGCGCCACGAACCCCTCCAGCACCGTGTCATGGCACTCCGGGGTCAACCGGGGCCGGAGCTCGTCCATCTCGGTCAGCGCGACGGCGGCGTTGCGGCACCGGGACCCGGGCCGCCAGCACCGCCTCGGCCAGCAGCCCGTTGCACGGCTTGGCGACCGCCTCGGTCACCCGCACCAGCGCCGCGGCACCGCCGGCGGCATACGACGGCGCCCACTGGCGCACCCACCCGGCCGGCGACGCCGCATCCGAGGCCCGCACGTCGCCGCGGGACAACCCCTGGTCCAGCACCCCGACCTTCAGGGCGCCGACCAACCGCTCGATCTCGTCGAGGTCACCGAACATCGGGCCGAGACGCTCGGACCCCGCCTGGTGCAGCCGTCCCATGACCCGACGCAACACCGACGCGCTGGCGGCGACTGCCGCCCAGTCCTCGTCGAAGCAGGTCCCCTCCATGAACCCAACCTAGCCGCGACCACTGACAGCCATCTCGACGTGAAAGGCGCTGTCCCCACGGCATTTTCGTCATACCGAAGCACCCACGGGGCGACCGCCAGCGGCGACAGGCACCAGGGCGGCACCACGACCGACTTCGTGCCCCGAAGTCGGCGTTCCCGGCCGTGGACGCCGCCACTTTGCCTCGCCAGGAGCACGAAGTGGGCCACGGAGCGGGGTGAGGGCAGGCGGGGCAGGCGCCGGACGGCGGGACTAGCGTGTGGCCATGAGCGATCTCACCATCGGCTACGCCGCCATGCTGGAGCAGTTCCACCCGACCGAGGCGGTGGCGCTGACCGCGCTGGCCGAGGAGCACGGCTTCTCCGGCTGCATGGCCGCCGACCACTTCCAGCCCTGGGTGCCCCAGCAGGGCCAGGCGTCGTTCGTGTGGAACGTGCTGACCGCCGTCGGCGAGCGCACCCGCGGCGACATGGGCCCCGGCGTCACCTGCCCGTCGTTCCGGTTCCACCCGGCGATGGTGGCCCAGGCGGCCGCGACGCTCGAGGCGATGTACCCCGGCCGCTCCTGGTTGGGCGTCGGCGCGGGCGAGGCCCTCAACGAGCACGTGATCGGCGGCTACTGGCCCGAGGCCGGCGAGCGCTCGGCCCGCATGTTCGAGGCGATCGAGATCATCAAGAAGCTCTTTGCCGCCTCCATCGCCGGCAAGGACGTCAAGCACAAGGGCACCTACTTCCAGATGGAGTCGACCCGGCTGTGGACCATGCCGGAGGTCGCTCCCCCGGTGCTCGTGGCCACCGCCGGGCCGATCAACGCCAAGAAGACCGGCAAGTTCGCCGACGGGATCATCACCGTCGGGGCACCGCTGGAGAAGATCGGCGGCCTGTTCGCCAAGTTCGAGGAGGGGGCGCGCGAGGTCGGCAAGGACCCCGACACCATGCCCAAGGTGCTGCAGCTGCACCTGTCCTGGGCGCCCACCGACGAGGAGGCCCTGACCAACGCCATGGTCGAGTGGCCCAACGGCGGGATGAAGTTCCCCAAGGCCGACATCCGCTCGCCGTTCGAGTTCGAGCAGATGGCCAAGCTGGTGCGCACCGAGGACTTCGAGGGCCGGATGGTGATCAGCTCCGACCCCGACGAGCACCGCGCCTACATCCAGCGCTTCGTCGACCTCGGCTTCGACCGGGTCTACCTGCACAACGTGGGTCGCAACCAGGCCGAGTGGATCGAGGTCTTCGGCCGCGAGGTCCTGCCCAAGCTGCACCGCTGAGGCCGGTCGCCGGGCGGCTGGACGACGGGCCCGACAGGGCCGACCAGCCGGGTCGCTCAGCGCGCCCGGCCACCGGACGCGGGGACGCCCACCACCGACAGCTCGAAGCCGGCCGCGCGCAGGCGCTGCACCAGGGCGTCACCGAGCGCGGTGGCCGGGGTGAGCACCCCGGCCCGGTCGGGCAGGTCCTCCCCCAGGGCCAGCGCGACCGCGCTCTCACCCAGCATCACCGCGGTCGCCGCGTAGCCCGGGTCGCCGGACGCGGCCACCACCACGGTGTACGACGCGCCGGTGGCCGTCGTGGCCCGCACCTCGACCCGGAACCGGCCCGCGGCCCGGGTCTTCTCGTCCGGTCCCTCGCCGGGGTCGGGCAGCACCCGGTCCAGCAGCGCCCGCGTCGGGCCGAACCGCAGGCCCGCCATCAGCGCCGCCAGCCCGCCGGTCACGGCGAACGCCGACAGCGGCCCGGTGAACGCGCCCTGGAACGCCATCACCTCCCGGTAGCGGAACCGCCGCCCGTAGGACCAGCCGGTCAGCGCGTTGCTGCGCCGGACGATGCGCGTGTTGTACGACGCCATGACGAACGGCGCGAGCCACTCGCCGCGGGCGCCGTCGTGGCTCACCCCGGCGACGTCGGGCTGGCGGCCGAGGTCCGGCTCGGCCGCCCGGTCGGGGCTCAGCGCGTAGGGGTCGGCCAGCACCCGGCGCAGCGCCGGGTCGTGCCGGGCCGCCTCCAGCTGCAGCCGCATCGAGTCGACGGTGCCGCCGCTGACGCCGCCGCGCAGGTCGGTGACCGCGAGCGTGGTGTCCTCCAGCGGGCCCTGGCCGTCGGCCTGCGCCTGCTCGTGCGCGAGCAGGACACCGAGGTCCGAGGGCACCGAGTCGAAGCCGCACGAGTGCACGATCCGCGCGCCGGTGGACACGGCCAGGTCATGGAAGCGCGCGACCGTGCGCCGCACGAACAGCACCTCGCCGGTCAGGTCGGCGTAGTGGGTGCCCGCCGCGGCGCAGGCCGCCACCACCGGCTCGCCGTACCGGGCGTAGGGGCCGACGGTCGAGGCGACGACGCGGGTGGCGGCCACCATCTGCTCCACCGAGACCGGGTCGTCGACGTCCGCCGTGAGCAGCGGCCACGCCGCCGCGGTGGGACCGAGCCCGTCCCGGACGGCCGCGAGGCGGTCGGCGGACCGCCCGGCCAGGCCGATCCGCAGCGTCGGCGGCGCGCTGGCCGCCAGGTGCCGGGCGACGAGCCGCCCGACGAAGCCGGTGGCACCGAAGACGACGACGTCCAGGGCGCGGGCAGGCGCGGGTGAGCTCACCCTCGGGACCCTAGCCGCGCCCGGGATCAATCCGGTGGCCGCGGGGTCCGGCCGTCTGCGACCATTCCGGCCGTGAAGAACCTGCGGGACCGTCTGGGGCGGCTGAAAGTCGACACCACGCCACTGCGGGAGTCCCGCGACTTCCGGCTGCTGTTCTGGGCCGGCACCGTGTTCTACCTCGGCGGGATGGTCAGCTACGTCGCGCTGCCCTACCAGCTCTACCACCTGACCGGCTCCAACTTCGCCGTCGGCCTGCTCGGCATCATCGAGCTGGTCCCGCTGGTGGTGTTCGGGCTGTACGGCGGCGCCCTCGCCGACCACGTCGACCGCCGCCGGCTGATGGTCGGCACCGGGGTGGCGCAGGCCCTCCTGACCTCGGTGCTCATGCTCAACGCGTTCCTGCCGGACCCGCGGGTCTGGCTGATCTACCTGCTCGGCGCGCTGCTCTCGGCGGCGCAGTCACTGCAGCGTCCCTCGCGGGAGGCGCTGATCCCCCGGACCGTGCGGCACGACCAGCTGCCCGCGGCGGTCTCGCTGTCGTCGCTCGGGATGCAGGTCGGCCTGCTCGCCGGGCCGGCCCTCGGCGGGGTGCTCATCAAGGCGGTCGGCGTCGGGTGGTGCTTCGCGATCGACGTCGCCGGCCTGGTCACGGCCACCACGCTGTTCGCCCTGCTGCGGCCCTACCCGGCGCGGGACCGCAGCAACCCGCCGAGCCTGTCCGGCATCCTGGACGGCCTGCACTACGCCGTCCGCCGCAAGGACCTGCTCGGCACCTACGTCGTCGACATCGTCGCGATGTTCCTGGCGATGCCCACCGTGCTCTTCCCCGCCCTCGCGGCCGACGTGCTGCGCGCGCCCGAGGTCTACGGCCTGCTGCTCACCGCCGGCACCGTCGGCAGCCTCCTCGCCACGGCCACCTCGGGGTGGACCTCACGGGTCCACGCCCACGGCCGCGCCGTGGTGGTCGCCGCCGCGGTCTGGGGCGGCTCGGTGGCGCTCGCCGGACTGTCCACCAGCACCTGGGCGGTGCTGGCCTGCTTCACGGTGGCCGGCGCCGCCGACATGGTCAGCGGCATCTTCCGCTCGACCATCTGGCACCAGACCATCCCCGACTCCATGCGCGGCCGGCTGGCCGGGATCGAGATGCTGTCCTACTCGCTCGGCCCCCTCGGCGGCCAGGCCCGGGCGGGGCTGGTCGCCGACCGGTGGGGCGTGCGCGCCTCCATCACCAGCGGCGGCCTGCTGTGCGTCGTCGGCGTCCTGCTCACCTCCGCCTGGCTGCGTGACTTCTGGTCCTACGACGACCGCACCGACGAGCACGCCGTCCGCGAGCGCGCCGTCCGGGCGGCCGAGGCCCGGACCACGGCGGCCGGGGGCCACGACCACCCCGGCCGGCGCCTGAGTGCCGCGTCAGGAATCGAGCAGCGCCGGCCCCGAGCCGCCGCTAGCGTGACCGGCATGGACGTCCCCGTGCGCGCGAGCCTCCTGCCGTACGACGACCCCGGACGCCTCGCCTACCGTCTGTGGCGAGCGCCCGGAGGTCCCGGGGTCCCCCGGACCTCACACCAGCCCGTCCCGACCAGACCCTCGACGTCAGGAGTGACCATGACCGACTCTTCCACCCAGGGAGTCAAGACCGTGCTGCATCCCGTGTCCGACCTGGCGAAGGCCAAGGAGGTGTACGCCGCCCTGCTCGGCGTGGCGCCGCAGACCGACGAGTCCTACTACGTCGGCTTCGAGGCCGCGGGCCAGCACATCGGGCTGGTGCCGGCCGGTGGGCCCCAGGGCATGACCTCACCGGTGGCCTACTGGCACGTGGCGGACCTCGAGGCGAAGCTGGCCGAGGTGACCGCCGCGGGTGCCACCGTGAAGGAGCCCGCGCACGACGTCGGTGGCGGCCGCCTGGTGGCCACCGTCACCGACCCCGACGGCAACGTCCTCGGGCTGCTCCAGGACAGCTGAGCAGAGCCACCCGACCTGCTCGACGCCGGTCAGACAGCCAGGCGACGCGCGACGGAGACCCCGACGGCGTCCCCGCCTCACAGAGGGAGACACGATGAGCATGGCCACGAGGACGGACTCGCCGTCGCCTGAGCTGCACGATGCCGACAGCCACGACCTGATCCGGGTGCACGGCGCGCGCGTGAACAACCTCAAGGACGTCAGCGTCGAGATCCCGAAGCGCCGGCTGACGGTGTTCACCGGGGTCTCCGGCTCGGGCAAGAGCTCGCTGGTGTTCGACACGATCGCCGCCGAGTCGCAGCGGATGATCAACGAGACCTACAGCGCGTTCGTGCAGGGCTTCATGCCGACGCTGTCGCGGCCGGACGTCGACCTGCTCGAGGGCCTGACGACGGCGATCATCGTCGACCAGGAGCGGATGGGCGCCAACCCCCGCTCCACCGTCGGCACCGCCACCGACGCCAACGCGATGCTGCGCATCCTCTTCAGCCGGCTCGGGCAGCCGCACATCGGTCCGCCCACGGCGTTCTCGTTCAACGTCCCGACGCGCAAGGCGAGCGGGGCGATGAGCACCGAGAAGGCCGGCAGGGTCGAGAAGAACGTGGTGCGCGACGCGGTCTACCAGGGCGGCATGTGCCCGCGCTGCGAGGGCATGGGCGCGGTCACCGACTTCGACCTGACCGCGCTGTACGACGACACCAAGTCGCTGCAGCGAGGGCGCGCTCACGATCCCCGGCTACAGCATGGACGGCTGGTACGGCCGGATCTTCAGCGGCTCCGGCTTCTTCGACCTGGACAAGCCGATCAGCAAGTTCACCAAGAAGCGAGCTGCACGACCTGCTCTACAAGGAGCCGACCAAGATCAAGGTCGAGGGCATCAACCTGACGTACGAGGGGCTGATCCCGAAGATCCAGAAGTCGATGCTGTCCAAGGACGTCGACGCGATGCAGCCGCACATCCGCGCCTTCGTGGAGCGGGCGATCACCTTCACGACCTGTCCCGAGTGCGACGGCACCCGGCTCAGCAAGGAGGCCCGGTCGTCGAAGATCAACGGGAAGAACATCGCCGACGTCTGCGCGATGCAGATCAGCGACCTGGCCGACTGGGTCCGGGACCTCGACGAGCCGTCGGTGGCCCCGCTGCTCGCCGGGCTGCAGCACCTCCTCGACTCGTTCGCGGAGATCGGGCTGGGCTACCTCTCGCTCGACCGGCCGGCCGGCACGCTGTCCGGCGGCGAGGCGCAGCGCACCAAGATGATCCGCCACCTCGGCTCGTCGCTCACCGACGTCACCTACGTCTTCGACGAGCCGACGATCGGCCTGCACCCCCACGACATCGAGCGGATGAACGACCTGCTGCTGCAGCTGCGGGACAAGGGCAACACCGTGCTCGTCGTGGAGCACAAGCCCGAGACGATCGCGATCGCCGACCACGTCGTCGACCTCGGCCCCGGCGCCGGCACGGCGGGGGGCACCGTCTGCTTCGAGGGCACCGTCGAGGGGCTGCGGGGCAGCGACACCATCACCGGCCGCCACCTCGACGACCGGGCGGCGCTCAAGGACTCGGTGCGTTCGTCGTCCGGCGCGCTGGAGGTCCGCGGCGCGTCGACCCACAACCTCCAGGACGTCGATGTCGACATCCCGCTCGGGGTGCTCTGCGTGGTCACGGGCGTCGCCGGCTCCGGCAAGAGCTCGCTGATCCACGGCTCGGTCGTCCGGCCGCGACGGCGTGGTGGTGATCGACCAGGGCGCGATCCGCGGCTCGCGACGGAGCAACCCGGCGACGTACACCGGACTGCTCGACCCGATCCGCAAGGCGTTCGCGAAGGCCAACGGCGTGAAGCCGGCGCTGTTCAGCTCCAACTCCGAGGGCGCCTGCCCCACCTGCAACGGCGCCGGCGTCATCTACACCGAGCTGGGCGTCATGGCCACCGTCGAGTCCACCTGCGAGGAGTGCGAGGGGAAGCGGTTCCAGGCGTCGGTGCTGGAGTACACGCTGGGCGGCCGGAACATCGCCGAGGTGCTCGCGATGCCGGTGACCGAGGCCGAGGAGTTCTTCGACGACCGGCGAGGCACGCACGCCGGCCGCCCACAAGATCCTCGACCGGCTCGCCGACGTCGGGCTCGGCTACCTCACCCTCGGCCAGCCGCTCACCACGCTGTCCGGCGGCGAGCGGCAGCGGCTCAAGCTGGCCACCCAGATGGCCGAGAAGGGCGACGTCTACGTCCTCGACGAGCCGACCACCGGCCTGCACCTCGCCGACGTCGAGCAGCTGCTCGGCCTGCTCGACCGGCTCGTCGACTCCGGCAAGTCGGTCATCGTCATCGAGCACCACCAGGCGGTCATGGCCCACGCCGACTGGATCATCGACCTCGGCCCCGGCGCCGGCCACGACGGCGGCCGGCTCGTCTTCGAGGGCACACCCGCCGACCTCGTCGCCGGCCGCTCCACCCTCACCGGCGAGCACCTCGCGGCCTACGTCGGCGCCTGACGGCACTGCCGACCGACGCCGACGCGGCACTACCCTGTGCGCGTGAGCGAGCCGCCGACCACCCGCTGGGCCCAGCTGACCGGAGGGGTCGGTGGCGAGGACTACGCGGGCCGGTTCGCCGCCCTCGCCGCGAGCGGCGCCGACGTGCACGGCGAGGCGTCGTTCTGCGCCTCCCTGCTGCCGCCTCCGGCGCGGGTCCTGGACGCCGGCTGCGGGACCGGCCGGGTGGCCGCCCGGCTGGCGGCGCTGGGCTACGACTGCACGGGTGTCGACATCGACGCCTCGATGCTGGCGGTGGCCCGCCGCGAGCACCCGGGGCTGCCGTGGCTGCTGGCCGACCTGGCCACGCTCTCCCCGGACGACCCGGCCCTCGGCGGCCGCTTCGACGTCGTGCTCGCCGCCGGCAACGTGGTGCCGCTGCTGGCCGACGGCGCACTCCCGCCGACGGTGCGGGCCCTCGCCGGGCTGCTCACGCCCACGGGACTGCTCGTCGCCGGGTTCGGGCTGGACCGCCGTCACCTGCCACCCGGTTGCCCGGTGACCCCCCTGTCGTCGTACGACGAGGCCTGCGCGGCGGCCGGCCTGCGCCTCGTCAGCAGGCTGGCGACCTGGCAGGGCGCGCCGGCGCCCGGCGACGGCTACGCGGTGAGCGTTCACGCGCCCGCAGGCATTGTGCAAACGCCGCGACCTTGATTCGCTGGGTCCCCCACCACTCGCGACCGTCGACCGACGTCGACGGGGACCAGGGAGATCAGATGTCATGACGGCAGAACCAGCAGTCGACGAGGGATCCGGCGGCTCCGAAGCGAGCAGCATCGAGGCGCACGCGGTGATCCCGCGGCCCGTGGCGGACGTCTGGCGCGTCCTCGCCGGGCCCAGCGGCCCGGAGGCGCTGCTCGGCCCCGGAGCCACGCTCGGGCGCAAGGGCGAGCCGTGGCGCAGCGAGGACGGCACCCACGGTGTCCTGCGCAGCTACCACCCGCTGGAGCAGGTGCGCTTCTCCTGGCACGCCGACGAGCACGCGCCGGCCACGATGGTGCAGGTCGACCTCGCCGCCGACGGCGAGGGCACCCGGGTGTCGCTGCGGCACGACCACCTCGACGACCGCGCCGACCACGAGGCGCTGCGACGGCGCTGGGCCGACGCCCTCGAGCGGCTCGGCGCCGCGACCGCCTGAGTCGCGACCGCCCGAGCCGCCCGACCGCCGCCCGCACGACGGTCCGCCGTGCGGGCGGGGGCGGGCTCAGTCCCCGTTGCCCTCGTTCCAGCGGCGGTCCTCCTCGTCCCAGCGCTCGGTGTTCTCCCGGGCGTGGGTCAGGGCGTTCGCGGCCTCCTCCTTCGTGGCGTAGGGGCCCATCACCTCGTCGTCCCGACTGCGGTTCGCGTCGTCCTCGACCTGGCTCGTGGTGACGTTGTACCAGTACGGCATGGCCGACCTCCTGTGCTCGTGCGGATGCTGGAACTGCCTTCGCCGCCCACCGTATGCCGCCGCGCCCCACGAGCGGCCCCGTCCGGCGGGACACGCGGCGGCCCGGCGTCGGCGCCGCCCCACGGTGCCCGGCGGCGCCTCGCGGCGCCCCGCGGCGCCTCGGGGCCGGGCCGGAGCAGGCCGCGCCGCTGCCTAGACTGCCGGGTATGCCGCTCACCTACGCCAGCGTTGCCCCCGGCACGGTCGGCGACCGCCGCCCCGTGCCCTCGTCGATCCCCCGGCCGGAGTACGTCGACCGGCCGGCTCCGGAGAAGTACACCGGCTCGGAGGTCAAGGACGCCGAGACGATCGAGAAGATGCGGGTGGCCTGCCGGATCGCGGCCCAGGCGATGCAGGCGGCGGCCGCGGTCATCGCCCCCGGGGTGACCACCGACGAGATCGACCGGGTCGGCCACGAGTTCCTGCTCGACCACCGCGCCTACCCCTCGACCCTGGGCTACCGGTCGTTCCCCAAGTCGCTGTGCACCAGCGTCAACGAGGTGATCTGCCACGGGATCCCGGACAACCGCCGGCTCGAGGACGGCGACATCGTCAACATCGACATCACCGGCTACATCGGCGGCGTGCACGGTGACACCAACGCCACGTTCCTCTGCGGTGACGTCGACGAGGAGTCGCGGCTGCTGGTGGAGCGCACCCACGAGGCGATGATGCGCGGCATCAAGGCGGCCCTGCCCGGCCGCCAGATCAACATCATCGGCCGGGTCATCGAGAGCTACGCCAGGCGGTTCGGCTACGGGGTCGTGCGGGACTTCACCGGCCACGGCATCGGCACCGCGTTCCACTCCGGCCTGGTGGTCCCCCACTACGACGCGGCACCCGGCTACGCCACCACGATCGAGCCGGGCATGACGTTCACCATCGAGCCGATGCTCAACCTCGGCACCGCCGAGTGGGACATGTGGGACGACAACTGGACCGTCGTCACCAAGGACCGCAAGCGCTCGGCGCAGTTCGAGCACACGATCCTCATCACCGACTCCGGCAACGAGATCCTCACGCTGCCCTGACCGCGCGCAGCGGCGGCGCGACCCTCGGCGCGACCCGGCGCACGACCCGCCGGGCCGCCGCGGCTGCCCGGCGGCGCGGCCCCGCTGCGCCGCGGGCCCGGACGGCATAGGTTCGGAGCTGCACCTGAACTCCGGCGAAAGGCAGCCCATGTCCAGCACGCACCACCCCCTCGGCATCGACGTCGGCGGCAGCGGCATCAAGGGGGCGCCGGTCGACCTCGACCAGGGCGTCTTCGCCAAGGAGCGGCTGCGGCTGGAGACCCCGGCCGAGTCCACCCCGAAGTCCGTCGCCGCGGTGGTCAAGGAGATCGCCGAGCACTTCGCCGACGACACCGGTGACTCCCCCATCGGCGTGACCGTCCCGGCGGTGGTCACCCACGGGGTGGTGCGCACGGCCGCGAACATCGACCAGGCGTGGATCGGCACCGACGCCGAGAAGATGCTCAGCGACGAGCTGGGCCGCGCGGTGGTCGTGGTCAACGACGCCGACGCGGCCGGCGTGGGCGAGCTGCACTACGGCGCGGCCCGCGACCACGAGGGCCTGGTCCTGATGACCACGCTGGGCACCGGCATCGGCACCGCCCTGCTCAACCGCGGGGCCCTGCTGCCCAACAGCGAGCTGGGCCACCTCGAGATCGACGGTCACGACGCCGAGACCCGGGCCGCCTCGAGCGTCCGCGAGAACGAGGACCTGTCCTGGGAGCAGTGGGCCAAGCGGCTGCAGTGGTACTACTCCCACATCGAGAACCTGCTGTGGCCCGACCTCATCGTGGTCGGTGGCGGGGTGTCCAAGAAGGCCGAGAAGTTCCTGCCGCTGCTGCACCTGCGCGCCCCCATCGTGGCGGCGCAGCTGCAGAACTCGGCCGGCATCATCGGCGCGGCCTGGCTGGCCGTCGACCGCGCCCGCGGCTAGCGGATCCGGGCCAGGTCCGACAGCAGGTCCGGCGCCCGCCGCTCGTAGATCCTCGCGCCCTGCCGCACGCCGACGACGACGCAGGCCGCGCCGAGCACCAGCGCCACGAGCAGGCACGCCCACCCCAGCCAGCCGGACCCGCCCAGGGCGGCCAGCCACAGCGCCAGCGCGGGGGCGCTGAGGATGGTGGCGGCGACCGCGGACACCAGCTGCACGAGCAGCGACACCCCGGTCGCCCCGGGCGGGGTGGCGAAGGGGCTGTCGCCCGAGGCCGGGACCGGGTAGGGGGCGAGGACGCTGACGACACTGGAGACGCCGAACCCGGCCAGCAACAGCCCCAGGCCGGCACCCAGGTCGGCCGGCAGCATCTGCCAGCGGCCGGTGAGGGCGCTGCTGAGCACGGCGTACCCCGGCACCAGCACGAGCCCGAGCGCCGCCGTCGGGACCAGCCGGCCGACCCGGTCGGCCCGTCCGGCGACACCGGTGCTGACGTGCAGCCAGAACGGCGTGCCGTCGTAGGCCAGGTCGTTGTGCATCCCCCAGCCGAGCAGGTAGCCCATCAGCGGCGCCATCCCGAGCAGCCAGGCGTCGCTGCCACCGGCCGCCGGGACCAGCAGCACGAGCGGCAGCAGCGGCATCATGCCCACCGACAGCAGGTAGCGCGGGTCGCGGCGCCAGTACGTCGCCGAGCGGGCCGCGACGGCCCCGGTGGGCGTGCCGGGCAGCCGGGCGAACCACCCGGCCCCGGCCCGCCGCCCGCCGCCACGGGCGCTGACCGACCGCGGGTTCTCCAGGGCGCGGCGCAGCAGCCGGTCCCACAGGGCCAGCAGCGCCCCCAGCACGAGCACGGCGAGCAGCAGCCGCAGCAGGCCGGTGCCGGGCGCGCCGGCCGCGACGTCGGCGGGGGCCGCCCAGGCCAGACCGAACGGGGTCCACGCCAGCAGCCCGGCCAGGGTGTGCATGAGGTCCGGCCGGCCGACCTGGTCGCTGACCCACGAGACGCTGAGGCCCGCGACCACGAGGAGCAGCCCGCCGGCGGTGGTGGCCAGCTCACGGCCGCGTCGGCTCTGGCCCAGGGCCGAGAGCCCGGAGGTGGCCACCCGGCTCAGGGTCACGCAGGTCAGCACGGCGACCACGGCGGCCACGACCGCGACGACCACGGCCAGGGGTGACCGCGACCAGGTGACGGTGGTGGTCAGCGCGAGCACGGACAGCACGACCCCGGGGAGGCCGACCAGCGCGGCGGCCAGCAGGCCCATCAGCAGCTGGCGTCGGGGCAGCGCGAACGTCGCGAACCGCCGCGGGTCGAGGGTCTGGTCGACGCCGGTGAACAGCACCGGCACGACCAGCCAGCCGAGGGTCATGGCGCTGCCCAGGACCACGACCAGCGAGCGGGCCAGCTCGACGTCAACGAACCGCAGGGCGACCAGGCCCGCGACGCAGGCGACCGTGACGCCCAGGGCGTAGAGCGCCGCGACCGCCATGCCGACCAGCTGGGGGACGCTGCGCCGCAGGCCGTTGCGCAGCAGCGTGAGCTTCAGTCGGACGAGGTGCGCAACCACGCGAGGCCCTCCCCCACGTCGGCGGCGCCGCCGACGAGCTCGACGAACCGCTCCTCCAGGGTGGCGCCGGCACGGACGTCGTCCACGGTGCCGGCGGCGCGGACCCGGCCGGCGGCCACGATCGCGACGTGGTCGCACAGCCGCTGCACCAGGTCCATCACGTGGCTGGAGAGGATGACCGTGCCACCCGAGCCGACGTAGCCGGCGAGGATCTGGCGGATCGTCGTGGCCGACACCGGGTCGACCGCCTCGAACGGCTCGTCCAGCACCAGCAGGCGCGGGGCGTGCACGAGCGCGCAGGCCAGGGCCACCTTCTTCGTCATACCGGCGGAGTAGTCGACCACGAGCATGCTGCCGGCGTCGGCGAGGCCCAGGGCCTCGAGCAGCTCACCGGTGCGCGCGGCGACGACCGCACGGTCCATGCCGCGCAACAGCCCCGAGTAGGTGACCAGCTCGGTGCCCGTGAGCCGGTCGAAGAGCCTGAGCCCGTCGGGCAGCACCCCCACCAGCTGCTTGGCCCGCACGGTGTCGGCCCAGACGTCGGCGCCGAGGACGTCGACGCTGCCGGCGTCCGGGCGCAGCAGCCCGGTCGCCATCGACAGCGTCGTCGTCTTGCCTGCGCCGTTCGGGCCGACCAGGCCGTAGAACGACCCCCGGGGCACCTCCAGGTCGAGCGCGTCGACCGCCAGCGTCGGCCCGAACCGCTTGGTCACCCCGCGCAGCGTCAGTGCCGCCCGCGTCGCCCCCGTCTGCATGGGAGGACGCTAACCCAGGGCGCACCGGTCCCCGGGCAGATCAGCCGGGCCGGCCCAGAGTCACACCTCGGTCGGTGTCCCGTCGGACAGGTCGCGCAGGTCCATCCCCTCGGGGCCGAAGTTCTTCACGTGCGAGAGGTACAGCCCGCGGCCGGCGGGGCTCAGCAGCGCGTCGTGCACGGGTACGGCGACCCGCGGCGCGATCCGCCGGACGAAGGCGATGGTGTCGCGGGACGCGGCCCACGGGGCGTTCAGCGGCAGCGCGAGGACGTCGACCTCGCCCGGCTCGGCGTCGTACGCGTCGCCGGGGTGGAAGAACGTCGGCTCACCCTCGGCCCGCAGGACCACGCCCAGGTTGTCGATGCGGGGGATGAACTCGTTGATGAGGGCGTGCCGCTGACCGACCGCGGTGACCTCCACGGCCCCGACGTGCGTCGGCTCGCCCGCGACCAGGTGCTGCGCGGCGAGGTCGGCGGCGACCAGCTGCTCGGCGGCCTGCGGCTCGACCAGCAGCCGCGCCTCGGGGTTGGCGTCGAGCAGGGCGGGCAGCCGCTCGACGTCGACGTGGTCGGGGTGCTGATGGGTCACCAGGATCGCGTCGAGGTCGGTGAGGTCGGCGAATCCGGGCGAGAACGTGCCCGGGTCGATGAGGATCCGCTGGTCGCCGGTCTCGACGAGGACGCAGGAGTGGCCGAGGTGGGTGAGGCGCATGCTGACAACGTACGCCGACCCGGGCGGCGTCGGCGTGAATGGGCGCCCCACCCCCGGGGTAACCCAGCAGCAGCGGGGTGGTCGTGGGAGCCGGACCCGTCCGGTCCCGCGGTGCGGCTGCCGGCGCGGGCTTCCTCCAGAGCCGCCCGCGCCGGCCGCCGCGGCACCCGGCGGCCACCCCGCCCGCGGCGTCCACCCGCCGGACCGGCAGGTGCCGGGCCGGTCGGGTCAGCGCGGCGGCGCCTGGTCCGGGCGGTGGCTGTCGTCCTGGCCGTCCAGCAGCCGGGAGAACAGCGACCGGTAGTGCACCATCGCCTCGCGCAGGTCCTCGGTGGTCGCCTCGCCCTTCTCCCCCGCACGGGTACGGCGCACCGCCTCGCGGTAGTCGCCCACGACCTCCGGGTGGTCGACCGAGACCAGGTCGGTCTGGCTGTCCAGGTCCTCGGTCGGGTAGCCGCGCTCGCTGAGCACCCGGCGGACGAGGACGTGGGCCTCCGAGGTGGCCAGGACCGGCTCGTCGACGAACCGGGTCTGCACCTGCTGCCACTCCTGCGTCAGCTCCTCCCGGCGCACCGGGTCGAGCTCGCGCAGGTCCAGCCGGGCCCGCCGCTCCCGGCGGTCGGTGAGGTCGCGCTCGGCCGCCTGACGGTCCCCCCGCGAGCCCAGCGTGGCGTCGTACTCGGGGCCGAACTGGTCACGCAGCGCCGCCGACTCCCGCCTGCGCCGGGCGGCCCGGAGGCCGACGACGACCGCTGCCAGCAGCAGCACCACGACGATGATGAGGATGACGACCTGGGTGGTGTCCATGGGTGATGCTCCCTGTCCTGGATGTCGTGCAGCGGACGCCGCACGACGGTGCCGTACCCATCCCGGGCGATCGTCGAACACCGCCTTCGATCGCCTTCGTCGAGCCGGCGCCGGGTCGCGGCCGGCACCGGGCCGCTGCGAGGATGACACCGTGCCGGGCACGCTGCGTCGATCCGTGGGCAACCTCCGCCGGCTCGACCCCGCCCTGCTGGCACCGGCCGAGGCGCTCCGGGTCGCCCTCGGGGTGGTGCTGCCGCTCGTCATCGCGGTCGCCGTCGGCCACCCGGCCGAGGGGGTCGCGGCCGCGGCCGGCGCCCTGTCGGTCGGCTTCGCGTCGTTCCAGGGGGTCTACCGGACGCGGGCGCGGGCGATGGTGCTCACGGCCTGCGGCATGGCGGTCTCCACCCTGGTCGGCGGGGCCGTCGGCGGCCAGCCGGTGGTGCTGGTGCTCGTCACCGCGCTCTGGGCCCTCGGCGCCGGCCTGCTCACCGCCCTCGGTCCGCCCGGCACCGTCATCGGGCTGCAGTGCACGGTCGCCCTGATCATCGTGGCCGACTTCGCGATGACCCCGCAGCAGGCGCTCGGCCGGGCCGCGCTGGTGCTGGCCGGCGGCCTGCTGCAGACGCTGCTGGTCGTCGGCCTGTGGCCCCTGCGCACGCGGGGCCAGGAGCGACGCGCGGTCGCCGAGGCGTTCGCCGCGCTCGCCCGCTACGCCGCCGACGGCGCCACGCGGGGCGCCCTGCCCGAGGCCGACCCGTTCGCCGACGCCGCGACGGCGCTGTCCGATGCCAACCCCCTCGGCCAGGACCGCGTCCTGGCCCGGTTCCGGGCGCTGCTCCACGTCGCCGAGCGGGCCCGGATGGAGATCGCCGCCCTGGGCCGGGCGCGGGCCCAGCTGGCCCGCGACGGTCGCGCCACCGAGGTGTCCGTCGTCGACGAGCTGCTGGGCTCGGCCGCCCGGGTGCTCACCGGCATCGCCGAGGCCCTGACCGGCACCCGGTTGCCCTGGCAGGGCTCCGGCGTGGCGACGCGCGGGCTGACCGACCCGCTGCGGGGCGGCACGACGCTCGAGGAGCAGCTGCCCGGGCACGTGGCCGCGGTCAGCCGGGGACTGCGTGGCCAGCTCCGGGCGGCGGCGCGGATCGCCGCGGGGCTCGAGGCCGACGAGGACCCGCTGACCGACGACGGCCCACCGCCCGCGGCGCACCGGCCGTTCATGCCCGTGCGCGGGCCCGCTGCTGACCGTGCGGGCGAACCTCAACCTCCGCTCGGAGTCGTTCCGCCACGCCATCCGTCTGGCGGCCGCGCTGGCCGTGGCGTCGGTGCTGGTCACCGTGCTGCCGCTGGAGCGCGGCTACTGGGTCGCCCTGAGCACGCTGGTGGTCCTGCGCCCGGACTACAGCGGCACCATGTCGCGCGGCATCGAGCGCATCCTCGGCACGCTGGTCGGCTCGGTCGCCGCGACCGTGATCGCGGCCGAGCTGCGCCCCGGGCCGTGGGCGCTGGTCGTCCTGGTCGGGCTGTCCGCGTTCCTGTCCGTGGCGACCTTCCGGGCCAGCTACCCCGTCTTCGCGGCGTTCCTCACCTGCTACGTGGTCTTCCTCATCTCGCTGACCGGTCTGCCCAGCGGCACCGCGGGCCTGGACCGGCTCATCGACACGGTCGTCGGCGGGCTGCTGGCGATGCTGGCCTACCGGCTGTGGCCGACGTGGGAGAGCGCCCGGGCCGGTGGCACGCTCGGGGCGCTGCTCGAGGCCCAGGGGCAGTACGGCGCCGCGGTGCTGGAGGCGTACGCCGACCCGGCCGCGCGCCGGCCCGAGGCGCTGCACCGGTCGCTGGTCGCCGCCCGGCTGGCCCGGTCCAACGCGCAGGCGTCGGTCGACCGGCTGCTCACCGAGCCCGACAGCGACGAGATGCCGCGCGAGACGGCGCTGGGGGTGATCGCGTCCGTGCAGCTGTACGCCCGGTCGGCGATGACGCTGCACGCGCGTCTGCCGCTGCCCGACGACCCCGCGGTGCCGCAGGTGGCCGAGCTGTCCCGGCAGGTCGGAACCGCCATGGGCCGCCTCTCCCGGACCCTGCGGGACCGGGCACCCGCGCCGCGGCAGCTCCCGTTGCGGGACGTGCAGACCGCGATGCGCGCCGTCCTCGGCGCCGGCTCCGAGCTCCTGGTGAGTGAGACGGACGCGATGGTGGATGCCGTCGACACGATCCACCACCTGCTCGCCGACACGGGGGCCGACACCGGTTCGGCCTCGGCCGGCCGCCCCTGATCCGGTCCGCTGGCGCCGGCCCTCCGGCGCCGGACGGCGCGGCGCGCCGGTCACCCCTGGCGGGCGTTGTGCGGCGCCGGACCCCGCGCCACCATGGACCATGACCGCCGACGCCACGCCGCTCACGCCGCACGTCCGACACGGCTTGCACCCCGAGCTGAGAGACGTCGCGGCGCGACTGCACGCCGAGTTCGACGCCGAGCTCACCGCGGCGACGGTCGACGCCGCACTCGACGAGGTGGCCGCCCGGTTCGCGGAGGCGCCGGTGCGCTCGTTCGTCCCGCTGCTCGTCCACCGCTACGCGCGCACCCGGCTGGGCACCGGCGCGGCCACTGCCGTCCCCCGGCACGACGTCGCGCCCGCCCGGTCCGCCGACGTGGCCGCCGCCGAGGCGTCCGGGCCCTGACCCCCCGCCCGTTCATCCCCGCTGGATGAGGACCGGCGCCCCGGCTCCGACGCAGCATGGGACCTGCACAGGCCGCTGACGGCCGCACGGGACGCCGTACGCAGGACGTGACCCCACGGTCGGGCCTGGCCGGCGCAGACGACGGAGGACGGGTCCGACATGGCGACGCCGGCTGAACGGGACTCGAGCTGATGGCGCGGGCAGACGCCCAGCCGGCGGTGGCGGCCGGGTCGGTCGTGTTCCCGCTGGCCCTGGCGCAGTTCATCGCCAGCTACGCCGGCAGCAACATGAACGTGGCCATCAGCACGATCGCCGACGACATCGGCACCACCGTCATCGGGATGCAGACGGCGATCACGCTGTTCACCCTGACGATGGCGTCGCTGATGATCCCCGGCAGCAAGCTCAGCGACATCTGGGGCCGCAAGGTCTGCTTCATGGCCGGGCTGGCGGTCTACGGGTCGGGGGCGCTGATCGCGGCCTTCTCCCAGGGCCTGGGCCTGATGATCTTCGGCTACTCCCTGCTCGAGGGCATCGGCTCGGCCCTGATGATCCCGCCGATCTACATCCTCATCACGGTGTTGTACCCCTCGACCCGCGACCGGGCGAAGTACTTCGGCATCGTCAGCGGCGCCGCCGGGCTCGGCGCCGCCGCAGGCCCGCTGATCGGCGGCCTCATCACCAGCGCGATCAGCTGGCGCGCCTCCTTCGTGCTGCAGGTCCTCGTCGTGGCCCTGATCATCGTGCTGGCCCGCGGCATCGTCGACCCACCACGAGAGGCGGCGCCGCGGTTCGACCTGGTCGGGGCCATCCTCTCGGCCGCCGGCCTGTTCTTCGTGGTGCTCGGCATCCTGCAGAGCTCGACGTACGGCTGGACCACCGCCCGCACGGACTTCAGCATCGCCGGCACCGTCGTCATCCCGAAGGGCGGCATCTCCCCGGTCTGGCTGTTCGTGGCCATCGGCGCCGTGTTCCTCGGCTGGTTCTTCCTGCACATCCGCTCGACCGAGCGGGCGGGCAAGGACCCGCTGCTGTCACCGCGGCTGTTCCGCAACCGGACGTCCAACCTCGGACTGGTCACCCAGAACGTCCAGTGGCTGACGATGCAGGGGACCTTCTTCGTGGTCTCGGTGTTCCTGCAGCAGATGCGCGGCTACAACGCGATCCAGACCGGCCTGATGCTGACGCCCTCGACCATCGGGGTCCTGGCCTCCTCCGCGGCCGCGGGGCGGCTGGCCCGGAAGCGGTCGCAGGAGCTGCTGATCCGGGCGGGCTTCGTGGCGACCGCCGTCGGCATCGCGCTGCTGATGGCGCTGGTCCGCGAGCAGTCGAGCATCTGGACCTTCGTGCCGGGCCTGCTGCTCATCGGTCTCGGGATCGGCGTCATGCTCACCTCGTCGGTCAACGTCGTGCAGTCCGCCTTCCCCGAGCGGGACCAGGGCGACATCTCGGGCCTGTCCCGCAGCGTGTCCAACCTGGGCTCCTCGCTGGGCACCGCCCTGGCCGGCTCGGTCCTGGTCGGCGCCAGCGTCCCGGGCGGCAAGCCCTTCGCCCTGGCGCTGGCGACGATGGGCGTCTTCGTCCTGCTCGGGCTCCTGGCGGCCGTCTTCATCCCCACCCAGCCTCCGGCGGCGACAGCGGAGGCGGAGGCCGAGCAGTCGGCATCGTGACCGACGCGGACGAGGAGGTCCCGGTTGACGTTCACCGAGGTGATGGACCGGGTCGCGCTGGCCTTCGAGGTCGTCGTCGCGGTCGAGCTCGTCGTGGGACTGGGGTGGTCGGTCGTCCTCGGCGTGATCGTGTGGCGGCGCACCCGGAACGGCCCGGCGACGTACCAGGCGCTGCGGCAGTGCTTCGGCAACGCGGTGCTGCTGGGCCTCGAGCTGCTGGTCGCCGCCGACCTGGTGCGCACCCTCGCGGTGCAGCCCACGCTGGACCAGCTCGCGGCCCTGGGGCTGCTCGTGCTGATCCGGACCTTCCTCAGCTTCGCTCTCGAGACCGAGATCCACGGGGTGGCGCCGTGGCGACGCTGGCAGGTGAGCGGCGCGACCCGGATCGCCGAGGCCCACGACCGGGCGCTGGGCCGCGGGACACGTGCGCGGGCGGGACCCGGCCGCCAGCCGCGACGGCGCTGAGCGACGGCGCGGTGGCTGGCGCTCGTCGGCGGCGGCGCCTCGCCGGCCGCCTCGGTCCGCTCCGAAGTCCTCTCCGCCGATGCCCCTGCCGGTGCTGCCCGCAGCCTCCCACAGCTCGGCCCCGACCACCGCCCCGCCGAGCATCACGACGCCGAACCCGATGAACCACGAGATCAGCACGAAGACGATGCCGATCGGGCCGTAGCGGTCGTAGTTGTAGCTGATCGACGGCGAGAGCGACAGCTGCGCACCGGTGCGCAAGGCATAGAGCCCCACCGTCATCGAGATCGCGCCGACCAGCAGCGGGCGCCAGCCCACCCGGCCGCCCAGCAGCAGGTGCTGGGTCCACCACGCCCAGAGGAAGACCGCCGGCGCCAGCAGCACCAGCAGCAACCACGTGCCACCCGGCAGCGGCGTCGCCGCGACAGGATCCCGCCCACCACGCCAGCGGGCCACGGCGCCGAGCAGGACGCCGAGCCACAGCAGCGGGCGCCAGACGTCACGCATGCCGCGCGACGGCAGGTGCCAGGCGAGCTGGTAGCCCTTCTGCAGGGCGGTGGGCCAGGCGTACGCCGACAGCACCGTGACGACGGCACTCACCCAGCTGCTGCTGGACCGGACGACCTCCGGGCCACCGAACAGCGACTGGACGTCGCGCGTGGCCTGCGCGGACAGGCCGAGCCGGCGCGCGACCAGCGGGGCGATGCCATGCGGGTCCCCCAGCGGGATCAGCGCCCCCAGCGTGATCAGCGCGGGGATGAGCAGCGTCATCGTCAGGGCCGCCAGCACCATCGCCTGGTGGATCAGGTCGAGCTCCGCGACGCGGCGTTGCACCCGCCCGGCCGTCGTGCCCTCCACCCGGGCCCGGAGCTGCTCCAGGCGCGCGGTCAGCTCGGTGGTGCGCAGCCGTACGGCGTGCCTGGTCCGCGGTCCTGCCTCTCCGGGGCCTGGGTGCCTGCCTCCTCCCGGCCTGACGTCCCCTCGCCCGGGCCGGGGGCCGGCGCTCCCTCCCCGGGCCGGGCCGTGGTCCGTTCACCCGGTCAGCTGCCGAGCAGCTTGGCCTTGGCCGCGGTGAACTCCTCGTCGGTGATCGCGCCCTGCGTGTGCAGCTCGCCCAGCTGCTTCAGCTGCGCCACCAGGTCGCCCCCGCCGGCCGGTGCGGCCGCCGCCGGTGGCGGTGGCGGAGGCGGTGGGCGCGGCGTACTGCTGCTGCGGTGGCGGCTGCTGCTCCTCGTACTGCTGTGGCGGCTGCTGCGCGGCGTCCTTCTCCGCCCAGCGGCGCTGCTGGCGGCGCTGGACGTTGCCGGCGACGTGCGTGGCGGTGCCGGCGACGACGGCGGTGCGCGCCGCCATACCGAGCAGTCCCATGGCGCTCAGCTCCCTTCCGCCGCAGCGGCATCCAGGGCGGCGGCCACGGCCTCGGCCGGGATGCGTGCCTGGTCGACGACCTTGGCGCCGGCGTGGCGCATGGCGGTGACGAAGCGCGCGGCCCAGGTGTTCTCCCAGACGATCAGGGCGGCCGAGCTGTTGGGCTCGAGGTCGGCGCCGACCTGGGCGACGTCCTCCGCGTCGAGCAGCCCACCGCCGAGCTGGCCGTCGAGGTCGGCGAAGGCCGGCTCGAGGTCCGGCCCGAGGCCCGCCAGCTCGACCGAGCCGACCTCGCCGTCGGCGTCCTTGTAGACGAAGAGCAGGTCCAGGACCCGCACCGTCCCGTCCGTGACGAGATCGCGCAGCGCGGGCGCGATCTCTCCCTTGAACTGGTTCCCCGGGAACTCCACGATGAGCAGGTCGACGGGACCGACGTCCATGGCTGACTCCATTCGATGCTGGGACTCCATTGCAGGAGAACGGGAATGAGCACGAATCCCCCCTGGCGGATGAACCGGGAGACGTCGCGGGGCGGAACACTGCGACCATGACGACAACGGTGTCCCGGAACCGTCAGCCAGAGGTGCTGACCCCCGACGAGCGCGCCGCCCGCGGCAAGGAGGCACGTCGCCGGGTCCCGCTCGAGAGCCACAGCGAGTACGCGCCCCGCCCGCGACCGCCTCGACCCCGTCGCGCTGCTGGAGGGCCAGGCCACGACGAGGGTCCCCGACCTGGTCCCGGTGCGGTACGGGCGGATGCTGGTCTCCCCGTTCACGTTCTACCGCGGCGCGGCCCTGGTCATGGCCGCCGACCTGGCCACGACACCGGCGTCCGGTCTCCGGGCCCAGCTGTGCGGCGACGCCCACCTGTCCAACTTCGGGGTGTTCGCCACCCCGGAGCGGCGGATGATCTTCGATGTCAACGACTTCGACGAGACCCTCCCCGGCCCGTGGGAGTGGGACGTCAAGCGGCTGGTCGCCAGCCTCGCCGTCGCCGGCCGCGACAAGGGGTACACCCGCAAGGAGCGGCGCCGGGTCTGCATGGCGGGGGCCAGCACCTACCGCAACGCCATGCGGGGGTTCGCCGAGTCCACCAACCTGGACGTCTTCTACGCCAGCATCGACGTCGCCACCTGGATGCAGGAGTGGGGCGACACCCTCACCATGAAGCAGCGCAAGCGCAGCGAGGCACAGGTGGACAAGGCCCGCACGCGCGACTCCATGCAGGCGCTGAACAAGCTGACCGAGCTGGTCGACGGGCACCGGCGCATCATCAGCGACCCACCCGTCCTGGTGCCGATCGAGGCGCTCTTCCCCGAGCAGCCGGCGCTCGACCTGTACGCCGCGCTGCGGGAGGTGTTCCAGGGCTACCGGCGCTCGCTGCAACCCGACCGGCGAGCGCTGCTCGACCAGTTCCACATGGTCCAGGTGGCGCGCAAGGTCGTCGGGGTGGGCAGCGTCGGAACCAGGTCGTGGATCATCCTGCTGCTCGGCCGCGACCAGGGCGACCCGCTGTTCCTGCAGGCCAAGGAGGCCCAGCCCTCGGTCCTCGAGGCCTACGTCGGCACCAGCGCCTTCGGCAACCAGGGGCGCCGGGTGGTCGCGGGTCAGCAGCTCATGCAGGCCGCGAGCGACATCTTCCTCGGCGCCACCCAGGTCGCCGGGTTCGACGGGCAGCAGAGGGACTTCTACGTCCGCCAGCTGCGTGACGGCAAGGGGTCCGCCGACATCGAGCGGATGGTGCCCACCGGCATGGAGGCCTACGCCGGGATGTGCGGCTGGACGCTGGCCCGGGCCCACGCCTGCTCCGGCGACCGGATCGCCATCGCCTCCTACCTCGGCCGCACCGACCGCTTCGAGACCGCCGTGGCCGAGTTCGCGGAGACCTACGCCGACCAGAACGAGCCGGACTTCCACGAGCTCGAGGCGGCCGAGCGCACCGGCCGGATCAAGACGGTGCGCGGCCTCTGACCCGGTCCCGCCGCGGACGGTCCCGCCCTTCTGCCCTCCCGGCCGGGGCGCGCTGCCGGGCTCAGATCACCTGCAGCTCGCGGGCCCGGCGGATCGCCTCGTTGCGCCGGCTGACCGACAGCTTGCGCAGGATGCTGCGGATGTGGGACTTCACGGTGTTGACCGACACGAACATCGTCGCCGCCACCTCCTCGGTCGTCAGCAGGTCGGCCAGGTGACGCAGCACCTCCGTCTCGCGGGCGCTCAGCGGGTCGACGATGATCGCGTCCGGCTTCCCCTCGCCGCCGCCCGGTAGCGGGACCAGCCTGGTGCCGGTGGGCGGCCCCGGGCTCCGACCGAGCCACGCGGCGGCCCCCGCCAGGGACGTCTCGGTGCGCAGGACCCGGCGGACCTCCGGCGCCGCGTCGCGGACCGGGCGTCGCAGCGACTCGCCGCGCGCCAGCCGGATGCCGCGCCGCAGGGCGCTCACCGCGTGTCCCCGGTCACCGGCGGCGAGCCGGGCCTGGGCCTTGACCAGCCACGCCTCGACCTGGACATCCAGCGGCATGTCGTCCCCGCGCTCGATCGCCGCCGGGTCCAGCAGCGTGGCGACGCCGGCGTCCCCCAGCACCAGACCAGCGCGCGCCAGGACGACGGACGCACGCGGGCTCCTCCGCTCCGCCGGCCCCTCGTCCGTGGCCTGCGCGGCGCGCAGGGCCTCCTCCGGTCGCCCGGCCGCGAGGTGGACGGCGACGCGCTCCTGCACGAGGAGGTCCCGCAGCCAGGCGGGCCCCGGCCCGGGCCGGGTCAGCGACGCCAGCGCGGCGTCGTACGCACCCCGGGCCCGGTCCGCGCGTGCCCACAGCACGGCCAGCAGGGCGTCGATGACGACCTGCTCCTCCGGCTCGACCGGTGTCATCGGGTGCAGCAACGCCGTCCGGCCGGCCTCGACGTCGTCCCGCTCGATGGTGGTCCAGGACTCGGCGGCCACGAGCGCGGGCGGCAGCTGCACGACCGCCTCCGCGGACTGCTCCTGAGCCAGCTGGGTTGCGGCGTCGACCAGCTCACCGGCGCGGTGCAGGTGACCCTGCAGCGCCTCCGCCAGCGCGAGACGGCTCAGGTTGACCAGCTGCTCGGGCAGGAAGCCGGCCTCGGTGCAGCTGCCCACCGCAGCCGAGAGCGTGAGCGACGCCGCGGCCAGCTCACCCATGCACAGCTGGGCCGCTCCCTTGGCGGAGAGCAGCAGCGAGAGCAGGTCGGCGTGCTCCTGCGGCACCGCAGCGGCGACCGGGCCGGACCCGGCGGCCTCGGCCGCGAGCGCGGTGAGGGCGTCCTCCGCCCGCGTGGCGCAGGCCAGCGTCTCCTCCGGGTCGGCGCGGGTGCTGGCCGACGCCAGCCTCGTGGCCGCGACCGCCACGTCCAGCCGCGGGGACAGGACTCCCGTCGGGGGCTGCTCGACGCCGTGCAGGGCGTCGTCGGACGCCGGCAGGTCGGCCCCCCGCCCGAGGGCCACCGCCGCCCGGACCACGCTGGCGGGGATACCCGGTGTGCCCTCGGGCATGTCGGCCAGCCGCTGGACCAGGGCCGGGGTCGAGGGGCGCAGCGCCTCGACGATGAGCACGCCGTCGACCACCATCTCGGCTGCCTCCTCCCAGCTCCCCGCCGCCCCGTAGTGCGACACGGCCTGGACGAGCATCCCGGTGCGGGCGAACCACCGGGCCGCCCTCAGGTGCAGCTCGGGCACCAGCTCGGGGCTGCGGTAGGCGAGCTGGGCCCGCAGCAGCTCACGCAACAGGGGTGCGCGCGGTAGCACCCGGACAGGTCGCCGACGGCCTCCGTCAGGATGTTGCCGCGCACCAGGGTCAGCAGCGCCATGGCGGCGCCCGGCTCGCCGGTCAGCTCCTCCGCCAGCTCGGCCGACACCAGCTCGAGGACGCTGGTCCGCAGCAGGAAGTCGCGCAGGTGCGGCGGCTGGGCGTCCAGGACCTCCCGGGTGAGGTACTCCGCCAGGTTCGCGTCGTGGACCCCGATCAGCCACTCGTCGGTCTCGGCGTCGCGCTCGGTCGAGGGCAGGTGGCTGCGCGTCAGCGCGGCGAGCTGGAGCCCGGCGGCCCACCCCTCGGTGCGGTTCACCAGCGCCGCCAGGCTGGCCCGCGACAGGTGCACGTCGCAGCGCAGCAGGAGCTCGCCGGCCTCCTTCGTGGTGAAGGCCAGGTCGGCCGTGCGGATCTCGGTCACGGCGCCGGCCATGCGGTACCGCTGCATCGGCAGCAGGGGGTCGACGCGGCTGAGCAGCACCAGGCGCAGGCTCAGACCGGCCAGGCGCATCAGCAGCTCGAGCTGGGCCGGCACCGCCGGGTCGGTGAGCCGCTCGACCTCGTCGAGGACGAGCACCACCGGCTCGTCCCGCTCGAGCAGGTCGGTGGCCAGGCGGATGACGAACCCCTCGCCGGCCGGCGACATCCCGGCCACGCGGGAGCTGTGCGGCAGGTCGACCCCGGCCCGGCCCAGGGCCTCGGTGACGAAGAACCAGAACTCCTCGGGCGAGCCCGTCGCCTCGCTCAGGGTGAGCCAGACCACCCGCCAGGGCACCCCCGGGCGGGTCATCCACGACCCGGCCAGCGTCGTCTTGCCTGAGCCCGCGGGCCCGCTGACCAGGGTCAGCGGGGTCTCCCTCACCCCGGCTGCCAACCGGTCCAGGAGGCGTTCACGCACCAACGGCGGCTCCGGCAGCCGCGGCGGCGCGTACATCGTGGTCAGCATCAGGAAGTCCGCCGCGGCCGGGCGCCGGCCCGGAAAGCGGAAGGTCTGCTGCGGTGCGTGGTGGTGGGTCGCGAGCTGATGTGTCACGTGCGTCTCGTCTCTGCCACGGCCGTGCGCTCATCCCCCCGGGACGGTCCCACCCTTCTGCCTCGACGGCAGACTGGAGTAGGGACCAAGGGCCGGAAATATCGGACATCCGACAAGGAAAGGGATGATCGCCGTGCCTGAGTCATACGTCGTGAAGGTGCTCGGACCGCTGCCCGCTGCGCTCGCAGCGCTGGGGCACCTACGGGTCGGGGTGGTCGAGGCGAGGACGGTCCTGCGCACGCGTGACCCGGTCCTGCTGGCGACCGTGGTGACACGACTGTCCGCCCTCGGCCTGGAGGTGTCCGAGGTGCACCGCGGCCAGGGCCGGGCCGAGGTCGAGGTGCTCGGGCTGATCGGGCCCGCGGTACAGGCGGCACTGTCCGACGTCGCGGTGTCGATGTCGCGGTGGCGCTGTGTCCTCTTCCTCAGCCTGCCCGGTCGCCGGCTCGCCGAGGTGCTGCAGGCGCTGACCGACAACGGCGTGGACCTGCTCGGCATCCGTGGGGTGGCGCTGGCCGCCGAGACCCCGCTGAGGAACTGAGGACCTACGGGACCGCCGCTCCCATGGACGGGGGCGGCGGTCCCGGGGGTCAGGCGGGGCTGGCCGGCGGAGCGGGAGCGCCGGCGACCGTGGGACCGGGCGGCCGCCCGAGGAACTCCACGATGGCCAGGCAGAGCAGGGCCAGCAGGGCCAGGAGCAGGACGTGCCCGCGGTCGGCTGGGTCCAGAACGTCAGGGCGAGCGCCGCGGCGACCACGACGAGCACCCGCAGGAGCTTCTTGTGGGCGTACACCCAGGTGCCCACGGGACCGGTGCGCAGCCCGGCCGACTCGGCTCCTCCCCGCAGCCAGCCGATGCCGTGCGTCAGCCCCTGGCGGGTGCGGACCGCGGTCACGGACCCACCGGTGAGGAACGCCGCGGCGGCCACGACCAGTCCGGCCACGAGCACGGCCCGCAGCGAGACCCGCAGGAACCGCAGCAGCGTGTCGTAGATCGTCGCCGCGGCGTCGTGGGGCACCTGGGGCGGCACGGCGTTGAGGTAGAGCGGCCGCACCACGGCCAGGGTCACGCCGAGCAGCAGCATGCCGCCGGCGACGCCGAGCCCGGCCGCGAGCAGTGCCCGCCGGTGGCTCTTCGCGACGTAGACGCCGATGGCCAGCAGCACCAGCGCGAGGATCGGCAGCCAGGTGCCGAGGGTGTTGAGCAGCCGGTACGCCCCCTGGGCCCGGGTCACGCCCTGGGACTCGAAGACGGTGAAGGAGGTGTTGACGGTGGGGATGTTCGCGGCGACGGAGAAGCCGTTGGCCACGAGGCGCTGCTTGACCTTGTCCACGAACGGGCCGAGGTTGATGCTGACCTGGCCGTTCTTGGCGGTGACCGCCCCGCTCTGCTGCCCCGAGAGCACGTTGACCATCTGCTGGTGCGCGGCGCGGTTGGCCTCGTCCCAGGCGGTGGCGAACTCCGGACTGGCCACGATCTTCGCCACCTGGTCGTGGACGAACCCCTCCACGCCGTTGCTGATCGGCGGGGCCAGCGCCTGCAGCTGCTGCGCGAGCCGGGGCGGCAGCCCCTGGCCCTGCAGCCGGTCGAGCAGCTGCAGGGTGAGGGCCGAGACGTCGACGTAGGTGAAGACCTGACGGGTCACCGCGTCGGTGACCGCGGCCTGGACGTCGGGGTCATGGGCGAGCGGCGACACGGTCTCGACGTACTGGTCGGTGTTGGAGATCGTGTTGCTGGACCAGACCGCCAGCACCGACAGCGGCGCGAGCACGCACCCCAGGACGATGAGCAGGGCCGCGACGATGGTGCGCCACCGTTCGCGCCGCTGCCTCCCCCCGACCGGGGCGCTGGGCACGGCCGGTGGCGGGGTGGCCCGTGCCACCGCCAGCTCCCCCTCGAGGGCGGCGATGCGGGCGTTCAGCCGGGCGACCTCGTCGTCGTCGACGGGACCCACGCGCTGTGCCGGGGGCTCGGTCACGGCGGCTCCTCCCCAAGCGATGGGCGACCTGCTCCCCCCACGATGCGCCCGCTCATCGCGCTCGCGCCTCCCTCAGCGCGGATGACTGTCCGCTCGGCTGCTCACCCTGCTCACCCTGCTCATGGCCGGGCGGCCCGGGTGGCGCCGCCGAACCGGCCGCCGCCGAACCCGCCGCCGCGAACCCGCCGCCGAACCGTCTGCCGCGACCGGGGCCGGGTCGGCGATGGAGGCCCGCTGGCCCACGTGCCGCAGCCAGCCGACGAGCTGGCGGTGCACGGCGTCGGCCCCCCGCAGCGGCGCCTCGTCCACCGGCCACGCCGCCGGGTGCACCAGCACCGCCTGGGTCTGCCAGCCGCCGAGGCCGCCGTGGTTGCCGACCAGCTCCTCGTAGGCCGCCACCTCGCCGGTCCCGGGGTCCAGCGGGCTGTTGAGCACCAGGTCGCCGACGTGGGCGAGCTCGGAGTGGCGCAGGACCTCCCGGGCGGCCGACGGCCCGAACTCCGCCAGCGGGTCGGCTCCCTCCACCCGGCCCTCCTCCAGGTAGCGGGTGCCGTGGCGGCCCAGCACCACCGTGCCCCGTTGGTCGGTGCGGACGGTGATGAACCCGACTCCCGGGTGGGCCACCAGGGACGGCACCAGGCCCGGGTACACCGCGGCGATCTCCTCCAGCGTCATCCGGCGCGGGAGGGCGGTGAGGTAGACCATGGCGAGGTTGCCCGAGGCGATCACCACGACATCGCCCGCGGCCGCACCGTCGGCCGCCGCCGCTGCCGGCCGGGTCTGCGCGGTCTGCTCGCCGCCGGCCCCCTCGAGGTGCACCTGGTCGTCCACCGACCGTCGGTGCAGGGCCCGGTGCACCGCGTGCCCGGCCGCGCTGTCCTCGCTGCCCACCTGCGACAGGAACGTGTTGGCCGGCCCGGCGGTCTCCTCCAGACCCGTCGCCGCGGTCACGGTGACGTCGCGGTCGGCCATCAGGGTGCGGATCAGCTCCTCCAGCGACTGGCCGTGCCGCTGCCGGAAGGTGGCGCCCTGGCTCTGGCCGTGGTCCGAGAGGACGACGAACTCATAGGGCCGTGGGGCGTGCGTGGAGGCCACCTGCAGCACCCCGATGAGGTGGTCGAGGCCGGCCAGCGAGGCCAGCGACTCCGGCCGGGTCGGACCGGCGTGGTGGGCGATCTCGTCGTAGTCGGTGAAGTCGCAGTACAGCGACGGGGTCCCGGCCATCATCTGCTCGACGATCAGCCCGGCGTTGAGGTCGCGCAGCAGCACGTTCGTGACGGCCCGGAGGAGCACGTAGGAGCCGTGCCGGTTGATCCGGGGCTGCACGTCGCGGCGCTGCTGTCGCCGGGCCTGGTACAGCTCCTTGAGCATCTCCCCCACCGACAGCACGAGGGAGCGGCTCAGCCCGTAGGGGTTGATGAAGAACGCGGCGTAGCCGCGGGACGGCCCGTGGCGGCCCCCTCCGGTGACGCTGCTCATGGTCAGCAGCGCGGTCGGGGCGTCACCGGTGAAGATGTTGGAGATGCTCACGCCCCCGTCGGCCAGCAGCCCGCGACCGTCGCTCAGCCGCTGCTGGATCTCGGCGGCGTCCCTGGGGTGGTTGGCCACCAGCAACCGGCCCGAGTCCTTCTCGTACCACCGGAACGCCGGCACCTGCCCGCTGGCGCCGTGCAGCAGCCCGGCCTGGCTGGCGGGTGTGGTGGACGGGAGCTGCACGTCCCAGGACGTCGCGACGTGGCTGCCCGAGCGCACCCACCGGGTCAGGGTCGGCAGGTCCCCGCTCTGGATCGCCCACTGCAGCAACGGTGCCGGCAGCCCGTCGACCTGGATGAAGACCACACCCGGCGTCGTGGAGGTGGTCGTCGCGGTCCGGGACCTCCGCGACTGCCGCAGCAGGTACGACAGGAACCCGGTGTCGTCGCCGGCGCTGACCAGCCAGGTCACGACGGTCATCAGCAGGGAGTAGACCCACGAGGACCAGAACACGTCCCAGAAGCCGCCGACGTGGATGCCGGGGGTCAGGGCCAGGGCGGCGTAGAAGAAGACCGCCTCGGCGAACACCGCGGCGGCCAGGACGCCCACCCACCCCAGCAGGAGGGCGAACGAGGTGACCAGCGGTCCGAGCAGGGCCGCCAGCACGCCGAGGACGGCCGCGGCGATGAGCACGTCCACCCGGGCCGAGGCGGTGACGCCGGGCATCACCCAGATGGTGAACGACAGCACCACGAACGACAGGACCAGGCTGACCAGCAGCCCGCGCACCTCCCGCCACGAGGTGAGCTGGCGCCCCCGGAGGAACCGCCAGCCGAGCCGGGCCCGCGACGGGGCGCCCCCGCCGGGTGATGCAGCCTGGACGTTCACGAGGAAGCGCCTTCCGGTCGGTGTGCAGGAGCCGCGGCACGATCGGGGCCGCGGGCACGCACGGGCTCCGGTCAGCCTCGTGCCGGACCCGCGCGGCCCGCCTCATCCCTGGCGGACGAGGGCCGTCCTCACCCTTTTGGGGGGAGGTCGCTGGTCCCCCCGCGGCGCAGAATGCCGGAACGGCCGCTCACCGCGTCCGCACCGTGAGGAGGCCCCGATGAGCGCTCAGCCCGACGACGGCCGCCCACCGCTCCGGTCGCGCCGCTCGCGTCTGGTCGGTCTGGCGCGGCCGCCGCTGACCCGGGTCCTGCTGCGCCGGGCCGACGCCCAGCCGCGGGAGGAGTGGCTGGGGTCGGAGGAGTGGCGGGGGCTGAGCGACCGGGGCCGCCAGCAGGCCGAGGAGCTGATCGAGCGGCTGGCCGGCCTGTCCGTGCACCGGGTGCTGTCCAGCCCGTCGCTGCGCTGCCGCCAGACGGTGGTGCCGCTGGCCCTCAGCCTCGGTGTCGAGGTCGAGGTCTGTCCCGAGCTGGCCCACGGGGCCGGCCCGGACCGGCTGCGGTCGCTCCTGCTGGACGAGGCCACCGACGGCGCGGTGTTCTGCACCCACCGTGAGGTGCTGCAGACCCTGTTCGCCGAGCTGTCGGGCGGCGGCGCGCCGGCGCGGGTGGCTCCCGCGGCGAGCTGGACGCTGCTCACCGGGCCGGACGCAGCGCTCGCCCCCCTGGGATGAGCGCAGCCGCCGTCACGCGTGCCTGACGCCTCCTGAAGAGCCCACTCCTGCACACGATTCGCCCGCCAGGGGCGAGGCGGGCTCGCGCTACGTGCGGCAGAGTCGGTGCACGGCCGCTGGCCGACCAGCACCCCGGAGGTGGGTATGACGTCACGCTCGTACGAGGTCCGGGTGTCGGGGCCGCTGCCCGCCGACCTCGCCGAGGGCGTGGCCATCGCCGACGTGACCCAGGAGCCCGTGCAGACGGTGATCCGCACCGCTCCGGCCGACCAGGCCGCGCTGCTGGGCCTGCTGGAGCACCTGCGGGCCAGGGGGGTCGAGCTGCTCGAGGTGCGGCAGCTCACCGAGGCCGAGGAGCCGGAACCGACCGGCACCGAGTGAGCGCAGGGGACGGCAGGGGCGTGCGGTGAGAACCGTTGCCGTCAGCGGGTTCTCGGCCCGTTGCCGGGCTGCGGCAGGCTCATGCGGCAGGCTCAGCTGTCGGTCCGGTCCCGCCCGGCCGCGGGCTCAGGGCCGTCGCACCTCACGCCCGTGGACGGCGAGCGCGTGGATGATGATGACGTCGAGCGCGATCACGATGACCGACCACAGCGGGTAGGCCGCGATGTAGGCCATGTTCACGATGGCGCTCACGCCGGCCAGGGCGATGCCGACGATCTGGGCCCACCGCTGGCCCACCATGACGCCGTACCCGGCGACCACGGCCACGACGCCGAGGACGAGGTGCAGCCAGCCCCACGCCGCCAGGTCCGCGTGCACGAGCAGGCCCTTGCTGCTCGCCAGCAGGTAGTGCCGGTTGAACAGCGCGGTCAGTGCCTCGATGATCTGGAAGGCACCGAGCAGCACCAGCATGATGCCGGCGAAGTGCACCCAGCCGACCCAGCCGGTCCCCGTGGGTTCGGTGATCGGGCCCGTGCCGGTGCTCGCGGGTCCGGTGATCGGCCCGGCTCCCCCGGGGGTCGCCCCGCCGACCGGGCCTGTGGTCACCCGCGGGTCGCCACCGGCCGGGTTGCCTGCCGCGTGCTGCGGGCCCGCGCTGGAGCCAGCAGGTGTTGTCCGTCCGTCACTCATGACGAGCCTCCAGGTGGTCCTTCGGTCGACGCGGGCTGGCGCGTGCGACACCCGTGCAGGCGGGCACCTCCCACGCTCGTCGCGGGGCCTCGGCAGCCGCATCATGCGGCACGGATGATCGCCGCCGGCGGGTGCGGAGGGCGCCCTCGGGGCGACGGCCTCAGAACGACTTGGCCTCGGCGCCGTGGACGGTGACGGCGTAGATGACGACGACGTCCAGGACGATGATCGTCACCGCCCACCAGGGGTAGGCCGCGATGAACGTCATGTTGGCGATGGCGCTGAGGCCGGCGAGCACGACGGCGACGACGCGGGCCCACGTCTTCCCCGCGAGCAGCCCGTAGCCGGCCGCGACCATGAGCACCCCCATCAGCAGCTGCAGCCAGCCCCAGGCGCTGTAGTCCAGCCGCACCGCGAGCGCGCTGCTCGGCACGTAGAGGTAGCTGGGGTTGAAGAACGCGACGAACGCCACGAAGGCCTGGATGGCTCCGAGCACCAGCAGCGTCAGTGCGGCCAGGACCACCCCACCCGCCCACCTGGTCCGCGTGCTCGGGGGCTCGCTCATGTCGGGTCTCCTTCCAGGGGGTCCCACTCTGCTGTGGCGGCGACGGCGGCAGATCACCCTGCCGGGGTGACGCCTCCGCCCGCCCGGCACGGTGGCATGGGGCCAGGGACGGGGCCGTACTCGTTCCCCCACTTGGAGGAGCACCATGAGCACGTTGATCGCGATCGGTTACCCCGATGAGACCACCGCCACCGCAGCGGCCGACAAGGCGGAGGAGCTGGCCTCCGAGCTGATCATCCAGCCCGACGCCATTGCCGTCATCCGCAGGGACGTCAACGGCAAGTACCACGTGACGACGAGCCACCACCCGGTGGCCGGCGGGACCACGTGGGGCATGTTCTGGGGTCTGCTGTTCGGCCTGCTGTTCTTCGTCCCGGTGCTCGGCATGGCCATCGGGGCCGGGCTCGGCGCGCTGATGGGCAAGGTCGAGAAGGTCGGGATCGACAAGCAGTTCGAGCAGCAGGTCAAGGACATGGTGCAGCCGGGCACGTCCGCGCTGTTCCTCGTCGTCGAGCACGCGACGCCGGACAAGGCGGTCGAGGCGATGGCGCCGTTCGGCGGCACCGTCCTGAAGTCGTCGCTGTCCAAGGACGCCGAGGCCCAGCTGCAGGAGGCGCTGCACGGTGACGACGCGGCGGCGGCGCCGGCTGACGCCGCACCAGCCACCCAGTCCTGAGGTCCCTGCCCCGGAGCGGGGACACCCGCAGGCTCCGACGTACGCGCGGCCACCGGCCGCGCGTACGTCGGCGTGTGTGTCCCCCGCCGCACCGCAGGCGCCGTCGCTCACCGGCGCGCGGCGTCGTCCGGGCCGGCGTCGCGGTCGGCCTGGTCGAGGACGGGGAGCTGCGGCTCGCCGTTCTCAGCCCGCACGCTGCGCTGTCGACGAAGCCCCTCCTGCATCGCGCCCAGCAGCACCCGCGCGATGACACCGACGAAGACGAGGTTGAGCACCATCTGCACCGTGGTGACGATGCGCGTGGTCTCGCTGGTCGGCACGATGTCACCGAAGCCGACCGTCGCGAACACCGTGACGACGAAGTAGAGCGCGTCCATCCGGGACAACGGCTGGGAGTAGCTGTCGGGCTGGTTCTGCCCCAGGAGGTAGTGCACGGTCGCGAACAGGACCAGGTACAGCGGCAGGGTGGTGGCCATCGCCTCGATGGCGCGCAGCCGCGGGTGGCGCGCCGCCATGATCTGCAGCACCTGCCACACGACCAGCACACCCACGAGCAGCAGCCCCCCGCACAGCCACAGGTACGACGCGGGATGGTCGGGGCGCAGCGGGAGCAGGAAGTAGAGCGCCACCACGAGCGTGCTCGTCAGGAGGGCGCGGGCGAGCGTGCGGACCAAGGGGCGCCGGGCGAAGCGCGCCGTGGACGCAACGGGGCTGAAGTCGCGGTCGCGCAGCACGGGCAGCCGCGTCTCAGGCGCTCTGCGGCGGCGGGGGTCGCTGCGACGCCGACGTCCGGGGCGCGGAGGCCCGGAGCGCGTCGGTGAGCCGGGCGTGGTCGGCCTCGCTCAGGTGGCCCTCGGCGTACAGCCGGTCCACCCGCTCCAGCGCCGGACCGACGTCGGGGCCGACCGGACCGGCGTCGGGGCTCCCGGCGTTGGCGGCCGCCGTGATGGCACCGGCGACGCGGCGGACCTCGAAGGCCAGCACGCAGTACAGGACACCGGTGATCACCGCCCACAGACCCAGCGCGACGACCACGACGCTGAGCGCCAGCTCCGGCCGGCGCATGGCCCACAGGCCGAGGACGAGCTCGATCACCCCGACCGCGGTGGTCAGCCCCCAGTAGGGCAGCGTGTGCCGCCGGCTGATGGACGTGACGATGTTGAAGCCGCCGGACACGGCCAGCCAGGCACCGGCAAAGACCGCCAGCAGCAGCAGCGTGGGACCGGGCCAGGCCAGCAGCACGACACCGGCGATGACCGCCACGGTCCCGGCGACGACCTGCTCCCCGCGGGATCCCCTGGCGTAGGCGGGGCTGAGCACCAGCGAGACGCCGTGGACGACGAACAGCAGCCCGGTCACGACCACGAGCACCTTGATGCCCCAGTCGCTGGCGAGGATCGCCAGCCCCAGCAGGATCGAGACCAGCCCGGCCAGCAGTGGCACCCACCACAGCCGGCTCACCTGACGGGCCATCTGGTCCAGCAACGGCTGCGGGCGGGCAGCCCCCACGTTCTGAGACACGACCTCACCTCCTCGGCGGCGTGGCGTCGTACGACGTCATGAACCCGCGGCGGCCGGCCTCGAGCCGGCCTGGTCGAGCGCTGCGTCCAGGCTCATCCCCGCGGTGATGAGGGCGAGGTGGGTGAACGCCTGCGGGAAGTTGCCGAGCTGCTCCCCGGTCAGGCCGATCTCCTCGGCGAACAGGCCGAGGTGGTTGGAGTAGGTGAGCATCTTCTCGAAGACCAGCCGCGCCTCGTCCAGACGTCCGGCGCCCGCCAGCGCGTCGACGTAGGCGAACGTGCACAGCGAGAAGGTGCCCTCCGAGCCGCGGAGCCCGTCGGGCGTGGCGCTCGGGTCGTACCGGTAGACCAGGCTGTCGGTGACCAGCTCCTCGCGCATGGCGTCCAGGGTGGAGGCCCACATCGGGTCGTACGGCGAGACGAACCCGACCCGCGCCATCCGCAGCAGGGAGGAGTCGAGCACGCGGTCGTCGTAGTGCTGCACGAAGGCGCGCCGCTCGGCGTTCCATCCACGCTCCAGGATCTGGTCGTAGATCCGGTCGCGCTCGGCTGCCCACCGCTCCACCGGCGCCGGTCGCCCGTGCTCGGCGGCCAGGCGCAGGCCGCGGTCAAGCGCGACCCAGCTCATCACCCGGCCGTAGGTGAAGTTCTTCTGGCCGCCGCGGGTCTCCCAGATGCCCTCCTCCGGCTGGTCCCAGTGGTCGCACAGCCAGTCCAGGATGTCCCGGATCGCCACCCAGCCCTGATGTCCCACCGGCAGCCCCTGCGCGTCGATCAGGTGCACGCTGTCGATCGCCTCACCGTAGATGTCGAGCTGCCGCTGGCCTGCGGCGCCGTTGCCCAGCCGCACGGGGTAGGACCCGCGGTAGCCCTCCCAGTGCTCGAGGGACTCCTCCGTGAGATCCGAGGAGCCGTCCACGCGGTACATGATGTTGAGGGGGCCCGTCTCGCTGCCGGCACGCTCGGCGACCCGGTCGCGCAGCCACATGCCGAACGCGGCGGCCTCCTCGCGGAAGCCCATGCCCAGCAGCGCGTAGACCGAGAACGAGGCGTCGCGGACCCACGTGTAGCGGTAGTCCCAGTTGCGCTCGCCGCCGACCTGCTCGGGCAGTGCCATGGTGGGCGCGGCGACCAGTCCGCCACTCGGGGCGTAGGTCATCAGCTTCAGGGTGATGGCCGAGCGCTCCAGCGACTCGCGCCAGCGACCAGCGTAGGTCGACCGCGCCAGCCACGACTTCCAGAACCGGGCCGTGTCCTCGAACATCCGCTCGACCTCGTCCGGCGGGATTCGGCGTGGTGGTCCGGCCGAAGCGGTCTCCAGGACGACGCCGCGGGTCTGCCCGGCCCGCAACGTCAGCGTCGCCGCCAGTTCGCTGCCGTCCTCGGTGACCTGGCCGACGCGCTCGTCGTCGGGCTCGCTCACGACGTGCAGCGTCATCGCCGTCCCGTTGCAGGTGAACACGACCCCGTCACCGGTGAGGTGGGTCTGGTGGGCGGCACGGCCGTAGTCGAAGCGGGGCGCCACCTCCACCTCGAAGTCCATCTGCCCGCGCACGCAACGGATCATCCGCACGAGCAGGTGGCGGTCGGTCGCGACGGGACCGCTGATCGGCATGAAGTCGGAGACCTCCCCCACGCCCTCCTCGGTCATGAAACGGGTGACCAGGATCGCCGTGTCGGGGAAGTACAGCTGCCTGGTGGCAAAGGTCTCGGCGCGCGGGCGGATCCGGAACCGGCCCCCCTCCCGGTGGTCGAGCAGTGCCCCGAAGATGCTCGGCGAGTCGAATCTCGGGGCGCAGAACCAGTCGACCGAGCCGTCCGAGGCCACCAGCGCGGCGGTCTGCAGGTCGCCGATCAGGCCGTGGTCCGCGATCAGGGGGTAGCCGGTGTCAGCCATGGTCGAGCCTCTCGTTCGACGTGCCTGAGGGGTGCCCGTCCCCGGCGTGCCCGGTCCGAGAACCCCGTGACCTCGCCATCCTGCTGCGGCCCCCGACACAACAGCCTCACCCGCGTGGGATGAACCGCCGCCCCGGCCGGTGCCGCACGCTGCGTCGCAGGGCGAGCCCGCCGCCCTGGTCTGGGGAGGTGTGCGATGACGGATCCGCCGGAGGGCGGCGTGGCCCCGGCCCGGCCCGCTGCGTCGGCGCGGTTCCTCGGCCACTCCACGTTCGAGCTCGACCTGGGCGTCGGCACGGTCCTCACCGACCCGGTCCTGCGACACCGGGTGATGTTCCTGCGCCGCACCGGGACCCGGCCTGCTCCCCCGCGCCCACACCCGACGGTCGTGCTGGTCTCACACCTGCACCACGACCACTTCGACGTCCCGTCCCTGGCCGGCTGGGCTCTGGGGTCGGTCATCGTCGTGCCGCAGGGGTCCCAGCGGCTGTTCCGACGGCACGGGTTCCCCGACGTGGTGCCGCTGAGCGCGGGCGAGTCGCACCGGGTCGGCGGGCTGACGGTGACCGCGACCCCGGCCCGGCACAGCGGGCGGCGCGAGCCGTTCGGGCCGACTGCCGAGGCGCTGGGGTTCCTGCTGGACGGCGGCGGGCGGCGGGTCTACTTCGCCGGCGACACCGACCTGTTCCCCGAGATGCGCGGGCTGGGCGCGCCGCTGGACCTGGCGTTGCTGCCGGTGTGGGGCTGGGGCCCCCGGCTGGGCTCGGGGCACCTGGACCCCGGGCGCGCCGTGGACGCGGTCGCGCGGCTGCGGCCCCGCGTCGCCATCCCGATGCACTGGGGCAGCTTCGGGGTGTACGGCCACGTCCAGGGCGACACCCGGCGGCGGGCCCCGGCCCGCCGGTTCGCGGACGAGGTGCGCCGGCGCGGGCTCGACACCGAGGTGCGGGTGCTGGCTCCCGGCACCGGGCTCACCTACATCGACTGACCCTGTGCGCCGGCACCGCGGCCAGCAGGCCTGGCTGGACGACACTGGAGCGGGCCTCCGGGGTCGTCACGGTGACCGCCTGCGGCCCCACCGGAAGTAGGCCAGCGGCCCGACGAAGTTGACCGCGATGGCCGCGGCCCACCACCCCTTGGCTCCCCTGACCTGCGTCGCCGACCGCCGCGCGAGGTCGGTCCACGCCGCGGCGGCCAGCCCCACCTGCACGCAGGCCGCGGCGATCACCGCCGCGCGCTTCGCCGGGCTCATCTCGGACCATCGTCGTCCAGCCATCGTCAGCTCCGGGTTGTCGTTCGCGGGTGTCCGCCCTGGCGTTCAGAGCAACCGGGTGGTCGCCTCGTCGTCCTTCCCGGCGAAGTACTGGTCGAGGACCGCCCGGAAGGTCCCCCCAGCCGGTGCCTCCCCGGCCGCCCGCGCGAAGAGCGTCATCGACGAGCGGAGCTTCTGCGCGTCGACCGGGCCGAGGACCTGCACCGGATCGGAGGTGGGCAGCGTCGTCAACGCGCGGGCGCACTCGACCAGCCGGGGTCCCAGCACGGGGTGCGCCAGGTAGGCCCGGGCCTCGTCCAGTCCGGAGATGGCGTAGCGCTGTGCGGTCTGGCTGCGGCCGAGTCCGGCGATCTGGGGGAAGACGAACCACATCCAGTGGGTCCGCTTCCGCCCTTCCCGCAGCTCGCTGAGGGCGGCAGCGTAGGTGTCACCGCCGTCCTGCGCGGAGACGAAACGGCTCAGCTCACCGGGGTTGCTCACCCTCCCATGGTGCCGCTCGACGGCTCCCCGCACGACCCGTTCGACCGTCGGGCACGCCGCCGGGCCGTGGTCGCGGGGGTTGTGCCGGCGTGGGTCTGGGGTCACAGTGGCGCCACTTCGTGCGCTGACCGCTCAGCCCGCTGACCTGACCGTCATCCAGGGGACGTCCCCGAAGGAGAGCCATGCTCAAGGGTTTCAAGGACTTCATCATGCGCGGCAACCTCGTGGAGATTGCCGTGGCCTTCGTCATCGGCGGCGCCTTCGCGACCGTCGTCACGTCGTTCACCGCGGTCCTGCTGGCCCTGATCGCCAAGGCGACCGGTGGCAGGAACCCCGACATGTCCGGGTTCCGTCCAGGTGGCATCCCCCTCGGCATCTTCCTGACGGCGACGATCGCCTTCCTGATCATCGCCTTCGTCGTCTACTTCTTCGTCGTGACGCCGTACAACAGGCTGCAGGCGCGGATGGCGTCGGGTGAGGAGGAGGCGCCTCCGTCCCCGGACACGGTGCTGCTGACCGAGATCCGGGACCTGCTGGCCGGCCGCCCCGGCTCACCCAACGTCAGGGGGCCCGGCGGTCTGAGCTAGGTGCTACGCGGTGGGTGGCGCCTCACAGCCAGGCGTGGATGCGGATCGTGGTGCCGGCGTCCCCGGAGCGCACCTGGACCAGGTCGCAGAGCTGGTTGGCCATCCACAGCCCTCGGCCGCGCTCGTCATCCCACTGGGGGGTTCGCCTCCCGACCATCGGGTCCGCGATGCGGCCCTGGTCGCGCACCTCGCAGATCAACGCGTCGTCCTCGTGCCAGATGCGCAGGACGCCGTGGCCGGAGCCGTGCTCGAGACTGTTGACGCTCACCTCGTGCACCGCCAGCGCGAGCTCCTCACCGCGCTCCGGCCCCAGCCCGGCGCTGACACCGTGGGCGATGACGTCCTCGCGCACCACGGCCAGGTCGGCGCGGCCGAGCACCCGGTGTGACACCGCGACGTCGACCGGCGGCAGGTCCGCCTCGAAGATCGTCCCGGCATGGTGCGTCCCGCGGTACAGGGTGCTGCCGCGGTGGTGCTCCACCTCGACGACGACCGGGTGGCTGCGGTGGGCTTCGGCGACCACGTCCGGGGTGAGGTTCTCGACGTCGTACGGGCAGAGCAGCCACAGCGGCGTCTCCTGCTCGACCGCCTGGTTGAGCAGGGCCTCGTGCAGCTGGCACTCGACGAGCTCTGCGGGTCGTCGACCGGACCAGATCGGCTCACCGATCCCGCGCACCGGTTGCCCGCCGGCGGCGTGCTCCTCGGTGAAGCGTCGCCACGCGGGGATGATCCGCGCGGGGTTGGCGCCGAGCTCGGTCATGTCGGCGAACCGCACCCGGTCGGCGTCAGGGCCGAGCGCCCGCTGCAGCAGCTCCACCCGCTCCGGGACCACGGCGACCAGGACGGGCTGGCCGGCTGACACGCCCTCGAGGATGAACGGCAGCGTGCCGGCCAGGAACTCGTCGTGCCCCTGCCACAGCAACGCCTCATGCCGGTAACGGTCATGCGTTCTGTGCGTGGGGAGCACGCGTCATCACCGCCGTTCGCTGCAGGACCCGCATGCCGGGCACACTGGAAGGCCAGAATATCGCTCGAACCCGACAATCAGGGCGGCAGCAGGAGACCAAACCCGCGAGTATGACGTCCCCCGTCCCGGCCGGCGGGACCGTGCCCCGGCGGCGCGACGTCCGGAGGGGCCGGCCGGACCCGATACCGTTGGCGGCCGTGGGGGCTCGCCCGGACCCCCGCGGCCCGGGTCGAGGAGCTCCATGGACGACGATGCACGCGAGGTGCTCAGCGTGGCCGGCATCGCCCGCCGGTTCGACGCCGACCTCCTGGACCTCGCGCTCAGCGACGCCGACGTCGTGGACCAGTGCCAGCGCGCGGTCGAGCTCGGTCTGGCGTCGGTGGTGTGCCGCCCCAACCGGGTCGCGGTCGCCGCCCGGGCCGTTGAGGGCTCCGACGTGGCGGTGTGCACCGGGCTCAACGTGCAGTACGACGCGTGGTCCGACCCGTCGCTGCCTGAGCTCGCCAGGGCGACCGACCAGGCGGTCGAGGACGGTGCCCGCGACCTCACGCTGTTCATGGCCCGGAGCCAGCTCCAGCCGGAGAACGTCGACCGGCTCACCGCCCAGCTGACCCACGTCGTCGCCTCGGCAGCAGCGTGCGGCGGACTCGCGAGGGTCGTCCTGATGACGTCGGGGATGACCGGCGAGGAGCTCCGCGACGGCTGCCGGCTGGCCGTCGGCTGCGGTGTCGACATGGTGCAGGGCGGCGCCGCGACCACCGGTGACCGCGCGTCGCTCTCCCAGCTCACGCAGATGCGCCGTGAGCTCGGTGCCGGTGTGCTGCTGAAGTGGATGGCGCCGGTCCGCAGCCTCGACTGGTTCCTCGTGGCGCGGGCCGAGGGCGTGGACCGGTTCTGGGGCGGCGTGGACTACGTCCTGGAGCAGGCCAGGGACAGGCAGTCGTGGGGCGAGCAGATCCGGGTGCCCCGCCCCGGCGTGGACTACTGACCGCGGGCCGGGTGGCACGCAGGAGCATCCGACCGATCGGTGAGCCGTGCCGCCGGAGCGGTCAGGCGGGCAGCCGCAGGTCGACCTCGAGCCAGTCCGCGAGATCGGTGAGCTCGCCCGTGACCTCCTCGGTCATCGCCCTCGTGAACGGCACGTCCTGGTGGATCGCGTCGACCCGCAGGACGCCCTGCTTGTCGTCGGTGGTGGCGTCGACCTTTCCGACCAGGCGGTCCCCGTACAGGATCGGCATCGCCCAGTAGCCCCACCGCCGCTTCGCCGCCGGCTTGTACATCTCGAGCTGGTAGTCGAACTCGAAGATCTCGGCCATGCGCTTGCGGTCGAAGACGAGCCGGTCGAGCGGTGAGAGGACAGCCGCCCGCCCGCTGAACGTCCCGTCGAGGTAGCGCGGGTCGACGCGCCATTCACCCTTCACGCCGTCGATGACCGCCGGCTCACCGGCCTCGTCCACGCCGTTCGGCTCTCCCGGGCTGACCGGTCCCCGAGCGCGCGCGATCCCCAGGGCGCGCAGCCGGCGCTCGTGGCGGATCCGGTGGGCTTCCGCCGTCGGCACGACCTCGTCGTCGGGATAGATGCGTGACGCCAGGTCCCACAGTCTGTCGCGTCCTCGCCTGCCCGCCACGGCCACCTCGCCGCGCAGCACCAACATCTCCAGCATCATCGCGACGTTGCGGTTGTTGTTCCACCCCGACGACCGCCAGGGAACGGTGCAGGTGTCGGGCAGCTCGCGCCGGGCGAGCGGGCCGTCGCGCCTCAGCTCGTCGAGCAGGTCGCGCCGGAAGTCGTCGTTGGCCCGGACCCACTCCGCCTGTCCTTCGAGCCAGTACGGGACCTCGTCGACGCCGGGCCACTCGGCCATCTCGGCGCGGTAGAGCACGAGGTCCTCGGCGGGTCGGAGCATGCCGTGCAGGTCGACCAGGGCCTGCTCCTCGAACGCGTCGGCGACCGCGTTCCGGGGACAGGACGACCCCAGCCGGCTCCACGCGACAAGCTCGGCGCTGGGCGCGACGGCGGCAGTCAGGTCGTCCTGCAGCAGGGTCAGATGCCGCACCGTCTCGGCCAGGTCGGACGGCCGGGGACTGTCGAGCAGCTGGGCGCGGACCGCGATGCGGCGCGCGTCGGTCCGGGACAGCTCGTGGACGATCACGTCGAACACGCTAGGCGACCGGTCCGCAGCGACGTGCAGCAGGCGGAACTCGTGCCGGTGCAGGAGACGCAGGACCAGTGCGGCCGGGTTGCCGTAGGCACGGATGCCGGTGTCGGGGTCACAGGGCTCGATCCGGTCGATCCGGTACTCCTTGCGGCCTGAGACCACCACACATCCCCCCGCCGCGACGATGTTGCGGTACCAGTCCACGCCGGTTCCATAGGTGAGCTCGGCGACGAAGCCCTGGGGCACCCGCGCGAGGATCACCGGTGTCTCGTAGGTCGTGCCGCTCCTGCGTCCGACGTGGCGCACCAGCGCGAAGGGGCCGTGTCCGGAGCGCGCGATGCGGGTGGTGAGCCTGTTCAGGGTGTTGCTCAGCAGCCAGAGGAACCGCCCCTTGGCGCCCTGCTTGTCACCGGTCATCGCGGACCTTCCTTGTCGTGAGGATCGGCCGCGGGAGAGATGGTGGATGAGTCGGTCGGTACGCCGGGTTCTGTCGCCGCCCGCCGTTGCCGGCGGACGTCGGACGGTCATCCATCTCGGGTACGTGTTGCCACGCACCTCCAGCGGTCTACCCGCAAGCTCGGGCGGGCCGCCCTCGAACGCTTGCTGTCTGACCTTGCTCCGGGTGGGGTTTACCTAGCCACGCCAGTCACCTGGCGTGCTGGTGGTCTCTTACACCACCGTTTCACCCTTACCGCGTCGCCTGCCCGGCCGGAGCCGGGTGGTTCGCCGTGGCGGTCTGTTTTCTGTGGCACTGTCCCGCGGGTCACCCCGGGTGGCCGTTAGCCACCACCCTGCCCTGCGGAGCCCGGACGTTCCTCGGCAATGTGCGTTACCCGGCAACCCGGGACCACAGCATCGACGCGACCGTCTGACCGACTCATCCGCGGGAAAGCATACGTCCACCGGGCGGTCGCCCAGGACACCCGGCTCAGGACACCTCGGTCAGGGTGCCGTCGGTGACGGAGTAGACGAAGCCCCGGACCTGGTCCTTGTGCGGGATGAACGGGCTCGCCTGGATGCGGGCCAGGGACTGCCGCACGTCCTGCGCGGGGTCGCGGAACGACTCCGGTGCCCAGCTGGGGCGCAGTCCGGTGTCGGCCTCGATCTGGGCCTTGAACTCGTCGTCGGTGAAGGTGAGCATGCCGCAGTCGGTGTGGTGGATGAGGATGATCTCGCGGGTCCCGAGCAGCCGCTGGCTGATGGTCAGGGACCGGATCTCGTCCTCGGTCACCACGCCTCCGGCGTTGCGGATGACGTGGGCGTCGCCCTCGTGGAGGCCGAGCAGCCCGTACGGGTTCAACCGGGCGTCCATGCAGGCGACCACCGCCACGTGCAGCGCCGGCGGCATCGGCAGCCCGCCCCGGTCGAAGTGGCTCGCGTAGGCGCGGGCGTTGGTCACGAGGTCGTCGGTGGCACTCATGGTCCGTCCTCTCAACACTGCGGTGGTCGCGGGTAAAGCGCTGGGATGGGCAGGGGTGGGCGGTCAGCCGCTGGACGCGCCGGACACGTCCACCGAGACCAGCTCGAACCGGAGCACGCGCCGGGCGAGGTCGGCCTCGACCAGCCGGGCGGTGACCTCGCTGCCGGCGGGCGCGGCACCCGTCACCGGGGCGAGGATCGCCGGCTCGGCGATCTGGATCAGCCCACCGTCCTTGCGCGAGTCGACGACGACGGCCCGGAACGTCTCCCCCACCAGGTGCTGCAGCGAGGCGACCTCGACGGCGTCGGTGGACGCCCGGTCGACCGCCGCCGCCTGCCGGTCGGAGCGGGCCATCACCTCGGGCAGCGTGGGCAGGCTCTCGCGGACCCACGCCGGCACCTCTGCTCCGCGGCACAGCGCCTCGCAGATGACCAGGCCGAACCGGTCGACCAGCCGGCGCAGCGGCGCCGTCACGTGGGCGTAGGCCGCCGCGACCGCGGCGTGGCCGGTCTGCTCGGGCAGCTGGCCGTCGAACGGGGTGTAGCCGGCGCCACGGAACAGCACGGTCGCCTCGTGGATCAGCGCCAGGTGCCGGGGGTCGGTGCGGTCGAGCGAGCGCAGGAACTCGCCGTAGCGGGTGCCCTCGGGCCAGGTCACGCCCAGCGCCCGGGCCTGCCGGCGGAACTGGCCGACCGTGCTGCCCTCGGGCTCGGGCATGGTCCGCAGGATGCCGACCCGCGCCCGCAGCATCATCTCGGCCGCGGCCATCCCGGTCATCAGCGAGATCTGGGCGTTCCAGTCCTCGGCCGGCACGGGCGGCCGGAAGCCGACCAGGTAGCGCCCGTCCTGCATCGTCACCTCCTGCTCGGGCATCGGCAGGTTCGCACCGCCACGGGCCCGCTCGAGGGCGATCCGGCGCTCACCGACCTCGCGCAGGAGCAGCAGCCGCTCGTCGTCGGTGCCGCCGTCGACCGCGGCCTGCACGCCCTCGTAGTCCATCCGCTCGACGCTGCGCACCATCGCCCGGTAGACCTCGGCGGCCAGCCCCTGGCCGTCGGCGTCCAGGCGCAGGTCCCAGACGAAGGCGGGGCGCGCCTCGCCGGGCAGCAGGCTCGCGGCATCCTCGCTCAGCGTCTCGGGGTGCAGGGGCGTGCTGCGGTCGGGGGCGTAGATGGTCTGCCCCCGGCGCCGGGTCTCGCGGTCGATCGCCCCGCCGGCGACGACCCACGAGGGAACGTCCGCGATGGCGTAGCGGACGCGGTAGCCGGTCCCCGTGCGCTCGAGGAACATCGCCTGGTCGAGGTCCTTGGACCCCGCCGGGTCGACCGTGAAGAACGCGAGCGCCGTCTCGTCGCGCTCCGGCAGCCGCGGGTGGGCCACGGCCTCGCTCGCCTCGGCCAGCACCTCGGGAGGGAACTCGGCCGGCACGGCCAGCTCGGCGCGGATGGCGTCGAAGACGTGGTGCAGCACCTGGCCGTCGACGCCCGGAGCCTGCGGCGCGCGCTGCTCCACGAGCCGGTTGACCCAACGCGTCGCCATGGTGGTCACCCTACGCAACAACCCGGACAGCGCGCCCGGGAAGCGCGGGCCTACGCTGTCCTGCGTGCTCATCCTGCTGCCTCCCTCGGAGACCAAGACCGAGCGCACGAGGGGGCGGCCGGCCGACCCGTCCCGGCTCTCCTTCCCCGAGCTGACCGACCGGCGCGCCGCCGTGGCCCGCGAGCTCGCGGCGGTCAGCGCCGCCGCCGACGCACCGGCCCGGCTCGGCGTGAGCGCCAACCTCACCGCCGACATCGCCCGCAACACGCGCCTGGCCTCCTCCCCCGCCGTCACCGCCGCCGACCTCTACACCGGCGTGCTGTACGACGCCCTCGACCTCCCCTCGCTCGACCCCGCCGCCCGCCGGCGGGCGGGCCGGTGGCTGGTGGTCGTCTCCGCCCTGTACGGCGCGCTGCGCCCGGGTGACAAGGTGGCGCCGTACCGGCTGTCGATGGGGGTCAACCTCGGGGCGCTGGGCCCGCTCGCCGCGGTCTGGCGCGAGCCCCTGGCCGAGGTGCTCCCCCGGGTCGCCGGGCGCGGCGTGGTCGTCGACTGCCGGTCCAGCACGTACGCCGCCGCGTGGGCGCCGCGGGGCCCGCTCGCCGACCGCTGGGTGCAGGTGAGGGTGCCCGGCGCGACGCACATGGCCAAGCACACCCGTGGTCTGGTGGCGCGCCACCTGTGCCAGGTCGGCACCGACGCCCGCACCCCACAGGCCCTGGCGCAGGTGGCGGAGCAGGCCTTCGAGACCACTCTCACCCCGCCGCGGCGGGACGGTCAGCCCTGGGTCCTCGACACGAGCACCCGGTGAGCACCGGCGACCTGCTGGACCTGGGCCAGCGGGTCGGGCCGGTGATGGCGTTCCTCGTGGCGATCACCATCGTCGCCGAGATCGCCGACATCGCAGGGGTGTTCGACGTCGCCGGCCACTGGGCCGCCCGGCTCGGCCGGCACCGCACGCCGCTGCTGTGGCTGCTGCTGGTGCTGCTCTCCTGCCTCGCCACGATCGTGCTCAGCCTCGACACGACCGCGGTCCTGCTGACACCGGTGGTCATCGCCGTGGCCCGGCAGCTCGGCCTGAGCGCCGTGCCGTTCGTCATGACCACGGTGTGGCTGGCCAACACCGCCTCGCTGCTGCTGCCCGTGTCCAACCTGACCAACCTGCTGGCGCTGCACCACTTCTCGCTGCTGGGGCTCGGCACGTCGGGCTACCTGCGGCTCGCGCTCTGGCCGGCGCTGGCCTCGATCGCGGCCACCGTCGTCGTCCTCGCCGTGCTGCACCACCGGACCCTGCGTGGGCGCTACGAGCTGGACGCCCCACCCGAGCCGCACGACCGCGTGCTGCTCCTGGTCGCGGGCGCGGTGTGCGTGGCGCTCGGCCCGGCGTTCGTCAGCGGGATCACCCCGGCCATCCCCGCCGCCATCGCGGCCGCGGTGCTGGTGGTGGTGCTCGGCGTGCGCAGCCGCGGGACGCTGCGCACGGTGCAGGTGCCGTGGCTGATGGTCCTCGGCGTGTGCGTCCTGTTCGTGGTCGTGGACGTCGCCGGCCGGCACGGGCTCAACACGCTGCTGGCCTCCTGGGTCGGCACCGGCACGACGGGCCCGGACCTGCTGCGGCTCAGCGGCATCGGCGCGGCGTCGGCGAACGCGGTCAACAACCTGCCGGCCTACCTCGCGCTCGAGCCGGTCGCCAGCTCCGACCCCCGCCGGCTGATGGCCCTGCTCATCGGCGTCAACTGCGGCCCGCTGGTGACGATCTGGGCCTCGCTGGCGACCCTGCTGTGGCGCGACCGGTGCCGCAAGGGCTGGGTCGAGATCCCCGTCGGCACCCTCGCCTGGCAGGGGCTCCTCTGCGCGGTCGCCTCGGTCGGCGCCGCGGTGGCGGCGCTGGCCTGGCTGACACGCCTGAGCGCCGCCGCTGTCGCGGCGCCGCCCGGCTGAACCCACGAGCCAGGGCGTGCGCCCGCCGGTCAGGCCAGGGCGCGCTCGAGGTCCTCGCGCAGGTCGCGCACGTCCTCCAGCCCGACCGACACCCGCAGCACGCCGCCGGTGATGCCGACCGCGAGCCGGGCCTCCTCGCTCAGCCGACGGTGCGTCGTGGTGGCCGGGTGGGTGATCAGGGACTTGGCGTCGCCGAGGTTGTTGGAGATGTCGATGACCTGCAGGGCGTTCATCAGCCTGAACGCCGCGTCCTTGCCGCCCTCGACCTCGAAGGTGACGACGGTGCCTCCGCCGTACATCTGGGACTTGGCCAGCTCGTGCTGCGGGTGCGACTCCAGCCACGGGTAGACCACCCGCGACACGTTGGGGTTGGCCTCGAGCGCGCGGGCCAGCTCCAGCGTGGCGGCTGCCTGCTTCTCCACCCGCAGCGACAGCGTCTCCAGACCCTTGAGCAGGACCCAGGCGTTGAACGGCGACATGGCCGGCCCGGTGTGCCGCATCAGGTTGCGGACGGGCCCGTCGATGAACTCCTTGGTGCCGAGCACCGCGCCGCCCAGGGTGCGCCCCTGGCCGTCGATGTGCTTGGTGGCCGAGTAGACCACGATGTCGGCGCCCTGCTCGAGCGGCTTGGAGAACACCGGCGTCCCGAAGACGTTGTCCACGACGACCTGCGCGCCGGCGGCGTGCGCCATCTCGACGACGGCCCGGGTGTCGACCAGCTCCTGCATCGGGTTGCTCGGGGTCTCGAAGAACACCGCGGCGGTCGGCTCGGACAGCGCCGCGCGCCACTGCTCGAGGTCGGGGCCGTCGACGAACACCGTCTCGACGCCCCAGCGGGGCAGGATCTCGTCCAGGATGACGAAGCACGAGCCGAACAGGCCGCGGGCGCTGACCACCCGGTCGCCCTTGCCCAGCAGCGCGGCCAGCGCCACGAACACGGCGGCCATGCCCGAGGCGGTGGCGAAGCAGGCCTCGGCGCCCTCGAGCAGCCTCATCCGCTCCTCGAACATCGCCACGGTCGGGTTGCCGTAGCGGGAGTAGACGAACCGGTCGGCGCCGTCCTCGAAGGCGGCCTCGGCCTCCTCGGCGGTCGCGTAGACGAAGCCCGAGGTGAGGAACAGCGCCTCGGACGTCTCCTCGAAGGGGCTGCGGGTCAGGCCGCCCCGCACGGCCAGGGTGTCAGGGCGCAGCTCGCTCATCCTTGCCTCCACGGCAGTCCGGAGATCTTCCAGCCGGCGAGGCTCCGCCGGCCGTGCTCGTCCAGCGGCCCCTCGAAGCCCTGGGCGACGTTGTACGCCGGGCCCAGGCCTGCGGCGGTCGCGGCCTCGGCCGCGGCGGCCGACCGGACGCCGGAGCGGCAGAGGAAGTAGACCGGCACGCCCGGGGCGACCCCGGCCTCGCGCAGCTCGTCGACGAACCGGTCGTTGACGCTGCCGTCGGGGAAGCGCTGCCACTCGACCAGCACCGCCCGCCGTCCCAGCGCGGCCAGGTCCGGCAGGCCGACGTAGGTCCACTCGGCGCGGGTGCGCACGTCCACCAGGACCGCGTCCGGGTCCGCCTGCAGGGCGGCGAACGCCTGCTCGGGCGCCACGTCGCCGGCGTAGCTCACGACGTGCCCCGTCCCGCGGCCGGCAGCACCACGTGCCTGGGCGACGACGACCCGCTCGCCGTCGAAGGTCAGCGCGGGTGCACCGTGCAGCTCGTAGCCGTCGGCCAGGGCTGCGCTGACACGCTCGCAGAAGGACCGGTCGTCCGGTCCGGTGAGTACGCGGTAGGCCAGTCGTTCGTCCATGCGCTCAGCGTTTCACAGCGCGTGCCCCTCCCCGGGACCGGTTCACCGACTGGAACGGTGCACCGGCCGGGTCAGCGAAGGTGGCTGGTGTCGTTGACGAACGGCACCATGGCGCCCCCGTCGGACCAGACCTCGATCGTGGTCAGCGACGCCGGGTGACGTGGCCAGCCGCCAGATCCGGTCGTGCGGGATGCCGAGGACGTGCGCGAGGACGACCATGATCGGCTTGCGGTGCGTCGCCACGACCACCGGCGTCCCGCTGCTGCTGGCCCGCTCCATCGCGGCCAGCACGCGCTTGGCCATGTCGCGGTGGCTCTCGCCACCGTCCCGGGCGTAGGTGTCGTCGTCGCGCAGCCGGGCCAGCTCGTCGGGGTAGCGCGCGGCCAGCAGGCCGATGCTCTTGCCGTCCCAGTCACCGAAGCCCTGCTCGTCCCAGTCGTCGTCGGTCTCCAGCTCGACCCCCATCGCCGAGGCGACGAACGACCCGGTCTGTACGGCGCGCGCGAGGCTGGAGGAGACCACCCGGACCGGGCCGTCGCCGAGGAAGGCACGGACGGCACCGGCGGCAGCCGCCGCCTGCCGGCGTCCGAGCTCGTTGAGGTCCGGGTCGGCACCGCCGCGGCCGTCCAGCTTGCGGGCCACGGTGAAGTCGGTGACGCCGTGCCGCAGCAGCACCAGGCGCGTCGGCCGGCCGAGGTCCGGCGCGGACGGCGCCCACGAGGTGCCGGCCGCGACGGCGGCGGCACCGAGGTCGGCCGGGTCGGCGTCGGCCCCGAGGTCGGCCGGACCGGTCGAGCCGGCGCCGGGCGGACCGGACGGGTCCGGGTCGGCCGCCGGCGGGTCGCCGTCGAGGCGCCGGGAGATGGTCCTGCCGTCCATCGCCGCGTTGGCGAGCGCGTCGGCGGCGGAGTTCTCGGCCCGCGGGATCCACGTGAACCGCACCGACCCGCCGCCGGCGCTGAGGTCCGCGGCGACCTCGCGCGCCTCCAGCGCCAGCCGGCGCATGTCCTCGTGCTTGATCTTCCAGCGGCCGGACATCTGCTCGACCACGAGCTTGGAGTCCATCCGGACCTCGACCGACGCCGCGGGGTCGATCTCCAGCGCGGCCTTCAGGCCGGCGACCAGGCCGGAGTACTCCGCGACGTTGTTGCTCGCGATGCCCACGGAGGCCGCGCGCTCGGCGAGCACCTGCCCCGTCGCGGCGTCGCGCACGAGCGCGCCGTACCCGGCGTTGCCGGGGTTGCCCCGTGATCCGCCGTCGGCCTCGACGACCAGCCTGCGTCCGGCCACGGGCGTCAGAGGCCGGACTCGCCCGTGCGCACGAGGATGCGGCGGCACTCCTCGCAGCGCAGCACCTCGTCGTCGGCGGCGGCGCGGATGCGGTTGATGTCGACCTGGTTGAGCTCGAGCCGGCAGCCCTCGCAACGGCGCTGGCGCAGTGCGGCCGCACCGATGCCACCGCTGGAGGCGCGGATCTTCTCGTAGAGCGCGACCAGCTCGGCGCCGACACCGGCGACGATGTCAGCGCGCGGGCGGGCCACGGTGGCGGCCTCGGTCTCGAGCTCGGTCAGCACCCGGTCGCGGGCGGCGGTCAGCTCGTCGATGCGGGCCACGAGCTCGGCCCGCTGCCCCTCGAGCTCGGCCACGGCGGCGGCGAGCCCCTCGGCGCGCTCCATCACCTCGAGCTCGATGTCCTCGAGCTCGGCCTGGCGCCGGGTCAGCGAGTCGACCTCGTGCTGCAGGGCCTGCATGTCCTTGGCGGTCCCCTGACCGGCCATCAGGCGGCTCTGGTTGCGGGCCGAGCGGTCGCGGACCAGCTGCACGTCGGAGTCGGCCTTGGCGACCTCGCGCTGCACGTCGGCCTCGGCGGTGCGGGCCCGCACGAGGTCGTCGTCGAGCACGGTGAGGCTGCCGGCGACCTCGTCGAGCTGGCGCTGTTCGGGCAGGGTGGCGATGCGGTGGGCGATCTGGTCCAGGCGGGTGTCGATGGCCTGCAGGTCCAGCAGCCGCCACTGGCGGCTCGTGTCGGCTTTCAGGACGTACCTCCGGGCACGAGGGTCTGGCGGGCACCGACCAGGAAGTCCCAGGGGTCGGTGCGCAGCGAGGAGATGTGGTGCTCCAACCTAGTGCCACGCTCGCCGAGCTCGTGCCACAGGCGGTCGCGGGCGCTCTCCAGCCACAGCCACTCGCTGGCCCAGTGACCGGCGTCGATGAGGTACGGCGTGCCGCCGCGGGCCTCCTCGCGCGCCTCCAGCGCCGGGTGGTGGCGCAGGTCCGCGGTGACGTAGACGTCGCAGCCACTGGCCCGGACGGCGTCGAACCGGTCGTCGCCGGCGCCGCCGACCACGGCCACCCGCCGGACGACGGCCTCCTCGGGTCCGCTGACCCGGATGCCGACCGGCGCCTGGGGCAGCGCGCCGGCCAGCCGCTCGGCGAAGGCGCGGAGCGTCACGGGCTCGGCGAGGTCGCCCACCCGGCCGACGCCGGCGCCGTCCTGCTCGGCCAGCGGGGTGGTGCCGGACAGCCCGCAGGCCGCGGCCAGGGCGTCGCAGACCCCCGGCGTGGCGACGTCGGCGTTGGTGTGTGCGGCGTACAGCGCGACGTCACCGACGACCAGGCTGGTCACCGCGGCGCCCTTGGCCGTCGTGGTGGCGACGCTGTGCACGCCCCGCAGCAGGAGCGGGTGGTGGGTGACCAGCAGGTCGGCGCCGAGCGCGCGGGCCTCCTCGATGACCGCCAGCGTGGGGTCGACCGCGAAGTGGACGCGGCGCACCGGCTGCTCCGGGTCGCCGGAGACGAGCCCGACCTGGTCCCAGGACATCGCCGTGTCCTGGGGGTAGAGCCGGTCGAGCGCGGCCACGACGTCGGCCAGCCGGAGGCCGTCTGCTGCGGTGGTCACTGGCTGCTCATCTCCTGCACGTGGGCCCGGCCGGGCTCGAACCGACGACACCCGCGGTGTAAACGCGGTGCTCTACCAACTGAGCTACAGGCCCCTGCCGGTCAGTCCTGGGACTGGACCAGCTCCTTCAGCGCGGCGTGGTAGCCGCTGAAGTCCCGCTTCTCGCCGGGCCCGTTGACCAGGCTCCAGCGCACGATCCCCTCGCGGTCGATGAGGAACGTGCCGCGCGTGGCGAAGCCGCCGTCCGACTCGAACACGCCGTAGTCGGCGGCCACCGCCCCGTGCGGCCAGAAGTCGCTGAGCAGGGGGAAGAAGTAGCCCTGCGCGTCGGCGTAGGCGCGCTGGGTGAACATGTGGTCGCACGAGATCGTCAGCACCTGGACGTCGTCGCTGACGAACCCGCCGAGGTCGTCGCGGATCTCGCACAGCTCCCCGGTGCAGATGCCCGAGAACGCGAACGGGAAGAAGACGACCACCACGGCCTTGTCGCCCCGGAACCCGGACAGGCTGACGTCCCGCCCGTTCTGGTCCTTGAGGGTGAAGTCGGGGGCCTGGTCACCGATCGCCGGCACGCTGGATGCACTCATGGCGCACAGTGTGCCAGCACTCAGCGGCGCGCGGTCTTGGGGGCGACCAGCCTGGTGCCGGTCCAGTCGGGTGAGGCGCTGACGATGCCGGACGCGTGCAGGCCCGCCGTGAGGGCGGCCTCCTCGATGTCGCTCGCCTCGACCGTGCCGGGGCGTCCGACCTTGGGCGAGAGCAGGACGATGAATCCTCGGTCGGCCAGGTTGGTGAGGGCGTCGACGAGCGCGTCGGTGAGATCGCCGTCGTCCTCACGCCACCAGAGCGTGACGGCGTCGGCGACGTTGCCGTAGTCCTCGTCCTCGAGCTCGGAGCCGATGACGTCCTCGATGGCGATACGCAGGTCGTCGTCGACGTCGCTGTCGTAGCCGACCTCCTGCACCACCAGACCAGCCGTGAAGCCGAGCTTCGTCACCGCACTGTTCGCCGCGGCTTCCGCGGTCGCAACCACTCGCGTTCCTCCTTGCAGACTGACCCGGCGCCTGTCGCGCCGGGTCGGGGGTGGGTCCTTGTGGGCGTAGTCCACTAGGTCTGGGTGAAACATGCAAGCAGATCGGGTGGATCAGGCCGATCAGGCACACATCGCGAGACGGGCGCGGCGACCGACGGAGGCACCAACCGGCCCCAGGGGCTGGCGCCCACCGGCCGGATGCGTGACATTCGACATATCCCACCGGGTCGGCCCGCGGGGATGGTCGGCACAGCGCGTGCCGGCGCTCAACACCCGCGCAACGGAGGACCCTGACATGGCACCCACACTCCGCAGGGGGGCAGTCGTCAGCGCGACGGCCGCCGTGACGCTCGCCGTGGCGGGCCTCAGCCCCGCTCTCGCCCAGGCCGCCGGTCCCTCGCCGCGCACCACGCTCGACGACGCGCCGGCCTGGACCACCCACGCCGTCCGGGTCGGCCAGACCCCGGCCGGGCAGCAGCAGCACCTCACCGCCGTCCTCGCCCTGCGCGACCCCGCCGGTGCCGAGTCCCTCGCTGCGGCCGTCTCCGACCCCGCGAGCGCGCAGTACGGCGCCTTCGTCACCCCCGCGCAGTGGCGGGCCCGGTTCGCCCCCCGCGCCGCCGACGTGGCCGCCGTGACGGCGTGGCTGCGGGCGGCCGGCTTCACCGTCGGGGCCATCCCGGCCAACCACCGCACCATCAGCTTCAGCGGCACCACCGCCCAGGTCGAGAAGGCCTTCGGCACCGACCTGCAGACCTTCCGCAGGTCGGGGTCCACCGTCAGCGCCAACGCCTCGTCCGTGTCGGTCCCCCGGGCCCTCGCCGGCACCGTCGTGGGCATCAGCGGCCTCGACACGTCGGCCCTGCGCAGGCCGGACCACACCGGCGGACCCGACCCCTCCCCCGCCGGCTCGGCCACGGCGACCACGGCGGCCCCGGCCAGCGCGGCCGCGCCCGCCGACACGCTCCCACCGCCCGGGCCGGTCTTCCGCAACGCGACCCCCTGCTCGGCCTACTACGGCCAGAAGGCCGCCACCTCGGTGCCGCAGATCCTCACCGACCCCCTCACCTACGCCCCCTGCGGCTACAAGCCGGGGCAGATCCGGGGCGCCTACGGGGTGGATGACGCCCTCTCCGCCGGCTACGACGGCCGGGGCGCGACCATCGCGATCCTCGACGCGTTCGCCTCGCCGACGATCTTCTCCGACGCGCAGACCTACGCCCGCAGGAACGACCCCCGCCACCCGCTGCGCCACTCCCAGTTCGCCCAGTCCCTGCCCGCGTCGTACTCGTTCGTCGACGAGTGCGACGCCGCCGGCTGGTACGGCGAGGAGACCCTCGACGTCGAGGCCGCGCACGCCACGGCGCCCCAGGCGCACCTGCTGTACGTCGGGGCCAGCAGCTGCCAGGACGCCGACCTCAACGAGGCGATGAACACCGTCGTGGACAACGGGCTGGCCCAGGTCATCAGCAACTCCTACGGCAGCTCGGGCGAGCCGGCCTCACCGACCGACGTCGCGGACGAGCACCAGACCTTCCTGCAGGCCGCCGCCCAGGGCATCAGCGTGCTGTTCTCCTCCGGCGACAACGGCGACGAGCTGGCGGCCACCGGCAAGCGGCAGGTCGACTACCCGGCCGTCCGACCCGTGGGTGACCGCGGTCGGCGGCACGGCACTGGCCGTGACGAAGGACGACGGCTACGGCTTCGAGCAGGGCTGGGGCACCGGCAAGTCCGTGCTCGACCCAGGGCGCCTGGTCCCCCAGCCGGCCGGCCTACCTCTACGGCGGTGGCGGCGGCACGAGCCGGCTGTTCACCCAGCCGCGCTACCAGAAGGACGTCGTCCCGGCCTCGATCGCGAACTACTTCGGCCAGGGCCCGCACCGCGCCGTCCCGGACGTGGCCATGCTCGGCGACCCCAACACGGGGTTCCTCGTCGGCCAGAGCCAGACCTTCCCCGACGGCACGGTCCGCTACAGCGAGTACCGCATCGGCGGCACCAGCCTGTCCTGCCCGCTGTTCGCCGGGGTCGTCGCGGTGACCAACCAGCTCCACGGCGGGCCGCTCGGGCTTCGTCAACCCGCGGCTCTACTCCCTGGCCGGCACCTCGGCGTTCCACGACATCGACCACGGCCGCAAGGTCACCACCGGCGTGGTCCGCGTCGACTTCGTCAACGGGGTGGACGACAAGGCCGGGCTGACCACGTCCCTGCGCACGCTCGGCCAGACGGGCACGCTCTACACCCGCAAGGGCTACGACGACGTCACCGGCATCGGCACCCCCAACGGCGCGAGCTTCTTCACCGCGGTCGCGGGCGCGCGGATGCGCCACTGACACCCACCGCTTCAACGCACCGAGTCAGCGCACCGCCGCGTGCGTGACGACGAGGATCGCGCCGCACGGGCTGAGCAGGTCGGGGCGGGGCACGCCCACCACGGCCACCCGGTCGCCGCTGTGCAGCGTCCGCGCCGGCGCGCCGGTGAGGACGAAGCGACGGTTCGCCGTCTGCAGGACGACGCACTGGGGCCGCAGCCCCTCGATCACCTGACCGGTCACCGAGATCTCCTCATGCAGCGGCAGCGCGCTGGAGGACACGGTCGGGGTGGGCTTCCGGCCCGTCGGGGACGGGGTGGCGCCGGACGGCGTCGGTGTCGCGGCGGTGGGGGTCGGGCTCGCGGCGCCGCCCGAGGCGGTGCCGCCCGGCGTCCCGCCGCCGCAGGCGCCCAGACCGACCACCAGCGCCAGCCCTCCGGCGACGGTGAGGGCGGCGGTGCGGGCGCGGACGGCGCGCACCCGGGTGGGGCGGACGCAGCGGGAGTCGGTGGGCATGCCGCTGTGACGGCCGGGTGCCGCGCGGGGTTCCACGGCGGCCCCGACCGGCCCGACATAGGGTGACCGCCATGGGACGGGTCACCACGCGCACGCCAGCCGTCCGGATCGACCTCAGCGACCCCGCGGCCCCGGTCGTGGTCAGCCGGCCCGACACGGTCACCGTCGAGGAGCCGCTGGAGATCCGGATCGGCCGGACGTCGTTCGCGGTCACGATGCGCACCCCCGGCGACGACTTCGACCTGGCCCTGGGCTTCCTGCTCACCGAGGGGCTGATCGGCGCCGCCGCGGACGTGGCCGCCCTGATGCACTGCCTGGACGAGGACGCGGACGGCAGCCCGACGTACAACGTCGTCGACGTCACCCTGGCGGCCGGCGTGACCCCGCCACCGCCCGGTTCGGCCCGCGAGCTCTACACCTCGAGCTCCTGCGGCATCTGCGGCAAGGCCAGCATCGACGCGGTGCGCACCCAGACGCGCTACGCGGTGGGCGAGGACCCCGTCGGCCCCACCCCGGCGGTGCTGGCGGGGATGCCCGACACCCTGCGCGAGCACCAGAAGGTCTTCGACCGCACCGGCGGGCTGCACGCGGCCGGGCTGTTCACCGCCGACGGCGAGCTGCAGGTGATGCGCGAGGACGTCGGCCGGCACAACGCCGTCGACAAGGTGATCGGCTGGGCCGCCCGGCAGGACCGGCTGCCGCTGGCCGGCTGCGTGCTGATGGTCAGCGGACGGGCCAGCTTCGAGCTGACCCAGAAGGCGATGATGGCCGGGATCCCCACGCTCGCAGCGGTGTCCGCGCCGTCGAGCCTGGCGGTGGAGCTCGCCACGGAGGTGGGCATGACCCTCGTCGGGTTCGTGCGTCCGCCCCGGATGACCGTCTACAGCGGAGGCGCCCGACTGGGCCTCTGAGAGCGCCCGGACCTCCCCCACCGACCCGCCGGCCGAGGGCGCGCGAGAATATCGGCGCCGGATACCGGACAGTAACGACGCCCGGGAGTGACCCATGTCGCCCGGGGGTAGAAGATGGAGTGTCGTTGACCCCCAAGAGGCGTCCCACCCGGGCTCACCTTGGCAGCGACCCGCTCGTCACGAGAAAGGACACAGCGTGGTGGCACGCGAGGAAGCCGGACCCATCCTGAACGGCATCCCCAGTCAGCTCCCGGACATCGACCCCGAGGAGACGCAGGAGTGGCTGGACAGCCTTGACGGCGTCGTCGACGAGGGCGGTCGCACCCGGGCCCGATACGTCATGCTCAAGCTGCTTGAGCGGGCGCGCCAGCGCCAGGTCGGTGTCCCCTCGCCTGACGGCGACCGACTACATCAACACGATCCCGCCCGAGGTCGAGCCCTGGTTCCCCGGCGACGAGGAGACCGAGCGCCGCTACCGCGCGTTCCTGCGGTGGAACGCCGCCGTGATGGTGCACCGCGCGCAGCGCCCCGGCATCGGCGTCGGCGGCCACCTGTCGTCGTACGCCTCGGCAGCCACGCTGTACGAGGTCGGCTTCAACCACTTCTTCCGCGGCAAGGACCACGAGGGCGGCGGCGACCAGGTCTTCATCCAGGGCCACGCCTCCCCCGGTGTCTACGCCCGCGCGTTCCTCGAGGGCCGCCTGTCCGAGGAGCAGCTCGACGGGTTCCGCCAGGAGCAGAGCCACGTCGTCGACGGCAAGCCGCTGGCGCTGTCCTCCTACCCCCACCCCCGGCTGATGCCGGACTTCTGGGAGTTCCCGACGGTCTCCATGGGCCTCGGCCCGATGAACGCGATCTACCAGGCGCAGTTCAACAAGTACCTCCAGAACCGCGGCATCAAGGACACCTCCCAGCAGCACGTGTGGGCGTTCCTCGGCGACGGCGAGATGGACGAGCCCGAGTCGCGCGGCCTGCTGCAGCTCGCGGCCAACGAGTCGCTCGACAACCTCACCTTCGTCGTCAACTGCAACCTGCAGCGTCTCGACGGCCCGGTCCGCGGCAACGGCAAGATCATCCAGGAGCTCGAGGCGTTCTTCCGCGGCGCCGGCTGGAACGTCATCAAGGTCGTCTGGGGCCGCGGCTGGGACCCGCTGCTGGCCGCCGACCGCGACGGCGCGCTCGTCAACATCATGAACGAGACCAGCGACGGCGACTACCAGACCTTCCGCGCCAACGACGGCGCCTACGTCCGCGAGCACTTCTTCGGGCGTGACCCGCGCACCCGCGCGATGGTCGAGGGCTGGTCCGACGACGACGTGTGGTGGAAGCTCAAGCGGGGCGGCCACGACTACCGCAAGGTCTACGCGGCGTACAAGGCGGCCATGGAGCACACCGGCCAGCCGACGGTCATCCTGGCCAAGACGATCAAGGGCTACGGCCTGGGGTCGCACTTCGCCGGCCGCAACGCCACGCACCAGATGAAGAAGTTCACCCTCGCCGACCTCAAGGGCCTGCGCGACTCGCTGAAGATCCCGATCACCGACGAGCAGCTCGAGGCCGACCCCTACCTGCCGCCGTACTACCACCCCGGCAACGACGACCCGACCATCCAGTACCTGCGCGAGCGGCGCACGAAGCTCGGCGGCCCGCTCCCGCAGCGCCGGGTGGAGCACAAGGCGCTCGAGCTGCCGGCCGACTCGGCCTACGACGGGGTCAAGCGCGGGTCCGGCAAGCAGCAGATCGCCACCACCATGGCCTTCGTGCGCCTGCTCAAGGACCTGATGCGCGACAAGGAGTTCGGCAAGCGGGTCGTGCCGATCATCCCCGACGAGGCGCGGACCTTCGGGATGGACTCGTTCTTCCCGACGATCAAGATCTACAACCCGCTCGGGCAGCAGTACACCTCGGTCGACGCCGAGCTGATGCTGGCCTACAAGGAGTCGGCGCAGGGCCAGATCCTGCACGTGGGCATCAACGAGGGTGGCTCGGTCGCGGCGTTCACGGCGGCCGGCTCGTCCTACGCGACGCACGGCGAGCCGATGGTGCCGATCTACGTCTTCTACTCGATGTTCGGCTTCCAGCGCACCGCCGACTCGATCTGGGCGGCCGCCGACCAGATGGCCCGCGGGTTCCTCATCGGCGCCACCGCCGGGCGCACGACGCTCACCGGCGAGGGGCTGCAGCACGCCGACGGGCACAGCCCGCTGCTCGCGGCGACCAACCCCGCCGTGGTCAGCTACGACCCGGCCTACGCCTACGAGATCGCGCACATCGTCCAGGACGGGCTGCGCCGGATGTACGGCGACGACCCCGAGAACGTCATCTACTACCTGACGGTCTACAACGAGCCGAACGTCCAGCCCAAGGAGCCCGAGGACGTCGACCACGAGGGCATCCTGCGCGGCATGTACCTCCTGGCGCGCGGGTCCACCGAGGGCCTGGGCGACGACGCCCGGCGGGTGCAGCTGCTCGCCTCCGGTGTCGGCGTGCCGTGGGCCCTGGAGGCGCAGCAGCTGCTGCGCGATGACTGGGGCGTCGTGGCCGACGTCTGGTCGGTCACCTCGTGGGGCGAGCTGCGCCGCGACGGCCTGGCCGCCGACGAGCAGGCGTTCCTGCACCCCGAGCAGGAGCCCCGGGTGCCCTACGTGACCCAGCGGCTGCAGGACGCCCCCGGCCCGGTCGTGGCGGTGTCGGACTACATGCGCCAGGTCCAGGACCAGATCGGCCCGTGGGTGCCCGGCGACTTCGCCTCGCTCGGCGCCGACGGCTTCGGCTTCTCCGACACCCGGCCGGCGGCCCGGCGCTTCTTCCACATCGACGGCCCCTCGGTCGCGGTGCGGGCGCTGCAGATGCTGGCCAAGCGCGGCGAGATCGACCCGTCGGTGGCCCGCGAGGCGGCCGAGCGCTACCGGCTGCTCGACGTCACCGCCGGCACCTCCGGCAACGCCGGCGGCGAGTCCTAGCCCGGCTCCCCGGCGACCCCGCCGGACGCCACCCGCAGGGCGGCAGCGAGATCCCTCTCGCTGCCGCCCTGCGGCGTTGCGGACGGGGGTCTCGTTGTCGCCCCCATACAAATAGGCTGTTCCCATGCCGACCAAGGGCCATCGCACCAGTGCCGCCACGCGACGACGCGTGGAGCGCAGCGCGGGGGCCCTGTCGACCGCCGCCATCCGGCGGATGGAGACCAACCACGACTGGTACCGCGCCCTGTCCGCCGAGGACCGCTCGTGGGTGGGCCTGGTCGCCCAGGCCGGGATCGGCGCGTTCATCGCGTGGTACCGCGACCCGGTCGGCAACCCGCACATCACCGCCGACGTGTTCGGCACCGCCCCACGCGAGCTGACCCGGTCGATCAGCCTCGGGCAGACCCTGGACCTGGTCCGCTCGATGGTGGACGTGGTCGAGGACGAGGTCGTGCACCTCGCCGCGCCGGGTGAGGAGCAGGGGCTGCGCGAGGCGGTGCTGCGCTACTCGCGCGAGATCGCGTTCGCCGCGGCGCAGGTCTACGCCGAGGCGGCCGAGGCACGGGGGGCGTGGGACGCGCGGCTGGAGTCCCTGGTCGTCGACGCCGTCCTGCGTGGCGAGGCGGACGACTCCATGCAGTCCCGCGCCGCCGCCCTGGGCTGGGGCACGGTCAGCCACGTCGCCGTGGTGGCCGGGTCCACCCCCCAGGGCAGGCTCCGCCGGCGTCGTCGACGCGCTCCGTCGGGGCGCCGCCCGGCTGCAGGTCGAGTCCCTGGCCGCCGTGCAGGGACGACGGCTGCTGGCCATCCTCGGTGGCGTGGAGGACGCCGGCCGGACGGCGCAGGCGCTGACCGAGTACTTCGGCGAGGGACCGATCGTGGTCGGGCCGACGGTGCCCCACCTGTTCGCCGCCGGCCGGTCGGCGCGGGCGGCCCTGTCCGGGCTGCTGGCCGCGCCCGCGTGGCCGGACGCCCCCCGCCCGGTCCTGGCCGACGACCTGCTCCCCGAGCGGGTCCTGGCCGGGGACGAGCACGCCCGGCGGCTGCTGGTCGAGCGGGTCTACCGACCGCTGGTCGCCGCCGGCGGGTCGCTGTTCGAGACCGCGAGCGCGTTCCTCGACGGCGGCGGTGGGCTGGAGGCGACCGCGCGGGTGCTGTTCGTCCACCCCAACACCGTCCGCTACCGCCTGGGGCGCATCGCCACCGAGACCGGCTACGACCTGACCCACCCGCGGGAGGCCAACATCGTGCGGATCGCCCTCGCGGTGGGCCGGCTGGCCCAGCCCAACGCCCGCGGGTGGCGCCGCTCGGCCTCCCGCGACAGCGACTTCGACGTCCTGTCCGGGACACCGTCCGACTTGTAGGAACCCTCCAAATCGGGCCCCGATTGTTGGTGCCGTTCGGTCACGACGAGGTCACAGGGCACAGGCAAGGCTGGTGACGTGCTCGTTCTCGTCTGCCCTGGACAGGGCTCCCAGACTCCCGGCTTCCTCACGCCCTGGCTCGAGCTGCCCGGGGTCCGCGACCGACTGGGCTGGCTCTCGGCGGTCGCCGGGCTGGACCTGGTCGCCCACGGCACCGTCTCGGACGCCGAGGCGATCAAGGACACCGCGGTCGCCCAGCCGCTGATCGTGGGCGCCGGCCTGGTCAGCCTGCTGGGCCTGTTCGACCAGCCCGGCGACGCGCCGGGCCTGGTCGGCGCGGTCGGCGCCACCGCCGGGCACTCGGTCGGCGAGATCACCGCCGCCACGGTGGCCGGGGCGCTGAGCGCCGAGCAGGCGATGGTCTTCGTCCGTGAGCGCGGCCGGGCCATGGCCGCCGCGAGCGCCGTCACGCCGACCGGCATGAGCGCCGTCATGGGCGGCGACCCGGACGAGCTCGCCGAGAGCCTGCAGCAGCACGGGCTGACCGCCGCCAACAACAACGGTGGCGGCCAGGTCGTCGCAGCCGGCACGCTCGAGCAGCTGGCCGCCTTCGCCGCCGAGCCGCCGGCCAAGGCGCGGGTCATCCCGCTGAAGGTGGCCGGCGCCTTCCACACCTCCCACATGGCGCCGGCGGTGGAGCTGCTCGAGGGCTACGCCCGGGCCATCTCGACGCGGGACCCCGACGTCCGGCTGCTGTCCAACCGCGACGGCGCCGTGGTCGAGAGCGGCCGCGAGGTGCTCGACCGGCTCGTGCAGCAGGTGAGCAACCCGGTGCGCTGGGACCTGTGCATGCGCACGTTCGCCGACCTCGGGGTCACCGGGCTGATCGAGATCCCCCCGGCCGGCACCCTCACCAACCTGGCCAAGCGCAACCTGCCCGGCGTCGAGGTGCTGGCCCTGAAGACGCCGGACGACCTCGAGCAGGCCCACCGCATGATCCGCGAGCACGGCCGGCCCGGGCAGGACGACGCCACCGCCGCGCCCGGCGACTCCGGCACCCTGGTCACCTCTCCCTCCAAGGAAGCCTGAGCCCATGACGACGACACCGACCCATCGCGGCACCCTCTCGACCTCCACCGGCTCCGAGCACGCCCGCATCATGGGCGTCGGCGGCTACCGGCCCGAGCGCGTCGTGCCCAACTCCGAGATCATCGGGCCGATCGACTCCTCGGACGAGTGGATCCGCGAGCGCTCCGGCATCGTCTCGAGGCGGTTCGCCGCCCCCGAGGAGTCGGTCGTCGACATGGCCGAGGCCGCCGCGCGCGAGGCCATCACGGCCGCCGGGCTCGAGCCCTCCCAGATCAGCGCGGTGGTCCTGGCCACCGTCACCCACCCGTACCAGACGCCGGCGGCGGCACCCATGGTCGCCGACCGCCTCGGCATCCAGGGCGCGGCGTTCGACATCTCCGCCGCGTGCGCCGGCTACTGCCACGGCATCTCCCTGGCCAACGACATGGTCCGCGGCGGCAGCGCCGAGCACGTCCTGGTCATCGGCGTCGAGAAGCTCTCCGACTTCACCGACCCCACCGACCGCGGGTCGGCCTTCATCTTCGGCGACGGCGCCGGCGCGGCCGTGGTCGGCCCGTCCGACTTCCCGGCGATCGGCCCCACGGTGTGGGGCTCCGACGGCGCGCAGTGGAAGACCATCTCCCAGCGCGACCCCTGGGTCTCGATGCGCGAGAGCGACAGCGACGTGCGCTGGCCGGCGATCACGATGCAGGGCCAGGCGGTCTTCCGCTGGGCCGTGTGGGGCATGGCCCCGGTGGCCCAGCAGGCGCTGGACGCCGCCGGCGTGAAGGCCGACGACCTCGACGCGTTCATCCCCCACCAGGCCAACATGCGGATCATCGACGCGATGATCAAGCAGCTGAAGCTGCCCGAGCACATCCCGGTGGCCCGCGACATCGCCGAGACGGCCAACACCTCGGCTGCCTCGATCCCGCTGGCGACCGAGCGGATGCTGCGCGAGGGTGAGGCACCGCACGGCGGGCTGGCCCTGCAGATCGGCTTCGGCGCGGGCCTGGTCTACGCCGCGCAGGTCGTCGTCCTGCCCTGACATGCTCCCGCGGCCCGACGGGTAACTCGGGTCAGCACCACCGCAACAGCACCACACATCGACACACCAAGGAGCTACACCCATGGCGCAAAGCGAGCAGGAGATCCTCGAGGGTCTGGCCGAGATCGTCAACGAGGAGACCGGTCTGGACACCGCCTCGGTCGAGCTCGACAAGAACTTCACCGACGACCTCGACATCGACTCCCTCTCGATGATGACCATCGTCGTCAACGCCGAGGAGAAGTTCGGCGTCCGCATCCCTGACGACGAGGTCAAGAACCTCAAGACCGTCCGCGACGCCGTCGGCTTCATCGCCAGCGCGCAGGGCTGACCCCCGTCGGACGCTGACGGTGTCGTCCGGCCCCCGCACCGGGGCGCCGGACGGCACCGGCAGATCCGCACCCGGACCCGCCGTACCTGCGCACCGCCCGCGCGGCGCCGCCCCGACCACTGCAGACTGCAGCCCACTGATCCAAGGAGCACCCCCGATGACCACCCGTGAACAGCGCATCGTTGTGACCGGTCTCGGCGCCACCACCCCGGTCGGTGGCACCGTCCCTGAGACGTGGGACGCCATCCTGGCCGGGCAGTCCGGAGCGCGGACCATGCCGTACGACTGGGTGGCCGCCAACGAGCTGCCGGTGACCTTCGCCGCGACGATCAAGTCGCCGACCTCGGAGTCCCTCACCAAGGTCGAGATCCGCCGCCTCGACCCCTCCGCCCAGTACGCCCTGATCGCCTCCCGTGAGGCGTGGACCGACGCCGGCAAGCCCGAGGTCGAGCCGGAGCGGCTCGCCGTCGCCATCGGCTCGGGCATCGGCGGCGTCTGGACCCTGCTGACCCAGTGGGACAACCTGCGCGAGAAGGGCCCGCGCCGCGTGTTCCCGCTCGCCGTCCCGATGCTGATGCCCAACGCCCCCGCCGCCGCGGTCTCCCTCGAGCTCGGGGCCCGGGCCGGCGCCCACACCCCGGTCAGCGCCTGCGCCTCCGGTGCCGAGGCGATGGGCTATGCCGTGGAGATGATCCGCAGCGGTCGCGCCGACGTCGTCGTGGCCGGTGGCACCGAGGCCGCCGTCCACGCGCTGCCGATCGCCGGGTTCGCCGCGATGCAGGCGCTGTCGACCCGCAACGACGACCCCGAGGCCGCGTCGCGCCCCTACGACACCGGCCGCGACGGCTTCGTGCTCGGTGAGGGCGCCGCCGTCATCGTGCTCGAGACCCTCGAGCACGCCCAGGCCCGCGGCGCGAAGATCTACGCCGAGCTCGCCGGGGTGGGCATGTCCTCGGACGCGCACCACATCACCGCGCCCGAGCCGGAGGGCGCCGGTGCCTCCCGCGCCATGCTCGAGGCGGTCGAGCGGGCCGGTCTCGGGCTGAAGGACATCGCCCACATCAACGCGCACGCGACCTCGACCCCGGTCGGCGACATCGCGGAGTACAACGCGATCAAGCGCGCGTTCGGCGACGCCATCGACGACATCCCGGTCACCGCCACCAAGTCGATGACCGGGCACCTGCTCGGCGCCGCGGGCGCCCTCGAGAGCGTCATCACGATCCTGTCGGTCCACCACCGGCTGGTCCCGGCGACGATCAACCTGGACAACCAGGACCCGGCCATCCCGCTGGACGTCGTGACCGGGGAGCCGCGCAAGCTGCCCCAGGGCGACATCGCCGCGCTGAACAACTCGTTCGGCTTCGGCGGGCACAACGTCGCGCTGACCATCCGCAGCATCTGAGCCAGACGCTGGTACGTCGCCGCGCGGCGACGTACCAGCGCTGGCGCACCGGGGCGCCGGGCACCCACCGTGGTGTCCGGCGCTCCTGCGCGTACGGCGGTCAGCCCACCTTGTGCAGCCAGCGCACCGGCGCGCCGTCCCCCGCGTAGCGGAAGGGCTCGAGCTCGTCGTCCCAGTCGGCGCCCAGCAGCCGGTCGATCTCGCGCTGCAGCTCGTGCGGGTCCCCCTGGCTCTGCGCGATCGCGGCGCGCAGGCGGTCCTCGTTGACCATGGCGTCACCGCTGGCCGAGACCCACGTGTGGTGGATGCCGAGGGTGGGGGTGTGCGACCAGCGTGAGCCGTCGGTGCCGGGGCTCGGCTCCTCGGTCACCTCGTAGCGCAGGCTGTCCCACCCGCGCATGGCGCTGGCGATGCGGCCGCCGGTGCCCACCTCACCGGACCAGGACAGCTCGCTGCGCACGAGGGAGCGGCCGAGTGGCTGTGGGGTCCAGTCCAGGGTGAACCGCTGCCCGAGGACACCCTCGAGGGCCCAGGTGATGTGAGGGCACAACGCAGTAGGGGTGGAGTGAACGAACACCACCCCGCGGGTCGTGACACGCGGCATCTCGACGGACATCCGGACCTCCTGTGTGCAAGGGACGTCTTCCCCAACGGCCTCATCCACAGAAAGCGCCCGGCGGCTCGCCGGTCTCGCTGGCGTCATTGTGCCCTATCCCCCGCGGGGACGACCACCGGGCCCGCGGGGGACGTCACAGGTCTGTCAGCATGGGCGTGTGCTCATCCACCCCTGGGACCGTGCCGTCACCGAGCAGGAGTGGCGGGAGGTGCTGCTGCGCTTCGACTTCGGCCAGCTGATCGTCCCCGGCGCCCCGGGCCGGGAGGTGCCGGTCGTCGTCCCCACGCACTTCATGTACGACGGCGACGGCCTCATCGAGCTGCACCTGGCCCGGCCCAACCCGGTCTGGCGGGCGCTGGCCGAGCGCCCGGTGGCGCTGTTCACCGTGATCGCCGACTACGTCTACGTCCCCGCCGCGGTCAACGCCGCCCCGGGGTCGGACCCGGCGCTCGGGGTGCCGACCAGCTACTACGCGACGGTGCAGGCCACCGCCGACGTCGAGGTGGTCGACGACCCCGAGGCCAAGGCCGACCTGCTGACCCGTCAGCTGGCGCACTTCGAGCCGGCCGGGTCGGTGCGGCAGCCCGTCTCGGTGGGCGTGGAGAGTGACCGTCGCCAGCTGGCGGGGATCCGCGGGCTCCGGCTGACGATCCGGGACGTGAAGGCCAAGTTCAAGTACGGCGGCAACAAGGACGTGGCCCACCGCGGCCTCATCGGGGACGCGCTGGCGGAGCGCGACGGGCCGATGGACGCGGCGGCCCGGCGGCGGCTGCTGGGCCGGATACCGCCGGACTGAGGTCCGGCCGTCCCGTGAGCCGGGCCGGACGCCGCCCCTCGCGAGGTGACGACTCGCGAGGGACGGCTCTTCTCTGCGGCCGGCTCCGGACGGCTGCCGGGCCCCGGACGCGTGCCGGCGGGGTCGCCGGCCGTCCCGGTCAGGTCGTGCTGCTGGCCCCCTCCCCCGTCGTGCCCGAGCCGCCGCTCTGCCCCTGCTCACCCATCGGGCCCTGTCCGCCCATGTGTCCGCCAGGTCCGCCGCCGCCCGGGCCGCCGGTCTGGACGGCGGTGACCGCGAAGTCCTTGCCGATCTGGACGATGATGTGCGTCCCGTCGGCACGGACCATGTGGGCCTCGTAGACGCCCTCGGCGTCGGTCTCGACCCGCTCGATCGTGGCACCCGGCTCCTTGGCCTTCGCGGCCGCGGTGACCTTGTCCGCGACCGTGCCGGTCAACAGGGTCTCGCCGGGGTGGGTGGCCTTGCTGGGGTCCTGCGCCTGACCGCCGTCGCGCATCCCGCCCGGCGGTCCCCCGGTCTCGCCCTGCGTGCCGCCGTACGTGCCGGAGGTCGAAGGCTGGGCCGTGGACTCGGCACTGGCCAGTGACGCCCCGCCGATGGCCAGTCCGGCCGCGGCCGCGATCGCCGCAGCGGCGGTGATCACCTTGTTGCTCTGTTTCATGAGGTACTCCTCGGTGGTCGGGTGATGAGGGACCACCGTCCCCACCAGGCGTGTGCACCGCCCCTGCCCCGGCCATCAGCCACCTGTGGACCCGCGCGATAGGCTGCGCTGGCGCCGTGAACGAGCACGCACCCGGCGTCGCGGGGCAGTAGCTCAGTCGGTCAGAGCAGCGGACTCATAATCCGTCGGTCGTCGGTTCAAGCCCGACCTGCCCCACCACGTTTCCGCAGGTCAGCGGCGTGTGAGCACGGCTGCTCCGGCCTAGTCGACGCGTTTGCTACGCATTTGCTAACGCCCCGAGGATCAGGCGCCCCAGACGGCCCGAGAGAACACGTCCACGGCGCGTCCGTCGTCGTCGGGGATGGCGTCGGCGTACACGTTGAGGGTCACGCTCGGGTCCCTGTGGCCAAGGACGCAGCGCCCCTGCCCGAGGGCACCGCCCGGGCGGCCGACTCGTCCGGGCCCAGCGGGGGCACGACCTCGTGCTGGCTGGGCCCAGGCCGGTGCGATGACCCTGTCCGTCCCAGCTTGTTCTCGTGCCAATGGGATCGGTAGGTGCGGCACTCACCGAAGGATCGCGCGCACGGCCCGTGTCGCGCTGTCAGGGTCCAGCGCCGGCAGGAAGCGGGTGACCTCGCCGTGTGCGTCGACGACCGCGATCACCACGGAGTGGTAGTCGGTTTTCCCGGTGATGTTCGCGGCGGAGTCGTAGAACCAGACTGCCGGCAGGGGCGGGGCGGCGTAGCCGACCGGGACAGGGAACGGGGGTACCCGTGCGGAGAGCTCTTCGATGGGGGTCGGGTTCATCTTGGCGCCTTTCATGTCCCAGGCAAGGCCGATGATGCCGAGGGGCGCACGGGACCGCTTATGACGTGGACCTAGCCTCCCGGAACGGGGCGGTCGGTCGCTCAGTCACCACCGGCGATCCCGAGCACCACCATCAGGACCACCACCACGGCGACGGTGCCGAAGATCAGCAAGCAGTCCAGCCAGAGGGGGCGAGTCGGCTCGTTCATCGGGGGCCTCCCGGAAGCGTCTCGCGTTACCCGTCGCCGACAACGACCATCCGCATGCTAGCCCCGTCCCGGGAGTGGAAAGGAGGAGTACTTGACCGTTGCGACGACGGCGACGCCGCGACGGTTGTTGAGCATGGCGCTCCCTCGGCTGCCCGGATCCTCGCGACCTGCGGCGCTCACAACCACCCGCCGGGTTCAGCGCCGTCCCCACTCGACCGGGTGGCACCTGGTGACCGGCCGTCGTGCGCGCCGGGGCCCTGCCTACTGGTGGTCACCGGCTGTTGCCCCGGACGGTGGCGCGGGAGGACGATGGGTGGTCTGCAGCCAAGCCACGGGAACAAGTCCCGAGCGGATGGGATGTCCTGTCGGCGGGTCGTGCCTTCAGGGATGACCGCAGCAACGCCGCTGACGGCGGCAAAGGAGGTCGCCATGACGGCCTGGCTCTTCGTGTTGGTGCCGCTCACCGCGCTGCTGATCTGGGCATGGGTCCTGGACCGCAAGCGCAACAAGCGCGCCGCCCTGGCATCCGACTACCCCGCCGACTCGGCCGCGCGCAGAGCGGGGGTACACCCCGAGTATGAGGATCCCGGCTACGGGGGCGGGAAGCACCCTGACGGGAAGCACCCTGAGTTGAGAGGCGGAAGCTCGTTCTGAGCGACTCCGCAACGATGTTCGCGTGGTCGCCCGTTCCCTGCCATTCTCGCCGCGAAGCACGGAGTTACTCGAGTTCGGCGACCTGATAGCCCGGCACAACGAGACGAGGCGCCACCCCGGCGGCCCTCCTGGGGTGTAGGCGCGCCGGTAAGGCTCCGGAGCGTGTGACCCACCCCACCAGCGAGTCATGCTGGAAGGGTGTTGGTCTTATGTGCCGCAGCCGAGGTGCCTGTCTGTCTAACCGCTCAGTTGGGGCGAGTGGCGTGGTAGGCGACGGCGGCGTTGTTGTACCACCACAACAGGACGGCGCCGGCAGACAGGCAGGACGATGCCGGCTGCCGCAACGGCAGGTGACGGCTTGCTGAAGTCCATGACTCAGTGTTGCAGCGGTGCCGACTGTCGGCGAGAGGCACGGTGGGTCGAGTTCATCCCTTGCGCGGAACGGGGCCCTAACTGCTGCGCGGACGACATGCTCGTGGGCTGCGGGGCTGCACTCGAGCAGGGCCATCGCCGCTCGGGCACAGCCCCTGCGGGCAGACGGGCATCTCCTCGGCGGTCCGGCGGCGACGGCGCGACCTGTGCCCGGACCGAAGCAGCTCGTCGCACCCAGATCTGGTTAGGGGGTGACGCTACCGACGGGGAGGGGTAGCCCCGCGCACTTCGCCACCGCTGTTGCCCACACCTGCGCCTCGACTGCGGCGCGCGTGGTTCTGGGCTGTGCCTTCTCACATGTCTCTAGGCGTTGCAGCAACGCGGTATCGGCGGTGACTGCGGCGCTGGGGGTTGGTGCGGGTAGGGGGAAGTATGCGGTGCACCCGGGGCTCGAGGCTACGTCCTTGCACTTCGTCTTGAGGTCCACGAGGTCGCGCGTTCTCTGCGAGTAGTCAGCGGCAGCGAATAGTAAAAGGATGGCGATGCCAGTCACGGTCGGCACGAAGATCGCGCGGGTCTTGCCCATCGCTCTCTCTGCGCGACGTTCGAGAACGACCAAGGAGGCCCGGCGCTGGGCCAACCCGAGGATTCCGTTGAGTCGATCCGCTTCCGCCGGTCGGTCTGCAGGGGAGACGTCCCGCCTGCCTCCGATGCGCGTTCCTAGACGCCTGGCTGTACCCGATCGCTTGGAGCTCGAGGTTCCCGATCGAGGTAAACCCCGCCTCACCGGCATGCTCGCGGAGGATGGCCGTCACCAGCTTCTTCTCGGCGGCGTCGAGGTTGTCCGTCGAAGACCCGAAGCTGCTCGACTCAACCGGAGGAATGCCGCGTATTGAGGATGTCGCGGGATCGATCAAGGATGGGGCAAAGATGATTCGTCGTTGCGCCCGAAAGAAGTTCGAGGTCATCGAGCACGGATCCGAGAATCGCGACGACGCCAAGAATCAGGGCAGTGACCACCAGCCAGGCCACGTCCGGCACGGGGAAGAACTTGTGCAGCAGTCGTGTATCCCAGTCCGGCCAACGACAGCCGCGGCCCCGGCTCCCAGCGCAGCCCCCCAGCGCTGAAGCTGGGTGCGGATGGCGTCGATACCCTCTTTGAGCGCTGCCATGTCCGCGGTCGCGTTCACCCCGGGCGACACACCCGACGACTCCGCAGCTCGCGCCACCCGCGGGCGCCTTCGGCCGGGGCCGGGGCCGGTCGCCGATGCGCCGCTTGATCCGGCTCATGGACCCCACCCTTTCGTGTCCCCCGATCACGTCACAGCAGTCTTGCGGCAGCCATTGGCGCCTAATCGAGCGCTAAGGCGACAGCAAACCGATCAGCAAGCACATCGCGGCCGCCAAGCACACTGCGCTGAAAAGCAAGAGCCTTCCCGTCCTCCGACGGGGTGAGTCCTTGTTGAGTGAGGTGGTGGTAGCGCTCATAACTGAGGAAGCCCGCCAGGCCTGCGACGCCGGCTACAGGCCACTTGGTGATACCAATGAGCGCAATGGCCAACTCCACCAAGCCCCTAGCCTCGCCCGGGTTCACCGCCACTGCCAACAACGCCATCATTCTTCGGATGCTACTCGGGCCGCAGGCTCCTCCCAAGGTCCGCGCAGCAGCCAAATTTGACCACCGCAAGAGGGCGCAATACGAGTCTGTACCCTTCGAATCGGCATAGGCGGGGCCATGTCACTGGGGCGGGCTCCAGCTCTGGGGAGCAGGATCCAGAGCCGATAGTGCTCGAGGGTGCGGCAGTGCTCGGCCATCTTCGGGTCTTCTCGATGAGTCGACGGAGGGTCCTGAGCGCATTTCCTGGGTTACGTCGATCATCGGTCGTCCTCGTAGCCGTAGCCGTAGTCGTAGGAGCCCCGGTAGCCCCAGGGGGAGCCGACCGGCGAAGCGGCAGTGCGCTCATGCCCAGCGAGGACGTCGACGACGCCTTCGACGGCCTTGACGCAGACCAGAACGACGGCCGCCAGCTCGCGCACGGCCCGTGAGCCCGGCGGCGCTGGCCTCGGGCGACCGGCTGCGTAGGTGCCCGTAGGCGATGACGGTCAGGGCGGCGGCCCCGGCGATGGAGAGAACAGCGATCATGATGGTTCCTCTCTGGAGGTGACCGGGCCCGCACCGCGATCGCGGCGCGGGCCCGGTCGCTCGTGATCGGTTCAGCGTCGCGGTCGGCGGGCGCGCTTGGCCTGTGCCTCCTGTCGCTGCTGCTCACGGCGCTCCGCACGGTTGCGAGGTTCGTCGGAGTCCGCGGAGAGGCATCTCCGCGTCGGCCAGGACGTCCACCAGCAACAGCGGGGCCTCCGGCATCACCAGCGGTGACGAGCCACCCGTCGGCTGATGCTGCTCTTGGGCCGCGGCGGAGGGGACACCGCACATCCGGGATGGCTGGACGCTCCTGACGGCGCCGTGCACGCGGTCGCGAAGCGGGCCGTCCAGCAGGAGCGGCATGCCAGCCACCTCGAGCAGCACCCGAAGCCAGGCGATCGGCAGCACCAACCGCAGCGCGCGATGGACGACGATGCCGCGCACCATCTGCTGGAGCAGTCCGACACAGAGCCTGCCGGCCTCCAGCAGGAGCCGCACATCCGGGTGCGCCACGGCCGCGTTGGCCCAGCGGGACAGGCGCGAGCCGAGCGCCGTGAGCCGGGTGGCGGCGGTCTGGCCGAGGGAGCCGCAGCGGCCCAAGCAGCCCCTTGGTGCCCCGCCACAGCGCCGCGCCGGCCCTGGCGGTGAGGCGGCCGACCCAGCGCAGCGCGCCGAGAACGGCCCGCTTCACCGGGGGGATGGTGAGGATGGCCCCGATGGTGGGCAGGACACCGACCGATCGGACCAACGCTGCCGTGCTGGACAGGCGGTCACCGATCCACCCGAGGGCGGTGGTGACCGGGCCGGGCAGCCCGGCGACGACCGTGCGAAGCGCCCGCATGACGTAGCCGGCGGCGGCTCGGGGTGCGGCCATGGCCCGGTCGAACGCTCGGCGGCCCAGCTCCCGGAGCCGGAGCAGGAACGCGAACCGCGCCCTGGACGCAGGTGGTGGAGTGGGGACCGCGTACAGCGGTGGTGAGGATGCGGCTGTGCTCATGGTGTTCTCCTTCTGGTGGGCCCGCGCCGGTCGCGCGGTGGTCTCATCGCGGCCCGCGGCCGGATGCGCAGGGTTGTGTCCGAGCCGGAAAGGGCTCCGGACATGGCAAGAGCCCGCATGCCAAGAGGCAGCGGGCTCGAAAGGGTCAGTCAGACCTGGTGTCGGTTCAGCGGTCGACGGGGCGGATGGCGAGGTCGACCATGCGGTCCAGGAGTAGCGCCAGGCGGTAGGTCGGGTCGCAGCGCAGCGCCCGGTTCAGGGCGACCCTGGCCAGGGCGCCGTTGCCGCGCCACCAGGCGAAGGAGGCCAGCACGGACAGCGCCGGTGCGGCGACCTCGTCGGGCAGCATCGCGCAGAGTTGGATCAGCCGAGCCTGGACACGGTTCTGCGCCGCGCCTCCATCCGGGCTGGTGGCGCCCCGTGGTCAGGCCGCCTACAGAGTGACCGCGGCTCGCGCTGCGATATCTGATGGCTGCATGTCTGCCTATCGATCTCAAGTCGCGCAGAAGTAAACGCCCCGTCAGGCAGCTTGGTTGGCCGCGAGGTGGTCGCCCTCGAGGTGCTGCTAATTGACTTTCACGGCAACAACAGCGAAGGAGAGCATGAAGAGCGTGAGAAGGACAGCTATGAGGGACCACCTATCGCGCTTCCTCTTGTCGGCTTTTGACTGGCTCGGAAGTAGCCGCGCGAGACCGACGGACACTGCCCCGCACGCGATGAGAGGCGCGATCCACACCCAGTTGTTGAGCTTGGTCATTCCGTCAGCCCCGTAGACGGCGAGGACCAGGCTTGGCAGTCCGAGCAGGACAGCTCCTACTGTCGCTACGAAGTTGAAGTGTTCTTGCGCCTTTGCGTCTCGTGCGACGGAAATCGTAGATCCAGCCTCAAGAAGGCGATGGAACTGTTCCACCTCGTCACCGAGCCAGGGACACCATCTCTCGGCAGTGCCGCACACCGGCGTCGTACGTCGCGATCCATGCCCGCTGCAGCCCGTCCGTGGCCGAGTCCCTCAGTGGAAGCGTCGGGTCGACTTCGCGCCTGTGTGCGTGGTAAGCGTCCTTGTCGCTACGCCAGAGCCACAGACCTTCTCGGCGCAGCCTCACGGCCGAAATCACGGGCGCGGTTATCGGCGATCCCTAGTTCGACGACGTCAGCGAGAACGTCCAGATCATCAGCCCCGACGCCTCGGATCCGGCTACCGAGTGCGCGTTCAGCTTGGTACCGAAGAGATCGGACCGTCGACACCGCCTCGTTTGACTGCTCGGACAGTCCCTTGGCGATAGCCACCGCTCGCCACTCATTGTCTGCAGGGATCAGATGGCCGACGCGCGCCAGTGCAATCTGCATACCGGCCAAGAGTTCTGGGTGACTATCGACGGTCCGCCAACCCCGCGCGTGCGAGACGTGGGCGGCGTGCTCCTTCTTTTCGTGGTTCGCCTGCCACAACTCGTGCGCGACAGCGACCACCGAAGCGGAGCCGTTTTGCGACACGACGACTTGGGTGCGTCCCACGACGATCAACTGGCCAGCAGTGACGTTCAGAACGGCCAGCAACGGTGCGGCTAGGAGCACGCGCCGTCGGGAACACTGCTGCTGTCGGGGCCGTCGACCATGGGTGCGTGCGCAGAGTCGAGGACTCTCAGTGCCACTTCGATCCATACCGGACCGGATCGTTACCCGTCAGGATCCGAGTGTCTACACCGGTTTGTGCTTTCGCTCCGGCCAATGACCGGGCCGATAGATCCGACGTGCGCAGGTTCATGCGATGACCTCTGTCCGCCTAGCCGGCTGGTTTACGCATATCCCCGTGATACGACTTCTCTCGGAAGGCGCCGATATCTTCGCATACGGAGTACCTACCTTGGTAGCTGGCCCCTTAACGTACGCTTGTGCGGATCATCGAACTCCACGACACAAGTGCGCGGTATGTCGATCATTTCGGCAGCAAGGCATTCTCGATCGCACGCCTCGCCGCCGGTGAAACTCTCGTAGCGCTGGCTCAGCTGGGAGCGGGCGGGTGCATCGGCCGGCATCCAGCCATGAGCCAACAACTGCTCGTGGTCATCAACAGCGGCGCGATCGTGTCCGGAGCAGATGGACTTCAGGCCACCCTCGGGCCCGGGCAGGCCCCTCTGGGAAACGGGAGAAGAGCACGAAACCCGCACGAACAACGGGCTCACGGCCGTAATCGTCGAGGGCAGCATCGACCTGTGATCCACTCCCCCTGCGGAGACACATGAGTCGACCAGGCAGTCGGACATGCGAGCAGCTCACAAATTGCTCACGCAGCGGACTTTCGCAACGTAGGCAGCCCCGACACCCAAGGGGGAGACCGATTTCAGCCAGCACGAGTTCACCTCCGTTCGCAGCCAAGCAACGGCTGCGTGGCGCGTGCGTGGCACATGAGGTCCGAATCCGACCCCTTCGTGCGTAAACCAACCACCAACAACTGAGCACGAATTCGGCCGCGACTCGGGCCGTCCAGCCAGTTCCGGACGCCTCATAATCCGTCGGTCGTCGGTTCAAGCCCGACCTGCCCCACCTCGCCTGACCTGCACAAATCCTCTCTCCCGCCGGTGCGCCAAGGCGTTTCTGGGCGGTCGTACAGCCACGAATACAGCCAAGGGGTCCCCGAAGCCTGTTCGGGAACCCCTTGGCAGTACTCCGGCGGTCACCCAAAGAGGGACAGCCCGACCCGGTCGATCGCCTTTCGCTCGACGTCGGGCAGGACGCCAGCATCCTCTCCCACCTGAACCCCCGCGCCGGCGACGCCACCATCACCCTCACATAGGCCCAACCGCACGTCACTACGGCCACATCGCCTTGACCTGGCGCCGGCACGGACCTGAACATCACGCCGGTGTGCGTCGCGTCACCGTGGCCGTGCGCGGCGGCGCGGCGCCGATGCACCGCGGCTCGCATTGCGCACAGTGGGGCGTATGGAAACCAGCTCGCTCTTCGATGACGACCTCTTCGGCAACGCGTTCGCTTCTGCCCCCGCCCGCGCGGCTGGTCCCCCGGTCGGCCCCGCTGCGCAGCGCGCCGCCGCGCCCGGGGCGCAGGTGTCATCGAAGCCTCAGGTGGTCGCGGCCACGGACGGTTCGGCACTGGGCAACCCGGGCCCGGCCGGGTGGGCGTGGGTCGTCGAGGATGACGGCACCTGCACCGGTGGGTCCTGGGCCGCCGGCGGCCACAAGCACAACACGAACAACTGGGGCGAGCTCACCGCCCTGCTCGAACTGCTGCGCTCGGTGCCGAACGACGTGCCGCTCGAGGTTCGGATGGACTCGACCTATGCCCTGAAGGCGGCGTCTGAATGGCGGCACGGGTGGAAAAGGAAGGGCTGGAAGACGTCGAACGGCCAGCCGGTGAAGAACCTCGAGATCATCCAGGAGATCGACCGGCTGCTGGACGCGCGCCGGGCGCCGATCGAGTTCGTCTGGGTGAAGGCTCACAAGACCGATGGGACCGGCGACCCGCGCAACGAGGCAGCAGACCGTCGCGCGAACGCGGCTGCGACGTCGGCTCAGCGAGGCCTGGACGTCGACGCCGGTCCAGGGTGGAGCGATCGATGAGAAAAGGCCGAACCAGCCGAACTGCGCCCGCAGCCTGGCCCCGACGCTGCGGGAGGAGTTCGCTGCGGTCCGTTCCCGGCCGCCGGTGACAGATGACCGCAGCGACGACCTCACTCTCCTCGAGGGCCGCAGCCTGAGTAGGTGCACGGAAAGAACCGCAACGTGACTGCGGCGGGAGGAATCCAGAACAGGGCATCCGGGCGTCGCCGTCCAGCACTCGGCCTCGAGGACATCACTGGAGCGATCTCGGTTCGGGGCCGCCGACCGAGCTGGGCTCATCTGAACCGGGCGCAAAGCGTCTGGTTGCGCTCTATGGTCGGTCCATTCCCAACGGCGACGTTCCCGGCGAGCCGCCGCCCGCCGGCACCGAGGCTCAGGCACTCCCGCGGGGCGTCCGATCGCCGTCGCCCGATGAGAGGAGCTCGGACATGGCCGAGGTTGTGCTGTTCCACCACGTGCAGGGACTCACCGAAGGGGTGCGCGCGTTCGCCGACCAGCTGCGCGTCGGCGGGCACACCGTGCACACTCCGGACCTGTTCGACGGCGAGCTACCGGCGACGATCGACGAGGGCGTCGCGCACGTCCAGAGCCTTGGGGACGAGGTCATCAGCGAGCGCACCGACCGGGCCGTAGCCGACCTGCCCGACGGCCTCGTGTACGCCGGTTTCTCCTTCGGCGCTGGCACGGCTCAGCGGCTCGCCCAGACCCGCCCCGGCGCGCGCGGCGCGCTGCTCTACGAGTCCTGCCTGCCCATCAGCGGCGAGTGGGCCGTCGGGCCGTGGCCCGACGGGCTCCCGGTTCAGATCCACGGCATGGACCAGGACCCCTTCTTCGCCCTGGAGGGCGACATCGACGCCGCCCGCGAGCTGGTCGAGAAGGTCGGATCTGAGCTCGGCGAGCTGTTCGTCTACCCGGGGGATCAACACCTGTTCACCGACAGCTCGCTGCCGTCGTACGACGCGGACGCGGCGGCGCTGGTGGTGCAGCGGTCCCGAGAGTTCCTCGACCGGGTCGGCTGACCTAAAGAAGGGGAGCCGGTCTCCCACGACCAGGCCTTTCGCGGCCGCCACCGGCTCACGCGCCGGCGCGCCGGGCGCGGAAGGCCGCCACGTTGACCCGATTGGAGCAGCTGGCGCCGCAGTAGCGGCGGGAGCGGTTCTTCGACACGTCGACCACGACGTCGTCGCAGTCGGGTGCCTCACACACGCGCAGCCGCTCCAGCTCGCCCGAGCGGACGACATCGGCGACCGCCATCGCGGCCTCGGCCATGATGCGGTCGGCCAGCGGCACGTCGGCCGGCGTGGCGTGCAGGTGGTAGCCGAAGTCGTCGTGAGTCACCAGCTGCGGCAGTGCGCGGGCCTCGCGCAGCATGCCGTTGACGGCCGCCACCACACCCTCCTCGTCGGCATGCCACAGCGCGCGCAGGCGCGGCCGCAGGGCGCGCACCTGGTCGAGCTCGGTGCTGTCGCTCCGGCGCATCCCGGTCAACCCCCAGGCGGTGACGAACCGGTCCAGTGCCTGGACGTCGTCCAGCTCGTCGGCGTCGGGCTGCTCGGTGTTGACCAGCGCGGCGGCGACGTTGAGCGACCGCTCGGTGTCATGAGTGAAAAGCATGTTGACCTCTTTCATCACCAGCCCTACCGTGTCATGAGTGTAGTCCGTTTCGGTCATGACAGGAGAGTGACGTGAGAGCAACCGGTAGCGGTGCGGGCCTGGGGCTGGCCCTGGTGTCCGCCGCCTCCTTCGGCACCTCCGGCGCGTTCGCGACCAGCCTGCTGTCAGCCGGGTGGACGGCCGGCGCCGCCGTCACGGTGCGCGTCGCCATCGCCGCCGTGGTGCTGACGCTGCCGGCGTTGCTGGGCCTGCGTGGGCGGGTCGACCAGCTGCGGCGCAGCGGCGGCAGGGTCGCGGTCGTACGGCGTCTTCGCCGTCGCCGGCGCGCAACTGTGCTTCTTCAACGCCGTCCAGCACGTGCCCGTGGCGGTCGCGATGCTGCTGGAGTACAGCGGCGTCCTGCTCGTCGTCGCCTGGATGTGGGCGCGGCACGGCCACCGCCCCGGGCGGCTGACCGGCCTGGGTGGACTGGCCGCCCTCGTTGGGCTCGTGCTCGTACTGGACCTACTCAGCAGCCGCGGCGTCGACCCGGTCGGCGTGGCGTGGGGGCTGGGCGCCGCCGTCGGGTTGGCCGTCTACTTCGTCGTCTCCTCCGGCACCGATGACGCTCTGCCGCCGCTCGTGGTGGCCTGGGGCGGACTGGCCGTCGGTGCCCTGGCCCTGCTGCTCGCCGCAGCGATCGGCGTGCTCCCGATGGCCGCGCCCCGCACCGACGTCACCCTGGCGTCCACCAGGATGTCGTGGCTCGTACCGGTGCTGGGCCTGTCGCTGCTGGCCGCGGCCGTGGCCTACGTGGTGGGCATCCTCGGCGCCCGCCTGCTGGGCGCTGGGGTGGCCTCCTTCGTCGGGCTGACCGAGGTGCTGTTCGCCGTGCTGTTCGCCTGGATGCTGCTCGGGCAGACGCCGCGTCCGCCGCAGCTGGTCGGCGGACTGCTCGTGCTGGCCGGCATCGTTCTGGTCCGGTTGGACCAGCGGCCGCAGCCGGAAGCCGTGCCAGTTCCGCACCATTCGATGGCCGCAGGGCGCTGACCGGCGTCAGTGCACTGACCGCTACCGACGCGGATCGCGCGGACCACCGCATCGACACCGGTGCCGACCGCAGCCCGTGGCCGCTCCTGCGCAACGGCGATGTCCCACTCGTGCGGGTCAAGGGCCTCGACGGCCTCCTCGACCGACACCTGCACCTGGCCCGCTGCGGGCGTCGGGGCACCGGTCGCGGGGTCGATGGGGCGGTGTCCCACCAGGAGCAGGGTTCCGCCGGGTGCGACGCCCGTACCGAGCCGCCGCACCATCTCGACCACTGACCCAGCCACGTGGACGTAGAGACAGCTGACGAGGTCGTAGCGTCCGGGTGGCGGGGTCCAGGTGCCGAGGTCGCCCTCCACCCACTCGATGCGCTCCGCAACCTCCGCTCCGGCAGCGTGAGCTGTCGACCTGCCGAAGTCGAGCGCGGTCGCGGAGAAGTCAACCGCAGTGACCTGCCACCCCGAGGCGGCGAGCCAGATCGCCTCGGATCCGTGCCCGCATCCCGCATCGAGGGCAAAGCCTGGCCGCATGTCCCCGATCTCCTCGAGCAGGCGAGCATTCGGCGGCCGACTGGCCACCATCTCGGGGCTCTCGCGCAGGGCTTGAGCCCAGCGCCGTTCCCAGGAGCTCTGGTCAAACGGCTCGTTCGTCATGACACCACCCGGTCAGGTTCGTTGCACGCCACCTGCCGCGATCGCGCGATTGCTCCGGAGCGTGCCACACCTGCTCGCGACGCCGACGCGCGAGATGGACGGTGATGTCGGCGGCAATCTCGACGGTGTCAGGCAGGACCTGCATGATCCGGCTGTAGACCTGCTCCTGGTCCGAAGCCGGCAGCTCGAGATAAGCCGAGACGGTCGAGAGATGGCCAACGTAGTCGCGGGCACTCATCGTCAGGCGCCGCTCGATCACGGACTGCTGGACATCGGCGGCGAACCACTCAGACCGTTGGAGCTCCGTACCCGGCCACTGCATGTCATGTCCAGGAGGCGTCCCATCTGGAGACGGAACCTCGTCGCTCTCCAGGAACGGTGCCCGGGCCGCGCGCACAGCTTCCTCCACAGACCGGGTCAGCCAGCCGGACTGGTCCACCGAACGAGGCAAACACGCCACCTGGCTCCAGCAGCGCGGCCATGCGCGACCACCGGCCCTCCGGGTTCGTCCAGTGCAGCGCCGCTGCCGCATAAACCAGTCCGTAGCTCTCGCCCGGTTGCAGGTCCTCGAATGCGGCCTGAACGGTCTTGACGTTTGCCGGCACGTGCTTACGCAGCTCGGCGAGCATGGCCCCGTCAGGCTCGGTCGCGGTGACCGTGACCCCCCGTTGAGCGAACAGACGGGTTGCTTTGCCTGTCCCAGCGCCAATCTCGAGGGCAGTCCGAACCGGCTGACCCGCGTACGCCATCACCATGTCGAAAAGCTCCACGGGATACCCCGGCCGGAAGCGTTCGTAGGCTTCAGCCATCACTCCGAAGCTCAGCGCACGACCAGACATGCCGCGCATCCTGACAGGATCTGCGCCGTCACGCTCGGTCAGCCGGGTTACTGGCCCATGCGTCCGTCGATACGCTCGCGCAACAGGTCGACGTGGCCCATGTGGCGGGCGTACTCCGCGATCATTCCGACCAGGACCTCGCGCAGCGACATCAGCCCTCCCCCGCTGCCATGCTGGTTCAAGGGATCGTTGGCGGTGATGTCGAGACTGGGCGCCTCGGCCACGAACCGCGTCGCGAAGTCCACCTCCGCACGCCATACATCCCACGCCTCCGCAACCACCTGGGGGTCGGGAACAGCGCCGTCGAAGTCACCGTCACGGTCGTCGTCGGAGCAGAACAGCCGGGGCACGTCCTGTCCCGCCATCATCACCCGGAACGTGCCACGCTCCTGCTCGGCCAGGTGTCGCACCAGCCCCAGCAGCGACATCGTCGACGGCTCGACGGAACGCCGCGCCATAGCCTCCGCATCAAGCCCTGAGCACTTCATCTCCAGCGTGAGCCGCTCGCATCGCAGGGCCTCGACCAGCGTGGTGCGCTCGTCGCCCAGCCCAGGTCCGTTCTCACGCGGGTCGTCGTCCGACGGCTTGCCGTCGGCGGTGAACATGTCGGCTCGTCGGGTAGAGGCCATGGTCGCAATCATCGGCGAGGCGCAAGGCGGCGACAATCGATTAACCCCAGTGCTCGCTCATGCCACGGGGAGCGCCACACCGGGCTCGGCCTGAGTACCTTTCAAGGGTGGAGCTTGTCGAGGCGGACGGACTCACGATCGCCTACGAGCGGGTCGGCGAGGGGCCACCCTTGGTCCTTGTCCACGGCGCGGCCGAGGACAGCCGCATCTGGCAACCGCAGCTTGCCGGCCTGGCCGACGAGTTCACCGTCGTGGCCTGGGACGAGCCTGGGGCTGGCCGGTCCCCCGACCCGCCTGAGGGCTTCGACTTGGCGGACTTTGCCGATGGGCTCGCGGCGCTGATCGAAACCCTTGAGCTCGGGCCAGCGCACATCGCCGGCCTGTCCTGGGGTGGCACCGTGGTGCTCGAGCTCTACCGCCGTCACCCTGGGCTCGTCGCGACCCTGATCATGATCGACACCCACGCCGGCTGGAAGGGGTCGCTGCCCGAGGACGAGGTACGAGCGCGGGTTGCTGGCGCCCGTCAGATGCTCGCCGCACCGCCGGAGGACTTCGACCCCACGCTCCCCGGACTCTTCGCCGGCGATCCGCCGGCGGAGTTCGTGCCTCTGCTCGCCGCCATCGCCGCCGACGTCCGCCCCGCCACCCTCGGGCGCGAGCTGGCCATCATGGCCGAGACCGACCTGAGCGACCTGCTGCCTCACATCGCCGTGCCCACTCTGCTCATCTGGGGGCACGTGGATGTTCGCTCGCCGCTCAGCGTCGCCCGCCAGCTCCAGGACGCGATCCCGGAGACGGAGCTCGTCGTGATCGAGGGCGCGGGCCACGTCAGCAATCTCGAGCGGCCTGAGCGGGTGAACGACGCCGTACGCGAGTTCTGTCGCGCCCACCCACCGCACGCTGAGTAAATGCACTGTCAGTGCACTATGCTGCACTCATGGATCAGGACACGGCGGACTTGGCGATGGCCATCGGCGCACGCGTGCGGCAGGTGCGGCAGTCGCGGCGGTGGACGCTTGACCAGCTGGCAGAGGTCGCCGGGGTCAGTCGCCGGATGGTGGTCAACGTGGAGCAGGGCGCGGCGAACCCGAGCGTCGGGACGCTGCTGAGGATCAGTGACGCGCTGGGGGTGGGACTGCCATCGCTGGTCGAGCAGCCTCAGCCCAAGCCGGTGAAGGTCACGCGTCATGGCGAAGGCGCCGTCCTGTGGAGCGGTGAGGCCGGTGGGCGCGGGGTGCTGGTCGCCGGCACCGAGCCACCGGACGTGGTCGAGCTGTGGGACTGGACGCTGGGCGCGGGAGACGCTCACGTGAGCGAGGCGCACACGGTGGGGACGAGGGAGCTCGTGCAGGTCCAGCAGGGCAGCATCACGGTCGACGTCGGGGACCAGTCGGTGACCCTCGATGCCGGCGACGCGGTCTCTTTTCCCGGCGACGTGGCGCACTCGTACGCGAATCCGGGCACGCAGCAGGCGAGGTTCTCCCTGGCTGTGTTCGAGCCGGGTGTGGGCGCCGGGTCCCGGTCGGAGGCCCACGATGGGTGAGGTCGGCCGGCTGGATGAGCTCCTCGCCGGCGCCTTCGTCGAGGCGGACGTGTTCGGGTTACGGCCCGACTACCGGGCGATGCTGGTTGCTGTTGACGGGATCGTCCCCAGCCCGAGCGACGACGCGAGCGACGCGCTGCTCCAGGCGGCGGAGGCCGCTGCCCGTGAGGCGCTGGATGCCTCTGCCGTGGAACAGATCCCGCACGTGGCCGAATGGCGCGAGGCGTACCGGGCGTTCGGAGCGAAGCCCCAGCGGACCCGTAACAGCTTGGAGGCTCTCCTGCGGCGCGCCGCGTCCGGGCTGCCGCGCGTGAACCGGCTCACCGACATCTACAACGCGGTGTCGGTGCTGCACCAGCTCCCGCTCGGCGGGGAGGACCTGAACCGATACAGCGGTGCGCCACGGCTGGTCCGCGCCACCGGCGCGGAGCCGTTCGACACGGTCGCGGACGGCGCCGACGTGGTCGAGCACCCGGAGCCCGGTGAGGTCGTGTGGTGCGACGACGCGGGCGTGACCTGTCGGCGGTGGAACTGGCGCCAGGCTCGCCGTACCCAGCTGAGCGACGACACCACCGCAGCCTTGTTCATCCTCGACGCCCTCGAACCCTTCGGCGAGGAGGCGCTGGCGAGTGCCACCGATGACCTGGTCGCCCACCTGGGCCGGTTGGGACCCGACGTCCGAGTCGCTCGTCGCCTGCTTGCCGCCGACGCGACCCCTTCCGAAGGAGAGTGACATGCTCATCCACCCCTGGGACGGCGCAGTCGACCGCACCGAGTGGCAGGACTGGCTGGCATCGACCGACCGGTTCGGGATGCTCGCGGTCAGCAACCTCGACCCAGCCCAGGCGCCGCTGATGCTGCCCACCCACTTCACCGTCGCCGGTGACGAGCTGCTCATCCACCTGGCCCGGCCGAACCCCGTCTGGCCGCACCTGGAGGCAGCCGAGGAGGTGCGCCTTGCCATGGTCGGCGACTACGCCTACATCCCGACGTACTGGCGGGCCAAGGCCGGCGGCCCCGACGAGGACGGGGTGCCGACCAGCTACTACGCCACCGTGCAGTTCGTGTGCCGACCCGTCGTGGTCGATGACCCGCAGGACAAGGCAGACATCCTCACCGCTCAGCTCGCCGACTTCCAGCCCGAGGGTGGCCACGCCACCGTGGCCACCGACCAGGCACCCTACGGACGGATGCTCTCCGGCATCCGCGGCGTCCGGTTGTCGGTGCTGAGGGTGGAGGCCAAGTTCAAGTACGACGACGCCAACCCCGTCGAGCACCGCGAACGCGTCATCGACCACCTGGAGCAGCGAGCCCACGGACTCGACGTCGGGGCGGCGGCACAGCAACGGCGGCGCCTGGACACGATCGGCGACTGGAAGACCCACCGAGACCGCTCATGACCAGGCACCTGCCATCGCCGGCCGCGGTGCCGCCCTGGGGCCTGGCGCTGGCAGCGATGCTGTCCGTGCAGCTCGGCTCCGCACTCTCGGTGCCCATGATCGGGGCCGTGGGTCCGGCCGGAACTGCCTGGCTTCGGCTCAGCATGGGAGCCCTCATCTTCCTGACACTGGCCCGTCCCCCGCTCCGTGCGGTCCGCCGTCCTGACGTGCCGGCGCTGCTCGGTCTGGGCGTGACCACCGGACTGGTGACCATGGCGTTCCTGGCCGCGATCGAGCGCATCCCGCTCGGCACCGCCGTCGCCGTCGAGTTCCTCGGCCCGTTGACCGTCGCCGCCGTGCGCAGCCACACCAGGCGAGCACTCACCTGGCCGGCCGTCGCGCTGCTCGGGGTCATCCTGCTCACCCAGCCCTGGCACGGCGCCACCAACCCCGCCGGCCTCGGGTTCGCCGGCCTCGCAGCCATCGGGTGGGCAACCTACATCCTGCTCACCCAACGCATCGGTGACCGCTTCACCGGCATCGGCGGGCTCTCACTCACCGTCCCCATCGCCGCCGTCACGGCGGCGGTCGTCGGCATCCCTCAGGCCGCCGGCCACCTCACCCTCGGCGTCCTGGCTGCCACGGCCGGGCTGGCGATCCTGCTCCCGGTCCTGCCCTTCGCGTTCGAGCTGCTCGCGCTGCGCCACATGACAGCCACCGCGTTCGGGACCCTCATGGCCCTCGAACCCGCCATCGGGGTGCTCCTCGGGCTGCTCGTGCTGCACCAGAAGCCCTCGCCTGCCCAGCTCGCCGGCATCCTGCTCGTCGTCCTTGCCGGCGCTGGAGCTCAACGCGGTGGAAGACGCCGCCACAGGGTCGCCGACCGCGCCGGCGTCCACTCCGAGCTCGACCTCATCGGCTGACCCGGACCCGCTTCATCACCTCGCCGCCGTGCCTGCCGTGGTGTTCAGGTGGGACTGCGCGTCGCGGGTCGTCGTGAGCGGCCCGTTGACCGTGAAGTACCGCTGACCGGTGACGAGCAGCTCCTCGGCCGGGAACTTGGTGATCACCTCGCAGCCGTCGGCGGTCACCACGAGCTCCTCCTCGATCCGCGCCGCTGACCACCCGTCAGCGGCCGGCCAGTACGTCTCGAGCGCGAACACCATGCCCTCTTCGATCACCTCGGGGTGGTCGAGCGACACCAGCCGCGAGAAGATCGGCTTCTCCCAGATCGACAGCCCGACTCCGTGTCCGTACTGCAGGGCGAACGCCGCTTCCTCGTTGGCGAATCCGAACTCCTGCGCCGTGGGCCACACCGAGACGATGTCGGCGGTGGTTGCGCCCGGGCGCACCAGCGAGATGGCGTGGTCCATGTACTCCCGGCAGCGGGTGTACGCGTCCCGCTGCGCCACGGAGGCACTGCCGACGGCGAAGGTGCGGTAGTAGCAGGTGCGGTAGCCCATGTAGCTGTGGAGGATGTCGAAGAACGCAGGATCACCCGGGCGCACGATCCGGTCGGAGTACACGTGGGGGTGCGGTGAGCACCGTTCACCCGAGATGGCGTTGACGCCCTCGACGTACTCGGACCCCAGGTCGTAGAGGACCTTGCTGACGAGGCCGACGCACTCGTTCTCGCGGACGCCCGGTCGCAGGAACTCGTAGAGGCGGTCATAGGCCGCGTCGACCATGGACGCCGCCTGGGTGAGCAGGCCGATCTCGTCGCGCGTCTTGATCCGTCGTGCCTCGAGGAACAGCTGTTGCCCGTCGACCACCTTGACGCCCGCTGCCTGCAGGGCGAAGAGGATGGGGAGCTCGATGACATCGACGCCGACCGGCTCGTCGAGCAGGCCGTAGAGCTCGAGCTCGTGCTTGATCTTGCGGGCCACCTCTTCGGCGATGCCGGCCTGCGGGTGGAACGCGCCGCGCAGGGTGGAGATGCCTGCCCGTGCGCCGCTGGGGTTGCGCGTGTCCGGGGCCGTGGCGCCGTGGTGCGGGGCGTGCCCGTCCTCCGACTGTGCGCCGGAGTAGTCCAGCCACGGGTTGTACAGCTGGTGGTGCTTCGCTGCCGACCCGAAGTCCCAGACGATGGGCTCCCCGCCGCGCACGAGCAGCGCCGAGCGGATCAGCTTGTCGACCGCCCAGGTGCCGATGTGGGTGGACGTCATGTACCGAATGTTGGTGAAGTCGAAGGCGAGCACCGCGCCGAGTGAGGAACCCTCGAGCTCGGCCCGCAGCCGCGCCAGGCGTTGGGTCCTCAGCCGGTCGACGTCGACGCGCTGCTCCCAGTCGACCGCGTTCGTGCCGTACGTGTGAATGCCCACGTCTAGTCCTTTCGGGAATCTGTTGGGTGACCGGCCGTGGCTCGGGTCGGGGATGAGGTCGAGGTGGAGCCGAACCAGCTCGCCAGCGCGGACATGTCGCGCGCGCCGTAGCCGTCTGACACCGCTTGGTGGTGGATGTCGCGGACGCACTCGACCAGGGAACTCCCCAGGCCGGCGTCGTTCACGGCTGCGACCGCAAGTCCCAGGTCCTTCTCTGCGGTCGCCAGGTCGAACGCCACTGCAGCGTCGTCGGGGTTGACGTAGGCCTCCCGCTTGTAGTCCAGGAACGTGTTCCACAGCACGGAGTTGGCCAGGACACTGAACAACATCGGTCGAGCAACCCCCTGAGCCTCTGCGGTCACGAGGCACTCGGCCAGGGCAGTGTTGAAGGTGTGCAGGAGCGCGTTGACGGCGACCTTGGCGGCAGCACCGGAGCCGGTCGGCCCCACGTGGACGAGGCTGCCGCCGAAGCACCGAAGTACCGCCTCGACGCGCGCGATGTCACCCGGTTCCCCTCCGACCATCAACCCCAGCTGACCGCGAGCGGCCACAACGGTGCTGCCACTCACGGGGCTGTCGACGAAGCCCACTCCCGCTCTGGCGCACAGGGTGTGTGCCGTACGGGCGAGCTCAGCGCCGGTCGTCGAGCAGTCGACGACCACCGCACCGGCGTGCAACCCGGCAAGCACGCCGTCGGCCCCGTCGAGGACGGACAGCACCGCCTCCCCATTCGTCAGCATGGTGATGACGACGTCCGCGCCGTCTGCCGCCTCGCGTGGCGTCGCAACAGACCGCCCTGTGTGGGCTTGCAGAAAGGACGTCACCGCGGGCTCGCTGCGGTTCCAGACGCGCAGGTCGTACCCCGCGTCCGCCACGCGTCCCGCCATCTGCGCGCCCATGCGGCCCAGCCCGCAGAACGCCACCACGGGGCGTGCGTCCGCGTTCACGTCGTCACCGGCGAAGGGTCGACGAGGAGCTTGCCCCGCGCCCGCCCCTGGGACATCGGGACGAGCGCTTCCTTCACCACGTCGTCGAGTCCCACGACGCGGTCGACGAGCAGCGGCGCGAGGTCCCGGGACGCCAGCAGCTCCAACGCCCTTGGCAGGTTCTCGTCACAGACGTGGGCGACGGTCGTGGCCACGTCGATCTCGCGAAGCACCAGATCCAGCGAGCTGAAGGTCACCGGCTTCTTCGACAGCCCGACGAGCAGCAACGTGCCGCCCCGGCGGGTGAGCGGCTGCAGAACACTCATGCCCTCAGGCAGGCCAGTGGCTTCCACGGTGACATCGGCCAGGTCGCCGCCGGTGATGTCCCGCACCGCTTCGGTGAGGTCCTGCTGCCGGACGTCCACGGTGTGCGCGGCCCCGAGCTGACGGGCGACGGCGAGGCGGTCGGCGTCCACGTCCACGGCCACGACGGCTCCGGCCCCGGCGGCGACCGCGCCCGAGATGATGAACGAGCCGATGGCGCCGGCACCATGGACGACGACGACGTCGTCGGGCCGGATCCGGCTGCGTGACACGGCATGGAGTCCGACGGCCAGGGGCTGTGCCAGGGCCGCGTTGTCATCGCTCACCTGCGCGGCGATGGGGTGCAGCATCTTCTCCGGCACGGTGATGCGCTCGGTCAGGCCGCCATCGGCTGACAGCCCGAAGGTCCAGTAGCTGGCGCACAGGTTGGTCTGCCCACGGCGACACCAGGCACAGTCGCCGCACCAGACACCGGCACCCGCGGCCACTCGATCGCCCGCGTGGAAGCGCTCCACGGCGCTGCCGACCGCCTCGACCACGCCGATGAACTCGTGGCCGAGCACGATGGGTCCCAAGACCCCGGACGCCGGGTGCCGCGCCGTCAACGGAGTCATGACGGGTCCAGCCCCGTACTCCGAGGCGTCCGTTCCACACAGCCCCACGCGCGTCACTCGCAGGGTGACCTCCCGGTCCTGGGGCGGCCGAGGTTCCGGACGGTCCTCGATCCGGGCGTCGCCGGCGGCGTGGAGCACCAGCGCCCTCACGACGAGGCCCCGTGCTGAATGTGAACCTTGACGTTCTCGTCGGTACGGCGTGCGGCGTCGTACGCCTGTTCGGCGTCCTCCAGGGAGAACCGGGCGCTGACCATCGCCGACAGGTCCAGCCGGGTGCGCGCCAGGAACCGCAGCGTCTCCGGCCATACGCCGGGTGACCCGATCGTGCCTCGCACCTGGAGCTGTTTGGACTGGATGAGGCCCAGCTTGGCGGGCGCCTCCCGGCCGACGTCGATGCCGATGTTGACGAGCCGGGCGTTGAAGCCTGCGACCTCGAGGGCGGCGGCCATGGCCGCGGGCTGGCCCGAGGCTTCCATGACGACGTCCGCGCCCCGTCCGCCGGTGAGCTCCTGCACGCGTTGGACGAAGTCCTCGGCCGTGGGATCCACCACCTCCTCGGCTCCCAGGCTGCGCGCCAGCTGTCCGCGCGCGGCGTTCGGCTCGGCCGAGATGACACGGGCGCCCAGGGCGGAGGCGACAGCCACGCAGCCGAGGCCGATGGGGCCCGCCCCGAAGACCACCGCCGTGTCGCTGGCGTTGAGGTTTCCCACGCGCATGGCCGCGAAGTACGCGCAGCTGAACGGCTCGACCAGCGCAGCCTGCGTGTCGCTCAGCTCGTCCGGCACGTGGTGCAGCCATTCCGGTCGGGCGACAAAGTGCTCGGCAGCAGCCCCGGAGATGCTGAACCCGAAGTGCTCCTGACCGATCACGCACTCCCCCAGCACTCGGTCACCAGGCTTGAACCCGGTGACCGAACGACCCACCTCGGCCACGACGCCCGACCACTCGTGGCCGGGAATGAGCGGGTAGTCGAAGGGAATGATGTACCGGCCGGCCAGCAGCTCGAAGTCCGAGTGACAGATGCCCACGTTCCGCAGCTCGACCAAGACCTCGTCTTCGCCGATCCGCGGCGTGTCGATCTCGGTGACCGCAAGGTGGTCGACGCCGAGGAACTGCACCGCTTTCATTGAGTACCCTTCTCCGAAGTAGAGGCTTCTTCCCGGTCGCGGTCGTCGAGGTCCAGGGGTGGGATCACCCGCTCGGCGCGCAGCTGGTCGAACAGGTCAAGGAACGAGCGGCGACTGTCCTGTGCGTCCTGGAACCCCGCGGCACGGCACTTGGCCATGTCCGCGTGGGTCTCGACGGTGCGTCCGAGGTCGCTGTCGACATGCCACCAGACCGCCAGACCGGCAACATCGTCATGCCTCAGCCCGAACCGCCCCGCGATGTCGCGCCACTCGTCCGGCGCCTGGGTCATCTGCTCCACCAGTGGTGTTGGGTGTCCGGGGTAGTCCGCCGGCTCGACGCCGAGACCAGACGCCACGGTCCGCCACATGTCCCGCCAGTGGAACGTGTCGCCGTTCACGGTGTTGAACGCCTCGTTGGCGGCGCCGGGTGCCGTTGCGGCCCATTCCAGCTGTCGGGCGAGCAGCCGCGCATCGGTGACGTCCGTGGTGCCGTCGTACTGCTCGGGGGAACCGGGGAACACGAACGGGCGCCCGGTGAACCGACAGATGGTGCCGTACACCGCCAGGGAGACACCCATGTTCATGGCGTTGCCCAAGGCGTACCCGATCACCGTGTGCGGCCGGTGCACCGACCAGGTGAAGCCGTACTGCTCCGCCGCCGCGAAGAGCACGTCCTCCTGGGTGTAGTAGAAGTTCGGGTACTCCAGGCGCCCCTGTGCCTCACGGAAGGGTGGCTGCGCGGGGTTCTGCGCGTAGGCCTCGAACGGCCCCAGGTAGTGCTTCAACCCGGTCACCAGCGAAGCGTGCTCGAGGGTGCCCCCGGGGCCGACGCCGTCAAGGACGTTGCGCAGCATCGTCCCGTTGATCTCGATGTTCTCCGCTTCCGTCTCCTGACGGGACCAGGTGCAGAAGAACAGGTGCGTGACGCCCAGCCCCTCGACGGCGCGGGCAACAGCGCCGGCGTCCATGATGTCCACGGAGAGGTGCCGGACGCCGTCCAGGCCCTGGGGGGCGCGACGGGAGATGCCGAGCACGTCCCAGCCGGCAGCCAGCAGGCGACGGGCCGTGTTGCTTCCGGTGATACCGCTGACGCCGACGACCAGCGCGGTGCGATCTGCCATCAGTGCTCTCCCTTTGCTTGCGGCGTCTCGAAGAGCTCGAGGGTGACGCCATCGGGGTCCTTGAAGTACGCGAACGAACACCCCTTGAGCGGGCCGTCCTCGATGAGCAGCGGGGGCGCGAGGAAGTCCACGCCCTTGCCTCGCAGCTCCGCGTAGGCGGCCTCGAGGTCCGGCACGTCGATGCAGACGTGCGCCGAGCCGACGTCGGCGTTGGACCTGGTGAAGTCCTCCTCGCGCGGGTTGTCGTAGCTCAACAGCTCGATGACACACGAGCCCAGGCGCAGGAAGCCGAACGAGAGCTCTGCATCGGGGACGCCAACGGCGGTGGAGAGCGCGGGTCCGGATCCGTGGGCGACGAACTCACGGGTCAGCCCGAAGACGTGCTCGTACCACTGCAGGGACCGTTCGAGATCTTTGACGGTGATGCCGACGTGGTGCATGTCGCCGAACGTGCTCATGCGCAGCTGCCTTCTTCGTGGGTGCGATCGTGTCGAGGGGAGGTCAGACCGGGCGGACGAGGATCTTCAGGTCCTTGCTGAGCGGATCGACCAGCGCGTCGAAGCCCTGGGTCACGACCTCGCCCAGCTTGATCTGGCGGGTCAGGACCTTCTCCACGGGGTACCGGCCGGTGGAGGCCAGTCGGATGATGCGCGGCCAGTCGGTCAGCCGGTAGCACCAGCTGCCCAGCAGGGAAAGGTCCTTCTCCGACAGGGCCATCGCGTCCAGGGTGGCCGGCTTGGTGTGCAGCCCCGTCTGCACGATGCGGCCGGCGCGTCGTACGTGGGTGATGCACGTTGCCAGGCCGGGTGTGGTGCCGGAGCACTCGGCGGCCATGTCGACTGGTGCACCACCGGTCAGCTCGGCGAGCTCGTCCGCGAAGCCGTCCGAGGTCGGGTCGACGACGGGCCCGACGTCCAGGCCCCGGGCCAGCTCCGCCCGGTTCGGGTTGGGCTCGGCGATGACGACGAGTCCTGCTCCGACTGCCGAGGCGTACAGGGCCGACAGGCACCCGACGGGGCCGGCGCCCGTGACAAGGACGATGTCGCCACCGTCGACGCCGGCACGGTCCACGCCGTAGGCGGCCACCGCGGCCGGCTCGATGAGGGCGCCTGCCTCGTCACTGAGGGAGTCCGGAAGCCTGGAGACCTGGTACTCCTTGACGACGGCGAACTGCGACAGCGCGCCCGTCTCGGCACTGAGTCCTGTGCAGGCGAACAGCTCACACAGGTGTCCCATCCCCCTGCGGCACATGTAACAGCGACCACACACGATGGCCGGCATGATGGCGACGCGGTCCCCGACGCGGACGTCGTGGACGTCGTCGCCGACCTCGGCCACCCGGCCGGAGAACTCGTGCCCGAGCACCTGTGGGAGGGTCGCGCCGGTCAGCGGGTGCGGCTGCACCGGCGTCACGATCGGTCCGGAGGTGTACTCGTGCAGGTCTGTGCCGCAGATGCCGGACCAGGCCACTTCGATGAGAACGTCGTCGGCGCTCTTCACCCTCGGGACGGGGACGTCCTCGACCCGGATGTCGTGGGCCGCGTGGAATACAGCTGCTTTCATGGATGCCACCTTCATGGGCTTTCGGACGGAACGGCGGTGAGTCCGCCACCAGTGGCGGCCGCACTCGCCGCCTGCGAGCGACGGCGGGCCGGGCGGCTGGTCTGGCTGTAGATGGCGGCGGCCACCAGCACGAGCAACCCCTGGAACAGGTACTGCCAGGCCTGGCTCAGGTTCAGGAAGATCGTGGCGTTCAGGATCTGCTGGATCAGTGCTGCGCCGAGGAGCGCGCCGAAGAACGAGCCGCGTCCACCGAGGAGGCTCGCGCCCCCCAGGACGACGGCGGTCACGCTGGTGAGGGTGTAGCTGATCCCCTGGACCGGGTCACCGACACCGATCTGGGCCATGAGGAGCACAGCGCCCAGTGCCGTCAGTGAGGCAGACGCCACGTACGCCAGGACCCCGACCCGGGTGACCGGGACACCGATCCGGTGCGCCGACTCTTCATTCGAGCCCACGGCGCGGACGTTCAATCCCCATCGCGTGCGCCGCAGCGCGATCTCGAGCAGCACGGTGGCGCCGGCGATGACGATGAAGACCACCGGGACTGCACCCACCGTGGTCTGGAGGGCGTCGGTGACGCCGGAGTTGATGTAGCCGCCCTGGAACGGCCGCAGGAGCAGTGAGAGGCCCTGCAACGCGATGTACAGCGTCAGCGTCGCTGCGACAGCGGTGAAGCCCGCGAACCGCACCAGAGAACCGGCGATGAGGCCCGACGTGATGGCTGCTCCCAACATGAGCGCGAAGCCCAGAATCATTGTCGGTATTGACTTCCCGTCATTGATGAAGAACGACGCGATCACCACGAGGAACCCCGCCAGCGGGCCCACCGACAGGTCGATCCCACCGGTCATGATGACGACGAGCTGTCCCATGGCGATGAAGCCCAGGGCGGCGAGCAACGTCAGCAGTGACGTCACGTTGAACGCGGAGAAGTATCTGTCGCTGCGCGAGCCGGTGTAGGCCGCCAGCAAGGCGATGAACAGGGCGAGGACCACCGGGGGGCCGTAGTCACCGGCGGCGAAGCGACGTACCGACTTGGGGAGGAGGCCGGCCAGCCCTCGTGAACGCGCCGGCTGCGCCGTGTCCGTTCGGTGCGTGGTGGCCGAGATGATGGCCCCGGTCATGCGCTCCTCGGTCACTTCGTCACCGACGAGCTGGCCGATGAGGTGGCCGCGCGACATGACGAGCACGCGATCGCAGAGACCCTCCAGCTCCTTGCCGTCGGAGGAGACGACGAGCACCGGCGTTCCAGACTCCGCGACATCCCTCAGGATGCGGTAGATCTCGGCCCGGGCCCCGACGTCGACGCCTTGGGTCGGTTCGTCGGCGAGGACGATGGCCGGCTCGGTCAGCATCGCACGGGTCAGTGCGACCTTCTGCTGGTTGCCGCCCGAGAGGGAGGCGACCGGCGCCTCCAGTGATGCCGTTCGGATGTTGAGTGCCTGGCGTTCGGCCGAGACGGTCGCTCGCTCCGCAGCCTCGTTGATCACGCCCTGGCGCGCGAAGCGCTTGAGGGCCGAGATGCTGGCGTTCTCCCGCACGGACAGTCGCATGAGGAGGCCCTCGGCGTGGCGGTCGGCCGGCAGGTACGCGACGCCGGCTGCGCGCGAGGCGATGGAGCTGCCGAGGGGCAGTGGACCACCGGCGAGGACAGCCGTGCCGGAGGCGTGGGCCAGCCCAGCGAGGGCGCGCAGGATCTCGGCCTGGCCGTTTCCCACGATGCCCGCGAGGCCCATCACCTCGCCTGGCTGCACCTCGAACGAGACACTCTCGAAGCCGTCGCCGGACAGCTCCTCGACGCGCAGCACCGGCGAGGCGCTCTCGCGTGCGGAGCGCTTGGGAGGGAAGACCGACTCGACGGTGCGCCCGACGATCATGCGCAGGATCTCCTCGTCGGTGATGTCACTGACGAGCGCGGCGCCCTGCACCGACCCGTCACGCAGCACCGTGACGCGATCGGCGATCTGTCGCACCTCCGCCAGCCGGTGCGTGATGTAGACGACCGCCGTCCCCGCCGCCGCGGCACGCCGTACCTCGTCGAAGAGGGCATCGACGGCGTCGGCTCCGAGCGCTGCGGTCGGCTCGTCGAGGATGAGGACGCGCGGGTTGATCGCCAAGGCCTTGGCCAGCTCCAGGAGCTGGCGGTCGGCGACGCCCAAGGACTCCACGCGGGCCTTCAGATCGGCCGAGCATCCGACGCGGTCGAGCAGCTGCTGCATCCATCCCGAGCGGCCCCGCGCGGTGCGAGGTATGGCGATCAGGAGGTTCTCGGCGACGGTGAGGTCCGGGAGCACGGCCGGGTGCTGGTGCACGATGGCCACGCCGGAGGTGGTGGCGATAGCTGGGGTGTAGGGCGACTTGGGCTCGCCGTCCACCAGGATGGCCCCGCCCGGGTCCGCCGGAGTGGACCCCGAGGCGATACCCATGAGCGTGGACTTGCCGGCACCGTTCTCGCCGAGCAGCGCGTGAACCTCACCGGCCATGAGCGACAGGTCAACGTCCTTGAGCGCCGTCACGCCGGCGTAGTGCTTGCTGATGTGCTCGAGCCGCAGGAGCTCGGTCTTCACTTCCGTCACCGAAGTCGTCACAGGAATCCTTGTCTCAGGCCGGGCGGTGGGGACGTGGGGTGTGCACGTCCCCACCGCAGAGGCGGCTGGGTTTCGGTCAGCCCTTCAGCGCAGCAGCTTGTTGCTCAGGCGTGAGCTTGGAGGAGAGGAAGGCGTCAGCGGGCAGTGAGGTGTCGCACTTGACCTGGTTCGGCTTGCCGGTGAGCGAGTCCTCGAAGGCCAGCTGCGGGGCCGTCATGTTCTTGGGGATGACACCCCCGGTGGCCTTGGCCACGGCGACCTGGACGGCCAGACGGGACATCCAGTTCTGCGACGAGACGGTGAAGAGGGGGAACCCCTTGCCGGAGTCCTTCGCCTTCTTGTAGTCGCAGCCGAGGAGGTTGGCGTCCTCGGTCGCGATCGGCGGGATCTTGCGGTTCGCCTGCTGGAAGGCAGGGAACGAGCTGGCCAGGGCGTTGCCGTAGTCGGTGGTGATCGCGTCGATCTGCGGGTACTTGGCCAGGAGGCCCGTGACGACCTTCTGGGTCTCGGCCGGGTCCCAGTTGGTGACGTTGTACGGCGTCTGGCCGATGAACTTGATCCCCGGGTGATCCTTCAGCACGCTCATCATGCCGTCGTACTCGTCCTGGCTCTGGGAGTTGGCCGCCGGGCCACCAAGGTTCACGACGTTGCCCTTGTCCTTGAGCGCCTTGACCAGCCAGTTGGCCCACAGGACGCCGGCCTGCTTGAAGTCCGTGTCGACGAAGTAGTCGTAGTCCTTGCCCGCCTCACCGCCGGGGCTGACCCGGTAGGGCACCGTCACCACGCCCGCCTTGTAGGCGCTGCGGAGCGCGGGAAGCATGGCCTTGCCGGCGTCCGGGAACACGACCATCGCGGTGACCCCCTTGGCGGTGAAGCCCTGGATGTCGGAGATCGCCTTCTGGGTGTTCCCCTGGCCGTCGGAGTAGAGGTACTGGGTGACGTTCGGGCACTTCGAGGCCTCGTCCTTGGCCTCCGCGCGGGTCACCTGCCGCCACGCGTTGCCGCCGAAGCCGTCAGCGAGGGCAAGGCTGATCTTCTTGGCACCACACCAGGAGGGCACGTTCGCATTGGCTGGCGCGCCCGCTCCGCCCCCTGAGGCAGAGGAGCCGGACGAGCCGGATCCCCCGCATGCCGCGAGGCCCATGCTGAGAACTGCGGTGGCGGCCAAGGCCGGGAACGTGCGCTGCTTGTGGCTCACGGTGAAAACCCTTCTGGTTCAGGTGACGGTGTGGTCGGTTGTCTGGTGCGACGGAGGGGTCAGGCGCCGGTGGAGGCGCCGGCGGCGCTGCGTTCGCGCAGGTTCAAGGTGCTGAGCACGCGGTTCCAGTCGACGCTGTAGATCGCCACGCCGATAGCCAGTGCGAAGGCCTCGACGAGGTTCCGGACGGCACTGTTGACGCCGGAGGTCAGCAGCACCTGCGCAAGCTGGCTGAGGAACAGCGCGGCTACCGCCGACGCCACGACGCTGCCTCGACCGCCCAGCAGGGACGTGCCGCCCAGGACCACCGCTGCCACGGACGGCAGGAGGTAGGTGTCGCCCTGGAAGGCGCTCGGGGCCGAGACGACCCCTGCCAGCAGGACGCCGGCGGTGCAGTAGAGCAGCGCGGCGGCCACGTACGCGGCGAGCTGGTGGCGCCGTACCGGCAGGCCGATCGCCCGGGCTGCCTGGTTGCTGGACCCGATGGCCTCGAAACGCCGCCCCACGACGGTGCGCTTGACGATGAAGCCCACGATGGCGGTGATGATCACCGCCAGCACGACGGTCATCGGGATTCCCACGGCTTTTGCCGTGGCGATGTCGCGCAGCGTCTGGGTGGTGGAGCGAGGGATGCCGCCCGAGATTCCCAGGACGGCGCCGTAGAGCAGCGCGTTCATCCCGAGCGTGACGACGATCGACGTGACGCCGACCCTGCTCACCAGGAGCCCGCTGGCGAGTCCGCCGAGCGCAGCGATGATGAACGCGCCCAACACGGCGGCCGGCAGCTTGCTGGAGTCACCGGCCGGGTAGTGCGTCACGATCACGACGGTGAGCGACATGAAGCCCGGCACCGACAGGTCGATGCCGCCCTGCTGGATCACCAGCGTCTGGCCGACCGCGACGATCGCCAGGATCGCAGCGAAGGGCAGCATCCCCGCCAGCGACGATCCCGCCAGGCTCTCCGGCTGCAGGATCGCGCTGGCGATGAACAGCAGCACGGTGGCGGCGAGGATGGCGGTGGCTGGGCCGGAGACCCGGCGACGAAGCCAGCCCTGCTCCTCGGCCACGTCGTCCGTCGCAGCAGGCCGCTGACCGTTATCTGACGTGTTCTGGGTCATCGGGCGTCCGCTCCGTTGCTCGGGGGCTGTTCACTCGTGTTGAGTACTACTGAACAGCCAGACCCCGGGCGTGTCAATGCCCACCAAACATTTTTTCCGTGCCACCAGGTTCGGGGACGCGCCCGAATCACCCTGGGCCGAACGGCGGGCCGCTTTCGGGGTGGCGAACCGGGCCCTACGGCGCACCGGGCACAGCCGGGCGCAGAGGTGCGGCCGAGCTCAGGAGCACGCACGGGATCCGTGCGCCGCGCAACCCAGCGTCAGTGCTGCCTGAACGCCTCGAGCACCTCGACCGCGGACGAGGGCGCCGGGCGGCTGCCCCCGAGGTCCGACGGCTGCGAGGACCGGACGTCCCGGCGAAGCTGTGGCTGGGTGGGGACGGTGTCGCGGCTGACGACGTACCAGAGCCCCTTCGCGGGAACGTCTCCGGCGTTGTAGTACAGGTGCGGCGTCGACGAGTCGAACTCCATCGAGTCGCCGGCCCGCAGCACGTGTGTCTCGAACCCGAGCTGCAGGGTCAGCTCACCCGTCAACAGGTAGGCGAACTCCATCCCGCTGTGCCTCATCAGCTTGCCCGTCGAGGACGACGTTCCGTCGGGCTCGTACGTGACCAGGAGCGCGTCGACGATGTCGCTGGGTCCGCGCGTGAGCCGTTCCCAGACCACCCCGGAGTCCATGTGAAGCACCCGTCGTTCGCCGGGGTGCACGACGGGGCCACTCGCCACTTCCGTGACACTTCGCTCCACAGGCGTCGGCTCTCCCCCGACGACGGCTTCAACCTCCGGGGCGGCCTGCTGCCCCGGGTCCAGGAGCGCATCCAGCGACAGACCCAGCTCGGCGACGAGGCTGTACAGCGTCGAGACCGACGGGTCGCTGCGACCGTTCTCGATCTGCGAGAGCAGGCTCGCCGAGACGCCGACGCGTTTAGCAAGCTCACGAAGGCTCAGCCCATTGGTCTGCCGCGCCGTGCGGATGCGCTCGCGCGCCGTAGGGCCCATCACCGGTTGTCTCCTGCCTCGGCGACCTCAGCGGGCCGCAGGTCTCGTGCCGTGCCGAAAGGGTACATATCTCCGCCGGAGGTCTCAGACAAGGACCATTCCGCCGTCGATCATCATCACCTGCCCCGTCATGTAGTCCGAGTCGGCTGAGGCGAGGTACAGGGCCGTGCCGGTGATGTCCGCCGCTTCCGCCGGGCGCCCCTTGATGATGGTCGAGGCGAAGTCTGCCATGGCCTGGCCTGGTTCGGACGCGTCGCCGATCTGCCGCAGGTCCTCGTCCAGCCGTTCCCACAGGGGCGTCGCCACCACCCCGGGCGCGAAGGCGTTCGCCGTGATGTCGTGCTCGGCAAGCCCGCGTGCGGTCGCCTGCGTCAGCGCGATCACCGCGAACTTGCTGGCACAGTACGGCGCGAAGCTCGGGTAGCCCTGCCTGCCGGCGATGGACGTCGTGTTGACGATCTTGCCTCCGCGCCCCTGCTTGATCATCTGCCGCGCGGCCTCCTGGGTGCACAGCAGCACGCCAAGAGCGTTGACGTCCATGATGGAGCGCCAGTTCTCCTCGGTGACGTCCAGCAGATGCATGGGGCGGTTGAAGCCCGCGTTGTTGAAGATGACGTCCACACCGCCGAACGCCTCCACCGCCGCCGACACCATGGCACGCACGAGGTCGCGTTTGGACACGTCGACCTGCTGCGCGACGGCGCGTCCGCCCTCCCCCGTGATCTCAGCGGCGACCCGCTCTGCCGCTGCGCCGTCGAGGTCGGCGACCGTGACGGCTGCCCCCTCCTGCGCCAGTCGCTTGGCGATGGCCGCGCCCATGCCGCTCGCCGCCCCGGTCACGATGATGGACCGGCCTTCGACTCGTCCTGTCATGACGTGCTCCGCTCTCGGTTCACTGTGCCGTCCTCACCCGTGGGCCACTCCGTACCAACCGTGCCTGCCGCTCAGGCCTTGACTCCGACGACCTCACCGCGCACGAACTCCAGCTCGCGCCTGACGTACTCGTCGATGTCGCCGGTCTTGAGCTCCTGGGGGAGCACGTCCCACGTGTACGTCTCGATCTCGAGGTGGTCCGACAACGGTGTCTGCCGGTGGACGGCCAGCGCCTGCTCCACCGCGAATCTCGTCGTACGGAAGGGGCCGATCTCGTCCAGGAACACCGGGACGTGAAAATGCGTCCTGAGCTCCCGCTCGCCGGGGTCGGCGTCCCAGGCGTCAAGAGCGTCCTCCAGGTTGAGGTAGCGCGTGGTCTGGCCGTTGCGGAGCTCCGTGGTCTGGCTCAGGTAGATCGTGTCGGTGAAGGCACGCAAGGCCGCGACGACGTCGGCGTCCACGCGCGGAACCCACAGGGCCGCCGCTTCCTGCAGCTTGAAGATGGGAACGCCGGCCGCGACAAGCTTCGCCAGCGAGCTCGGGATGTCCTCGAACCCGACAGCCTGGTGACAGATGTCGAACACCACCCCGAGGTGCCGTCGCAGGACTCCCGTGGCCTCCGAGACGGGCAGACCGGCCAGCTCCGAGAGCTGGTGCACCCCGGCGGCCGAGTACAGCTGTTCCGTGAAGTAGGCCACGGTCTCGTCCGTGGTCTCGAGGTAGCAGTACGGCTCCGGCTCGATCGCCAGCTTGATCCGGCGCCCGGTCTCCCTCTCGATGGTGGCCAGGTGGGCCACCACGCGCAGAACGTTGCGGGTGCACGCGGCGAGGTAGGCGTCGTCCACCACGTTGGGGCGGAAAGGCCAGCGGCGCGGTCTGGATGCTGGGAGACACGCCCTCGGGCGAGAGGTCCACGAGGACGTCCGCAACCCTCATCGTGTACGCCGTGCGGTCCTCCGTGCTCCAATCCGGCTCGTACACCTGCTCCTTGACCTGCCGTCCCTTGAACGGGCCGTACGGGAAGGCGTTGACGGTGTACACGTAGAGGCCCTCAGCGTCCAGGAACTCACGGAAGCGGCGCCGCTCGCCCTCGTCCGTCCGCGAGCGTCGCCGCCGAGGCCGCCGACAGGCGCAGCGAGACGCCGAACGGCTGGTCCGGGGACACGGCCGCCTTGACTGCCGGGAGGTGCGTTCGCACGCTGTCCTGCATCTCCGCCCACGTGTCTCCGGCATGGACCAACGTGGAGTAGGCCAGGTGTCCGCGTCCGTTCCCAAGGTCCATGCCAGGTTCTCCCAACGATCAGCGTGTGTGAACACTTACTTAACGCGTTCAGTCCCACTACTGTCAAGGCTCTGCTCGAGCGGCGCACGCTCGTCGTCCCCGGTCGCCCCGTACGACCCCCAGCGGCGGTGCCCTGGACCCACGAACACCGGAGGAGTCCCATGAGTACCGACTCAACCCGTGACCTCCTGTCGCTGCCACCACTGCTGGCCGCCCAACGGGAGCGTGCTCACAGCGTGCTGCCCCCCGAGGTCGTGTCGTACGTCGAGGCGGGCTCGTGGATGGGCACGTCGCGGGCCGAGTCGGAGTCTGCTTGGCACCGCCGGCGGTTCCGGCCCCGGGTCCTCACCGACGTCTCGTCCGTGGACACCTCGCTGACGCTGCTGGCTCAGGAGCTTCACGGCCCTCTCCTCGTCGGCCCGACGGCGTTCCATGGACTGATGCATCCCGACGCGGAGCTGGCCTCAGCCCGCGCGGCGGCACGCTGCGGTCTTCTCATGACGGTCTCGACCCGCTCCAGCGCTTCGCTGGAGGACGTGGGCGGGGCGGCTGGGCGGCCCGTGGTGGTTCCAGGTCTATGCGACGCAGGAGCCCGAGGTCCACCAAGGGCTCGCCGTGCGGGCCGCTGCGGCCGGCGCGACGGCGCTCGTACTCACGGGCGACACTCCCGTCGTCGCCCGTAAGCCGCTCCTGACGAGCACGCGCGTCGCTGACACGGACGAGCACCTGACGCGCAACACCAACCAGCACGTTCCGCCGGGCACCGACCGGCTGAGCGCGGTCGAACAGTCACCGTCAGCCACACCGGCCCTGATCGGCGAGCTCGCACGGCTGACCGGGCTCCCCGTGCTGGTCAAGGGCGTTCTGCGCGGCGACGACGCCGTGCGATGCCTCGACGCCGGCGCGGCGGGAGTCGTGGTCTCGAACCACGGGGGCAGACAGCTCGACCGGGCGATCACCACCGCCGACGCGCTGCCCGACGTGGTCGCGGCCGTCGGCGGCAGGGCCCCGGTCCTGGTGGACGGGGGCATACGGAGCGGGCTGGACGTCCTCACTGCCCTGGCGCTCGGAGCCGACGCCGTCCTCATCGGCCGTCCGGTGCTGTGGGCTCTGGCGGCTGACGGCCAGGCTGGAGTCACGGAGCTCTTGACCTGGTTGCTCGAGGACCTGCGTCACGCCATGGCCCTCGCGGGCGCGCCCACCCTTGCGCAGGTCACCCGCGATCTTGTCGACGGGCCCTGAGTCCAGACTCCACGACGTCTCACGCGTTGATCGCCTGCCCGACCAGCTCGCGGAGAAGCTCGGAAACGTCCGGGCGGGTCAGGCCAGAAGGTGCAGCGGTTGCTCGATGACCGTCACCAGGGCGCCCAGCCACTGTGCGGCCAGCGCACCATCAATGGCGCGGTGATCCACCGACAGCACCAGCGACATCACGGTCCCCACCTCAACGACCCCGTTCACCACGACCGGCTCGGGATGCCCTGCACCCACTGCCAGGATCGCCGACTGTGGCGGGTTGATGATGGCGGCGAACTCCTCCACCCCGTACATGCCGAGGTTGGTGACGCTGATGGAACCACCTTCGAGGTCACGCTGTTGGAGCTTGCCGTCGTTGGCCTGCTGCACGTAGGCCCGGACCTGGCCGGCGATGGCACTCGGCGTGGCCTTCTCGACCGATCGCAGGACCGGGGTGACGAGCCCACGATCAGACGCGATCGCCACCGCGATGTCCACCGACTCGAATCGGCGCAGGTGGTCCTCGGTCCAGATCACGTTCGCCTCGGGCACCCGCACGTGCGCAGCTGCCACCGCCCGGATCACCAGGTCGTTGACCGAGATCTTCTGCGCAGAGACGTCGTTGAGCTGCGACCTCAGCTGGAGCAGCGCGTCGATGCGGACGGTTCGCTTGACGTAGAAGTGTGGGATGGACTGCTTGCTCGCCAGCAGCCGGCTGGCCACGGCGCGGCGCACGCGCGAATGCGGAATGTCTTCGTAACCGGTGGAAGACGACCGGTCGGCTGCCGGTCGGGCTGGTGAGGGCTCAGCGGGAGTCACTGGTTGCGGCTCGCTGACGGCCGCGGCCTGACCCTGGCGGGATGTCTCAATCGCGCGCTCGACGTCGCGGCGGACGATGCGCCCGTTCGGCCCGCTGGGGTGGACGTCCTCGGGCCTGAGCCCGGCGTCGCGGAGCATCCGTCGAGCGATCGGGGTGATGAACCTCCGCCCAGGGCCGGTGTCGCCGTCTGCCGACGGTCGGACCACGTCATGCTCGGGCGCCGTCTCCGGCTCGGGAGCGGCATGGGTCGCGCCCATCGGCTCCCTCGGTGCGGCCGAGGCCGCCGTCGCGGGCGCGCGCTCAGGGACGTCGCGCCGTACGGGCGCCGCCTTCTCCTCGACCTTGCCGACGCCCAGGTCGGCGAGGAGCTGGTCCAGGTCGGCGTTCGCTTCGTCGGCAGCCCCGACGAGGGCCATCGGTGAGCCGACTTCGACGGTTGAGCCGCCGGGGACCAGCTTGCGAAGCACGACGGCGTCGATCTCCGCCTCAACCTCGACGACGGCCTTCTCCGTCTCGATCATCACGATGGGCTCGCCGGCGACGAAGGGCGCGTTCTCCTCCACGAGCCACTCGGACAGGACCGCTTCCGTGGCGCCGGCAGCAACCTCGGGCACTCTCAACAGGGATGCCATGCTCTGCTCCTTGGTATGGGCGCGCGATCAGTCACTGACGACGGTGCGCAGGGCGTTGACAACTTCCTCGGTGCGGGCAATGGCGGCCCTTTCAAGGACCTTGCTGATGCTCGGCGAGGCGGTGGCGCCGGTGACCCGTTCGATCGGCGCGTCGAGCCAGTCGAAGAGTCGACGCTGGATCTCGTCGGCGAGCCAGCCGCCGTAGGAGGTGCCGACCGCGCCCTGCTCGACGATGAGCACACGGTTGGTCTTCTTGACGCTCGCCTCGATCGTGTCCCAGTCGAGGCTTGCCCGGTCGAGCCAGCGCAGGTCGATGAGGTCTGCCTTGACCTCCGGCACCTGGTCCAGGGCCTCCAGGCAGTGACCGACCATGGAGAGGTAGGAGATGATCGTCAGGTCGTCGCCCTGACTGCGCAGTGCCGCTTTGCCCACCGGGATGCGGTAGTCCAGATCGCTGACCGGTCCGGTTCCCGTGGAGGCGTAGAGGTCGACGTGCTCGAGGACGACGACGGGGTCGTCACAGGCGAGCGCGGTGTTCATGAGCCCGACGTAGTCGAAGGGATTCGAGGGTGCCACGACGCGAAGGCCCGGAGCTGTCGTGAGGACGCCCGCGGGGTCCATGGAGTGCTGGGAGCCGTAGCCGGTGCCGGCCGCCAGCTTGCTGCGCAGCACCAGGGGAACGGCGCTGTCGCCTCCGAACATGTGTCGGGCCTTCGCGATCTGGTTGAAGATCTGGTCGGCGGCGACCCACATGAAGTCGGCGTACATGAACTCGACCACCGGTCGGAACCGGCCGTCGAGAGCCATCCCGCCGCCCATCCCCGCGAACGCGTTCTCGCTGATGGGGGTGCCGAGAACCCTGTCAGGGAACTTCTCCAGGGCCCTGCGGGTGGCACCGTTGGTGCCGCCCTTCAGCCCGTCGACATCCTCACCGATGACCACGATGGAGCTGTCCTCCTCCATCCGCCGGCCCATGACGTCGCTGACGACGTCGATGAACCGACGCTCACCGAGCTCGCCGCTGAAGCTGGTCTCCTCCTCATAGCGGCTGCCCTCGAGCTCACCGAGGTCACCACGGATCCCCACGTCCACGAAGCCCGGGTCCGGCCACTTGTCGGCCCGGATGCGGCGCTGTCCCGGCTTGCCGCCGGGTACCGCTTCGAGGAGCGTCTCCCCGATCGAGCTCATGCACTCGGAAACCTCCTGGTGCAGGGCCTTGATGTCCTCCTCGGTCACGAGATCGCGACGCAGTGCCTGTTCCTTCAGCTGTCCCAGAGGGTCACGCGCGCGCCAGGCCTGCTCCTGCTCCTTGGTGCGGTACCCGAAGGCGGAGCCGGGGAAGGGGCCGTTCTGGTGGAAGAACCGGTACACCTCTGCCTCGATGATGGTCGGCCCGTTGCCCGACCGCATGTGGTCGAGGGCTTCCGCCATCGCCAGGTGCACCGCGAGCGGGTCCATGCCATCGACCCTCCAGCTGGGGATGTTGAACCCGAGCCCACGGGCTGACACACGGGGTTCGCCGGTCGCCTTCTCGACAGGGGTCGAGACCGCGAACAGGTTGTTCTCGATGAAGAAGCAGACGGGCAGCTTCCAGGCCGAAGCGAGGTTGAAGGACTCGAGCACCGAGCCGATGTTGACCGCGCCGTCGCCGAAGTAGGACACGCTCACGGCGTCCGATCCGGAGTGGAGCTGGTTGAACGCGAAGCCCAGCGCCTGCGGCACCCCGCCACCGACGATGGCGTTGGTCCCCATCGCCCCGGCCTCGCGCCACTGCAGGTGCATGGAGCCGCCGCGACCTCGGCAGAACCCCTCGGCAAGTCCGCAGATCTCCGCCAACGTACGACGCAGGACGGTGCGGACATCGTCGGTGAGCTCCGGCAGACGACCCTTGGGCGGACTCATGACGTGGCCGAAGGCCTTGGCGAGGAACTGGTGATGTCCACGATGGGACCCGTTGACGAAGTCATCGCTTCGTAGGCCCAGGACCGACCCGACGGCGCCACCCTCCTGGCCGATGCTCGAGTGGGCGGGCCCGTGCACCAGTCCGTCACCCGCGAGCTCCAGGACGTACTCCTCGAACACCCGGATCCACAGGGTCTGACCGAGCATCTGAAGGACGACATCGGGTTCGACAGCGTCCCAGTCTGACTGGTCGACCCCCACCTCCACCCACGGCGATGCGGCGGTCAGGTTCGTGTGCGTAGGCATGCGCTTACCTCCGGGAGACGCACGTATGGATCCATCTGCTTTCACCCGACTCGGCCATTCCTGCTCAGATGCGGGACCGTTGCCGGGATCTACGTCACACCGTAAGGTACTGATGGATCCATCACAAGGAGATAGCCCATGCCAGATGCACCCGGACCCATCCCAGGAGTGACCCGGGCGGACCACTTCGGGGTGACCGTCCCCAACCTGGCCGAGGCCCACGAGTTCTTCGTCGACGTCCTGGGTTGCGAGTACATGTACGAGCTCGGGCCCTTCACGCACGACGACCACTGGATGAGCGAGCACCTCAACGTCGCTGACGACACCGTGATGCGGCGCCTGCACTTCTTCCGCCTCGGCGGTCAGGCGATCTTCGAGGTGTTCGAGTACGAGGCCACCGACCAGCAGCGCACCCCACCCCGCAACAGCGACGTCGGCGGCCACCACATCGCGCTCTACGTGACCGACCTCGATGCAGCCGTCGCCCATCTGCACCGGCTGGGCCTGACGGTGTTCGGCGATCCCACCGCCAGCAAGGGCCCCAGCGAAGGGCAGCGCTGGATCTACTTCCTGTCGCCGTGGGGCATGCAGTTCGAGCTAGTGTCATATCCGGGCGGGAAGGCTTTCGACAAGCAGCTGGCCGCTGACGCCCCCCTTCAGTCATCCGAGGAGTGATCAAGGCGTGTCCGAAGCCGACGGAGGTATGCCATCCGCCGTCGCCAGCCAGCGCATCGCCGACCACCTCCGCGAACGCATCCTGTCTGGCCAGCTCAAACCCGGAACGCGCGTCCTGCAGGACGAGCTCGCCGAGGAGTTCGAGGCGAGCCGCCTCCCGGTCCGGGAAGCGCTGCGCATCCTCAGCTCGACTGGGCTGGTGACGCTTCGTTCAAACCGGGGAGCGTGGGTCAGCAAGCTCGATCAACGCGACTGCGACCTCAGCTACAAGATCCGCGAGCGGCTCGAGCCACTGCTTCTGTCCGAGAGCATGGCCTCGTTCACGGCTGACGACGTCAACGGTCTCGTGGAGCTCCAGGAACAGATCGAAGCGAACAGTGACGTGGAGCAGTTCCTCGTCCTCGACCGACAGCTGCACTGGGCCACGTACAAGTACCACGATGCGCAACAGCTCGCGACGATGGTCGCCCGCCTCTGGGACACGACGCAGCACTACCGCAGGGCGTTCAGTCACCTCACCGGCAGCCAGCGCGCCTGGATCATCAACTCAGAACATCGACTCCTGATCGAGGCAATCCGGGTGCAGGACGGCGCCATGGCCCAGCGGGTGCTGGCGATGCACATCAAGCGAACGCGAAGCGAGCTCAAGAACCACCCGGAAGTCTTTCAGACCTGAGGGGGCACCTGCCGGTCCGACGCGGCCCACGCGGCTGACGCCAGCCACCCACGGGGCTGGCGAAGGGCAGGGTTGCTCAGCCGATCGGGTGTGACGGATCAACCCAGGGGACGCGTTCTGGCTCGACCGCCGCGTCGATCTCCAGGTTGACCACGATCGGCTCCTGACCGCTGCGCACGACGACGCACACCAGCGGCTCGTCGTCCCGGGCGTTGAGCTCCTGGTGCGGGACGAACGGAGGCACGAAGATGAACCCGCCGGGGCCCGTCTCCGCGGTGAACTCGAGGTTGGATCCCCACCGCATCCGCGCACGGCCGCGGACCACGTAGATCACGCTCTCCAGCTCGCCGTGATGGTGGGCGCCGGTCTGAGCGCCGGGATGGATGGTGACGGTCCCAGCCCACAGCTTCTCCGAGCCCGCCCTGTCGTGGGTCACCGCAGCAGCCCGGTTCATCCCCGGCGTCTGCGGGGTGTTCGTGTCCAGTGCGTCACCGGGGATGACGCGGACGCCCTCGGTGCGCCAGTCCGGGGTCGCCCCGTGCGCGGAGGTGCT
>CAWHHB010000013.1:0-16440 GCA_963828995.1 uncultured Actinomycetota bacterium
ACCGTTTCCAGCCGGACGCCGGCAGCTGACGAGGGCCGCGGCCGGTGACGGAAGGCAGTGATGGTGAACAGTGACACGGTCGTGGACGGGCTTCGTCGACTCGGTCTGCGTGGGTGGGCCGACCCCGCCGTACGGCGCCGGCAGCCGCAGCCCGTCGTACGGCCGGCCCCTGAGGGCGAGGCCCGCGACGTGGAGTCGGTCATCGGCGACTGCGGCTTCTACGAGCCCGGCGGGCGCCGCAACGGCAGGCTGACCGTGCCCGAGGCCGTCGAGGCCGCGAGCACCGGTCGCGGGTTCGTGTGGATCGGTCTCCAGCAGCCGACCGCGGCCGAGTTCGCAGTGGTGGCCGCGGCGTTCGCGTTGCCGCACCTGGCCGTCGAGGACGCCGTCGTCGCCCACCAGCGGCCCAAGCTGGACGTGTACGGCGACGTCATCTTCGCCGTCCTCAAGCCCGTGCGGTACGTCGACTCCCACGAGGTCGTCGACGTGGGCCAGATCGCGATGTTCCTGGGCCCGGGGTTCGTGGTGACCGTCCGACAGGGACAGAGCGAGGTGCTGGGGGCGGTCCGTGGCGAGCTGGACTCCGCCGATCCGCAGCGGCTTTCCCGCGGCACCACGGAGGTGCTGTACCGGGCCGCAGACCACATCGTGGACCAGTACGAGGACGTGGCGGCCCGGATCGCCCTGGACGTGGAGGACATCCAGGCGCAGGTGTTCGGTGGCGACGACCGGGACCACGCGCAGCGGATCTACCTCCTCAAGCGCGAGCTGCTCGAGTTCCGTCGGGCCGTGGTCCCCCTGGCGCTGCCGCTGCGACGGCTGGCCGAGGGAGAGGTCCCCGGCATCGCGGGCGGGGCCACGCCGTACTTCGCGGACGTCTACGACCACGTCCTGCGCGCGACCGACGCGATCGAGGGGCTGGACCGGATGCTCACCGACATCCTGACCGCCGACCTGGCCCAGGTGAGCGTCCGGCAGAACCGGACGGCGATGCAGCAGAACGAGGACATGCGGCGCATCTCGGCCTGGGCGGCCATCGCCCTGGTGCCCACCGCGGTCGCCGGGATCTACGGGATGAACTTCGACAACATGCCCGAGCTCCGTTGGAAATACGGGTACTTCGTCGTCCTGGGGGTCATTGCGTTGGTGTGCGTGGGCCTGCACCGGCTGTTCCGGCGCAACGGCTGGTTGTAGGGGCCTCCGCCCGCTGCAGCCTTTCTCCACTGTTCGTTGGAACAACGTAGGATGTCCTTGACGTCCCGTGCGAATGGGCCGACGGGGAGACGTGATGACGGATCCGGGCGTGGTGCCGCTGGTCGACGAGGGGCTGGGGAACTCGGCCTACCTGCTGGACCTGGGTGACGGGCGGGCCCTGGCGGTCGACGCCGGTCGCGACCTGCGCCGGCTCCGGGCTGCCGCCGAGGCCCGCGCGCTGACCGTGGCCTTCGCCGCCGACACGCACCTGCACGCCGACTTCCTCACCGGCGCCCTCGAGCTGGCCGCCAGTGACGGCGCGCAGGTGCTCGCCGCGAGCGCCGGTGGACGGCAGTACCCGCACACCGCCCTCGCTGACGGCGACGAGGTCGACCTGGGTGGGCTGAGGCTGCGGGTGCTGGCGACGCCGGGGCACACCCACGAGCACATCGCGTTCGCGCTCCTGGATGGGCCGAGCACGGTCGGGGTGTTCACCGGTGGCTCCCTCCTGGTGGGTGCGGCGGCCCGGACCGACCTCGTCGATCCCGGCGCGGACCGAGGAGCTGGCGCGGGCGCAGTACCGGTCGCTGCAGCGCCTGGCGCGGTTGGACGACGCGGTCGCCGTGTGGCCCACGCACGGCGCGGGGTCGTTCTGCTCGGCTCCGCCGGCAGCCGAGCGGACCTCGACGATCGGGGTGGAGAAGGCCACGAACGCCCTGCTGCGTGCGGAGTCCGAGGACGCGTTCGTCCACGCGCTGCTCGCCTCCCTGGGCAGCTACCCGCCGTACTTCGGGCGCCTGCCGGAGCTGAACCGCCGGGGACCGGCCCTGGTCGGGGACACGGCGGCCCTGCCCGGACTCACCGCCGCGGACGTGGCGCGGCTGACGGCTGCGGGCGCCGAGGTCGTCGACGTCCGTCCGGTCGCCGACTTCTCCGCCGGCCACGTCCCCGGCGCGGTCTCGATCCCGCTGCGTGCGGCGTTCGCCACCTGGCTGGGCTGGATCGTCACCCCCGACCGTCCCCTGGTCGTCGTCCGGGGCGTCGACCAGGACCCCGGCGAGGTCGCCTGGCAGGCCCTGAAGATCGGCTACGACAACCTCGCCGGTGAGCTCACCGGCGGCATGGGCGCATGGACCGCCGCCGGCCGGGCTGTGGCGACCATCCCCCTCATCGAGGCCGGCGCGATGAGCGGCGCGACGGCCGGCGCCGCGGTGCTGGACATCCGGCAGGACAGCGAGTTCACCGCCGGGCACGTGCCCGGCGCGGCGCACGTCGAGCTGGGCGACCTGCCTGCCCACACCGACGCCGCCCCCAGCGGCCCCACCGTCGTGATGTGCGGGCACGGAGAGCGCGCGATGGGCGCCGCGAGCCTGCTGGCCCGCGCCGGTCGCACCGACGTCGCCGTGCTGGTCGGCGGGCCCGACGACTGGGCCGAGGCGACCGGCGGGACGCTGCAGGTGGGCGGATGAGCTCCGCAGTGCGCGCGGGCCCGGCCCGCGGACCGCGCCCGGTCACCCTGGGGCTGCGCGCCAACGCCGCCCAGTTCACGCTGCTCGTGGCCGTCAACGCCCTGGTGGGCGGGATGCTCGGGCAGGAGCGCACCGTGCTGCCGCTGCTGGCCACACGCACGTTCCACCTCACGGCGTACACCGCCGCGCTGACCTCCATCCTCGCGTTCGGGGTGGCCAAGGCCGCGACCAACTACGTCGCCGGCACCTGGTCGGACCGGTACGGCCGCAAGCCGGTGCTGGTGGCCGGCTGGCTGGTCGCGGTCCCGGTCCCGTTGCTGCTGATCTGGGCGCCGTCCTGGGGCTGGGTCGTCGCGGCGAACGTCCTGCTCGGCGTCAGCCAGGGCCTGACCTGGTCGACCACCGTGATCATGAAGATCGACCTCGTCGGGCCGGCCCGGCGGGGGTTCGCGATGGGCCTGAACGAGGCGGCCGGCTACGGGGCCGTCGCGGTGACGGCGCTGGTCACCGGCTACCTGGCGCAGGCGTACGGGCTGCGCCCGGCACCGTTCCTGCTCGGGCTCGCGTTCGCCGCGCTCGGCCTGGGCCTGTCCACCCTGGCGGTGCGCGAGACCCGCGGGCACGCCCGGCTCGAGGCGGCCACCCACGTGGCCCGCTCCGACGGCCGCCATGACCACCTGCACGACGAGCTCACCGACCGGCAGGTGTTCACCCGGACCAGCTTCACCGAGCCGGCGCTGTCCTCGGCCTGCCAGGCCGGGCTGGTGAACAACCTCAACGACGGCCTGGCCTGGGGCCTGTTCCCCGTCCTGTTCGCGGCCGCCGGGCTCTCCGTGGCCCGCATCGGTGCGCTGGCCGCGCTCTACCCGGCGGTCTGGGGTCTCGGGCAGCTGCTCACCGGCGCCCTGTCCGACCGGTGGGGCCGCAAGTGGCTGATCGCGACCGGCCTGTGGGTGCAGGCGCTGGCCCTCGCGCTGGTCGCCGTGAGCCACAGCTTCACCGCGTGGGCGACCGCGGCGGTCCTCCTGGGTGCCGGGACGGCCATGGTCTACCCGACGCTGCTGGCCTCGATCGGGGACGTCGCCCACCCGGCCTGGCGTGCCCGGTCGATCGGGATCTACCGGCTCTGGCGCGACGGCGGCTTCGCCGTCGGCGCGGTGCTGGCCGGCGTCGTCGCCGACCTGCTCGGGGTCCGCGCCGCCGTGTGGGCCGTCGCCGGCCTCACCGCCTTCTCCGGTGTGGTCGTGGCCGTCAGGATGTACGAGACCCACCACCGCCCGGCGCCGGCCGCGCCGCCACCACCAGGAGGCACCGATGGGTGACCGCGCCGCCAAGGACTCCCTCTTCACCGAGTTCGCCGCCGTCGGCAAGGCCCTCGCCAGTCCCAAGCGCCTCGAGCTGCTCGACCTGCTGGCGCAGGCCCCACGCAGCGTGGAGGACCTCGCCCGCACCGCCGACCTCGGGCTGTCCACCTGCTCGGCGCACCTGCAGCGGCTGCTGGCCGCCGGGCTCGTGACGACCCGTCGCGACGGCACCCGCATCTGGTACTCCCTGGCCGGTGACGACGTCGCCGCCCTGTTCACCGACGTGCGCGCCGTCGCCCAGCGACACCGCCCGCACACCGAGGCCGCACGTCGCGGCTACCTCGGCGCCGACGACACCGAGCAGGTCGACCTGGTCGAGCTGCTCCGGCGCGCCGAGGCCGGCGACGTCGTCGTCCTGGACGTGCGCCCGGCGCCGGAGTACGCGGCGGCGCACCTGCCCGGCGCGGTGAACATCCCGCTGGAGCAGCTCGAGGACCGCCTGGCCGAGCTGCCCGCGGACCGGGAGGTGGTGGCCTACTGCCGCGGCGCCTACTGCGTCCTGGCGCACAGCGCCGTCCGGCTGCTCGCCGCCCACGGGCGCCGCGCCCGCCGCGCCACCGACGGGATCCTCGAATGGCGCGTCGCCGGCCGGCCCGCCCTGGCCGGCGCCGCCTGACGACCGTGGACGCGGCCAGCCCGGACCGGCTGCCGGTCGACCGCGCAGCCATCAGCGAGGAGCTCGAGGCGGCGCGGTCCCGGCTGCATGCGCTGCTGGGTCAGGCGGACGCGGCGGACCTGCGCCGACGCACCAACGGGACGGCCTGGACGAACGAGCAGCTGCTGTTCCACATGGTCTTCGGGTTCCTCATCGTGCGGGTCCTGCTGCGCCTGGTCCGCGTCGTCGGCCGGCTCCCGGCGCCGGTCGGGCGCGGGTGGGCCGGCCTGCTGGACTCGGCCCGGCGGCCGTTCCACGCGGTCAACTACTGGGGTGCGCGGGGTGGGGCACTGGTGGTCAACCACGACCGGATGGGGCGGGTGTGCGACCGCACGATCGCGGCGCTGCAACGCAGCCTGGCCCGGGAGCGGGAGGCGGACCTGGACCGGGGCATGGCCTACCCGACGAGCTGGGACCCGTACTTCACGGCGTACATGACCCTGGCGGACATCTACCGGTACCCGACCCTGCACTTCGAGCACCACCGCGCCCAGCTCACCCTCCGCCCGCACCCCGGAGCGCCCGGCGAGCCCCGCGGCAGCCGGACCTGACACCGCACCCGGCTCGGGCTCAGGGGTGCGCGCCGGCGGGGCTGGTGTGGACGGTGGCCGCAGTGAGCCGCCTCACCCGGGACAACAGGTGCGCCTCCGCGTGGTGGGCGAGGTCGTGCGCCTCGATGAGGCTGAGCTGCGGGGACACCGTGGCGTCGACCTCAGCGCGCAGCGTGTGACCGATCCAGCGGAGGCGGAGCTCGCGGACCTCGTCGATGCCGCGGACGCTGGCGACCGCGGCGGTCGCCTGGTCGACCAGGGCCGGGTCGACGGCGTCCATCAGCCGGGCACCGACCTGGCGGACCGCCGAGCGGAGGACGCCGAGGATGGCGAGGGTGATGACGAGACCGACCAGGGGGTCCGCCGCGTCCCACCCGAGCGCCAGGCCACCGGCGCCGACCAGGACGGCGAGGCTGGTGAAGCCGTCGGTGCGGGCGTGCAGGCCGTCGGCGACCAGGGCGGCCGAGCCGATCCGCCGACCGACCCGGATCCGGTACCGGGCCACGATCTCGTTGCCGGCGAACCCGATGACGGCCGCTCCGGCGACCGCCCACAGGTGGGTGACCTCGCGGGGGTGCAGCAACCGGTCGACGGCCTCCCAGGCGGCGGCGAGGCTGGACAGGGCGATCATCGCCACGACGAACAGCCCGCCGAGGTCCTCCGCCCGACCGAAGCCGTAGGTGAACCGCTTGGTCGGTGGCCGGGCCGACAGCCGGAACGCCACCAGCAGCGGCACCGCGGTGAGGGCGTCGGCCACGTTGTGCAACGTGTCGCCCAGCAGCGCGACCGACCCCGACAGGGCCACGACGACGCCCTGGAGCCCGGCGGTGACGGCCAGGACGAGCAGGCTCAGCAGCAGCGCACGGCGACCGTCGGCGTGCGTCTCCAGTGACTCGTCGACCTGGTCGGCGGCGTCGTGCGAGTGTGCGCCGAAGATCTCCGACAGGGCGTGGCCGGCGCGGGACAGGACCGTCCGGCCGTGGCCATGGGTGCCGTGGCCGCCGTGGGCGTCGTGGCCGTGATGCGCGCCGTGGGCGGGGTGCCCGTGGTCGTGGCTGTCGCCGCCGTGGGACGGGTGCTCGGGCGGGTGCTGCTCGGCGGTCATGGGCCGGTCATCTCTGGGGACGGGGCAGGACGAAGAACACTGCCATTATATGCGCACCTGCGAAGGTATCGACTGGATGGCTAGGGTGGGCGCATGGCATCGACCCAGGGCACCGGCGTGCGGGGCGAGCAGACGCACGGTGACGCCCTGACACCGGAGCAGGTCACGGCCGCGGTGACGTCGTTCGCGCTGCTGGCGGACCCGACGCGGGTCCGGATGCTGTGGGCCCTGCGCGATGCCGAGCTGGACGTCGCCACGCTGGCGGGGGTCGCCGACTGCCGCCCCACGGTGGCCAGCCAGCACCTGTCCAAGCTGCGCCTGGCCGGCCTCGTCGAGGGCACCCGCGACGGCCGGCGGATCGTGTACCGGCTGCGTGGGGGCCACATCCGGCGGGTGCTGACCGAGGCCCTCTTCCACGCCGACCACCAGGTCAGCGGCGAGCCCGTCCACGACTAGGGCCGTGTCTCCCAGCTCGCGCAGCCAGGTCGCAGGAGAGCGGTAGCGGCCCAACGAAGGAGGCAGCCGCCGCGAGCGACGGTCGAGCCACCGGGTCGTCAGGTCAGGCGGCCCGCCGGAAGTCGGTCACATCACCCTCGGTCCTGAATCCGGCGGCCACGTAGGTAGCGACAGCTGCGGCGTTCGAGGTCGGAGTGGCCACGGTCGCACTCGACGAGCCCATCTCACGCAGAGCGGCTGCCGCAGCGAGCGTGATCGCCCTCCCATGACCCTGCCCCCGGTGCTCCCGGTGCACCCCCATCGGCTCGAGCAGCCCCGGCCGGCCCGGACCAGCAGACCAGACGGTCGCTGCCGCGACGGCCTGGTCGTCGCCGTCGTAGCCGAGCACGCATCTCGCCTGCTGGTAGGGGACACCAGTGGCCATGCTCAGCCAGCGCTCGACCGTGAACGTCGAGCGATCGAAGGCAGATCGCTGCACCGCGGTGCGCTCCTCCGCCCGGTCCGGTCCGACGGTCTCCACCCGCAGGCCGCTCTGCTCGACGGGCTCGGCCAGATCTCGGTACAGCGGTGTCCACGGCTCGTCGGCCACCCATCCGCGCGCCTTCAACAGTGATCGGAACGCCTGCCCGAAGCGGGCTTCCACGATGGCGGTGCCCTCGGAGAGCACTCCGCGCGAAGGGTCCTCCAAGTCGCGGACCAGCACGCGCGCGAGATCTTCGTCCTGGTCCGCGCTGGGTGCTACGCCCATACGGATCACGCCTGTCCCGCCCGTAGGCACGTCAAGATCCACGAACCCCACGGCCAAGATCTCCTGGTCGCGGCTCCACACGCGTAACGCCCTGGCCAACGAGTCGGCGCCGAAACGCCATTGCCAGCCCAGGTCACCCGGGTGCAGCTGGATCGGTGCGCCCTCACGCTGCCACCTGTCAAGGCCTCGACAGCGTCGGTCAGTCCGTCCGCGGTCGGCTGCTGCAGCGCTATCACCATGCGGCGATACAACCTCACCACTCGGATCCGCGCACATGATTATTGGACAGATCCACCACCGTCGCCCGAAACCGGTTGGGGCGTCAGTGCTTTGACATTCTGATCATGCAAGGGTCCTGCGAACTGGGGCACCGACGATGACAGCACAGAGCGATCGAGCGTCACCGCGTGACCGCGTGACGTGATTCCGCACGAAGCCGCCGCGGTAGGTCAGGGCGAGCCTGTCGTACCGGGTGGCCAGGCCCCGCCATTGCTCGAGGACGTTGCAGAACCACTAGATCACGTTGCCGCTCTCGTACGCCTCGGCGTCGAACGTCGGACGCTCACGATCCAGTCGATCTCTCCGGGCCGCGTCGGCCCGGGTCAGCTCGGTGTGGACCACCGGGGACGGCCGGGTCAGCCGCGTCTGCACGGTCGAGCCCGGCGGGGCCACAGCCGCAGGTGTCACCGCGCCAGGCCGCCGCGCCCTCCTTCGCGGCGACGGCGGCGATGACCAGCCCGGCCAGCGGGTCGGCCCAGCCCCACCCGAGGGTCGCATTCAGGACCAGGCCGGCGAGGAGGACCGCGGACAGGTAGGTGCACAGCAGGGTCTGCGTCGAGTCGGCCAGGACGCTGCCGGAGGCGAGCTCGCGGCCGGTCCGTCGCTGCGCCCAGGACAGCAGCGGCATCACCAGCAGTGACACGGCCGCCAGGACGATCCCGACCGGGGAGGGCCTCGGTTCGCCGACACCGGCCAGGGCCCGGACCGACTCGAACCCGACGTAGCCGGCGAGGGCGAAGAAGCACCAGGCCATCAGGCGCAGCGCCTGGCGCTCACGGGCCTGCGGCACCTGGTGACGGAACTGCCACAGGATGACCAGACCGCTGGACACCTCGACGAGGGAGTCGAGGCCGAACCCGACCAGGGCGATGGAGCCGGCGACGCTTCCGGCGGCGACGGCCACAGCGGCCTCAACCAGGTTGTAGGCGACGCTGGCGCCGGCGAGCAGCTGCGCGCGCCGTCCCAGCACCGCGCGTCGCCTCGTCGGCAGCGGGGCCACCCCCGAGGACCCCGGCCGGCGGCTCACCGCCGTCCCGTCCCGCCGTACTGCCGTTCCGGTGCGGAGCAGCGCCTCAGCGCGGTGGCCAGCTGGTCGATCGTGGGCACCTCGGCCGGGCCGGCGGGGGTGTCGTAGAGGCGGCAGGCCACTGCCGGGACCGAGCCGGGCCGGGCGAAGGGGTCGACACCCTCCAGCAGGATGGTCGGCGACCCGGGGAGCCCCAGGCGTTGCGCCTCGTCGAGCGTCTCGACCGGTTCGAGCCGGACGTCGAGGTCGACGCCGACCTCCCGCGCGGCAGCGCGAAGGCGCTCGCGCACCCTCTGCCAGCTGGGGCATCCGTCGAGGTACCGGATCGTCACGCTCACGCCCACTCCCCCATGATCGCCCAAACCGGCCGAAACCGGCCCCTCGGCGAGGGCAGGAATGGCAGGTCCGCGCAAAGACACCCGTCGCGATCAGCGTGGCCCGCCGGTGGCCTCGCTCCGCGGGCCGTCGAGGACGGTACGGGCCGTCGCCTGCCGGATCTGCAGCCCGCTGAGCAGGAGCCCGGCGGCCAGGCAGGCGCCGGCGCCCTCGCCGGCCCGGATCCGCAGGTCGAGGAGGGGCTCCAGCCCCAGCTGGGCCAGGACGTCGGCGTGGGCGCGCTCCCGGCTGCGCTGACCGGCGACGAGGTGGGCGGCGACGGCAGGCTCGAGCCGCACCGCCAGCAGGGCGGCGACCGAGGTGGCCAGCCCGTCCAGGACGACGGCCGCACCAGCAGCGGCGGCACCCAGCGTGACGCCGGTGAGGACGGCGATCTCCGGGCCCCCGAGCGCGGCCAGGGCCGTGGTCGGCTCCGCCAGTCGGGCCCCGTACGTCGTCCGGGCGCGTCGCAGGGCGGCGCTGACGACGGCGGTCTTGCGCTCCAGCATGGCCGCGTCGGCGCCCGCGCCGAGCCCCACGGTCTGCTCCGCGGGCAGGTCGAGGAGGGCCGCGGCGAGCGCGGCGGCGACGGTGGTGTTGCCCACCCCCACCTCGCCGAGCGCGACGAGGCCGAGCTCGGCGCGGATGGCGCCCAGCCGGCGGCCGACCTCGACCAGGGCCTGCACGTCCGGCGGGGTCAGGGCGTCAGCCCCGACCAGGTCCCCCCTGGGACCGCCGGGGCGCGAGGGCACGGCGCCCGGCACCGGCCCCTCCCCGACCCCAGCGTCGACGACGCACACCTCGAGCCGCGCCGTTCCGGCCGCGACCGCACCGACCGAGCGTCCGGCGAGCGTGGCCGCGATGACGTCGGCAGTGACCCCTGCGCCGTACGCGGAGACGCGGTGCACGGTGACGGGGTGGTCGGCGCCGGCCAGGACGAGGGTGCCCGAGCGCGGCACCGGCGTTCCGAGGGCGACCACCCGGTCGACGGCACGGTCGAGCACCCCGAGCGATCCGGGTGGGGTGAGCAGGCGGTCGGCCGCGTCGCGGACCGCGACGACCGCCTCCTGGTCCGGCGCCCGCAGGTGCGACCGCGGCGGCGGGGGCGCCACGCCCCCGTCGTCGTCGGGCCACCGCTCGGCCAGGACGACGTCCTCCAGCGGTGCCCGCTTCGACCAGCCGGCCCGCTCCAGACCCGGCGCGGGCGGTCGCTCGTCGGGCCAGCCGAGACACAGCCAGCCCAGGGTGACCACACCGTCCGGCAGGTGCAGGAGCGCGGCGAGGTCCTCCGGCTGGAACAGCGTCACCCAGCCGACGCCAAGGCCCTCGGCGCGGGCGGCGAGCCACAGGTTCTGGATCGCGCAGGCGCACGACCACAGGTCGGCGTCGGGAAAGGTGGCGCGGCCGAGCACGCCTGCGGCGGCGGTGCGTCGGTCGCAGCAGACCACCACCCCCAGCGGCGCGTCCCTGATGCCGTCCAGCTGGAGGTCGAGCAGTCGCCGGGCCGAGTCGGGTGTCAGGCGCGCCGCCTGGGCCAGCCGCTCGCGGTCGGCCATCAGCGCCGCCCGCTCCCGGGTCGCCGGGTCCCGGACGACGACAAAGCGCCAGGGCTGGGAGTGCCCGACCGACGGACCGGCGTGGGCTGCCGCGAGCACCCTCTCCAGCGCGGCGTCGGGCACGGGGTCGGCGCGGAACCGGCGGATGTCGCGGCGCGCGCCGATGACGTCGTACAACGCCTGACGTTCGTCGGCAGGGAACGCCCACGCGTCCGGCGCTGCTGCGCGGGTCTGCGCTGACGACTGGTCGCCGATCAACGGGACAGGTCGGGGCCACAGCACGCCGTCTCGTGGTGCCGCACCGGCGGCCTCCGGTCGTCCTGCTTCCGGGCACGTCCCTGCCATCGAGCTTCCTTTCGTCGAGCGTGCTGGGTAGTACTACAGGTCGGCCGGCGCGGCGCCGACCACCGGGCCGATGACCACGATCGGGGCAGCCCCTTCGCCCAGCCGGGTCATCGACCGCTCCCGAGCAGGTCCAGCTCGTGCGTCATGGCCCTGGCGAGGCCGTCGACCGCCTCGGGATCGCGGGCCGCGACCCGGACCCAGTCCGGGCCCAGCCCCGGGAAGGTGTCACCACGACGTACCGCGTAGCCACGCTCCCGCAGCCGCTCGCGCAGCCGCGCGGCGGCGGGGTGCCGGGCCAGGACGAACGGGGCGGCGGGGTCGGGAACCGGCTCGAGCCCCGCTGCGCGCAGGGCGGCTGCGAGGTGGCTGGTGTGGCCGGTGAGCTGCTCGGCGACGCGCGCCCGGTGCCGCACCCCCGCCGGTCCGAGGCACGTGGTCGCGGCCACCAGCGCCAGGGTGTTCACCGACCAGTGCGGCTGGTGGGCAGCGAGCTCGCGGATCTGCCCCGGTGCCGCCAGCACGTAGCCGGCGCGCACCCCCGCGAGCCCGAAGGTCTTGGTGAGGCTGCGGATCACCACGAGTCCGGGGGTGACCGCGGCCTCGTGGGCGAGGGACTCCTCCTCGCCCGGGGTGAGGTCCATGAACGCCTCGTCGACGACCACCACGCGTCCCGGACGCAGCAGGGCCCGGATGTCGTCGCGGGGGTGCAGCCGGGACGTGGGGTTGGTGGGGTTGCCGATGACGACGAGGTCGGCACCGGCCGGGACGGCAGCGGGGTGCAGCCGGAACGCGTCGCCCGGCAGCAGCATCACCGCCGTCGGGAGGTGGCCCAGCGCCCGCAGAGCGGCCTCCGGCTCGGTGAACTGCGGATGGACCACCGCCGGCGCCTCCCAGCGGCGCGCTCGGGCGACGAGGGTGAACGCCTCCGCCGCCCCGTTGGTCATCAGCACCGAGGCCGGCTCGCACCGGTGGGCCGTCGCGACCGCCTCCACCGCCGCACGCGGGTCCGGGTAGGCCGCCACGTCGGCCAGGGCGTCGGTGAGCGCGCTGCGCAGCCACCCGGGGGGCCTGGGCACGGCGACGTTGACCGCGAAGTCCGACAGCCCCGGTCCGACCTCGTCGTCGCCGTGATGGGACAGGAGACTGCTGACGGTCAGGCCGGTCATCGGGGGCCCTCCGGGGTGCCGGGTGGCCTGCTGCCGGGAGACCCGCTCAGACCCACCGCGACCGTGCACCGGCCGAGGACCGTCTTCGGCACGACGAGCGTGGCTCCCGCGGCCAGGACGGCCGCCTCGGCCACGCTCGCGGTCCCGACCGCGGACCGCACGACGGCGCTGGGGTGCGGTGCGTCCTGCGCCGCCAGGAGCCGGGAGGGGAAGCCGGTGACCCCGGCACTCATCGCGGTCGCCAGCCCACGCACCGCCGGTGCCTGCGCCCGGCTGTCGAGCGTCGCCACCGTGGTGACGTCACGGGGGTCCAGGCCGTGCTGTCGCAGCAGGGCCCCGGTCAGGTCGGACAGCTCCTCGGCCTCGGCGCCGTTCGAGAGGCCCACTCCCACCACGAGGCTCATCGCCCCACCTCAGCGGCGCAGCCGACGAACCGGGCAGCGAGATGGGGGTGCCCGGCCCAGTGGACGTGCAGGTACGACGCGTGGATGCGTCGGAGCACCAGGCCCTCCGTCGTGGGGTGGCCGGCGTTGTCCCGCCACCCCCAGGCGGCGGTGCCGTCGCCGACGGTGGTCACCGTGCGGTGGAACTCGTGCCCCGTCACCCGCTCGCCCGTGCGGGACAGGACGCTGTCCGTGAGCGCGACCGCGGTGCGGTAGCCGAGGGTGAGCCTCGGGCCCAGAGCCGCGGTCACCGGCAGCACGCCGCACATGGGCTGCCCGTCGAGCTCCTCACCGAGGTAGAGCAGCCCGGCGCACTCGGCGGCGATGGCGCCGCCGTCGGCGGCGAGCTGTGCGACCGAGCGGCGCATCCCGGCGTTCGCGGCCAGCACGGCGGCATGCACCTCCGGGAAACCGCCACCGATCACCAAGCCGGACAACCCTTCCGGCAGCCGGGCATCGTGCACGGGGTCGAACGGCACCACCTCGGCACCGGCCGCGGCCAGCAGCTCGGAGGTCTCGGTGTAGCCGAAGCTGAAGGCCGCGCCACCGGCGACCCCCACCCGGGGACGGTGCCGGGGGGCGACGTGGCCGCCCAGCTCCGTGGCCGGGTGCCACGGGGTGACGGCCAGGTCGGGCGCACGGCGGGCCACCTCGAGCACCGCGTCGAGGTCGACGTGCTCCGTCGCCATCCGGCCCAGCGCCTCCACCGCCGCGGTGGCCTCCGGACGCCGCTCGGCCGCGGGGACCAGACCGAGGTGCCGGCTCGGCACCACGACGTCGGGCAGGCGCGGGATGACGCCGAGGACGGGCACGCCCGTCTCCGCGACACCATCGCGCGCCTCGGCCTCGTGACGGCTGGAGGCGACGTTGTTGAGGATGACGCCCGTGACCCGGATCCGGTCCGAGAACCGGGAGAAGCCGTGGACGATCGCTCCGACGCTGCGGGCCGTCGCGGCGCAGTCCACCACCAGCACCACGGGCGCCTGCACGAGCTCGGCGACATGCGCGCTGGACGCGAAGCCGCCGGTGCCGACAGCCCCGTCGAACAGGCCCATGACGCCCTCGATGACGGCAACGTCCGCGTCGTCCGGGGTGCGTGCCCCGTGGGCCAGCAGCGGTGCCACCCGGTGCTCTCCCTGCAGGTGCGGGTCGAGGTTGCGACCGGGGCGGCCACAGGCCAGGGCGTGGTAGCTCGGGTCGATGTAGTCGGGGCCGACCTTGTGCGGTGACACCACGAGCCCGCGGGAGCGCAGCGCGGCCATGACGCCGGTGGCGACCATCGTCTTGCCGTGCCCGGAGCCCGGCGCGGCGAACAGCACCCTGGGCAGCCGCACGTCGGTCACCACTCGATCCCCCGCTGCCCCTTCTGTCCGGCGTCCATGGGGTGCTTGACCTTGGTCATCTCGGTGACGAGGTCGGCCGCCTCCACCAGCGCCGCCGGTGCGTCCCGCCCCGTGATGACGACGTGCTGGTGGCCCGGCCGGTCGACCAGCGTCCGCACCACCTCGTCGACGTCGACCCAGCCCCACTTGAGGGGGTAGGTGAACTCGTCCAGCACGTAGAAGTCGTGGGTCTGGGCGGCGAGCCGCCGCTGGATCTCGCGCCAGCCCTCCAGGGCCGCCGCGGCGTGGTCCTGCTCCGTGCCCGCCTTGCGGGCCCAGCTCCAGCCCTCGCCCATCTTGTGCCACTGGACCGGACCGCCGAGGCCGCGCTCGGCGTGGAGCTCGCCCAGGGCCCGGAGCGCGTTCTCCTCCCCCACCTTCCACTTCGCCGACTTCACGAACTGGAACACACCGACGTCCCAGCCCTGGTTCCACGCCCGCAGGGCCATGCCGAACGCGGCCGTGGACTTCCCCTTCATCGCGCCGGTGTGCACGATCGTCAGCGGCCGGTTGCGCCGCTGTCGCGTGGTCAGGCCGTCCTGCGGCACCGCTTCGGGCTGTCCCTTGGGCATCAGGCCACGCCCCTCTCCCGGACCAGGCCGGACAACGCGCCCGCGGCGATCTCGCCGAGGTCGAGGTACTCCGCACCCAGGGCACGCGCCACGTCACGGGCCAGCCGGAGCCTGATGCCGCGGGTGCTCTCGCAGTCCACCACCACCGAGGCGATCCCCTGTCGGGCGACGTGACCCGCGGCGGCCATGGCCCGCGGGACCGCGCCGGCGCCGGCGGTCGCGCGGCCGTCGGTCAGCAGCAGCACCAGGGCTCGCCGCTGCGGGTCGCGCGCGCGTTCGCGCAGCACCAGGTCGGCTGCGACCGCGAGGCCCTCGGCCAGCGGCGTGCGGCCGCCGGTGGCGACGTCGGCCAGCCGTCGCTGCGCCAGCTCGACACTGCCGGTGGGCGGGAGCACCACCTGTGCCCGGTCGCGTGCGAACGTCACCACCGCCACCTTGTCCCGACGCTGGTAGGCGTCCAGCAGCAGTGACAGCACGGCCGTCTTCACCTCACGCATCCGCCTCGCAGCGCCCATCGACCCCGACGTGTCGCAGACGAAGACGACCAGGTTGCCCTCGCGTCCCTGCCGCAGGCTGCGACGGATGTCTTGCGGCGCCAACCGGATCGGGCCACCGAGCACCCGTCCCCGCGCAGGCTGCTCGCCCAGTGCGGCCTGCACGGTGGCGGCCACGGACAGGCCGTGACCGCGCTCGTCCGCTGCCGGGACACCCCGCAGGTGCCTGCCGAGACGGGTCTGCGCGCTGGAACGACGGCCGGAGACCCCCCGGCCCGCGCGGTCGACGGTGAGCACACGGGGGGCGTACGGCGTGCCGGCCGCCTCCGGGGGCGCACCGCCACCCGCGGTGTCGTCCCGCTGCTCGTCGTTGCCCTCGCCGGCCGGACTGCCGTCGGGGGTGCCGTCGGGACCTCCACCGCCGTCCGGCCCGCCGCCGTCCGGCCCGTCGTCCTGCGGACCGTCCGGATCGGGCTCGTCCTCCGGCCCCTCCTGCCCGGTGGTGCGGTCGAGGATGTCCTCGAGCTCCTGGTCCGCGGCACCAGGGCTGTCGAAGGGGTTGCGCCGCCGACGGTGCGGCAGCGCCAGCCGGGCCGCGACCCGCACGTCCTCGCCGCTGACCACGTCACGCCCCGACCAGGCCGCGTGGGCGATGGCGGTGCGCGCCGTGACGAGGTCACCGCGCATCCCGTCGACGTCGAAGGCGGCGCAGATCTCGGCGATCTGCAGCACCGCCTCGTCGGTGAGTAGCACCTGGCCCAGCCGCTTCTCCGCGTCCAGGATCCGCTGTGCCAGGAACCGCTCGTCGGCCTGGCACTCTGCGGCGAAGCCGGAGGGGTCGGCCTCGTAGGCCAGCCGGCGGCGGACCACCTCGACCCTCGTCCTGGGGTCACGGCTGGCCGCGACGTCGACGGTGAGCCCGAACCGGTCGAGCAGCTGCGGCCGCAGCTCACCCTCCTCCGGGTTCATCGTCCCGACCAGCACGAACCGGGCCGCGTGCGTCACGGAGACGCCCTCCCGCTCCACGCGGGCGCGGCCCATGGCGGCGGAGTCCAGCAGCGTGTCGACCAGGTGGTCGGGCAGCAGGTTCACCTCGTCGACGTAGATCACGCCGCGGTGGGCCTGCGCCAGCAGGCCGGGGTCGAAGGCCACCTCGCCGGAGGAGAGCAGGCGGTCGAGGTGCAGCGACCCCACCACGCGGTCCTCACTCGCCCCCACCGGCAGCTCCACCAGCCGGACCGGCCGCTCGACCCCCGCCG
>CAWHHB010000014.1:0-835812 GCA_963828995.1 uncultured Actinomycetota bacterium
GACCCAGTCAGGACGGTGGGTGCCGGCGAAGGCTGTTCACTCCCACCCGCCAATGGTGCCAAGGTGCCGATGTCACATGCTCGTCGCTGCTAGCGTCGTTGAGGCGTCCGCACAGCAGTCGCGGCGGAATCGGGGGAGCCCACATGACCGTTGTGCGCGAGAGTGCAATCGATAGGCCAGCGACCACGCGCGTGCGATGGATCGACGCAACTCGTGCTGCCGCCGTGACGGCGGTGGTCCTGTTCCACATCTGCATTTGGCAGTTTCTGCCGGTGCTGAGGTTTGCGGCGCCCTCGGGAAACGCCCTGCGGCTGTGGGACCTCGTCAATGGCGTTATCGGTGGCCTGCGCATGCCCGTCCTGTTGGCGCTTTCAGGGCTGCTCGTCGGACGCCGTGTAGCCCAAGGCTTTCATGCCACCCGCCGAGGGGTCGTTGCGAACCTGTACCTGTACGTGGTGTGGCTGACCGTGACGTCGCCTTCAGCGCTGCGGTGCGGATCCAGATACCGCAGCGAGTTGACGGGCTGCCTGACTACTTCGGCCAGCTCCTCGTTCCGAGAACGACGCTGTAAAACGTCCTGGCCCTTGCTGTCTACGTCCTGTTGTTGACGGCACTTCGTGGTGTTCCCTCCTGGGCGGTATTGGGAGGGCTGGCGATCATCTCGGTGCTTGCCTTCACCTACCCACCAGGTATCGGCATGTGGGGGAAGATCGCCGGTCTCATGATCTACTTTGCCCTCGGCGTCCGAGCCGGACCGGTGCTGCGAAGGTCAGCCGAGCGGGCCAGGCCGGTTCGAACGGCCGCCGCTGTTGGAGTGTGTGTCGTCCTGACTATGCGGACCGCTTCGCGCCAAACCGACTGTCACAAGTCACCTTTAGCTTGGTCCGCAACGTCATCGTGATCGTGACTGCGGTGGCGGTCGTCGCCCTCATGGCACGCTGGCGCCCGCTCGGGGCGGTTGGGGTTTACCTAGGACAGCGAACGCTGGGCGTGTACGTCATCCATGCCCTGATGGCCCAGCTCCTGGTGGTGCTGGGCGCTGGGCCCGCGGCCGGCCTCGTCAGGTCCGTGGCCGCCAATACCGTCCTGTCTCTGTGCTATCCGCCGGTCATGACGGTCGCGGTCATCGTCGTCGTTCCGGCTCCCTCGCCAAAGCACTACGGGGTATGGGCGCGGGCTGGCTGTTCGTCCTGCCCAAGGTGCTCCGGACCCGACTGGAGCGCTCGGCTCCACCAACATCGACAGGCGTGCCGAACTGACGACGGTGCAAAGCCTGACTGGTGGGGCTGCCGATGGACGTCCCTGATAGCAGAAGCATGATCGTGCCCCGACCACTACAAATCCTCAGGGTGTCTGACTGCAGCGTTCCCTGAGGTGTTGGCGATGGCGGGAGGCTGTGAAGATGGCGACCAGCTTCTGCCGCACCTGGTGCGGGCAGCTGTTCCCGTCGCCGGTGCCGCCGGGCACCGGCTGGCCGGGTGATCCCGCGGTCGGGCAGACGCCCGTGGCGCGGACCCCCACCCAGGTACGACGACTCGCCGCGCGCTCCGCGTCGGTGGAGCAGCTGGACGCCCGGGTGTCTGTGTGCCGGGTCTGCCCGCGGCTGGTGCGCTGGCGGGAGGACGTCGCCACCGGCGGCAAGCGGGCCTCCTTCGCCGACCAGCCGTACTGGGGCCGGCCCGGGCCGGGGTTCGGCGACCCCGAGCCGCAGATCCTCGTGGTCGGGCTCGCGCCGGCGGCCAACGGCACCAACCGCCACCACGCACCTTCACCGTCCGCCGGTTCTGGCGGCTCTTTCCGATCTACGGGCTCGCGACTGTCCTGTGGATCGTCGTATGGGTCGCGAAGGGGCACCCTGCTCGACGCGCAGATCGGCGGTCTCGCCGTCGCCGCGAACGTCCTCATGGTGCAGGGGTTCGTCGGCGTCTTCCCCATCCTCGGCGCCCGGCTGGACCCTCGGCATCGAGCTCGCCTTCTACGCACAGTCCGTCGTGTCGAAGATCGCGCGACTGCTCGAGCAGTCCGCGTGGCTCGGGTTCGCCTGGCTCGCCATGTTCGCTACCCTCGCCAGTTCGAACGCGACCCGCGGCACGGCATACTCCGACGTTGTTTCGCTGATGATGTTCACCGCGAGTCTCGGCTTCGCGCTGTTCCGGTGGGACACCGCCCGCGACCGGCGTTCTTTCCGCTGCTCGCGGCCGCCGTCGTCGTCGTGCCCGTATTCGGGGTCGCGCTCGCCACCACCGATGACCAGTCGGGCGTGTGGCCGGCGACCGGCTTCAACGCGCCGCCTACCTCGCCGGGCTCGGCCTGTTCGCAGCGTTCTACGCCCTCCGCGAGAAGGCGATGCCGTCGTGGTTGCTGTGGCTCGGCGCCGTCTCCTACTCGCTCTACCTGGTGCACGTGACCGTCATCCAGCTCGTCGGGGCGACGCCCGTGTGGGCGGACGGTGCGTGGCTGGCCGTGCCTGTCGTCGCGATGTCGTCGCTCGTGACGGCCGGCGTGCTGCACCGGTACGTCGAGCGGCCTGCCACCGAGCAGGGACGCAAGCTCACGTCATCGCATCCGGAACGTGTCAAGGTGGTTGAGACCAGTGGAAGCCCTACCCGGCTTCCAGGACGCCTGAGCTGAGGCGATGATCGCCTTGGAGGAGTCTGAGGGATGCCTGCACCTAAGCCGCTGTAGTTCGGGTCTGCCCCGAGTTCAGTTGACTCCTTGCCTGTGAGGACGTGGTCCTCGCTGGAAGGATCAGCATCATGCCCAAGCCTTCCCCCGAGGAGTTCCGTCGTGACGTGGTCGCGGTGGCCCGCAAGGGCGAGGCGCCGATCGCGCAGATCGCGAAGGACTTCGGGATCTCCGAGTCCTGCCTGCACCGCTGGCTGAAGATCGCCGACATCGAGGACGGCGTCCGGCCCGGGCGTCACCGAGCGGCCGAGGTCGAGCCGGAGGCGAGCTCCGCGAGCTGCGAAGGCGGAACCGGCTGCTGGAGCAGGAGAACGAGATCCTGCGCCGGGCGGCGGCCTACTTCGCCCGGGACATCCTCCCAAAATGATGTACCCGCTGGTCCGTGAACTTGCCGCCGACGGGATCCCCGTCGCGGTGACCTGCCGGGTGCTGGGCTTCTCCAAGCAGGCCTTCTACAGGTGGAAGGCCAGCCCGGTCACGCGAGCGGGACTGGGACGATGCGCACCTGATCAACGCCGCCTTGGACATCCACCACGACGATCCGGCGTTCGGGTACCGGTTCATCGCCGACGAGCTCGCCCGACCACGGCATCAGCGGCCGGCGAGAACCGGGTCGCCCGGCTGTGCTCGCAGCAGCGGATCTGGTCGGTGCTTCGCCAAGAAGCGCGGGCCTGAACCGCAAGGCCGGCCCGCCGGTGCACGACGACCTGGTGCAGCGGGACTTCACCGCCGCGGCGCCGAACCGGCTGTGGCTGACCGACATCACCGAGCACCCCACCGGCGAGGGCAAGCTCTACCTCTGCGCGATCAAGGACGTCTACTCGAACCGGATCGTCGGCTACTCGATCGACTCGCGGATGAAGGCCTCGCTGGCCGTCGCCGCGCTGCGCAACGCGATCGCGCTGCGCCGGCCCGGCCGGCACCGTGGTCCACTCCGACCGCGGCAGCCAGTTCCGGTCCCGACGCCTTCGTCGCACGCCCTGCGCCAACAACGGGCTGCGTCGGCTCGATGGGCCGGGTCGGCGCGTGCGCGCGACAACGCCGCGATGGAGTCGTTCTTCGCGCTGCTGCAGAAGAACGTCCTGGACCGGCAGCGCTGGACCACCCGCGAGGAACTGCGCCTGGCGATCGTCGACCTGGATCGAGCGGACCTACCACCGCCGCCGCCGGCAACGACCGCCTCGGCAGGCTCACCCCATCGAGTTCGAGACCCTGCACCAGGCCGCTCACGCGGCCTGATCGCCCCTACCGATATGAGTCAACGAAGTCGGGGCAGACGCGTGTGCATGGTCGTGTCCTTAGGACCGGACGCACCAACGTGCCGTCAGTACGCAGAAAGGCCTAGCGGATGCCGCCGAATGGCCCCGGCGACCGACACCGCGTTGTTAGCCTGAACGGGCAGGGTGGGTAGTCGCGGCACCGGTGTTCCGGGCGTCGTGACTGCGCCGGCACGGAATCAGGGTGGCACGTCGGCGAGGACAAGAGTGAACACATACAGGGGAACGGTCCAGCAGCTTTCACATGCGCAGAAGACCTCGAAGGGGGCGCCTGCGTACTCCCGGTTCGTCAACCGCAGGGCAGGCCGATACCTGGCCGCGGCGGCCTACCGGGCAGGTCGAACACCGAACGAGGTGACCGCGGTCAGCGCGGCCTTCTCGGCCGTCGCGATCGCCCTGGTGGCGCTGGTCCGGCCGACGGCTGCGCTCGGGGTGGTCGTCGCCGTGCTGCTGGCGGTGGGCTACGCGTTCGACTCCGCGGACGGGCAGCTCGCGCGCCTGCGTGGCGGCGGGACGCCGGCGGGGGAGTGGCTGGACCACGTCGTCGACAGCGCGAAGATCTGCGCGCTGCACCTCGCGGTGCTGGTGTCCTTCTACCGCTTCGGCGGCCGGTCCGACGGCGAGCTCGCCGTACCACTGCTCTGGACGTTCGTCGCGACGGTCAGCTTCTTCGTCATCATCCTCAACGACCAGATCCGCCGCGCCCACGGGACGGCGCCGCCGGTCACGGCCGACGCGTCGGTGGTTCGCAGCCTGCTGGTCGCCCCGACCGACTACGGCGTACTGCTGGTGTCCTTCCTCCTGTTCGGCTGGCATGACGGGTTTCTTCGCGGTCTACGGCCTGCTGCTGGCGGCCAACGCCGCGTTCCTCGCGCTGGCCCTGGTGAAGTGGTACCGCGAGATCGCGGCGCTGCCGAAGGCGGTGGCCTGATGCGGATCGCGCTGGTCGGCACCCGCGGCGTGCCCGCTCGCTACGGCGGCTTCGAGACGGCCGTCGAGGAGGTCGGGCAGGCGCCTGGTCGCCAGCGGGCACGACGTGACGGTGTACTGCCGCCGGCGGCCGGGCGACGCGCAGCAGCCCGACGAGCTACCTCGGCATGCGCCTGGTGCACCTGCCCGCCATGCGGCGCAAGTCGCTGGAGACGCTGAGCCACACGGCGCTGTCGGTCCTGCACCTGACCAGGCACGGCGGGGTGGACGCCGCGATCGTGTTCAACGCGGCCAACGCCGTCTTCCTGCCGCTGCTGCGAGCTGCGACGGCTTCCGGTCGCCACGCACGTGGACGGCCTGGAGTGGCGCCGGGCCAAGTGGGGCGCGGTCGGCCGGCGCTACTACCGGGTCGCCGAGGCGCTGTCCGTGCGCTGGTCCGATGCGCTGATCGCCGACGCCCGAGGGCATCAGCGACTACTACCTCGAGGAGTTCGGCGCCGACACCGAGCCGAGATCGCCTACGGCGCGCCGGTGCTCGACGACATCGGGTCCGAGCGAGCTGGCCGAGCTCGGCCTGAGCCCGGGGAGTACCACCTGGTGGTGGCCCGGTTCGAGCCCGAGAACCACGTGGACGTCGCCATCGAGGGATACCTGCGCAGCGGCGCCCAGCGCCCACTGGTGGTCGTCGGGTCGGCGCCCTATCCCGGCGCTCCACCAGCAGCGGATCGACGAGCTGGCCGGCCGGCACGAGGGAGTCCGGCTGCTCGGAGGGGTCTGGGACCAGGAGCAGCTCGACCAGCTGTATGCCAACGCCCTGACCTACGTGCACGGTCACTCCGTCGGCGGGACCAACCCGTCGCTGCTGCGGGCCATGGGGGCCGGCAGTGCCGTCATCGCCTACGACGTGAACTTCAACCGGGAGGTGCTGGGGCCGGACGGCTGCTTCTTCGCCGACCCCGAGGAGCTCGGCGAAGCAGCTGGACGAGCGCGGAGGTGGCGCCGGAGGACATGCTCGCGGCCGGTCGCCGTCTGGCCGAGCGCGCGGGCGCCGTCTACACCTGGGACGGTGTCGCCGATGACTACGAGGCGCTGTGCCAGAGCCTGGCCAACGGACGCAGCCAGCGCGGGACGTACTCCGGCCGCCGGTCGGCGACCTCGTCCTGGCGCGCAGAGCGCTGAGACGGTCTCGCGGACAGCACTGAGACGGGCGGGCACCCCTCGAAGCGGGGTGCCCGCCCGATCTGTACGTCAGGAGACCAGTCGGGTCAGGGCCTCGCGCAGGAAGGTGCTGGAGGTCTGCATCGTGTAGGGGAAGTAGAAGACCTCCACCCCCACCGCGGCGAAGTCGCGCTCGAGCTTGTCGCCCTTGGCGGTGCCGCGCCAGTCGTCACCCTTGAAGATGACGTCGAACGGGTGCTGCGCCCACGTCTCGAGCTTGTCGGGCACCGTCTCGACGACGGCCTCGTCGACGTACGTGATGTGCTGGACGATCTCCAGCCGCTCGGCCAGCGGGATCACCGGCAGCCGCCCCTTGGCCTGGAAGGCCATCTCGTCCGAGACCACGCCGGCGATCAGGTGGTCACACTGGCGGCGGGCCTGGCGCAGGATGTTCAGGTGCCCGATGTGGAACAGGTCGTAGACCCCCGGCGCGTAGCCGACGCGTAGCCCCATGTGTGCTCACCCTCCAGCAGTGTCGTCCCGAAGACGGCCGTCCGGACGGTCCGTGGACGCGTCCGCCGTGGGCGCAACGCTGCGTCCCCCTGTGTGTCGGCCTGTGATGAACAGGTAGGAAGCCGCGCACCCCCGTCCCGAGGGTGGCAAGAATTCATGCAAAAAGCATTTCGCGGAATAAGCGTATTGACGCAGCAGCAACTCCTACGGCGTTTGGTGGAGCGGGCGCAGGGGGCGGGCGCATAGACGGCTCGGCCCGGTCGGGTGCGCGAGGGATGGCGCGATGAGGCGCGTGGCGTCAGTAGGTGCTGCCAGGGATCGCCGCCTCGACGTTGACGCCGGGCAGGGAGGCGAAGACCCATCTGCGGTCGCGCGGTCGGCCGCTCGTGGCTTCATCCGGCTCGCCGCGTCCGTGCTGCGCCGAGCTGCGCGAACGACCAGCTCGCCAATGCGGCCACGTCGACTCAGTTCAGAAGGCGCACGCGCCGAGCTGACCGAGCGCGAATGCAGCGCGCGGCGGTGTCAGCGCGCAACGCAGGCGTCGCCACGCAACCGCCCTGGTGGTCATCCGGCCCACCGCGACTCATGGCGCTCACGGCAGAGTCGACGCGGAAGCCCGCGTCGTCCCGCCCGCGGTCTCACCTGTCGAACACGGTGGCCGTCAAGAGCACAGGACACCAGGGACTATTTCTCGCGTGGTCCCGTCACCGAGCAAGGACCACCGCACATGTGGCGAGATGCCCTGCTGTCAAGGGGCTTTCGGGCTGCTGATCGACCGGTCACTGTGGCGAAGCACAGATCTGACCCCAGCGCCATATGCCATTGCCGCAGCTGGCTCTGCTGGCTCTACGTCATTCACACCGGGGTGCACACTTTCTTCACCCGAGCCGTCCTGGACAGGTAACTAGTTACCACGCCCGCGCGGCCACACCAGAGCCAGGAAGCGCGGCAACAAGCCCCACGTTTGGGGGGGTGCTGGCCCTCTGGGGCGCGGCTACGGTCGGGGCGTGCATTCGGCATCCGGCGGCGGGGAGTTGACGTGACGCAGCATTCGCAACCGAGCGCGGAAACGTCCCCTGTGGCGTCCCGCGCCCTCGACCCGCGGGTGGGCGCGACCGATCCCGCTGTCGTCACCTCGCACCGCCCGCGACGGGCGACCCCGTCGGCGTCCCGCTCGTGGATCAGGGCATATCGGCGCAACGCCATCCTGCTGGACGCGGTGGCGGGGGCAGCCGGCGCCGCCGTCGGCTACGTGGTCCGGTTCGGCGACAGCCACGCTGACGGAAACCGTGACGGCGCCGTACCTGTGGGGGATCCTGGTGGCGCCGCTGCTGTGGGTCGTGGCCGTGGCGTTCGCCCACGGCTACGAGGCCCGGTTCACGGGCGGCGTGAGCGCCGAGGAGTACCGGGCGCTGGTCCGGGCCGCGGTGGTGCTGGTGGCCGTGGTGAGTGTGGCGGCCTACTCCTCGAAGCTCGACATCGCCCGGGGTTACGTGGTCGTCGCCGTGCCGTCGGCCCTCGTGTTCAGCCTCTGTCTGAGGTGGGCCCTGCGCCGCAGCCTGGCTCGACGGCGAGCCAGGGGCTTCTGTCTCCAACGCGCCGTCGTCGTCGGTCGGGTCGGACTCGGCCCGGGCACTCATCCGGCAGTTCCAGCAGGCGCGCGCCACGGCATGCACGTGGTCGCGGCCTGCGTGTCCGGCATGGACCTCGCCGGCGAGCGCGTCTCCCACATCGGCGGCGTGCCGGTCATCGGCTTCCCCGACCAGGCACTGTCGGCCGTCGACCTCTTCGACGCGGATGTCGTGGCCGTGCTCGGGCCATCCCGACCTCGGGGGTGAGCAGCTGCGCCGGCTCGCCTGGTCGCTCGAGGAGCGCAAGGTCGACCTCGTCGTCGCCCCGGGGATCCTCGAGCGTCGCCGGCCCCGGTTGTCCATCCGGCCCGCTGAGGGGATGCCGCTGCTGCACGTGGAGCGGCCCGTCACGACGGGGGCACGGCGCATCCTCAAGACGATCGTGGACCAGTGCTGATGCGCTCCCGCTCATCATCGCTCGCGATGCCGGTGCTGATGCGTGGTCGCGCTTGCTCGTGCGGCTGGACTCACCGGGCCCCGTGCTCTTCCGCCAGACCCGGGTGGGAGCGCGAGGGTGAGGAGTTCCGACATGCTCAAGTTCCGCACCATGGTCGCTGACGCCGAGGAACGCGCGCCGAGGTGACCGGCGGGCACGAGGTCAACGCGATGCTGTTCAAGGTGAAGGGCGATCCGCGGATCACCCGGCGTCGGCAAGCACCTCCGGCGGTACTCCCTGGACGAGCTGCCGCAGCTGCTCAACGTCCTCGGCGGGACGATGTCGCTGGTCGGGCCGCGGCCGCCGCTGCCGCGAGAGGTCGCGATGTACGAGCCGGACGCGTTGCGCCGCCTCCGCGTGCGGCCCGGGCTGACCGGGCTGTGGCAGGTCAGCGGGCGAAGCGACCTCTCCTGGGAGGAGTCCCTGCGGCTGGACCTCTGGTACGTCGACAACTGGTCGCTCGTGCTCGACCTGCAGATCCTGCTGCGGACGGCTCGTGCGGTCTTCGCGGCTCCGGAGCCTACTGATGGCGGTGGCCGCGCGGGCACTGCCTTCCAGGTGCGCAGGCCGACGGTGAGCTCGTCAGGTCACTGCCCCTCTGCGGGAACGACACCGGAAACCCTCTGACTCAAGGAGCATCCGCATGACCCTTCGAATCGCCGTCGTCGGGGCGGGGTACTGGGGACCCAACCTCGTCCGGAACTTCCTGGCCAGCCCGGACTGGGACCTGGTGGCCGTCTGTGACGTCGACGCCGCGCGGGCACGGAAGGCGATCGGTCCCGGAGCACGGTGCAGGTCGAGACCTCGCTCGACGCCCTGCTGGCCCGGGACGACCTCGATGCGGTCGCCATCGCCACGCCGGCGAGGACGCACAAGGCGATCGCGCTCGCAGCCCTGGAGGCAGGCAAGCACGTGCTCGTCGAGAAGCCGATGGCGCCCAGCCGTGCGGAGGCCGTCGAGATGATCGTGGCGGCCGAGCAGCACGGACTGACCCTCATGTGCGACCACACCTACTGCTACACCTCGGTGGTGCAGGAGATCGCCGACCTCATCGCGCGCGGCGATCTCGGGGACATCCTCTTCATCGACTCCGTGCGGATCAACCTGGGTCTCGTGCAGCCGGACGTCGACGTGCTGTGGGACCTCGCTCCGCACGACCTGTCGATCCTCGACTACATCCTCCCGGGCGGACTCGCGCCGTCAGGGTGTGGCTGCGCACGGCGCCGATCCGATCGGCGCGGGACGGGCCTGCGTCGGCTACCTGACGATGCCGCTCGCCAGCGGTGCCATCGTGCACGTCCACGTCAACTGGCTGAGCCCGACCAAGATCCGCCAGATGGTGATCGGCGGTAGTCGCAAGACTCTGGTGTGGGACGACCTCGACCCCCAGCAGCGCTGAGTGTGTACGACCGCGGCGTCGATCTCGACCGTGTCGTCGGCGCCGACGCAGCGATGTCCGAGCGTCGCGCCGTCAACATCTCCTACCGGCTCGGCGACATGCACGCGCCCTCTCTGCCGGAGCGTGAGGCGCTGGGGCGATGGTGGCCGAGTTCGCCGCCGCGATCAGGGAGGGACGTCCGGCGCGCACGGACGGGAGCGCCGGCTCAGGGTGCTGTCGGTGCTCGAGGCCGCGAGCGAGCAGTCTCCGTGCTGACGGGCTGCTCGTCCCGGTGGGACCGCTTCGGTGTCGCGGTGAGCGGCGTCGTGAGCCGGCTGCGAGGCGCCACGGTCCTGGTCACCGGTGGCGCCGGGACCATCGGGTCGACGATCGTGGACCAGCTCCTCGACGAGGGTGTCGCGCATGTCGATGTGCTGGACAACCTGGTGCGCGGGCGGCGCGAGAACCTCGCCGATGCACTGTCATCCGGGCGGGTCACGCTGGTGGAGGGTGACCTCCGCGACCGTGACCTCGTGCACGACGTGACCCGAGGCAAGGACGTGGTCTTCCACCAGGCGGCGATCCGCATCACCCAGTGCGCCGAGGAGCCACGGCTCGCCCTGGAGGTGCTGGTCGACGGCACCTTCACCGTGCTCGAGGCGGCGGCGCAGCACGGCGTCGACAAGGTGGTCGCGGCGTCGTCGGCCTCGGTCTACGGCCTGGCCGAGCAGTTCCCGACCCGCGAGCGGCACCACCACCACAACAACGACACGTTCTACGGGGCGGCCAAGTCCTTCAACGAGTCGATGCTGCGCAGCTTCCGGGCGATGTACGGCCTGGACTACGTCGCGCTGCGCTACTTCAACGTCTACGGCCCGCGCATGGACGTGCACGGGCTCTACACCGAGGTGCTCGTCCGGTGGATGGAGCGGATCGCCGACGGGCAGCCGCCGCTGATCTTCGGCGACGGCCTGCAGACCATGGACTTCGTCTACACCGAGGACATCGCGCGGGCCAACATCCTGGCGGCGGCCAGCGACGTGGTCGACGGGCACTACAACATCGCCAGCGGCGTCCGAGACCAGCCTGCTCGGTCTGGCGGAGGCGCTGCTGCGCGCGATGGACTCGGTCTTGCGCGTCGAGCACGGTCCGGATCGCGCGGTCAACGGCGTGACGCGTCGGCTGGCGGACACGAGCGCGGCGAGCCGCGACCTGGGGTTCGACGCGCAGGTCGGCCTCGAGGACGGGCTGCGGCGCTCGTGGAGTGGTGGCGCGCCGCAGCGTGAGGCCGTGGCGGCGGGACGGGAGGTGCGCCAGCGACATGAGCCGGATCAACGTGATGCGCCCCTGGATGGGCGCGGAGGAGGTCGCCGCCGTCACCGAGGTGATCGAGTCCGGATGGGTGGCCCAGGGCCCGAAGGTCGCTGAGTTCGAGCAGGCGTTCGCGGCCCGCATGCAGGCACGATCACGCCGTGGCCGTGTCGAGCTGCACGACCGGCGCTGCACCTGGCCCTCGCTGTCGCCGGTGTCGGACCCGGCGACGACGTCGTGGTCCCGTCGTTCTCCTTCATCGCCACGGCGAACGCGGCCGTGTACGTCGGTGCCACGCCGGTGTTCGCCGACGTGGACGCCGACACCGGAAACGTCACGGCCGACACCGTCAAGGCCGTCCTGACGCCGGCCACCCGGGCGGTCATCGCCGTCGACCAGGGCGGCGTGCCGGTCGACATCGACGCGCTGCGTGGGCTGTGCGACCCCCTCGGCATCGTCGTCGTCGAGGATGCCGCCTGCGGGGCCGGCTCCACGTGGCGCGGCCGGCCGGTCGGGGCGGGTGCCGAGATCGCCGCTTGGTCCTTCCACCCGCGCAAGCTCGTGACCACCGGCGAGGGGGGGATGGTGACCACGAACCGGCGGGAGTGGGCCGACCGGGCGCGGCGGCTCAGGGAGCATGCGATGAGCGTCAGCGCCGCCGAACGCCATGAGAGCGTCCTCCCCCCGGCGGAGCAGTACCTCGAAGTCGGCTTCAACTTCCGGATGACCGACCTCCAGGCCGCGATCGGGATCGTCCAGCTGGGGCGCCTGGACGAGATGGTCTCCCGCCGCCGTGCGCTGGCGGCCCGCTACCAGCACGAGCTGTCCGGACTACCGGGTGTGCGCTGCGTCCTCGACCCCCCGGAGGGCACCTCCAACTACCAGTCCTTCTGGGTGCACATCGGGAGCGAGTCACCGGTGGGCCGCGACGACCTGCTGGCTCATCTGGCCGCGCAGGGCATCTCCGCGCGCCGGGGCATCATGGCCGCTCACCGCCAGCCCGCCTACGCCGGCCTTCCGTCGGGACTGCTGCCGGTGACCGGGCGGCTGACGGACGAGACGCTGATCCTGCCGATCTACCACCAGATGACCGACGAGGAACAGGGCCGGGTGATCCAGGCGATGACTGACGTGCCAGCACCCCGGCGGCCCGCCAAGCCGCACCCCACCACGCCAGCGACCTCGACCGGAGGAACGACATGACCGCCTCGGTGCCCTTCGTCGACCTGGGCTGGCAGCACGCGCAGATCGCCGACGAGGTCGAGGCCGGCTTCGCCGAGGTCCTGGCGTCGCTGTCCTTCATCGGTGGCAAGGCGGTCGAGGAGTTCGAGCGCGACTACGCCGCGGCCCTGGACGTGGCCCACTGCGTCGGTGTCGCCAACGGCACCGACGCGCTGGAGATCGCGCTCCGGGCACTCGGAGTCGGGTCGCGGGGACGAGGTGGTGCTGCCGGCCAACACGTTCATCGCCACGGCCGAGGCGGTGGACCGGTGCGGCGCGCGCGTCGTGCTCGCGGACGTCGACCCGGTGCACCTGCTGCTCGACCCGGCGGCAGCCGCCGCCGCCGTCACCTCGCGGACGAAGGCGATCATGCCCGTCCACCTGTACGGGCAGGCGGCACCGGTCGAAGCCCTCCTCGCGCTGGGCGTCCCCGTCGTCGAGGACGCGGCGCAGTCCCAGGGCGCGACGCGGCACGGGACCGCGACCGGCGGTCTCGGGTCCATCTGCGGGACCAGCTTCTACCCGGGCAAGAACCTGGGCGCGTACGGCGACGCTGGCGCCGTGCTCACCTCCTCCGACGAGCTCGCCAGCCGGGCCCGGCTGATCGCCAACCACGGCAGCAGCAAGCGCTACCACCACGAGGTCGTGGGTTTCAACTCCCGGATGGACACGCTGCAGGCCGTGGTGCTGCGGGCCAAGCTGCGTCTCCTCGCCAGGTGGAACGACGCCCGCCGGCAGGCCGCTGAGCAATACACCGACCTGCTGGGCGGTGTCGAGGGCCGTGACCCTGCCGAGCGTGCTCGAGGGCAATGAACACGTCTGGCACCTATACGTGGTCGAGGTCGACGACCGGGACGGCGTCGCGACCGAGCTCCACTCCGGCGGTATTGGCTGCGCAGTCCACTACCCCGTCCCGGTGCATCTGCACCCGGCCTTCTCGCACCTCGACTACGGCCGCGGCGCCTTCCCCGTCGCCGAGTCCGCCGCCGACCGGATCCTGTCGCTGCCCATGCACCCCGGCCTCACTGTGGACCAACAGGTGCGGGTGGCCGAAGCGCTGAAAGCGGCGACGTGACCAGCCTGGGCGTGGCGCAGCGGGCGCGGCAGTCGTCGGCACCGAGTCTCGCCCCCGAACGGCTGCAACGGATCGGCGTGACTCCGGACGTCGTCGGACGCGCGGACGTCGTCACGAACAGCGGGCACCTGCGACCGCTGGACGCCCGGATGAAGCCCGTTGCGGTCGCTGACGCCGCCTGCCGAGCGGACGCCGGCCGACATCGCCTTCGTCGATGAGCGGTGAGGTGTCGGCGCGGCCACGCGTGCTGCTGCTGGGACTCGGCCCCACGGCACACGCCGCCTTCGGTGGCCTGCTCAGCAGGTTCGCCGTCGTCGCGCTGCTCCGCGGAGATGACGACCGTGACGAGGCGGTGCGAACCGCTGCCGAGCATGATGTGCCGGTCCTGGCGCCCGGGCCGGTCGAGGAGATGGGGCGGGTGGTCGACGAGCTGGCACCGGAGGCGGTCGTGGTGAGCTCCTTCGATCGCATCCTGCCTGCGCGTCTCGTCCAAGCGCGTCCGTTCCTGAATGTCCACTACGCCCCGCTGCCCGCCAACTGCGACAGGGCAACCGTGAACTCTGCTCGCAGCACTGGCGATTCGACCGCATCGATCACGATTTACCACCTTGTGCCTGGTCTGGACGCCGGTCCGGTCCTCTACCGGAGGGGCGTGCCGATCGGTCCGCGCTCCACCGTGACGGAGCTCTGCGCTGCGCTCAACGACCCACAACGCTCAACGCTGCCCGAGGCTCTCGAACAGCTGCTGACCGGTGACCGTGGCGAGGATCAGGGCGAGTCCGCGGCCACCTACGCCTGCGGTCGCGTTCCTGGAGACGGCGAGCTCGTGTGGTCGGGGTCGACTGGGCAGGCGGACCGGTTGGTCCCCGCACTCACCCCCTCCCACAGCGGCGCCTTCACCTGGCTCGGTCTCGAGCGTGTGACTGCCCTCCGTGTCGAACCCGTCCCTGGCGCAACGGTTTTCGTTGGTCGGGTGCCGGGCCGGGTCGTTCGGGTCGCGCGCTCGGAGGGCTTCGTCGACGTCCTTACCGGGGATGGTGTGCTCAGGGTCCACGAGGTCCGGCTCCAGGACGGGCCGGCGCAGCCGACGAGCACTGTCGTCACCAGCCTCAGACAGACACTCGGCCGCCGGGTAGTGGACCTCGTGTCGCGGCTGCATGCCCTGGAGTCGCCCGACTATGGGCCGCTCCTGCCATCGCCTGCGGCGCACGACTTCGGTCCTCCTGAGGCTGCCGACCCGTACCGCTCCCGTCACGTCCGGGCGAACCTGCGACGGCCGTGGCATCAGGCGCCGGGCCAATCTCGTCCTTTTGCCCGATCTCGAATGTCGCTGGAAAGGAACAGAATCGGTGCCACCCGACACACTGATGACGCCGACCTCACTCAGCGCACGCCGCCGCGCCCTGACACGTCGACCCTGCGAAGTGAGGTCACCCATGCAGAACGCTGTCGCGCCCGCCCCGGAGCCTCGGGGTAGGGCTGCTCACACTCCACCACGCTGCGGCCGCCTCACCCCATCCCTGATCGGCAGACGTGTGGTGCCGACCCGCTCTGGCGGCCCTGCCCGTGAGTGCCGTGGTGCGCTGGGTGCGGGTGGCGAGGTCACACCCGCGGGTGCATCGGATCGGCTGGAACCATGAGCGCGAACAGTGACGGCCAAGGGACCACGCGGTCCCTGCACGCAGAGGTTGTCCAGCGGGTCGGGCAGAACGGCTCCGCCCTTCCTGGGATCGAGGGGAGCCATCTGCGTGTCCTCGCCGTGTGCACGAGAGCACCCGGCACGGGCACGCCCGCGAGCGACGGCAGCACCGTCATCACCCGAGAGGTCCTTCTACGACTCACGACCAGGTGCCGGCTGACCCTGGCATGGTTTCAGGACGGGCTCCTGGAACCGGAGACGGAGCTCCTGCGGGGGTGTCACGACGTCGTGCCGCTGCCGCTGGCGTCCCGCGTGTCAGCGGCGCGAGGTGTGCTCTCGGCCACTCCCACGTCGGTTCTGCGGAGGAGTAGTCCCGAGGTCCTGAGCACCTTGCGGGCTGCCGCCCTGCAGGCGGACGTCGTCTACCTCCACGGGCTCGGCGCCATGGGGCTGGCTGAAGCACTTCCCGGTCCTGTCGTCGTCAACGAGGTGGACCCCATGTCGCTGGTGTACGACGACCTCGCGAAGGGAACGCGCGGCCTGCGCCAGATCAGTGCTCGTGTCCGCCAGAGGAAGGCCCGTGGCGCTGAGGAGCGAGCCGGCGCCATCGCGGACGAGTACCTGGTCGTGAACCGCGCTGATGCGACGGAGTTGGCGAAGGTCCTGGGGAGGCCCGTGCGCGCGGTGCCTAACGGGGTGGCCCTGCGGCAGCCCGAGGACCACATGCCTGGCTCGCGAACGATTTGCTTCGTCGGCGCCCTCGACTACCCGTCGAACATCGAGAGCGCCAGAGTGCTCGTGGACGAGATCCTGCCGTTCGTGCGGCAGCGTGTGCCCGAGGTCAAGGTGGTGCTCGCCGGACGAGCGGCGGGACCGGACATCCATTCCCTGGCGGGCACCCATGTAGCCGTCCTCAGCGATGTGCCCGACGTCATGGAGGTTTACGCCTCGGCTGCGGTCGCGGCGTTCCCCGGTGGCCACGGGAGAGGAACCCGGAACAGCGTGCTGGAGGCCCTCCGCGCGGGGGTTCCTGTAGTGGCGTCGACTGTCTCCGCCCGCGGCATCCACCGAGGTCCCCACGTGCGGGTAGCCGACGGCGCGGCCGACTTCGCCGGCAGGTTGGTCGACCTGCTCACCCAGCCGGGGGCACAAGACGCCGCACGGCGGGCCGCAGTGACCTACGGGGCCGGCCTGCCCACCTGGGACGCTGTGGCGCTGGAGTACCTGGCGGTGTTCGAGTCTGTCGCCGTTCGGGCTCTCACGTCGGAGAAGTGGGCCCGCTGGTGAAGGCCAGGGCGACGGGCGGTGGGCCGCGCCCGGACCACGCGACTGTCCTTCGCTCGTCCCCGTGGTGGGTGCACCGGTCATATGTCCTGACTGCCCTCATGTGGCAGAGGGTGAGCGACGCTCACACACTCTGTCTCGATGTCCCTGCTTGGAGCAAGGAGTGTTCATGGTCGCTTGGCGTTGGATCCGAAATCTCCTAGGTCTCAGCGGTGTGGCGGTGGTAATCGGGGTGACCGTGGTGACGGCCCTGATCGCCGCCGTTGTCGCCCCGCGGCTCCTGCCGGCGAGCGAGCGTGCGGAGGCCCGTGTGTCGATGACGCAGGTGACCGGAAGTCGCGCTTCGTACGAGCTGGCCACCTTCGTCGCCGACTTCCAGACTGCTCTTGCGTCCGACCCGGTTCGACGCGGAGCGGCCGACGCTGCCGGTGTCACGGTGTCCCAGGTTGACGCAGGCCTGACCACCGAGCGGCTCGGGGAGTCCTCTACCGTCCTCGTGGGCTTCGTCGCGGGCTCCGGGAAGTCGGCCGAGGCGGGCCTGCGGGCCGCTGTACGACAGGGTCTGGCGGGTCTGGTCGGCGACGCCCGCCGCCGGTCTGATCTCGAACTGCGGGCCGCGCTCTCCCAGCAGCGTGAGGTGCTGGCGGCCGTCGGCAAGGCCGACCTCTTCGCCAACACGCGGATTCCCAAGGAGTACCGAAAGCTCAGCCGGGACTTCATGGTCCAACACGCAACCGAGGTTGTCGCCAATGCGTCGGGGCAGTCGGTCCTCGTGCAGACAGAGGCAAACTCGCTCGGCGACATCATGAAGTCGCAGCCCGTGAGCGTGCAGCGCCTGGCGACCACCTCCGCGGAGGTCCGCATCGTCCTCGCAGCGGCGGTGACCAGCTTCCTGCTCGCCCTGGGCGGCGTACTGCTCGCGCGGCGGTACCGGCCGCAGAGCGGTTCCCCGGCATCGCGCGCCCGTGACAGAGGCACGGCGAGTGGCCGACATGCGGAGGTGTCGCCCGTGGCGAGCGACACGCAGCCCGACGCGGGGCCCACATGAGCCGGGACGGCGGTCGGGCCGTCAACCTGGAGGGTGCCCCCAGCACGGGCGCCTCCCTTGCTGGGCCGTTCACCCTGACCTTGGTCACGAGCGGCGGGACCGTGCTCCTCTCGCTCGTCACCGGCGTCCTCACCGCGCGCATGCTGGGCACCGAAGGGCGGGGCCAGGTTGCGGCCATCTCCGCGTGGTTGCTGACACTGTCTTGGGCCGCGTCTCTCGGCTTCTCGCACGCCATGGTCTACCACCAGTCGAAGCGGTCTGCACCGACTGCCACCGTCATTGCGACGACGCTGGTCAGCGTGCCACTCCTCGGAGCCCTCGGGGGGCTGATGGCGCAGCTTCTCGTGCCGATCGGCTTCTCCGCACAGACATCCGAGACGAGAGACTTGGCCCGGGCCTTCCTGTGTGCCGTCCCATTCGTCCTCGGCCTCGACTCCGCCATGGCCCTGCTCGTGGGGCAGCAGCGCTTCCGGGACCTCAACCTCGTCCGGTTGGCGCAGCCCCTGATCTACGCTGCGGGTCTCGTCCTGCTGGCGTGCGTGCACAGTTTCACGGTGACGGCGGTTCTGCTTCTCCAGATCGCCAGCTTTGCGGTAGTCCTCCTGGCGACGGCAGCGTGGCTGGTGATGGGGGTGGGCGTGACCCGCCCGTCGGCATCGCTGTCCGTGAGCGCGCTGGGCTACGGACTGCGGCTCCAGGGCGTGGCACTCGGTCAGCTGCTCACGGCGAGACTGGATATTTTGATGCTTCCCGCCTTCGTCGCGGCGGCAGGCCTGGGCTATTACTCCGTGGCCGTGAGCGTGTCATCCATGGTCGCGCTGTTCTTCGGCAACCTGGGTATGGTGATCTTCCCGGTGGCAGCCAGCGCGAACCGGCAGGACGCGGCGGAGGTCGTCGAGCGCGGCGTGAGGGTGACGCTCTTCGGCGGGGGCGCAAGCGTCATCGCGCTTGCGGCCGTCGCGCCCGTTCTCGTTCCCCTCGTCTACGGCGGCCGGTTCGCCGCCGCTTTGCCTGCGCTCTGGCTCTTGCTGCCTGGCATCGTCCTGTGGTCGGCTTCGATGATTCTCGGAGGTGGGCTCCAGGCAGCCAACCGCCCGGGACTCGCTAGCGTCGCGCATCTCGTGGCGATGGTGGTGACTGTCGTCGGGTTGTTGGCCACGGTGCCGCGGTTCGGGATCGAGGGGGCGGCGGTGACGTCGAGCATCGCGTACGGGGTCGCGTTTGCGCTGAGCTTCATGTTCCTCCGCTCGGCCGGCGGGATCTCACTGCGGCGGAGTGTGTCGGCGCCAGCAGCGCTGGCGGATCTCCACCACCTTCGTACGCTCTGCGCCTCCAAGCTGAGGCGTCGCCGTGTCGACAGCCCCGAGGAGTCCTCGTGACAGTCCTTTCCGTCGCACGGCATCGGCCACAGACGCCGGCGGCCCGGACGTCGTCAGCGCGCCGCTCATGATCTCACGGCCACACTCACCGGAACGGTGGAGCGGGCGGCTGGCGAGGTGTCCCGCCCCCGCCGATGCTCGTCGGGCCGTTGTTGTCGACGAGCGCGAGCCGGACGAAGATCTTGTTCATGTCCCGGCCGAAGGGCGTGTTGGTGCCGGGATAGGTGTCGAGGGCAGGGAACTGCTTCACTGCCCGCGCCTCCACGTTGAGGCGGTGGACGTCCCAGGCGCCCTTGTCGTAGGAGTCGTCCACCACGTAGGCGCCATAGTTCTGGTGCGTCCAGGCCAACTTGGCTCCCGCGGCCGTCTCGAACTTCAGCGTGCTCAGGTCGACATTGGGCGGGATCGCCAGGAGCGACCCCATGCCGAGTCCGGGCTTGCTGACGCCGCCGGTTCCGGAGACGGTGCCGTAGCCCCTCGCGCCCTTCCAGTAGGCGTCTGCGGCGGTCGCCGGCCAACGGCTGCCGTTCGTGATGCGGCCGCCCTGCTGGGTCCCCCACTTGCGCATGTTCATGGTCACGGCCAGGGCGTGCCGAATCGGCGCCAGGCCGGTCAGCTCCCCCACACGGATCGTCCCGCCGACAGCGGTCATCGCCGACCCGCCGTGGGCGCCGAATTGCCTCCCTTGCAGGCCGTCGCCTGTCAGGCTGTACCGCGCACGGGGTGCCCCGAACATGCTGATGTCGGTGCCCGGCGCCGGACGTACCGAGTACTGCCACTCCCGTGCGGTCGAGCCGTCCGCCTCCAGGGCGGCAGAGGCCCGGTTTGGAGTGTCGCTTCTCGCTGGGGGGGCCATGATCCAGCTGTCCGGGCACGCGCACGCTCACTCCTGTGTCGCGCCCCGACACCAGCAAGCCGTTTCTCCAGGGCCACCAGTAGCCTCGGTCAACGAGCGACCGCAACGGCGCGCCGCGGCGTGAAGCTGAGGTAGACCTCGTCCACGCCGTACGCGGTGGTCGGCGGCCTCAGCCGGAGGGGTGTGTAGACGGCGTTGGAGCCGAGGGGGGTGTTCCAGATGCTGGTGGAGGCAAAGGGCCACTTGTACCTGTCTCGCGTGATGGTGGAGATGGAGCGCCCGAGAGGGCGTCAGACCTGTCGCGCCCGCGCGCACCCCGGCTCGGCCGGCAGCGCAGGGGTGGAGTCGAGGAGGCACACTCTGGCACAGGCTGCCTGCCCGTCGTCAGCCGGTGTGGTGTCTGCCCGAAGCGGCGCCGGGCCGACGACGATCGACGGCGGTGACGAGCAGAACCGCCACCTTTGCGGTGCGGGAGACATGAGTCGTCCGCCGCGGCACTTGGGCGTCGCCGTGCGGGGGCTGCGGGACATCACGGTCGTCAACTCCTCCGTTCAACCGTAACTCATCAGAAGGGTGGGTGTCCGACGTGAGTCGACGCAACGCGCTCCTCAGACCGGTCTCCCATCGTCGCCCTTCCTCCCTTTCGTGGGGCCGCGAGCACGTGGGTCTGGTGGGTCATCGCGGGTCTGGCCGTCTGCGGCGGCCTCGCCGTGGGCCTCGGCGCGGCATTCGTCGAAGTTCCCCGGCTCGTCGTTGCTGTCGCGATCGCCGGAGTGGCGGTGGCTGCCGGCACAGTGCTGGCCATGACCCAGTTCGAGTGGTTTCTCGCGGCGCTGCTCGTCGTCAGACCTCTTCTCGACGGCATCAACCCGGGGCAGGGTGAGCGGACCCTGGCCCCATCCAGCGCTGTCGGCGTTCTCTTCATCGCCGCTAGCCTGGTCTGGCTGGCCGGTCGTGGGCGTTCCGGGCTGCTCGTCTCCCTCCCCCCTCACTGCTGGTCTGGGCGTCCTCGTGACCGCCGCAGCGCTCAGCTGTCTTGTCTCTCCCAGTCCCAGCGTCTCCATCGCCGCCCTGCTCCGGCTTTTGTCCGCCGCGCTGATGTTCGTCGTCATCGAGCAGCTTCTTGCCTCGCGCCCCGAGTACGTCCATCGCCTGCTCGGAGCCACCTTCGCCGCGGCGGGGCTGGTCTGCACATGGACGGTCCTGCAGCTGTTCCTGGCTCCACCGATCGACGAGTACACGGGTCAGCTCCGACTCCAGGGACCCTTCCACCACCCCAACGTCCTCGCCAAGTTCCTCGTCGTCGTCCTCCTGGCCCTGGTGGGGCTTGCCTTGTCCCACCGTGGCGCTCGACGGCTGGCTGCGCTGGTGGCGACGATCCCAGTGGCCGTGTTGTTGGGTCTGACCTTCACGCGCGTTGCCTGGATTGCCGCTGTCCTTGGCGTCGCTTACCTCGTCGGAAAGAGACACCGGCTGCTCGTACCTGTGCTGATCGCCGGTGTTCTGGCCATCTCGACGATTCCGGCAGTGACCAGCAGGATCGATGACCTGTGGCGGCCTGAGCCAGTCAACGGGGTGCCTGGCAACTCTCTCGTGTGGCGGTTCGACTACTGGCGGCAGCTGGTGCCGTTGTGGCGGCGCAGTCCTCTGAACGGGATCGGCTTGGAGGTGATTCCCACCGTTCGGGGCCTGAACTTCCAGGCGCACAGCGTGTGGGTGCAGGTCATTGTTGAGCTGGGGCTCGTGGGTGTCGTCGGGCTGATCGCGGTGATCGCGGGCTTTGTGGTCACCTCGCGCCGGCGGAGGAGGTCAGCGGTCACCCCCACGGAGCGCGCCGTGGTCGGCGTGGGCAGCGCGGTCGCGATAGCGCTGCTGGCGATGTCGTTCAGTGAGAACCTCCTGAATGAGACGACCACGTTGTGGTATGCCGCGGCAGCGATAGCTTGTGGACTGCCGACACTAGGAAATGTGTGGGGGCAAACCGCGCCCCACCAACTTAATGACGTTCAGACATCAAGCAAATCAACGTCGGAAAGTCCCACGCTAACTTCAGTGGACGAGCCATTTTCACTTGGGAGACGATAGCTGTGGCGAAGGTCAGTGTGTATGTTCCCTGCTACAACTATGGTCACTATCTGCAAAATGCCGTCCAGAGTGCGCTGTCCCAGGATGGCGTGGATGTGGAAGTGCTGATCATTGACGATGCCTCGACAGATAACACTCAAGAAGTAGCAGCTGCTCTGACCAGGGACAGTAGAGTTGAGTACATACGCCATTCCAGGAACCTTGGCAACATTGCCACGTACAACGAAGGCATCGAATGGGCAACGGGAGACTACGCCGTGCTGCTGTCCGCAGATGACTTATTGACCCGGGGGTCTCTCCGTCGGGCGGCGGACCTGTTAGACAGTTCCCCTTCAGTGAACTTTGCCTATGGGCATGCGATCTGGTGGCACCCTGAACGTCGCACCCCAAAAGCGAGAGAGCGGGTAAGGGGGTGGCGCATCTGGTCAGGGGAGGACTGGATAAGGCGCCGTTGTGTCACAGGGCGCAGCGCGATAGCGACCGTGGAGGCCGTCACGAGAACTGAGGCTCATCGTCAGTTTGGCGGGTACAACCCTGACTTGCGCTTCTCAGGTGATCTGGAGCTTTGGTTACGTCTAGCAGCTCACGGTGATGTAGGATATGTTCGAGGGGCTGATCAGGCATACTATCGAATCCATAGTTCGAGCATGTGGCAGACTCTGGACTTAGTGACAAGTCTACGACAAGACCGACTGGCATTCGAGACCGCTATCGGTGAACAGGCGTACGCCCTCCGGGATCCGGAGGGTTTGCTGAATGCTGCTAGACGTGCCCTGACCACACAGGCCTTGGAGAGGGCTTTGTGGTCACGCGATTTGGGTGTGGAGAGTGGGAGTGCTGAACGTTTGATCGAGTTTGCGTTCGAAACGTTCAGCGGCGCGGTCGCACTCCGACAGAGCCGCTCCGTCGAGCGACGGCTCGGTTGGAGCCCGGGAGTCCGTCAGTTCAGCCAAATTGAGGCCGTACCGCGCTACAAGAATCGACTCAGGTCGGAGATCACGCATATTCGAGGTACATGATGACCGACGGCGCAACCGTGCGCCAAGCAACAGCGTTGGAATGCGCGCGACGCCATTTGTCCGGATCGCGTGACACCGCCGACTGCGTCTGTGGACGGTTGCCTCGCCGCCGACGATTGGCTTAGCCCGATGTGAGCTGACTGGTCGAGGGCCGCGCCCAACTCGGGCACGAAAGGAGCAGCTCCTGCTGTCACGGAGTGTTCCCTCGTGTCCCAGCAGGCGGGGGCGGGCTGCTTCATCTCACCACCGGCCGCCACTGCTGCGACGTGCATGCGGCACCGTGACGCGCACGCGCGGGGGCAGTTGAGCAGAGGACGGGCCGGGCGGCGATAGCCCGAGCAGCATGTCATCACGCGTAAACTGACCGGCCAACCCCGGTGCTGCTCGCGCTGGGGCGTTCGTGCTGTCTCAACCGAAGCCAGGAGCCCCGCGCACCATGAGCCTCACCCCCCTGCTCGACGCCCTCTCCGCCGACCCCGTGGTGCGCAAGGTCGTCGAGACCGCGCGCCGGGGTGACGCCCCGCTGGTCGACGTCGCGGTGAGCCCGGGCGCGCGGTCACCGCTGCTGGCCGCCCTGGCCGGAGACGGCGCCACGCCGCTGCTGGCGGTGACCGCCACCGGCCGCGAGGCCGAGGACCTGGCCGCCGCGCTGCGCTGCTTCCTGCCCGCCGACCGCGTCGCCGACTTCCCCTCCTGGGAGACGCTGCCGCACGAGCGGCTCAGCCCCCGCAGCGACACCGTCGGGCGCCGGCTCGCGGTGCTGCGCCGGCTGACCCACCCCGACGAGAACGACCCGGCGTACGGCCCGCTCGACGTCGTGGTCGCCCCGATCCGCGCGGTGCTGCAGCCGCTGGTCAAGGGCCTCGGCGAGCTGGCCCCGGTCCACCTCTCCGCCGGCGACGAGCGCCCGCTGGAGGAGGTCGTCGAGGCGCTGGCCGCGGCGGCCTACACCCGCACCGACCTGGTCGAGCGGCGCGGCGAGTTCGCGGTGCGCGGCGGCATCCTCGACGTCTTCCCCCCGACCGAGGAGCACCCCGTCCGGGTCGAGTTCTGGGGCGACACGGTCGAGGAGATCCGCTGGTTCAAGGTCGCCGACCAGCGCAGCCTGGAGATCGCCGGGCACGGGCTCTGGGCGCCGCCGTGCCGCGAGATCCTGCTGACCGAGGGGGTCCGCGAGCGCGCCCGCGTCCTCGCCGACCAGCTGCCCGGCGTCGCCGACATCCTCGGCAAGCTGGCCGAGGGCATCGCCGTCGAGGGCATGGAGTCCCTCGCCCCGGCCCTGGTCGACGGCATGGAGAGCCTGCTGGACGTCCTGCGGCCGGGCACCCACGTCGTCCTCTGCGACCCCGAGCGCATCCGCACCCGCGCCCACGACCTCGTCGCCACGAGCGCCGAGTTCCTCGACGCCAGCTGGTCCAACGCCGCCGCCGGCAACGTCGTCCCGGTCGACCTGCAGGGGATCCTCGGCAGCGCGTCGTACTGGGGCCTGGCCGAGGTCCGCGGCCACGCGCTGCAGACCGGCCGCCCGTGGTGGTCGCTCACCTCCTTCGCCGGCGACGACGAGCTGGCCGCGTTCACCGACGGCGACGACGACCTCGGCGAGCGGTTCACCATCGACACCGCCGACGTGGAGCCGTACCGCGGCGACACCCCGTCGGCGGTCGCGGACATCGGCCGCTGGGTCCGCGACGGCTGGCAGACGCTCGTGGTCACCGACGGCCACGGCCTGGCCAAGCGGGTCGTCGAGGTGCTCGGCGAGCACGACGTGCCCGGCCGGCTGGAGGACGGCCCGCAGCTCGGCCTCGAGCCGGGCGTCGCGCACGTCACCACCGGCTCGATGGGCAAGGGGTTCGTCGCCGCCCAGGCCCGGCTGGTCGTCGTCACCGAGACCGACCTCACCGGCAGCGCCGGTCAGGGCCCGTCCACCAAGGACATGCGCCGGATGCCCTCGCGCCGGCGCAACCAGGTCGACCCGCTGCAGCTGCGCCCCGGCGACTTCGTCGTCCACGAGCAGCACGGCGTGGGCCGGTTCGTCGAGATGATGCAGCGCACCGTCGGCGGCGCCACCCGCGAGTACCTCGTCATCGAGTACGCCGCGAGCCGGCGCGGCCAGCCGGCCGACCGCCTGTCCGTGCCGACCGACCAGCTCGACCAGATCACCCGCTACGTCGGCGGCGAGGCCCCGACCCTGAACAAGCTGGGCGGCTCCGACTGGCAGAAGACCAAGGGCCGGGCCAAGAAGCACGTCAAGGAGATCGCCGGCGAGCTGATCCGGCTCTACAGCGCCCGCATGGCCACGGAGGGCCACGCCTTCGGTCCCGACACCCCCTGGCAGACGCGAGCTCGAGGACGCCTTCGCCTACGTCGAGACCCCCGACCAGCTGGTCAGCATCGACGAGGTCAAGGCCGACATGGAGCGCTCGGTGCCGATGGACCGGCTCATCTGCGGCGACGTCGGCTACGGCAAGACCGAGATCGCGGTCCGGGCGGCGTTCAAGGCGGTCCAGGACGGCAAGCAGGTCGCGGTCCTGGTGCCGACGACGCTGCTGGTCCAGCAGCACCTGCAGACCTTCACCGAGCGCTACGCCCAGTTCCCGGTCGTGGTCAAGGCGCTGTCCCGGTTCCAGAGCGACACCGAGGCCAAGGAGGTCGTCGCCGGGCTGAGGGACGGCTCGGTCGACCTGGTCATCGGCACCCACCGCCTGCTCTCGGGCGAGATCGCGTTCAAGGACCTCGGCCTGGTCGTCGTCGACGAGGAGCAGCGCTTCGGCGTCGAGCACAAGGAGCAGCTCAAGCGGCTGCGCACCGCGGTCGACGTGCTGGCCATGTCCGCGACGCCGATCCCGCGCACCCTGGAGATGGCGGTCACCGGCATCCGCGAGATGTCCACCCTGGCCACCCCGCCGGAGGAGCGGCACCCCGTCCTCACCTTCGTCGGTGCGTACGACGAGAAGCAGATCACCGCGGCGATCCGGCGCGAGCTGCTGCGTGAGGGCCAGGTGTTCCTCGTCCACAACAAGGTGACCTCGATCGAGAGGGCCGCCGCCCGCATCCGCGAGCTGGTGCCCGGAGGCCCGGGTCGCGACCGCCCACGGGCAGATGGGTGAGCACAAGCTCGAGCAGGTCGTCCTGGACTTCTGGGACAAGAAGTTCGACGTGCTGATCTGCACCACGATCATCGAGACCGGCCTGGACATCTCCAACGCCAACACCCTGATCATCGAGCGCTCCGACAGCCTCGGCCTCAGCCAGCTGCACCAGCTGCGCGGCCGCGTCGGCCGCGGCCGCGAGCGCGCCTACTGCTACTTCCTCTACCCGCCGGAGAAGCCGCTCACCGAGACCGCGCACGACCGGCTGGCCACCATGGCCAGCCACACCGACCTCGGCGCCGGCATGCCAGATCGCCATGAAGGACCTCGAGATCCGCGGCGCGGGCAACCTGCTCGGCGGCGAGCAGTCCGGCCACATCGCCGGCGTCGGCTTCGACCTCTACGTCCGCCTGGTCGGCGAGGCGGTCGCCGACTTCCGCGGCGAGGGCGACAAGGCCCCGGTCGAGGTCAAGATCGAGCTGCCGGTCGACGCCCACCTGCCGCACGACTACGTGCCGGGGGAGCGGCTGCGCCTCGAGGCCTACCGCAAGCTGGCCACCGTCGAGGACGAGGCCGGCCTGGCCGAGATCGAGGCCGAGCTGCAGGACCGCTACGGCACCCCGCCCGAGCCGGTGCGCAACCTGCTGGCCGTGGCCCGGCTGCGCACCCACGCCCGCAAGGCCCAGGTCGCCGACATCAGCGTCCAGGGCAACTACATCCGGTTCGGGCCGCTGGAGCTGCCCGAGAGCCAGCAGCTGCGACTGCAGCGGCTCTACCCGGGCAGCCTGGTCAAGGACACGGTCCGTACCATTCTCGTCCCCAAGCCGATGACGGCGCGGGTCGGTGGCCAGCCGCTGCGGGACACGGCGGTGCTGAGCTGGGCCAGCGACCTGATCCACGCCGTCCTGCTCGACCAGATGGCCGACGCGGCCCGCGTCGCCGCCCAAGGAAAGGAACGGCCGTGAAGGCTCTCCGCACAGCTCGACCGTCGCTCCGGACCGCGGCGCCGGCGGCCCTCGTGCTGGGGGCGGCCGTGCTGCTGTCCGGCTGCGGCGCCCAGCAGCCCGGCGCGGCGGCGGTCGTCGACGGGCGCGTCATCTCCGACGCCGACGCCCAGCAGGTCGCCGCGCAGATCAGCACGGTGCCCGGGGTCCAGCAGAAGGTCACCCCGGCCGACACCCTCGTCTCGCTGATCCTGGCGCCGTACGTCATCGACCAGGCGGAGAAGGACGGCAAGGGGATCTCCGAGTCCCAGGCGCGCGCCGCGGTCAAGGAGATCAAGAACCCGTCGCCGGCGACGATCGACTTCGTCCGCACCAGCATGGCCGCGGACGGCCTCAGCGACCAGGCCCGCGCGGCCGTCCTGGCCGAGGTCGGCAAGGCCAAGATCACCGTCAACCCCCGCTACGGCACGCTCGACCGCAAGAAGCTGCAGCTCACGCCGCCGGCGCCCAACTGGCTGACGCCGGCCACCCCCTCGGCCTCGGCGACCCCGCAGGCCCCGGCCGCCGAGGCTCCGCAGCAGTAGTGTCCGCCCGGCTGAGCCTGCTCCTGTCGACCCCGCGCATCGCGCCGGGGCTGCTCTCGCGCGAGGCCTGGTCGACGCTCGAGCGCGCCGGGCAGGTCCTGGGCCGGGACGCCGACGACCCGCAGCTGCTGGCCATCGAGGACGCCGGGGTCAGCGCCACCGCCCTCGGCGACGTGCACCCCGCCGAGCTGGCCCGGCTGCTGGTCGACCGGGCCACCGAGGCGGACGTCGTCTGGGTCGGCTCCTCCGACGGCGACCCCGGGCTCACCGACGCCCTCGCCGCCGAGGTCAGCCGCCGCGACGACCCGCCCGAGGTCGAGATGCTGGTGGGGTCGTACGACGTGCCCGGGTCCCGCCTGCTCGACCTGGTCGCCGTGATGGACCGGCTGCGCTCGCCCGGCGGCTGCCCCTGGGACGCCCAGCAGACGCACGAGTCGCTGGTGCCCTACCTCCTCGAGGAGGCGCACGAGGCGGTCGAGGCGATCGAGTCCGGCGACCGGGCGCACATGGCCGAGGAGCTCGGCGACGTGCTGCTGCAGGTGGTCTTCCACGCCCGCGTCGCCCAGGAGCACCCGGACGCGCCGTTCGGCATCGACGACGTCGCCGGCGGCATCGTCGAGAAGCTGGTCCGGCGCCACCCCCACGTCTTCGCCGACGTCGACGCCGACACGGCCGCCGAGGTGTCCGCCAACTGGGAGCAGATCAAGGCCGAGGAGAAGGCCGGGCGCACGTCCGCGCTCGACGGCATACCGGCCGGGCTGCCCGCCCTGGCGCGGGCCGACAAGGCGGCCTCGCGGCTGCACCGGGCCGGCCTGTCCGCGCTCGCGCGAGCAGGCGGCGGACGGCACCGCCGTCGGCGCGCGGCTGATGGCCCTCGTGCTGGAGGCCCGCGGCCGCGGTGAGGACCCCGAGGCGGCGCTGCGAGCGGTCGTGCGGGCCCTGGAGCAGGCGGCCGCGGGCGCGGGTCGGTGACGGGGCGGGGCCGTCCCAGCCGTTAGGCTCGGGGTCGTCCTCGTCCGGTCCGCCCCAGGAGTGTCTGTGGCCAGCATCGAAGCAATCGGCGCCCGGGAGATCCTCGACTCCCGCGGCAACCCCACCGTCGAGGTCGAGGTCGCCCTCGACGACGGCACCATCGCCCGCGCCGCGGTCCCCTCCGGCGCCTCCACCGGCGCGTTCGAGGCGGTCGAGCGCCGCGACGGCGACAAGAAGCGCTACGGCGGCAAGGGTGTCGAGCAGGCCGTCGACGCGGTCCTGGACGAGATCGGGCCCCGCCTGCTCGGGTTCGAGGCCAGCGAGCAGCGCCTCATCGACGCCGAGATGCTCGCCCTCGACGGCACCGCCAACAAGGGCTCGATCGGCGCCAACGCCATCCTCGGCGTCTCGCTCGCCGTCGCCCGCGCCGCCGCCGACTCCGCCGGCCTGCCGCTGTTCCGCTACGTCGGCGGCCCCAACGCGCACATCCTGCCCGTGCCGATGATGAACATCCTCAACGGCGGGTCGCACGCCGACTCCAACGTCGACATCCAGGAGTTCATGATCGCCCCGATCGGCGCCGCCTCCTTCCGCGAGGCGCTGCGCTGGGGTGCCGAGGTCTACCACGCGCTGAAGTCGGTGCTGCAGGAGCGCGGCCTGTCCACCGGTCTGGGCGACGAGGGCGGCTTCGCCCCCAACCTCGACGAGCAACCGGGCCGCCCTCGACCTCATCGCCGTCGCGGTCGAGCGGGCCGGCTACACCCTCGGCACCGACATCGCGCTCGCGCTGGACGTGGCCGCCTCCGAGTTCTACACGGACGGCGTCTACACCTTCGAGGGCGAGCAGCGGACCGCCGCCGAGATGACCGAGTACTACGCCGGGCTGGTCGCCGACTACCCGCTGGTCTCGATCGAGGACCCGCTGGACGAGGACGACTGGCAGGGCTGGGCCGACCTCACCGCCCGGCTCGGCGGCGCCGTGCAGATCGTCGGCGACGACCTGTTCGTCACCAACCCCGAGCGGCTGCAGCGCGGCATCTCCGCCGACACCGCCAACGCGCTGCTGGTCAAGGTCAACCAGATCGGCTCGCTGACCGAGACCCTGGACGCCGTCGACATGGCCCACCGCAGCGGCTACCGCGCGATGATGAGCCACCGCTCGGGCGAGACCGAGGACACCACGATCGCCGACCTCGCCGTGGCGACCAACTGCGGCCAGATCAAGACCGGCGCCCCCGCCCGGTCCGAGCGCGTCGCCAAGTACAACCAGCTGCTGCGCATCGAGGAGGAGCTGGACGAGGCCGCCGTCTACGCCGGCGCCGGCGCGTTCCCGCGCTTCTCGGGCGCGACGGCCCAGGCGTGAGCGCCGCCTGACCGTGTCTCCCACCCGCCGACCAGGAGCTGCGCCGGGGTCGTCCCGGCGCAGCACCTCGTCGCGCGCCGGCGCGTCCGGCACGTCCTCGCGCGCCGGGTCGGCGCGGGCGGCCGCGTCGGCCGGGCTCCGCGCCGCCGCCGCCCGTTCGGCCGCGCCCCGGACGACGACCTCCGCCTCCCGGGCCGCCCGCCGGGTCGCCGCGCGGTCGCCGCCCGGCCACGCCGCAGCGGTCGCCGCGCTCGATCCGGCGGATGGCGATCCTCGCCTGCATCCTGGTGATGCTGGCGGTCACGCTGGTCCCGACGCTGCGTTCCTACCTGCAGCAGCAGAACGAGTACTCCGCGCTGCAGGCCAAGGTGACCGAGCAGCGCCGTACGGTCGACGCAGCTGACCCGCGAGCGGGCCGCAGTGGGACGACCCCGCCTACGTCGAGCAGCAGGTCCGCGAGCGGCTGAAGTTCGTCCGGCCCGGCGAGCGGTCCTACACCGTCATCGACGCCGACCCGGCGCCCGTGCACACCACCGACCCCAAGGTCGCGGCGGCGGCGCCGCAGGACGTGCAGAACTCGCCGTGGTACGGCCAGCTGTGGCAGTCCATGGTCATCGCCGACCGGCCCGCCGGCAAGGGCGACGCCGCGCCCTCCAGCACCCCCAGCCCCTCCTCGAGCACCAAGGCACCGTGACCAGCAGCCAGCCCGCCCAGCCCGACCCCCGCGGTCGACCCCGCCGACCTCGTCGCCGTCGAGCAGCAGCTCGGCCGGGTGCCGCGCGGCGTCGCCGCGGTCGCCCACCGCTGCCCGTGCGGTCGCCCCGACGTGCTGCGCACCGAGCCCCGGCTGCCCGACGGCACGCCGTTCCCGACGACGTACTACGCCACCTGCCCCCGGCTCACCGGTGCGATCAGCACCCTGGAGACCAGCGGCATGATGCGCGAGATGACCGACCGGCTCGGTCGACGACCCCGAGCTGGCCGCGGCCTACCAGCGGGCCCACGAGGACTACCTGCGCCGCCGGGCCGAGCTGGGCTCCGTGCCCGAGATCGAGGGCATCTCCGCCGGCGGCATGCCGACCCGGGTCAAGTGCCTGCACGTGCTGGTCGGGCCACTCGCTCGCCGCCGGCCCCGGCGTCAACCCGCTCGGCGACGAGGCGCTCGCCGCGCTGCCGCAGTGGTGGGCGGCCGGGTCCTGCGTGCCCGAGGCGGACGAGGTCGCTGACCGCGCGCCGAGGCCCGGACGGGCGAGGCCGGGGCATGACGCGGGTCGGCGCGATCGACTGCGGCACCAACTCGATCCGCCTGCTGGTCGCCGACGTGGACCCGGGCGCGGGCCTCGGCCCCGCGACGCTGGTCGACGTGGTGCGCCGGATGGAGATCGTCCGGCTCGGCCACGGGGTCGACCGCACCGGCGAGATCGCCCCCGAGGCCATGGCCCGCACCCTGGCGATGGCGGGCGACTACGCCGCGCAGTGCGAGAAGCTCGAGGTCGAGCGGGTCCGGTTCGTGGCGACCTCGGCCTCCCGTGACGCCCGCAACGCCGCCGAGTTCGTCGACGGCGTGCGCGACCGCCTTCGCGGCGTACGGCATCGCGCCCGAGGTGGTCACCGGGCACGAGGAGGCGTCGCTGTCGTTCCGCGGCGCGACCGGCGGCCTGCAGGCGCACGGCGTCGACGGCCCCTACCTCGTGGTCGACCTCGGCGGCGGGTCCACCGAGTTCGTCCGCGGCACCCTCGACGTCGAGCAGGCCCGGTCGGTCGACATCGGCTGCGTCCGGATGACCGAGCGGCACCTGCGCAGCGACCCGCCGACGCGCGGCCGAGGTCGCGGCCGCCACCGCCGACGTCGACGCCGCGATCGACGAGGCGGCCGCGACGGTCGACCTGCGCGGGGTGTCCGCCCTGGTGGGGCTGGCCGGGTCGGTCACCACCATCACCGCGCCAGGCGCTGCGGCTGCCCGCGTACGACCCCGCCCGCATCCACCTCGCCGCGCTGCCGGTCGAGCAGGTCGTCGCGGCCTGCACCGAGCTGCTGACGATGACCCGCGCCGAGCGCGCCGCGCTGGGGTTCATGCACCCCGGCCGGGTCGACGTCATCGGCGCCGGTGCCCTCGTCTGGCGCCGGATCGTCGAGCGGGTGCACCGCGAGACCGGCATCGCGCCAGGTCCTCACCTCCGAGCACGACATCCTCGACGGGATCGCCCTGTCCCTGGCCTGAGCCGGGCGCACGGGGGACGCGATGGCCGACGAGCTGCTGCCGCACCCGGTGACCGGGCAGCTGTTCCCGTCGCCGGTGCCGCCGGGCACCGGCTGGCCGGGTGACCCGGCCGACGGGCAGACGCCGCGTGGCCCGGACCGCCACCCAGGTACGTCGGCTCGCCGCGCGCTCCGCGTCGGTCGAGGAGCTGGACGCCCGGGTGTCGGTGTGCCGGGCCTGCCCGCGGCTGGTGCGCTGGCGCGAGGACGTCGCCACCGGCGGCAAGCGGGCCTCCTTCGCCGACCAGCCGTACTGGGGCCGGCCCGGGCCCGGGGTTCGGCGACCCCGAGCCGCAGATCCTCGTGGTCGGGCTCGCGCCGGCGGCCAACGGCACCAACCGCACCGGGCGGATGTTCACCGGGGACCGCAGCGGCGACTGGATCTACGCCGCGCTGCACCGGGCCGGCTACGCGAGCCAGCCCACCAGCGTGTCCAGCGGCGACGGCCTGGCCCTCGACCGGCGTGCGGATCGTCGCGGCCGTGCGGTGCGCGCCGCCGGCCAACAAGCCCACGCCGCAGGAGCGCGAGACCTGCGGGCACTGGCTCGACCGCGACCTGGCGCTCGCGGCGCCGACCCTCCGCTCGATGCTGGCGCTGGGCAGCATCGGCTGGGACGCCGCGCTGGCCAGCGCCCGCCGGCTTGGCTGGGCCGTGCCCCGGCCGAAGCCGAGGTTCGGCCACGGCGCCGAGACGGTGCTGGTCACCAGCGACGGCAAGCCGATCCGGCTGCTGGCCAGCTACCACGTCAGCCAGCAGAACACCTTCACCGGCAAGCTGACCGAGGCCATGCTCGACGCCGTGCTGGCCCGGCTCTGAGACCGTCGGCCGCGCGGTTCGGCCGGCCGCTAGTCTCGGCGCGTCAGCAGCCGCCCGTACCAGGAGATCCGTCCATGCCCCAGCAGATCATCGCCGTCACCGTCCTCGGTGACGACCGCCCGGGCATCGTCGCGGACGTCACGACGGCGCTCGCCGATCTGCACGGCAACCTCGAGGACTCCACCATGACGTTGCTGCGCGGGCACTTCGCCATGGTGCTGCTGGTGCGCACCGGGGCGGGCGCGGCGTCGGTGGAGGCGGCCCTGAAGCCGCTGACCGCCCGTGGCTCGCTGGTGATCAACGCCCGCGTGCTGGCCGAGTCCTCCACCACGGTCCCCGCCGGCCCGGCGTACTCGCTGCGGGTGCACGGCGCGGACCGGCCGGGCATCGTCGCGACCATCACCCGGGTCGTCGCCCAGCACGGCGCGAACATCGTCGACCTCGGCACCCGCCTGGGCGGCGGCCTCTACGTCATGACCGCCGAGCTGCAGGTGCCCGACGAGCACGCCGCCGTGGCCCTCGAGCGGGACCTGACCGGTGCCGCGGCCGAGCTCGGCGTCGAGGTCCACCTCTCGCCCGTCGACGACGACGTCTGGTGACCGTGACCACGCCGACCTGGCAGATGCCCCATCTGCCGCCCGGCACCGTGCTGCCCGTGCTGGCGGCCCCGCACCGCGTGCTGTCCGAGCCGGGCGTCGAGGTCGACCCGACCGACCCGCGCACCGTCGCGCTGGCCGCGGACCTGCTGGCCACCCAGGACGTGTCGCCGGGGTGCGTCGGCCTGGCCGCCCAGCAGGTCGGGGTCGCGGCACGGCTGTTCAGCGTCGACGTCTCGGGCCACCCCAAGACCCGCACGTGCCACGGCCGCGTTCGTCCTGTGCAACGCCGAGACCCTCACCGCCACCCGCCGCGAGCGCGGCCGGGAGGGGTGCATGTCGGTGCCCGACTTCACCGGTGACGTGAGCCGCGCCCGACGGCTGGTCGTCCGCGGGCAGCTGCCGGTCACGGGGGAGTGGGTCGAGATCGCGACCGACGCCTTCGAGGCCGTGGCGCTGCAGCACGAGATCGACCACACGCAGGGCCTGCTCTTCCTCGACCGGGTCGCCGGTCCCCACGGCATCCACCCGCGCCGGACCTATCGGTAACCTGACGCCTGTCCCCGTAGCCCAACGGCAGAGGCAGGCGACTTAAAATCGCTACAGTGCGGGTTCGAAACCCGTCGGGGGCACCACCGTTGCACCGTTGTCTCGCACCCGCGCCCGCCGGTCCACGGCGACCCGCCATACGGCCTGAGGGCGCCCGGCCACCGCCGCACCCGTCGGCCGCGACGTCACCCATGACATCTGTCATGGGTCGGGAACTTTCGCGGGACCCCGCACCTTTAACCTCATGACACGACCGCTCACGGAGCGGCCCGAGGTGCTGGAGGCACAGATGGCGAGCAACCCGGTGTTCAACCGGCTCGACAAGCAGATGAACCAAGGCGGCTATGCCGGCTTCGGCGGTGGGCGGGGATCGGCTCCGGCGAGCGGCCCGGGCGTGCAGGACACCATGACGGCGAGCCAGCTGGAGGAGCTGTACCAGCGCGGCACCGCCGGGCCGGTCCAGACCGGTCGGGTCACCCTCGACGACGTCGTGATGAAGACGATGGGGCTGTTCGTGGTCCTGCTGGCCGGCGCCGGTGCGGCCTGGGTCATCAGCGACCAGACCCCCTCCCTGGGCCTGCCGATGGTGCTCGGCGGGATGCTGCTGACGCTGGGCCTCGGCTTCGCGATCGCCCTGAAGAAGACGATCAGCGTGCCGCTCATCGTGCTGTACGCCGCGGTCGAGGGCGTGTTCGTCGGCGCGATCAGCAACTACTACAACGACCGCTTCGGCCAGGGCCTCGTCAGCACCGCGGTCATCGCGACGCTGTCGGTGTTCGCGGCGATGTTCGTCGGCTGGAAGACCGGCGTCATCAAGGTCACCGAGCGCTCCCGCCGGATCTTCGGCATGGCGCTGATCGGCTACCTCATCTTCTCGCTGGTCAACGTCGTGGCCTCGTTCCTGGGCGTCGGCGGCGGCTGGGGCTTCGGCGGCAGCGGCCTGTTCGGCATCGCGATCTCGCTGTTCGCGGTCGGCCTCGCGTCGTACTCCCTGGCCGTCGACTTCGACACCATCGACCGGGCCGTCGCCGCGGGCGCCCCGGAGAAGTACTCCTGGCTGCTCGGCCACGGCCTGATCGTCAGCCTGGTCTGGCTCTACCTCGAGATGCTGCGCCTGCTGGCCCGGATGCGCGACTGACCGTGGCCCCAGCGGCCCGGCCGACGGACTCGCCGGTGGCGCAGACCGTCCAGCTCGAGCTCCAGCGCGTGGTCGACCGGTGGCGTCAGCTGCCGCTCGACCACGCGCTGCGTGCGCTGCCGGCGGTGCGCGAGCTGGTCGACCGGCTGGCCGCGCTCGGCGCCGGCGCCGGTGAGGCCGTCCCGCCCGACCTGGGCCCCGGGGTGGTGATGGACCAGCTGGCGGTGGTCGTGTACGACGCGAGCGCTGCACCCGGGTGCGACGCCGGCAGCCTGGCCGCCGAGCTGGCCGACCTGCGGCGGCGCCTGGCCTGATCCGGCCGGCACCCCGGCAGCCCCGCTCCCGGAGACCCGGCGAGCGCACCAGGAAGGCCCGCCCCCAACCCCTCGCGGGGGTGGGGACGGGCCTTCCGGTGCGTCCGGTGCCGGTGCGGCACCGGGAGCGGTCAGCTGAGCCGCTCGAAGATGATCGCCATGCCCTGGCCGCCGCCGACGCACATCGTCTCGAGGCCGAACTGGCCGTCGCGCGACTGCAGGCCGTTGAGCAGGGTCGTGGTGATCCGGGCGCCGGTCGAGCCGAACGGGTGGCCGAGCGCGATCGCGCCACCGTGCACGTTGAGCTTGTCCAGGTCGACGCCGAGGTCGTCGGCGCTGGGCAGCACCTGCGCGGCGAACGCCTCGTTGATCTCGACCAGGTCCATGTCGCCGATGCGTCATGCCGGCGCGGGCGAGGGCCTGGCGGGAGGCCTCGACCGGGCCGAGGCCCATGATCTCCGGCGACAGGGCGCTGACGCCGGTGGACACGACCCGGGCGAGCGGGGTGAGGCCGAGCTCGGCGGCCTTGGTGTCGCTCATCACCACGAGCGCGGCGGCGCCGTCGTTGAGCGGGCAGCAGTTGCCCGCGGTGACCGTGCCCTGCTCGCGGAACACCGGGTTCAGGGTCGACACCTTCTCCAGCGTGACGCCGGGGCGGGGGCCGTCGTCGGTGCTGACGACGGTGCCGTCCGGGGTGGTGATGGGCGTGATCTCGCGGGCGAAGAAGCCGTCGGCGATGGCCTTCTCGGCGCGGTTCTGGCTGGTGACGCCCCACTCGTCCTGGCGCTCGCGGGAGATGCCGCGCAGGCCGGCGACGTTCTCGGCCGTCTGGCCCATCGCCAGGTAGATGTCGGGCAGCTGGCCGTCCTCGCGCGGGTCGGTCCACGGGGTGTTCTCGGCCGCGGTGCGGGCGCTGCGGGCGACGGCGTCGGCGAACCGCGGGTTCTGCCAGTCGGCCTTGGACCCGCCGGCGCCGGCGAAGTCGACGTAGCGGGAGACCGCCTCGACGCCGGCGCTGATGAAGACGTCGCCCTCGCCGGCGCGGATCGCGTGGAAGGCCATCCGGGTGGTCTGCACCGACGAGGCGCAGAAGCGGTTGACGGTGGCGCCGGGCAGGTGGTCGTAGCCGGCGAGCACGGCGACCACGCGGGCCATGTTGGAGCCGTGCTCGCCCCACGGCTCGGCGCAGCCGAGGTAGAGGTCGTCGACCAGGGCCGGGTCGAGCGCCGGGATCTTCTCCAGCGCGGCGGTCACGACCGCGGCGGCGAGGTCGTCGGGGCGGACGTCCTTGAGCGAGCCCTTGAAGGCGCGGCCGATGGGGCTGCGGGCGGTCGAGACGATGACGGCTTCAGGCACGGTTCCTCCAGAGGATCAGCGGCTAAGCAAGCGCTTAGGTCGCGCTGCCACGGTCGATGCTATTGCGGGGCGGCGTTCTCGGTGGTGTGGGCTTCGTCTCGTGGCCCGCGCGCCGGGGTCGACGCCGTCAGGAACCCCGGCCGGCGCGAGCCCGTCCGGCACCGGCCCGGCCCCCTCGAGCGCCCCGGGACCCCCGTCGGGCTCGCCGGCCAGCTCGCTGCGGTCGGTGACCGGCTTGCGCGGCCGGCGCCGCAGGATGGCCCAGCGGCCACGGGGACCGCGCGGCTGGCCCCCGACCGCCGTGGCGCTGACCTCGGTGCCGGGGTCGCGCACGGCCTGGACGGCGGCGTCGGCGACGGGGCCCACGCCCTCGCCGCGGCGGCGGTCCGGCGCGGTCTCGGCCTCGCCGTTCCACAGGCCGAGCGCGGCGCAGATGCTGGGCAGCAGCGCCGCCGCGGCCCGCGCGTAGCCGGCGGGTGAGGGGTGGAACCGGTCGCTGCTGAACATCTCGTGCGGGCGCTCGTAGAACTCCGGGCCGAGCAGGTCGCCGAGCGAGACGGTCCGGCCGCCCGCCTCGACGACGGCCACCGTCTGCGCCGCGGCCAGGTCCCGGCTCCACCGCCGGGCCAGCAGCCGCAGCGGCTGGGCCACCGGCTCGACCGTGCCGAGGTCGGGGCAGGTGCCGACGACGACCTCGGCGCCGGCGTCGCGCAGGTCGCGCACCGTCTGGGCCAGGTGGCGCACGGCCACCGACTTGTCGATCCGGTGGGTCACGTCGTTGGCGCCGACCATGATCAGCGCCACGTCCGGCTCGCGCACCTCGGCCAGGGCGTTGGCGACCTGGACGTCCAGCGCCGGAGGACTCCGCCCCGATGACCGAGACGTTCGTCAGCCGCACCGGCCGGCCGCTGAGCGCGGAGACACCGTTCGCGATGGTCGCGCCGACCGTCTGCCAGGCGGTGTCGGCGCCCATGCCGGCCGCGGTGGAGTCGCCGAGGACGACCAGCTCGATCGGCTCGCCGCGGCCCGGCGCCGTACACGGCGTCGTCGTCGGGGGCGCCGTCGAACGGCCGCCCGACGATCCGGCGGGCCATCCGGGCCTCGACCTTGAGCAGGCCGTAGCCGGCCAGCCCGAGCACGCCGATACCCGCAGCGAGACCGCCACCGCCGTAGGCCGCGGTGGCGGCGATCCGTGTCGCCCGTCGAGCCCTGCCCATGGAAGGACCCCTCCGTCACGTTCAGCAGCACCCCCGGCGGGTGCTGCCCCACCACGGTAACGACGGCGGGGCCGTGCCGGTGCCCGGGCCCCGGACATGGGCCCTGGCCGAAGCGGTGTCCGGGATCTGGGACGATGGGCCGGTGAAGTACGCCGAACACATCGCCGACCTGGTCGGGAACACGCCCCTCGTCAAGCTCAACGTCGTCACCGAGGGCATCGCCGCCACGGTGCTGGCCAAGGTGGAGTACATGAACCCCGGGGGGTCGGTGAAGGACCGCATCGCCCTGCGCATGGTCGAGGCCGCCGAGGCCTCGGGCGCCCTCAAGCCCGGCGGCACGATCGTCGAGCCGACCTCGGGCAACACCGGTGTCGGCCTGGCGCTGGTCGCCCAGCGCAAGGGCTACCACTGCGTCTTCGTCTGCCCCGACAAGGTCGGGGAGGACAAGCGCAACGTCCTCAAGGCGTACGGCGCGGAGGTGGTCGTCACCCCGACCGCCGTCGCCCCCGACCACCCCGACTCCTACTACTCGGTCAGCGACCGGCTGGTCAAGGAGATCGAGGGCGGCTGGAAGCCGGACCAGTACTCCAACCCCGAGGGCCCCAACAGCCACTACGCCACGACCGGCCCCGAGATCTGGGCCGACACCGACGCCCGGATCACCCACTTCGTCGCCGGCGTGGGCACCGGCGGCACGATCAGCGGCACCGGCCGGTACCTCAAGGAGGTCTCCGGTGGCGCCGTGAAGGTCATCGGCGCCGACCCCGAGGGCTCGGTCTACTCCGGCGGCACCGGCCGCCCCTACCTCGTCGAGGGGGTCGGCGAGGACTTCTGGCCGAGCGCCTACGACCCGAGCGTGGTCGACGAGGTCATCGCCGTCAGCGACGCCGACTCGTTCGCGATGACCCGGCGGCTGGCCCGCGAGGAGGGTCTGCTGGTCGGTGGCTCCTGCGGGATGGCCGTCGTGGCCGCGCTGCGCGCCGCGAAGGACCTCAGCGCGGACGACGTCGTCGTGGTGCTGCTGCCCGACAGCGGCCGCGGCTACATGGCCAAGATCTTCAACGACACGTGGATGGCGTCGTACGGGTTCCTGCGCGAGGACGGCGAGCAGAGCGTCGGCCAGATCCTGCACGCCAAGTCCGGGGAGATCCCGGCCCTGGTGCACACCCACCCGTCCGAGACGGTGCGCGACGCGATCGAGATCCTGCGCGAGTACGGCGTCTCGCAGATGCCCGTGGTCAAGGCCGAGCCCCCGGTCATGGTGGGTGAGGTCGCCGGCGCGGTCAGCGAGCGCGACCTGCTGGCGGCGCTGTTCGCCGGCAAGGCGCACCTGGCCGACCCGGTCGAGAAGCACATGAGCGCGCCGCTGCCGCTGGTCGGGGCGGGCGAGCCGGTCTCGACCTTGCGGAGCACGCTCGAGAGCGCCGACGCGATCATGGTCGTCGAGGGCGGCAAGCCGGTCGGCGTGCTGACCCGGGCCGACCTGCTCAGCTTCCTCGTCGACTGACACCACCCCGCCGTACAGCCGCGGACCCCGGACCCTCACGGTCCGGGGTCCGCTGCCGTCCGGGGCGGCACGACGGGGTCACCGGACGCACCGCAGCGCCCGAATCCGGACACCGGATGGTCGAATTCGGGCAGCGCGGTGCGTCCGGTGGGAGAGGGCGGGGGTCAGCGCTGGTGCAGCCACTCGGCGCCGGGCATCTCGCCGGCGGCGCGCCGCGACTCCAGCAGCGCGTCGAGCTCGAGCCGCAGGCCCTGCGCCATCCGGCCGAGGTCGGGGCAGATCTCGCGGCAGGCCACCAGCCCGAACCGCAGCGACCCGGCGTAGCTCATCACGGTGATGTTGAGCGCCTGCCCGTCCGCGACCGCGGACACCGGGTAGATGGCCAGCAGCCGGGCGCCGGCGAAGTACAGCGGCACCGACGGACCGGGCACGTTGGAGATGATGAGGTTGAACGGCGTGACCCGCTCGAACAGCCGCAGCCGCGCCGTCATCCGCCAGGCCTGGTTGGCCAGGGCGGGCATCGCGAACTCGGTGACGTCACCGAGCAGCCCGGCCGGTATGGCGCCGTGCTGGTCCTTGGCCACCCGCAGCGCCCGGTGCATCACGGCCAGCCGCTCGACCGGGTCGTCGAGCTGGGTCGGCAGGGCGGCCAGCATCAGCGAGATCCGGTTGCCGTAGGTCCCGGCCTGGTCCTTGCGCCGCACGGACACCGGCACGGCCGCCACCAGCGGCGCCGCCGGCAGCTGGTCGTGGCCGGCGAGGTAGCGCCGCAGCGTCCCGGCGCACAGGGCCATCACGACGTCGTTGACGGTGAGCTGGGTGCCGCGGCGGACCTCCTTGACCTCGGCCAGCGGCAGGTCGGCGGTGGCCCAGCGCCGGTGCGCCGAGATGAGGCCGTTGAACGGCGTCACCGGGGCGCGCAGCCCGGCGCCGGACATCAGCGCCGGCCGGTGGCCGCTGGTGATCCGCTCGGCCAGCGGGTGCGCCGCCAGCGCCAGCCCGGGCACCGAGCGGGCGAGCTCGGTCGCCAGCCGGGTGGCCCGCAGCGGGTGCGTCGCCAGGGTCACCGCGCTGCGGCCGAGCAGCCACACGGGGCCGGGCGGTGTCTCCGCCGGGAGGGGCTGCGGCTCGGGCGCCGGGCGGCCCTCCGGCGTGAGGTCCAGGACGGCGGTGAGCACGTCACTGCCGGACAGCCCGTCGATCGCGGCGTGGTGGATCTTGGAGTAGACCGCGGCCCGGCGGCCGCTCAGGCCGGTGATCAGGTAGATCTCCCACAGCGGCCGGGTCCGGTCCAGCGGCCGCGCGTGCAGGGCGGCCACCTGCTCGGCGAGCTGGGCGTCGCTGCCGGGGGAGGGCAGCGCCAGCGACCGCACGTGGAACTCGATGTCGAAGTCCGGGTCGTCCATCCAGTACGGCTGGTCCAGCCCGAACGGCACCGGCACCAGCCGCCGTCGGAACACCGGCACCAGGGGCAGCCGGGACTCGATCACCCGGGTGAGGTGGCGCAGGGTCAGCCGGCGCCGGGCGGTGCGGGTGTCCAGGATGCAGACGCTGCCGACGTGCCCGAACACCGTGCCGGACTCCATGGTGAGGAACGCGCCATCCAGGCCGCTGAGCTGCTGCACCGGTGCCTCCTGTCGCTCGTCCTTGGTCGGGTTTCAGCCGGGCGTGGGGTGGCGGGCCGCGTCGCGGGCGGTGGCGCCCTCGCGGTCCAGCCAGTCCAGCAGGTGGCCGGCGGTCCACTCCGGGCACCTCCAGCTGCGGGACGTGGCCGACGCCCTCGGCCACCTCGAAGCGCCACGCGGGATGCGCCGCGGCGGTCGTGCGCGCGGCCGCGACCGGCACCAGCCGGTCCTCGTCGCCGTGCAGCAGCAGGACCGGCGCGGTGATGGCGTCGAGCATCGCGGCGAGCGAGCGGCGGCGGGACAACGCGGCCAGCAGCGAGCGCGCCGCGATGAGGAACTCCTCGTCGGCGCTCGGTGTGGCTGTGTCGCTGGTGGGCCAGCTCGACGTGCTGCCGCAGCACCTGGGCCGGCACCCGGCCGGGGTCGGAGCAGCACAGCCGCAGCACGTCCATGGCCGCCTGCTCGGGGGTGCGGGCCCGGCGCCGTCCGTTGAGCAGCGCCCGGCCGAGCGGCGGCACGGCGTACAGGCCGAAGGCGAAGGCGACCAGCGGGTGCGGCCGCGCGCGGAGGCCGGACGGCAGCGCCGGGTCCACGAGCACCAGACCGGCCACCGTCTCGGGGTGCCGCGCCGCCTGCATGGCGGCGATCAGGCCGCCCATCGAGTTGCCGACCAGGATCGCGGGCGGGCCGGCGACCTCGGTCAGGAAGCGGTGCAGCAGCTGCTGGTTGGCCTCGACCGAGGTGGGGTCGCCGCTGCCCTGGGTGAGGCCGAACCCGGCCAGGTCGAGCGCGAGCACCCGGCAGGTGGGGGTGAGCAGGGGGGCCAGGGCCGCCCAGTTGACCAGCGAGCCGCCGAGCCCGTGCACGCAGACGAGCAGCGGGCCGTCGGCCGGGCCGCCGTGGTCGACGTGGTGCACCCGGCGGCCGAGGTCGGCCCACCGGGACTCCGGCCGGGGGAACCGGTCCGTCGCGCCTCCGCGCGCCCTGCGCCGACGGGGGCTCGGCGGGGCGTGCCGTGCGCTTGGCTCATGCGCAGACAGTAACCCCGCGCGCTGTCGGGCACCGCCGTCGCCGGTCAGGACCGGGACAGGGCGGCGCAGCCCCTCGTCGAGGCTGACGCGGGGCGCCCAGCCCAGCAGCTCGCGGGTGCGCGCGCTGGTCGAACCAGTGCGCGGTGGCCAGCTGCTCGGCCAGGAACCGGGTCAGCGGCGGGTCGCCCGGCTCGGCGGCGCCGGGCACCGCGAGCCGGGCCGCCCACACGGCGTCGACGGCGGCGCCGGCGGCCCAGGCGACGGCGTACGGCACGTGGCCGTCGCGGCGGCGGCACCCCGGCCGCGCGGCAGATGCCGGCGATCAGCTCGGCGACCGGCCGCGGCTCACCGTTGGAGACCACCAGGGCCTCGCCGCGGGCCCGCTCGCAGCGGTCGAGGGCGGCCACGAGCGGCGTCGACGGCGTTGTCGACGTAGGTGCTGTCGACCAGCGCGGCGCCGGAGCCGACGACGGGCAGCCGCCCGGCCCGGGCCCGCTCGCACGAGCCGCGCGACGAGCTGGGTGTCGCCCGGGCCCCACACCAGGTGCGGGCGGACCGCGACGACGGCCAGGCCGGGCCGCGTCGGCGCGCAGGGCGAGCCGCTCGGCGACCGCCTTGCTCCGGGCGTAGTGCCCGCGGGCGCGGCGCGGGTCGGCCGGGCCGGCGCCCGACCCCGACCAGGGCCGACCCGGCGTGGGCGACCGACGGGGAGGAGACGTGGACCAGCCGGCCGCACGCCCGCGTCGCGGCAGGCGTCGACGACCGAGGCGGTGCCCGTCGATGTTGGCGCGGTCGTAGTCCGGCCCAGCGCGCCGGTCACGTTGACCTTGGCGGCCAGGTGCACGACGGCGTCCTGCCCCCGCGCGGCACCGGCGACGGCGGCGCGGTCGGCGACGTCGGCGAGGACCTCGCGGCAGGCCCAGCCCGGCGGGGCGCCGCTGCAGCACGGTGACGTCGTCGCCGCGCTCGTGCAGGGCGCGGGCGACGCCGCGCGCCGAGCATGCCGCTCGCGCCGGTGACCAGCACCCTCACGGGCGTCCGACCCGCCCGCCGGCCAGCACCCGGTCGGCCCAGCGGGCCACCCGGGCGCGGTCGACCTTGGAGGCGTGCCGGATGTCGACCGGCAGCGCCGGGGTGACCAGCACCGCGGCCACGGCGACCCCGGCGGCGGCACGGACGGCGGCGGCGAGGCCGGCGCCGGCCAGCGCCGCGGCGGCGGCCGCGTCGGTCGCCGCGCCCGGCGCGTCGCCGGCCGGGACGAGGACGACCACGACCTGCTGGGTGCCGGCCGGCCCGACCCCGACGCACCGCGGCCGCCGGCCACGGCGTCGAGCGCCTCGACCCGCTGCTCGACCCCGACCGGGGTGACCGGCCCGTCGGCGGTCGTGACGACGTGCACCAGCCGGCCCTCGACCCACAGCCGCCCGTCGTCGTCGAGGTGCCCGACGTCGCCGGTGCGGTGCCAGCCGGGGTCGCGGGAGCTCGCGCGCTCGGTGGCCCAGAGCCGGTCGTAGCGGTCCTTGACGTGGGCCGCCCGCGACGCAGATCTCGCCGGTCACGCCCGCGGTGGTGACCGGGTCGGCCTCGGCGACGCCGTCGGCCGCGAGCGGGCTCACCGCGACGCTGACCCCCGCGACCGGCCGGCCGACGCAGACCCCGTCGCCGGGCCCGGCGGCCTCCAGCTCGCTCAGCGAGATGTCGGCCACCGGCAGCGCCTCGGTCATGCCGTACGGCGTGTGCGCGTCGGCGTGCGGCAGCACCTCGCGCACCGCCCGCAGCAGGGAGGCCGGGACCGGCGCGCCGGCGGACATCAGCAGCCGGACCCCGCCGAGGGCGGCGCGGTGCTCGTCGGTGAGGTCGGCCGCGGTGGCCACGACGTTGCGCAGCGCCGCCGGTGAGGCGAACACCACGGTCGCGTCGCACCGCCGTCGACGGCGTCGGCCAGCGCGGCGGCGGTCAGCGTGCCCGGCGCGGTGACGTCCATGTCGGGGACGGCGGAGGCGAGGCCCAGCGCGGGCCCGTAGAGGGCGAACGGCGCGAACGCGGCGACCAGCCGGTCGTCGGCGGTGAGGCCGTAGGTCGTGCGCAGCACGTCGAGCTGGGCCTGCACCTGCCGGTGGCGGTAGACCACGCCCTTGGCCGGCCCGGTCGCGCCGGAGGTGAAGACGATGGCGCACTCGGCGTCGTCGGCCGGCGGCGCCGGCAGGTCGCGACCGCGACCGAGCCGGGCCAGGTCGGCCAGCCCGTGCCGGACGCCCGAGGGCGCGCCGGGTGGCCGCGTCCAGCGGGCCGGCGGCGACCCGTCGTCCGGGCACCCGCATGACCCGGGCGGCGGCCAGGGCCCGGCCGATGCCGATGACGTGGTCGGGACCGGCGCCGCGCAGGGCCCGGCCCATGGCGCGCAGGCCCAGCCCCGCGTCGGCGACCACGATCACCGCGCCGGCCCGCCAGCAGGCGTAGACCGCGGCCGTGAGGTCGGCGCCCGGCGGCACGAGCAGCGCGACCCGGTCGCCCGGGCGCACCCCGGTCGCGGCCAGCCCGGCGGCGAGGTCCCGCACCCGCTGGTCCAGCAGGGCGAACGACACGCTCCGGTGGCCCTGCGCCCAGCTCGACCACGGCCGCGGCGCGGGTCGCCCGCGCGGGCGGTGAGCGCCGACCACAGGGGGGCGCCGCCGGCCGGCGTCGGGCTGGTCCCGCCCGGTGGTGGCCCCCTGGAGGTCACCCACCCAGCGCCACACGTCGTCGGCGGTGCGCGGCGCGTCCTCGGTGACCAGGTGCGAGGCCCCCTCGTAGCGGTGCACCTCGGCGTGCGGCAGGCGGGCGAGCAGGTCACGCAGGTAGAGGTCGGAGAAGACCGGGTCGCGCGGGCCCCAGAGCAGCAGGACCGGCACGTCGGCGAGGACGCCCAGGCCCTCGGCGATCCGGTCCAGCGGGGCGGCGCTCGGGTGCGCCGGGCTCCAGCGGGATGTCGGCCACGAAGTCGCCGACCGCCTGCCGCCGGCTGCGCCGTCGCGTACGGCGCCGCGAGCGCGTCCCGGACCGCCGCGGGCAGGGCGGGCCGGGACAGCGCGGAGGTGGTGCGGACGAACGCCGGGGTGCCCACGCAGACGGTCTGCCGCAGGCCCGGCGTGCGGGCCAGCCGGATCAGCGAGGGCGCGGCGGCGCCGGCCGGCTGGTGCACCGCGGTGTTGGTCAGGACGACGCCGCGCAGCTGGTCGCGGTGCGCCAGCGCCCAGCCGAGCGACACCGGGCCGCCCCAGTCGTGGGCGACGGTCACGACCGGCCCGGTGATGCCGAGGGCGTCGGTCAGGGCACCGAGGTCGTCGACCCGCTGGGCGAGGGTCCGCGGCGCGGTGCGCTCGGACCAGCCCATGCCGAGCTGGTCGACCGCGACCACCCGCCAGCCGGCCGGCGCCTGCGCGAGGAAGCGGCGCCACAGGTAGGACCAGGTCGGGTTGCCGTGGACGCAGAGCATCGTGCCGTGCACCGGCTCCGCGCCGTTGTCCAGGACGTGCCAGGCGCGCCGTACGCCGTCCGCGTCGTCCGCGTCGACGCGCCGGGACCACGCGCGGGTCGAGCCCGGGCATCCCGGACAGGTCCGGCCGCCCGGCCGCTGGGTCCGTCCGGGAGGTCACCAGGCGATCTCGGCGCAGGAGGTGTTCAGGCCCGAGCCGATGCCCGAGCAGCAGCACCCGGTCGCCGGGGTGCAGCGACTCGGCCTCCTTGGCCAGGGTGAACGGCACCGCGGCCGGGCCCATGTTGCCGTGCAGGTCGGGAAGCTCAGCGGCAGCTTCTTGGCGTCGATGTCCAGGGCCTCGCACAGGGCGCGGGTGTGCACCTGCGAGATCTGGTGGGCGATGTAGCGGTCCATGTCGGCCCAGTCGAACTCGGCCTTGGCGTCCTGCCACGTCGCGACCGACAGCGCCAGACCGGCCTCGAGCAGGCCGCGGGTGTCGGTGCGCATGAAGTCCAGGTCGCCGACGCACAGGTCGTGGTGCTCGGTGCCGGCGCGCGCGACGCCCCCCGACGAAGCGGTGGCCCTGCGGGTGCTGGTCGGCCCGGCCGAGGACCATCGCCGCCGCGCCCGAGCCGAGGGTCAGGGTGGCGAACTGGGCGAGGACGTCCTGCGCCGTGGCGTCCGGGCCCGCGAGCCGGTCCAGGGTGACTTCCTGGGTGTAGCGGGCGCTCTCGCCGTTGACCACCAGGGCGTAGTCGATCTGGCCCGAGTCGATCATCGTGGCGGCGAGCTGCATGCCGTTGACGAAGCCGAGGCAGGCGTTGGCGAGGTCGAAGTTGAGGCAGCTGGTCGACAGGCCCAGCGTGTGGTGGATCTGCCACCGCGGTGGACGGCTCGAGGTGGGCCCGGGACACCGAGGTGTTGATCATCAGGCCGATCCGGGAGGCGTCGACGCCGGCCTCGGCCAGGGCCTTGGCGCCGGCGGTGGCGGCGCCGTCGGCGAAGCTGACGTCCTCGGGCCACCAGCGGCGCTCCTGGATGCCGGCGAGGCGGGAGAGCATCCCGGGCTTGAGGCCGACCCGCTCGTAGGTCGACCGGAGCCGCTCGTCGATCTCGTCGGAGGTCACGACGACCGGCGCGTCGACCGCGCTGACGGCCAGTACGGCGGTGTTCGTGGAACGGTAGGTCGCGTTGCCGCTCATCTTCTCCCTTTCGGCACGGGGCGCTGCCTCGAGGTCCCGTCTCGGCTCTCTACCCGCCTCCCTGCGTCCGCGAAGTACATCACGGGGGCCGGGGGCGCCTGTACGCCGCAGAGCGCAGGTGGGGTGGACTGTGGCCATGACCACAACGCCCGGGCCGTCCGCCTACCTCGTGCCCGCGCGCACCGCGGACGTCGAGGTCGAGGCGCGGCGCTCGCGGTTCCGCTGCCGGCTGGAGCGGGTCGCTGACGAGGCGGCGGCCCGTGAGGTGGTCGAGGCGGCGCGCAAGCGGCACTGGGACGCCGGGCACCACTGCTCGGCCTTCGTCCTCGGCCCGGACGCCGGCACCGCGCGCTCCAGCGACGACGGTGAGCCGGCCGGGTCGGCCGGTGCGCCGATGCTGGAGACCCTGCGCGGTCGCGAGGTCAGCGACGTCGTGGCCGTGGTGAGCCGGTGGTTCGGCGGCACGCTGCTCGGGGTCGGCGGGCTGGTCCGGGCCTACTCCGAGGCGGTGGCGCTCGCGCTGGACGAGGCGGGGGTGCTGCGCCGGGAGCGGCGCGAGGTGGTCGAGGTCGACGCCGGGCACGCCGAGGCCGGCCGGCTCGAGCACGAGCTGCGGGCCCGGGGCGTGGTCGTGCGCGAGGCGTCGTACGGCGCGCTGGTGACCCTGACGCTCGCCGTACCGCCCGGGCTGGGGGAGACGCTGCCCGGCACCCTGGCCGAGCTCACCGGGGGAGCGGCCTCGCCGCGCCACGTCGGCACGGACTGGGTCGACCTGCCGCCGGGCTGACCGCGAGCACCGCGACCGGCGGTCAGCCGGCCTGCTCGCTGCCCGGGGGGAGCACCGAGGTCTGGCTGGGCAGCTCGTTCTGCGGGACGAGACCGACCGGGCAGGTCATCCCGTTGGGGCCGTGGTTGCAGTAGCCGCCGGGGTTCTTGTGGAGGTACTGCTGGTGGTAGCCCTCGGCGTAGTAGAACTCGCCGGCCTCCTTCGCGGGGCGCAGCTCGGTGGTGATCTCGCCGAAGCCGTGGCCGTGCAGGACGTCCTGGAACGCGGCGCGGGTGGCCAGGGCCGCCTGCTCCTGCTCGGGGGTGGTCCAGTAGATCGCCGAGCGGTACTGGCTGCCGACGTCGTTGCCCTGGCGGAACCCCTGGGTCGGGTCGTGGTTCTCCCAGAACGCCGCCAGCAGGGTCTCGGCGGAGGTGACGGCCGGGTCGTAGGCGACCAGCACGGCCTCGGTGTGCCCGGTCCGGCCGCTGCACACCTCCTCGTACGTCGCGTTGGGGGTGAGGCCGCCCATGTAGCCGGCGGCGGTCGTCACGACGCCGGGCAGCTTCCAGAAGATCCGCTCGGCGCCCCAGAAGCAGCCCATCGCGACGTACATCACCTGGGTGCCCTCGGGCCACGGGCCGTGCAGGGGCGTGCCGAGGACCTCGTGCGTGTCGGGGATGCCCGGCAGCGGCTCGGGGCGCCCGGCGAGGGCGTCGTCGGGGGCGGGCAGGGTCTTCTTCGAGGAGAGTCCGAACACGGCTCGATTCTCCCACGGGGCCCCGACGGACGACATGCCCCGCGGGCCTGTCTCCCCCCACACTGTTCGTTGTCTGTAAGGATCGGCGCCGAGCCGGTCCTTCCGGCTCGGTGACCGGGTCGGCGGCTGGGGCCGGCCGGTGAGGCAGGGGGAGGGGCAATGTCCGGGAGCGCTGCCGGGGAGCCCGCCACCATCTACGACGTCGCCCGGCGGGCCGGGGTGTCCACCGCCACCGTCTCGCGGGTGCTGCGGGGCACGACGTCCAACCGCACGGAGACGCACGCGCGGGTGCTCGCCGCCGCCCGTGACCTCGCCTACCGCCCGGTCCGGCGCCCCCGGCTGGTGGCCGACACCCGGCACGAGGCCTTCGGGGTGGTCGTGCCCGAGCTCGACGGCCCCTACTACTCCTCCCTGGTCCAGGGGATGGAGAGCGCGGCGGCGGAGGGCGGCCAGCACCTGATGCTGCTGGCCACCCACCAGCGCACCGACGTCGCCCAGGCCGTGCGCGACCTGGCCACGAGCGTCGACGCCCTGGCGGTGGCCCAGGGCACCGTGCCGGACTCGGTCGTCGCGTCGCTGACCCGCAAGCGGCCGGTGGTCGTGGTCAGCCGGGCCCCGGTGCCGGGCTGCGACGCGGTGACGGCCGAGTGCGTGGTCAGTGCCGAGATGCTCACCGCCCACCTGCTCGAGCACGGCCGGCGGCACCTGGTCTTCGTCGGCGACCCGGACCGGGCTCCCGACGTGGCCGAGCGCTACACCGGCTTCCGGCACGCGCACGCGGCCGCCGGGCTGCCGCTGCGGCGCCCACCGCTGCGGGTGCCGCTCGTGGAGGGGGCCGGCATCCAGGTGGCCGAGGAGATCCTGCGCCGCCGGGTCAAGGTCGACGGGCTGGTCTGCGCCAACGACGAGCTCGCGCTCGCGGTGATGCGACGGCTCGCGCAGAGCGGGGTGCTCGTGCCCGACGACCTCGCGGTCGTCGGCTGGGACGACGTCATGACCGCGCGCTACATGACCCCGGGGCTGACGACGGTGCGTCAGCCGACCCGCGAGCTCGGCCGGCTGGCCGTGAGCCGGCTGGTCGCCCGCCTCGGCGGCGACGCCGGCGCCGACCAGCGGCACCTGCTGGCCAGCGCCCTGGTGCTGCGCTCCTCCTGCGGGTGCCCACCACCCGCGGTCAGCACTCCCGAGGAGCGCAGCGTCCGCGTCCGGAGACGCTGACCCCCGTTGCCGCGGCGGGTTGCTAGGTTCCGCGGGTGAGCGCCCTCCCCGACCGACGACTGCCACGACGCCTGACCCAGCTGTACGTCGGCCTGGTCGCCTTCGCCTTCGGTGAGGCGCTCATCGTGCGGGCCAACCTCGGCGTCATGTCCTGGGACGTCCTGCACCAGGGCCTGACCCGCCACCTCGGCCTGAGCATCGGGCAGTGGTCGGTGATCGTGGGGGCGCTGGTGCTGCTGCTGTGGATCCCGCTGCGGGAGCGCCCGGGGCTGGGCACGGTGAGCAACGTCCTGGTCATCGGTCTGGCGCTCGACGTGTTCCTGCGCTGGCTGTCGGCGCCGGTGTCGCTGTCGGCGCGGGTCGCGCTGCTCGTGACCGGCATCCTGATCAACGGCGTGGCCACCGCCGCCTACGTCGGCGCGAGCCTGGGACCCGGGCCGCGCGACGGGCTGATGACCGGGCTGGTGCGCACGACCCGGCAGCCGGTCGGCCTGGTGCGCACGGCGATCGAGGCCTCCGTCGTCCTCGTGGGCTGGCTGCTCGGCGGCAACCTGGCCGTCGGCACGGTGGTGTTCGTCCTCGCGATCGGGCCGCTGGTGCACCTGTTCCTGCCGCTGCTCACCGTCGGCGGCCGCCCGACGAGGCCCTGACCCGGCCGCCGACTGCAGTCCATTCAAACCGGTTGAGCCGGTGCGGACCGGTGGGGTTGGGTGTGCGCCATGACCCGCCTCGTCGACCTCGACCCGACCGACCCCGCGCACGGGGCACTGCTCGAGGACTGGGTCGAGGTGCACAACGCGGCGGGACGGGCCGTGTGGGGCCCGCGGGCCCAGCAGGTGACGGCCGAGGAGATCCGGGCACCCACCGGGCGACCGACCAGCGCCGGACCGCCTGGGCCGCCGTCGACGGCAGCGGCCGGGTGGTCGGGGCCGTCGTCCTCATCGAGCCGCTGCGCGAGAACCGGGACACCGCGGGGGTGTGGCTCAGCGTCCACCCGGAGCACTGGCGCCAGGGCGTGGGCTCGCTGCTGCTGTCCCACGCGGAGGCCGCCGCGGCCGCCGCGGGCCGCTCGCGGATCCACGAGCACAACGGTGAGCCGCACGAGGTTCCCGGCCCCGGGACCCTGTTCGCGCGCCGGCACGGCTACCGGCAGGTGCTGCTCGACCTGCGGTCGGACCTGGCCCTTCCGCTGGCGACGGAACGGCTGGAGGCCCTCGCGGACGAGGCGCACGACCCGGCGTACGCGCTCGAGACGGCCTGGGACGAGCTGCCGGAGGGGTGGCTCGAGGACCGTGCGCTGCTCGCCCGCCGGATGAGCACCGACGCCCCCACCGGCGGCATCGACCTCGAGGAGGAGGACTGGGACGCCGGCCGGCTCCGCGACCGGTGGGCCAGGGGCCGCGCCGACGGGCGGCGGTCGGTGGAGACGGTGGCGCGGCACGTCGCGACCGGTCGCCTGGTCGGCTACACCGACCTCGAGGTCGCACCGGGCACGCCCGACCTGGCCGTCCAGGGCGACACCCTCGTCCTGCGGGAGCACCGCGGCCACCGGCTCGGCCTCGCGCTCAAGGTGGCCAACCTCAGGGCCCTGCAGGCGGCCCTCCCGCACGTCACCACGCTGCGCACCTGGAACGCCGACACGAACACGCCGATGCTGGCCGTCAACCGGCGGATGGGGTTCGAGCCCACCGGCGTGACCCGGGAGTGGCTCAAGGACCTGGCCGAGCCGCTGGGCGCGGGCCGGTTAGCCTTGGCGCCATGACCGACCAGCCTCACGACCCCACCGGCTTCTCCACCCGCGCCATCCACGCAGGGCAGGAGCCGGACACCTCGACCGGCGCGGTGATCACCCCGATCTACCAGGTGTCGACGTACAAGCAGGACGGGGTCGGCGGCCTGCGCGGCGGCTACGAGTACAGCCGCTCGGCCAACCCCACCCGGGCCGCGCTCGAGGCGTGCATGGCCGCGCTGGAGGACGGCGGCCGCGGCTTCGCGTTCGCCTCCGGGCTGGCCGGCCAGGACACCCTGATCCGGGCGCTGCTCGCGCCCGGTGACCACGTCATCGTGCCGACCGACGCGTACGGCGGCACCTACCGGCTGTTCAACAAGGTCGCCCTGCCCTGGGGGGTCGAGCACACCATCACCTCCATCCACGACGTCGAGGCGGTGCGCGCGGCGATCCGTCCCGGTCAGACGAAGATCGTGTGGGTCGAGACGCCCACCAACCCGCTGCTCGGCATCGCCGACATCGCGGCGCTGGCCGAGGTCGCGCACGAGGCCGGGGCGATCCTCGCGGTCGACAACACGTTCGCGTCGCCGTACCTGCAGCAGCCGCTCGCGCTCGGCGCCGACGTGGTGATGCACTCCACCACCAAGTACTGCGGCGGGCACAGCGACGTCGTCGGCGGCGCGGTCGTCGCGGCCCGCACGGTCACGGTCCCCGGGTTCGAGGACCTGGCCGACCGGATCGCCTTCCACCAGAACTCGATGGGCGCCGTCGCGGGCCCGTTCGACTCCTGGCTGGTGCTGCGCGGCCTCAAGACGCTCGCGGTGCGCATGGACCGGCACTGCGACAACGCCGAGAAGGTCGTGGAGTTCCTCCAGGGCCACCCCCAGGTGACGCACGTGCACTACCCGGGGCTGGCCGGGCACCCGGGGCACGAGGTGGCCGCGCGGCAGATGCGCCGGTACGGCGGGATGGTCAGCTTCCAGGTCCGCGGCGGCGAGGAGCAGGCCGTCGCGGTGTGCGGGGCGACGACGGTCTGGACGCTCGGGGAGTCCCTCGGCGGCGTCGAGTCCCTCATCGAGCACCCGGGCCGGATGACCCACGCCAGCGTGGCCGGCACCGCGCTGGAGGTCCCGGCGGACCTGGTCCGGCTCTCGGTCGGCATCGAGGACGTGCAGGACCTCATCGACGACCTCGACAAGGCGCTCAGCGCCACGGCATGACCGCCTCCGCCGGCCTTCCGGGCCGGCGGTAGGTTGCGGACATGGCCTCACCGTCGATGCCCGTGTCCTACGAGGACGTCCTTGCCGCCCGCGAGCTGCTCTCGGGGGTGGTCCGACCCACCCCGCTGGAGTACAGCCGGGCGCTGTCCGACCGGGCCGGCGTCGAGGTGTTCCTCAAGTGCGAGAACCTCCAGCGGGCCGGGTCGTTCAAGATCCGCGGCGCCTACACGCGGATGAGCCGGCTCTCCGACGAGGAGAAGGCCCGCGGCGTGGTCGCCGCCAGCGCGGGCAACCACGCCCAGGGCGTCGCGCTCGCCGCGCAGCTGCTCGGCATCCACTCGACGGTCTTCATGCCGCTGGGCGCGCCGCTGCCCAAGCTCGTGGCCACCCGGGCGTACGGCGCGCACGTCGAGCAGATCGGCCGCAACATCGACGACTGCCTGGTGCGGGCGCGCGAGTTCGCCGCCGAGACCGGCGCCGTCCTGATCCACCCGTTCGACCACCCCGACATCGTCGCGGGGCAGGGGACGTGCGGCCTGGAGATCCTCGAGCAGTGCCCCGACGTCGCGCACGATCCTGGTCAGCGGGGGCGGCGGCGGGCTGATGGCCGGCATCGCCACCGCGGTGAAGGCCAAGCGGCCCGACGTGCGGGTGGTCGGGGTCCAGGCCGAGACGGCCGCGGCCTACCCGCCCTCGCTGGTCGCGGGCGAGCCGGTGCAGCTCAGCCTCGATGACCACGATGGCCGACGGGATCGCGGTGGGGCTGCCCGGCGTGGTCCCCTTCGCGATCGTGCGCGAGCTGGTGGACGGCATCGAGACGGTCACCGAGGAGAGCCTGTCGCGGGCCCTGCTCTTCCTGCTCGAGCGGGCCAAGCTGGTCGTCGAGCCGGCCGGGGCGGCCGCGGTGGCCGCACCTGCTCGACTCCGGCCAGGCCGCCTACCCCGGGCCCGTGGTGGCCGTGCTCAGCGGCGGCAACATCGACCCGATGCTGCTGCTGCGGATCATCCGCCACGGGATGGCCGCCGCCGGGCGCTACCTGCAGTTCCGGGTGCGCATGCCCGACACCCCCGGGTCCCTGGCCCGCCTGCTGGCCGACCTCGCCGACGCCGACGCCAACGTGCTCGAGATCGAGCACGTCCGCACCGGTGCCACCCTGAGCGTCGACGAGGTGGAGATCGCGGTGCAGCTGGAGACCAAGGGGGCCCAGCACTGCGACACCGTGCTGGCGACGCTGCGGGGCAAGGGCTACGACCTCGTCTTCGCCTGAGCCGCACGGGTCGGGTCGGGTCCGGTCAAATCCTTGGCCGGCTGTCGGTGGCTCGTGTCACAGTGACCCGCGTGACTGACGCAGTGATCGCAGAAGGCCTCGTCAAGCACTACGGCGACGTCAAGGCGCTCGACGGCGTCGACCTGCGCGTGCCGCAGGGCACGGTGCTGGGCCTGCTCGGCCCCAACGGCGCCGGCAAGACGACGGCGGTCCGCATCCTCACCACGCTGCTGCGCCCCGACGCGGGGCGGGCCGAGGTCGCCGGCATCGACGTCCTGGCCGACCCCGCCGGGGTGCGCCGCCGGATCGGGCTGTCCGGCCAGTACGCCGCGGTCGACGAGTACCTCACCGGCTTCGAGAACCTCGACATGATCGGCCGGCTCTACCACCTGGGCCGCCGGCGCAGCCGCGAGCGGGCCCGCGAGCTGCTCGACCCGCTTCCGGCTCGACGAGGCGGCCGACCGGCCCGCCAAGACCTACTCCGGCGGCATGCGCCGCCGCCTCGACCTCGCCGGCGCCCTGGTCGCCGACCCGCCGGTGCTGTTCCTCGACGAGCCGACCACCGGACTCGACCCGCGCAGCCGCACCGACATGTGGGAGGTGATCCAGGGCCTGGTCGCCGGGGGCACCACGCTGCTGCTGACCACCCAGTACCTCGAGGAGGCCGACCTGCTCGCCGACGAGATCGTCGTCATCGACCACGGCCGGGTCATCGCCCAGGGCACCGCCGACCAGCTCAAGGCCCAGGTCGGCGGCGAGCGGCTCGAGCATCACCGTCGCCCACCGCCGGCGCAGCTGCAGACCGCCCGCGAGCTGCTCGAGCCGCTCGGGGTCGGCCCCGCCGTCGGTCGACGAGCACCGCCGGTCGCTGCTGATGCCGGTCTCCGGCGGCGCCGCGGTCCTGACCGACGCGCTGCGCCAGCTCGACGCCGCGCAGGTCATCGCCTCGACGACGTCGGCCTGCGCCGGCCCACGCTCGACGACGTCTTCCTCACCCTCACCGGCCACGCCGCCGAGCCCGGCTCCGCCGAGGGCGACGGTCCTCCCGGCGAGGTCGGCCAGGACGGACCGGCCGGCCAGATCGAGGAGATGAGCCGATGAGCCTGTCCCACGCCGTGACCGACGGCTTCGTCGTCGCCAAGCGCAACCTGATCAAGATCAAGCGGGTCCCCGACCTGCTGGTCTTCACCACCTTGTCGCCGATCATGTTCGTGCTGCTGTTCGCCTACGTCTTCGGCGGCGCGATCGACACCGCCGGGGGAGGCCAGGGCTACCGCGAGTTCCTCATCGCCGGCATCTTCGCCCAGACCGTCGTCTTCGGCGCCACCATCACCGGGGCCGGGCTGGCCGAGGACGTCAAGAAGGGCATCATCGACCGGTTCCGGTCGCTGCCGATGTCGCCGTCGGCGGTCCTGACCGGGCGCACCCTCTCCGACGTCGTCAACAACGTCCTCGTCCTCGTGGTGATGTCGCTGACCGGACTGGTCGTCGGCTGGCGGATCCACACCTCGGTGCTCGAGGCGCTCGCGGGCTACGCCCTGCTGCTGGTCTTCGCCTACGCGATCTCGTGGGTGATGGCCTGGGTCGGGCTGCTGGTGCCGAGCCCCGAGGTGGTCAACAACGCCGCGTTCATCGTCATCTTCCCGCTGACCTTCGTCGCCAACACGTTCGTCCCGCTCGAGCACGCTGCCCGGGCCGCTGCAGACCTTCGCCGAGTGGAACCCGGTCTCGGCGGTGACCCAGGCCGCGCGCGAGCTGTTCGGCAACCCCAACCCCGACCCGACGGCCCCGACGCCGACGGGCTGGGCGCTGCAGCACCCGGTGGCCTACACGCTGATCTGGGCCGCGGCCGTGCTGCTGGTCTTCGTGCCGCTGGCCAACCGGCAGTACCGCCGCTCCGCCAGCCGCTGACCGGGCGGCCGCAGGCGGCCCAGGTAGCCACAGCGCGTGCTGCCTGCCGCGGACAGGACGAAGGCCGCCTCCCCGGCAGGGGAGGCGGCCTTCGTCGATGCGGGTGTGGCTCAGCCGACGTACGGCGTGGCCTTGAGGACCTTGACCTGCAGGCTCTTGCCGTTCGGGGCCTCGTAGGACGCGGTGTCGCCGACCTTCTTGCCGATGATGGCGCCGCCGAGCGGGGACTTCTCGCTGTAGACCTCGAGGTCGGTGCCCTCGGCGATCTCGCGGTTGCCGAGCAGGAAGACGACCTCGTCACCGAGCAGGTCGACCGTGACCACCATGCCGGGGCCGACGATGCCGTTGTCCTCGGCGGCCTCGCCGACCGTGGCGGTGTCGAGCAGCTGGGTGAGCTGGCGGATGCGGGCCTCCATCTTGCCCTGCTCCTCCTTGGCCGCGTGGTAGCCGCCGTTCTCCTTCAGGTCGCCCTCGTCGCGGGCGGCCTCGATCTTCTTGGCGATCTCGGTGCGGCCCTCGCCGGAGAGCTGGTCCAGCTCACCCTTGAGGCGGTCGTAGGCCTCCTGGGTCAGGTAACTCGCCGAGGTGGTCGCGGTGTCGCTCACGTCAAACTCCTAGCTGGTCAAGGGGCTGGCTCCGGGCGCCCGTCGTGCGGGAGGCCAGGTGCCAAAGAAGCGGGCCCGGACCCCGATCGGTGGAGATCGCGCGGTCCAGACCCACGGTGTGAAAAGACGAGTCTAACAAGAGAAGCGGGGAAGGGGGCCAGACTGCGCCCGGAATGAGCCGCTTCGGCCCTGCTCTCGCGGACCACCCGGGCGGGGGCTCAGGGCAGGACGCTGCAGTCCTTGACCACGCCGGTCACGGCCTTGGTGGTGGTCTGCACCGTCGTGACCTGGTGCACCGACGCCTGCTCGCCGGCGGGGATCCGCACGGTCACCGCCCCGACCGGGCCGTGCCGGTTGTCCAGTGCCTGCACGACGCACGACACGTCGTGGCCGACCGGCCGGTGCACGTCGTACATCACCGTGATGCTGCGGTCGGTGGCGTGCTGCGTAGCCCAGGTCGGTCCAGGTGACCTGGCCGACCGTGCTGGCCAGGCCCCACCAGATCGCGAGGGCGGTGCCGGCCAGGCACCCGACGATGCCGACGACCCACCACTTGGCGGTGCCGGGAGCCGGGCGGGGAAGTGGCACGGGGGAGACCTTCCGTCGGGGCGCCCACCGGCGCGGTGACATGATGAGGGACGAGATGCGTCGTCGACCACCATTGTCGATGACGACCGGTTCGAGAACGTGAGCAGGTGTGCAGGTGGGTGAACGACTGCGGTTGATGGCGGTGCATGCGCACCCCGACGACGAGTCCAGCAAGGGCGCGGCCACGATGGCCAGGTACGCCGCCGAGGGCGTCGACGTGCTGGTCGTCTCCTGCACCGGCGGGGAGCGCGGCGACGTGCTCAACCCCGCCCTGCAGCACGACCCCGAGATCCTGCGCAACATGCCGGAGGTGCGCCGCCGCGAGATGGCCAAGGCGCAGGAGATCCTCGGGGTGCAGCACCGCTGGCTCGGGTTCGTCGACTCGGGGCTGCCGGAGGGCGACCCGCTGCCGCCGCTGCCCGACGGCTGCTTCGCGCTGGAGCCGATCGAGGTGACCGCCGAGGCCCTGGTCCGGGTCATCCGCGAGTTCCGGCCGCACGTCATGACGACGTACGACGAGAACGGCGGCTACCCCCACCCCGACCACATCATGTGCCACACGGTCTCGATGGCGGCGTTCCGCACCGCCGCCGACCACGAGGCGCACCCGCACGCGGGCGAGCCGTGGCAGCCGCTGAAGATCTACTACAACCAGACCATGAGCAAGGGCCGCATCGTCACCTTCCACGACGCCATGGAGGCGGCCGGGCTGGAGTCCCCCTACGCCGAGTGGATCAAGCGCTGGGAGGACCGCGGCGAGCGGACCATCACCACCCGGGTGGAGTGCTCGGCGTACTTCGCCCAGCGCGACCAGGCGCTGCTCGCGCACGCCACCCAGGTCGACCCCGACGGCACCTGGTTCACCGTGCCGCTGGACATGCAGCGGGAGATCTGGCCGACCGAGGACTACGAGGCCGCGCTGTCCTACGTGCCCATCACCCCGATCGAGGACGACCTGTTCGCCGGGCTGGGCTCCCCCGAGGAGGCCACCGAGCTGGCGACCAGCACCGGGCTGCAGATCGCGTTCGACGGAACGGGTGACGAGTCGTGAACACCCCCAGCACCTCCGTCTCGCCCGGGCTCGGTGGCTTCCTCGCGTTCTTCCTGCTCGCGATCGCCCTGTGGCTGCTGATGCGCAACATGAACAAGCGGGTCCGCCGGATGACCTACCGCGAGGAGCAGGAGGCGGCGCGTCGGGCCGCGGAGGCGGCGTCGGCCCGGGGCGAGGGCCCCGTCGATGGCCCCGTCGACGGGACGCTCGCCGACGGCGCTGCCCCCGGGCCGCAGGACGTCCTCGGCGACGGCCGCCCGGGTCCAACCGGTGATGGCTCACGCGGGCCGGACCGCACGGACCGACCCGGCGCCTGACCGCCCGCCCCCGCGGCGGCACGCCGAGCGAGTCGAGCCCGTCCCACGAGAAAGGCCCGTCCCACGCCCCTCCGGGCCGGGGACGGGCCTTTCTCGTGGGACCACCACGGCGGCGCGGGGGCGTCGTACCCGATCCGGGGGATGGCCCGGGCGGGCGGGGCGTCCCTACGATCGGCGCAGGGGAGGCCCCGAGCTGCCCCGCGAGACGTGGAGGTGTCCGTCATGGCCGGTGCGGTCGTCCACTTCGAGATCCCCGCCGACGACCCGGAGCGGGCGCAGGGCTTCTACCGGGAGGCGTTCGGCTGGGGGGTCGACCCGATGCCGGACATGTCCTACGCGATGCTGCGGACGGTGCCGGTCGACGGGCAGGGCCGCCCGGTCGAGCCCGGTGCGATCAACGGCGGCATGCTCCAGCGTCAGGGCGTGTGGCAGGCGCCGCTGGTCGTCATCGACGTCGAGGACATCCCCGCCGCCCTGGCCGAGGTCCAGCGCCTCGGTGGTGCCACCGTGCGGGAGATGACGCCGGTCGGCGAGATGGGCTTCGCGGCGTACTTCACCGACACCGAGGGCAACCTGATGGGGCTCTGGCAGAGCGCGCCGGGCTGACGGCGACCGCCGGGTGGGTCAGAGGGGGGTGGCGTGGCCGTAGACGGCGATCGACGCGGCGACGTAGTGCACGGCGAACGCCGCGACGGTGAAGACGTGGAAGATCTCGTGGAAGCCGAACCAGCGCGGCGAGGGGTCGGGCCGCTTGGTGCCGTAGACGACGGCGCCGAGGGTGTAGAGCAGCCCGCCGACGGCGATCAGGATGACGACCGCGGCGCCGCCGGCCCGGTAGAGCGGCTCGAGGTAGAACACCGCGACCCACCCGAGAGCGACGTAGATCGGGGTGTAGAGCCAGCGCGGCGCCCCGACCCAGAAGACCCGGAACAGCACCCCGCCGATGGCGCCCAGCCAGGCGATGAGCAGCAGCGAACGGGACTGCGCACGGCGGCAGCAGCAGCAGCGCGAACGGCGTGTAGGTGCCGGCGATGATGAGGAAGATGTTGGAGTGGTCCAGCCGCTTGAGCAGGCCGTGCACCCGGGGTGACCACGTCCCCCGGTGGTAGACCGCCGACGTGCCGAACAGCAGGGCCGCGGTCACCGCGAAGACGGCCGCGCCGAGCCGGGCCCTGCCGGTCGGGGCGAGCACCACCAGGACGACCCCGGCGGCGGCGGCCAGCGGGAACGTGCCGGCGTGGATCCACCCCCGCAGCTTGGGCTTGACGGCGGCGACGGCAGCCTCGAGCGGGCCGCGATCGGCGCTGGGGACGGGGACGGACATGGCGACCACGATAACTTCCGGGACCGTAGGTTCGGGGCCTTGGAGCCCGCACAGTCCACGTCCGTGACCAGGGCCACGTGCGGCCCGCGAGCGACGTCGCCGGTGCTCCGTCCGGCCGCGCGTGGGGCATCCGGGCCGCGTGGCCCGGTGACCGGGAGTACGGTGGTCGCGATCTCTGAGCCGAGGAGGCTGTCTGTGGGGTTGCGGAACCTGGTGTACGGCGCCTACGAGCGTCGGCTCGCCGCACGGCTGCCGGCCGAGAGCCTCCCGCGGCACGTCGGCGTGATGCTCGACGGCAACCGGCGGTGGGCCCGGGCCAACGGCGCCAACACCCAGCAGGGCCACCAGGCGGGCGCGGACAACATCCTGCCGCTGCTCGGCTGGTGCGAGGACGTCGGCGTCGAGGTGGTCACCCTGTGGCTGCTCTCGACGGACAACCTCAACCGCCCCGCGTCCGAGCTGACCCCGCTGCTCTCGATCATCGAGGCGGTCGTGAAGGACCTGGCCGCCGAGGGCCGCTGGCGGCTCAACCCGGTCGGCGCGCTCGACCTGCTGCCCGCCCCCACCGCGGCCCGGCTCAAGGAGTCCGCCGACCTGACCCGCTCCGTCAACGGCATGCTCGTCAACATCGCCGTCGGCTACGGCGGTCGCCGCGAGATCGCCGACGCGGTGCGCTCGCTGCTGCAGGAGCAGGCCGCTCGCGGCACCTCGATCGAGCAGCTGGCCGAGGTGCTGGACGTCGAGCACATCGCCGAGCACCTCTACACCAAGGGCCAGCCCGACCCCGACCTCGTCATCCGCACCTCCGGCGAGCAGCGCCTCGGCGGCTTCCTGCTCTGGCAGAGCGCGCACAGCGAGTTCTACTTCTGCGAGGCGTTCTGGCCCGACTTCCGGCACGTGGACTTCCTGCGGGCCCTGCGCGCCTACGCCGAGCGCGAGCGCCGGTTCGGTTCCTGAGCGGCGCCCGGCCGCCGGTCGGTTCCGTACCGCCGGCACGACTCGCCGGGAAAGTTCTCACCGCGCCGCGACGACCGACGTAACGTATGACCTGACGCGGGGCACCTGCCCGGCGTTCGGGAGGCCACCAGATGGAGCGATCGCAGCTCCGGGCGGAGGGCCGGCGCCGGCCCCACCGTCTTCTGGGGGCTCGGTCCCGGCACCTCGCCTGCGAGTAGGCACAGACGGATGCGCTGTGCCGAGGGAGTCGCACCATGGCTACGACCCGTCGCTCGTCGACCAGCTCATCCGCTGCAGCCGCCCGCACGCCCACCGGTGACACCACCGGACCGGCCGCGCCCGCGACGACCAAGACGTTCGTCCTCGACACCTCTGTCCTGCTGTCCGACCCCCGGCGCGATGCTGCGCTTCCACGAGCACGACGTCGTGCTGCCGGTGGTCGTGGTCACCGAGCTCGAGGGCAAGCGCCACCACCCCGAGCTGGGCTACTTCGCCCGGCAGGCCCTGCGGCTGCTGGACGACCTGCGGATCAGCCAGGGGCGGCTGGACGCGCCGGTGCCGATCGGCGACGGCGGCGGCACCCTGCACGTCGAGCTCAACCACACCGACCTGCTCGCGCTGCCCGACGGCTTCCGCCTGGGCGACAACGACAGCCGGATCCTCGCCGTCGCCAAGAACCTCGCCCTCGAGGGCCGCGACGTGACCCTGGTGAGCAAGGACCTCCCGATGCGGGTCAAGGCGTCGGCCGTCGGCCTCGACGCCGAGGAGTACCGCGCCGAGATCACCGTCGACTCCGGCTGGACCGGCATGTCCGAGCTCGACGTCACCGTCGAGGAGATGGACGCCCTCTACGACCAGGGGCGGGTCGAGCACGGGGTGGCCCGCGAGCTGCCCTGCCACACCGGGCTGGTGCTGCTCAGCCCCCGCGGCAGCGGCCTGGGCCGGGTCGGCGCGGACAAGACCATCCGCCTGGTCCGCGGCGACCGCGACGCGTTCGGCCTGCACGGCCGCAGCGCCGAGCAGCGGATCGCCCTCGACCTGCTGCTGGACCCCGACGTGGGCATCCTCAGCCTCGGTGGCCGCGCCGGCACCGGCAAGAGCGCGCTCGCGCTGTGCGCCGGCCTCGAGGCGGTGATGGAGCGGCGCCAGCACCGCAAGGTCGTCGTCTTCCGACCGCTGTACGCCGTCGGCGGCCAGGAGCTGGGCTACCTGCCCGGCAGCGAGGCCGAGAAGATGGGCCCGTGGGCCCAGGCGGTCTTCGACACGCTCGGGGCGCTGGTCTCCAGCGAGGTGGTCGAGGAGGTGATCGACCGGGGGATGCTCGAGGTGCTGCCGCTCACCCACATCCGCGGGCGCTCGCTGCACGACGCCTTCGTCATCGTCGACGAGGCCCAGTCGCTCGAGCGCAACGTGCTGCTGACCGTCCTGTCCCGGATCGGCCAGAACTCCAAGGTGGTGCTCACGCACGACGTCGCGCAGCGCGACAACCTCCGGGTGGGCCGGCACGACGGCGTCGCTGCCGTGATCGAGGCGCTCAAGGGGCACCCGCTGTTCGCCCACGTCACCCTGACCCGGAGCGAGCGCAGCCCCATCGCGGCCCTGGTGACCGACCTGCTGGAGGGCCTGGAGGTCTGAGCGGCTCGCAGACCTCCCGTTGTCCAGTGCCGGCCGCCCCTTGTGCGCTACTTCACAAGGGGCGGTCTTTTGTGCGGGAATCGCCCGATTTTCGCGTGACATTTGATGCTGATGTGACAGATGTGACGACTCACAGGGTCTCTCGATTTGGCATCGGGCCGGTCGGCCGTCATGGTTGACCAGTCAGATCTCGGTTTGATAACGCCAGGGCAACGATGCTCACCCGGTCGGGCCACCCCTCGGGCCAGGGCGTTGTCGTCACCCGCGTGCGTGGGCCATCCAGTGGATGGCCCTTTCTCTTGGAGGCAGCTTGACCGCCACCCAAGGCCGACACCGAGCTCCTCGACCGCGCCGCCACAGCACGCGAGGCGCGGCCACAGAAAGGCCGTACGTGAACTCCTCCGCTCTTCGTCGTCCGCTCGTGACGACCACCGCCGCGATCGCCGTGATCGGCGCCTCCGCGGCCGGCTTCGCCACCACCCAGGGCCAGGCCGCCCCCGCGTCCTTCACCGTCAGCTCCGAGGCCGTGGCGCAGTCCGCCGACCTCCACCGCACCTCGCTCGAGGACCGCGCCTACCTGGCCAAGTCCAAGAACGCCGGCTCGCAGCGCGCCGCCGCCCTGGCCGAGCACACCCGCCTGGCCGCCATCGCCAGGGCCGAGAAGGTCCGCAAGGCCGCGGCTGCCGCCCGCGCCGCCAGGATCGAGCGGGCCCGGCAGGCCGCCGCCGCCAAGGCGGCCAGGGCCGCCCAGCAGGCTGCCGAGCGCCGTGACGCCGCTGCCCGCGCCGCCCGCTCGCAGGCCCGCACCGCGCTCGCCGCGCGGGCCTCCGCGGACCCCCGCAGCGTCGCCCGCGCCATGCTCGGGGACTTCGGCTGGGGCGAGGGCCAGTTCGGCTGCCTCGACTCGCTCTGGATGAAGGAGAGCGGGTGGAGCACGTCGGCCAGCAACGGCTCCTCGGGTGCCTACGGCATCCCGCAGTCGCTGCCGGGCTCGAAGATGTCCAGCGCCGGCCCCGACTGGCAGTCCAACCCGGCCACGCAGATCAAGTGGGGCCTGGGCTACATCCAGGAGCGCTACGGCTCGCCCTGCGCCGCCTGGGGCCACTCCCAGGCCACCAACTGGTACTGATCGGCAGCTCCACCGCACGCACGCACACAGCGACCCGCACGCCCCGGTCAGGGGCTGCGGGTCGCTGTCGTCGGCAGGGGACCGGCGGCTACCGGGGCGGGCGGGCCATGGCCAGCAGGTCCAGCGCCTCGTCGAGCTGGGCCTCGGTGAGGTCGCCGGCCGCGACGTGGCCCCGCGACACGACCACGTCGCGGATGGCGCGGCGCTCGGCGATGGACTCCTTGGCCACGGCGGCGGCGGCCTCGTAGCCGAGGTAGCGGTTCAGCGGGGTGACGATGGCCGGCGACCCCTGGGCCAGGTCCAGGCAGCGCTCCTCGTCGGCGGTGATCCCGTCGATGCAGCGGTCGGCCAGCAGCCGGGCGGCAGCTGGCCAGGAAGGTCAGCGACTCCAGCAGGCAGCGGCCGATGACCGGCAGCATGACGTTGAGCTCGAAGCTGCCGCTCGCGCCGGCCAGCGGTGATCGTCGCGTCGTTGCCGATGACCTGCGCGCACACCATGAGCGTGGCCTCCGGGACGACCGGGTTGACCTTGCCGGGCATGATGCTGGAGCCCGGCTGGAGGTCGGGCAGGTGGATCTCGCCGAGCCCGGCCCGCGGGCCCGAGCTCATCCACCGCAGGTCGTTGCAGATCTTGGTGAGGCTGACCGCGACCACCTTGGCGGCTCCGCTGAGCGCCACCAGCGCGTCCTGGCTGGCCTGGGCCTCGAAGTGGTTGTCCGCCTCGCGCAGCGGGATGCCGGTCTCCTCGGCGAGCACCGCGGTGACGGCCGCGGCGAACCCCGGTGCGGCGTTGAGGCCGGTGCCGGCGGCCGTGCCGCCCAGCGGCAGCTCGGCGGCGTCCTGCGGCGGCGTGCAGCACCCGGGCCCGGCCCAGCCCGACCTGCCGGGCGTAGCCGGAGAACTCCTGGCCGAGGGTGACCGGCACGGCGTCCATCAGGTGGGTGCGCCCGGCCTTGACGACGGTGGCGAACTCGGCCTCCTTGCGCGCCAGCGCCGTCTCCAGGTGGGCCAGGGCCGGCGCGAGCCGCTGCGCCACCGCCGTCACCGCCGCCAGCCGGATCGCGGTGGGGAACGTGTCGTTGGAGGACTGGCCCGCGTTGACGTGGTCGTTGGGGTGGATGCTCAGCCCGGTCTGCAGGTGCGCCAGCCGGGCGACCACCTCGTTGACGTTCATGTTGGTCGAGGTGCCCGACCCGGTCTGGAAGACGTCGATCGGGAACTGGTCGTCGTGCCGGCCGCGCGCCACCTCCCGCGCCGCGGCCTCGATCGCGGCCGCCCGCTCGGCGTCCAGGGCGCCGAGCTCGGCGTTCACCCGGGCCGCGGCGGCCTTGACCAGGGCCAGGGCGTGCACGATGGCCGGCGGCATGGTCAGCCCCGAGATGGGGAAGTTCTCGACCGCGCGGGCCGTCTGGGCGCCCCAGAGGGCGTCGGCCGGCACCCGGACCTCGCCCATCGAGTCGTGTTCGATGCGTTCGCTCATGCCCCCATCCTCGCCCCGCCCCGCCCGCGCCGCAGCGGAAGCGGCGGCGGACGCGGGCGGCGCGGACGCCGCCGTACGGGGAGGGGGCAGTCGGGGCGGGGAGCGGCCCGCGGGCGGCGCGTCGTGCTGCGGCTCAGAGCTTGCGCAGGCGCACCCGGCGCACGCTGTGGTCCTCGCCCTTGGACATCACCAGGGAGGCGCGGCCGCGGGTGGGACGGACGTTCTCGGTGAGGTTCGGCTCGTTGATCGTCGCCCAGATGCGCTCGGCGGTGGCCCGGGCCTCGTCGTCGCGAGAGCGCGGCGTAGCGGTGGAAGTAGGAGTGGGGGTCGGCGAACGCGGTCTCGCGCAGCCGCAGGAACCGGTCGACGTACCACCGCCGGATGTCCTCCACCCGCGCGTCGACGTAGACCGAGAAGTCGAAGAAGTCGCTGACGGCCAGCCCGGTCCGCCCGTCGGGCTGGACCCGGGGCGGCTGCAGCACGTTCAGGCCCTCGACGATGAGCACGTCGGGACGGTGCACCACGACCCGCTCGCCCGGCACGATGTCGTAGGTGAGGTGGGAGTAGACCGGCGCGCTGACCTCGTCCGCGCCGGCCTTGACCTCGGCGACGAACCGCAGCAGCGCGCGCCGGTCGTAGGACTCGGGGAAGCCCTTGCGCTGCAGCAGGCCGCGGCGCTCCAGCTCGGCGTTGGGGTAGAGGAACCCGTCGGTGGTGACCAGCTCGACCCGGGGCGTGCCGGGCCAGCGGGCCAGCAGCTCGCGCAGGATCCGGGAGGTGGTGGACTTGCCGACCGCCACCGACCCGGCGACGCCGATGACGAAGGGGGTGCGCTCGGGCTGCTCGCGCAGGAAGTCGGTGGTGACCCGGTGCAGGCCCTCGGTCGCGCCGACGTAGAAGTTGAGCAGCCGGGACAGCGGCAGGTAGACCTGCTCGACCTCGTGCAGGTCCAGCCGGTCGCCCAGCCCCCGCAGCCGGGCCACGTCCTCGGCGGTGAGGCTGAGCGGGTGGTGGTCGCGCAGCCGGGCCCACGCGCGCGCGGTCGAGCTCGACGTAGGGGGAGGGCAGGCTGTGACCTGAGGCGTGCGGCACGCCGGTCATTGTGGCTCACGCGCCGGGTGCACGTGGCACGACCCGAGCCCCGTTAGGCTGCAGCCCATGTGTGGAATCGTGGGTTACGTCGGGCCGAATGTCGACGGCAGGGCGCTGGACGTCGTGATGGAGGGCCTGCGCCCGGCTCGAGTACCGCGGGTACGACTCGGCCGGCGTGGCGCTGGTCGACGGCACCCACGTCGCCACCCGCAAGCGGGCCGGCAAGCTGGCCAACCTCGACCGCGGCGATCGAGGCCGAGCCGATGCCCGGCTCCAGCACCGGCATCGGGCACACCCGCTGGGCCACCCACGGCGGCCCCACCGACGCCAACGCCCACCCGCACCGCGGCGGCGAGGACGGCAAGCTGGCGCTGATCCACAACGGCATCATCGAGAACTTCCACGCGCTCAAGTCCGGCCTGCAGGCCGACGGGGTGACGTTCCTGTCCGAGACCGACACCGAGGTCGTGGCCCAGCTGCTGGCCCGCGCGTACGACACGGCCGGTGACCTGACCGAGGCGATGCGCCAGGTCGTGCAGCGGCCTCGACGGGCGCCTTCACGCTGCTGGCCGTGCACGCCGACCAGCCCGGCGTGGTCGTCGGCGCCCGCCGCAACAGCCCGCTGGTCGTCGGCCTCGGCGACGGCGAGAACTTCCTCGGCTCCGACGTCGCCGCCTTCATCGGGCACACCCGCGAGGCGCTCGAGCTCGGCCAGGACCAGATCGTGACGATCACCACCGAGGGCGCCACCGTCATCGGCTTCGACGGCACGCCGGCCGAGGGCAAGCACTACCACGTCGACTGGGACGCCGCCGCCGCCGAGAAGGGCGGCTACGACACCTTCATGGAGAAGGAGATCCACGACCAGCCGCACGCGGTGGCCGACACCCTGCTCGGCCGCACCGACGAGAGCGGCCGCCTGGTCCTGGACGAGCTGCGGATCTCCGAGGAGGACCTGCGCTCGGTCGACAAGATGGTCATCGTCGCCTGCGGCACCGCGGCCTACGCCGGGCATGGTCGCCAAGTACGCGATCGAGCACTGGACCCGGATCCCGTGCGAGGTCGAGCTGGCGCACGAGTTCCGCTACCGCGACCCGGTGGTCGACGAGCGCACGCTGGTGGTCTCGATCTCCCAGTCCGGGGAGACCATGGACACCCTGATGGCGGTCAAGCACGCCCGCGAGCTGGGCGCCCAGACCATCGCCATCTGCAACACCCACGGCTCGACCATCCCGCGCGAGTCCGACGCCGTGCTCTACACCCACGCCGGCCCCGAGATCGCGGTCGCGTCCACCAAGGCGTTCCTGGCCCAGATCACCGCCTGCTACATCCTCGGGCTCTACCTCGCCCAGCTGCGCGGCGGCACGTACGCCGACGAGGCCCAGGCCGTCATGAAGGACCTGCACGAGGTGCCGGCCAAGCTGCAGAGCGTGCTGGACAACCTCGACCGGGTCCGCGAGATCGCCCGGTTCATGGCCGACACCCGCTCGGTGCTCTTCCTCGGCCGCCACGTCGGCTACCCGGTCGCGATGGAGGGCGCGCTCAAGCTCAAGGAGCTGGCCTACATCCACGCCGAGGGCTTCGCCGCCGGCGAGCTCAAGCACGGCCCGATCGCGCTGATCGAGCCCGGGCAGCCGGTCTTCGTCGTCGTGCCCGTCGCCCAGCATCGAGCACGGGCTGCACGGCAAGGTCGTCTCCAACATCCAGGAGATCCGCGCCCGCGGCGCCCGCACCCTGGTGATCGCCGAGGAGGGCGACGAGGACGTCGTGCCGTTCGCCGACGAGGTCATCCGGGTGCCCGCGACGCCGCCGCTGCTGGCGCCGCTGCTGACGGTCGTGCCGCTGCAGGTCTTCGCGCTCGAGCTGGCCACGGCCAAGGGCCTGGACGTCGACCAGCCGCGCAACCTGGCCAAGTCCGTCACGGTCGAGTAGGACCGGGCCGCCGCGTGATCATCGGAGTCGGCATCGACGTCGTGGACGTCGCCCGGTTCGGGCAGACCCTGGAGCGCACGCCCCGGCTGCGTGGAGCGCCTGTTCACCGACGGAGGAGCGCGACCTCGGCCTCGACTCCCTCGCCGCCCGGTTCGCGGCCAAGGAGGCGCTGGCCAAGGCGCTCGGGGCGCCGGTCGGGCTGCACTGGACCGACGCCACCGTGCTGCGCGGCGCCGACGGCCGCCCGCACCTGCAGGTGCGCGGCACCGTGCAGGCCCGGGCCGACGACCTGGGCGTGCACGACCTGCACGTGTCCCTGTCCCACGACGCCGGCATCGCGTCGGCGGTCGTCATCGCCGAGGGCTGAGGTGACCCCGTGATCGAGGCCTACTCCGTGAGCAGCGTCCGCGCCGCCGAGACCGCCGCCATGGGCGAGCTGCCGCCCGGCACGCTGATGGACCGGGCGGCGCGCGGCCTCGCCGACGTCGTCGCCGTCCGCCTGCGCGAGCGGGCCGGCCGCCGCGTCGTCGCCCTCGTCGGCGGCGGGGACAACGGCGGCGACGCCCTGTTCGCCGTCGCCGCGCTCGCCGAGGAGGGCGTGGCCGCCGCCGTGGTCACCCTCTCGGAGCACCCGCACGCGGCCGGGCTGGCCGCGGTGACCGACGGCCGGGGTCGAGGTCGTCGCCTCGCTCGGCAGCGAGGCAGCCCCGCGCGCCGTCGAGCTGGTCGAGGAGGCGGACGTCGTCCTCGACGGCATCCTCGGCATCGGCGGCCGGCCCGGGCTGCCGCCGGCGGCCGAGGCCGTGCGTGCGGGCCGTGCCGGACGAGTCGATGGTCATCGCCGTCGACCTGCCGAGCGGCGCCGACCCCGCAGGCGGTGACCTCCGCGCCGTCGATGGTGTTCGCCGACGAGACGGTGACGTTCGGCGTCGCCAAGCCGGTGCACCTGCTGCCCGCCACCGAGCCCGCGGTGGGGGTGCTCACCGTGGTCGACATCGGGGTCGACCGTCGCCGGGCCGGCCGAGGTCCAGCGGCTGACCCACGACGACGCGGCCGCGCTCTGGCCGGTGCCCGGCCCCGCCGACGACAAGTACTCCCGCGGCGTCCTCGGCGTCGTCGCCGGCGGGGAGGGCTACACCGGCGCCCCGCTGCTCAGCGTCACCGCGGCCGTCGCCGCCGGCGCCGGGATGGTGCGGTACGTCGGTCCGCCGACGCCGACCATGCTCGTGCGCAGCGCCGTCCCGGAGGCCGTGCACGGCGTCGGGCGGGTCCAGGCGTGGCTGGTCGGGCCGGGACTCGACCCCGCCGAGGACACCGAGCACGGCCGCGCGCAGCGCCGCGCCGCGCTGGACGCCCTGGCCTCGGGTGAGCCGTGCGTCGTGGACGCCGGTGGGCTCGACCTGCTCGAGCGGGACCCGCGTCCCGCCCCCACCCTGCTCACGCCGCACGCGGGCGAGCTGGCCCGGCTGCTGACCCGGCTCGACCAGCCGGTCGAGCGCGCCGACGTCACCGCCGCCCCGGTCCGGCACGCCCGCCGGCTGGCCGAGCTGACCGGCGCCACGGTCCTGCTCAAGGGCGCGACCACGCTCGTCGTCGAGCCCGGAGCGAGCGGGCTGGTGCGCTCCCAGGCGGACGCGCCGCCGTGGATGGCCACCGCCGGGTCCGGAGACGTGCTGGCCGGCCTGGCCGGCATGCTGCTCGCCGTCGGGGCTGTCACCGCTGGACGCCGGCAGCGTGGCCGCGCTCGTGCACGGCCTGGCCGGCGACGCCGCCAACCCCGGCGGCCCGGTGCGGGCGCTGGGTGTGGCGCACGCCATACCGGCGGTCGTGGCGGGGCTCCTGGCGCGCCGGGCGCACCGATCCTGAGAGACTGGGGCCGATGAGCGACAAGCCTGACGGACCCGACGCCGACCCCTGCCCGAGCCCGGGGGGCGGGGCGCCGTCACGCGCCGTCGTCGACCTGGACGCGATCCGCGACAACGTCGCCGCGCTGGCCGGGCACGCCGGGTCGGCCGGGGTGATGGCCGTGGTCAAGGCCGACGGCTACGGCCACGGGCTGCTGCCCAGCGCCCGCGCCGCCGTCCGTGGCGGGGCGACCTGGCTCGGCGTGGCCCAGCTCGGCGAGGCCATGGCGCTGCGGGCGGCCGGCCTGACCGTCCCGGTGCTGTCGTGGCTGCACGTGCCCGGCAGCGACTTCGCCGCCGCGCTCGCCGCCGACGTCGACCTGTCGGTCTCGGCGCTCTGGGCGCTCGAGGAGATCGCGGCCGCCGCGCGCCGGCTCGGCCGGCCCGCCCGGATCCACCTCAAGGTCGACACCGGCCTGGGGCGCAACGGCGCGTTCGGCGACGACTGGCCCGACCTGCTCGCCGCGGCCCGCCGGCTGGAGGCGGAGGGCGCCGTCCGCGTCGTCGGCGTCTGGTCCCACTTCGTCTACGCCGACGCCCCCGACCACCCCACGGTGCGGCTGCAGCAGGAGCGCTTCATCGAGGCCGTCGCGCTGGCCGAGCGCGCCGGCTGCGACCCGGAGGTGCGGCACCTCGCCAACTCGGCCGCCACGCTCACCAACCCCGGCGCCCGCTTCGACCTCGTCCGGCCGGGGCTCGCGGTCTACGGGCTCTCGCCGGTGCCGGACCTCGGCGACCCCGCCTCGTTCGGGCTCACGCCGGCGATGACCTTCGCGGCCGACCTGGCCGTGACCAAGGCCGTGCCGGCCGGGCAGGGCGTCAGCTACGGCCACCAGTACGTCACCGACCGCGACACCACGCTGGCCCTGGTGCCGGTCGGCTACGCCGACGGGATCCCGCGCAACGCGACCAACGTCGGCCCGGTCGGCATCGGTGGCGTGCGCCACACCGTGGCCGGGCGGGTGTGCATGGACCAGTTCGTCGTCGACGTCGGGCCCGAGCAGCGAGGTGCGACCCGGCCAGGAGGTCGTGATCTTCGGCCGGGGCGGGCCCGGCGAGCCGACGGCCGAGGACTGGGCCCGGGCGACCGGGACCATCTCCTATGAGATCGTCACCCGCATCGGTGCCCGCGTGCCCCGCATCTACGTAGGAGGACAGCAGTGAGCAGCTCGCGCCGCAGGACCCTGACCGGGCTCGGTGTCGGTCTCGTCGCCGCGGGTGCGACCGCGGCCGCTGGTGTGGCCACCGACCGGCTCGTGCGTGCCCGCAGCACCGCCAAGGCCCTGGGCGACACCGACTCCTACGACGTCGTCCCCGACGAGGAGCTGGTCGTCATCGCCGACGACGGGGTGCCGCTGCACGTCGAGATCGACCTGCCCCAGGGCGACGACCCCGTGGGCGACGTCGTCCCGACCGTGGTCCTCTCCCACGGCTACACCCTCAGCCTGCGCAGCTGGGTGTTCCAGCGGCGGGCGCTGACCGCGGCCGGCTACCGCGTCGTGGTCTGGGACCAGCGCGGGCACGGCCGGTCGGGCCCGGGCTCCAAGGAGTCGGCCACCATCGACCAGCTCGGCCGTGACCTGGCCCGCGTCCTGGCCCAGGCCGCGCCCGAGGGGCCGCTCGTGCTGGTCGGGCACTCCATGGGCGGCATGACGATGATGTCGCTGGCGGTCGACCACCACGAGCTGATCCGCGAGCGGGTCGTCGCCGCCGCGTTCATCGCCACCAGCCCCGGCAGCCTGGACGAGGTCTCGTGGGGCCTCGGCAACGTGTTCGGCAAGGTCGTGCACCGCCTCGGCCCGGTCGCCGTCGGCCAGCTCGCCTCCCGGCAGACGCTGGTCAACTCGGTGCTCAAGGCCGGCAAGGACGTCGAGGAGTTCTTCGTCAACCGCTACTCGTTCGCCTCGCCGGTGCCGCTGAGCATCGTCCGGCTGACGGCCGACATGATCTTCGGCACCCGGATGGAGGTCATCTCGCACTTCATGGTGACCTTCGACAGCCACGACAAGCGCGAGGCGCTGGAGCAGTTCATCGGCGTCGAGACGCTGGTGCTCAACGGGATGCAGGACCTGCTGACCCCGCCGGAGCACAGCGAGGAGATCGTGCGGCTGATCCCCGGCGCCGAGCACGTGCTGGTCAACGACGCCGGCCACATCATCATGCTCGAGCACCCCGAGACGGTCAGCGAGCAGCTGCTGGCGCTGATCGAGCGGGGGCTGCGGGCCCGCTCCGACGGGCAGGTGCGGGCCGGCGCGCCCGCGGGTGCGCCGCACCGTGACCGACCTCACCAAGCAGCGCCGGGTGGCCGGGCTGCGCACCGGGCGCCGCCGTCATGCCTCGTGAGGCCCTGCTGCCCACCGCCGAGGACACCCGGGAGTGGGGGGCGCCGCCTGGCCGGCGTGCTCGCCGAGGGCGACCTCGTCGTCCTGACCGGCGGCCTCGGCGCCGGCAAGACGACCCTCACCCAGGGGCTGGCCGAGGGCCTGCAGGTCCGCGGCCCGATCACCTCGCCGACCTTCGTCATCGCCCGGGTGCACCCCTCCCTGGTCGGGGGACCCGACCTCGTCCACGTCGACGCCTACCGCCTCGGCGGGGTCGCCGAGCTGGACGACCTCGACCTGGACACCTCGCTGGACGAGGCGGTGACCGTCGTCGAGTGGGGGCACGGGCTGGCCGAGGGGCTGGCCGAGGACTACCTCGAGATCACCCTGCAGGGCGACCCGGCGCGCGTCGTCCGGGTCTGCGCCCACGGTGAGCGCTGGGCCCGGCCCGAGGCCGCCGCGGCTCTGGACACCCTGGCTTCGTTAGCCTGACCCCGTGCTGCTGCTCGCGATCGACACCTCGACCTCCGCCATCACCGTCGCCGTCCACGACGGCGCGTCGGTGCTGGCCGAGTCCAGCACCATCGACGCCCGAGGGCACGGTGAGCACCTCGCCCCGGCGATCGTGACCGTGCTGCAGGAGGCGGGCCGGTCGGCGCGCCGACGTGACCGCGGTCGTCGCCGGGCTCGGGCCGGGGCCGTTCACCGGGCTGCGGGTGGGGCTGGTCACCGCCCGCACGTTCGCCCTCGCCCGCGGCATCCCCGTGCTCGGCCTGTGCAGCCTGGACGCGCTGGCCCACCAGGCGTGGCGCGAGGGCGCCGTCGCCGCAGGGCAGTCCCTGGTCGTGGCGACGGACGCCCGGCGCAAGGAGGTCTACTGGTCGCGCTTCGAGGTCACCCCCGAGGGCGCGGTCCCGGTCACCGAGCCCGCAGGTGTCGACCCCGGCCGCGCTGGCCGAGCTGCTCGACGGCGCACCCGTGGTCGGGCGCGGGGGCCTGCTCTACCCCGAGCTGCTGCCCGGGCGGGTCGGGCCGCTGGACGTCAACGCGGGCCACCTGGCCGACCTCGCCGTGCGGCGGCAGGCCGCCGGCGTCGACCTCTCCGGCATCGAGCCGCTCTACCTGCGCCGCCCGGACGCCGTGCCGACCGCCGAGCGCCGGCAGCCGGTGCCCTGATGCTGCGTCCCCTCACGTGGCGGGACATCCCGGTCCTGGCCGCGCTGGAGCCCGAGCTGTTCGCCGCCGACGCCTGGTCCGAGGCCAGCTGGTGGTCCGAGCTGGCCCAGCGGCCGCGCCGTTCCTACGTGGTGGCCGAGCAGGACGGTGCGGTCGCCGGCTACGCCGGCATCGACCGGGCCGGCGAGATCGCCGACGTCATGACGATCGCCGTCGCCCCGACGGCGCAGGGGCGGGGCTGGGGCCGCCGGCTGATGGACCACCTGGTGTCGGACGCCCGCGACAGCGGCGCCGACTACCTCATGCTCGAGGTGCGGGCGGACAACGCCCCGGCCCAGCACCTCTACGACCAGCACGGGGTTCGTGACCCTGACGACGAGACGCAAGTACTACCAGCCGGGTGACGTCGACGCCCACATCATGCGGCTGGACCTGAAGGACGTGAGCTGATGAACGACGGGCCCCTGGTGCTCGGCATCGAGACCTCCTGCGACGAGACCGGTGTCGGGATCGTCCGCGGCGAGCAGCTGCTGGTCGACGCCGTGGCCAGCAGCGTCGAGGAGCACGCCCGGTTCGGCGGGGTGGTGCCCGAGGTGGCCAGCCGGGCCCACCTCGAGGCGATGGTGCCCACGATCGAGCGCGCCTGCCGCGAGGCCGGGGTGCGGCTCGCCGACCTCGACGCGATCGCCGTCACCTCCGGCCCCGGCCTGGCCGGGGCCCTGCTCGTCGGTGTCGCCGCGGCGAAGGCGCTCGCCGTCTCGCTCGGCGTCCCGCTGTACGGCGTGAACCACCTGGCCGCCCACGTCGCGGTGGACATCGTCGAGCACGGCCCGCTCGCCGGAGCCCACGCTGGCGATGCTGGTGTCCGGCGGCCACTCCAGCCTGCTGCTGGTGCCGGACGTCACCGACGACGTGCGCTCGCTCGGCAGCACCATCGACGACGCCGCCGGTGAGGCGTTCGACAAGGTCGCCCGCGTGCTCGGGCTGCCGTTCCCCGGCGGGCCGCACGTGGACCGCATGGCGCGCGAGGGCAGCTCGGTGGCGATCGACTTCCCCCGGGGTCTCACGTCCCGCAAGGACATGGAGCGGCACCGGTTCGACTTCTCGTTCTCGGGCCTGAAGACCTCCGTCGCCCGCTGGGTCGAGGCGCGCGAGCGGTCCGGCGAGCCGGTGCCGGTCGCCGACGTGGCCGCGAGCTTCCAGGAGGCGGTGACCGACGTGCTGACCCGCAAGGCCGTGCTCGCCTGCCAGGAGCACGGCGTCGACGACCTCCTCATCGGCGGTGGGGTGGCGGCCAACAGCCGGCTCCGGGCGATGGCGCAGGAGCGGTGCGACGCGGCCGGGATCCGGCTGCGGGTGCCCCGGCCCGGCCTGTGCACCGACAACGGGGCGATGGTGGCCGCGCTCGGGGCGCAGATGGTGGCCCGGGGCCGCACCCCCTCGCGGCTGGACCTCCCGGCCGACTCCTCCATGCCCGTGACCACCGTCCGCGCCTGAGCGGACCGCCGCTCAGCCGGCGGCGGGCTGCTCGCCGAGGAAGACGTCGAGCAGCCGCTGCGCCGCGGCGGCGGCGGTGAGCTCGCCACGCCGTACCTCGGCCTCGGTCCCGGGCAGGACCGCCCGGACGGCGGGATGGCGTGCAGCGCCGCGAGCAGCTGGTCGCTGACGAGGGACCACATCCACTCGACGTGCTGGCGGCTGCGGCGCTCCTGCAGCGACCCGCTCTCGGACACCGCCTGCTGGTGCCGCTGCACCGCGTCCCAGACGTCCTCCAGGCCCGCGCCGGTGAGGCCGCTGCAGGTCAGCACCGGCACCCGCCAGGACGAGGCGGCCGGGTCGGCCGAGCGCATCATCCGCATCGCGCCGGTGAGGTCGCGCGCGGTGACACCCGCCTCGATCGCGCCCTCGCCGTCGGCCTTGTTGACCGCGATGACGTCGGCCAGCTCGAGGATGCCCTTCTTGATCGCCTGCAGCTGGTCGCCGGTGCGCCCGAGCGCCAGCAGCAGGAACGTGTCGACCATGTCGGCGACGGCGACCTCCGACTGCCCGACGCCCACCGTCTCGACCAGCACGACGTCGTAGCCGGCCGCCTCGACCAGCACCATCGTCTCCCGCGTCGCCCGGGCCACGCCGCCGAGGCGCCCGCCGGTGGGGGAGGGCCGCACGAACGCGTGCGGGTCGACCGCGAGCCGCGCCATCCGGGTCTTGTCACCGAGGATGCTGCCGCCGGTGCGGGTCGAGGACGGGTCGACCGCGAGCACCGCGACCCGGTGCCCGCGGGCGGTGAGCATGCTGCCGAAGCCGTCGACGAAGGTCGACTTGCCCACCCCGGGCACGCCGGAGATGCCGATGCGGGTGGCCTTCCCGGCGTACGGCGCGAGCTGCACCAGCAGCTCCTGGGTCAGCTCACGGTGGTCGGCGCGACTGGACTCGACCAGGGTGATCGCCCGGGCCAGGTCGGAGCGGGTGCCGCCGCGCACCCGCTCGACCCACGTGGCCACCTCGGGCCGCGGCGGCGGGCCCTCACCCATGGTCGGGCGCGGGGTGCCCGAGGCGGGTCGACAGGCTGGCGAGCAGCTCGACCGCCGCGTGGCCGATGACCGTGCCGGGCGGGTAGATCGCGTCGGCGCCCGCGGCGCGCAGCTCCTCGAAGTCCTGGGAGGGGATCACCCCGCCGACGACGATCATCATGTCCTCGCGGCCCAGCTCGTCGAGCTCGCGCCGCAGGGCCGGGACGAGGGTGAGGTGCCCGGCGGCGAGGGAGTTGACCCCGACCACGTGCACGTCCGCCTCGACCGCCTGCCGGGCGACCTCGCCGGGGGTCTGGAACAGCGCGCCCACGTCGACGTCGAAGCCGAGGTCGGCGAACGCCGTGGCGATCACCTTCTGGCCGCGGTCGTGGCCGTCCTGGCCCATCTTGGCGACCAGGATGCGCGGGCGGCGACCCTCGGCGCGCTCGAACTCCTCGACGGCGGAGGCCATCTCGGTCATCGCGTCGGACCCGCCGGCCTCCTCGCGGTACACGCCGCTGATCGTACGGATCTGCGCGGTGTAGCGCCCGAAGACCTGCTCCAGCGCGTCGGAGATCTCACCGACCGTGGCCATCGCCCGGGCGGCGTCGATCGAGAGCGCCAGCAGGTTGTGGTCCGCCGCGTCGGGGCCGGTGCTGGGCTGGGCCGCGGCGTGGGTCAGCCGCTCCAGCGCCGCACGGCAGGCGTCCTCGTCGCGCTCGGCCCGCAGCCGCCGCAGCTTGGCGACCTGGCCCTCGCGGACCGCGCCGTTGTCGACCTTGAGCACCTCGACGGTCTCCTCGTCGGGCACGGTGTAGGTGTTGACCCCGATCACCGGCTGCCGGCCGGAGTCGATCCGCGCCTGGGTGCGCGCGGCCGCCTCCTCGATCCGCAGCTTGGGCAGGCCGGCCTCGATGGCGGCCGACATGCCGCCGGCGGCCTCGACCTCCTGGATGTGCGACCAGGCCCGCGCGGCCAGGTCGTGGGTGAGCCGCTCGACGTAGTCGCTGCCGCCCCAGGGGTCGATGACCCGGCCGGTGCCGGACTCCTGCTGCAGCAGCAGCTGGGTGTTGCGGGCGATCCGGGCCGAGAAGTCGGTCGGCAGCGCCAGCGCCTCGTCCAGCGCGTTGGTGTGCAGCGACTGGGTGTGCCCCTGGGTGGCGGCCATCGCCTCGATGCAGGTGCGCACCACGTTGTTGTAGACGTCCTGCGCGGTCAGCGACCAGCCGGAGGTCTGGCAGTGGGTGCGCAGCGACAGCGACTTGGGGTTCTTCGGGCCGAACTCGCGCACCAGCCGGGCCCACAGCAGGCGCGCCGCGCGCAGCTTGGCGACCTCCATGAAGAAGTTCATCCCGGTGGCCCAGAAGAACGACAGCCGCGGCGCGAACGCGTCGACGTCCAGGCCCGCCGCCGCACCCGCGCGGATGTACTCGATGCCGTCGGCGAGCGTGTAGGCCAGCTCGAGGTCGTTCGTGGCCCCGGCCTCCTGGATGTGGTAGCCGGAGATGGAGATCGAGTTGTAGCGCGGCATGTGCGCCGACGTGAACGCGAAGATGTCGGAGACGATCCGCATCGACGGCGCCGGCGGGTAGATGTAGGTGTTGCGGACCATGAACTCCTTGAGGATGTCGTTCTGGATGGTCCCCGACAGCTGCTCGGGCGTGACGCCCTGCTCCTCGGCCGCCACGACGTAGAGCGCGAGGACCGGCAGCACCGCGCCGTTCATCGTCATCGAGACGCTCATCTGGTCCAGCGGGATGCCGTCGAAGAGCTGGCGCATGTCGTAGATCGAGTCGATCGCGACACCGGCCATGCCGACGTCGCCGGCCACCCGCGGGTGGTCGCTGTCGTAGCCGCGGTGGGTGGCCAGGTCGAACGCCACCGACAGGCCCTTCTGCCCGGCGGCGAGGTTGCGCCGGTAGAACGCGTTGGACTCCTCGGCGGTCGAGAAGCCGGCGTACTGCCGGATCGTCCACGGCTGGTTGACGTACATCGTCGGGTAGGGACCGCGCAGGTACGGCGCGATGCCGGGCCTCGTCTGCAGGAAGTCCAGGTCGGCCGTGTCGGCGCCGGTGTAGACCGGCGGCACGACGACGCCCTCGGGGGTGTGCCACGCCAGCTCGTCCGGGCCCTGCCCGGTGGCCTCGCGCAGGCGGTCGGCCCACTGCTGCGCGGCGTCGTCGGGCACCGTCAGGTCGCCCAGGTCGGCGTCGGTGAAGGACGGGATGCGGCTGGTCATGCGGGAGCTCCCAGGGCGTCGAGGGTGCGGCCGAGCAGGTCGACGGCGTCACACCCGCTGAAGAGGAAGGCGTCGACGCCGGCCTGCCGGTAGGCGGCTTCGCGGTCACCGGGTGGACCGGCCAGCGCCAGCCAGGTCGCGCCCGCCTCCTTGAGCGCGGCGGCGACCTCGGTGCCCTGCTCGGCGTAGGCCTTGTCGTTGGCGCAGAGGCAGGCGGCGGTGGCGCCGCTCGCGCGGAACGCCGCGACGACCTCCTGCGCCGACCCGCCCTCGCCGGGGTCGACCTCGATGCCGCCGGCCCAGAACAGGTTGCTGGCGAAGCCGGCGCGCGCGGCGTGGGTGCGCAGGGGCCCGAGGTTGGCCAGGAACACGCGCGGCGCGTTGCCGGTGCGCTCGGCGAACGCGGCGGCCCGGTCGGTCAGGGCCTCGAAGGCGGCCGAACGACGCACCAGGGGCAGGCCCCCCGGGCCGGTCGGCCGCGGCGGAGCAGCCTTGCGCTGCAACGGCTTCTCGCCGATGAGCGGGAACTCGCTGACGCCGGTGATGGGGTCCTCGCGGTGGGCCGTCCGCTCGGCGCGCAGCGCCGCCGTGGCCGCCAGCTCGTCCGCGACGAGACCGGAGGCGAGGGCCGGGCCGAGGCCACCGGCACGCTCGATCTGCTGGAACCACGCCCACGCGCTGCGGGCCAGCTCCTCGGTGAGCGTCTCGACGTACCAGGAGCCACCGGCCGGGTCGGCCACCCGCGCGATGTGGGACTCCTCGGCCAGCAGCGACTGGGTGTTGCGGGCGATGCGGCGCGAGAACGTCGTCGGCAGGCCGACGGCGGCGTCGAACGGCAGGACGGTGACCGCCGCGGCGCCACCGGTCGCGGCGCCGAAGCAGGCGAGGGTGGTGCGCAGCATGTTCACCCAGGGGTCGCGCCGGGTCATCATCGACGCGGACGTGACGGCGTGCTGGACCTGCCCGCGCGCGGCCTCCGGCACACCGGACAGCTCGGTGACGCGGGACCAGAGCCGGCGCGCGGCGCGCAGCTTGGCGATGGTGAGGAACTGGTCCGCCGTTGCGGCGTAACGGAACTCGAGCTGCCCGCAGGCGACGTCGGGGGCGAAGCCGCGCTCCTCCAGCGCCCGCAGGTAGGCGACGCCGGCGGCCAGCGCACAGCCCAGCTCCTGGGCGTCCGACCCGCCGGCCTCGTGGTAGGCCAGCGCGTCGACGGTCATCGCCCGCACGCGGGGGTGCTCGCCCAGGCACCGGGAGACCAGCGGCTCCAGCGCGGAGAGGTCGGCCGCGGCACCGGTGCGGGCCTGCACCGCCAGGGGGTCCAGACCGAGGTTGCCGAGGGCCGCGGCCGGGTCGGTGAGCCGGTCGCGCCACAGCGCCATCAGCTGCGGCGCCGCGTCGGCGGTGCCGGCGCCGGCGTCCAGCACCACGGGGGCGAGGTCGAGCAGCACGTCGGTGAGGACCTCGGGCAGGTCACCGGCCGCGATGCCGCCCGCGCCGACGCCGAGCCAGAGCGAGGTCACGCCGTTCTCGAGGTCGGTCAGCACCGCCTGCCGGGTCGCCGTCGCGTCCGGGTCGGCGAAGTACTGGCGGACGTCCCAGCCCTCCTTGCCCCGGCCGGTCGGCCGGCTGCCCCGGACGTACGGCGCGACGCCGGGGAAGCCGCTGTCGGGCGCCGCGTCGTCGGCGGTGTAGAGCGGACGGATGCGCACCCCGTCGTACGTCGTGGTGCTCAGCATGGCCTCGGCCGTCGCCGGGTCGGGGGCCTCCGCGAGGCCGCCGGAGCGGCGCAGGACCGCACCGACGAGGCCCCACCACTGCTCGGCGGTCGCCGGGGCGAAGCCCTCGGCCAGCGGCAGCGTGGTGCCGGTGTCGTCCTGCTCGGTCAACGGTCTCTCCTCGGGGCGGAACGGGCTCGCGTGCTGGGCCGGCGGCACTGCCGCGTCGCCCGGCAGCTCCGGGAGGGGATGCGCAGGACGGGGCGGCGTCGCCCGCACCGGCACTCTATGACGCGCGCGCGGGGCTGCGTCACCGTGCGAGCGCATGACGTGGGTCACGCGGCCGCGCCGCTAGGGTCGGGGCCATGACCGCTCGGCCCCTGCCCGTCGTCCTGGATGTCGACACCGGCGTGGACGACGCCTGCGCCCTCCTGCTCGCCGCCCGGCATCCCGCCCTCGACCTGCGCGCGGTGACCTGTGTGGGCGGGAACGCCACCGTGGACGACGTCGTGGCCAACACCCTCACGGTGCTCGACGTCGCCGGCAGGGCCGACGTGCCCGTGGCCCGGGGCGCCGCACGGCCGCTGCTGGAGCCGGCGCGGAACGCGCCGCACGTGCACGGCGAGGACGGCATGGGCGACCTCGGCCGGCCCCGCTCCACCCGCGAGCCCGACCCCCGGCACGCCGTGGAGCTGCTGCGCGACGTGCTCCTGCAGGCGGCGGCCGGCGAGGAGGCCGACCGGGTCACCCTCGTGCCGCTGGCGCCGATGACCAACATCGCGCTGCTGCTGCGGACCTGGCCCGAGGCCGCGGCCGGGCTGCGGCGGATCGTCTTCATGGGTGGCGCGGCCGCCGTCGGCAACGCCACCGCCTCGGCCGAGTTCAACGTCTGGCACGACCCCGAGGCGGCGGCCGTCGTGCTGGAGACCGCGGCCGAGCTCGGCGTCCCGGTGACGATGTACGGGCTCGACGTCTTCTACGACGTGCGGGTGTCCCGCGAGCAGGCCCAGGAGCTGGTGCGGCGCGGCGGTGCCGCCGAGCTGGCCGGCCTGCTGGTGCTGCACCAGTGCGAGCGCTTCGGCACGCCGGACGCGACCGTCGGCGACGCCGGCGCGGTCTGCGCCGTCATCGAGCCCGACACCCTGACCACGGTGCCGCTGCCGGTGCGGGTCGAGCTGACCGGCACCTGGTCGCGCGGCCGGACCGTGGTGGACCGGCGCGACTGGAGCGGCGACCTCGCCCACGACCCGCACGGCAGGGCCGCCACCGTGCAGGTCGCGCTCGGGGTGGACGGGCGCCGGTGCGGCGCGCTGTGGCTCGACACCGTCGGAGCCCCGTGATGGGGCGCGTGGTGGTGGTCGGCTCACTCAACGTCGACCTCGTCACCCGCGTCGAGCGGCACCCGCGGCCGGGGGAGACCCTGCTCGGCGAGGGCCTGGAGCGCCTGGCCGGTGGCAAGGGCGCCAACCAGGCCGTGGCCGCCCGGCTCGCCGGCGCGGAGGTGGCGATGATCGGCTGCGTCGGGGACGACGACGGCGGGGCGGCCTACGTGGCCCGGCTCTCGGCGCTCGGCATCGACTGCTCGGGCATCCGCACCGTCCGGGGCACGCCGACCGGCCACGCCCTGGTCACCGTGGACGAGGCCGGCGAGAACGCCATCGTCGTGATCCCGGGGGCCAACGCGGCGGTGACGGCCGCAGACCTGGCCCCGCTGGACGGCCTGCGGCCGGACGACGTCGTGCTCGCCCAGCTGGAGGTGCCGGCGGCGGTGACCGCGGCGGCCGTGCGCCGGGCCACCGCCCGTGGCGCCCGGGCGGTGCTCAACCTCGCGCCGTACGGCGGGCTGCCCCCGGACGTGGTCGCCGGTGCGGCACCGGTGGTGGTCAACGAGCACGAGGCGCTGCAGCTGGCCGACTCGGGCCTGGTGCCGAGCACGATGGTCGTCACGTTCGGCGCGGCCGGGGCCGCCTGGGACGGGCAGCGGTCGACCGGTCCGCAGGTGCCGGCCGACGAGGTGGTCGACACGACCGGTGCCGGTGACGCCTTCTGCGGCGCCCTGGCGGCTGCCCTCGCGGGCGGGGCCGACCCGCACGCGGCGCTGGAGTCGGCGCTGGCGGCCGGCGCCGCCGCGGTCACCCGCCGCGGAGCCCAGCCCGACCCGCTGCTGTGAGCCGGCTCAGCTCAGGGGCAGGTCGGACACGGTCGTGAGGTTGCCGTCCTCCTGCGGGTCGGCCCCGGCCTGCTCGAACCGCACCCTGGCCGACCGGCCGTCCATGGTGAGCGTCGCGATCTGGTCACCGAAGTAGGGACCGCACAGGCGTTCCCACTCCAGCGTCATCGGCGGCACCTTGGACACCCGGCCCAGCAGGAACCGCACCGACCGCTCGGTCAGCCGGCTCCAGGAGATGCGGAAGGTCACCTTCATGAAGCCCGGCACGTAGTTGTGCAGCGGGGAGCAGGTCAGCTGGTAGATCTTCGACGTCAGCGGCTCGCGGTAGTGCGCCTGGGCGGCGTAGGCGTGGTGCACGTCGCCGGACAGGACGCAGATCGTGGCGGGCGCCCGGCCGTCCGCGCCGGCGTGGTCGCCGCGTCCGACCTGCGCGAACAGCTCGGCGAGGCGGTCGAAGGAGGCCCGGAAGGCGGCCCAGTGCTCCAGGTCCGCGCCGCGGCGCACCTTCTCGGCGAAGCCGGCCAGCCGGCGGCCGCGCGTCCCGCTCGCGAGGCGCTCGTCCCAGGACTCGAGGTCGTGCAGGGCGCGGGGCAGCAGCCAGGGCAACGAGGTGCCGACCAGCAGGTGGTCGTAGTCGCCGGCGAGCTGCTCCTCGATCCAGGCGAACTCGGCCTCGGACACCATCGAGCGGTCGCCGCTGTCGAGCATCCGCCCGCAGCGGGAGTCGATCACCAGCAGCCGCGCGCCGCCCAGGTCGCGCCGGTACGACCACTGCGCGCCCTTGTGCCCGTCCGCCTCCGCGGTCGGCGGCCGCGGCGAACTCGCGCAGCAGCGGCTCGGCGTCACCGTCGTGGGCACGCACCCGCTGGTAGAGGTCGTCCTTGGCCAGCGTGGACGGGGAGAGGTTGCCCAGGTGCTGGTAGACCCAGTACGAGGAGAGGCCGCCGATGACCCGCTCCTCCCACCACGACGTCGCCTGCATCTCGCGGCGCCAGGAGTCCGAGGTGTTCCAGTCGTCGCGCAGGTCGTGGTCGTCGAAGATCATCGAGCTCGGCAGCGTGGACAGCAGCCACCGCACCTGCGGGTCGGACCACGACTCGTCGTACAGCCAGGTGTACTCCTCGAAGTCGCGCACCTGGTCGCCCGGCGGGTCGGTGATGTCGCGGCGCGCGCGGATCCGCCGGCGGGTGCTCTCGGAGGTCTCGTCGGCGTAGACCTGGTCGCCCAGCAGGGCGAGCGCGTCGGGCCACTCGTCCTCGGCCGTGACCATCATCCGGCGGGCGAAGGCGTCGAGGGCGTCGGCGTCGAAGTTGCTGTCGTCGCCGACGGCGGCGGGGGTGGCGTAGCGGCAGGAGCCGAACGCCAGCCGCACCGGCCGGCCGGAGCCGAGCGTGCGGATGCGGGACGGCGGTGCGTCGCTGTCCGCGAGCGGCCAGACCAGGTCGCCGTCCAGCCGGACGTCGTACGGCGTGCTGGTGCCCGGCTGCAGCCCCTCGACGCAGACCAGGGCGTAGTGGTGGCCGGCGACGGTCCAGGTCCGCTCGCGGCAGCCCAGCACCTCGACGGTGCACGGGCTGTCGGTCTCGACCCACACGGTCGCGTCCTCGGTGCCGACGTGGCGCAGCAACGGACCCAGCACCAGACGACTCATGCGCACAGGTGTATCACCCCGGACCGTGTCCCGGGCCGTGTCCGGACCGGACGCGCGAGGACCTCCCGCCGCTGGTGCGGGTCTCGCGGCCTCCCGGGCCGGTGTGCGACGCTGGGCTGGCTGCGGGCACCGGTCGGGCGGCCCCGCACGCCCAGCGAGTGGGAGCGACCGATGTCACGCCCTGGTCCATCGGATGAGGCGGCCCTCGGCGCAGGGCCCGGCCTGCGGTACGGGTCGGCGCGGGGACGGTGGGTGCTGGCCGCGTCCATCCTCGGGTCCGGGCTGGCGGGCATCGACGCGACCGTCGTCAACGTCGCGCTCCCGGCGATCGGGAGGGACCTCCACACCGACTTCGCCTCGCTGCAGTGGACCATCACCGCCTACACGCTCACCCTGGCGTCGCTGATCCTGCTCGGTGGCGCCCTCGGCGACCGGTACGGCCGACGTCGCGTGTTCGTCATCGGCGTGGTGTGGTTCGCGGTGGCCTCCCTGCTCTGCGGCCTCGCGCCGACGGCGCCGCTGCTCATCGCCGCCCGCGCCCTGCAGGGGGTCGGCGGCGCCCTGCTGACCCCGGGCAGCCTCGCGATGATCCAGGCGACGTTCGCGCCGCAGGACCGGGCCCGCGCGATCGGCGCGTGGTCGGGGCTCGGCGGGGTCGCGACCGCGGTGGGGCCGTTCGTGGGTGGCTGGCTGATCCAGGTGGCCTCCTGGCGGTGGGTCTTCCTCATCAACGCGCCGCTCGCCGTCGTCGTCGTGCTGGTCGCCCGGCGGCACGTCCCGGAGACGCGGGACAGCACCGTCTCGGGGCACATCGACGCGCTCGGGGCCGTTCTGGGGGCGCTCGGCCTGGCCGGGGTCACCTTCGCGATCATCGAGGCGCCGGTCCGCGGCCCCGGGTCACCGGTCGTGGTCGCCGCGGCCCTGGTCGGGTTGGCCTCGATGGTCGGTTTCGTCGTGGTCGAGTCCCGCGAGCAGCACCCGATGCTGCCGCTCGGGATCTTCTCCTCGGCCCAGTTCACCGCCGCGAACGTCGTCACGTTCATCGTCTACGCCGCCTTCGGCGGGGTGTTCTTCCTGCTCGTGGTGCAGCTGCAGGTGGTGGCCGGCTTCTCCCCGCTCGCCGCCGGTACGGCGATGCTGCCGGTCACCCTCATCATGCTGCTGCTGTCGGCCCGTGCCGGGCAGCTGGCGCAGCGGATCGGGCCACGGCTGCCGATGAGCCTGGGCCCGCTCGTCTGCGCCGCCTCCCTGGTGCTGATGCTGCGCATCGGGCCGGGCGCCGACTACGTGCAGGACGTGCTGCCGGCGGTCGTCGTGCTGGGCCTGGGCCTGGCGCTGCTGGTGGCGCCGTTGACCGCGACGGTCCTCGCCGCTGCCGATGCGCAGCACGCCGGGGTGGCATCGGGGGTGAACAACGCCGTGGCCCGCGCCGCGGGTCTGCTCGCGGTGGCCGGGCTGCCGGTGGTCGCCGGCCTCTCCGGCGACAGCTACACCAACCCTGCGCAGTTCAACGCCGGCTTCCGGGTCGCGCTGACGGTGGCCGCGGCGCTGCTCGTCCTCGCGGCCGCCGTGGCCGCGACGACGATCCGCAACGACGTCCTCGCGGTCGAGGAGCCGGCCGCCCCCGCCGGTGCGCCGGTGCCGGTGCGCCCGGTGCGCCCGGTGCGCCTGCCGAGGTGGCCGCCGGTGTGCCGCGGCAGCCCGGCGCCGCGGGTGCCCGACGGGCGACGCTGGTGCCGCTGCACCACTGCGCCCTGGAGGGTCCGCCGCTGTGTGGTGACCCCGTGGCGCCGGGACCCGCCCGGCGGACCTGACCGCGCCCCCGCGCGCGAAACGGCCCGCCACAGCGGGTGCTGTGACGGGCCGTGGGAAGGCGTGCCGCGCGCGGAGCGCGGTCCGGGCTACGACGCGGAGGTGCAGCCGGGGCGGCTCAGCAGCCGACGGGCCTTGCCGGTGGCCAGGCGCGTGCGCGGCTGGGTGCGCAGGCGGTCCAGGGTCACGAGGTTGGGCTCGCCGCTCGAGCGCGGGAACGCGGTGGCGGGGGTGTGGGAACGGTCGGTGGAGGGCATGTGGTCTCCCTGGGTCCAAGGCGGGCGACACGGGTGAGGCGACGCAGGTCTGCGGGCTCCCGAGGTGGCACGACATTGGGCAGCTGGGTCCGGGTACCCGCTGCTTCCAACGGTCGTCAGGCGGCCGGTATTCCCCGTGAACCGGCCCTCCCCAGACCTCCCCGGACGATCGGGGACGGGTGTCGGTCGTCGTCCCGGTCAGGCGATGCCGTCGAGCAGCCAGCGGGCACCGGTGACCAGCGAGCCCAGGCTCACCGCGAGGAAGACGCCCACCCAGACCAGGCCCGGGCACTCCGGTCAGCCGCGCCAGCTGGTCCGCGTCGGAGCCGCTCGAACGGTGGCGACGGCGCTCCGCCTGCAGCTCGAGCACCGGACGAGGAGCCGACAGCAGCAGGAACCAGGCCAGGAGGTAGGCGAAGGCCGACTGGGCCTGACCCGGCAGCAGCCAGGAGACGGCCAGGACGACGGCCGCGCTCGCGAGGACCGACCAGAGCCCGAACCAGTTGCGGATCTGCACCAGCAGCAGGGCCAGCATGACCAGGACCGCCCACAGCAGCGCGACCGCGTGCCCGGCGCCGAGCAGTGCGGCGGCCCCCAGGCCCAGCAGGGCCGGCCCGACGTACCCCGCGGCAGCGGTGAGCACCATGCCCGGGCCGCGGGGCCGGCCGACCGACACGGTGACGCCCGAGGTGTCCGAGTGCAGCCGGATGCCGCTGAGGCGGCGCCCGGTGAGCAGCGCCGCGAGGCCGTGCGCCCCCTCGTGCACGATGGTCACGACGTGCCGGGTGACCGGCCACGCCCGGGGGAGCAGGACCAGGGCGGCGGCGGCCACGGCCAGGGCGGCGATGACGGGTCCGGGTGGTGCGGCCTGCGTCGCGAGCACCCGGTGCCACACCTGTTGGAGCGCGTCCACCGTCGCAGCACCTCCTCACGGCCGTCAGGGCCGGTCCGCGTGACCGCGGCCCGGGACGGTGCGGACGATATCGCGGGCGGCTGTGCCGACCGGTGTTCACCGGTCCATCCCTCGACGGGGCAGACGGCGCGGCGCATGATGAGCCCATGCGCCTCGGACTGCAGGTCCCCGACTTCACCTGGCCCGGCTCGCCGCAGAGCCTGGGCCCCACGTTCGCCACGCATCGCCCGCAACGCCGAGGCCAGCGGCATGGCCAGCTTCTGGGTGATGGACCACTTCTTCCAGATCGGCATGGTCGGGCCGCCGGAGAACGAGATGCTCGAGGGCTACACCGCGCTCGCCTTCGCGGCTGGTGTCACCGAGCGGATCCGGCTGGGCACCATGGTCACCGGCGTCACCTACCGGCACCCGGGCGTGCTGGTCAAGACGGTGACCACGCTCGACGTGCTGTCCGGCGGCCGCGCCATCCTCGGCATCGGCGCCGCCTGGAACGAGGAGGAGCACCGGGGGCTGGGGGTGCCGTACCCGGCGCTGGGCGAGCGGTTCGAGCGGCTCGAGGAGACGCTGCGGATCGCGCACCAGATGTGGTCGGGCGACGACAGCCCGTTCGCCGGGAAGCACTACCAGCTCCAGCGGCCGCTGAACTCCCCGCCGGCACTGTCGCAGCCGCACCCGCCGATCCTGGTCGGCGGTGGGGGCGAGAAGAAGACGCTGCGGTTCGTCGCGAAGTACGCCGACGCGTGCAACATCTTCGAGATGGGCGTCGACGGGGTGCGGCAGAAGCTCGACGTGCTGCAGGAGCACTGCGAGACCGAGGGCCGCCCCTACGGCGAGATCGAGAAGACGACCGCTGGGCCGGCTCGCCCTGTCCGCCAGCGGAGCCGAGGGCACCGTCACGGTCGACCAGGCGGTGCAGCGGTTCGGTGAGCTGGCCGAGATCGGCGTCGACCAGGCCATCGTCAGCCTGTCCGACGTGCACGACCCGGCGTCGTTCGAGCTGGTGCCCGCGCTGGTCGAGCAGCTGGCTGCGATCACCCCGGCCGGTCGCTAGGTGCCCGGCCGCTCTGCGGCTGGCCGCTGACGGCCGGTCGCTGACCGGTGGGTCCCCGCACCCGCCCCGGCACGGCGCGGGGGCTCAGAGGAACTCAGAGGAAGCGGTGCATGACGTGCAGGCCGACCCGGCCCAGCCGGGCGTGGTCGTAGGCCTGCGGGACGGTGCCGATGACCGTGAAGCCGAGGTCCTCGTACAGGCGGACCGCGCCGACGTTGGACTCCACCACCGCGTTGAACTGCATGGCCGAGTAGCCCTGCCGGGTCGCCCAGTCGATGGCGAACTCGCACAGCGCCCGGCCCACCCCGCGACCCCGGGCGGCGCTGGCCGTCATGAAGCTGGCCGTCGCGACGTGTGATCCCGGGCCCGGCCGGTTCGGCCCCATCTTGGCGGTACCGAGGACCGTCGGACCGTCGAGCGCGACGACCGTCAGGCCCGGCGGGGACTCCACCCACACCGCGTGAGCCACCTCCTCGGTCCAGCTCGGGTCGAACGGGAAGGTCTCGCGGGCCGCGGTCACCTCCTCGACGATGGGCCAGACCTGGGGCCAGTCGGACTCGACCATCTCGCGGATCTCCATGCCGCCGACGCTAACCCACCGCCGGAGGTACGTGCGGTCCCCGGCCGCGCGTGGCAGGGTGCCCGGATGGCCATCCGCTATCCCGCGCCGCTGCAGCCCGGAGACCGCATCGGGGTGACGTCGCCCTCCAGTGGTGTCGACGTCGCTCTCCGCCCACGGCTCGACGTCTGTCTGAAGGTGCTGCGCGACAGGGGTTTCGAGCCCGTCGTCGGGCACTGCATGGACGGGTCGACGGTGGTGAGCGCGCCGGCCGCCGAGCGTGCCCACGAGCTGATGTGGATGCTGACCGACCCCACGATCAGGGCGGTGGTCCCGCCGTGGGGAGGTGAGCTGGCGATCGACCTCCTGCCGCTGCTGGACTGGGACGCCATCGCGTCGGCCGAGCCGACGTGGTTCGTGGGCTACTCCGACATCTCCACGCTGCTCACGCCGATCACCCTGCGCACCGGTGTCGCCACCCTGCACGGCAACAACCTGATGGACACGCCGTACGTCGTGCCCGCGCCCCTGAGGTCGTGGCTCGACATCGCGGTGCTCGGGCCCGGTGACTCGGTCACGCAGGGCCCGGCAGCGCGGTACCGCTCGGGCCCGCACGCCGACTGGGTGGCCGACCCCGCCTGTGACACCTACGTGCTGGACACGCCGGGCACGTGGACGCGCCTGGACGCCGATGACCCGGTCACGGTGCGCGGTCGGTTGGTCGGCGGCTGCATCGAGACGCTGTCCAACCTCGGTGGCAGTGCGTACGCCGACGTGGCGGGGTTCGCCCGGGACCACGCGCCGGAGGGGCTGCTGGTCTACGTGGAGGCGTGTGACGCCGAGGCCTACGACATCGCGCGACGGCTGCACGGGATGAGGCTGGCCGGGTGGTTCGCGGCGGCCAACGCCGTCCTGGTGGGTCGCACCGCGGCGCCCGGCCACGAGGACCTCTCCCAGCACGGCGCCGTACTGGACGCCCTCGGCGGCCTGGGCGTCCCCCTCGTCGCCGACGTCGAGTGCGGCCACGTCGCGCCCCACCTGGCCCTCGTCAACGGCGCCCTCGCCGAGCTCGTCTGGTCGCCGGCGACCATGTCGCTCACGCAGTCGCTGACCTGACGCCCCTAGGGTGCGCGCATGGGGAGTGATGCGGGCGGGGCTCAGTCAGCGGCTCGTGCGGAGCGGGCCCGTGCTGCCGGCTACGTCGTGCGCGACGCGCGGCCCGCGGACGCCGACGAGATCGGGCGGGTGCACATCCAGGTGTGGCGTGAGGCGTATGCCGGGCTGATGCCGGCCGACTACCTGGCGGCGCTCGACCCGCAGGCCTCGGCGGGCCGCTGGGCGGAGATGCTGTCACAGCCGGCGGACGGGGTCCGGCGACTCGTGGGTGTCTCGCCGGCCGGCGAGGTGGTGGCCATCGCTGCGGCCGGACCCAGCCGGGACGACGACGCGCCGACGCCGTGGGAGCTCTGGGCGATCAACGTCCTCGCGGCTCACCACGGCACGGGGATCGCCGACCTGCTGATGGGGCAGCTGGTCGGCGCCGGTCCGGCGTCGCTCTGGGTGCTGCGCGGCAACGAGCGGGCCATGCGGTTCTACGCGCGGCACGGCTTCCAGGCCGACGGCGCGGTGAAGTTCCACGAGGCGACCGCCACGACCGAGGACCGTTGGGTGCGTCGCACAGCTCAGTCTGAATGATCCGAATATGTGCCTGTGGACAACGGTTTTCGCCGCCGGGGGCTTGTCGGTGGTCGCCGCTAGGTTGGGTTCATGGAGGGGACCTGCTTCGACGAGGACTGGGCGGCGGTGGTCGCCAGCGAGGCCGCGCTGCAGCGGGTGATCGCCCGGTTGCACCAGGCCGGGTCCGAGCTGCTGGGCCCGATCATGGGTCAGCTGGACCGGGTGCGGCGGTTGGCGGAGGCGGGGCAGGTCGGGGCGCTGGCCGAGGGTCTGTCCCGTGGGGACGTGCGGGCCTCGGATGCGGCGTCGCCGGCGGGGTGGGTGCGCCAGTGGGCGCCGACCTATGTCGCCGGCGGTGCCGCGGCGCTGGTGCGGGTGACCGAGGCGATCGCCAAGCCGTGCAACGGGCTGCTGGCCGAGGCGGTGCTGGCGGCCCGGGTGCCGGTGTCCAGCGCCGCCGTCGCCATCGGCCGAGATGGACGAGCTCCGGCCCCGGCTGACCCCGGAGTGCCACGACACGGTGCTGGCCGGGTTCGTGGCGCTGGCCGAGGGGCAGGGCCCGCGGGAGATCCGGGCGCTGCGCCCCGCGCTGATCGCCAGGTACGGCCACCTGGGGGAGTTCCAGCGCCGGGAGGACCGGCTCAAGCACGGCACCGCCCTGTCCCAGCCGTACGACGATGACGGGATGGCCGAGTACCGGCTGCGGCTCGACCCGGAGGGCTCGGCGGTGCTGGAGGCGATCCTCGGCCCGCTGGCCGCGCCGCAGCCCTCGACCGAGCACGGCTCGGACATCCGGACCAGCGACCAGCGGCGGGCCGACGCGCTGGTGGAGGTCTGCCGCCGCGCCGCGGCCGCGGGCGGGTCCGCGCCAGCCACCGCCGAAGGCGGCGGTGGTGGTGACGATGGGCTACCAGGACCTGGTCGACCGGACCGGCGCCGGGACCACGCTGACCGGGGAGCTGCTCGCCCCCGAGACCGTCCGGCGGATCGCCTGCGACGCCGCGACCTCATCCCGGCCGTCCTCGGCTCGCAGGGGCGAGGTGCTCGACCTGGGCCGGACCGTCCGGCTGGCGACCCCAAAGCAGGTGCAGGCGCTGTGGATCCGGGACCAGGGGTGCACGTTCCCGGGCTGCTCGAGGCCCCCATCCTGGTGTGACGCCCATCATGTTTGGCATTGGTGCGACGGGGGCCCGACGGACCTGTCGAACCTGGCCCTGCTGTGCCCGCGGCACCACACGATCGTGCACCAGAAGGGCTACACCGCCACGGTCACCGCGTTCGGGGTGACCTGGCACCTGTAGCTGCCCCGCCCCGCGACCCGCCATACGAGGCGGGTCGCGTCGGCGCGTCCTTGCACATACCAACGACGTCGCCCGGGGCGCAGACCTCATGGGCGTGTCAGCTCCGAGACGTTACGTGCCCGGCACGAAAGCCCTTCTCAGGGTGACCGGCCGTGCGCTCCTCCGTGCAAGCACGCTGGTCAGCCGAACAGGGGTAGACGGGAAAGGTCGGTGCCGAGCCACTCCTGTTCGGCCTGGGAAGGGGTGGCGCGTCCCGTCGCCGTCCTCGCGTAGCGCGCGCCGTCCCACGTCGAAGGCGCCTGTCGGCCGAGCAGCCGTCCAGGACGCGACGTACCTCGGTCAGACCGGCAGCCGCAGGTCCCGGCGCGTCGGGCAGGGACACGGCCAGGTCGAGGTGATGAATCGTCGCCTCCACGGCGAGGGTGCGCATGAGGTCACCGGCTGTCAGGACGTGTCCCTGCGTGGCGACGTGCATCTCCGGCGGTGTGCTGCGCGCAGCGTGCACGACCGCCCCGGTGGTCTCCTGGTACAGCTCGAAGAGCTGCTTCACGTGCAGGAACATGCTGGCGCTGACCCGGGCGTGGCGTCGTCCGTGCGCCGCACCCTCACCGCCTGGCGACCAGTCCTCCCAGTACGTGACGGCGTCACGGTCCGTGGGGTCCTGTGCCGGCGTGTGCAGCGATCCCAGCCGACGAGAGCGGTTCTTCGTCCATGGCGTCCACTATTGGCTCGCGCGGCCACCGCCGCACGCCGAGTCCGTACGGCGGTGTGCTCGCGTTGCCACTGGGGCTGGTGCTGGGGGAAGGTGGGGCCACCGAGTCCGACACCGACCGAGGGAGCCCGATGATCTTCATCACCGCCAAGTTCCAGGTGCAGCCGCAGGACGCCGACCGCTGGCCCGAGATCGTCAACGACTTCACGCAGGCCGTGCGCGACGAGCCGGGCTGCCTGTGGTTCGAGTGGTTCCGCAGCGTCGAGGACCCGAACGAGTACGCCCTGGTCGAGGCGTTCCGCGACGACGAGGCGGGCGCGGCCCACGTGCAGTCGGAGCACTTCCAGACCGCGCGGGAGACGATGCCGCCCCACCTCGTCCGGACGCCGCAGATCGTCAACATGAACGTGCCGCAGACCGACTGGTCCCTCCTGGGCGAGATGGAGGTCTCCGAGGCGCGCTGACCCGGTGACCGCCGCAGAGACGGACACCCAGGACGCGCAGGAAGGCCGACCAGGACGTGCTGACCGACCACGACGTGCCGGAGGCCGATCGGGACGTTCCTGGCGCGATGGCAGTCGCTGGGCCTCCCGGGTCTGGTCGACGTGCACGTCCACGTCATGCCGCCAGCGGCTGCTCGACAAGGTGTGGGCCTACTTCGACGCGGCCGGCCCGCTGATCGGGCGGCCGTGGCCGATCACCTACCGGTGGTCGCAGGAGCGGCGGCTGCAGCACCTGCGCGACCTCGGGGTCCGGGCGTTCCCCACCCTGCTCTACCCGCACAAGCCGCAGATGGCCGCCTCGTTGAACGACTGGGCCCGCGACTTCGCCCGCGAGCAGCGGGCGGCCGGGCACACCGATGTCCTGCAGAGCGCGACCTTCCTGCCCGAGCCCGGTGTGGGGGCCTACGTCGAACGGGCGCTCGGCGACGGCGCCCGCGTGTTCAAGGTGCACGTGCAGGTCGGCGGGTTCGACCCCCGCGACCCGCTGCTGGACCCGGTCTGGGGGATGCTCGCCGACGCCGGTGTGCCCGCGGTGGTGCACACCGGCAGCGGGCCGAGGGCGGGTGCCTTCACCGGCCCGGGCCCGTTCGGGGAGGTGCTGGCCCGCCACCCGGGCCTGACCGCCGTGATCGCCCACATGGGCATGCCGGAGCACGCCGAGTTCCTCGACCTGGCGGAGCGGTACGCCAACGTGCACCTCGACACGACGATGGTGTTCGTGGACTTCTTCGACGGCGCGCAGGCGCAGACCGACCTGGCCAGGAAGCTCGCCCCGCGGCTGGCCGCCCTGCAGGACCGGGTCGTCCTCGGCACCGACTTCCCCAACATCCCCTACGCCTACGCGCACCAGATCGAGGCGTTGGCCCGCACCGGGCTCGATGACGACTGGATGCGGGCAGTGCTGTGGCACAACGGCGCCCGACTGTTCGACATCGCGGATGACGCCGCAGGACCCGACCGTCCGGGACGGATCGGGCCGGCCGGCCGCGCCCGCGTCGTAGAGTCGGCGGCGTGATGACACTGGGGATCGAAGAGGCAGTGCTGCGGGCCAAGGCCCTCGCGACGGCACCCGGGCGGAGCCTGCTGGGGCTGACCGGGCCGCCCGGGGCCGGCAAGTCGACCGTGGCCGAGCGCCTCGTCGCCGAGGTGAGCGGCAGTGTGCTGGTCGGCATGGACGGTTTCCACCTCGCCCACACGGTGCTGACCGGCCAGGGCACGGTGGGCCGCAAGGGAGCCCCCGACACCTTCGACGCCGCCGGGTACGTCGCCCTGCTGGCCCGGCTGCGGGCGGGCGAGCCGGGGGTGGTGTGGGCCCCGGAGTTCCGCCGGGACATCGAGGACGCCATCGCCGGTGCCGTGGCCGTGCCACCGGACGCCCCGCTGGTGGTGACCGAGGGCAACTACCTCCTGCTGCCCGAGGGTCCCTGGGCGAGGGTGACCGAGCTGCTGGACGAGGTCTGGTACGTCGACGTGCCCGACGCCACCCGCCTCGACCGGCTGGTGCGCCGGCACGAGCGCTACGGCCGCAGCGCGGACCAGGCCCGCGAGCGGTCCTTCGGCAGCGACGAGAGCAACGCCCGGCTGGTGGTGGCCACCCGTGAGCGCGCCGACGCCGTCATCACCGCCGACTGAGCTGCGTCGGGCGGGTCCCGGACGACGAGCGCGGATGCGGCAGGATCGGGGCTGTGAACCCGTCGACAGCCCTGGCCACCGTGCTCGTGGACGAGATGGTCCGAGGTGGCGTCCGTGAGGCGGTGCTCTGCCCGGGGTCGCGGTCGGCGCCGCTGGCCTACGCGCTGCAGGAGGCCGACGCGGCCGGGCGGCTGCGGCTGCACGTCCGCGTGGACGAGCGCTCGGCCGGCTTCCTCGCCCTCGGCCTGGCCAAGCTGACCCGGCGGCCGGTGCCGGTGGTCACGACGTCGGGCACCGCCGTCGCCAACCTGCACCCGGCCGTGCTCGAGGCCAGCCATGCCGGGGTGCCGCTGCTGGTGCTCACCGCCGACCGCCCCCACGAGCTGCGTGGCACCGGCGCCAACCAGACCACCGACCAGGGCGGCTTCTTCGGTGCGGCGGTCCGCTGGTCGCACGAGCTCGCCGCGCCCGAGCGTCGCGCGGGGCAGAACGGCTCGTGGCGCTCGGTGGTCGCCCGGGCGTGCGTCGCAGCGCGGGGGGACCTGAGCGGCGACGCCGGGCCGGTCCACGTGAACGTGCCTCTGCGCGAGCCGCTGGTGCCGACGGTGACGGTCGCGGGTGAACCGGCCGCCGGCGAGCCGGGGTGGCCCGACGGGCTGGCTGGCCGTCCCGGCGGAGCGCCGTGGGTGCAGGTGGCGGCGCCGGCCGGGAGCGATGGCAACGGCGGCCAGGACGGCACGAGCAGCGCGGACGGCACGAGCAGCGCGGACAGCAGGACCAGCGCGGACAGCAGGCCAGCGCGAACGGCACCACCACCACCGTCGCCGGGATCGACCCGACGCCCCGCACCCTGGTCGTGGTGGGGGACCTGCCCCGCCCCGAGATGGCCGGTGAGGCGGTCGAGCTCGCCCGCGCCGCCGGCTGGCCGGTGGTCGCCGAGCCGTTCGGCCGCTTCGACCGCGCGGCCGTGCTGCCCCACGGCCCGCTCCTGCTCGGCGCGCGGGACTGGCTCGAGGCGCACCTGCCCGAGCGGGTGCTGGTGGTCGGTCGCGTCACCCTGGCGCGGTCGGTGGCCGCGCTGCTGCGTCACCCGGGCGTGCGGGTCGAGGTGGTCACCACCACCGCCGACTGGGCCGACCCGTCCCACGTCGCCTCACGCGTCTGGTCGTGGGGCTCGTTCGCCGCGAGCCGCGCGGCCCTGACCGGCTGCGGCGACCAGGCCTGGGCCGAGGCCTGGGCCGAGGCCGGCCGGCGGGTCGCCAAGGCCGTCGCCGAGGTCGTCGGCCGTGGCTGGCCCTCGGGCCCGGCCGTCGCCGCCGTGACCGCGGCCGCGCTGCCCGCCGACGCGACCCTGTTCGTCGGGTCGTCCAACCCGGTGCGTGACCTCGACCTGGCCGTCGGGCCGGGCGGCCTCGACGCGTCGACCCGGGTGGTGGCGAGCAGGGGCCTGGCCGGGATCGACGGGTGCGTGTCCACCGCGGCCGGGATCGCACTGGCCGGGGCCGGCTCCGCGACGTACGCGCTGATGGGTGACCTGACCTTCCTGCACGACCAGGGCGGCCTGCTCATCGGCCCGCACGAGCCGCGCCCGGACCTGACCGTGGTGGTGCCCAACGACGACGGCGGCGGCATCTTCACGCTGCTCGAGCCGGGCGCGCCGGAGCGGTCGGCGACGTTCGAGCGGGTCTTCGGCACCCCGACCGGCACCTCGATCGAGGCGCTGTGCCGCGCCCACGGCGTCCGTCACGTCCTGGCCACGACCGTCGCCGGGCTCACCGAGGCGGTGGCCCGGCGCCCCGACGGCATCACCGTCGTCGAGGTGCCGCTGCGCCGGGCGGCGCACCGCGACCTGCAGGCCGAGCTGCGCGCCGCGGCCGTCGACGCGCTGGCCTGAGCGGCAGCCACTCAGAACGGGATCGCCCCGACCGGCTGCCGGTCGTCGCTGAACGCCCGCGACGCCCGCCACGCCGACCCGGGCGTCACCTCCTCGAGGACACCTTCGCCCGCCTGGGACAGCAGGGTGCGGGTGCCGAGGTACGCCGCGGCCAGCGCCTGCACCGGCAGCCGCAGGTCGGGCGCGTCCTCGGTGGGGACGCACGTGCCGACCCCGTCCGCTCCCACGCGGAGGCGCCAGCGCCGCTGGTTCCACGGGCAGACCGGGTCGGCCACGTCCAGGACCACGTCGACCGGCGGCGGCGTACCCGCGCTGCGACAGCGCCGCGCCGACGTCGACCAGCCGCAGCCAGAGGCCGTCGTTCGTCGTCGTCCGGACCGTGCGGGGGCCGCCGGCCCACCAGATCATCGGGTCGTCGGCCCCGCGCCCGCCGATCCGGGTCGTCGTGGTGAGGTCGAAGTCCACCAGCCGGCGGGCCAGCGCCAGCAGCGACGCCGGGTCGGCGGCCGCCAGCTCCGGCACGCTCACCGTGCCCTGCGGCACGCCGTCCTCCCAGGTGCCGGTGCGGTGGAACCGGGCGTAGCCGGTCAGCTGCCCGTCCACCGCGGCGAACAGGACCTTGTCGGTCTCTCGTCCCTGACGGGTCCGCGGCCGGTCGACCAGCACGTTGCGGGTCATCCGGTCGGGCCGGGTGACGGCGCCCAGCGTCGTGGCGGCACAGCTGCAGGTGCAGCTCCTGCAGCCTCGCCGCCGTCTCGTCCGAGTCGGCCTGGACGAGGGTGGTCCGCACCCTCGCGGCGGCGGCCTCCAGCGCCGGTGCGGTGAACGCGGTCCCGCGGGGGAGGGTCAGGTCGAGCTCGGGGGAGGCGACGGCGTAGCCGAACCGGCCGTAGATCGCGACCTCGGCGGCGTGCAGGCCGCTGAGGGCCACCCCCTGGTCGCGCAGGTCCTCGAGGTGGTGGGTGACCATCGCGCGCAGCACGCCGCGACGACGGTGGTCGGGGTGCACCGACACCCAGGACAGCCCCGGCATCGGCACCCGCTGCAGCCCTCCGAGCGGGCCGGGCACGGTGACGGCCATGTCGAACGAGGTGTAGACGCCCACGAGGGTGCCCCCGGCGTCCGGTGACGCGCCGTACGTGCGGTCCCAGTCGAAGTGGGCGGTGAAGGACTCGGCCGGCGCGGTGTCGGGGTCGAAGAAGAACGCCGCGCCGTCCACGGCCAGCAGGCGGTCACGGTCGGCCTCGGTCAGGGCGATGATGCTCACGGACATGGCCGGAGCCTGACCGGTCACCGGCCCGCCGGCAACCCCGTTTGCCGGTTCAGTCCCCGACGGTCAGCGCGTCGCGCATCGGCACGAACTTGGCATCGGACTCGGCCAGCTCGGCCTCGGGCTCCGAGCCCGCCACGATGCCGCAGCCGGCGAACAGCCGCATCCGCCGCGGGTCGTCCGCGTCGAAGGCGCCGCAGCGCAGGGCGATGCCCCACTCGCCGTCGCCGGCGCCGTCCATCCACCCCACCGGCCCGGCGTAGCGGGCCCGGTCCATGTGCTCGAGGTCGGCGATCGCGGCGCCGGCCACCTCGGTCGGCGTGCCGCAGACGGCGGCGGACGGGTGGAGCGAGGCGGCGAGGGCGAGCGAGGTGACGTCGTCGGTCAGGACCCCGGCGACGTCGGTGGCCAGGTGCATGACGTTGGACAGGTGCAGCACGAACGGCGCTTCCGGCACGTTCGTCGACGAGCAGTGCGGGGCGAGGGCGTCGGCGACCGAGCGCACGGCGTACTCGTGCTCCTCCAGGTCCTTGGACGAGCGGGCCAGGGACGCGGCCAGGGCCAGGTCGTGGGCGTCGTCACCGGTACGGCGGATCGTGCCGGCCAGCACGCGGGAGGTGACCAGGCCCTTCTCCAGCCGGACGAGCAGCTCGGGCGTGGCGCCGACGAGGCCGTCGACGGCGAAGACCCACGTGTTGTCGTAGCGCTCGGCGAGCCGCTGCAGCACCGACCGGGCGTCGATCGGCGCCTGGGCGTCCACGACGAGGTCACGGGCCAGGACGACCTTGTCGAGGTCGCCGGCGGCGATCCGCGCCACGGCGGCCGCGACGGCACCGGACCAGTCGGCGCCGGAGAGGGCGCCGTCGGCGAAGGCGACGTCGGTCGGGGCCGGCGGGAGCCTCCTGCGGCGCCGGGACGACGGGAGGAGGCAGCTGACCGTCGACCGCGATGGTGGTCAGCCACCACCGTCCGCCCGCGCCGGCCGACCAGCACCTCGGGCACCACCAGCGCGGCCCCGCTGGGCGAGTCGGCCGCGAAGGAGATGGACCCGAACGCGACCGGGCCGGTGCCGGGCAGGTCGACGTCGTCCCGCACGACCGCGTGCGCCACCACGTCGCGCCACCAGCGCTGGGCCTGCTCGAACCGGTCCTCGCCCTGCGCCTCGAAGGACAGCGCGCGCCCCCAGCCGACCAGCCCCGAGCCGCCCCGGACCCAGGACACGAGGTCGGTGGCCGCCACGCCCGGGACCAGCGCCAGCAGGGGCCCCGGGTCGTCGATCGCCACGGTGCGGGCCACCATGGGCGCGGGCAGGCCGGTGGGCGCGGGGTCGGGGCCGGGATCGGGCGAGGACGTCACGGCCAGCAAGCCTACGACGGTCGCCGCGCGTCGCCCGGAAACCGCTGCCGACCCGCCCGTCGCCGCCGGGTGACCGCTGCCGTCCCGCTCGTCGCCGCCATCAGGGAGGATGAGCCCATGATCCGCGCCAGCCTGGACAAGCGCCCCCGCGAGGTCGCCTCGATGTTCGACGACGTCGCGGCGAGGTACGACCTCACCAACGACGTCCTCTCGCTGGGCCAGGACCGCCGGTGGCGCCGGCTGGTGCGCGAGGCCGTGGCCGCGCAGCCCGGTGAGACCGTGCTCGACATCGCCGCCGGCACCGGCACCAGCAGCGAGCCGTTCGCCGACGCGGGCGTCGACGTGGTGCCGGCCGACTTCTCCCTCGGCATGCTGCGGGTCGGCAACCGTCGCCGCCCCGACCTGGCCTTCACCGCCGCCGACGCGATGCGGCTGCCCTTCGCGGACGCCTCCTTCGACGCGGTCACCATGTCCTTCGGTCTGCGCAACGTCGCCGACCCGGCGCTGGCCCTGCGCGAGTTCCTGCGGGTGACCCGCCCCGGCGGCCGGCTGGTCGTCTGCGAGTTCAGCCAGCCGGTCAACGCGGCCTTCCGGAAGGTCTACACCGAGTACCTCATGCGGTCGCTGCCCCCGATCGCCCGCCGGGTCAGCTCCAACCCCGAGTCCTACGTCTACCTGGCCGAGTCGATCCAGGCCTGGCCCGACCAGCGGGCGCTCGCCGCGGTGGTCGAGGGCGCCGGCTGGAGCGACGTCCAGTGGCGCAACCTCACCGGCGGGATCGTCGCCCTGCACCGCGCCGTCAAGGCCGGCTGACCGGCCGACGACCGACCCGGGCCGGACCGGGAGACAGCGCTCCGGACCGAGGACGACGGCCCGGCGTCCGGCGCGGCGGGTCGGTGACGCACGCCACAGGGGTGGCCTCGTAGAGTGAACCAAGGCTTGTACGACGTCACGGATGCCGCGGCGTAGAGTTCCGGCCAAGTTCGTGAACCACTTCACAAGCATGTGCAACGCAGCACCACTTCCTGATGAGGCGGCCGTGAGTCAGAGCATCATGAACGGAACCGGCGGCGACGCGGGCGGGGCGGTCGAGACCGCGGACGTCATCGTGGTCGGCGCGGGCCCCGGGGGGTCGGCCACGGCCGCCTACCTCGCGATGGCCGGCCTGGACGTCCTGCTGCTGGAGAAGACCGCGTTCCCCCGCGAGAAGGTCTGCGGCGACGGGCTCACCCCCCGTGCGGTCCGCGAGCTGATCACCCTCGGCGTGCCCACGCCCGAGGAGGACGGCTGGATCAAGCAACCACGGCCTGCGCATCATCGGCGGCGGCATGCGCCTGTCCCTGCCCTGGCCGGACCTCGCGAGCTTCCCGCCGTACGGCCTGGTCCGCACCCGCCAGGACTTCGACGACATCCTCGCCCGCCACGCCGTCAAGCACGGCGCCCGGCTGCGGGAGCGCACCAACGTCACCGGCCCGGTGCTGGACGACCGCACCGGCGCGATCGTCGGGGTCAAGGCCAAGCTGGTCGACGACGACGGCCGCGCGACCGGCGCCGAGGTCACCTTCCGGGCGCCGCTGGTCGTGGCCGCCGACGGCAACTCCAGCCGCCTGTCGCTCTCGATGGACCGGCCCAAGCGCGACGACCGGCCGATGGGCGTGGCCGTGCGCACCTACTACACGAGCCCCCGGCACGACGACGACTACCTCGAGTCGTGGCTGGAGCTGTGGAGCACCAACGACGCGGGGGAGAAGATCCTGCTGCCCGGCTACGGCTGGATCTTCGGCGTCGGCGACGGCACCAGCAACGTCGGCCTCGGCATCCTCAACACCTCCAAGGCGTTCGGCAAGGTCGACTACAAGGACGTGCTGCAGCGCTGGGTCCAGTCGATGCCCGAGGAGTGGACCTACAACGAGTCCACGATGACCGGGCCGGTGCGCGGCGCGGCGCTGCCGATGGGCTTCAACCGCCAGCCGCACTACGACCGGGGCCTGCTGCTGGTCGGTGACGCGGGCGGCATGGTCAACCCGTTCAACGGCGAGGGCATCGCCTACGCGATGGAGTCCGGCCGGCTGGCCGCGGACGTCATCGCCCAGGCCTTCGCCCGGCAGGGCGACGCCGGACGCGAGCGCGTGCTGCAGTCCTACCCCCGGGTGATGAAGGACGCGCTGGGCGGCTACTACACCCTCGGCCGCGGCTTCGCCAGGATGATCGGCAACCCCGAGGTGATGCGCCTCGCGGTGAAGTACGGCCTGCCGAGGACCACGATGATGCGGTTCCTGCTGAAGGTCATGGCCAACCTCGCCGAGCCGCACGGCGGCGACGCGGGCGACCGCCTGATCCACGCGCTGTCGAAGATGGCCCCGGCGGCATGACCCAGGTCACGTTCCCTAGGATGAGCCCGTTTGGGGGTACCGGGCGGACCGACGCGCAGCACCCGAGGACGATCGGCTACCGGAAGGGAGGGGTGTCGCGATGACGAACCCCTATGTCCCACTTCTGTTCCTCCTTGCCATCGGCGGCGGTTTCGCGGCGTTCTCCGTGGTCGCCGGCGCGCTGTCCGGGCCCAAGCGCTACAACCGCGCCAAGCTCGACGCCTACGAGTGCGGCATCCAGCCCACCCCGCACGCCACCGGTGGCGGGCGCGTGCCGATCAAGTACTACCTGACGGCGATGCTCTTCATCGTCTTCGACATCGAGAGCGTGTTCCTCTACCCGTTCGCGGTGGCGTTCAACAACCTCGGCCTCTTCGCGCTCGTGGAGATGGTGCTGTTCATCATCACCGTGTTCGTCGCCTACGCCTACGTGTGGCGTCGCGGCGGACTGGAATGGGACTGACGACATGGGCATCGAAGAGAAGCTCCCGGCCGGCTTCCTGCTGACGACGGTCGAGCAGCTCGCCGGCTACATGCGCAAGAGCTCGGTCTGGCCGGCGACGTTCGGCCTGGCCTGCTGCGCGATCGAGATGATGGCCGTCGGCACCCCCGACTACGACATCGCCCGCTTCGGCATGGAGCGCTTCTCCGCGACCCCGCGCCAGGCCGACCTGATGATCGTCGCCGGTCGCGTCAGCCAGAAGATGGCTCCCGTCGTGCGCCAGGTCTACGACCAGATGCCCGAGCCCAAGTGGGTCATCTCGATGGGTGTCTGCGCCAGCAGCGGCGGCATGTTCAACAACTACGCGATCGTGCAGGGCGTCGACCACATCATCCCGGTCGACGTCTACCTGCCCGGCTGCCCGCCGCGCCCCGAGATGCTGCTCAACGCGATCATCACGCTGCACCAGCAGATCCAGAACACCCCGCTCGGCGTCAACCGCGTCACGGCGGCCCGCGCCGCGGAGGAGGCGGCCATGAAGGCGACGCCGACGCACGCGATGAAGGGATTGCTGGCGTCGAGCGACGCAGGACCCAAGAACCCGCCTGCGGACGACGCGAAGGCTGCCGCGCCGGAGGGCAAGGTCGGCGCCACCGCGGAGCAGAAGGTCAGCCCGACGCACGCCCAGGAGACCGGCGGGGCCGCGACCGCGGCCGAGTCCGACAACCTGCCGGCCGCGCCGGGCACCTCGCCCGAGCCGGTGGTCATCGGCGAGCGCCACGGCATGTTCGGCGCCAGCACCGGCGGCGACACCACCGGGTACGGCGGCCTGGTGTCCCCGGTGCTGTTCCCCGGCTCGGCCGTCCGCCCCTACGGCGGCTACTACGACGAGGTGACCGACTCGCCTCGAGCGCGTCCTGGACGAGGGCGTCGCCGGCGCGTTCGGCCGCGCGGTCGAGCGGGTGGTCGTCGACCGCGGCGAGATGACCCTCTTCGTGGCCCGCGAGCACCTCGTCGCCGTGGCCCGTGCCCTGCGCGACGCCCCCGACCTGCGGTTCGAGATGTGCAGCGGCGTCTCCGGCGTGCACTACCCCGGCGAGGTCGGCCGCGAGCTGCACGCCGTCTACCACTTCCTGTCGATCACCCACGGTGGCAGGCGGATCCGCGTCGAGGTCACCTGCCCCGACACCGACCGCCACATCCCCTCGATCGTCTCGGTCTACCCGGCCAACGACTGGCACGAGCGCGAGACCTGGGACATGTTCGGGATCGAGTTCGACGGCCACCCGGCCCTGACCCGCATCCTGATGCCGGACGACTGGCCCGGCCACCCGCAGCGCAAGGACTACCCCCTCGGCGGAATCCCCGTGGAGTACAAGGGCGCCACCATCCCGCCGCCGGACCAGCGGAGGTCGTACAGCTGATGACTACCCACACCACACCCACGACCCTCCCGACGCCATGCACGCCGGTGACGTCTTCGCGACCTCCGTGGCCGACGAGCGCGACGCCGAGGGCGCGCGCGTCTTCAACGCCGCCGGCGGCGACTGGGACGACATCGTCGACGAGACCTCCGCGCTGCACGAGGAGCGGATCGTCGTCAACATGGGCCCGCAGCACCCGTCCACGCACGGGGTGCTGCGGCTCATCCTCGAGCTCGACGGCGAGACCGTCACCGAGACGCGGGCCGGCATCGGCTACCTGCACACGGGCATCGAGAAGAACATGGAGTACCGCAACTGGACGCAGGGCGTGACGTTCTGCACCCGGATGGACTACCTCGCCCCGCTGTTCAACGAGACGGTCTACTGCCTCGGCATCGAGAAGCTGCTGGGCATCACCGACCAGATCCCCGAGCGGGCCAGCATCATCCGCGTCCTGCTGATGGAGCTCAACCGGATCGGCTCGCACCTGGTCGCCCTGGCCACCGGCGGCATGGAGATGGGCGCGACCACGGTGATGACCGTGGGCTTCCGCGAGCGGGAGCGGATCCTGACCATCCTGGAGATGATCACCGGCCTGCGGATGAACCACGCGTTCATCCGTCCCGGCGGCGTCGCCCAGGACCTGCCCCCCGGCGCGATCGACAAGATCCGCGACACCGTGCCCGCCCTGCGAAGGGGCCTGCACGAGCTCGAGCTGCTGCTGGTCGAGAACCCCATCCTCAAGGGCCGCACCGTCGACGTCGGCTACCTCGACCTGACCGGCTGCATGTCGCTCGGGATCACCGGCCCGGTCCTGCGCTCGGCCGGCCTGCCGCACGACCTGCGCAAGCTCGCGCCGTACTGCGGGTATGAGACGTACGAGTTCGAGGTCCCGACGCGTGACACCTGCGACGCCTACGGGCGCCTGCGGGTCCGCATCGACGAGATGCACGAGTCGCTGAAGATCGTCGAGCAGGCCGTCGGACCGGCTGCAGGCCACGCCCGGCCCGGTCATGGTCGAGGACAAGAAGATCGCCTGGCCGGCCCAGCTGGCCATCGGCGGCGACGGCATGGGCAACAGCCTCGACCACATCCGCGAGATCATGGGCACCTCGATGGAGTCCCTGATCCACCACTTCAAGCTGGTCACCGAGGGCTTCCGGGTCCCGCCGGGGCAGGCGTACGCCGCGATCGAGTCGCCCAAGGGCGAGCTGGGCTGCCACGTCGTCTCCGACGGCGGCACCCGCCCCTACCGCGCGCACTTCCGCGACCCGTCCTTCAACAACCTGCAGGCCACCGCGGCGATGTGCGAAGGCAGCCAGGTCGCCGACGTGATCGTCGCCGTGGCCTCGATCGACCCCGTGATGGGAGGCGTGGACCGCTGATGACCACCACGAACACCGGCGGTGCCGGCGTGCCCGACACGACCGCCGCCTGGCCGGCCGAGACGCTCGCGCAGCTGCGCGCGGACGCCGCGCAGGTCATCGCCCGCTACCCGCAGCCGCGCTCGGCGCTGCTGCCGCTGCTGCACCTGGTGCAGTCGGTCGACGGCTACGTCGTCCGGCCGGGGCATCGAGTTCTGCGCCGAGGCGCTGGACCTCACCACCGCCGAGGTCAGCGGGGTCGCGACCTTCTACACGCAGTACAAGCGCCACCCCAACGGCGACTACACGGTCGGGGTCTGCACCAACACGCTCTGCGCGATCATGGGCGGCGACCAGATCTGGGAGTCGGTCAGCGACCACCTCGGCATCGGCCACGACGAGACCACGGCGGACGGCCGGATCACCCTCGAGCGGATCGAGTGCAACGCGGCGTGCGACTACGCGCCGGTGGTGATGGCCAACTGGGAGTTCTTCGACAACCAGACCCCCGAGTCCACCAACCGGCTGGTCGACGACCTGCGCTCGGGCGCCCCGGTCGTGCCCACCCGCGGCGCCGGACGGGTGTGCGACTTCAAGCAGGTCTCCCGGGTGCTGGCCGGCTTCACCGACGGCCGCGCCGACGAGGGGCCCGGTGCCGGGCCGGCCTCCCTGCAGGGCCTGCGGCTGGCCCGTGAGCACGGCTGGACCGCGCCGGACGGGGACGACGCGCGCGCCGCCGACGGCGCCGACGCCGGCCGACACGCGCCGCCGACACCGCCGCGCGCGCCGACACCTCCGCGCGCGCCGGCGACACCGGTGGCCTCGCGCCCGGGCGCCACTCCTCCACGGACAGCCCCGCGAACGACCCCGACGAGACGCCTGCGGGCGGGGAGGACAAGGCATGAGCACCCAGCTGACGCCGATCCTCACCAGGTTCTGGGACGACCCCCGGTCCTGGACCCTGGAGACCTACGAGAAGCACGACGGCTACCAGGGGCTGCGCAAGGCCCTGGCGATGTCGCAGACCGACCTGGTGCAGCTCACCAAGGACTCCGGCCTGCGCGGCCGTGGCGGCGCCGGCTTCCCGACCGGCATGAAGTGGGGCTTCCTGCCCCCGCCGGACGGCGGCCCCCGCTACCTCGTGGTCAACGCCGACGAGTCCGAGCCGGGCACCTGCAAGGACATCCCGCTGATGATGGCGGCCCCGCAGCTGCTGGTCGAGGGGGTGGCGATCACGTCCTTCGCGATCGGCTGCAACCACGCGTTCATCTACGTCCGCGGCGAGGTCGTGCACGTCTACCGGCGCCTGCTGCGCGCGGTCGAGGAGGCCTACGCCGCCGGGCTACCTCGGCACCAACATCCTGGGCTCGGGCTTCGACCTCGAGGTCACGGTGCACGCCGGTGCCGGCGCCTACATCTGCGGTGAGGAGACGGCGCTGCTGGACTCGCTCGAGGGCCGTCGCGGCCAGCCGCGCCTGAAGCCGCCGTTCCCCGCCGTCGCCGGCCTCTACGCCCGGCCCGACCGTGGTCAACAACGTCGAGTCCATCGCCTCGGTGCCCTCGATCCTGCTCAACGGGTCCAAGTGGTTCACCGACATGGGCACCGAGCGCTCCACCGGCTTCGGCATCTTCAGCCTGTCCGGGCACGTCAAGCGCCCCGGCCAGTACGAGGCGCCGCTCGGCATCACGCTGCGCGAGCTGCTGGACATGGCCGGCGGCATGCGCGACCCGCACAAGAAGCTGAAGTTCTGGACCCCCGGCGGGTCCTCGACGCCGATCTTCACCGCCGAGCACCTCGACGTGCCGCTGGACTTCGAGTCCGTCGCCGCGGCGGGCTCGATGCTCGGCACCCGCGCGCTGCAGATCTTCGACGAGACCACCTCGGTGGTCCGGGCCGTGTCGCGCTGGACCGACTTCTACGCCCACGAGTCCTGCGGCAAGTGCACCCCGTGCCGCGAGGGCACCTTCTGGCTGAAGCAGATCATGGAGCGCCTCGAGCACGGCCACGGCACCCAGGACGACATCGACAAGCTGCTCGACATCTGCGACAACATCCTGGGCCGCGTCGTTCTGCGCCCTCGGTGACGGTGCCACCAGCCCGATCACCTCGGCGGTCAAGTACTTCCGCGAGGAGTTCGAGGCCGGCATGCACACCCCGGCCGCCGAGATGTTCCCGCCGGTGGCGTCCACGCTGTTCGCGAAGGAGACCGTGTCCGCATGACCGTCACCACCAGCCCCTCCGCGGGTGGCAACGCCGTCGACAAGGGCGGCAACGCGCAGATCCCGGCGAACGTCGAGCTGGTCAACCTGACCGTCGACGGCGTCGGCATCAGCGTGCCCAAGGGCACCCTGGTCATCCGCGCCGCCGAGCAGGTCGGCATCCAGATCCCGCGGTTCTGCGACCACCCGCTGCTCGACCCGGTCGGCGCCTGCCGCCAGTGCCTGGTCGACGTCGCCACGCCCGGCCCGGACGGCAGCCTGCGCCCGATGCCCAAGCCGCAGGCCTCGTGCACGATCACGGTCAGCGAGGGCATGCAGGTCAAGACCCAGCACACGTCGCCGGTCGCCGACAAGGCGCAGCACGGCGTGATGGAGCTGCTGCTGATCAACCACCCGCTGGACTGCCCGGTCTGCGACAAGGGCGGCGAGTGCCCGCTGCAGAACCAGGCGCTGTCCAACGGCCGCGCGCGCAGCCGGTTCGAGGACGTCAAGCGCACGTTCCCGAAGCCGATCAACATCTCCTCCCAGGTGCTGCTGGACCGCGAGCGCTGCGTGCTGTGCGCCCGCTGCACCCGCTTCTCCGACCAGGTCGCCGGTGACCCGTTCATCGCCCTGCTCGAGCGCGGCGCGCTGCAGCAGATCGGCATCTACGAGGAGCAGCCGTTCGAGTCCTACTTCTCGGGCAACACCGTGCAGATCTGCCCGGTCGGCGCGCTGACCGGGGCGGCGTACCGGTTCCGGGCCCGCCCGTTCGACCTCGTCTCCACCCCCAGCGTCTGCGAGCACTGCGCCAGCGGCTGCGCCATCCGCACCGACCACCGCCGCGGCACGGTGCTGCGCCGGATGGCCCTGAACGACCCGGCGGTGAACGAGGAGTGGAACTGCGACAAGGGCCGCTGGGCGTTCGCCTACCCGACCCTGGCCGACCGGATCACCGAGCCGCTCGTGCGTGACGACGAGGGCAACCTGCAGGTGGCCTCGTGGCCCGAGGCGCTCGACGCCGCGGCCCGCGGCCTGACCGCCGCGCGCGACGCCAAGGGCGTCGGCGTGCTCGTCGGCGGACGGGTCAGCGCCGAGGACGCCTACGCCTACAGCAAGTTCACCCGTCTCGCGCTGCAGACCAACGACATCGACTTCCGCGCCCGCCCGCACTCGGTCGAGGAGGCGCAGTTCCTCGCCAGCCACGTCGTGGCCACCGGGCCCGAGGGCGACGCGGTGACCTATGCCGACATCGAGCGCGCCCGCACGGTCGTCCTCGTCGGGTTCGAGCCCGAGGACGAGTCCCCGATCGTGTTCCTGCGCCTGCGCAAGGCGTTCCGCAAGAACAAGACGACCGTGTACGCCGTGGCGCCGTTCGCCACCCGCGGCCTGGACAAGGTCGGCGGCACGCTGATCCAGTCGGCGCCCGGCACCGAGGCCGAGGTCCTGGCGGCGCTGGCCGACGGCACCCACGACGGCAGCCACCCCGGTGTCGCCGCCGCGGCCGAGGCCCTGGCCGGTGAGCGGGCGCTCGTGCTGGTCGGCGAGCGGCTGGCCGGCGTGCCCGGCGCGCTGTCGGCGGCGGCGGCCCTGGCCGCCTCCTCGGGGGCCCGCCTGGCGTGGATCCCGCGCCGTGCCGGTGAGCGGGGCGCGCTGGAGACCGGCGCGCTGCCCGAGCCTGCTGCCCGGCGGCCGCCCGGTCACCGAGTCCGCCGCCCGCGCCGAGGTCGGCGAGGCCTGGGGCGTCATCGGGCTGCCCGAGCAGGTCGGCCGCGACACCGGCGCGATGATCGCGGCCGCCGCCGAGGGCCGGCTGGCCGGTCTCGTGGTCGGCGGCGTCGACCCGGCCGACCTCCCCGAGCACGCCGAGCTGCTGGACGCCCTGACGCGCACGTTCGTCGTCTCGCTCGAGCTGCGCGAGAGCGCCGTCACCGAGCGTCGCCGACGTCGTGCTGCCGGTCGCCCCGCACCAGGAGAAGTCCGGCACGTTCGTCAACTGGGAGGGCCGGGTCCGGGCCTTCGAGGCGGCGCTCGCGACCAACGCGATGAGCGACCACCGCGTGCTGGACCTGCTCGCCGCCGAGATGGGGGAGTACCTCGGGCTGCGCACGGTCGCCGCGGCGCGCGCCGACATGCGGGCCCTCGGCCCGTGGCTGGGTGCCCGCGCCGCGGCCCCGACCGTGCCGGCGGCCGAGGTCCCCCAGCCCGACGGCGGCCAGGCGGTCCTCGCCACGTGGCAGCACCTGCTGGACGCCGGCCGGCTGCAGGACGGCGAGCCGTTCCTCGCCGGCACGGCGCCCCGTTCGCGCGCGCTGCTGTCGGCCGCCACGGCCGCCGGGTCGGCGTCGGCGAGGGTGACCTGCTGACGGTGTCCTCCGACACCGGCCGGATCACGCTGCCGGTGGCCGCTGACCGACATGGCCGACCACGTGGTCTGGCTCCCGACCTGCTCGCCCGGCTCGGCGGTGCGCGCCTCGCTCGGCGTCGACGCCGGAGCGGTCGTCACGATCACCAAGGGTGGTGCCGCATGAGCCTGCTCGGTTCCCTCGCGCAGGGTCTTCCCGTGCCGATGGTCGACAACCCGACCGCCGACTTCACCGACACCCCGTGGTGGCTGTCGCTGGTCAAGGCGCTGCTGATCTTCGTCTTCCTGCTCGTCAACACGCTGCTGGTGATCTGGTTCGAGCGCCGGGTCATCGGGCGGATGCAGCAGCGTCCCGGCCCCAACCGGGCCGGCCCGTTCGGCCTGCTGCAGACCCTGGCCGACGGCGTGAAGCTGGCGCTGAAGGAGGACCTCACCCCCAAGAACGCCGACAAGGTGGTGTTCCTGCTCGCGCCGGTCATCGCCGGGGCGATGGCGTTCGTGTCCTTCGCGATCATCCCGCTCGGGCCGACGGTCAGCATGTTCGGCCACCGCACCCCGCTGCAGCTGACCGACCTGCCGATCGCGGTGCTGCTCGTGCTGGCCGTGGCCGGTGTCGGCGTCTACGGCATCGTGCTGGCCGGCTGGTCCTCCGGCTCGACGTACCCGCTGCTCGGCGGCCTGCGCTCGACCGCCCAGGTGATCTCCTACGAGATCGCGATGGGGCTCTCGCTCGTCGCGGTGTTCATGTACTCCGGGTCGATGTCCACCTCGGCGATCGTCGACGCCCAGAGGAGCCTGTGGTTCATCCTGCCGGCCTTCTTCTCCTTCGCGGTCTACGTCGTCACCATGGTCGGCGAGACCAACCGCCTGCCCGTTCGACCTGGCCGAGGGCGAGGGCGAGCTCACCGGCGGGTTCCACACCGAGTACAGCTCGCTGAAGTTCGCCATGTTCTTCCTGGGCGAGTACGTCAACATGTTCACCGTCTCGGCCCTCGCCACCACCATGTTCCTCGGTGGCTGGCAGGCGCCTCCCGGCATCGCGGCGATCAACGACGGCATGTTCAACCACGGCTGGTGGGGCCTGCTCTGGTTCGTCATCAAGCTGTGGATGTTCATGTTCTTCTTCGTCTGGCTGCGCGGGTCGCTGCCGCGGGTGCGCTACGACCAGTTCATGCGGTTCGGCTGGAAGTTCCTCATCCCGGTCACCCTGCTGTGGGTCGTCGCGGTCGCGTTCATCCGCGGCGCCCAGCTGTCCTTCTTCGGCGGCAACACCCGGCAGGCGACCGTCATCGTCGTCGGCGTCATCGCCGTGCTCGCCCTCGCGGTGGCCTGGGTCTGGGACGGCCGGCGCGCCGCGGCGATGGTGCCGGAGGAGCGCCTCGAGGAGATCGACCCCTTCGCGGGCGGCTACCCCGTCCCGCCGCTGCCCGGCCAGCGCCTGCGCGAGCCGAGCCTGGCCGCCCCGGGCGGCCGGCACCGACCGACGAACTGACCGATCAGGAGGCCCCTCGTGGCTGACGACCCGAAGAAGACCGGTTTCCTCTCCGAGCTGTTCGCTCCCGTGGGCGGCTTCGGTGTCACCTTCGCGACGATGTTCCGCAAGCTCGAGACCGAGGAGTACCCCGAGGTCAAGCGGCCGACCCAGCCGCGCTTCCACGGCCGGCACCAGCTCAACCGTCACCCCGACGGCCTGGAGAAGTGCGTCGGCTGCGAGCTGTGCGCGTGGGCCTGCCCGGCCGACGCGATCTACGTCGAGGGTGCCGACAACACCGAGGACGCCCGCTTCTCCCCGGGGGAGCGCTACGGCCGCGTCTACCAGATCAACTACCTGCGCTGCATCTTCTGCGGCCTGTGCATCGAGGCCTGCCCGACCCGGGCGCTGACGATGACCAACTTCTACGAGCTGGCCGACGACGAGCCGCGGCAAGCTGATCTTCGAGAAGCAGCAGCTGCTCGCCCCGCTCCAGGAGGGCATGCTCGCCGCCGCCGCACCCGATGGTCGAGGGCATGGAGGAGCGCGACTACTACCAGGGCAAGGTGGCCAAGGCGACCCCCGAGCAGCGGACCTGGGTCGAGCTGCACGAGTCCCAGCCCACGCACGGCACGGCCCCGACCGGCGACCCGGTCGAGGGCGTCGACACCGTCGAGGCCGACCAGGCCACCCGGCCCTCCACGGAAGGTGTCCGCCGATGACCAGTGGTGGTGAGGCGTTCCTGTTCTGGGTGCTCGCGCCGATCAGCGTGATCGGCGCGCTCGGCCTGCTGTTCGCCAAGAAGGCCGTCCACGCGGCGCTCGGCGTCGCCCTGGTGATGATCAACCTCGGGCGTCTTCTACATCGCCCAGAACGCCGAGTTCCTCGGCGTCGTGCAGATCTTCGTCTACACCGGCGCCGTGATGATGCTGTTCCTGTTCGTCCTCATGCTGGTCGGCGTCGACTCCTCCGACTCGCTGGTCGAGACGATCAAGGGACAGCGGTGGGTCGTCCCTGCTGCTGGCGCTCGGCCTGGGCGTGCTGCTCATCGCCGCGATCGGCAACGTCACGTTCGGCCGCGCCGGTCGGGCTGACCCAGGCCAACGCCGGCGGCAACGTCACCGGCGTGGCCAACCTCATCTTCGGCAAGTACGTCTGGACCTTCGAGGTCACCAGCGCGCTGCTGATCACCGCGGCGCTCGGCGCCATGCTGCTGGCCCACCGCGAGCGGCTCACCCCCCGGCGCAGCCAGCGCGAGTGGTCCGAGCGGCGGTTCCGCGACGGCAAGCACGTTGCCGGCCTGCCGGTGCCCGGCGTCTACGCCCGGCACAACGCGGTCGACACCCCGGCGCTGCTGCCGGACGGCACCCCCAGCGAGCTGTCGGTGTCGCGGGTGCTCACCGCCCGTGACCAGGTCGTGGTGCCCGAGGGCTACGAGGCCGCCGAGCGGGCCATCGAGGCCGAGATCGAGGAGGGGAGGGCTCGATGAGCCTCGTCAACTACATCTACCTGGCCACCATCCTGTTCGCGATCGGGGGAGCGGCCGTCCTCGTGCGCCGCAACGCCATCATCGTGTTCATGGGCGTCGAGCTGATGCTCAACTCGACCAACCTCGCTGTTCGTCACGTTCGCCCGGATGCACGGCTCGCTCGACGGCCAGGTGATCGCCCTGTTCGTGATGGTCGTCGCCGCCGCCGAGGTCGTCGTCGGGCTGGCCATCATCATGACCATCTTCCGTGCCCGCCGGTCGGCCTCGGTCGACGACGCCAACCTGCTGAAGCTGTAAGGAGCGCCAGGCGTGCAAACGTTGAGTACTTCCGTGTCCTCCCTGGTCACGGCTGCCGCCGGGACCAGCCCGGCGACGGGGATCACCTCCCTGTCCTGGCTGCTGGTCGCCCTGCCCCTGCTCGGTGCCGCGGTCCTGCTGCTCGGCGGCCGGCGCACCGACCAGTTCGGGCCGCTGCTGGCCACCGGCGCTGTCCTGGGCCAGCTTCGTCCTGGGCGCCCTGGTCTTCCTCGCGATGGTCATGCGCCCCGACGACCAGCGGGCCGAGCTGCTGCACCTGTACAACTGGGTGCCGGCCGGCGCGTTCCAGCTCGAGGCCGGGATGCTGATCGACCCGCTCTCGGTGGCGTTCGTGCTGCTGGTGACGTTCGTCGGGTCGCTGATCCTCGTCTACTCCCTGGGCTACATGGAGCACGACCCGGACAAGCGCCGGTTCTTCGCCTACCTCAACCTGTTCGTCGCCTCGATGCTCCTGCTGGTGCTCGCCGACTCCTACCTGCTGCTGTACGTCGGCTGGGAGGGCGTCGGTCTGGCGTCGTACCTGCTGATCGGGTTCTGGAACTAGAACCCGGCCTACGCCTCGGCGGCCAACAAGGCGTTCGTCGCCAACCGGGTCGGTGACTTCGGGCTGGTCATCGCGATCATGCTGATGTTCGCCACGTTCGGCCGGGTGGACTTCGCCGGCGTCGACGCCGGCGTCCCGGGCACGCAACACCGCCGTCCTCACCGCGATGGGCCTGCTGCTGCTGCTCGGCGCCTGCGGCAAGTCGGCGCAGTTCCCGCTGCAGAGCTGGCTCGGCGACGCGATGGCCGGCCCGACGCCGGTGTCGGCGCTGATCCACGCCGCGACGATGGTCACCGCCGGCGTCTACCTCGTCGTCCGCAGCAACGTCATCTTCAACGCCACCCCCGACCGCGCAGCTGGTCGTGGTCATCGTCGGCGCGATCACGCTGGTCTTCGGTGCCGTCGTCGGCTGCGCCAAGGACGACATCAAGAAGGCGCTGGCCGCCTCGACGATGAGCCAGATCGGCTACATGATGCTGGCCGCCGGGCTCGGCCCGGTCGGCTACGCCTTCGCGATCTTCCACCTGCTCACGCACGGCTTCTTCAAGGCCGGCATGTTCCTCGGCGCCGGCTCGGTCATGCACGGCATGAACGACCAGGTCAACATGCGCGGCTTCGGCCGGCTGTCGGGCGTCATGAAGATCACCTGGGTCACCTTCGGCCTCGGCTGGCTGGCGATCCTCGGCGTGCTCGCCGTTCTCCGGCTTCTGGTCCAAGGACAAGATCATCGAGGCCGCGTTCATCGGCGAGGGCTGGCGGCCCTGGGTGTTCGGTGGTGACCGCGCTGATCGGCGCCGGCATCACCGCCTTCTACATGTCGCGGCTGTTCTTCATGACCTTCCACGGCAAGAAGCGCTGGAGCGAGGACGTCGCACCCGCACGAGTCGCCGCTGGTGATGACCATCCCGATGATGGTGCTCGCCGTCGGGCTCGGCCTTCCTCGGCCTCATCCTCGGCCCGACCGGGGCCATCACCTCCTGGCTCGACCCGGTCGTCGGTGCCGAGCCGGCGGGCGACCACCCGGTGCTGCCGGTGCCGGTGCTGCTGGTCCTGTCACCCTGCTGCTCGTCGTCGCCGGCACCGCGCTGGCCTGGCTGCGGTACTGGCGCGAGGACGTGCCCGCCGTGGCCCCGCGCGGCTCGCTGGCCACCCGCGCCGCCCGCCGCGACCTCTACCAGGACGACGTCAACGAGGGCGTCGCTCATGCGTCCCGGCATCCACCTGACCCGGTCGCTGGTGTTCTTCGACCGCAAGGGCGTCGACGGCACCGTCGGCGGGATGGCCGCGCTGGTCGGCGGCACGTCCGGACGGCTGCGCCGTGTCCAGAACGGCTTCGTCCGTTCGTATGCCCTGACGATGCTCCTGGGCGTCGTCGTGATCCTCGGTGCCGTCTGGGTGGTGCAGTGATGTCGAGCTTTCCCTGGTTGACCACGATCGGTCTGATCCCGCTGGTGGGGGCGCTCGTCGTGGCGTTCCTGCCCGCGAGCGTCGCCGACAAGGCCAAGCACCTCGCGGTCGGGCTTCTCGGTCGTCACGCTGCTGTTCACCATCGCCGCGGCGCTGCAGTTCAAGACCGGCTCCAACGCGCAGTTCCAGCTCGTGGAGCAGCACGCCTGGATCCCGCAGTTCGGGGTGAGCTACGCCCTCGGCGTCGACGGCATCGCCCTGGTGCTCATCGCGCATGTCGGCCGTGCTCGTGCCGGTGTGCCTGCTGGCCGCCTGGCACGACGTGCCCGAGGTCGGCCGCCGCGCAGCAGAACTACTTCGCGCTGATGCTGGTGCTCGAGACGTTCATGGTCGGCGTCTTCGCCGCGACCGACGTCTTCCTGTTCTACGTCCTCTTCGAGGCGATGCTCATCCCGGTCTACTTCCTCATCGGGTCGTACGGCGGCGCGCGCCGCCAGTACGCCGCGGTGAAGTTCCTGCTGTTCTGGCTCACCGGCGGGCTGGTCATGCTGGTCGCCGTCATCGCGCTGTACTTCCAGGGCCCCGGCGGCCCGGACGGGCTTCCTGTTCACCAAGCTCCTCGGCCTGAGCATGGACCCGACCACCGAGCGGCTGCTGTTCCTCGGCTTCTTCTTCGCGTTCGCGATCAAGGCGCCGCTGTGGCCGGTGCACACCTGGCTGCCGGACGCCGCGGCCGAGGCCCGGCCGGCCACCGCGGTGCTGCTCGTCGCCGTGCTCGACAAGGTCGGCACCTTCGGGATGATCCGGTTCTGCCTGCCGCTGTTCCCCGACGCCGCCAAGTGGGCGACCCCCGTGGTGCATCGTGCTCGCGCGTCGTCTCGATCCTGTACGGCGCGCTGCTCGCCATCGGCCAGACCGACATCATGCGGCTGATCGCCTACACCTCGGTCAGCCACTTCGGCTTCATCGTGCTGGGCATCTTCGCGATGACCTCGCGCGGGGCAGTCCGGCTCGACGCTGTACATGGTCAACCACGGCTTCTCCACCGCCGCGCTGTTCCTCGTCGCGGCGATGCTGATCCGGCGCCGCGGCAGCAAGCGGATCCCCGACTTCGGCGGGTGGCAGCGGGTGACCCCGGCCATCGCCGGCGTCTTCCTCGCTCGCCGGCCTCTCCGCGCTGTCGCTGCCGGGCCTGTCGACGTTCATCTCGGAGTTCCTCGTCCTCGTCGGGCACCTTCCAGCGCTACCGCGTCGCCGCGGTGGTCGCCACCCTCGGGATCATCCTCGCCGCGCTCTACATCCTGCTGATGTACCAGCGGATGATGACCGGGCCCAAGCCCGAGAGCGCCGCCGGCACCCGCGACCTGTCGCACCGCGAGAAGTGGGTCGTCGCGCCGCTGGTCGCGCTGCTGCTCGTGCTCGGCTTCTACCCCAAGCCCGTGCTCGACGTGATCAACCCCGCGGTCACCAAGACGATGCAGCCCACGAACGTGACCGACCCTGCGCCGACCCACGGCGAGGCAGCTGAAGGAGCCGTGAAGTGATCGCCTCCATGCCGTCCCTGGTGACGGCGGACTTCGTCGCCGCGAAGGTGAGCTACGGCGCCATCCTGCCGATGCTGATCGTCTTCGGCGCCGCCCTGGTCGGGGTGCTCGTCGAGGCGTTCGCCCCGCGCGCGCACCCGCCTGACCATCCAGGTGGGCCTGACGCCTCGTCGCCCTGGTCGCCGCGCTCGCCGCCGCTCGTGCTGGTCAGCCGCAACCACCAGGGCAGCACGGTGGACGGGGCCGTCGTCATCGACGGCCCGGCGCTGTTCCTGCAGGGCACCGTGCTGGTGCTCTCGATCCTGGGCGTGCTCACGATGGCCGAGCGCTTCGACGGCGTCGGCCCGGACGCCTTCACCCCGCAGGGCGCCGCCACGCCCGGCTCGCCGCAGGAGGCGCTGGCCCTGCGGGTCGGCGCCACGACCACCGAGGTCTTCCCGCTGACCCTGTTCGCCGTCGGCGGGATGATGCTGTTCCCCGCCGCCGGCGACCTGCTGGTCATGTTCGTGGCCCTCGAGGTGCTCTCGCTGCCGCTGTACATCCTGTCCGGCCTGGCCCGCCGCCGCCGGCTGCTGTCGCAGGAGGCGTCGCTGAAGTACTTCCTGCTCGGCGCCTTCTCCTCGGCGTTCTTCCTCTTCGGCTCGGCCCTGCTCTACGGCTACGCCGGCTCGATGAGCTTCTCCGACCATCTCCACGGCGATCACCACAGCAGTCCGGCATGGACGGCCTGCTGATCCCGGGCGTGGTGCTGGTCTCGGTCGGCCTGCTGTTCAAGGTCGGCGCGGTGCCGTTCCACTCGTGGACCCCGGACGTCTACCAGGGCGCGCCCACCCCGGTCACCGGCTTCATGGCCGCCTGCACCAAGGTGGCCGCGTTCGGGGCCATGCTGCGGCTGTTCTACGTCGGCGTCGCCGGCAGCCGCTGGGACTGGCAGCCGGTGCTGTGGGCCGTGGCGATCCTGACCATGGTGGTCGGCTCGGTGCTCACCATCACCCAGACCGACATCAAGCGCCTGCTGGCCTACTCCTCGATCACCCACGCCGGGCTTCATCCTCGTCGGCGTGCTGGCCTTCGACCGGGTCGGGGTCTCCTCGGTGCTGTTCTACCTGGCGGCCTACGGCTTCACCATCATCGCCGCGTTCGCCGTGGTCTCCCTGGTCCGCGACGGCGGGTCCGAGGCGACGCACCTGTCGCAGTGGGCCGGCCTGGGCCAGCGCAACCCCGCTCGTCGCCGGCATCATGGCGTTCCTGCTGCTGGCCTTCGCGGGCATCCCGCTGACGTCGGGCTTCACCGCCAAGTACGCCGTGTTCGCGGCCGCGGTCGCGCACGGCGGTGCCTGGCTGGTCGTGGTCGGTGTCCTGGCCAGCGCGATCGCCGCGTTCGTCTACGTCCGGGTCATCGTGCTGATGTACTTCTCCGACGCCGGCCGGCGACGACCACGCACGTCGTGGCGCCCTCGGTGGTCACCACGCTGGCGCTGACCGTCGGCACGCGTCGCCACCCTGGTCCTCGGGCATCCTGCCCTCGCCCGCTGCTCGACCTGGCGACCTCATCGTCGCTGTTCCTGCGATGACCTCGGCACCGGCCACCCTGGCCCTGCCGACGGCCTCGCCCGAGCTGGCCGCTCGGCTGCAGGACGGCCTGGCCGCGCGTCGACGCGCTGATGCGCGTCCGAGATCGACCACGACGACCCGTTCGTCGCGCAGGCGTCGGCGCACCTCGCCGACGCCGGCGGCAAGCGGTTCCGGCCGCTGCTGACGCTGCTGACCGCCGAGCTCGGCACCGGCATCAACGACCAGGTCGTGGCCGCGGCGGCCGGGGTCGAGCTGACCCACCTCGCCTCGCTCTACCACGACGACGTGATGGACGAGGCGGACGTGCGGCGCGGGCACGCCGAGCGCCAACGCCCGCTACGGCAACTCGACGGCGATCCTGGTCGGCGACCTGCTCTTCGGCAAGGCCTCCGAGATCGTCGCCGGCCTCGGCGCCGAGGCGGTGCGCATCCAGGCGCGGACCTTCGTGCGGCTGTGCGCCGGGCAGATCCGCGACGACCATCCCGCGCCCGAGGGCGCCGACCCGGTCGCGCTACTACCTCGGCGTGCTGGCGGACAAGACCGGCGTGCTGATCGCCACCGCCGCGCCGCTACGGCGCGATGTTCAGCGGCGCCGACGCCGGAGATCGTCGAGGTGATGGCCGGCTACGGCGAGCGGCTCGGCGTCGCCTTCCAGCTGGCCGACGACCTGATCGACATCGCCTCCGAGGCGGGGCAGTCGGGCAAGACCCCGGGCACCGACCTGCGCGAGGGCGTGCCGACCCTGCCGGTGCTCCTGGCGCTGCGCTCCGAGTGACCCCGCCGACGCCCGGCTGCACGAGCTGCTGCGCGCCGACCTGCGCCACGACGACGCCCTGCACGCCGAGGCGCTGGGGCTGCTGCGCGGTCACGACGCGATGCGGCTGGCCCGCGAGCACACCCGTCAGGTGGGCGCCGAGGCCGGCGAGCTGCTGGCGCCCGCTGCCGCCGAGCGCGGCCAAGGAGGCCCTGCTGGCGCTGGTGGAGGGGGTCGTCGACCGCGTCGGCTGACCCCGCGCCGGCGACCCGCTCGGTCCTGGGCCCGAGCACGGCGGACGGCCCCGGGTGCCCGCGGCAGGCTGTCGCTGGCCGTGGTGCCCTTGTTCGGACGCGGCCGCGTCAATACGCTGCCGGTGTGGTGCGGGTATCGGCGGGGGATCGACGCGAGCAGCTGGTCGAGGCAGCCATCAGCCGCGCCGTCCGCGAGGGGCTGGCCGCCACCACCGTGCGTGGCATCGCCGACGAGGCGGGTGTCTCCCTGAGCACGGTGCACTACTGCTTCGCCTCCAAGGACGACCTGCTGCGGGCGGTGGCCCGGTCGATCGCCGGCCCCCTGAGCGCGCCGGTGACCACGGCCATCACCGAGGTGAGCCAGGGCGGCGAGCGCGGCCCCGGCACGGTCGAGGAGGTGCTTCGGGCCGCGTTCGGCGCGTACTGGGCCGCGGCGAGCAGCACCCCCGGGCGGCAGCTGCTCAGCTATGAGCTGACCACGTGGTCGCTGCGCAGCCCGACGGCCCGTCCGTGGCCCGCGACCTGTACGACAGCTTCCACGCCACCGTCGAGGGGTTCGTCGAGGCGGTCGCGGACACCTGTGGGGTGCGGTGGAGCGTGCCGGCGCCGGTGCTGGCCCGGATGGTGGTGGCGACGACCACCGGGGTGCGGCTCGTCTGGCTCGTGGACGGCGACGACGACGCGGCCCGGGCGACGCTGGACACCTTCGCCGGGGTGGTCGCCGGGCTGGCCGGGCTGGCCGGCTGACGAGGCCGACGCCGGGCCGGCTCGGCTGAGCCGGCCGGCGCTCAGCGGGTGAGGCTCGCGGCCTCGCGGGCGCGCTCCCGCTGGCTGCGGTCCCGGGCCCGCGACCGGGAGCGGGCCGAGCGGAAGGAGTCGACGGCCAGCAGCACCAGCGCCACCCAGACGATGCCGAAGCCGACCCAGCGGGTGGGCGTCATGACCTCGCCGAGCAGCAGCACGCCGCAGAGCAGCTGCAGGACCGGGGTGACGAACTGCAGCAGCCCGATGGTCACCAGGGGCACCCGGCGGGCGGCGGCGGCGAACAGCAGCAGCGGGATCGCCGTGACGATGCCGGACGAGGCCAGCAGCAGCGGGTGCGCGGGCGCGTGCTCGCCGGAACGTGGTCGCGCACCGCTGAGCTCGAGCCAGATCAGCACCCCCACGGCGATCGGGGCGAGCACGGCGGTCTCGGCGGTGAGGCTGTGCAGGGCGTCCAGGCTGGCGCCGAGGCGCTTCTTCATCAGCCCGTAGAGCGCGAACGAGAAGGCCAGCCCGAGGGCGATCCACGGCGGCCGGCCCGAGGTGACGGTGAGGTAGACGCCGCCGACCACGCCCGACCGCCACGGCGGCCCACTGCAGCGCGCCGCAGCCGCTCGCGCAGGACGACGACGCCGATGGCGACCGTGACCAGCGGGTTGAGGAAGTAGCCGAGGGACGCCTCGGTGACGTGGTGGGAGACCACCGCGGCGACGTAGATGACCCAGTTCGCCGCGATGAGCAGGCCGGCGATCGTGACCGCGCCGAGCATCCGGGGCGTGAGGAACACCGACCGCAGCCAGCCGAGGTCGCGCCGGACCAGCAGCACCAGCGCGCACAGCAGCCAGCGTCCACAGGATCCGGTGGGTGAGGATCTCCCACGCGCCCGAGGGGGCGAGCAGGTGGAAGTACAGGGGGAACAGCCCCCACAGCCCGTACGCCGCGGCACCGTAGGCGGTGCCGCGGCGTACGGCCGCGGTGTCGGAGAGACGCGTCGCTCACGCCTCCACGGTCCAGGTGTCCTTGCCGTGCAGCAGCCGGGACAGGTCGTCGTCGGAGCCCGACCCGCCGGCGGCGGCGACCGCGCCGTCGACCTGCGCCCGCACCAGGTCGTCGTACGTCGGACGCTGGACGCGGCGGAAGATGCCCATCGGCACGTGCGCCATGCTCGGGTCGTCGAGCCGGGACAGCGCGAACGCGGTCGACGGGTCGTCGGCGTCGACGTGGTGGGTCACCACGCGGGCCGGGTCGGCGCCGTCGGCGGGCACCACGGCGAGGTCGCCGGCGTCGGTGCGGACGACGACCTGGTCGGTGCCGACCCGCACCGGCTCACCGTCGGTGAGGTGGATCAGCCGGGCCTGCGCCTCGTCACGGTCCTTGAGCACGTCGAACGCGCCGTCGTTGAAGATCGGGCAGTTCTGGTAGATCTCGATCAGGGCCGTGCCCCGGTGCTCCGCGGCCGCCCGCAGCGTCTCGGTGAGGTGCTTGCGGTCGGAGTCGGTCGTGCGGGCCACGAACGTGGCCTCGGCGCCGAGCGCGAGGGAGACCGGGTTGAACGGGTTGTCGACCGAGCCCACCGGGGTGGACTTGGTGACCTTGCCGACCTCGGACGTGGGGGAGTACTGGCCCTTGGTCAGGCCGTAGATCCGGTTGTTGAACAGCAGGATCTTGAGGTTGACGTTGCGTCGCAGCGCGTGGATCAGGTGGTTGCCACCGATCGACAGCGCGTCACCGTCACCGGTCACGACCCACACCGACAGGTCGCCGCGCGACGTGGCCAGGCCGGTGGCGATGGCCGGCGCGCGCCCGTGGATCGAGTGCATGCCGTAGGTGTCGAGGTAGTACGGGAACCGCGAGGAGCAGCCGATGCCCGAGACGAAGACGATGTTCTCGCGCTTGAGCCCGAGCTCGGGCAGGAAGCCCTGCACCGCGGCCAGGATGGCGTAGTCGCCGCAGCCGGGGCACCAGCGCACCTCCTGGTCGGAGGTGAACTCCTTCTTGGTCTGCGCGCGGCGCGTCCTCACCCAGGCGCGGCACGCCCTGGGTGCCGGTCAGCGGCATACCGAGGTCGACGGTGGTCATCAGCGACTCACTCCTTCGGCGACGGCGCACGGCGGCGACCTGCCCGGCCGCCTGGTGCAGCACGTCCGCCAGGTTGGTTGCGGTGAACGGCAGCCCACGCACCTGCGTGTGGCTCTGCACGTCGACGAGGTACTTGGCGCGCAGCAGCAGCGAGAGCTGGCCGAGGTTCATCTCCGGTACGACGACCCGCCGGTAGCGGCGGAGCACCTCACCGGTGTTGGCCGGGAACGGGTTGAGGTGGCGCAGGTGGGCCCGGGCGACCGGCGTGCCGGTGTTGCGGACCAGCCGGGTGGCCGCGGCGATCGGGCCGTAGGTCGAGCCCCAGCCGAGCACGAGGACCTCGGCGTCGCCGGTCGGGTCGTCGACCTGCAGGTCGGGGATCGTGTCGGCGATGCCGTCGATCTTGGCCTGGCGCAGCCGCGTCATGGTGTCGTGGTTGTCGGGGTCGTAGGAGATCTCGCCGGTGACGTCGGCCTTCTCGATGCCACCGATCCGGTGCTCCAGGCCCGGCGTGCCGGGGATCGCCCACGGGCGGGCGAGCGTCTCGGGGTCGCGCTGGTAGGGGTGGAAGACCGGGTTGCCCTTGGCGTCGGTGCCGTTGGGCTCGGTCGCGAACTCGACGGCCAGCTCGGGCAGGTCGGCCACGTCCGGGATGCGCCACGGCTCGGAGCCGTTGGCGAGGTAGCCGTCGGACAGCAGCAGCACCGGCGTGCGGTAGGTCGTGGCGATCCGCACGGCCTCCAGCGACGCGGCGAAGCAGTCGCCGGGGGACTGCGGGGCGACGATCGGCACCGGCGACTCGCCGTTGCGGCCGAACATCGCCTGCAGCAGGTCGGCCTGCTCGGTCTTGGTCGGCAGGCCGGTCGAGGGACCGCCGCGCTGGACGTCGACGACCACCAGCGGGAGCTCGAGCGACACGGCCAGGCCGATCGTCTCGGCCTTCAGCGCCAGGCCGGGGCCCGAGGTGGTGGTGACGCCGAGCGCGCCGCCGAAGGACGCGCCGAGCGCCGCGCCGACGCCGGCGATCTCGTCCTCGGCCTGCAGGGTGGTCACGCCGAAGCGCTTGAGCGACGAGAGCGTGTGCAGGATGTCGGAGGCCGGGGTGATCGGGTAGGACCCCAGCACGAGCGGCACGCCGGCGCGGCGGGTCGCCGCGACCAGGCCGTAGGACAGCGCGATGTTGCCGGTGATGTTGCGGTAGGTGCCGGCCGGCATCCGGGCCGGGGCGATCTCGTAGGTGACCGCGAAGTCCTCGGTGGTCTCGCCGTAGTTGAAGCCGGCGTGCAGCGCGGCGAGGTTGGCCTCGAGGATCTCGGGCCGGCCGCCGAACTTGTTCTTCAGGAACCGTCTCGGTGCCGACCATCGGGCGGGTGTAGAGCCACGACAGCAGGCCGAGCGCGAACATGTTCTTGGCGCGCTCCTTGTCCTTGCGGGACAGGTCGAACTCGGCGAGCGCCTCCACCGTGATCGAGGTCAGCGCGACCGGGTGCACGTGGTAGCTCGCGAGCGTGTCGTCGTCGACCGGGCTGGTGGCGTAGCCGACCTTGGCCAGGTTGCGCTTGGTGAACTCGTCGGTGTTGACGATGATCGTGGCGCCGCGCGGCATGTCGCGCAGGTTGGCCTTCAGCGCCGCGGGGTTCATCGCGACGAGCACGTCGGGGGCGTCGCCGGGGGTCAGCACGGCGTGGTCGGCGAACTGCAGCTGGAAGCTGGACACCCCCGGCAGGGTGCCCTGGGGGGCCCGGATCTCGGCCGGGAAGTTGGGCAGGGTCGACAGGTCGTTGCCGAGGGCGGCGGTCTCGGAGGTGAACCGGTCACCCGTCAGCTGCATCCCGTCGCCGGAGTCGCCGGCGAACCGGATGACGACGTGGTCAAGGCGTTGGACTGGCTTGCTACTCATTCCGGCGATGTCACCAGGCTCTCGTTGCGGTCCGCGGTTCTGAAGCTATGGCGTTTCCTACCTACTCCATGGTAAGTGCGGGCACCGACCGGTCTATGCCCGAAGTCCGCGTGATGGACCGTCACGGGCTGGGCGGACGGACCGGATACCCGCGGCGCGGTTCTCGCTAGGCTGGCCGACGTGTCTCCCTATGTCGTGGTCGCCGGAGTGGTCCTCGCGGGCCTGCTCCTGTTCGTCGCGGCCATGGCCGCGAGGCGGCTGCTGGCCCCGTCGGCGCCGACGACGGAGAAGCTGACCACGTACGAGAGCGGTGTGGACCCGGTCGGGCAGGGCTGGGCGCAGACCAACGTGCGCTACTTCCTCTACGCCTTCCTCTACGTCATCTTCGCCGTCGACGCGGTCTACCTGTTCCCGTGGGCCACGGTGATCCGCCAGTCCGACCTGGGCCGGGCCTCGCTGGTCGAGATGGGCATCTTCGTCGGCGTGCTGCTCATCGGGCTCGCCCACGCCGCCCGCCGCGGCCTGCTGCGGTGGGTCTGAGGGGAGACCTGATGCCGACTCCACTGCCGATGCCGACGCTGGGACCGGTGTCCGAGCACGCCCCACGGCCGATCAAGGTCATCCTCAACTGGGGCCGGCGCTACAGCCTGTGGGTCTTCAACTTCGGGCTCGCCTGCTGTGCGATCGAGTTCATCGCGGCCTCGATGGCCCGGCACGACTTCATCCGGCTCGGGGTGATCCCCTTCGCTCCCGGGCCCGCGGCAGGCCGACCTGATGGTGGTGTCCGGCACCGTCACCGACAAGATGGCCCCCGCGATCCGCCGGCTCTACGACCAGATGCCCGAGCCGAAGTACGTCATCTCCTTCGGCGCCTGCTCCAACAGCGGCGGCCCCTACTGGGACTCCTACAGCGTCACCAAGGGGGTCGACCAGCTCATCCCCGTCGACGTCTACGTGCCCGGCTGCCCGCCGCGGCCCGAGGCGCTGATCCAGGGCATCCTGCGGCTGCAGGAGAAGATCGCCGGCGAGGACCTCAGCCGCCGCGGCATGCGGGCCCGCTACGCCGGGTCGCGCCGCGCCGTCGCGGGCGAGGTCACCCGCCCGCTGCTGGAGCCGCCCCCGCGCGGCCGGGCGGCAGAGCAGCCCCCGGCCGACGCGCCCTCCCCGGCTGACGCGCCCTCCGCCGGCCGGCGCGGAGGCGACCCCGTGAGCGCCGCTCCCTGCCGCGACGTGGTCCTCGCCGAGTGGGCCGCCGCCCTGCGCACGGCCCGCGACGAGGGGTTCGACTTCTTCGACTGGCTCAGCGCCGTCGACCAGACCGACGACGCCGAGGCGCCCGGGTTCGACGTGGTCTGCCACCTGATCGACAGCAGCTCCGGCGCCGGCTCGCTGCGCCGGCTGCTGGTGCGCACCCGGGCGCCCGAGGGCGAGCCGGTGCCGAGCCTCACCGCCCTGTGGGCCGGCGCGGCCTGGCACGAGCGCGAGACGCACGAGATGTTCGGGATCGACTTCGCCGGGTTCGAGGACGGCTCCGGCCTCGGGATGCGGCCGCTGCTGCTGCCGGAGGGCTTCGAGGGCACGCCGCTGCGCAAGTCGTTCGTCCTCGCCGCGCGGGCCAGCAAGGCCTGGCCCGGGGCGAAGGAGCCGGGGGAGAGCGGTGACGCCCCCGCGCGCCCCGGCCGCAGCGGGGCGCCGAGCCGGCGCAAGATCGCGCCGCCCGGGGTGCCCGACCCGTCGTGGGGGCCGCGATGAGCACGCGCGCCGGGCTCCGATGAGCCCCGCCCTCGAGGTGGTCCTGCGCACGCTGGGCGTGCTGGCCGCCTTCCTCGTCCTGCCGCTGGTGGTCGGGCAGACCGAGCACAAGGTGATGGCCCACATGCAGGGTCGCCTCGGCCCGATGTACGCCGGGGGCTTCCACGGGTGGGCCCAGCTCGTCGCCGACGGGGTGAAGTTCGTCCAGAAGGAGGACATCACCCCCGCCGCCGCGGACCGGCCCGTCTTCAAGCTGGCGCCCGCCGTCGCGCTGGTGCCCTACCTCGTCGCGCTCGCCGTCATCCCGCTGTCGCCCGGCGTGGTCGCCGCGGACGTCGACGCCGGCGTCCTGTTCGTGCTCGCCGTCTCGGCCGTCGGCATCCTCGGCACCCTGATGGCCGGCTGGGCCAGCGCCAACAAGTACGCCCTGCTCGGTGGCCTGCGCGCCGCGGCCCAGCTGCTGAGCTACGAGCTGCCGATCGTCCTGGCGGCGGCCTCGGTCGCGCTCGCGGCCGGCAGCGTGTCGCTGACCGCGATCGCCGCGGCGTGGCAGCCCTCCTGGCTGCTGTGGCAGCTGCCGGGCGCCCTGTGCTTCCTCGTCGCCGCGGTGGCCGAGCTGCAGCGGCCGCCGTTCGACATGCCGGTCGCCGACGCCGAGATCGTGTTCGGCCCCTACACCGAGTACACCGGGCTGCGGTTCGCCTTCTTCCTGCTGTCCGAGTACGCCGGGATCGTGGTGATGTCGCTGCTGTTCACGGTGCTCTTCCTCGGCGGCTGGCAGGGCCCGTTCTCCGACGTGCTCGGCCCGCTGTGGACCCTGCTCAAGGCGGCCGTCGTGGCCGTCGTCATCATCTGGCTGCGCGTCGCGTGGCCACGCCTGCGCGAGGACCAGCTGCAGCGCCTCGCCTGGCTCTACCTCGTCCCGCTGGCCCTGGCCCAGCTGGCCCTCACCGGAGTCTGGGTGGTGTTCACCGCATGACCGAGCCCTACGTCCCCGCCCACCACGTGCCCGGGTCCCCGACCCGCGGGCTGCTGCCCGGTCTGGTCAAGGGCCTGGCCACCACCGCGCGCACCCTGGCCCGGCCCAGCCACACCGCGGAGTACCCCGACGTCCAGCCGCACCTGCCGCCGCGCTCCCGGGGGGTCATCGCGCTGCTGGAGGAGAACTGCACCAGCTGCATGCTGTGCGCCCGCGAGTGCCCCGACTGGTGCATCTACATCGACTCGCACAAGGAGACGATCCCCGCCTCGACCGAGGGCGGCCGCGAGCGTCAGCGCAACGTGCTCGACCGGTTCGCGATCGACTTCTCGCTGTGCATGTACTGCGGGATCTGCATCGAGGTCTGCCCGTTCGACGCCCTGCACTGGAGCCCCGAGTTCGAGTACGCCGAGCTCGACATCCGCGACCTGCTGCACGAGAAGGACCGGCTCGGCCAGTGGATGCCCACGGTGCCCGTCCCGCCCGCGCTCGACCCGGGGGCGGCCGAGCCGGCCGAGATCGCCGCCGCCAGCAAGCCCGCCCGCCCGGCCCGTACGCCGCGCCCGGCCACCACCGCGCGCCCGGCCACCACCGCGCGCCCGGCCACCACCGCGCGGCCGGACGGCCCGCGGCCCGCGTCCACGGACCCCGCATGACGACGCTGGACGTGCTCTTCACCGCGATCGGGCTGGTCACGGCCGCGAGCGCGGTGCTCGCGGTGACCACCCGGCAGCTGGTCCACGCCGCGCTGTGGCTGGTCGTCACGCTGGGCACCCTCTCCGGCTGCTACCTGGTGCTCGGCGCCGAGCTCGTGGCGCTGGTCCAGCTGCTGGTCTACGTCGGCGCGGTCGTCGTCCTGGTCCTGTTCGCGCTGATGCTCACCCGGGCCCCGATGGGGCGCAGCGCCGCGCACTCCACCAGCGTGCCGCAGCGGGTCGCCGGCGCGGTCGTGGCCGCGGGCACCGCCGCGCTGCTCGGCGGGGTCCTGGTCCCCGCGCTCGGCGGGCAGGCGGTGCGGGTCCACGAGGGCCGCACCGAGGGCGTCGCCACGGCGCTGTTCGGCTCGTGGGTGTGGCCGTTCGAGCTGCTGTCGCTGCTGCTGCTCGTGGCCCTGGTGGCCGCGTTCGCCGTGTCACGGATGCCGGTCCCCGACGAGCGGGCCGGGCGCGCATGATCCACCTCGCTCTGCCCTTCGCGCTGGTCGCGATCCTGGCCGGTGCCGGCGTCTACGGCGTCATCGCCCGGCGCAACGCGGTGCTCGTGCTGATCGGGGTCGAGCTGATCCTCAACGCGGCCAACCTGCTCTTCGTCACGGTCGGGTCGATCTCCGACGACCCGCTGCGCACCGGGCACGTGCTCGCGCTGTTCGTCATCACCATCGCCGCCGCCGAGATCGGCGTCGCGCTGGCCGTCGTCCTCGCGCTCTACCGCAGCCGCGGAAGCATCGACCTCACCGAGCCGGGCGCATGAACGACCTCGTGCAGCTGAGCGCCCGGCTCGTCGTCCTGGTGCCCGCCGTCACCTCCGTGCTGGCGCTCGCGACCACCCGCCGCCAGCGGCTGTCCACGGCGGTCGCCACGTTCGGGGCGTTCCTCACGCTGCTCGTCGCGGTCGGCCAGCTGGCGGCGGTCCAGCGGCTGGGCCCGGCCGAGGCGGTGACGACCGTGCCGCCCCTGCCGCTCGGCGGGCTGGCGGTGCCGCTGCACCTGCTCGCCGACCCGCTGTCGGCGGTCGTCGCGGTCGCCGTCGCCGTGGTCGGGCTCGCGGTCCAGTCGTTCACCCGGTGGTACCTGCGGAGCGACCCCCGCGTCGCCGTGTTCGCCGCCACCGTCTCGCTCTTCCTCGCGGCGATGCTGCTGGTCGTCCAGTCCGGCGACCTGGTCCTCACCCTGGTCGGGTGGGAGGTCATGGGCTGGTGCTCGTTCCTCCTGATCGGCCACGACAGCCGGCGTGAGGCCGCGCGCCGGGCCGCCGTCAAGGCGTTCCTCGTGACCCGCACCGCCGACCTGGCCTTCGTGATCGGGATCATCATCCTGGCCGCAGGAGCCCGGACCACGGCCATCCCCGCCGTCATCGGCCACTGGACCGCCGCCGTGCCCCCGGGGGCGGAGTCGCTGGCCGCGGCCCCGTCCACCACGCTGCGCACCGCCGCGCTGCTCTGCCTCCTCTGCGGCGTGGCCGGCAAGTCCGCCCAGCTGCCGTTCCAGGACTGGCTGCCCGACGCCATGGAGGGCCCGACGCCGGCCTCCGCGCTGATCCACGCCGCCACGATGGTCGCCGCCGGCACCTACGTCCTCGCGCGGCTGTTCGACCTGCTCGTCACCTCCGACCCGGCACGGCTGGTGCTGGCCGTGGTCACCGCGGTGACGATGGTCGGCGCGGCCGTGCTCGCCTTCGGCCAGTCCGACCTCAAGCGGCTGCTGGCCTACTCCACCATCAGCCAGATCGCGATCATGCTCTCGGCCATCGCGGTCGTCCCGGCGCAGCTGGGCCCCGGCGCCGGCATCCTGCACCTGCTGTCCCACGCGATGTTCAAGGCGCTCCTGTTCCTCGCGCTGGGCTGGCTCAGCGTCCTGATGGGCGGCACCGCCGCGGTGGCCCTGCGCGGCGGCGCCCGGCTGCACCCCCGCCTCGCCCGTCCGCTCGGCATCGGCCTGCTGGCGCTCGCCGGGGTGCCGCCGCTGGCCGGGTTCGTCTCCAAGGAGTACATCCTCGCCGCGGCCGAGGACGGCACCCACGAGGCCGCCTCCCTCGGGGCGTGGGTGGTGCTCGTCGCCCTGTTCGCGACCGTGGCGCTGACGGCGGCGTACTGCATGCGGGCGTGGCTGATCCTCACCCGGCTCACGGTCGAGGAGGAGGAGGAGATCGAGGGGCTCGAGGAGGCGGTCGAACGCGCCTCGTGGGAGTCCGACGTGTCGCTGGCCGAGATGTTCGGGCCGGTGCTGCACCCGGAGGTGCAGCCGGAGACGCCCCGGGTCCGGGCCGCGCGGCGGGCGGCCCCCGGCGGGATCTCGCGCGGGGCGCGCCGGGGGGTGTGGCTGCTCACGCTGCTGACCGTCCTCGGCGGGGCGATCGTGCTGACCTCGGTGCTGCGGCTGGACGCCAGCTTCTCGCTCTGGTCGGTCGGGCTGTCGTTGCTGCTCGTCGCCGGCGCCGGGGTCGCCGTCCTGCGGCTCACCCCGGCCGAGGGCGGGGGAGACGCGGCCGTGCGCCTGCGGCGCCCGCGCCACGGCCGCGTTCGACGACGGCCTGGGCGTCGACGGCGTCTACCAGCGGCTGGTGGCCCGGCCGGTCACCGCCCTGGCCCGGCTGGTCGTCGTGCTCGACCGCGACGTCATCGACGCCTACGTGCGCGGCACCGTCGTCGCGACCCGCTGGGCCGGCGCCGGGGCCGAGCGGGCGCACACCCGCCGGCCCTCCCAGGGCCTGGTCTGGGTCCTCTGCGGCGTGCTCGCCGTCGGCGTCGTGGGGGTGAGCCTGTGGTAGCCGCGCTGCTGGCCGCCCTGCTCCTGCCGGCCGTCGCCGGCACGGCCCTGGTCGTGTCCGGACGGGGCGGCCGCCCCAGCCGTGACCGGCTGGTCAACGGCTACGCCCTGGCCGTCGCCGTGGCCACCGCCGTCCTGGTGGTCGTCACCGTGGTCCGCCGACCGGTCCTGGACCGGCCGTGGATCCCCTCGCTCGGGGTGCGCTGGCACTTCGCCGTCGACGGCATCAGCGCACCGCTGCTCGTGCTCACCGCCGTCCTCGGGGTCGCGGTGGTGCTGCACGCGCGCTCGCACCCGCCCGCCGTCGGGTCCGGGGCGACCTTCCACGGCTGCCTGCTGCTGGTCGAGTTCGGGGCCCTCGCCACGTTCCTGACCAGGGACGCCGTCCTGTTCTTCGTGGCGTTCGAGGTGGTCCTGGTGCCCATGTGGGTGCTGATCAGCCGGTTCGGCGACGCGGCCCACCCGGCGGCCCGGCGCGACGCGTCCGGCCGGTTCGTGCTCTACACCGTGCTCGGCTCCACCCTGATGCTCGTGGGCATCCTGGCCCTCGTCGGCGCCGCGGGCACCGCCGACCTGTCGGCGCTCGCCGCCGGCCGCGGCGCCGGGCTGACCCGGACCACCCAGGTCGTCGTCGCCGCGCTGCTGCTCGCCGGCCTGGGCATCAAGGTGCCGCTGTGGCCGGTGCACACCTGGCTGCCACCGGCGCACACGGTCGCCCCCACGGCCGGCTCGGTGCTGCTCGCGGCGGTGCTGCTCAAGATGGGCACCTACGGCATCGTCCGCCTGGTCCTCGCGCCGCTGCCCGACGGCTTCGCCGCCGTGTCCCCCGTGCTGGCCGTCGCCGGCGTCATCGGCATCCTCTGGGGTGGCCTCGCCTGCCTGGTCGAGAACGACCTCAAGCGGCTGGTGGCCTACTCCTCGGTGGCGCACATGGGCTTCGTCGCCCTCGGCCTGGCCAGCGGCACCACCACCGGTGTCCAGGCGGCGCTGTTCGCCAACGTCGCGCACGGCATCGTCGCGGCCCTGCTGTTCTTCCTCGTCGGCGGCCTGAAGGACCGGTGGGGCTCGGCCGACCTGCGCACCGCCCGGGCGGCCCTGCGCGAGGTGTCCCCGCGGCTCGGCTTCGTCATGGTGGTGGGGTTCGCCGCCACCCTCGGGCTGCCCGGCCTGGTCGGCTTCTGGGGCGAGTTCCTGGCCATGTTCGCCGCCTGGTCGCCCGCGGCCGACCGGCCGCTCGGACTGTTCCGCGCCTGCGCGGTGCTCGCGGTCCTCGGCACCGGGCTCGCCGCGGCGTACTCGCTGCGGGTGCTGCGCACCGTCTGGGCGGGGGAGCGGACCGAGCCCGGGCTCGTGGACGCCCGCGGTGGCGAGCTGGCCGTCCTGGCCGTGCTCGTCGTCGCCGTCGTCGCGCTGGGTGTCCTGCCCGGCCCGCTGCTGCAGACCACGATCGCCGACGTCACCGCCATCACCACCCCCGGGAGCGTGATCCGGTGAGCTCGTCCGTCGTCAGCGTCGACGCGGGGGTCCTGCTGCCCGTGCTCGCCCCCGCCGCGGGCGCCGCGGCCGTCCTCGTCCTGGACGTCGTCGCGACCCGGCTGCGCCGCAGCCACTACCTGCTCGCCCTGGTCAGCGTCGTCGTCGGCGTCGTCGGGACGCTCCCCGGTCTGGGTGCCGTGCCCGGTGACGCGCGCTCGACGCTGTGCCTGCCGGCGAGCCCCGACCGGTGCCTCTACGCCGCCACCGCCGTCGGCTCCGGGCTGCAGCTGGCCGCCCTGCTCGGCGCGCTCGTGACGCTGCTGCTGGCCTGGCCGGAGGAGCGCGACGCGCCCGAGGGCAGGGCGGCCGTCACGGCCAGCCTGGTGCTCACCGCGACCGCCGGCGCCACCGCGGTCGCCGCGGCCCGCGACCTGGGCACCTGGCTGGTGGCGCTCGAGCTGGCCACCCTGCCGATCGTGGCGCTGGTGGCGCTGCGCGGGGCCCGGTCGGCCGTCTCGGGTGCGGTGGCCCTGCTGACCACCTCGCTGGTCTCCTTCGCCATGCTCGCCCTGGCCGCCGCCCTGTGGCTGGCCGCGACCGGCCGGGCGTTCTTCGACGCCGACGCGGCGCTGGTGGCCGCCGCCGACCCGGGCCGGCGCGCGGTCCTCGTCCTCGCCGTGGTGCTGGCCCTGGCCGGGATCGGTTTCAAGCTCTCGCTCGTGCCGTTCCACGCCTGGACCCCCGAGGCGTACGACGGCGCCCCGCTGTCGGTCGCCACGTTCCTCGCCGGCACCTCCAAGGTGGCCGCGCTGGCCGCCCTGCTCGTCGTGGTGCAGGCGGTCACCCCGCTCGGGGCGCCGGTGCTCAGCGCCGTCGCCGGCCTCGCCGTGCTGAGCATGACCCTCGGCAACGTCATGGCGCTGCGCCAGGACAACGTCGTGCGCCTGCTCGCCTGGTCGACCGTCGCCCAGGCCGGCTGGGTGGTCCTGCCGCTCGCGGCCGTGTCCACCGCCGCGGTCCGCGCCGCCGCCGGGTACCTGCTGGCCTACCTCGTCGCCACCCTGCTGGCCTTCGCCGTGGTGGCCGCGCTCACCGGGCTGCGCGGCCCGGCGGCGGCCCGCACCCTCTCGGCGTACGGCTCGGGCCGGGGGCTGCTGCGCGAGCACCCGGTGCTGGCCTGCGGGCTGGGCCTGGCCCTGCTGTCCCTGGCCGGCCTGCCGCCCGGGCTGCTCGGCGTCGTCGCCAAGGTGGTGGCGCTGCGACCGGTGGTCGCGGGCGGGATGTGGGTGCTCGCCGTGGTCGCCGCGGCCAACGCGGTGCTCGGCGTCGCGGTCTACCTGCGCTGGCTGCGGGTGCTGCTCGGCACGGTTCCCGGTGAGCAGCCGGTGGCGGCCGCTGTTCCCTCCCCGGCAGGGGAGCCGGCCGCCGCGGCTGCCGCACCGGCCGGCGAGGAAGGGGCCGCGCGCGAGGTCGGGCGCCGGGCCCACCCCGCGGTCCTGGCGGCGGTCGCCCTCACCTTCGCCGCCCTCGTCCTCACCAGCATCGCCCCCGACCTCGTGCTGCGCCTGCTCGGCTGAGCCCTCGGACCGCCCGCCGGGCCGGCCGCGCCCGGGCAGGGCGGCCGGCCGGCGCGGGTCCGGAACACCGGCCTGCACCACGTCGTTGAGCCAGACATGCACAAGCACCACAACGGTCTCAAGACCGCTGCGCTCTTCGGGAGCATCTTCGCCGTCCTCCTGGCCCTCGGCACCGTCATCGGGCAGGGCCGCTACCTCTGGCTGTTCGCGCTGTTCGGCGTGGCCATGACCGCCTACGGCTACTGGAACAGCGACAAGCTGGCGATCCGGGCGATGCGCGCCTACCCGGTCAGCGAGGCGCAGGCGCCGGTGATGTACCGCATCGTGCGCGAGCTCTCGACGAAGGCCAACCAGCCCATGCCGCGCCTGTACATCTCCCCGACCGAGGCGCCCAACGCCTTCGCCACCGGCCGCAACCCGCGCAACGCCGCGGTCTGCTGCACCGAGGGCATCCTCAACCTGCTCGACGAGCGCGAGCTGCGCGGCGTGCTCGGCCACGAGCTGATGCACGTCTACAACCGCGACATCCTCACCGCCTCGGTGGCGGCCGCGGTCGCCGGCGTCATCACCAGCGTCGCCCAGATGCTGATGTTCACCAGCATGTTCGGCGGTGGCAGCAGCGACGAGGACCGGCCCAACCCGATCGCGCTGCTGGCGATGTCGCTGCTGGCGCCGATCGCCGCGATGACGATCCAGATGGCGATCAGCCGCACCCGCGAGTACGACGCGGACGAGGACGGCGCGACCCTCACCGGCGACCCGCTGGCGCTCGCCTCGGCGCTGCGCAAGCTCGAGTCCGGCACCGCCCGGGCCCCGCTCGCGCCGCAGCGCGACATCGTCAACGCCAGCCACATGATGATCGCCAACCCGTTCCGGGCGCAGGACGTCTCCAAGCTGTTCTCCACCCACCCGCCGATGCCCGAGCGCATCGCCCGGCTGGAGTCGATGGCGACGCGGCTACCGCGGGCAGTGACGCCGGCCGCGTCTGAGAGGGTGTCGGCCATGGCGAGTCTCACGCGGGTGGAAGCAGCGGCGCGCGCCGCACTCATCGACGTCACGTCGTACGACGTGGCCCTCGACCTCGACAGCGGCGAACGGACCTTCGGGTCCGTGGCGACGGTGCGGTTCCGGTGCACCGAGCCCGGTGCCTCGACGTTCCTGGACGTCCGGCCCGAGACCCTGCACCGGGTGGTGCTCAACGGCGCCGAGGTCGACCCGGCCTCGCTGTCCGACGGGCGGCTGCCGCTGGTCGACCTGCGGCCCGAGAACGAGGTCGTGGTCACCGCGACGATGCGCTACAGCAACGACGGCCAGGGGCTGCACCGCAGCGTCGACGCCGCCGACGGCAACCACTACGTCTACGGCCACCTGTTCCTCGACGCCGCGCCGCGGGTCTACGGCTGCTTCGACCAGCCCGACCTCAAGGCGCCGTACGACGTGCGCGTCACCACCCCGGTCGACTGGGTGGTGGTCGGCAACGGCGCGGCCACCGGTGCCGGTGGGCAGTGGACGCTGGCGACGACGCGGCCGCTGTCGACGTACTTCGTCACCGTCTGCGCCGGTCCCTACGTGTCGGTGCACGCCGAGCACGACGGCATCCCGCTGGGCATCCACGCCCGGGCCTCGCTCAAGGACGCCCTCGAGCGGCACGCCGACCAGATGCTCGAGGTGACCCGGCAGTCGCTGGACTACTACCACTCGCTGTTCGGCATCCGGTACCCGTTCGGGGAGTACCACCAGGTGTTCGTGCCGGAGTTCAACGCCGGCGCGATGGAGAACCCCGGCTGCGTGACGCTGCGCGACCAGTACCTCTACCGGGGCCAGGCCACCGAGGACGAGATCCTCACCCGCTCCAACACCATCGCCCACGAGTGCGCCCACATGTGGTTCGGCGACCTGGTCACCATGACCTGGTGGGACGACCTCTGGCTCAACGAGTCGTTCGCCGAGTACATGTCGCACCGCACGCTGGTCGCCGCCACCGAGTTCACCGACGCGTGGGTCGACTCCGCCGTCGCGCGCAAGGTCTGGGGCTACGCGGCCGAGCGGATGCCGTCCACGCACCCGGTCGCCGGGTCGCCGGCGCCGGACGCCGCGTCGGCGCTGCAGAACTTCGACGGCATCTCCTACGCCAAGGGCGCGGCCACCCTGCGCCAGCTGATCGCCTACATCGGCGACGACGCGTTCATCGCCGGCGTGCGCGACCACCTCACCGCCCACGCCTACGGCAACGCCGCCCTGGCCGACTTCCTCGCCGCGATGGAGCGGGCCAGCGGCAAGGACCTCACGGCGTGGTCCGACGCCTGGCTGCGCACGGCGCGCCTCGACACCGTCGGCGTCGAGGTGGAGACCGACGGTGGCGTGGTCACCGCGGCCCGCCTGCACCGCGAGGCGCCCGCCACCCAGCCCGGCGAGCCGGCCGCCGAGCGTCCGCACAGCCTGGACGTCGCCGGCTTCACCGACGGCGCCGAGGTGTTCCGGGTGAGCGTGGTCGCCGACCAGGCCGTGACCGACCTGCCCACCCTGGTGGGGCAGCCGGCGGCGCGCCTGGTCGTGCCCAACGCCGGCGACCTCACCTGGGCCACCGTCCGCCTGGACGAGCGCACCCTGCAGGCCCTGCCCCGGGAGCTCGCGTCGGTGCCGGACAGCCTGACCCGGGCGGTGCTGTGGACCTCGCTGATCGACGGGGTCGCCCTGGCCACCGTGGACCCGCGGCTGATGCTGCGCACCTTCACCGCGGCGTGGCCGGCCGAGCTCAACGCCTCGGTGGCCAACCGGATCTCCGCGGTGGTCGTCGGCCGGGTGATCCACCAGTTCCTGCCGGTGGCCGAGCAGGACGACGCGACCGCGCAGGTCGCCGCCGCCGCCGCCCGGCTGCTCGAGCGGGCCGAGCCCGGCTCCACGACCGCCGTCGTGGCCGCGCGCCGGCTGGCGCTGACCTCCACCGACACCGACCTGCTGCAGCGCTGGACCCGCGGCGTCGACCTGCCCGAGGGCATGGAGGGCGACACCGACCTGCGCTGGCAGGTGCTGCGCAACCTGGCCGCGTCCGGGACGATCGGCGAGCCGGAGATCGACGCCGCGCTCGAGCTCGACCGCACCCTGCAGGGCAGCCTGCACGCCCTGCGGGCCAAGGCCGCCCGCCCGGACGCCGCCTCCAAGGCGTGGGCCTGGGACCAGCTGACGGGGGACCGGGGCCGGTCCAACTACGAGATGAACGAGCTCGCGGCGGGGTTCTGGACCGCCCGCGACCTCGAGGTCGTCCGGCCCTACGTCGAGCGCTACTTCGCGGACGTGCCCGCGATGGCGGGGCGGGTCGGCGAGGACGCCCTGGCCCGCGTCGCCACCCTGGCCTACCCGAGCCCGGTGGTGGAGCAGTCGACCCTGGACCTGACGCAGGCGGCGCTGGAGCGGACGGACCTGAGCCCGGCGGTGCAGCGCGCGCTCGTCGACGCGGGGTCCGAGCTGGCCGAGGCGGTGCGCTCCCAGGCGGTGTTCGGCCGGCCGTGAGGCCGGCCGTGAGGCTGGTCACGACGGGTCGCCCACGGGAATCCTTGACCGCTCAACCGGCTTGTGGCGAGGGACCGACTTCCGACTGATCGTGAGGACCTCGTGACCGACATCTTCTCGGGCTACCGCCTGGGCGAGCTGCAGCTCGCCAACCGCATCGTCATGGCGCCGATGACCCGCAACCGGGCCACGACCGAGGGCGTCCCCACGCCGTCCATGGCGACGTACTACGCCCAGCGGGCCGGCGCCGGCCTCATCGTCACCGAGGGCACGCAGCCCTCGGCGGTGGGCCAGGGCTACCCGCGCACGCCGGGCCTGCACACGGACGAGCAGGTCGAGGGCTGGCGGGCCGTCGCCGACGCCGTGCACGCCGAGGGTGGCGTCATCTTCGCCCAGATCATGCACGCCGGCCGGATCTCCCACCCGAAGGTCATCGGCACCACGCCGGTCGCCCCGTCCGCGGTCACCCCGGCCGGTGAGGTGTTCACCGGGCAGGGCATGGACCCGTTCGAGGCGCCGCGCGCGCTGGAGACCGAGGAGCTTCCCGCGCTCGTCGAGGAGTTCGTCGACGCCGCCCGCCGCGCGGTCGCGGCCGGCCTCGACGGTGTCGAGCTGCACGCGGCCAACGGCTACCTGCTGCAGCAGTTCCTCGCCGACGGCTCCAACCAGCGCACCGACGGCTACGGCGGTACGCCGGAGAACCGCGCCCGCTTCGTGGTCGAGGTGGCCCAGGCCGTCGTGGCCGCGATCGGCGGCGAGCGGGTCGGCATGCGGGTCTCCCCGAACGTCGACTTCAACGACAACGCCGAGACCGAGGCGGCCGAGACGTACGCCGCCCTGCTGGACGGCCTCAAGCCGCTGGGCCTGGCCTACCTGCACGTCATCGAGGACATCGACGGCACGGACGCCGGCGGCGTGGGCCGCGCGCTGCGCGAGGGCTTCGAGGGCACCGTCATCGTCAACACCGGCTTCGGTGGCCAGAGCGACCTCGGCACGGCCGAGCGCAGCCTCGGGACCGCCGGCGGCGACCTGTTCTCGATCGGCCGGGCGTTCATCGCCAACCCCGACCTGGTCGACCGGCTGAAGAGCAGCGCCCCGCTGAACGTCGCCGACGGTGACACGTTCTACGCCGGTGACGACAAGGGCTACATCGACTACCCGACGCTGGAGCAGCGCTCCGCCTGAGCCGTCGTACCGCACGCAGCAGGGCCCCGGACGGCGACGTCCGGGGCCCTGCTCGCGTCGTGCGTCAGCGGTAGTTGGTGAACTGCAGCGCGACCTCGAGGTCCGCGCCGCGCAGCATCGCCATGACGGCCTGCAGGTCGTCCTTGGACTTGCTGCTGACGCGCAGCTCGTCACCCTGGATCAGCGGCTTGACGGTCTTGCCGAACTCGTCGCGGATCATCTTGCTGATCTTCTTGGCGTCCTCCTGGGTGATGCCGTCCTTGAGCGAGGCCTCCAGGCGGTACTCCTTGCCCGAGGGCTTGGGGTCGCCGTCGCCGAGGTCGAGGGCCTTGAGCGAGACGTTGCGCTTGATCAGCTTGGTCTGGAAGACGTCCAGGACCGCGCGGACCCGCTCCTCGGAGTTGGCCTTCATCAGGACGTTGTCGCCGCTCCACTCGATCGAGGCGCCGACGTTCTTGAAGTCGTAGCGCTGGGTGATCTCCTTCTGCGCCTGGGTCAGCGCGTTGGCGACCTCCTGCTTGTCGACCTTGCTCACCACGTCGAACGATGCGTCGGCCATGTCTCTCCTTGCGTTGGTGCTGGTGTGTGCGGGGTCCGGGCGCGGCGGCCACGGCCCCGATTGGACTCGCGGGGTGGTTCGGTTGCTATCCTTCCATCCGCACCACGGCAGGTTGCCCGAGCGGCCAATGGGAGCGGACTGTAAATCCGTCGCGAAAGCTTCGAAGGTTCGAATCCTTCACCTGCCACCAGTGCTGGAAGGGCCCCAACCCGGTTGTCGAGGCCGTAGATGCGGGTCGATTGAGCATCAAAGGTCTCGTTGAGGCTCTCGACGTACAAGCGTGGCGCGGTGGCAGTGGGTTGGGCCGCGAGGGCGCCTCCGGCCTCGCTCCACAGTGCTCGTTGGGCACGCTCGCTGCCGGCGATGGCCGCGTCCTGCTCTGCGCTGGCCGGAACCGTCTGGGCGATCCGGATGCTCGCGTCGGTGAACTGCCGCAGCAGATCCAGTGATCGGGTTCGGGAGGGCTCGGGCAGGGTCTGGGCTCGCAGGTAGGCGGTGCCGATGGCGTTGGACTCGTTCACGATTGCCGCTCGCCGGTCCTCGAGCGTCCCACCGCGAGGCGCCGCGACCACGCCGCCGTGGTCGAGAGCTCGACCACACCTCAGCGGATCGCCTGGGGCGACGATGCCGCCGACGTCCCGCACATCTCCGTCGAGCGCGAAGCCTCGGCCGTCCACGCAGACAACCCCTGAGGAGGACGGCATGTCCGACCACGACGACGCGATCATCGTAGGCTCCGGCACGCTCGCCTACTGCCTCGCACCGTCGCGCACGTGCCTGCTTGTGTCACCAGGTCGGGCGTCGGCGACCACCCGCTGAAGCGGCAGCGGCTCGGCTGAAGCGCCGTCCATCACGACCCGCATCGCGGCACCTCCACCGGCTGTGGGTGGGGTGCCGCGGTGTCCGGGCTGACGGTGCCTGGGCTCAGCGCGAGAGCCAGGGGGTCCGCCAACCCCCGAACCCGTCGACGAGCGCGTCGGCGCTCTTCGGCCCCCAGGTTCCGGGCTGGTAGCTCTCGACCGGCGGGGCGGCTCCAGCAGCGGCTGCATCACCCGCCACGTCTCCTCGACGCTGTCCTGCCGCGAGAACCGGGTGCTCTGACCGTTCATGGCGGCGTGCAGCAGCACTTCGTACGGCGTGGGTCCTTCTCCGCCCTCGGCGGCGAACTCCATGTCGAGCTCGATCGGCGCGATCCGGGCGACGTCGGCCCGGTGGGCGTCCACCTGGATCCGGATCCCGGTCGTGGGGTCGAGCCGGACCACGAGCTGGTTCGGTTCGGCATGACCGGCCAGCCCGAACCCGAGTCGCGGCGGCCGCTTGAACACCAGCCGGAGCTCGGTCTGCGTCACCGGAAGCCGCTTGCCCGTGCGGATGAAGAACGGCACGCCCGCCCAGCGCCAGTTCTCGATCTCGAGCCGCAATGCCGCGTAGGTCTCGGTCGACGACCCCTTCGCCACGCCGTCGATGTCGAGGTACCCCTCGTACTGACCTCGGACGTAGTGGGCGGGATCTGCCTCGACGACGGCGCGGAACAACCCGACCTGCGCCTCCTTGATCGTGTTCGGGTCGCCGCGGGAAGGGGGCTCCATGGCGGCGGCGCGACCACCTGCATGAGGTGGTTGACGACCACGTCGCGCAACGCGCCGACCGGGTCGTAGAAGTGCCCGCGGTCCTCGACGCCGAAGTCCTCGGCCATCGTGATCTGGACGCACTCCACGTAGTTGCGGCTCCACAGGGGCTCGAGGATCGCGTTCGCGAACCTGAGGTGCAGGATCTCCTCCAGGCCCATCTTCCCGAGGTAGTGGTCGATCCGGAACAGCTGCGACTCGTCGATGTACTGGTGGAGCTCGGCCGCGAGCTCACCGGCGGACTTCTGGTCGTGCCCGAACGGCTTCTCGACGACGACTCGGGCGTTCGTGGTCAGGCCGGCCTCGTGCAGCCCCTTGACGACGCGCCCGAAGAGGAACGGCGGAATCTCGAGGTAGAACACCGGTGTCTGTGCGCCACTGACCGATGCGCCCACCCGCTCGTAGGTCGCGGGGTCGTTGAAGTCACCGCTGACGTACGACAGCCGTTCGGCGAAGCGGTCGAAGACGACCTTGTCCAGCTGCTCGCCGGTCTGCTCGATCGACGTACGGGCCCTCTCGAGGAGCTGCTCCAGAGTCCAGTCGTCGACCGCGACGCCGACGACCGGGCAGGTCAGCAGCCCCCGCTTCTCGAGCCGGTAGAGCGAGCGGAAGGTCATCACGCGGGCCAGGTCACCGGTGATGCCGAACACCACGAGCACGTCCGCCGGGCGCGCCTGGTCACTGATGGGTGTCGAGGTCATGCAACCACCCTCCGGGCAGCCGAGGCGCCCCGCCTCGCCCGCAGCGGATGATTCCGCCACCGGCCACCGTCGGCACACTGGAGCACCGAGGTGCAGCGTGAGGAGCCGCGATGGAGTCCAGCGGCGCCCGCCCACGGGGAGGCGCGCTGGCCGATGGCGGCGGCCGTCCTGGCCGGGCTGGTGCTCACGATGCTGCGGCCCGCGGAAGTTCGGGTTACGCCGCGGCCGGTGCTGCCGGCGGTGGAGCTGGTGCTGCTCGGTGTGCTCATCGCCCGTGACCCGGGCCGGATCGACCGACGGGCGGCCTGGCTGCGTGGGGTGTCCATCGCGGTGGTCGCCCTGCTGGCGCTCGACGCCGTGGTGGCGACCGTCCACCTGGTCACCGTGCTGACCCAGGGAGGACACGTCACCGCATCCGCGGCGGCGCTGCTCACGGCGGGAGCCGTCGTCTGGGCCTCCAACGTCGTCGTCTTCTCGTTGCTGTACTGGGAGCTGGACAGCGGGGGAGCCGCAGCCCGCGCCCACCGCATGCCCCGGGCTCCCGACTTCGCGTTTCCGCAACAGCTGAATCCCGAGGTCGCGCCCCCGGGCTGGAAGCCGCAGTTCATCGACTACCTGTACCTGGGACTGACCGCCTGCACTGCCTTCAGCCCCACCGACGTCATGCCCCTCACCCCCCGGGCGAAGGTCCTGATGGGATGCGAGTCACTCATCTCGCTGGCCGTCCTGGGGCTCGTCATCGCGCGCGCGGTCAACGTCCTCCCGTGACCGAGGTCACGGCGCCGGCTACGGCGCCGTCACGATCGTGGCGCCGGCGAAGGCGAACGATCCCACCTCGTGACGAGCCAGCGAGAGCGGTTGTGCCTCAAGCAGGCCGGCGTCTCCGCCGGCCCCGGGGGCCCTTTCGCCTGGGTCAGGCTGCCGGGACCGGCGTGGGTGCGGGCGGCGCTCCGCCGCGGCGGAGTCAGCGAAGGTGAGCTGGTCACGGCACCCGTGAGGCGGATGACGTGCGCCGGTCCAGGGTCCACAGCGCGATGGCCAGCGCGACCCGGTCGGCGAACACCAGCGGGTTGCGGCCGGTCAGCTCGTGCACGCGCGCCAGCCGGTGCCGCACGGTGTTGACGTGCAGGTACTGCTCGCGGGCGGTCTGCTGCAGCGAGCCGTCATGGCGCAGGAAGGCGCGCAGCGTGTCGACGTGGTGCGTGCCGTGCCCGCGGTCCGACGCCACCAGCGGGGCCATCAGCTGGTCGACGAAGGGCTCGAGCCGGCCGCGCGGCTGCTGCTCCAGCAGCCCCTCCAGCGTCGTGAGCCCCTCAGGCCCCATCGCGCCACCGTGCGTCGCTGCCAGCTCGAGGGCGGCACGGGCCTGCGAGATCCCCTGCGACAGCCGGCCGAGCGGCAGCGCGCTGCCGTAGCCGCACGGGACGGTCAGTGCGGCGGCGGTCGGGGCCACCTCACCGGCCGAGGACGTGACCGCCAGCGTGATCCCGGGGGCCTCGCCCACCAGCGCCGGCCGGAGCCGGGACAGCAGCAGGGGTGCCGCGCCACCTGGCCACGCCGACACCACGAGGGAGTCCACCCCGAGCCCCGCCTCCTCGAGCTGCGGGACGAGGGCGACCGGGTCGAGCATCCGGTCGCCCACGAGCAGCAGCAGCTGGCCCACGCGCTCGCGGCGCAGCGCCGCCTCGACGTCGTGCTCACGCAGCGCCACCTCCACGACCCGGGCCAGCTGGTCGAGCAGCCGCCGGCTCGGAGCGTCGCCGCCACCCCACCACGCCAGCTCACCGGCCTCCAGCTGCTGCGTGCTGGGGGCTGGGGCGCCAGGCTCCGCGTCCAGCGCCGGGCCGGCGGCTGCCACCGGCTGCCCGGCGACGCGGAGCTCGAGCCGGCCTCCCATCACCGGGGCCGCGCTCTCCAGCAGGTCGGACACCGACGCCCGGGCCCGCAGCCCGGAGAGCAGCTGCGACACCAGCATCTCCGCGGTGCGGGTGGCGGCGGTCTCGGCCTCGAGGCGCCGGCCGGCGAGGTACTCGCTGATGGCGCTGAACGGCGCGCCCAGGGGCGCGAGGAGCAGCGGCACGCCGTACCGCTCGCACGCCTCCCGCAGGGCCGTCGGCACCTCCTCGTGCACGTCCCCGAGCCCGAAGCAGAGGCCGGCGACGCCGGCCGCGGCGAGCACCCGGACGAAGTCCGCGCACCGCTGAGGCGTGGTCAGCGTCGTCCCCACGCTGCAGACCAGCTCACCACCTCGCAGGTACGGCGAGGGGTCGGGCAGCTCCGTGGCCTGGGCCCACCGCACCCGGTGGTCCAGGCCGTCCTCCTGCGCCACCGCGACTCTCAGCCGCAGGGTCGGCGTGGCCAGCAGGTCGCGCAGGGTGGGCTCGACGCCCTCAGTGCCCTCAGCGGCCCGCGTGTCACGCTCGCCCGCCGCCGGTTCTTCCACCTGCCGAGCGTATCGGCCCGGCGCCCGGGCTCCGGCCCGGAGCGTTGTGCAAACCTCCAACGGGAAGGGTCGTGCACAGTGGCTCTGTAGCGTCTCTGAGCCGAGGATCTTGCGCCGCCGGCCACCGGCTCGCGATGGTGAGTCCAACAACACCCGGGAGGACCCCCATGGCGCAGTCCCCAACCGTCGTCTCCGAGAGGCCACGCGCTCCGGCGCGAGTTCAACCTCTGGTCGTCGTTCGCCTTCGCCTTTGCCTTCATCTCGCCGATCGTCGCCCTGTACGGCATCTTCGGTCTGGCCGTCAGCGCGGCCGGGCCGAGCTTCTGGTGGGGCTTCCTGCTGGTCTTCTGCGGCCAGCTGCTCGTGGCGTTCACGTTCGCGATGCTGGTGTCGCGGTGGCCGATCGAGGGGTCGATCTACCAGTGGTCGCGCCGGCTGCTCGGCACCGGGTACGGCTGGTTCGCCGGGTGGGCCTACATGTGGACGCTGGTCATCGCGATGGCGACGGTGGCGCTCGGCGCGGCCGGTTTCATCGCCAACGTCGCCGGCGATCGAGGCCCCTACCGGACGGCAGCGCGCGGTCATCGCCCTCGTCATCCTGCTGCTGGGCACCGCGGTCAACCTGGTCGGCCGACAGGCGCTGAAGATCTTCATGAGCGCCAGCATCATCGCCGAGGTCGTCGGCTCCCTGGGCCTGGGTACCTGGCTGCTGCTGTTCCACCGGCACAACCCCATCAGCGTCCTGACCCAGGGCGGCGGTGCGGGGACCGGCCCGGGCTACCTCTCCCTCGGGGGCCCGTTCCTGGTCGCGGTGGCCTTCATCGGCTGGTCGTTCGTCGGCTTCGAGAGCGCCGGTGCGATCGCCGAGGAGGTGCACGAGCCGCGCAAGAACCTGCCGAAGTCGGTCATCTTCTCGCTGACGTTCATCGCGATCGTGGTCATGTACTCGAGCCTGGCGATCATCCTGGCCATCCCCGACCTGGGTGCGGTGGCCAAGGGCACCGTCGCCGACCCGGTCTACGAGACCCTCACCACCGCGCTCGGTGACGGGGATCGCCAAGCCGGTCGAGGTCCTCTTCGTGATCGGCTTCCTGGCCAGCTTCCTGGCCCTGCAGACGTCCGCCTCCCGCGTCATCTGGTCCTACGCCAGGGACGGCGCGCTGCCGGGCTCGCACGTGCTGTCGCGGCTGAGCACCGGCGCCCGGCTGCCCACGGCGGCCATCCTGGTGACCACCGTCATCGGGGCCGCCCTCTTCCTGTTGAGCAACGTCGCCACCAACGTCTACACGCTGATGGTCAACTTCACGACCGGCGGCTTCTACCTGGCCTTCCTGTTCCCCCTCGTCGGGGTCCTCGTCGTCCAGCTGCGCGGACGGTGGCGGCCCGGCCCGTTCACGCTGGGCCGGCTGGCCCTGCCCGTGTCGGCGGTGGCGACCGCTCTGGGCCCTGTTCGAGTTCCTCAACATCTCGTGGCCCCGGGCCGCCTACCCGCAGCGCTTCCTCGACTGGTCGGTCTGGATCGTCATCGCGGTGCTCGGTGTGGTCGGCGTCGCGGTCTTCGCCTCCGTCCGCCCCCGGATCCTCGACGCCAGGCTGATCGAGGACGAGGAGCTCCAGGACGAGCTGTCCGACCTCGCCGGAGGTCCTCGATGAGCGGCGGCACGGTCGCACCGGGCGTCGCGGTCGTGACCGGCGGCGCCAGCGGTATCGGCCGGTCCGTCGTCGAGGAGCTGACCGGCCGCGGCTGGGCCGTGGCCTCGCTGGACCTGCAGGCCGCACCGGCGGCGGCCCACAGCGCGCAGGTCGACGTCACCGACACGGTCGCCATGGCGCAGGCGGTGCGCGAGGTCGAGGACCGGCTCGGCCCGGTGGGCGCGTGCGTCTCGGTCGCCGGGCACTACGAGATGCTGCCGGTGGCGCAGATCAGCCCCGAGCAGTGGCACCGGATGCTGCGCGTGCACGTCTCCGGCCTGGTCAACCTGACGCGGGCGACGCTGCCCGGCATGCTCGAGCGCCGCGAGCGGCTCGGTCGTGGCCATCGCGAGCGAGCTGGCCGTCGGCGGCGGCGCGGAGGACGCGCACTACGCGGCGGCCAAGGGCGCCGTACTCGGTCTCGTGCGCAGCCTGGCGGCGGAGGTCGCGCCGCGGGGGGTGCGGGTCAACGCGGTCGCCCCCGGCCCGACGGACACCCCGCTGATCGGCCCGGACTCGCCCTGGCGGGCGCCGGCCTACCTCGACACGCTGCCGCTGCGGCGCCTGGGCACCCCCGAGGAGGTCGCCCTCTGCGTGGCCTTCCTGGTCGAGGCGGGCACCTTCTGCGTCGGCGAGGTCCTCAACCCCAACGCCGGAGCGGTGATCTAGATGACGGACGCACACCTCCGCGACGGGGTCCTCGCCGGCCGGGTGGCCCTGGTCACCGGCGCCGGGCAGGGCATGGGCGCCGCGCACGCCCGACGGCTCGCCCGTGACGGCGCGGTCGTCGCGGTCAACGACCTGACCGCCTCGCCGGAGCTGAAGGCGCTCGCCGACGAGATCGGCGGCATCAGCGTGCCCGGCGACGTCAGCGACCGCGCGCAGGTCCAGGCGCTGGTGGCCGAGGTCGGGCGGCAGGTCGGCGACGTCGACGTGCTCGTCGCCAACCACGCCTACATGACCATGGCCCCGTTCCTGGAGCACGACCTGGACGACTGGTGGAAGGTGGTCGACACCAACCTCGGCGGCACGTTCCACCTCGTGCAGGCGGTCCTGCCGGGCATGCGCCGCCGCGGCGCCGGACGCATCGTCGTGGTCTCCAGCGAGTGGGGGGTGACCGGCTGGCCCGGCGCCACGGCGTACGCCGCCTCCAAGGCGGGACTGATCTCGCTGACCAAGACCCTGGGCCGCGAGCTGGCACCGGAGGGGATCATCGTCAACGCGCTGGCACCGGGGGTGACCGACACCCCGCAGCTCGAGGTCGACGCGCGCGACGCGGGCGTCGACCTGGCGAGCATGCACGCCAGGTACGCGCAGGACATCCCGCTGGGGCGGATCGGCACGGCCGAGGAGATGGCCGAGGTGGTGGCGCTCCTGGCCGACTTCCGGCTCTCGGCGATGGTCGGCCAGGTGGTGCAGGCCAACGGCGGCAGCACCCGCGGCCGGGCCTGAGCGGGTCACCAAGCACCATCGAGAACGACGAAGGAGAGCGGCCGTGGCCGAGCAGCACGTGAGGTATGACGACGGTGTCGTCGGGCAGGTCGACGGGATGAAGGTGCCGCGCTACGCGGGCCTGACCACGTTCGCCCGGCTGCCCCGGCTCGAGGACGTCGAGGACTACGACGTCGCGGTGGTCGGGGTGCCGTTCGACAGCGGGGTCACCTACCGGCCCGGCGCCCGGTTCGGTCCGGCGCACATCCGGCAGGCGTCGCGCCTGCTGCGCCCCTACAACCCCGCGCTGGACGCCGAGCCGTTCCGCGACGCCCAGGTCGTCGACGCCGGTGACGTCACCGCCAACCCGTTCGACATCGACCAGGCGATCGGACAGACCCGCGAGGGACTGCGGGCGCTGATGACCGACGCCGGCCGCCCGGTGCTCAGCCTCGGCGGTGACCACACCATCGCCCTCCCGGCGCTGCAGGCCGTGCACTCGCTGCACGGACCGGTGGCGCTGGTGCACTTCGACGCCCACCTCGACACCTGGGACACCTACTTCGACGCGCCCTGCACGCACGGCACGCCGTTCCGGCGCGCGTCCGAGCAGGGCCTGATCGTCAAGGGCAGCTCGGCCCACGTCGGCATCCGCGGGTCGCTCTACGACCGGCAGGACCTGCTCGACGACGCCGAGCTCGGCTTCACCGTGGTGCACTGCCGCGACATCGAGCGGATCGGGGTCGACGGGGTGGTCGACCGGGTCCTGGAACGGGTCGGTGACCACCCGGTCTACGTCTCGATCGACATCGACGTGCTCGACCCGGCGTTCGCCCCCGCCACGGGCACCCCCGAGGCCGGCGGGATGACCAGCCGCGAGCTGCTCGGGGTGCTGCGGGCGATGAGCGGCCTGCAGCTGGTGGGCGCCGACATCGTCGAGGTGTCGCCGGCCTACGACCACGCCGAGATCACGGCGGTGGCGGCGGCCAACCTCGGCTACGAGCTGCTGACGATCATGGCCGGACAGGTCAAGCGGTGACCGCTGCCGCGGGGCCGGTGGCCTGGCCGGAGGGGAAGCGCGCCGCCGCGTCGTTCACCTTCGACGTCGACGGCGAGTCGGCGGTGCTGTGGGGCAGCCCGCAGAACGCCGACCGGATGAGCGTGATCAGCCACCAGGCCTACGGCCCGCTGGTCGGGGTGCCGCGGCTGCTCGGCCTGCTCGAGCGGCACCGGATCCGGTCCACCTTCTTCGTCCCCGGCTACACCGCCCACCGTTACCCGGCCGTCGTCCGCGACATCGTCGCGGCCGGGCACGAGGTCGCCCACCACGGGTACCTGCACGAGCAGCCGACCGGTGTCGGCGCGCAGGAGGAGGCCGACAACCTCGACCGCGGCCTCGCGGCCCTGGAGGAGGTCGCCGGCGTCCGTCCGGTCGGCTACCGCGCGCCGATGTGGGACCTGTCGTGGCGCAGCCCGGCCCTGCTGGCCGAGCGGGGCTTCCTCTACGACTCGAGCCTGATGGACGCGGACGCGCCGTACGAGCTGGCGGTGACGCCCGGGGCCGCGACCTCGATCGTGGAGATCCCGATCCAGTGGGCCCTCGATGACTGGGAGCAGTACTGCTACCTGCCGGACGTCTCCGGCTCCGGGCTGATCGAGACCCCGCGCAAGGCGCGCGAGCTCTGGCAGGGCGAGTTCGAGGGGCTGCGGTCGGTCGGTGGCTGCTGGGTGCTCACCAACCACCCGTTCCTGTCCGGCCGGCCGGCGCGGGCCCAGCAGCTGGACGAGCTGATGGCCCACGTGGTCGCCTGCGCGGACGTGTGGACCGCCTCGCTGGAGGAGGTCGCCACCCACGTGCGCTCCCTGGGCCTGCCGCCCCGCTCGGTCGCCTACCCCGACGACCTGCCCCCGCCGTAGCGGCGCGCCCGGACCCGGCCCGGTGGGGGAATACCCCGGCCCGTCCACCCCGTTGGCCACAGGCGACGGTTCCCATGTGGTGGACGGTTCAACGAGGTGGAGGACAGCGTGAAGGTCGAGATCTGGTCAGACGTCGTGTGCCCGTGGTGCTACATCGGCAAGCGGCGCTTCGAGGCGGCGCTGGCCCGGTTCGCCCACCGCGACGAGGTGACGGTCGAGTGGAAGAGCTTCGAGCTCGACCCCGGCGCGACGTCGAGCCCGGCGGCCGAGGCGCCGGACGCCTCGGGTTACGCCCGCCGCCTGGCCGGCAAGTACGGCACCACCGAGGCCGAGGCGGAGAAGATGCTCGCCTCGATGACCGGGGCCGCCGCCCTCGAGGGCCTGGACTTCCGGTTCGACCGGGCCGTGCCGGCCAACACGTTCGAGGCCCACCAGCTGGTCCACCTCGCCGCGCAGCACGGGCGCCAGGACGAGATGAAGGAGCGGCTGCTGCGGGCGTACTTCACCGAGGGTGCGGCCGTGGGCGACCGCGAGGTCCTCGTCCGGCTCGCCGCCGAGGTGGGCCTGGACGCCGAGGACGTGCGCACCGCGTTGTCCTCGCAGCGGTTCGCCCCGGCCGTCCGGGACGAGCAGGCGGAGGCGACCGCGCTCGGCGTCCGTGGCGTGCCCTTCTTCGTCGTCGACCGCAGGTACGGCGTGTCCGGGGCCCAGCCCGCGGACCAGCTCCTCGAGGTGCTGGACCGCGCGTGGAGCGAGGCACATCCCCTCACGGTGGTCGGGTCCGGCGGCGACGCCGGGGCGTGCGGCCCCGACGGCTGCGCCATCTGAGCTCGCCGAGCCGGCTGCGCCTGCCCGGAGCCCGCGGGCTGGTCAGCCGGGTAGACGGCCGCGTCCCCTCGTTCGCGGGGTCAGGGGCCTGGTGGTGGCGCGGCGCCGTTGCGCGTCGTCGGCTCCGACACCTGCCCGGCCTCCTGGACCAGGGCAGTCGCGATGTCCGCGGCCCAGGCCTCGATCTCGGGCCACACGCGGTAGTCGCCGTACTGGCATCCCGTCAGCCGGAACAGCATCCGTCCCCAGCGCGAGAGCTGGTTGCGTCGGACCGCGCCGGAGAAGAGACGGTGGCCGCGGGGGTGGATGAGCTCCTCGATCTCCGCGACGACCGTGCCGCCCTCACGCGCGCCCATGCCCTGCAGGCGGCGGGGAAGGGCGGCGACCATCCCGACGCTGAACAGCCACACCGGCTGCCGGCTCAGCACGTCGCTGTTGGCCCGGACCACGTCCATCGCCCCGGGCAGCCAGGACCCGTTGTGGATCGCGCTGCCGAGCACCACGGCGTCGTAGCGCCCGATGTCCGTCCAGCTCGGCGACGGGGGCGACGTGGACCGCCACCCCGGCCCGGGACAGCCGCGATCCGACCCGCTCGGCGATCTGCCGGGTCGACCCGTGTGCGCTCGCATACCCCACCAGGACCTGCATCCCGGACACCTCCACCGTCTCGGCCTGCGTCCAGCCTCGGTGGCCCGCGCGCCGCGCGCGCAGAGCCGAACGTCCCGTCCGGGGGCGGGTCACGCCACGACGACGCCCTCCCCGACGTCCAGGGCGAGCCGGTCGGCGGCACGGCATACGGCATGATCGGCGGCGCGGGCCGGGACCGGCCGCCGAGGAGGGGGCTGGCATGGGACCGGACGAGCACCTGCTCGCGCTGGTGGCGGCACACCGCAGCGGCGCGGCGACGTGGTTCGCCCTCGCGGTGATGGCCGCGGGCACCAGCACCGCCGTCGTGGCCGCTGGGGCCGTCGTGGCCCTGGTCGCCGTGGTCGTCCTGCGGGCGTACCGGCCCGCGGTGGCCGCCGGGCTGGCGGTCGTGGCCGCCACCGTCGCGGCGGCCGCGCTCAAGCAGCTGGTGGGCCGGGCCCGGCCCCCGGCCGACCTGGCCCTGGTGCACCTCGGCGGCGCGTCGATGCCCTCGACGCACGCGGCTCGCACGGCCGCCGTCGCGGCGGCGGTGTGGGCCGCGGTGGCCTGGTCCTCCGCCCGGGCCCGCCGGGCCGGGGCGGTGGTGCTCGGCTGCGGGGTCGCGGTCGTGGGCGCGTGCCTGGTCTACCTCGGCGTCCACTGGGCGACCGACGTCCTGGCCGGGTGGGCCCTCGGTCTGCCGCTGGGACTGCTGGCCGGGGTGGCCGTCCGGCCCGGGCTCCTTCCCGGCCGGCTCGCGGGCAGCGGACCCGCCCCGGCACGCCGCGTGCCTGAGCGGCCACCGTCCGACCGGGTCGACCGTGCACAGGATCGAGCCGGCCCATGGTCACCTCGCTGCGGCGCCGCCATCATGGGTGGTGCGCCGCCACGTGGCCGGTGCACCGGTCCGGCGCCGAGGGCCGCCTTGGCGCCCCGCCCCCGAGGAGCCCACGTGCCCAGTCCCTCGACCGCCCGCCGCCTGTCCGCGGAGTTCCTCGGCACCTTCCTGCTCGTGTTCGGCGGCTGCGGCGCGGCGGTCATCGCGGCCGGCTTCGTCCAGTCCAAGGACGGGGTCCACCTGGGCATCGGCTTCCTCGGCGTGGCCTTCGCGTTCGGTCTCGCCGTCATGACGATGGCCTACGCGGTCGGGCACATCTCGGGAGGGCACTTCAACCCTGCCGTGACGGTCGGGCTGGCCTCCGCGGGCCGGTTCGCGTGGCGGGACGTCACGGCGTACGTCGTCACGCAGGTGGTGGCCGCCATCGTCGGGGCGGGCGTGCTGTTCGTCATCGCCTCGGGCAAGGCCGGCTTCAGCGCGTCGGCGTCGGGGTTCGCCACCAACGGCTACGGCGACCGCTCACCCGACGGGTACTCCCTGATGGCCGCGCTCGTGACGGAGGTGGTCCTCACGGCGTTCTTCGTCTGGGTGATCCTGGGCGCCACGGACACGCGGGCGCCGCGCGGGTTCGCGCCGATCGCCATCGGCCTCGCGCTGACCCTGATCCACCTGGTCAGCATCCCCGTGGACAACACGTCGGTGAACCCGGCGCGCTCGATCGGGCCGGCGCTGTTCGCCGGGGACGGCGCCATCACCCAGCTCTGGCTGTTCATCCTCGCCCCGACCGTGGGCGGCCTGGTCGCGGGGTTCACCTACGCCGCCCTGCTGGGCGCGCACGAGGAGCCGGCCCCGCTGCAGGAGGCCACGGAGGCCTGACCCGACTCACATCTTCCGCACGTAGCCTCGTGCCCCATGACGAGGCAGCTCACCTCAGATGACCGCGCGACGGCCGTCCCCAACCGACCGGGCCCGGCCCGAGCGGCGGCGCCGTACGTCCTGCTCGGGCCTGGTCGCGTTCCTGGCCCGCCTGCTGCCGACCCTGCGCGGCGGGGGCCTGTCGGGCCTGGGTGTCTACGACGACGCGGTCTACTACTCCGGCGCCGCGGCGCTGGTGGCGGGGCGGGTGCCGTACGCCGACTTCGTCCTGCTGCACCCCCCGGGGGTCGTGCTGGCGCTCGCGCCGTTCGCGGCACTGGGCCGGCTGACCTCCGACCCGGCCGGCTTCGCGGCGGCACGGGTCGCGTTCATGGCCCTCGGCGTGCTCAACACGGTGCTCGTCGCCCGGCTGGCGCGACGGTTCGGGCTGGTCGCCGCCGTGGTCGCCGGCCTGTTCTACGCGCTCTGGTACCCCGCCGCCGCCGCGGAGGCGAGGACGATGATCGAGCCCCTGGGCACCCTGGTGGTGCTGCTCTGCCTCGTCCTGCTGCTGCCCCGGGAGGGGGTCCCGAGCCGGCGCGCCACGGTGGTCGCGGGCGTCCTGCTGGGGCTGTCCCTCGGGCTCAAGATCTGGGCCGTCGCACCGGTCGCCGTCGTCGTGCTGTGGCAGCTGGTCGTCGCCGGGAGGGCCGCGACGGCACGGCTGCTGGCCGGCGTGCTGGCCGGCGCGGCGGCGATCTGGGTGCCGTTCCTGCTGCTGGCGCCCGGCCCGATGGTCCGCATGGTGGTCGCCGACCAGGTGGGACGGCCCCGGATGGGGGTGACGCATCGGCGGGCGGCTGAGAGGCGTGCTCACCCTGGCCCCCCACCTCGCCGGTGCCCCGGCGGCCACGAAACAGGCCGTCCTGGCGCTCGCCCTGGTCGTCGTCGTCGCCGCGGCCGCAGCCGCGTGGACCCGGCGGCGGGCCCGGGTCGTGGTGCTGCTGCTCGGCGTCACCACGCTGGTGCTGCTGGCCGGCCCGAGCTACTTCCAGCACTACGCGGCGTTCCCGGCGCCGTTCCTGGCCCTGGTCGTCGGCGATCGGGTGCGGCGTGCTGCTGGAGCGGCTCCCTCGTCCGGTGGCCGTGACCGGTGCGCTCGCCGCGGTGGTGGTGATCACGCTGGCCGCGGTGACACCGCTGTCCCAGCGCCTGAACGACCCGTTCCCGGGGACGCAGCTGGGCCGTCTCGCGGTGGGCCGGGGCTGCGTGATGTCCGACGACCCGGGCGCCCTGATCCTGATGAACGTGCTGACCCGGGACCTCGATCGCGGCTGCCCGCAGCCGGTGGACTTCACCGGCCAGACGTACGACGCCAGCTACGCCGCGCAGTCCCGCCCGAACGGCACGCCCGTCCCTCGCCGGGCGAACCAGCGCTGGCAGGGCGTCGCCGTGCGCCAGCTCACGACCGGCTCCGCCACCGTCCTGGCCCGGCTCGGGCACGACGGGTTCGACCAGGCCACGATGCGCCGGCTGCAGCGCGCTGCCCGTCGTCGGGACGGTGGGCGGCTACACCGTCATCGGCCGCTGACGGCGCCCCGGCTCAGGGCGAGGTCGAGGCCGTCGCGGGCCCGGGCGCGGGCATGTCCCGCAGCGCGTAGAACGCCTTGAGCCGTCGCCGGCTCAGGTCCTGGCTGTCGCGCGTGATCAGCCCGTAGCCGGGGCTGTCCGGGTTGTTGCCGTGCAGGGTGAACCAGAAGATGGGGCCCTGGGCGCCGGCCGCGCTGACCAGCTTCGTGGCCTTGACGAAGTTCCGGGCCTTCTGCCCCTCCGTCCCGGAGTAGCCGCCCTTGTCGCTCCACGAGGAGTTGAAGCCGAACTCGACCCAGATCGGCTTGGCCGCCCAGGCGGGGTGGCTGCGCATGCTCCGGCGGAAGGACCGGTAGCGCGAGAGCACGTCGGCCGGGGTCTGGCCGTACGCGTGGAAGTCCATGATGTCGAAGTACCTCCACGCGTCGGTCGTCACCAGCACGCGCATGTACCGCTCGACCTTGGCCTCGGACAGCCCGCCGAAGAGCACCGTGGCGGTCGGGTCGGTGGCCTTGACGGTGCGGTAGCCGTCCTGCAGCAGCGTGACGTAGCGACGCACGCTCGCGGCGTACGCCTGGGGGTCGCTGTCGTGCTTGCTGTCGATGTTCCAGGTGTAGCGCAGGTTGGGCTCGCTGAGGATCTCCCAGTAGTGGACCGAGCCCTGGTACCGGCGGACGATCTGCGCCACCCAGGACCGGTAGGCCTGCTGGTCGGCCTCGCTGCCCAGGTCGAGCAGCGGCGCGGGCTTCTCCAGGATGACGACCAGCTGGATGTGGTGGCGCTGGGCCGCGGCCACGACCGACCCGAACCGGTCGGCTGCCGCGGGGGAGGAGGCCAGCCGCAGCCGTGCCCACGTGGCGCCGGCGTCCTCGAGCTCGCTGAAGTCGGCCTCCATGCCGGCCGCGTTGTCCCCCCAGAACTCGATGAAGTCGTACAGCGAGACCGCCTTCCCGCTCGCCGTGGCCGGTGAGGGGTACGGCATCGAGCCGGTCGGTGACGGGGTCGCCGAGGTCGAGCCGGGAGGGGAGGTCGCGCTCGGCTGCGTGGGGGAGGGGGTCGCGGTCCGGCCGCCGGACGTGCAGCCGGCGAGCGCGGAGCCGGCGAGCAGGCCCACGGCCAGGGTGACGGCAGGCACCAGGCGGTGGAGGCGGCGCATCTGCCCTCCTTCGGCATCGTCCCGGTGCGTCACCGGTGTCCACGCTGTGTGCTCGGGCGCCCTTCGCCCACGGCAACGAGCTGATGCCGTGATTCTGCGCCCGGAACCTGAGCGCAGGCTGGGGTCTGCCTCCGTACTGTGACACCGCCGACCGCCGGCTCGCGGTCAAACCGTAGGTTCGGGGGTGACCATCGCCCGGTCCGTCCCGCTGTTCGTGCTCGCCGCGCTGCTGGAGATCGGGGGCGCGTGGCTGGTCTGGCAGGGCGTCCGCGAGCACCGGGGGTGGGTGTGGGCCGGCGCCGGTGTGGTCGCCCTCGGCCTCTACGGGTTCGTGGCCACGCTGCAGCCGGACGCGCACTTCGGGCGGATCCTGGCGGCGTACGGCGGCGTGTTCATCGCCGGGTCGCTGGCCTGGGGGATGGCCCTGGACGGCTACCGCCCCGACCGGTACGACGTCGCCGGCGCCCTCGTCGCCCTCGTCGGCGTGGCCGTGATCATGTACGCCCCCGCCCTCCTGAGCGGACGGTCAGAGCGAGCAGGCGACGGCCCAGCGCGACGGCGCGTCCCAGGTCGCTGACCTGCGCGTCCCTGGTCGCGACGGGCTTCAGCCCGAAGCTGTGCTCGATCGTCGCCATGATCGAGGTCGTGTCGTAGACCGTGTGGTCCACGCCCGAGCACCGCATCGAGGCGGACACCAGCAGCGCCGGGATGCGGGTGCCGGGGCCCCAGGCGTCGTGGGCGCCCCGGGTGGTCGAGCCCTGCCCGGGCGGGGCCACGTGGTCCCACTGGCCGCCGAACTCGTCGTACGTCACGACCACGAGGGTGTCCTTGGCCTGCGGGCCGGTGGTGACGGCCTTGAGCAGGTCGACCAGGTGGTCGCTGCCGTCGGGCTCGCTGGCGTAGCCGGGGTGCTCGTTCTCGGCGCCGTACGGCTTGACGAAGCTGACGGCCGGCAGCGTGCCCTTGCGGGCGGCGGAGAGGAACGCCGTCTCGTCCTTGAGGTGGTCACGGCCGGGCTTGCCCGGGGCGTAGTCGGCGAAGTAGTTGAACGGCTGGTGGTGGTACTGGAACAGCGGGCCGGGGTGCCCGGCGGCGGCGTCGTCCCACCCGCCGGCGTACCAGTTCCAGGACACGTCGGCCGCGCTCAGCCGGTCGCCGATGTTGGGGTACTTCGCGTCGTCGATGAGCGGGATCTTGGGGCCGTTGCCGAACGGCGGGCTGGAGGGCTGCACCGTGTTGACCGCCAGGCGGCCACAGGCCCGGGCGTAGTCCACGGTCGCGCCGTCGGGGCAGGCCCGGGTCAGCTGCCCGTCGACCACGTCGGGGCTGGTGGGCTTGTAGAGCGGGTAGGTGTTGACCATCCCGTTGCGGTCGAGCACCGAGGTCTTCGCGCCGAGGCCGCCGCCGCTGGTGTCCTCGGGCGCCCGCGCCGCGATGAGGTACTGGTGGTTGAGGAACGAGCCGCCGAAGGCCGCCTGGAAGAAGTGGTCGGCCAGCACGTAGTGCGGCGCACCCTTGCTGTGCAGGTAGTCGTAGATCGGCAGCGAGCGGGTGTCGTAGTGCCCCATGGTCAGCCCGACCGCGTCCGAGCCGGTGACGTAGCGGTCCTGCCGGCCGCCGTCGAGCTGGTACTGCTCCTGGTAGAAGCGGTGCACCAGGTCCCGGGTGCAGCCGCCGGGCAGCGCGCCGGGGGAGTTCTTCAGGACGCCGTTGGGGGCGAAGACGGTGGGCGGCGGGCAGGTCTTGTCCGTGGGCCCGATGTACCGGTCGATCGAGTAGGGCCGGTTGGTGAAGGCGCTGGACGGCACCCCGTGCGCCGCTGTCCGCGCACCGGTCCGCCAGCGGCGGCGTGGCCAGGTTGACGTCCGCCTGCAGCAGGCAGCGGTACGGCGTGCCGTTCTGGGCCACCTGGGTGCGCTGGGCCCGGCGCGACTGCGACAGGCCGTCCACCCGGTCGCCGCCCACCGTCCCCCAGGTGCCGTACAGGTTGTCGAACGAGTGGTTCTCCTCGTAGATCACCACCAGGTGCCGGTAGCCCGCCGGGGAGCGTGCCCGCGGCGGCGGCACCGGAGGGGCGGTGTCCTTGCGGGGGACCGGCCGGGCGGGTGGCGCCGGCCGCCCCCGTCATACCGGAGGCGCCGGTGACGGCGAGGACGGCCGCTGCGGCCAACGACGTGGTGGCAAGGATCCGACGGCGCACTGGCCCTCCTGGTGTCCGCGCCGACACGACCCCGGCCGGCGTCCATCGCGCAGTCTGGCACCGGCGGCGCCGGCCGGCATCCCGGGCCGCGGATCCGTGCATACCGGCGCAGACTGGGCCGGTGCCGCAGCTCTGGGACCTCGTCGTCGTCGGTGCCGGGCCGGCCGGCAGCGCGGCCGCGCTGTCGGCGCTGCGGGTGCGGCCGGGGGCGTCGGTCCTGCTGCTGGACCGGGCGGACTTCCCCCGCGACAAGCCCTGCGGCGACGGCATCGCCCCGCACGTCCTCGACGTCCTGTCCCGGCTGGGCGTCGAGGACGTCGTGGCGGACCACCGCCCGGTGAGCCGGCTGACCATCGGCTACCCGGCCGGGGTGGGCGCGGCGGCGTCCGGCCTGATGGCCCGCCCGGCCCGGGTCGTGCCCCGCGCCGTGTTCGACGCGCGCCTGGTCGCCGCCGCGTGCGCCGCGGGTGCGGTGCTGCGGCGCCACACCGTCCGCTCCCTCGACGTGCACCCCGACCGGGTGGTGCTGGACGGCGCCCTGTCGGCGCGGACGGTGGTGGCCGCCGACGGTGCCGGGTCCACGGTGCGGCGCCGGCTGGGCCTGCCGGTCAACGGCCCGGGCCACCTCGCCGTCGCGATCCGCGGCTACGCGCCGGTCCGTGCCGACCTCGCCGGCGAGCAGCGGATCACCCTCGGGCGCGAGGACTGGCCGGAGTACGCCTGGTCCTTCCCCGTCGGCGACGGCCGGGCCAACATCGGCTACGGCGCCGTGCTGCGCGGGGGCCGGCCGCTGACGCGCGCGCGGCTGCTGGGCCGCCTGGACGAGCTGCTGCCGGGGGTCTCCGCGGACGCGCAGTCCTGGCGGGCGCACCACCTGCCGCTGTCCTCGGGGCGACCGCGGCAGCCCGACGGCCGGGTGCTGCTGGTCGGCGACGCCCTGTCCCTCGTCAACCCGATGACCGGCGAGGGCATCTACTACGCGGTGCTCTCCGGTGCCTTCGCCGGCGCCGCCGCCGTACGGGCCGCCGGGCGCCCCGGCGCGCGCGACGGCACCGGGCCGCCCGGCGGACCCGGCGCGACGTACCGGCAGCAGCTGCGGCGGCGGCTGGGCCGGCACCTGCGGCACACGACCACGGCCGCCGCCCTGGCCCGCCGGCCGTGGGTGGTCGACGCGGCCCTGCGGGGTGCGGCGCGCCATCCGGACGCGTTCGACGCCCTGGTGGAGCTCGGCCTCGGTGAGGGGCTGCTCACGCCGCGGGCGCTGCAAAGGACCTTCAGCAGGCGCCAGAGCGCGCCGATGTGACTAGCCTGTGGCTCATGTCGACGGCGCCGATCGAGATCCACGTGATCGCGGACTCGACCGGTGACACCGCGGCCCGCGTCGCGCGGGCCGCTCAGGCGCAGTTCGTCCGCCACCCGACGCGCATCATCCGCCACCCGCGGATCAGCACCGCCGAGGGGCTGCACGAGGCGTTCGAGCGGATCGAGCCCGACGGCCAGGGCGTCGCGGTGTTCTCCACCCTGGTCGACGACGGGCTGCGCGAGCTGGTCGGCGAGCTGTGCGCGCGGCTCGGCGTCGCCCACTGCGACCTGCTCGGTCCCGCGATGCTCGCCCTCGAGGCCGCCAGCGGCGACCGGGCCGAGCGGGTGCCGGCCCGCCAGGTCGGCCTCGACCCCGACTACTTCAAGCGGATCGCCGCCATGGAGTTCGCCGTCCGGCACGACGACGGCCAGTCCACCGACGGCCTGGTCGACGCCGACATCGTCCTCATCGGCGTCTCACGGACCGGCAAGACGCCGCTGTCGATGTACCTCGGCTACCTCGGCTACAAGACCGCCAACGTGCCCCTGGTCAAGGGGATCGCGGCCCCGCCGGCGCTGTTCACGATCGACCGGTGGAAGATCGTCGCGCTGACCATCGACCCCGAGCGGCTGGCCACGATCCGCGGCCGCCGGGTGCGTGCCCTCGGGCTCGCGCGGCAAGGACGGCTACGCCGAGCTCAGCGGCATCTACGACGAGCTGGACGAGGTCAGCCGCGCTGCAGCGCCGCCTCGGCTGCCCCTCCATCGACACCACGTCGCTCGCCCTCGAGGAGGCCGCCGGCCGGGTCATCGACCTGGTCGACGACCGCCGCAGGATCGCGGCCGGTACGCCATGACAGCCACCGATCCCACCTCAGGCCAGGACCCGATGGAGCGACCGATGAGCGACGTCCGACACGCACGTCTACGACCTGTCCGACGGCAACGCCACGATGAAGCCGCTGCTGGGCGGCAAGGGCGCCAACGTGGCCGAGATGAAGCGGATCGGGGTGCCGGTTCCCGACGGCTTCACGGTGACCACGCAGGCGTGCGTCGAGGCGATGCGCCGGCGGCGGGGAGTGGCCCGAGGGGCTCTGGCAGAGCGATCGAGGAGGGCCTGGCGCCGGCTGGAGGAGCGCACCGGCCGGGTGCTGGGCGCGGCGGAGCGACCGCTGCTGGTGTCGGTCCGCTCCGGCGCCGTGCACTCGATGCCCGGGATGATGGACACGATCCTCAACCTGGGCATCACCGACGAGTCCGTCGCTCGGGCTGGGCGCCGAGGCCGAGCAGCCCGCGGTTCGCCTGGGACTCCTACCGCCGGTTCATCCAGATGTACGGCGAGGTCGTCGAGTCCGTCCCGTCGCACGTGTACGACGACGCGCTGGAGGCGCTGAAGTCACGGCGCGGCGTCGTCCGAGGACACCGACCTGACCGCCGACGACCTGCAGGAGCTGGTCGCGACGTTCAAGGACCTCTCCCGCGAGCACATGGGCGAGGAGCTGCCCGCTGGACCCCCGCGAGCAGCTGCGCCGCTCGGTCGACGCGGTGTTCCGGTCCTGGCTCAACCCGCGCGCCGCGGTCTACCGCCGGGCCAACAACATCCCCGACGACCTCGGCACGGCCGTGAACATCATGCAGATGGTCTTCGGCAACCTCGGCGACACGTCCGCGACCGGGGTCTGCTTCACCCGCAACCCCTCCACCGGGCGCCAAGGAGCTGTACGGCGAGTTCCTGCGTCAACGCCCAGGGCGAGGACGTCGTCGCCGGCATCCGCACCCCGCGCCCGCTGGCCGAGATGGAGTCGGTGCTGCCCGAGGCCTACAAGCAGCTGCTGGACACCATGGCCTCGCTCGAGCAGCACTACGGCGACATGCAGGACATCGAGTTCACCGTCGAGCAGGGCACGCTCTACCTGCTGCAGACCCGCAACGGCAAGCGCACCGCCCAGGCCGCCCTGAAGGTGGTCAGCGACCTGGTCGCCGAGGGCGTCATCGACCGGCACGAGGCGCTGCGCCGGATCGAGCCGGGCCAGCTCGACCAGCTGCTGCACCCGGCCATCGACCCCAGCCACGAGCACGAGGCCGCTGACCACCGGCCTGAACGCCTCGCCCGGCGCCGCCGTCGGCAGCCTGGTCTTCGACGCCGACACCGCCGAGGAGCGCGGCCGGGCCGGCGACGCCGTCGTGCTGGTGCGCTGGGAGACCACCCCGGACGACATCCACGGCGTGATCGCCGCGCAGGGCGTGCTCACGGCGCACGGAGGCATGACCTCGCACGCCGCCGTGGTGGCCCGCGGCATGGGCAAGCCGTGCGTGGCCGGTGCCTCCTCGATCAAGATCGACGCCGCGCGCAAGCGGCTGACGATCGGCGACACCGTCCTCGGCGAGGGCGACACGATCACCCTCGACGGGTCCACCGGGCAGGTGTTCGCCGGCGCCCTGGAGCTGATCCCGCCGCAGATCAACACCGACTTCGAGCAGCTCGTCGGCTGGGCCGACGACATCCGCCGGATGGCGGTGCGGGCCAACGCCGACACCGGCGAGGACGCGCGCAAGGCCAGGGAGTTCGGCGCCGAGGGCATCGGCCTGTGCCGCACCGAGCACATGTTCATGGACGAGAGCCGGCTGCCCGCCGTGCGCCGGATGATCCTGGCCGACGACGAGCAGGAGCGGGAGGCCGCGCTCGCCGAGATCCTGCCGATGCAGCAGGCCGACTTCGAGGAGATCCTCACCGCGATGAGCGGGCTGCCGGTGACGATCCGGCTGCTCGACCCGCCGCTGCACGAGTTCCTGCCCTCGCTGCTCGACCAGGCCCTGGAGGTGCAGCGGCTGCAGCTGGCCGACGCCGAGCCGAGCGCCGCTGCACCGCGTCCGAGACCCTGCTCGCGCGGATCAAGAAGCTCACCGAGCAGAACCCGATGCTGGGCACGCGCGGGGTGCGGCTGGCCCTGCTCTACCCCGAGATCCCGCAGATGCAGGTGCGGGCCATCGCCCGTGCCGCGCTCGCCGTCGCGGCCGCCGGTGGCGACCCGCGGGTCGAGATCATGGTCCCGCTGGTGGCCTTCTCGGCCGAGCTCGAGCGGATGCGCGACATCGTCGACGACGGTGATGGCCGAGGAGCTCGAGCAGGCCGGCCGGTCGCTGCCCTACACCGTCGGCACGATGATCGAGCTGCCGCGCGCAGCGGTCTGCGCGGACGAGATCGCCGCCCACGCCGACTTCTTCAGCTTCGGCACCAACGACCTGACCCAGACCGCGATCGGCATCTCCCGCGACGACGCCGAGGGGGCGTTCCTCGCGGCCTACATCGACGAGCGGATCCTGCGGGACAACCCGTTCGCCTCGATCGACCGCGACGGCGTCGGCGAGCTGGTGCGGATCGGCGCCGAGAAGGGTCGGTCGGTCAAGCCCGACCTCAAGCTGGGCGTCTGCGGTGAGCACGGTGGCGACCCGGCCTCGATCGGGCTGTTCGAGCAGATCGGGCTGGACTACGTGTCGTGCTCGCCCTACCGGGTGCCGATCGCCCGGTTCGCCGCCGCGCGCGCCATCCTCGACGCCGAGCAGGAGGCCGCTTCAGGGTCCTGACCCCCGCAGGCTGCGGTTCCGGCCGGCGCGTCCCGGGCGGACCCGCCGGTCCCGCCCCGGCGTCGACCGCTGCCGCGCGTCGGTCCCCGCCGATGGGGTAGGGAGGGGGCATGGAACAGCGACAGCTCGGCAGGACCGGCCGCCAGGTCTCGGTCATCGGTCTCGGCACCTGGCAGCTCGGCGCCGACTGGGGGTCGGTCGACCCGGCCGAGGCGATGGCGGTGCTCGACGCCGCCGCCGCCTCCGGCGTCACCTTCTTCGACACCGCTGACGTCTACGGCGACGGCCGCAGCGAGCAGCTGATCGGCGACTTCCTGCGCGCCAACCCCGGGGCCGGGGTCACGGTGGCGACCAAGATGGGACGGCGCGTCCCGCAGGAGCCCTCGGCGTACACGCTGGAGGCCTTCCGCGCGTGGACCGACCGCTCGCGCAAGAACCTCGGCGTCGAGGTGCTCGACCTCGTGCAGCTGCACTGCCCGCCGTCCGAGGTGTTCGCCGACGACGCGGTGTTCGACGCGCTCGACACGCTCGTCGCCGAGCAGCGCATCGCGGCGTACGGCGTCAGCGTCGAGACCTGCGACCAGGCGCTGACGGCGATCGCCCGGCCGGGCACGGCCACCGTGCAGATCATCCTCAACGCGTTCCGGCAGAAGCCGCTCGAGCAGGTGCTGCCCGCGGCGGCGGCGGCAGGGGTCGGCATCATCGCGCGGGTGCCGCTGGCCTCGGGCCTGCTGTCGGGCAAGTACACGCACGAGAGCGTCTTCGCCGAGGACGACCACCGCACCTACAACCGCAGCGGGCGAGGCGTTCGACGTCGGCGAGACGTTCTCCGGGGTGGACTTCGACGCGGGCGTCGATGCCGCGGCCACCTTCGGCGAGCTGCTGCCCGAGGGCGTCGACCCCGGCCCAGGCGGCGCTGCGCTGGGTGATCGAGCAGCCCGGCGTCACCACGGTCATCCCCGGTGCGCGCAACGTCGCGCAGGCGCGCGGCAACGCCGCCGCGGCCGACGTGCCCGCGCTGGACGCGGCGACCCTCGACGGCGATCCGCGACCTCTACGACCAGCGGATCCGCCCCCAGGTGCACGACCGCTGGTAGCCGTCCGCGCGCGGCCGGCCGGGGACCACGCGCGGGGCCGGTTCCGGCGGGGGAGACGGGTGCGTGGGCGCGAGGAGGGTCCGATTTCGTGTCCGGGCCCGGGACCGTGTATCTTTCTCGACGCGTGACCGGGTGGCCCTGCGGCTGCTCGAATGCCCCAATAGCTCAGTCGGTAGAGCGTCTCCATGGTAAGGAGAAGGTCTACGGTTCGATTCCGTATTGGGGCTCCGTTCGGAGCACGGGTGGCCGCCCTCAGCGTCAGCTGGCGGCGGCCGCCCTGCTATCCGGGCACCCCGGCGGGGTAGCTCAGGTGGTTAGAGCACACGACTCATAATCGTGGTGTCGCGGGTTCAAGTCCCGCTCCCGCTACCAGCGCGATTTCCGGATTCGTCCAGTCGTCGCGTAATCTGGTGCGTCGCCGTGTGCAGGACCGGATCGGCGCATCACCTTCCTTCTTCACCCTGAGTTTCCGAGAGCAGGTTGCCCCGTGGCCAGCAAGAGCGCCGACGTCCGCCCGAAGATCACCATGGCGTGTGTGGAGTGCAAGGAGCGCAACTACATCACCAAGAAGAACCGCCGCAACAACCCTGACCGGTTGGAGCTGGCCAAGTTCTGCCCGCGCTGCAGCCACCACACCGCGCACCGCGAGACCCGCTGACACCAGGCGGGCCCCGGCTCGCCCCCAGCACTCATGACGACCGTCCCTGGCTCAGGGGCGGTCGTCCTGCTGTGCCCGCCGCTCCCCTAAGGTGACGCCATGCCTGTGAACTCCAGCTTTGCCGGGCGCACCTACCCGCCCACCGCTCCTTATGCCGTCGGGCGCGAGAAGATCCGCGAGTTCGCCGAGGCGGTGGGCGCGGTCGACCCCGTGCACACCGACCGCGACGTCGCCCGGGCGCGTGGCTACCGCGACGTCATCGCGACCCCCACCTTCGCCGTGCTGGTCGCCCAGCAGTGCGACAAGCAGCTCATCGACCGACCCCGAGGCCGGCATCGACTTCAGCCGGGTGGTCCACGGCGAGCAGCGGTTCGTCCACCACCGTCCGATCACCGCCGGTGACGAGATCGTCGGCGTGCTGACCGTCGACGCGGTGCGCGAGGCCGGCGGCCACGCCATGGTGACCACCCGCAGCGAGCTGGCCACGGTGGAGGGCGAGCCGGTCTGCACGGCCACGTCGACGATCGTCATCAGGGGAGGGGAGTGATGAGCACCATCAGGACCGTGGCCGAGGTGTCCGCCGGTGACACGCTGCCGCCGCGCACCATCCACGTCGAGCGGGCCACGCTGGTGCAGTACGCCGGCGCGAGCCTGGACCGCAACCGGATCCACTGGGACGAGCGCTTCGCGACGTCCGTCGGCCTGCCCGACGTCATCGCCCACGGCATGTTCACCATGGGCTCGGCCTTCACCGTCGTCACCGACTGGCTGGGCGACGCCGGGCGGGTGCTGGAGTGCGGCACCCGCTTCACCAAGCCGGTCGTCGTGCCCTGGGAGGGCGGCGCCGACATCGAGGTCGAGCGGCGTGGTCAAGAGCGTCGACCCCGAGACGGGGCGCGCGACGGTCGAGCTGACCGCGGTGCTGCAACGGCGACAAGGTCCTCGGCCGCGCCGTGGCCGTCGTGGCCCTCGGCTGAGCGGCCGCACCCCATGCGCGAGGAGCACGGCACACCGCTGTCCACCCTGACCACGATGCGGGTCGGCGGCCCGGCGCAGCGGCTGGTCACGGCCGAGACCACCGACGAGCTGGTCGACGCGGTCCGTGAGGTCGACGACGCCGACGAGCCCCTGCTGCTGGTCTCCGGCGGCTCCAACCTCGTCGTCGCCGACGAGGGCTTCGCCGGCTCGGTGGTGCGGGTCGCCACCAGCGGCGATCACCGTCGAGTCCCAGGACGACTGCGGCGGGGCCACGGTCCGGGTCGCCGCGGGCGAGGGCTGGGACGGCCTGGTCGCGCGCGCGGTCGCCGAGGGCTGGTCCGGCATCGAGGCCCTGTCCGGCATCCCCGGCTGCACCGGCGCCACCCCGATCCAGAACGTCGGCGCCTACGGCCAGGAGGTCTCCCAGACCATCGCCCAGGTGCGCGTCTGGGACCGCCGCGAGCAGGAGGTGCGCACGTTCGCCAACGCCGACTGCGTCTTCACCTACCGCCACTCCCGGTTCAAGGCCGAGCCCCGGTACGTCGTGCTCGACGTCGTCTTCCAGCTGCGCCTGGCCACCCTCTCGGCGCCGGTGGCCTACGCCGACCTCGCCCGCGCCCTCGGGGTGGAGGCGGGCGCGCGGGTGCCGCTCGAGGACGCCCGGGAGGCCGTGCTGGCCCAGCGGCGGCAGCGGGGCATGGTCCTGGACGCCGACGACCACGACACGTGGAGCTGCGGCTCGTTCTTCACCAACCCGGTCCTGTCCCACGGGCGCTACGCCACCTTGCGGGACCGGGCCCGGGAGGTCCTGGGCGCCGAGGCGCCGGCCCCGCCGCAGTTCGCCGCGCCGCAGGACCGGGTCAAGACCAGCGCCGCGTGGCTGATCGACAGGGCCGGCTTCGGCAAGGGCTACCGCATGCCCGGCCCGGCGGCCCTCTCGACCAAGCACACCCTCGCCCTGACCAACCGGGGCAGCGCCAGCGCCGCCGACGTCCTCGCCCTGGCCCGCGAGATCCGCGACGGCGTGCAGGACACCTTCGGGGTCACCCTGGTCAACGAGCCGGTCCTGGTCGGCGCCTCGCTCTGAGCGCGCGTGGCCGGCGGCACGGCCGGTGCGACGGACGCCGCGACGGACGCCGCGGTGGGTCAGGCCCCGGTCGGTGACGCCAGCCAGGCGTCGATGTCGTCGAGCAGGGTCTTGCGCAGCGACTCCGGGGCCCGCGACCCGTGCACCGACCCGCGGGCCAGGGCCGCCAGCTCGTCGTCGCCCAGCCCCAGCGCCGTCGCGCGCCGAGCTCGTACTGCGCGGCCAGCCGCGACCCGAACAGCAGCGGGTCGTCGGCGCCGAGGGCCACCTGGGCCCCCGCCTCGAGCAGCCGGCGCACCGGGACGACGGCCGCGTCGGGGTAGACCCCCAGGGCGACGTTGCTGCCGGGGCAGACCTCGAGCGTGACGCCGCGGCGCACGACCTCGTCCAGCACCCTGGGGTCCTCGACGCTGCGCACGCCGTGGCCGAGCCGGTCCGGGCCGCAGCGCGGTCAGGGTCTCCGCGACGGCGTCCGCGCCCAGCAGCTCGCCGCCGTGCGGGACGCAGGCCAGGCCGGCGCGGCGGGCGATGTCGAAGGCGTGGGCGAAGTCGCCGGTGCGCCCTCGCCGCTCGTCGTTGCTCAGCCCGAACCCGACCACCGTGCCCGGCCCCTCGCCGGCGTAGCGGACGGCCAGCCGGGCCAGGGTGCGTGCGTCCAGGGGGTGCCGCATCCGCGAGGCCGCGACGACGACGCCGACGCCGGTGCCGGTCGCCGCCGAGACGGTCCGGGCCTCGTCCAGCACGATCTCCAGCGCCGGGGTGATGCCGCCGAGGAACGGTGCGTAGGACGTCGGGTCGACCTGGATCTCCAGCCAGCCCGACCCCTCGGCGGCGTCGTCCTGCGCCGCCTCGCGCACGATGCGACGCATGTCCTCCTCGTCGCGCACGCACGCCCGGGCCGTGTCGTAGAGGCGCTGGAAGCGGAACCACCCGCGCTCGTCGGTGGCGCGCAGCTTCGGCGGCCACCCGGTGGTCAGGGCCTCGGGCAGTCTCATGGAGTGCTTCTCGGCGAGCGCGAGCAGCGTGCTCAGGCGCATCGAGCCGGTGAAGTGCAGGTGCAGGTGGGCCTTGGGCAGAGCCTGCACCGGTCGCAGCATGCGGGTCAGTGTGCCACCGCTGCCACGGAAGCCCGACGCCAGGGGCGCGCGGGCCCGATGCGCAGCCGCCGCCCGGTGCGGGTCGGCACGGGACGGCGGCTGCGGGGGGTCGTGCGGGTGGGTCAGGGCTCGTCCACCACGTGCATCGCGGCCTCCTCGGCCGAGGCCGCTCCACCGTCGATGCCGACGTCGCCGGCGATCAGGTCGGACTCGTCGTCCTCGTGCGACCCCTCGTCGGGGGCCACCAGGCGCCCGGAGCGGACGTTGCCGACCTCGGGGTCGCCCAGGAAGTCCTGGTCGGCCGCGATCGCGTCGGGGTCGTCGCCGCCGACGGTGTCGGGCTCGGCCAGCGGGTCGTCGAAGTACGGCGGACGGGTCGGGCTCCTCCTGGGCCATCCGCTGCTCGAGGGACTCGCCCTGGTGCTGCTCGGCGGCGGTGGTCCCGAAGGCGTTCACGCCCACGGGGCTTCTCCGGCGGGGAGTAGCCCTCATCCAGCGCGTCGTCCAGCCCACGGTCGACGAGCGAGTCCCCGCTGTCGGGCTGGTCCTCGTCGTCGACGCTGTAGCTGCCGAGATCGGTGTCGATGCTCTCGTCGCCGTAGTTGTCGGTGTCGCTCATGGCTTGAGGCTGCCACGCCGGGCTGCGCACCGCGACACCGGGCGAGGGTGAGAGCCGCGGTCCGGTTCAGCGCGCCTCGGCGAGCAGCTTCTGGATCCGCGACACGCCCTCGGTGAGGTCGGCGTCGCCCAGGGCGTAGGACAGCCGCAGGTAGCCGCTGGGCCCGAACGCCTCGCCGGGCACGACCGCCACCTCGGCCTCGTCGAGGATCAGCGCCGCCAGCTCGGCCGAGGTCTGCGGGGTGACGCCGCGGATCGTCCGGCCCAGCAGGCCCTTGACCGAGGGGTAGACGTAGAACGCGCCCTGCGGGACCGGGCAGTGCGACGCCGTCGATGTCGTTGAGCATGCCGACCATGGTGCGACGCCGCCGGTCGAAGGCGACCTTCATCTCGCTCGACCGCCTCCAGCGAGCCGTTCAGCGCCGCGATGGCCGCCCGCTGGGAGACGTTGGCGACGTTGGACGTGGCGTGCGACTGCAGGTTGGTGGCGGCCTTGACGACGTCGCGCGGGCCGATCATCCAGCCCACCCGCCAGCCGGTCATCGCATAGGTCTTGGCGACGCCGTTGAGCACCACGCAGGTGTCGGCCAGCTCGGGGACCTCGACCGGCATCGACACCGAGCGGGCCCCGTCGTACGTCAGGTGCTCGTAGATCTCGTCGGTGACCACCCAGATGCCGTGCTGCGAGCGGCCCACTGGCCGATCGCGCGGACCTGCTCGGGCGGGTAGACCGCGCCGGTCGGGTTGGACGGCGAGCAGAACAGCAGCACCTTGGTCTGCGGGGTCCGCGCGGCCTCGAGCTGCTCGACGGTGACGAGGTAGCCCTGGTCCTCGCCGGCGAAGACCTCGACCGGGGTGCCGCCGGCGAGCTTGATCGCCTCGGGGTAGGTCGTCCAGTACGGCGCCGGCAGCAGGACCTCGTCGCCGGGGTCGAGCAGGGCGGCGAAGGTGTTGTAGACCGCCTGCTTGCCGCCGTTGGTCACCAGCACCTGCTCGGGCGCCACCTCGTAGCCGCTGTCGCGGGCCGTCTTGGCCACGATGGCCTTCTTCAGGTCGGGCAGTCCGCCGGCGGGGGTGTAGCGGTGGTTCGCCGGGTCCTGGGCACGCGGCGACGGCGGCCGCGACGATGTAGTCCGGCGTCGGGAAGTCCGGCTCGCCGGCGCCGAAGCCGATGACCGGGCGGCCCTCGGCCTTGAGCGCCTTGGCCCTGGCGTCGACGGCCAGGGTGGCCGACTCGGCGATGGAGCCGATCCGGCGGGAGACCCGTCGCGGTGCCGGGGAGGGGGTGGGGTTGCTGGAGGCGGTGGGCTCGGTCACGCCTCCGATCCTCCCAGACCGGCGCGGTGCGCCACACGGGTCCGTCCGCACGGGCGGTCACCTCCGCGCAGGGCGCCCCGGGCGCGGGTTCGCCTCGTACCCGCCGACGTCACGTATGCTCACGCCCTGGGTGGTTGACGGCAACCATGCTCAGGCATGCCCCAGCACCATCCGTAGGGCAGTGGCTCAATTGGTAGAGCACCGGTCTCCAAAACCGGCGGTTGGGGGTTCGAGTCCCTCCTGCCCTGCGTAGCACCACCAGCAGCACCCGACAGAGCGTGACCGACCAGCAGTGGTCGGTCCGGGCCCGTGGAGCACTCCCGCCGCGGCCGCCGGCCGGCGAGGAGATGAGGATCAGTGACCGATACGAGCACGGCGGACGCCCGTGGCTCCGGTCGAGCGCGCCGGGACGCGCCCAGGCGCGGGCAACCCGGTGAGCCGCTTCTTCGGGTCCATCGGCCTGTTCGTCAGCCAGATCATCGACGAGCTGCGCAAGGTCGTGCGGCCCACCCGGCACGAGCTGCTCACCTACACGAGCGTCGTCATCGTGTTCGTGGCGCGTCATCATGATGTTCGTGTTCGGGCTGGACACGCTGTTCACCAAGCTCGTGCTCTGGGTGTTCGGCGGCTAACAGGCTTCGTCCGGCGCCCGGCCGGCCTCCCCGACCGCACCCACGTGCGGTCGACAGATCAGCGTTACGGAAGTAGGTCATCAGCGTGTCCGAGCAGTGGACCACCGCGGTCTCCAGCGACGAGGCCGACAGACGCCCCCGAGCCGCAGGCCGAGGCCATCGACAGCGCCTCGGACCATCGACGGCGACGCCGCCCAGCCGGCGGTCGCGGCCGACGAGACGCCGAGCCGCGACCGACGAGCTGCCGCGACGGCGAGGCCGAGGCCGACGGACGCCGACGACGCCGAGGTCGCCGACGAGGTCGCCGCCGACGGCGGACGCCCCGGCGGCCGACCCGGTGGCCGAGTTCAAGGCGGCCCTGCGCCTGCAGGAGGGCGACTGGTACGTCGTCCACTCCTACGCCGGCTACGAGAACCGCGTGAAGACCAACCTCGAGACCCGCGTGACCAGCCTCAACATGGAGCCCTACATCTTCCAGGTCGAGGTCCCCATGGAGGAGGTCACCGAGATCAAGAACGGCCAGCGCAAGCTGGTCCGCCGGGTCCGGATGCCCGGCTACGTGCTGGTGCGCATGGACCTCACCGACGAGAGCTGGGGCGCCGTGCGGCACACGCCGGGCGTCACCGGGTTCGTCGGCCACACCCACCAGCCGGTGCCGCTGAGCCACGGACGAGGTCTTCACGATGCTCGCCCCGCAGCTGCGAGGCCAAGGACGAGGCCGGGCCGGCAAGGCCGCCACGGCGGCGCGGCCCGCGAGGTCCGGGTCGTCGACTTCGAGGTCGGCGAGTCCGTCACCGTCATGGAGGGCCCGTTCGAGACCCTTCCTGCCACCATCTCCGAGATCAACGCCGAGAGCCAGAAGCTCAAGGTGCTGGTCTCGATCTTCGGCCGCGAGACGCCGGTCGAGCTGTCGTTCAACCAGGTCGCCAAGATCTGAGCGGCAGGAGCACCACCGCACCACCTGCACCACCGAGTCGAGAAGTACCCAGAAAAGGACCCTGAACATGCCTCCCAAGAAGAAGAAGGTCTCCGGCTTCATCAAGCTGCAGATCCAGGCCGGCGCAGCGACGCCGGCCCCGCCCGTCGGCCCCGCCCTCGGTCAGCACGGCGTCAACATCATGGAGTTCGTCAAGGCGTACAACGCCGCGACGGAGGCCCAGCGTGGCAACGTCATCCCGGTCGAGATCACGGTCTACGAGGACCGCTCGTTCACCTTCGTCACCAAGACGCCCGCCGGCCGCCGAGCTGATCAAGAAGGCTGCCGGCGTCGCCAAGGGCTCGGGCGAGCCGCACAAGACCAAGGTCGCGCACGCTGACCGCCGACCAGGTCCGCGAGATCGCCCAGACCAAGATGGAGGACCTCAACGCCAACGACCTCGAGCAGGCCGCCAAGATCATCGCCGGCACCGCCCGCTCGATGGGCATCACCGACGGACTGATCACCGGTACGCCGTACCCGTCCCTCCCGGAGGACGGCGCGGGCACCGGCACGTGGCAGGGCCAGCGCTGGCCCGTCTGACCACACCTCCGCACGACCGCACAGCACACACCAGGAGCAGCAGTGAAGCGCAGCAAGGCATACCGCGCAGCGGCCGAGAAGATCGACGCTGACCGGCTCTACGCCCCCCTCGAGGCCGTCCGTCTGGCCAAGGACACCAGCACCACCAAGTACGACGCGACCGTCGAGGTCGCCCTGCGGCTGGGCATCGACCCCCGCAAGGCCGACCAGATGGTGCGCGGCACCGTCAACCTGCCGCACGGCACCGGCAAGACCGCCAGGGTCCTGGTCTTCGCCACCGGTGAGCGCGCCGCGCAGGCCGAGGCCGCCGGCGCCGACTTCGTCGGCTCCGACGACCTGCTCGACAAGGTGGCCGGGCGGCTGGCTCGACTTCGACTCCGTCGTCGCCACCCCCGACCTGATGGGCAAGGTCGGCCGGCTCGGCAAGGTGCTCGGCCCCCGTGGCCTGATGCCCAACCCCAAGACCGGCACCGTCACGATGGACGTCGCCAAGGCCGTCACCGAGATCAAGGGCGGCAAGATCGAGTTCCGTGCCGACAAGCACGCGAACCTGCACTTCATCATCGGCAAGACGTCCTTCGACGACCGAGAAGCTGGTGGAGAACTACGGCGCGGCGCTCGATGAGGTGCTGCGGCTGAAGCCGTCCGCGTCCAAGGGCCGCTACATCGCAGAAGGCCACGATGACCACGACGATGGGCCCCGGCATCCCGCTGGACCCGAACCGCACCCGCAACCTGCTGGTGGAGGAGGAGGCGCAGGCCTGAGCCTGCTCCCTGCTCGACCACGGCGAGGCCGCACCGGAGATCTCCGGTGCGGCCTCGCCGCTGTCCGCCCGAGGGTCGGCGGCGCCCGTTTTGACCCGGCCCCGGTCCGGGCCGTAGTCTGACCGCTGACCAAAGACCGCCGGTTGTCCTGCCCCTCGGGGGAGGGCCGAAGGTCCCGCAGCACGCGGGCATCCAGCGCAGGCCGCCCGGACCGCCGGACCCTCATGGGGTCCGCCACGAGCCCCGCGCCCTGCGCCGGGGCTCTTCTCGTGTTCGGGGGCCCTTCACCCGGCATCACCCGGAAGGAGGCCCCATGGCAAAGCCTGACAAGGCAGCAGCCATCGCCGAGCTGACGGACAAGTTCCGCAGCTCGGGTGCGGCCGTGCTCACGGAGTACCGCGGCTTGTCCGTGGCGCAGCTGACCCAGCTGCGCAGCAACATCCGCGAGCACGCCACGCTACGCCGTGGTGAAGAACACGCTCACCGAGATCGCTGCCAAGGAGGCCGGAGTCACGGCCTTCGACGGCCAGCTCTCGGGTCCCTCGGCCATCGCCTTCATCACCGGTGACCCGGTGGAGGCGGCCAAGGGCCTGCGTGACTTCGCCAAGGCGAACCCCCTTCTCGTGATCAAGGCTGGCGTCCTTGACGGCAAGCCCTTGTCCACCGAGGAGATCACCAAGCTCGCGGACCTCGAGTCCCGCGAGGTTCTGCTGTCCAAGCTGGCCGGCGCCCTCAACGCGTCGCTCAGCAAGGCCGTGTACCTGTTCGCCGCGCCCTTGTCGCAGACGGCCCGTGTGGTCGACGCCCTGCGTGCCAAGGCGAGGCAGAGGGTCCGGCCACGGACGCGACGCCGGCACCCGCCGACGCCGACGTGCAGGACCAGGCCGCTGCGGACGACGCACCGGCCACCGACGACGTCGCCACGGGTGGCGACGAGAGCTGATGCCCGGCCTCCGGGCCCGGCTCCAGCCGATCAACCACCACCGCCACTCATGGCCATCAGGCTCAAGGCATCACAACGAAAGGAACTGCCATCATGGCAAAGCTCAGCACTGACGAGCTTCTCGAGGCTTTCAAGGAAATGACCCTCATCGAGCTCTCCGAGTTCGTCAAGGAGTTCGAGGACACCTTCGGCGTCACCGCCGCTGCTCCGGTTGCCGTCGCGGCCGCCGGTGCCGCTGGTGGCGCGGGCGAGGCTGCCGCAGCCGAGGAGCAGGACGAGTTCGACGTCATCCTCGAGGCCGCTGGCGACAAGAAGATCCAGGTCATCAAGGAGGTGCGTGCCCTCACGAGCCTCGGCCTGAAGGAGGCCAAGGACCTCGTCGACGGCGCGCCCAAGCCGGTCCTGGAGAAGGTCGACAAGGCTGCCGCCGAGAAGGCCAAGGCCTCCCTCGAGGGCGCCGGCGCCACCGTCACCCTCAAGTGACACCCTCCTGACGCCGCCGGCGCACGCCGGCCACGCGTCAGGAACGCTCCACCGCCAAGGCGGGACAGACTCCGGTCTGTCCCGCCTTCGCGCGTCCCCGGGGGAGCGGCCGCGGGGCACCCGGCCACGCGGGGCGGACCGGTTTGCGTACGTCGTATGGCGTGCCGGACCTTGACGGACGCCGCGGGACGGTCCATCCTCCATGCACGACGTCCCAACGGCCTCCACGGGCCTCCGGGGGGCACGGCTGGACTTTTCCGCACCAACGCAGGTATGCTGTCGCTTTGCGCTGCCTTGCGTCCCGTCCTGCCCAGGTTCGGACGGGGCCCTCCGGGCATGCGCTGAACCTCTAGTTTCACAGGCCCGTGGAAGGACCATCCTTGGCTGCCTCGCGCACCGCGACCCAGACGATGTCCAGTGCTATCACGGCTTCAGGCCGTGTCTCATTCGCGAAGATCCGCGAACCCCTAGAAGTACCCGATCTGCTCGCCCTCCAGACGGAGAGCTTCGACTGGCTGCTCGGCAACGAGCGCTGGCAGGCCCGCGTCGCGGAGGCCAAGGCCGCCGGCCGCGGCGACGTTCCCGACCGCTCCGGCCTCGAGGAGATCTTCGAGGAGATCTCCCCGATCGAGGACTTCTCCGGCTCCATGTCGCTGTCGTTCCGCGACCACCGGTTCGAGGAGAAGAAGTACTCCATCGAGGAGTGCAAGGAACGCGACATGACCTACAGCGCCCCGCTGTTCGTCACGGCCGAGTTCATGAACACCACCACCGGTGAGATCAAGAGCCAGACGGTCTTCATGGGCGACTTCCCGCTGATGACCGAGCGCGGCACGTTCGTCATCAACGGCACCGAGCGCGTCGTCGTCTCCCAGCTGGTCCGCAGCCCGGGCGTCTACTTCGAGCGCACCCCGGACAAGACCTCCGACAAGGACGTCTACACCGCCAAGGTGATCCCGAGCCGTGGTGCCTGGCTGGAGTTCGAGATCGACAAGCGCGACATGGTCGGCGTCCGCGTCGACCGCAAGCGCAAGCAGTCGGTCACGGTGCTGCTGAAGGCCCTGGGCTGGACCGAGGCGCAGATCCTGGAGGAGTTCGGCCAGTACGAGTCGATCCGCCAGACCCTGGAGAAGGACCACACGTCCGGCCAGGACGACGCGCTGCTGGACATCTACCGCAAGCTGCGCCCGGGCGAGCCGCCGACCCGCGAGGCGGCCCAGACCCTGCTGGACAACCTGTACTTCAACCCCAAGCGCTACGACCTGGCCAAGGTCGGTCGCTACAAGATCAACAAGAAGCTGGGCGTCGAGTCCCCGCTGGCTGCCTCGGTGCTCTCGATCGACGACGTGGTCGCCACGATCCGTCACATCGTGGCCCTGCACGCCGGTGAGACCACCATGCCCGGCAAGCGGAACGGCGAGGACGCCGACATCCGCGTCGAGGTCGACGACATCGACCACTTCGGCAACCGTCGCCTGCGCAACGTCGGCGAGCTGATCCAGAACCAGGTCCGCACCGGTCTGTCCCGCATGGAGCGCGTCGTCCGCGAGCGCATGACCACGCAGGACGTCGAGGCCATCACGCCGCAGACGCTGATCAACATCCGGCCCGTCGTCGCCTCCATCAAGGAGTTCTTCGGCACCAGCCAGCTCAGCCAGTTCATGGACCAGAACAACCCGCTCGCGGGCCTGACCCACAAGCGCCGCCTGTCGGCGCTGGGCCCCGGCGGTCTGTCCCGTGACCGCGCCGGCATGGAGGTCCGCGACGTCCACCCGTCGCACTACGGCCGCATGTGCCCGATCGAGACCCCTGAGGGCCCGAACATCGGCCTGATCGGCTCGCTCGCCTCCTACGGGCGCATCAACGCCTTCGGGTTCGTCGAGACGCCCTACCGCAAGGTCCAGGACGGCCAGGTCACCGACGAGGTCGTCTACCTCTCCGCCGACGAGGAGGACGAGCACGTCATCGCGCAGGCCAACGCGCCGCTGACGCCGGACAGCCACTTCGCCGAGGAGCGCGTGCTCGTGCGCACCAAGGGCGGCGAGGTCGAGTACGTCCCCGGTGACGACGTCGACTACATGGACGTCGCCGCGCGCCAGATGGTCTCGGCCGCGACCGCGCTGATCCCGTTCCTCGAGCACGACGACGCCAACCGCGCGCTCATGGGCGCGAACATGATGCGTCAGGCCGTGCCGCTGGTCCGCTCCGAGGCGCCGCTGGTCGGCACCGCGATGGAGTACCGCGCCGCGCTGGACTCCGGCGACGTGGTCCGGGCCGACAAGGCCGGTGTGGTCTCCGAGGTCTCCGCCGACGTGGTCACCGTGGCCAACGACGACGGCACCTACCAGAGCTACCGGGTGGCCAAGTTCTCCCGCTCCAACCAGGGCACCTCCTACAACCAGCGGGTGCTGGTCGACGAGGGTGCGCGCCTGGAGGTGGGTGGCGTCATCGCCGACGGTCCCGCGACCGACGGTGGCGAGATGGCCCTGGGCCGCAACCTGCTCGTGGCGTTCATGCCGTGGGAGGGCCACAACTACGAGGACGCGATCATCCTCTCCCAGCGTCTGGTGCAGGACGACGTCCTCTCCTCGATCCACATCGAGGAGCACGAGGTCGACGCCCGCGACACCAAGCTGGGGCCGGAGGAGATCACCCGGGACATCCCGAACGTCTCCGAGGAGGTCCTGGCCGACCTCGACGAGCGCGGCATCATCCGCATCGGTGCCGAGGTCCGCGACGGCGACCTGCTGGTCGGCAAGGTCACGCCCAAGGGCGAGACCGAGCTGACCCCGGAGGAGCGCCTGCTGCGCGCCATCTTCGGCGAGAAGGCCCGTGAGGTCCGCGACACGTCCCTGAAGGTGCCCCACGGCGAGACCGGCACGGTCATCGGCGTCAAGGTCTTCGACCGTGACGAGGGTGACGAGCTGCCCCCGGGCGTCAACCAGCTGGTGCGCGTCTACGTCGCCAACAAGCGCAAGATCACCGACGGCGACAAGCTCGCCGGCCGCCACGGCAACAAGGGCGTCATCTCCAAGATCCTCCCGGTCGAGGACATGCCCTTCCTCGAGGACGGCACGCCGGTCGACGTCGTGCTCAACCCGCTCGGTGTCCCCGGGCGCATGAACGTCGGGCAGATCCTCGAGATCCACCTCGGCTGGGCGGCGTCGCGCGGCTGGGAGATCGAGGGCAACCCCGAGTGGGCCGAGCTCATCCCTCACGACGCCCGCTCGGCGGCGCCCGGCACCCGTGTCGCGAGCCCCGTGTTCGACGGTGCGCGCGAGGACGAGATCACCGGTCTGCTGGACTCCACGCTCGAGACCCGTGACGGCGTGCGCCTGATCGACAGCTCGGGCAAGGCGCGGCTGTTCGACGGCCGCTCCGGCGAGCCGTTCCCCGAGAACGTGTCGGTGGGCTACATGTACATCCTGAAGCTCCACCACCTGGTGGACGACAAGATCCACGCCCGCTCGACCGGTCCGTACTCGATGATCACCCAGCAGCCGCTCGGCGGTAAGGCCCAGTTCGGTGGCCAGCGCTTCGGTGAGATGGAGGTCTGGGCGCTCGAGGCCTACGGCGCGGCCTACGCGCTGCAGGAGCTGCTGACGATCAAGTCCGACGACGTGACCGGTCGCGTCAAGGTCTACGAGGCGATCGTCAAGGGCGAGAACATCCCCGAGCCCGGCATCCCCGAGTCGTTCAAGGTGCTGATCAAGGAGATGCAGTCGTTGTGCCTGAACGTCGAGGTGCTCTCCAGTGACGGCACGTCCATCGACATGAAGGACCCCGACGAGGACGTCTTCCGCGCAGCGGAAGAGCTCGGCATCGACCTGTCCCGGCGCGAGCCGAGCAGCGTCGAAGAGGTCTGATGAGCCGGTCCGGCTGGCCGCGCGGCAAGGACCCTGACCACGTCAGGATCTGCGCCGCGCGGCCCGCCGGGCCCGGTCTGTCGGGGACAGCCCGATCACCACGAAGTTATTTCCACGTTTGTGAACGAGAGAAGGACACACGTGCTCGACGTCAACTTCTTTGACGAGCTGCGCATTGGCCTGGCCACCGCTGACGACATCCGTCAGTGGAGCCACGGTGAGGTGAAGAAGCCGGAGACCATCAACTACCGCACCCTGAAGCCGGAGAAGGACGGACTCTTCTGCGAGAAGATCTTCGGTCCCACCCGGGACTGGGAGTGCTACTGCGGCAAGTACAAGCGGGTCCGGTTCAAGGGCATCATCTGCGAGCGCTGCGGCGTCGAGGTGACGCGGGCCAAGGTCCGCCGTGAGCGGATGGGCCACATCGAGCTCGCCGCCCCGGTCACCCACATCTGGTACTTCAAGGGTGTCCCGAGCCGCCTGGGCTACCTGCTCGACCTGGCCCCGAAGGACCTCGAGAAGGTCATCTACTTCGCGGCCTACATGATCACGTCCGTCGACACCGAGGGCCGTCACCGCGACCTGCCCTCGCTCGAGGCGCAGATCGAGGTCGAGAAGAAGGAGCACGTCAACCGTCGCGACGCCGACATCGACGCCCGCGCCAAGAAGCTCGAGACCGACCTGGCCGAGCTCGAGGCCGAGGGTGCCAAGGGTGACGTCCGCCGCAAGGTCCGCGAGGGTGCCGAGCGTGAGATGAACGCCCTGCGCAAGCGTGCCGACCAGCAGATCGAGCGCCTGGAGCAGGTCTGGGACCGGTTCAAGAACCTCAAGGTCCAGGACCTCGAGGGCGACGAGATCCTCTACCGCGAGATGCGTGACCGCTTCGGTCTGTACTTCGAGGGCGGGATGGGTGCCGCGGCGCTGCAGAAGCGCCTCGAGTCCTTCGACCTCGACGCCGAGTCCGAGCTGCTGCGCGAGATCATCGCCACCGGCAAGGGGCAGAAGAAGACCCGTGCGCTCAAGCGCCTGCGGGTGGTCACCGCCTTCCAGGTGACGACCAACAACCCCAACGGCATGGTCCTGGACTGCGTCCCGGTCATCCCGCCGGACCTGCGCCCGATGGTCCAGCTCGACGGTGGCCGCTTCGCCACCTCCGACCTGAACGACCTCTACCGCCGCGTGATCAACCGCAACAACCGGCTCAAGCGCCTGCTTGACCTGGGTGCTCCGGAGATCATCGTCAACAACGAGAAGCGCATGCTGCAGGAGGCTGTGGACGCGCTCTTCGACAACGGCCGTCGTGGCCGCCCGGTCACGGGCCCCGGCAACCGTCCGCTGAAGTCGCTGTCCGACATGCTCAAGGGCAAGCAGGGCCGCTTCCGCCAGAACCTCCTCGGCAAGCGCGTCGACTACTCCGGCCGTTCGGTCATCGTCGTCGGCCCGCAGCTGAAGCTGCACCAGTGCGGTCTGCCCAAGCAGATGGCCCTGGAGCTCTTCAAGCCGTTCGTGATGAAGCGCCTGGTCGACCTCGACCACGCCCAGAACATCAAGAGCGCCAAGCGGATGGTCGAGCGCGCCCGTCCGGTGGTCTGGGATGTCCTCGAAGAGGTCATCACCGAGCACCCGGTGCTGCTGAACCGTGCACCCACCCTGCACCGCCTGGGCATCCAGGCCTTCGAGCCGCAGCTGGTCGAGGGCAAGGCCATCCAGATCCACCCGCTCGTCTGCTCGGCCTTCAACGCCGACTTCGACGGTGACCAGATGGCGGTCCACGTGCCGCTGTCGGCCGAGGCGCAGGCCGAGGCCCGGATCCTCATGCTGTCCAGCAACAACATCCTCAAGCCGGCCGACGGCCGTCCGGTGACCATGCCCACCCAGGACATGATCATCGGCCTGTTCCACCTCACCACCGAGGTGGAGGAGGGTCGCGGCGCCGGTCGTGCGTTCTCCTCGGTCGCCGAGGCCCGCATGGCCTTCGACGCCGGCCAGCTCGAGCTGGGCTCCCGGGTCCGGATCCGTCTGGACGACGTGGTGCCCGCCGGAGGGCTACGCGCTGCCCGAGGGTGTCGAGGCCGGCGAGTCCGGCATCTTCTCGTCGCTGACCATCGAGACGACCCTCGGCCGCGCGCTCTTCAACGAGACGCTGCCGCTGGACTACCCGTTCATCGACGTGCCGGTCGACAAGAAGCGCCTGTCGCTGATCGTCAACGACCTCGCCGAGCGCTACTCCAAGGTGCAGGTCGCGGCGTCCCTCGACGCGCTCAAGGAGACCGGTTTCCACTGGGCCACCCGCTCGGGCTCGACGGTGTCGATCTCCGACGTCGTCACCCCGCCGCGCAAGGTCGAGATCCTCGAGGGCTACGAGACCAAGGCCGCCAAGGTGCAGACCCAGTACGAGCGTGGTCTGATCACCGACGACGAGCGCCGTCAGGAGCTCATCGAGATCTGGACCCAGGCGACCAACGAGGTGGCCAAGGAGATGGAGGCCAACCTCCCGCACACGAACCCCATCTTCCGGATGGTGTCCTCGGGTGCGCGTGGTAACTGGATGCAGCTGCGGCAGATCGCCGGTATGCGTGGTCTGGTGTCCAACCCCAAGGGCGACATCATCCCGCGCCCGATCAAGGCCAACTTCCGTGAGGGCCTGTCCGTGCTGGAGTTCTTCATCTCCACGCACGGTGCCCGTAAGGGTCTGGCCGACACCGCGCTGCGTACCGCCGACTCGGGTTACCTGACCCGTCGTCTGGTGGACGTCAGCCAGGACGTCATCATCCGCGAGGACGACTGCGGCACCGACCGTGGCCTGAAGATGCCGATCGCCGTCAAGGGCGCCGACGGCACGCTGCGCGAGCACGACGACGTGGAGAGCAGCGTCTACGCACGCACGCTCGCCGAGGACGTCGAGGTCGACGGCAAGGTCCTGGCCGAGGCCGGCATCGACCTCGGTGACGTGGTCATCGACCGGCTGGTGGCTGCCGGCGTCGAGGAGGTCCGGGTCCGCTCGGTCCTGACCTGCGACTCCAAGGTCGGCACCTGTGCCGCCTGCTACGGCCGCTCGCTGGCCACCGGCAAGCTGGTCGACATCGGTGAGGCGGTCGGCATCATCGCCGCCCAGTCCATCGGTGAGCCCGGCACCCAGCTGACGATGCGCACCTTCCACACCGGTGGTGTGGCCGGTGACGACATCACGCAGGGTCTGCCCCGCGTCGTCGAGCTGTTCGAGGCACGCACCCCCAAGGGTGTCGCCCCGATCGCCGAGGCGAACGGACGCGTCGTGATCGAGGACACCGACAAGGCCCGTCGCATCCTGCTCACCCCGGACGACGGCTCCGAGGAGCACGCCTACCCGGTGAGCAAGCGTTCGCGCCTGCTGGTCACCGACGGCGACCACGTCGAGGTCGGCACCAAGCTGGTGCAGGGCGCGATCGACCCCAAGCAGGTGCTGCGCATCCTGGGCCCGCGTTCGGTGCAGATGCACCTCGTGGACGAGGTCCAGGCGGTCTACCGCCAGCAGGGTGTGTCGATCCACGACAAGCACATCGAGGTCATCGTGCGGCAGATGCTGCGGCGCGTGACGATCATCGAGGCCGGCGAGGCCGACCTGCTGCCCGGCGAGCTCGCCGAGCGGGGTCGCTTCGAGTCCGAGAACCGGCGCGTGGTGGCCGAGGGCGGCAAGCCCGCCTCCGGTCGTCCCGAGCTCATGGGCATCACCAAGGCCTCGCTGGCCACGGAGTCCTGGCTCTCGGCGGCGTCCTTCCAGGAGACGACGCGGGTGCTCACGGATGCGGCGATCCACGCCAAGTCCGACCCGCTGCTCGGCCTCAAGGAGAACGTCATCCTCGGAAAGCTCATCCCGGCCGGTACCGGTCTTCCCCGGTACAACCAGGTCAAGGTGGAGCCGACCGAAGAGGCCAAGGCCGCGATGTACTCCATGCCGAACTACGAGCAGTTCGACTACCCGGCCTTCGGTCCGGGCTCGGGCGAGGCGGTCCGGCTGGACGACGCGACGCTGGGCTTCGACCGCGACTGACCGGTCGGCGTACGGCGTCCCCGGCGGACGCCCGCGCGGAGCGGGACGGGCCCAGAGCCCGTCCCGCTCCCGCGTGCCGCGGCCGCGTTGAGCGGCCTCCGGGCGTTGCCGGACCGCCGATGGTGGGGGAGCGGGCGATTTGGCCGCTCACCCACCAGCCGGTATTCTTGAGAACTGTGCCTGGGGTCTCCCAGGCGCGCGAGCACGGCAGCAACCGTCAGGCCCTTCGGCGCGACGGGCGGCAGCCGGTCTCACCCCTTCCGCCGGGCAGCCCCCCACAGCTCGAGTCAGAGCCGTGGGAGGAAGTGCAGGGGGGAGAAGCCTGACCGACACTCCCGACCGCGGGGGTCGAGCAGGTCACACCAAGGAGTCCGCGGCCCCGCGGGCGATTGCCTTTGACAACGTACGGAGATTACGTGCCTACGATCAACCAGCTGGTCCGCAAGGGCCGCCAGGACAAGGTCACCAAGACCAACACCCCGGCGCTCAAGGGCAGCCCCCAGCGACGCGGTGTGTGCACCCGCGTCTACACCACGACACCGAAGAAGCCGAACTCGGCGCTGCGCAAGGTCGCGCGCGTCAAGCTCACCAGCGGCATCGAGGTCACGGCCTACATCCCGGGCGTCGGTCACAACCTGCAGGAGCACTCGATCGTGCTCGTGCGTGGCGGCCGCGTGAAGGACCTTCCCGGTGTCCGGTACAAGATCGTCCGCGGCTCCCTCGACACCCAGGGTGTCAAGAACCGCAAGCAGGCCCGTAGCCGTTACGGCGCGAAGATGGAGAAGAAGTAATGCCTCGCAAGGGTCCCGCCCCGAAGCGGCCGCTCGTCGTCGACCCGGTCTACGGTTCGCCGCTGGTCACCCAGCTGGTCAACAAGATCCTCCTCGACGGCAAGAAGTCCATCGCCGAGACGATCGTGTACGGCGCGCTGGAAGGCGCCCGTCAGAAGACCGGCACCGACCCCGTCGTCACGCTCAAGCGCGCGCTGGACAACATCAAGCCCACGCTCGAGGTCCGCAGCCGCCGCGTCGGTGGCGCGACCTACCAGGTGCCGGTCGAGGTGCGGGCGGGTCGCTCCACCACCCTGGCCCTGCGCTGGATGGTCGGCTACTCCCGTCAGCGTCGTGAGAAGTCGATGACCGAGCGCCTCATGAACGAGATCCTGGACGCGAGCAACGGCCTGGGTGCCGCGGTCAAGCGTCGCGAGGACACCCACAAGATGGCCGAGTCCAACAAGGCCTTCGCGCACTACCGCTGGTAGCACGCCTCTGGTCCCGGGCCAGCCGCTGAGGCGGCAGGCCCGGGACCACCCCCGCGGACCGCAGGATGCAGACCCCGCACCCGATCCGCACCGAAGCAGCACATCCCTCGAGACGAGACGAGAAAAGACACCGTGGCACTCGACGTCCTTACGGACCTGACCAAGGTCCGCAACATCGGCATCATGGCCCACATCGATGCCGGCAAGACGACGACGACCGAGCGGATCCTGTTCTACACAGGCATCACGTACAAGATCGGTGAAGTTCACGACGGCGCGGCGACGATGGACTGGATGGAGCAGGAGCAGGAGCGCGGCATCACCATCACGTCCGCCGCGACGACGACCTTCTGGGACAACCACCAGATCAACATCATCGACACCCCCGGTCACGTGGACTTCACCGTCGAGGTCGAGCGCTCCCTGCGCGTCCTCGACGGCGCCGTCGCCGTGTTCGACGGCAAGGAGGGCGTCGAGCCGCAGTCCGAGACGGTGTGGCGCCAGGCGGACAAGTACGAGGTCCCGCGCATCTGCTTCGTCAACAAGATGGACAAGCTCGGTGCGGACTTCTACTTCACCGTCAAGACCATCGTCGACCGCCTCGGCGCGACCCCGCTCGTGCTGCAGCTGCCGATCGGGTCCGAGAGCGAGTTCTCCGGCGTCGTCGACCTCATCGAGATGCGCGCGCTGACGTGGCGTGGCGAGGTCAAGATGGGTGCCGACTACGAGATCGAGGAGATCCCGGCCGAGCTGGCCGAGAAGGCCGCCGAGTACCGCCACGAGCTGATCGAGAAGGTCGCCGAGGCTGACGACGCGCTGCTGGAGAAGTACCTCGGTGGCGAGGAGCTCACCGTGGCCGAGATCAAGGCCGCGATCCGCAAGCTCACCATCGCCGGCGACATCAACCCGGTCCTGTGCGGCACGGCGTTCAAGAACAAGGGCGTGCAGCCCATGCTCGACGCCGTCGTCGACTTCCTCCCGTCCCCGCTGGACGTCCCGCCGATGATCGGCCACGACGTGCGCGACCCGGAGAAGGAGATCATCCGCAAGCCCGACGCCAAGGAGCCCTTCTCGGCTCTCGCGTTCAAGGTCGCGTCGCACCCGTTCTTCGGCAAGCTCACCTACGTCCGGGTCTACTCCGGCGCGGTTCCCTCCGGTGCCCAGGTCATCAACTCGACCAAGGGCAAGAAGGAGCGCATCGGCAAGCTGTTCCAGATGCACTCCAACAAGGAGAACCCGGTGGAGACGGCGTCCGCGGGCCACATCTACGCGATGATCGGCCTCAAGGACACCACGACCGGTGACACGCTGTGCGACCCGTCCGACCAGGTCGTCCTCGAGTCGATGAGCTTCCCCGAGCCCGTGATCTCCGTGGCCATCGAGCCCAAGACCAAGGGTGACCAGGAGAAGCTCGGCACCGCGATCCAGAAGCTCGCCGAGGAGGACCCGACGTTCCAGGTCCGCCAGGACGACGAGACCGGCCAGACCATCATCGCCGGCATGGGCGAGCTCCACCTGGACATCCTGGTGGACCGCATGCGCCGCGAGTTCCGGGTCGAGGCCAACGTCGGCAAGCCGCAGGTGGCCTACCGCGAGACGATCCGTCGCGCCGTGGTGAAGTACGACTACACCCACAAGAAGCAGACGGGTGGCTCCGGTCAGTACGCGAAGGTGCAGATGACCTTCGAGCCGCTGGACACCCACGAGGGTGAGATGTACGAGTTCGAGAACAAGGTCACCGGTGGCCGGATCCCGCGCGAGTACATCCCCAGCGTCGACCACGGCATCCAGGACGCCATGCAGCTCGGTGTCCTCGCCGGCTACCCGCTGGTGGGCATCAAGGCCATCCTGCTGGACGGCGCCTACCACGACGTCGACTCCTCGGAGATGGCGTTCAAGATCGCCGGCTCGATGGTGCTGAAGGAGGCCGTCCGCAAGGCCGACCCCGTGCTCCTCGAGCCGATGATGGCCGTCGAGGTGCGTACGCCCGAGGACTACATGGGCGAAGTCATCGGCGACCTCAACTCCCGCCGTGGCCAGATCCAGGCCATGGAGGACATCAGTGGTGCCAAGGTCGTCAAGGCCGTGGTCCCGCTGTCCGAGATGTTCGGATACGTTGGCGACCTGCGGTCGAAGACCCAGGGTCGGGCCAACTACACGATGCAGTTCGACTCCTACGCCGAGGTTCCCCGGAACGTCGCTGAGGAGATCATCAAGAAGGTCCGAGGCGAGTGACGCGGTAACATCCGCGCTGCCGTCTAACCAATAACCAGAAAGCGTCGCCACGTCCGGCATGGTCGTACGGCGTAACACTAATAAGTCCTGAGGAGGACCATAGTGGGCAAGGCGAAGTTCGAGCGGAACAAGCCGCACGTCAACATCGGCACCATTGGTCACATCGACCACGGTAAGACGACGCTGACGGCTGCTATTTCCCGGACGCTGCACGACAAGTGGCCGGAGATGAACCCGGGCACCGAGGCCTTCGACCAGATCGACAAGGCCCCCGAAGAGCGCCAGCGTGGCATCACGATCTCCATCGCGCACATCGAGTACCAGACGGAGAAGCGTCACTACGCCCACGTCGACTGCCCGGGTCACGCGGACTACGTGAAGAACATGATCACCGGTGCGGCGCAGATGGACGGCGCCATCCTGGTGGTCGCGGCCACCGACGGCCCGATGCCGCAGACCAAGGAGCACGTCCTCCTGGCCCGCCAGGTCGGCGTCCCCTACATCGTCGTCGCCCTGAACAAGGCCGACATGGTCGATGACGAGGAGATCCTGGAGCTCGTCGAGCTCGAGGTGCGCGAGCTGCTCAGCGCCTACGAGTTCGACGGCGACAACCTGCCGATCGTGCGCGTCTCCGCGCTGAAGGCTCTCGAGGGCGACCCCGAGTGGGCCGGCAAGATCCTCGAGCTGATGGAGGCGGTCGACGAGGCCATCCCGCAGCCCGAGCGTGACGTCGACAAGCCGTTCCTGATGCCCGTCGAGGACGTCTTCACGATCACCGGTCGTGGCACCGTCGTCACCGGTCGCATCGAGCGCGGCATCCTCAAGGTCAACGAGGAGGTCGAGATCGTCGGCATCAAGGAGGCCTCCTCCAAGACGACCGTCACCGGCATCGAGATGTTCCGCAAGCTGCTCGACGAGGGTCGTGCGGGCGAGAACGTCGGCCTGCTGCTGCGTGGCACCAAGCGCGAGGACGTCGAGCGCGGCCAGGTCATCGTCAAGCCGGGCTCGATCACCCCGCACACCGAGTTCGAGGCGAACGTCTACATCCTGTCCAAGGACGAGGGTGGCCGTCACACGCCGTTCTACGACAACTACCGTCCCCAGTTCTACTTCCGGACGACGGACGTCACGGGTGTCGTGAAGCTGCCCGAGGGCACCGAGATGGTCATGCCCGGTGACAACACCGAGATGACGGTCGACCTGATCCAGCCCATCGCCATGGAGGACGGGCTCAAGTTCGCCATCCGTGAGGGTGGCCGTACGGTCGGCGCCGGTCGCGTCACCAAGATCAACAAGTGATCCGCTGCGTCGCGCCGCTGGCGTGACGCGCTGATCCACCCCTGTGGGGCCCGAGCTTCGGCTCGGGCCCCACAGTGCTGTCCCCGGGGCGCTGTGGGGCGCCTGGGCCCCGCTGCGGGCTCCGGGTGGGCGTCGAGGGGACTCGGGGGCCGCCGGGGGAGCGGGCCGGCCCAGGAGGGCCGAGTGGCCGGCTGAGGCGTTCCCCCTCCGGCCCGGACGGCAACGACCGCGCCGCCGCGCACCGTGCAGCGTGGCGGGCGGGCGCCGTACGGCGTGTCGTCGGCGTGTCGCCCGGGGCGGGGGAGGTAGGGGGCACCGATTTGGATTGGGCGCCCTCCCTCTGGCACTATGGACCGGTTGCTTGACGCGCGGTGAAGACCAATGTCTGCACCGCCGCCCCTGCCAGTGGTCGAGCGCGCCTTCGGGTGCGTGGGCCCAGCAGGGAAGCGCAAGCCACCGGCCCTGCCGGGTTTCCGATGGACCTGCGAGAGCGGCGTGAGGTTTGCGCCTGCCCTTGCGGCACGCAGCGGGTGCGACACACCCGACCGCGGGGGTCGGAGCCCACAGGACCGGCCACAAGCAAGCGGTACGACGAGAGAGAGACAGACGAAGCGATGGCGGGACAAAAGATCCGCATCCGGCTGAAGTCCTATGACCACGAGGTCATTGACAGCTCGGCGCGCAAGATTGTCGACACGGTGACCCGTGCCGGCGCGACGGTCGTCGGCCCTGTGCCGCTGCCGACGGAGAAGAACGTCTTCGTCGTCATCCGTTCGCCGCACAAGTACAAGGACAGCCGCGAGCACTTCGAGATGCGTACGCACAAGCGTCTCATCGACATCGTCGACCCCACCCCCAAGGCGGTCGACTCGTTGATGCGCCTCGACCTTCCGGCCGATGTCAACATCGAGATCAAGCTCTAAGGACCACCAATGACTAACGCTATTGAGCGCAGCGTCAAGGGCGTCCTTGGCGAGAAGCTCGGCATGACCCAGGTGTGGGACGCCGACAACCGGCTCGTTCCGGTGACGGTCGTCAAGGCCGGCCCCTGCGTCGTGACGCAGGTGCGCAACGCCGACAACGACGGCTACGCCGCGGTGCAGATCGCGTACGGCGCGATCGACCCCCGCAAGGTGAACAAGCCGATGGCTGGGCACTTCGCCAAGGCCGGCGTCACGCCGCGCCGTCACCTGGTCGAGCTCCGCACGGCCGACTCGGCGACGTACGAGGTGGGCCAGGAGCTCACCGTCGAGTCGTTCGAGACCGGCCAGGACATCGACGTGACCGGCACCACCAAGGGCAAGGGCTTCGCCGGTGTGATGAAGCGTCACGGCTTCCACGGCGTCGGCGCCTCGCACGGTGCGCACAAGAACCACCGCAAGCCCGGCTCCATCGGTGGCTGTGCCACCCCTGGTCGCGTGTTCAAGGGCATGCGCATGGCCGGTCGCATGGGCGGCGTGCGCCAGACCACCCAGAACCTCACGATCCACGCCGTGGACGCCGACCGGGGTCTGCTGCTGATCAAGGGTGCCGTTCCCGGCCCCCGCGGCGGCATCGTCCTCGTGCGCACGGCTGCCAAGGGAGCCTGATCGCCATGCCGACGATTGACATCATCAGCCCGACGGGGGCCAAGGCCGGCTCCGTCGACCTGCCGGACGAGGTCTTCGACGTCCAGACCAACATCCCCCTGATCCACCAGGTGGTCGTGGCCCAGCTGGCCGCGGCCCGCCAGGGGACGCACTCCACCAAGACCCGCGGCGAGGTTCGCGGTGGTGGCCGCAAGCCGTACCGCCAGAAGGGCACCGGCCGCGCCCGTCAGGGCTCGACCCGTGCGCCGCAGTTCGCCGGTGGTGGCGTCGTCCACGGCCCGCAGCCGCGCGACTACAGCCAGCGGACCCCGAAGAAGATGAAGGCCGCCGCGCTGCGTGGCGCCCTGTCCGACCGGGCCCGCCACGGTCGCCTGCACGTGTTCAGCTCGCTGGTCGAGGGCGACGTCCCGTCGACCAAGGCCGCGTGGGCGCTGCTCAACGGCCTGACCGAGCGCAAGAACCTGCTCGTGGTGGTCGACCGTGAGGACACCACGTCGCTGAAGAGCCTGCGCAACCTCGAGAACGTCCACGTCCTCGTGCCGGGCCAGCTGAACACCTACGACGTGCTCTGCGCCGACGACATCGTCTTCACCGAGAGCTCCCTGCAGACCTACCTCGCCGGCCCCACCAAGGGCCGGGTGGCGTCGTCCGCAGCCGCCGACCAGGCCGCCGTTCCGGCGACCGACAGTGACGTTGTGGAGGACACCAAGTGAGCAACCTGGGCAAGGACCCCCGCGACATCCTGTTCGCGCCGGTCGTGTCGGAGAAGTCCTACGGACTGCTCGACGAGGGCAAGTACACCTTCGTCGTGGACCCGCGGGCCAACAAGACCGAGATCAAGATCGCGGTCGAGCGTGTCTTCAACGTCAAGGTGGACTCGGTGAACACGCTGAACCGCCAGGGGAAGACCCGTCGCACCCGCTTCGGTCTGGGCAAGCGCAAGGACACCAAGCGCGCGATCGTCACCCTCAAGGAAGGCTCGATCGACATCTTCGGGGGACCGGTCGGCTGACCGGGTCCACCGAGACTGATTGAGACGATAGGGAACTGAGGACAACAGACCATGGGTATCCGTAAGTACAAGCCGACCACACCGGGTCGCCGCGGCTCCAGCGTCGCCGACTTCGTGGAGGTCACGCGGTCGACGCCGGAGAAGTCGCTGGTGCGCCCGCTGACCAAGACCGGTGGCCGCAACAACGCCGGTCGCATCACCACCCGTCACATCGGTGGTGGCCACAAGCGTGCCTACCGCGTCATCGACTTCCGTCGCCATGACAAGGACGGCGTGCCGGCCAAGGTCGCTCACATCGAGTACGACCCCAACCGCACCGCCCGCATCGCGCTGCTGCACTACGCGGACGGCGAGAAGCGCTACATCCTGGCCCCGAACAAGCTGCGCCAGGGCGACCCGATCGAGAACGGCGCAGGTGCCGACATCAAGCCGGGGAACAGCCTGCCGCTGCGCAACATCCCGGTCGGTACGGTCATCCACGCGATCGAGCTCCGCCCCGGTGGCGGCGCCAAGATCGCGCGTTCGGCCGGCACCAAGGTGCAGCTCGTGGCCAAGGACGGCCCCTACGCCCAGCTGCGTATGCCCTCCGGCGAGATCCGCAACGTCGACCTGCGCTGCCGCGCAACGGTGGGCGAGGTCGGCAACGCCGAGCAGAGCAACATCAACTGGGGCAAGGCCGGCCGCATGCGCTGGAAGGGCAAGCGCCCGACCGTCCGCGGTGTCGCCATGAACCCGGTGGACCACCCGCACGGTGGTGGTGAGGGCAAGACCTCCGGTGGACGTCACCCGGTCAGCCCGTGGGGACAGGCCGAGGGCCGCACCCGTCGCCCCAACAAGGAGAGCGACAAGATGATCGTTCGTCGCCGTCGTACTGGCAAGAAGCGCTGATAGGAGCCCTGGATAATGCCTCGTAGCTTGAAGAAGGGCCCCTTCATCGACGACCACCTTCAGAAGAAGGTGGATGTCCAGAACGAAGCGGGCACCAAGACCGTCATCAAGACCTGGTCGCGTCGCTCGATGATCGTGCCCGACATGCTCGGTCACACCATCGCGGTGCACGACGGCCGCAAGCACATCCCGGTCTTCGTGACCGAGTCCATGGTCGGACACAAGCTCGGTGAGTTTGCCCCGACCCGGACGTTCAAGGGTCACGTGAAGGACGACAAGAAGGGTCGCCGCCGCTAAGCGGTGGTCCACACCTCACAACCATTCGAAATACTTCGAACGAAAGCAAGGGACAGCGATGGAAGCCAAGGCGCAGGCGCGGCACGTCCGTGTCACGCCCATGAAGGCCCGCCGCGTCGTGGACCTGATCCGTGGCAAGCAGGCGACTGAGGCGATTGCGGTGCTGCAGTTCGCACCGCAGGCAGCCAGCGAGCCGGTCCGCAAGGTGCTCGAGAGCGCCATTGCGAACGCTCGCGTGAAGGCCGACAAGGCAGCAGAGGCATTTGACGAGCGCACGCTGGTGATCAGCGAGGCGTACGTCGACGAGGGCCCGACGATGAAGCGGTTCCGACCGCGCGCACAGGGTCGTGCCTACCGCATCCGCAAGCGCACGAGCCACATCAGCGTGATCGTGACGCAGCCGGAGAACAAGGGAGGAACCCGCTAATGGGTCAGAAGGTCAACCCGCACGGCTTCCGCCTGGGCATCACGACCGAGCACCGCAGCCGTTGGTTCGCTGACAGCACCAAGGTGGGTCAGCGTTACCGGGACTACGTCAAGGAAGACGTCGCGATCCGCAAGCTCATGTCCAAGGGCATGGAGCGGGCCGGCATCTCGCGGGTGGAGATCGAGCGCACGCGTGACCGCGTCCGCGTCGACATCCACACCGCGCGTCCCGGCATCGTCATCGGTCGCCGCGGCGCCGAGGCCGACCGCATCCGTGGCGAGCTCGAGAAGCTCACGGGCAAGCAGGTGCAGCTGAACATCCTCGAGGTCAAGAACCCCGAGATCGACGCGCAGCTGGTCGCCCAGGGCGTCGCCGAGCAGCTGTCGGCACGCGTGTCGTTCCGTCGCGCCATGCGCAAGAGCATGCAGTCCTCGCTGCGCGCCGGTGCCAAGGGCATCCGGGTGCAGTGCTCGGGCCGCCTCGGCGGCGCGGAGATGTCGCGCTCGGAGTTCTACCGCGAGGGTCGTGTGCCGCTGCACACGCTGCGCGCGAACATCGACTACGGCTTCTACGAGGCCCGCACCACCTTCGGCCGGATCGGCGTGAAGGTCTGGATCTACAAGGGTGACGTCACCGCCAAGGAGCTTGCTCGCGAGCAGGCTGCTGCGCCGTCCCGCCCGGCTCGCGGCCCGCGCCGCGACGGTGCCGACCGTCCGGCCCGTGGTGGCCGTCCGGCTCGCGCCCCGCGTACCGAGGGTGCTGCCCCGTCGACCGAGGCTGCTCCGGCAGCCGAGGCCCCCGCGGCCGCTCCGGCAGGCACTGAGGGAGCTGAGTCCTGATGTTGATTCCCCGTCGGGTCAAGCACCGCAAGCAGCACCACCCGGGTCGCTCGGGCGCCGCCAAGGGCGGCACGGCGATCGCGTTCGGTGACTACGGCCTCCAGGCTCTCGAGCCGGCCTACGTGACCAACCGTCAGATCGAGTCCGCGCGTATCGCGATGACTCGTTACATGAAGCGTGGCGGCAAGGTGTGGATCAACATCTACCCCGACCGTCCGCTGACCAAGAAGCCTGCCGAGACCCGCATGGGTTCCGGTAAGGGTTCGCCGGAGTGGTGGATTGCCAACGTCAAGCCGGGCCGCATGATGTTCGAGATCTCGGGTGTGCCCGAGGACGTCGCACGTGAGGCCATGCGTCTGGCGATGCACAAGCTGCCGATGAAGTGCCGCTTCGTTCGGCGTGAGGGTGGTGACATCTGATGGCAGTCGGTACCAACGACCTGGCCTCAGCCCAGCTGCGTGGCCTGGACGACGAACGCCTCGTCGACGAGCTGCGCAAGTCCAAGGAAGAGCTGTTCAACCTGCGCTTCCAGTCCGCGACCGGTCAGCTCGAGAACCACGGTCGTCTGCGCGCGGTCAAGAAGGACATCGCGCGGATCTACACCGAGATGCGTGAGCGCGAGCTCAACATCGGCCGGGGTCCGGAGAAGAACGCATGAGCGATCAGCAGCAGGAGAAGACCAGCGTGCAGGAGCGTCAGTACCGCAAGGTGCGGCAGGGCTACGTCGTCAGCGACAAGATGGACAAGACCGTCGTCGTCGAGGTCGAGGATCGCGTCAAGCACGCGCTCTACGGCAAGGTCATCCGCCGCACCAGCAAGGTGAAGGTCCACGACGAGGCCAACTCGGCCGGCGTGGGCGACCTCGTGCGCATCATGGAGACCCGGCCGCTCTCGGCCACCAAGCGCTGGCGCCTGGTGGAGATCCTCGAGCGCGCCAAGTAACACGCAACAACGTCCGGAACGCGCGGGCGGACCAGCCAGCCTGGCCGCCCGCGCGGACCGACACTGACCACAGATCCGTTCCGCAAGGCTCAGCAATGAGAACCAGCGCGACGACAGGAGTTAGACAGTGATCCAGCAGGAGTCGCGACTGCGCGTCGCCGACAACACCGGTGCCAAGGAGATCCTTTGCATCCGTGTGCTCGGTGGCTCGGGTCGTCGTTACGCCGGCATCGGTGACGTCATCGTCGCCGCCGTCAAGGACGCCATCCCCGGCGGCAACGTCAAGAAGGGCGACGTCGTCAAGGCCGTCATCGTGCGCACCACCAAGGAGCGTCGTCGTCCGGATGGTTCCTACATCCGCTTCGACGAGAACGCCGCCGTCATCCTCAAGACCGACGGTGACCCGCGCGGTACGCGCATCTTCGGCCCGGTGGGCCGTGAGCTGCGCGAGAAGAAGTTCATGAAGATCATCTCGTTGGCTCCGGAGGTGCTGTAACCCATGGCCAAGATGAAGATCAAGAAGGGTGACCTCGTTCAGGTCACCAGCGGTCGCTCGCAGAAGAACGGTGGCGACCGTGGCAAGCAGGGCAAGGTCATCGCGGTCTACCCCGACACCCAGCGCGTGCTGGTCGAGGGCATCAACCGGATCACCAAGCACACCAAGGCCGGCACCACCGGTCGCGGTAGCCGCACCGGTGGCATCGTCACCCAGGAGGCGCCCGTCCACGTGAGCAACGTGGCCGTCGTCGACCCCGAGACGAAGCTGCCGACCCGCATCAAGACCCGCGTCGAGCTGGTCGAGCGTGACGGTCGCCAGAAGGCCACCCGCGTTCGCGTGGCCGTGCGCTCCGGTAAGGACCTGTGATCATGACTGAAGTCAGCCAGAAGGCCGCTCCGCGGCTCAAGCAGCGCTACGCGGACGAGATCAAGCCCGCGCTCTTCACGGAGTTCGGCTTCGCCAACGTCATGCAGGTGCCCGGCGTCGTCAAGGTCATCGTCAACATGGGTGTCGGTGAGGCGGCGCGCGACGCCAAGCTCATCGACGGCGCCGTGCGCGACCTGTCGGCGATCACCGGCCAGAAGCCGGTCGTCACCAAGGCGCGCAAGTCGATCGCCCAGTTCAAGCTGCGTGAGGGCATGCCGATCGGCGCGCACACCACGCTGCGTGGCGACCGCATGTGGGAGTTCCTCGACCGTCTCGTGTCCACGGCCCTGCCGCGGATCCGTGACTTCCGGGGCCTCTCGCCCAAGCAGTTCGACGGCCGTGGCAACTACACGTTCGGCCTGAACGAGCAGTCGATGTTCCACGAGATCGACCAGGACAAGATCGACCGCGTGCGGGGCATGGACATCACCGTCGTCACGACGGCGACCACCGACGACGAGGGTCGCGCCCTGCTGCGCCACCTCGGCTTCCCGTTCAAGGAGAACTGACCGTGGCCAAGACCGCACTGATCAACAAGGCGAACGCCAAGCCCAAGTTCAAGGTTCGTGCCTACACCCGCTGCCAGCGGTGTGGCCGTCCCCACTCGGTCTACCGCAAGTTCGGCATCTGCCGTGTGTGCCTTCGCGAGATGGCGCACCGCGGCGAGCTGCCGGGCGTCACCAAGAGCAGCTGGTAAACCACCTACACGAACCTCTTACATCGTAGGTCGGCTCCGACTCAGGAGCTGAAACCCCGGTGAGGAAGGGCGGAGAAGCCCAATGACCATGACAGACCCGATTGCGGACATGTTGACCCGCGTCCGGAACGCCAACTCGGCGCACCACGACAGCGTGTCCATGCCGTTCTCAAAGCTCAAGTCCCACATCGCCGAGATCCTCCAGGCCCAGGGTTACATCGCTGGCTGGAAGGTCGAGGACGCCGAGGTCGGCAAGACGCTGACCATCGAGCTCAAGTACGGCCCGAACCGCGAGCGGTCGATCGCAGGAGTGCGCCGGGTGTCCAAGCCCGGTCTGCGCGTCTACGCGAAGTCGACCAACCTGCCGCGCGTCCTGGGCGGTCTCGGTGTGGCCATTCTTTCCACCTCCTCCGGCTTGTTGACTGACAAGCAGGCGGCCAAGAAGGGTGTAGGCGGGGAAGTCCTCGCCTACATCTGGTAACGAAGGGAGTACAGAACATGTCGCGTATTGGACGACTTCCTGTCTCCGTGCCGTCTGGTGTCGACGTGACCCTCGACGGCCGGGCCGTCACGGTCAAGGGTCCCAAGGGTCAGCTGCAGCACGTCGTGGCCGAGCCGATCACCGTTGCGAAGTCCGATGAGGGCTCCGTCGAGGTGTCCCGGCCCAACGACGAGCGCCAGTCGCGCTCGCTCCACGGTCTGACCCGCACGCTCATCGCCAACATGGTGCAGGGCGTCACGGAGGGCTACGAGAAGAAGATGGAGATCCACGGCACGGGTTACCGCGTCGTGGCCAAGGGGAGCGACCTCGAGTTCGCGCTGGGTTACAGCCACTCGATCACGGTCAAGGCCCCCGAGGGCATCTCCTTCACCGTCGAGAACCCCACCCGCTTCGCGGTGCAGGGCATCGACAAGCAGCAGGTCGGCGAGGTTGCCGCCAACATTCGCAAGCTGCGCAAGCCCGACCCGTACAAGGGCAAGGGCGTTCGCTACGCCGGCGAGCAGATCCGCCGCAAGGTCGGAAAGGCTGGTAAGTAAGCCATGGCAATGATCATCAAGCGCGCCAAGGGCAAGAGCGCCGCTCGCGGTCGCCGTCACCTTCGGCTCCGCAAGAAGCTCGGTGGCACGTCGCTGCGTCCCCGCCTGGTCGTGTCGCGGTCCAGCCGCCACGTGTTCGTCCAGGTCGTCGACGACACCGCCGGCCGCACCGTTGCCTCGGCCTCCACCATGGAAGCGGACCTGCGTTCGTTCGACGGTGACAAGACCGCCAAGGCCCGCAAGGTCGGTGAGCTCGTCGCCGAGCGTGCCAAGAGCGCCGGGATCGACTCGGTCGTCTTCGACCGCGGTGGCAACCGCTACCACGGCCGGATCGCGGCCATCGCCGACGGTGCCCGCGAGGGCGGGTTGGCTCTGTGATGGCCAGCACCGCGACCAAGATTTCAGAGAAGAGGAACGTCTGATGCCAGGACCCCAGCGCCGAGGCGGTACCAACACTGCCGCTGGCTCCGCGGGAGGCGGCGAGCGTGGCGGCCAGCGGCGTGACCGCGACGGCCGTCGCGACAGCGCGCCCGAGAAGAACGCTTTCGTCGAGCGCGTCGTGACCATCAACCGCGTCTCCAAGGTCGTCAAGGGTGGTCGTCGCTTCAGCTTCACCGCGCTCGTCGTGGTCGGCGACGGCGACGGCACCGTGGGCGTCGGCTACGGCAAGGCCAAGGAAGTTCCCGCGGCCATCGCCAAGGGTGTCGAGGAGGCCAAGAAGGAGTTCTTCAAGGTCCCGCGCATCCAGGGCACCATCCCGCACCCGGTCCAGGGTGAGGCGGCTGCCGGTGTGGTCATGCTGCGCCCGGCCGCTCCCGGTACCGGTGTCATCGCCGGTGGTCCGGTGCGCGCCGTGCTCGAGTGCGCCGGCATCCACGACGTCCTGAGCAAGTCGCTCGGCTCGTCGAACGCGATCAACATCGTCCACGCGACGGTCGAGGCCCTGCGTGGCCTCGAGCGCCCCGAAGAGGTCGCGGCCCGTCGTGGCCTCAGCCTCGAGGACGTTGCCCCGGCCGCGCTGCTGCGCGCCCGTGCCGCGGGGATGGGCGCGTGATGGCCCGGCTCAAGGTGACCCAGACCCGTTCAGAGATCGGTGGGAAGCAGAACCAGCGCGACACCCTGCGCTCCCTCGGTCTGAAGCGCATCGGCGACGTCGTCGTCAAGGAGGACCGTCCCGAGATCCGCGGGATGGTCCGGACGGTCGACCACCTGGTCGCCGTCGAGGAGGTTGACTGATCATGGCTGAGTCCACGAAGAAGGACACCGCCGCGCTGAAGGTGCACCACCTTCGGCCCGCGCCGGGTGCCAAGACCGCCAAGACCCGCGTGGGTCGTGGCGAGGGAAGCAAGGGCAAGACCGCCGGTCGTGGCACCAAGGGCACGGGTGCCCGTTACCAGGTGTCCGAGCGCTTTGAGGGCGGTCAGATGCCGATGCACATGCGGATGCCGAAGCTTCGCGGCTTCAAGAACCCGTTCCGCACCGAGTACCAGGTCGTGAACCTGGACCGCATCTCGGCGCTGTTCCCCGAGGGTGGCGACGTCACCGTCGAGGCCCTCGTGGCCAAGGGTGCCGTCCGTGACGGCGAGCTGGTCAAGGTGCTCGGCACCGGCGAGATCACCGTCACGGTGGCCGTGACCGCGCACAAGTTCTCGGCCTCGGCCAAGGACAAGATCGAGGCAGCCGGCGGCTCCGCCACCGTTCTCTGACCTCAGAGCCACACCGCGACAGCGCCCCGGGCGCCGGGACTCCCGGCCCCGGGGTGTTATCGTCCCCCGAATTGATCGTTGCCAGCACCAGGTCGTTTTCGCGGCCGCCAGGAGGACCCCGTGCTCACCGCTTTCGGACGCGCGTTCAAGACGCCGGACCTTCGCAAGAAGCTGTTGTTCACGCTTGCGATGATGGCGATCTTCCGCCTCGGGTCCCTCGTGCCCACCCCGGGCATCAGCTACTCCGCCGTCCAGGCGTGCCAGCCCAAGGCCGGCCAGCCGACCGGGGGTGTGCTGGGTCTGGCGAACCTCTTCAGCGGCGGGGCGCTGCTGCAGCTGTCGGTGTTCGCGCTGGGGATCATGCCCTACATCACCGCGAGCATCATCGTGCAGCTGCTGACGGTGGTGATTCCCCGGTTCGAGACCCTCAAGAAGGAGGGTCAGTCCGGCACGTCCAAGCTGACGCAGTACACGCGCTACCTCACCATCGGCCTCGCCGTGCTGCAGTCGGCGACGTTCGTGACCCTGGCACGCAACCCCTCGGCGCTGTTCGGCAACACCGCCTGCACGAGCATCATGCCCGACCAGAGCCTGCCGACGATCCTCATCATGATCCTCACCATGACCGCCGGCACCGGCGTGATCATGTGGATGGGTGAGCTGATCACCGACCGGGGCATCGGCAACGGGATGTCCCTGCTGATCTTCACCTCGATCGCCGCCCGGTTCCCGGGCTCGCTGTGGTCCATCCACACCCAGAGCGGTCGCTGGGACACCTTCATCCTGGTGATCCTCATGGGGTGCGTGATCATCGGGCTGGTCGTCTTCGTCGAGCAGTCCCAGCGGCGGGTGCCGGTGCAGTACGCCAAGCGGATGATCGGCCGCAAGATGTACGGCGGCACGACGACCTACATCCCGCTGAAGGTCAACATGGCCGGCGTCATCCCGGTCATCTTCGCCTCGTCGCTGCTGTCGCTGCCGAGCATGCTCGCCCAGTTCAACCGGCCCGCGAACGGCGGCCGCCCCGCCGCGTGGGTCGACTGGATCGACGGGCACCTGGTGCGCGGCGACCACCCCTTCTACATGCTGATCTACGTCGGGCTGATCCTCTTCTTCACGTTCTTCTACGTGTCGATCACGTTCAACCCGACCGAGGTCGCGGACAACATGAAGAAGTACGGCGGCTTCATCCCCGGCATCCGTGCCGGCCGGCCGACGGCCGAGTACCTCGACTACGTCCTGACCCGGATCACCGTTCCCGGCGCGCTGTACCTCGCGCTGCTGTCGCTCATCCCGCTGATCGCGCTGGTCGCGATCCACGCCGACCAGAACTTCCCGTTCGGTGGCACGTCCATCCTCATCATCGTCGGTGTCGGGCTGGAGACCGTGAAGCAGATCGAGTCCCAGCTGCAGCAGCGCCACTACGAAGGGTTCCTCCGCTGATGCGTCTGATCATCCTGGGTCCGCCCGGCGCCGGAAAGGGCACGCAGGCCGCACGCCTCGCCCAGCGGCACGGGATCCCCGCCATCTCCACCGGCGACATCTTCCGCAGCAACATCAAGAACGGCACCGAGCTCGGCAAGCAGGTGCAGGCGCTGCTGGCCGCCGGCACCTACGTCCCGGACGAGATCACCAACGCCATCGTGCGTGACCGGCTGCAGGAGCCGGACGCCGCCCGCGGCTTCCTGCTCGACGGCTACCCCCGCACCAAGGCCCAGGTGGCAGAGCTCGACTCCGTGCTCGCAGCGCGAGGGGCACCGGATCGACGCCGTCCTCGAGCTGACCGCCGACGTGGACGAGGTCGTCCAGCGACTGCTCAAGCGCGCCGAGACCGAGGGGCGCGTCGACGACACCGAGGACGTCATCCGGCACCGCCAGGAGGTCTACGTCCGCGAGACGGCCCCGCTGGCCGAGATCTACCGCGACCACGGCGTCCTGCGCCAGGTCGACGGCATGGGCGACGTCGACGAGGTCGCGGGGCGCCTCGAGGCCGCGCTCGAGGGTCTGGACGACTGAGCGTGATGTTCGGCCGCCACCGCCTCGACACCAAGACCCCCGACCAGATCCGGCTGATGCGCCGGGCCGGGCTGGTCGTGGGGGAGACCCTCGCCCTCATGCGCGAGCGCACCGTCGCCGGCATGACGACCGGTGAGCTGGACGCCATCGCCGAGGAGCACATCCGCGGTCAGGGGGCGACGCCGTCCTTCCTGGGCTACCACGGCTTCACCGGGTCGCTCTGCGTCAGCGTCAACGACGAGGTCGTGCACGGCATCCCGGGGTCGCGCCGGCTGGTCGAGGGCGACCTGGTCTCCATCGACTGCGGGGCGATCGTCGACGGGTGGCACGGCGACGCCGCCGTCTCCTTCGTCGTCGGCGGTCGGCAGGCGGGGTCCGAGGACGACCTGGCGCTGATCGACGCGACCGAGGAGTCCATGTGGGCCGGGATCGCGGCGCTCCGGGTCGGCTCGCCGCTGTTCGACGTGGGTGCCGCCGTCGAGGACGCCATCGTCGCCGCGGGCCAGGCCCGTGACACCGACTACGGCATCGTCGAGGACTACGTCGGGCACGGCATCGGGACCGAGATGCACCAGGACCCCCAGGTCCCGAACTACCGGGTGCGTGACCGTGGGCCCACGGTCCGGTCCGGGCTGACCGTGGCGATCGAGCCGATGGTCACCCTCGGCAGCGCCGAGACCCGGGTCCTGGCCGACGACTGGACCGTCGTGACGCAGGACGGTGGCCGCGCCGCGCACTGGGAGAACTCCGTGGCCGTCACCGAGGCCGGGCTGTGGGTCCTCACCGCCCTCGACGGTGGCCAGCAGCGCCTCGAGGCGCTCGGCGCGCCGTACGCACCCCTGTCCTGAGCCTCGCCCGGGCGGTGTCCGTCCGGCAGGGTGTGGCCCGCCCGGGGGACCGGCGAGGCCTCGGGTCGGCCGGTGCCGGCCACTCACGGATTTCCTCCTGCGTGGGGTCATGTCGTAGGCTGGTGCGTCGGCTCACGAGCGTCCACACCAGGACCGTCCAACCCCCCTCAGCTGGGGGATGCGGAGGTCCCGGGAGGGGCTGCGGGCCGGCAGCACCAGGTGAACCACACTCGTCGCCCCACTCGGGGGTGACCACTCACGGAATGCGGAGGATATGCCGAAGAAGGACGGTGTCATCGAGATGGAGGGCACGATCGTCGAGGCTCTGCCGAACGCTACGTTCCGCGTTGAGCTGGTCAACGGTCACAAGGTCCTCGCCCATATTTCGGGCAAGATGCGTCAGCACTACATCCGGATCCTCCCTGAGGACCGCGTGGTGGTGGAGCTCACTCCTTATGACCTGACCCGCGGACGCATCGTCTTCCGTTACCGCTGAGCGAGCGAGTGGCGTCCCCGGGCGCATCTCACCCTCCCGATCCAACCGACCAGCCGATCCGGTGGCGCGCGAGCGCATCCACACCGCGGTGGGCCCGATGAAGACAGCAGGCAGATGAAGGTTCAGCCGAGCGTCAAGAAGATCTGCGACAAGTGCAAGGTGATCCGCCGTCACGGCCGGGTCATGGTGATCTGCGAGAACCTGCGCCACAAGCAGCGCCAGGGCTGAGCACACCACCAGCCAGCACGACTCGCGGTCCTCTTGGACACGCGACAGAAAGCACGACAGCAGCACTCGGCCCCTGGCAGGGGCGACCGGCACGGCCGGACGCCACGACCAGGACGTCACCCCCGGCACGGAGGCTGGGGACCGGAGCACGTACCGGAACGGTGTTGCTGCAGACCTCCGCAACGATCAGGAGAACCACACAAGATGGCACGTCTTGTTGGTGTCGACCTCCCGCGCGAGAAGCGCGTCGAGATCGCACTTACCTACATTTTCGGCGTGGGTCGCACCCGCGCGAAGCAGGCACTCGAGGCCACCGGTGTCAACCCCGACACCCGCGTTCGCGACCTCGGTGACGAGGAGCTGGTCAAGCTCCGTGACTACATCGACGGCAACGTCAAGGTCGAGGGTGACCTTCGCCGTGAGGTGGCCGCCGACATCCGCCGCAAGGTCGAGATCGGCAGCTACGAGGGTCTGCGGCACCGCCGCGGTCTGCCGGTGCGCGGTCAGCGCACCAAGACCAACGCGCGCACCCGCAAGGGCCCCAAGCGCACCGTGGCCGGCAAGAAGAAGGCCGGCAGGTAGGTCCCGCTCGTCCAGCACCTGCCTCCGGGCAGCGCCGGACACCATCGTGATCCGTTTTCGAACGAGCCGGACCACTTCCCGCTTTCATTGCCAGTAGATGTAGGAGATCAGCCTCATGCCTCCCAAGAGCCGTACGGCTGCGGGCGCCAAGAAGGTGCGCCGCAAGGAGAAGAAGAACGTTGCCCACGGGCACGCTCACATCAAGAGCACGTTCAACAACACGATCGTCTCGATCACCGACCCCGCAGGTGCCGTGATTTCCTGGGCCTCGTCCGGCCAGGTCGGCTTCAAGGGCTCGCGCAAGTCCACCCCGTTCGCCGCGCAGATGGCTGCCGAGGCCGCCGCGCGTCGTGCCATGGAGCACGGCATGCGCAAGGTCGACGTCTTCGTCAAGGGCCCGGGTTCCGGTCGTGAGACCGCCATCCGCTCGCTGACCGCCGCAGGCCTCGAGGTCGGCGCCATCAGCGATGTCACGCCCACGCCGCACAACGGCGTGCGCCCGCCCAAGCGCCGCCGCGTCTGATACGGGGGAGAGAGAGAACATGGCTCGTTACACCGGACCCATCACCAAGAAGTCGCGTCGTCTGAAGGTCGACCTCGTCGGCGGCGACAAGAACTTCGAGCGTCGCCCGTTCCCGCCCGGCCAGCACGGCCGTGGCCGCGTGCAGGAGAAGGAGTACCTGCACCAGCTCCAGGAGAAGCAGAAGGCCCGCTTCACCTACGGCGTCATGGAGAAGCAGTTCCGCCGTTACTACGCCGAGGCGGCCAGCCGCCCCGGCAAGACCGGTGAGACCCTGCTGCAGATCCTCGAGTCCCGCCTGGACAACGTGATCTACCGTGCCGGCCTGGCCCGCACCCGCCGCGCCTCCCGCCAGCTCGTGACCCACGGTCACTTCCTGGTCAACGGCCACCGCGTCGACGTGCCGTCCTACCGCGTCTCGCAGTACGACATCATCGAGGTGCGTCCCAAGTCGGCCCAGGCCTTCCCGATCGAGCTGGCTCGCCAGACGTTCGGTGAGCGCCCGGTCCCGGCCTGGCTGCAGGTCGTCCCCGGCTCGCTGCAGGTGCTCGTGCACCAGCTGCCGGTGCGCGCGCAGATCGACACCATCCTCACCGAGCAGCTGATCGTCGAGCTCTACTCGAAGAACTAGCACCGCTCGTCTGTACCCCTGGCTGCCCGGCCGTGCCTCGCACGGCCGGGCGACCGGGTGCACGAGGACCGTCCTGCGGACAGAGGCACGGCCGGTCGGCGGGTACATCCAGGCCCGCAGCATCACGAGGCGTCAAATAGCGGTCGCCCGTGGAAAGGAACGAAAACGTGCTGATTGCACAGCGCCCCACCCTGAGCGAGGACGTCGTCTCCGACGCGCGCTCGCGGTTCGTCATCGAGCCGCTCGAGCCCGGCTTCGGCTACACGCTCGGCAACTCCCTGCGCCGGACCCTGCTCTCGAGCATCCCCGGTGCCGCCGTGACCAGCATCCGCGTCGACGGTGTGCTGCACGAGTTCTCCACGATCCCCGGCGTCAAGGAGGACCTCACCGAGATCATCCTCAACGTCAAGGGCCTGGTCGTCTCCAGCGAGCACGACGAGCCGGTCGTGATGTACCTGCGCAAGCAGGGCCCCGGCGCGGTCACCGCCGCCGACATCGCCCCGCCGGCCGGTGTGGAGGTCCACAACGCCGACCTGCACATCGCCACGCTGAACGGCAAGGGCAAGGTCGAGATGGAGCTGACCGTCGAGCGCGGCCGCGGCTACGTCTCCGCCAACCAGAACAAGTCCGGCGACGCCGAGATCGGCCGCATCCCGGTCGACTCGATCTACAGCCCGGTGCTGTCCGTGACCTACAAGGTCGAGGCCACCCGTGTCGAGCAGCGCACCGACTTCGACAAGCTCATCGTCGACGTCGAGACCAAGAACTCGATGGCCCCGCGTGACGCGATGGCGTCGGCCGGCAAGACCCTGGTCGAGCTGTTCGGCCTGGCCCGCGAGCTCAACGTCGAGGCCGAGGGCATCGACATGGGCCCGAGCCCGACCGACGCCGCGCTGGCGGCCGACCTGGCCCTGCCGATCGAGGACCTCGACCTGACCGTCCGGTCCTACAACTGCCTCAAGCGCGAGGGCATCCACACCGTGGGTGAGCTCGTCGGGCGCAGCGAGGCCGACCTGCTGGACATCCGCAACTTCGGCGCCAAGTCGATCGACGAGGTCAAGGCCAAGCTCGTGGGCATGGGCCTGCAGCTCAAGGACAGCCCTCCCGGCTTCGACCCGAGCGCCATCGTGGACAACTACGGCGACGACTTCGACGAGGACGCGTCCTTCGCCGAGGACGAGCAGTACTGACCCACCCCTGTCCGACTCGACCCTGCTGGCAGCGGTCCGGGTCAGTAACCCAAGGAGAACCACACCATGCCTACGCCCACCAAGGGTCCTCGTCTCGGCGGCGGCCCGGCGCACGAGCGGCTGATCCTGGCCAACCTGGCCACGTCGCTGTTCGAGAACGACCAGATCACCACCACCGAGGCCAAGGCCAAGCGCCTGCGCCCGCTCGCCGAGCGCATGGTCACCTTCGCCAAGCGCGGTGACCTGCACGCCCGTCGCCGCGTCCTGACGGTCGTGCGCGACAAGGGTGTCGTGCACCGTCTCTTCACCGAGATCGCGCCCGACATGGCCGAGCGTCCGGGTGGCTACACGCGCATCACCAAGATCGGCAACCGCAAGGGCGACAACGCCCCCATGGCCGTGATCGAGCTGGTCCGCGAGCCGCTGTCGCCGAAGAAGGCCACGGTCGCCGAGGCCGAGGCCGCCACGCGTCGTTCCGCCAAGGACGCCGCTGTCGCGACCGAGGCGCCCGCCGCCGAGACCACGGTCGACGACGAACGCCGAGGCCGCCAGCCTCGTCAACGCCGACACCGAGTCCGCCGTGGCCGACGAGACCGTGGCCGACGACGCCGCGGCGACGTCCGGTGAGGACGAGACCGGCGCCAAGGCCGACGCCTGAGCGAAGTGGTGAGGCCGGCGTTCGCTAGCCTGCAGCCATGAGCACGATGGAGCCCGTCACCCCTGCAGGGGGTGACGGGCTCCTTCGCGTCCGGCTGGACTTCGCGTACGACGGCACGGACTTCTCGGGGTGGGCCGCCCAGCCGGGACGCCGCACCGTCGAGGCCGAGCTGTCGCAGGGGCTCACCCGGATCCTGCGCGCGCAGAGCCCGGTCCGGCTGACCGTGGCCGGTCGCACCGACGCCGGCGTGCATGCGAGGGGAGCGGTCGCGCACGCCGACGTGGACCCCCTGGCGTGGGCGGCTGCTGGCCGGCCGGTCCGGGCGGCCAGCCCAGGAGGGCGCGCTCAACCGGCTGCGCGGGGTCCTGCCCGCCGACCTCGTGGTGCACCGGGTGGCGCCGGCCGCGCCGGGGTTCGACGCCCGCTTCTCGGCCATGTGGCGCCGCTACCGCTACCGCCTGTGCGACCGGCTCGAGACACTCGACCCGCTGCGCCGGCACGACACCGTCGTGCACCGCCGTCCGCTGGACGTCGCTGCCATGCACGAGGCCAGCCAGGCGCTGCTGGGGCTGCAGGACTTCGCCGCGTTCTGCAAGCGGCGTGAGGGCGCCACCACGGTGCGCACGCTGCTGGAGCTGGGCTGGACCCGCGAGGCGGACGGGACCGTGGTCGGGACGGTGGTCGCCGACGCCTTCTGCCACTCGATGGTGCGCTCGCTCGTGGGTGTCGTGGTGCCCGTCGGCGAGGGGCGCCGTCCGGTCTCCTGGCCGCTGGAGGTCCTGACGGCGGCGCGCAGGGACGCCGCCGTCGTGGTGATGCCCCCTCACGGCCTCTCCCTGGAGGAGGTCGCCTACCCGGGCGACGGACGAGCTGGCCCTGCGGGCGCGCGAGACGCGAGCGCGACGGCCGGCCCTGGGCGGGCCCGCCTGACCGGCTTCCCTCGTCGGCCTACCCGCGATGGGGCCGGATGCTTCCCTGGACCGCGGCTGCCGTGACGGGGGCCGCGACCTGGGCGAGGGCGTCGTGCGCGGCCGCGGGGAGCGGGAGACTCGTCGCCGGTGGCGCCGGGGTCAGGGCGAGCACGGCGCCGGCGGCGGTGAGGACGAGGGCGGTGCGGGCGAGCGGGCTCAGGCGCACCCGGTGGAGACGGGACAGCACGGCGAGGTCCTTCCATGGGGTTCGTGCCGGGCCGACCATCCGTGGCGGCCCACTGCCGTCCAGTGTCCCTCAGCCGGGACCGCCGCGGGCGCAGTCGGCCAAGTGTGACGCGATCGTCGCGGCGGCGTACGCCCTCAGCGAAGCAGGGAGGGCTGTTCAGGGGGCCATCGCGCGGAAGCCGGCCGCGTCGTGGATCGCGATCCCGGCGTAGGTGGGCCAGATGGCTGCGCCCTCGTCGACCGCGGTGAGCTGTTGCTGCATCTGGCTGACGGTCATGCCGGCGAACGTCTGCTTGCTCGCCGTGGGGTCCGTGCCCAGGTCGTTCGTCTCCTGCCCGATCCGCACCGGCCGGCCGAGCGAGGCGGCGGCGGCCAGCTCGGCCGCGGCGACGTCCAGGGTGCCGTCGGGCCCGGTCGCGGTGTTGCGGTAGGCCATCAGGGTGACCGCACTGGTCCGCTTCATGATCTCGCGGTCCAGGGTGGACCCCGACCCGGCGGGGACCTGGTGGAACCAGAACGGGATGTCGGCCTCGAGCGGCCGGCTGCCGGCGGCGTTGCGGAGCCGGGTGAGGGTGGCCAGGTAGCGGCTGACGACTCCTGCCTGGTCGGTGCTCCAGGCGGTGGTGGTGTACGGCTCGATGTCGACGTGGAGGCCGGTGAACAGCCCGGTGGCGACGGCCGGCCTGAGCCAGTGGTCCACCGCCCACTGCGGCTGGTCGACCCAGCCCGGGTCGCCGCCGAGGGCATCGAGCCGGACGCCGGCCGCACGGGCGCCGGTGGCCAGCTGCTTCAGCCGCGGCAGCGCGGTGGACGTCGTGACGTCCGGCGGGACGGCGACGAACAGCTGGCTGACGCCGTGGGTGGTCGCGAAGTCGACCGTGGCCGCGGCGTCGGTGAACGACCACACCCACATCGCCCGCGGGGGAGCCGCGACGCCGGAGGCGCCGGCGGCGGGGGCGGCGGACAGGCCGACCAGGGCGGCGGCGAGGCCGGCGACGAGCCCCCGCGCGAGTCGTCCGTGCCGGGCGGATCCTGACCGGTGCACTGCCGATCCTCTCCTCGTGGGGTGGTGGTCCGAAGCCTCCCGCGACCACGGCGTCCGCGGGCCGGCTTGGTCGAGTCCTGCCCGAACCCTGACCGAGCCCATATCCGCGTGACGTCCACGACCCCGATGCGTCAGAGTGGTGCCTCGTGGGTCACGTCGATGTCAACGCAGTCAGCTACAGCCTCCCGGACGGCCGTCCGCTCCTCTGCGAGGTGAGCCTGCGGGTGGGGGAGGGCGCCAAGGTCGCCCTGATCGGGCCGAACGGGACCGGCAAGACCTCGCTGCTGCGGATCGTCAGCGGCGACCTCGCGAGCACCGACGGTGCCATCACGCGCAGCGGCGGCCTCGGCGTCATGCGCCAGTTCATCGGCAAGGTGCGGGACGACACCTCGGTCCGCGACCTGCTCGTCAGCGTCGCGCCCGAGCCGATCCGGCGGGCCGCGGCCGCGGTCGAGACGGCCGAGCTGGCGATGATGGAGCGCGACGACGAGCCGGCCCAGATGGCCTACGCGCAGGCCCTGGCCGACTGGGGCGACGCCGGCGGCTACGAGCACGAGACGCTGTGGGACGTCTGCACGGTGGCCGCGCTCGGCATCGCCGTTCGAGCAGGCCCAGTGGCGCGACGTCCGCACGCTGTCCGGCGGCGAGCAGAAGCGGCTGGTCCTGGAGGCGCTGCTGCGCGGCCCCGAGGACGTGCTGCTGCTGGACGAGCCGGACAACTACCTCGACGTGCCGACCAAGCGCTGGCTCGAGGAGGCGCTGATCGCCTCGCCCAAGACGGTGCTGTTCGTCAGCCACGACCGCGAGCTGCTGGACCGGGTCGCCACCCGGATCGCGACGCTGGAGCCGACGGCCGCCGGGTCGACGCTCTGGGTGCACCCGGGGCGCTTCTCGACCTACGCCCAGGCCCGGGCCGACCGGAACTCGCCGCCTGGAGGAGCTGCGCCGCCGGTGGGACGAGGAGCACGCCAAGCTCAAGGCGCTCGTCGTGATGTACCGGCAGAAGGCGTCGTACAACTCCGACATGGCCCCCAAGCTGCAGGCGGCCGAGACCCGGCTGCGACGGTTCGAGGAGGCCGGCCCGCCGGAGGTGCTGCCGTTCGAGCAGAGCGTGCGGATGCGGCTGCGCCGGCGGCCGGACCGCCAAGCGGGCCGTCATCTGCGAGGGCCTCGAGCTGACCGGGCTGATGCAGCCGTTCGACCTCGAGGTCTGGTTCGGCGAGCGGGTGGCGATCCTCGGCAGCAACGGCTCGGGCAAGAGCCACTTCCTGCGGCTGATGGCCCGCGGCGGCAGCGACCCCGACGTCGAGCACCGGCCGGTGGGCGACGTCGTCCCGGCGCCGGTGGACCACCGCGGCGTCGCCCGCCTGGGCTCCCGGGTGCGGCCGGGCTGGTTCGCCCAGACCCACGAGCACCCGGCGCTGATGGGCCGCACGCTGCTGGAGATCCTGCACCGCGGCGACGAGCACCGGGCCGGCAAGCCACGCGAGGAGGCGGCGCGGGCGCTGGACCGCTACGAGCTGGCGCGGGCCTCGGAGCAGACGTTCGCGTCGCTGTCCGGTGGGCAGCAGGCGCGCTTCCAGATCCTGCTGCTGGAGCTGAGCGGGGCGACGCTGCTGCTGCTCGACGAGCCGACCGACAACCTCGACCTGCACTCGGCCGAGGCGCTGGAGGAGGGGCTGGACGCCTTCGAGGGCACCGTCCTGGCGGTGACCCACGACCGGTGGTTCTCGCGCGGCTTCGACCGGTTCCTCGTCTTCGGGCAGGACGGGATGGTCTACGAGTCCGACGAGCCGGTCTGGGACGAGGGGCGGGTCCGCCGCGCGCGCTGACGGAGGTTCTTGCCGCGCGCAGGTCTGGATTCTGCAAAATCTTGCAGAAACTTGCGGCTCGAGCTCTGGCGCACCGGCGCAGGGCCCCCTAGCCTTCAGCGAGCAGCTCGCAGGGGGTCCTGCCCGTCGCCGTCCCGGACTTCGTCCGCGACGTCGCGGCCACCTCTGCGACCGCCCCACCCAATGGAGAGTGGCCCCGGCCCGACCGGCTGCTCCGACCCGCTGGAGCGCCCGTGGCCCGATCCCGTCTCGTCCTCCCGGGGCTCCTGGCCCCGCTCGTCGCTGCCGCCGGCACGCTCGTCGCCGATCGTCACCGCTCCTCGCCGCAGCAGCCGCGGCCGCGCGGACCGTGACGCTGGTCGGCTCGCTGCAGTCCGAGCTCGGCTGCGCCGCCGACTGGCAGGAGACGTGCACGGCCACCGACCTGACCCGGGAGGGCGACAGCACGACGTACAGCGCGCGAGCTCGCCGTGCCGGCCGGCAGCTACGAGCTCAAGGTCGCGATCGACCACAGCTGGGACGAGAGCTACGGCGCGGGCGGCACCAAGGGCGGCGCCAACATCCCGCTGACCCTGGCCGGGGCCGGCCCGGCTGCGGCTGTCGCTACGACGACACCACCCACAAGATCGGCATCGCCCCGACGGACCTGCCGGGGCCGGCGACGTCGGCGGACAAGGCGCTCGCAGGCAGCAGCCTGCGGGAGCCGCTGACCCGTGAGCGGTTCTACTTCGTCATGGCCGACCGGTTCGCCAACGGCAACACGGCCAACGACACCGGCGGCCTGACCGGCGGCCGCGAGCAGACCGGCTACGACCCGACCGACAAGGGCTTCTACCACGGCGGCGACCTGACCGGGCCTGACGAACAAGCTGGACTACATCAAGGGCCTTGGCACCACGGCGATCTGGCTGACGCCGTCCTTCAAGAACCGGCCCGTGCAGGGCACCGGCGCGGACGCCAGCGCCGGCTACCACGGCTACTGGATCACCGACTTCACCCAGGTCGACCCGCACCTCGGCACCAACGACGACCTGAAGAAGCTCGTCGACGCGGCGCACCGCAAGGGGATGAAGGTCTTCTTCGACATCATCACCAACCACACCGCCGACGTCATCGACTACCAGGGCGGCCAGCACGCCTACGTCGACAAGGCGACCAAGCCCTACCGCGACGCCGCCGGAAAGGCCTTCGACGACACGGACCTCGCCGGGGGAGACACCTTCCCGGCGCTGGACGCCGCGACGTCGTTCCCGTACACGCCGATCTTCCGCACGCGAGGCCGACAAGACGGTCAAGGTGCCGGCCTGGCTCAACGACCCGACGATGTACCACAACCGCGGGGACTCCACCTACGCCGGCGAGTCCACCGAGTACGGCGACTTCTCCGGCCTGGACGACCTGTGGACCGAGCAGCCCGCCGTCGTCAACGGCATGACCGACATCTACAAGAAGTGGGTCGACTTCGGCATCGACGGCTTCCGCATCGACACCGTCAAGCACGTCAACATGGAGTTCTGGCAGAAGTTCTCGCCGGCCGTGCTGGCCCGGGCCAAGGCCGACGGCAAGAAGGACTTCTTCATGTTCGGCGAGGTCTACGACGGCAACCCGGCCGTTCATGAGCCGGTACACGACGACCGGCAAGCTGCCCGCCACGCTCGACTTCGGCTTCCAGGGCAGCGCGCTCGGCTTCGCGCAGGGCAAGGCGACGACCAACCTGCGCGACTTCTACGCCGGCGACGACTACTACACCGACACCGACTCCAACGCCTACGAGCTGCCGACCTTCCTCGGCAACCACGACATGGGCCGGATCGGCATGATGCTCAAGAACGGCGGCGCGACCGGCCAGCCGACCTGCTCCACCGGGCCAAGCTGGCCAACTCGCTGATGTTCCTGACCCGCGGCCAGCCGGTCGTCTACTACGGCGACGAGCAGGGCTTCATCGGCAGCGGCGGTGACAAGGACGCCCGCCAGGACCTGTTCGCCACCAAGGTCGCCGCAGTACGCCGACGAGCCGGTCATGACCGGCACCTCGGGCAGCAAGGACCGCTACGACACCACGGTCGCCGCTGTACCAGCAGATCTCGCAGCTCGTCGGCGCTGCGCGCGGCCAACCCGGCGCTCGCGGACGGCGCGCAGATCCACCGCTACGCCTCCGACGGCGCCGGCATCTTCGCGGTCAGCCGGGTCGACGCGCGGACCGGGACCGAGTACCTGGTCGTGGCCAACAACGCGACCACCGCCAAGACCGCGAGCTTCGCCACCTACAGCGCCGAGGATGGGCTTCAGCCCGCTGCTACGGCGTCGGCGACGCACGCTGCGCTCCGGCCGGGACAGCCGGGTCGACGTCACCGTCGCCACCGCTGTCGGTCGTCGGTGTGGAAGGCCCGCTCCGGGATGCGCCAGGCGCAAGCTCGCACCGGCGGTCTACCTCACCTCGCCCGCAGCCCGGCGGTGTCGTCGGCGGGCGCGCCGAGATCGGCGCCGCGATCCCCGAGAACGCCTTCGCCCAGGTCACCTTCGCCTACCGCCCGGTCGGCACGACAGGCGTGGCAGCGCTCGGCACCGACGACAACGCGCCGTACCGCGTGTTCCAGGACGTCACCGCGATCGCCAAGGGCACCCTGCTGGAGTACCGCGCCGTCGCCAAGGACAGCAGCGGCAACGTCTCCGGCGACCTCGTCGTACGGCATCGTCGGTGACCCGCACCGGCGGCGGTGGCGGAGCCGGTCCGGTCGGCCCGGTCACCCAGCCGGACAACGTCAGCGTGCCCGGGCACGCACAACTCCGAGATGGGCTGCCCGGCGACTGGCAGCCGGACTGCGACCAGGCGCAGCTGACGCTGGACGCCCAGGACCAGATCTGGAAGGGCACCTACACGACGATCCCGGCCGGCGTCGAACGACTACAAGGCGGCGATCGACAAGAGCTGGGACGAGAACTACGGCGCCGGGGGAGCCAAGGGCGGCGGCAACATCACCTACACCGCGCCCGGCGGCAACGTGACGTTCTACTACGACCACGCCACCCACTACGTCACGAGCGACGCCCAGGGCCCGATCATCACGGCACCGGGCTCGTACCAGAGCGAGCTCGGCTGCGCCGCCGACTGGAGCCCGGCCTGCATGCGGCCGTGGCTGCAGGACCCCGACGGCGACGGCACCTACACCTGGTCCAGCGACCAGATCCCGGCCGGCAGCTACGAGTTCAAGGTCGCGCACGGGCTGTCGTGGGACGAGAGCTACGGCGACAACGGCAACAACGTCAGCGCTGTCGGTGCCCTCGGACGGGACCGTCGTCACCATCTCCTACGTCCTGTCCACCCACCAGATCACCGTGAAGACCTCGCGGGCCGGCTCCGCGCCGGACCTGACGAAGGCCAAGGCGATCTGGGTGTCCCGCGACCTCGTCGCCTGGCCGGCCACGTCGGTGCCCGCGGGCACCGACCCGGACCTGACCGCGCTGGCGGCTGCACTGGTCGGCCGACCGGCGGTCTGGCCGTGGACGCCGAGGCCGTGACCGGCGGCTCGACGCGCGCAGCGCTGCGCTACGACGCCGCAGGGCTGCCTGCCGCCGTCGTCGCCGCCCACCCCGAGCTGCAAGGGCTACCTGGCCCTGCGGCTGTCGCGCACGCACCGCCCGCGCAGGCCGGCGGAGATCCTGCGCGGCCAGGTGGCCGTGGGGATGTACGACACCCTCGGGCCGGCTGACCGACGCCACCGGCGTGCAGGTGCCGGGCGTGCTCGACGACCTCTACGCCGGCGCGGCCTCGCGCGGGACCTACGGCGCGACGTGGCACTCCGGCCGCGCCGTCGTTCTCCCTGTGGGCGCCCACGGCGCAGGCCGTCGTCGCTGCTGGTCTGGCCCGCCGGGGCCAGCGGGACCGCGCCGGTCAGCGACGCCACCCGCGTGGCGATGCGCCGCGGCGCCGACGGCGCCTGGACCGGTGCACGGCCACGCCGTCGTGGCGGGGCGCGCCGCTACCTGTACGAGGTGCGGGTCTACGCGCCCGACCACGGGCAAGGTCGAGACCAACCTGGTGACCGACCCGTACTCGGTGGCGCTGACCCTGAACTCCACCCGTTCGGTGGCCGTCGACCTGTCCGACCCGGGCCTCGCAGCCCGCGCCAGTGGCAACGGCAGCCCGTCGCCGGTGCTCAAGCAGGACGTCGACTCCAGCATCTACGAGCTGCACGTGCGCGACTTCTCGGTCGGCGACACCAGCGTGCCGGCGGCGCACCGCGGCTCCTACCTCGCGTTCGCCGACGACGGCGACGGCACCAAGCACCTCAAGGCGCTCGCCGCGGCGGGCCTGAACACCGTGCACCTGCTGCCGACCTTCGACATCGCCTCGATCGAGGAGGACCCGGCCAGGCAGGCCAGGCCGGCCTGCGACCTCGCCGTCGTACGCGCCGGACAGCGAGCAGCAGCAGAAGTGCGTCACCGCGGCGGCCGGCAAGGACGCCTACAACTGGGGCTACGACCCCTACCACTGGATGGCGCCCGAGGGGTCCTACGCCTCGAGCGTCAAGACCGCGGACGGCGGCTCGCGGGTGGCCGAGTTCCGCACCATGGTGGGCGGCCTGCACCGTGACGGCCTGCGCGTGGTCCTGGACCAGGTGTTCAACCACACGCCGGCCTCCGGCCAGGCGCGACACCTCCGTGCTCGACCGGATCGTGCCCGGCTACTACCAGCGGCTCGACGCCGCCGGCGCGGTGCAGACCTCGACCTGCTGCCAGAACGTCGCCACCGAGCACGCCATGGCCCAGAAGATCATGGTCGACTCGGTCGTGTCGTGGGCGCGCAGCTACAAGGTCGACGGGTTCCGGTTCGACCTCATGGGGCACCACAGCAAGGCCAACATGCTGGCCGTGCGTGCCGCGCTGGACCGGCTGACGCCGGCCCGGGACGGTGTGGACGGCGCGCTCGATCTACCTGTACGGCGAGGGCTGGAACTTCGGCGAGGTGGCGGACAACGCCCTGTTCACCCAGGCCACCCAGGGCAACCTCGGCGGCACGGGGATCGGCACCTTCTCCGACCGGCTGCGCGACGCCGTGCGCGGTGGCGGCCCGTTCGACGACGACCCGCGCAAGCAGGGCTTCGGCAGCGGCGAGTCCGACCGACCCCAACGGCGCCGCGGTCAACGACGGCGCGGCGGCCTCGCTGGCCCACGACACCGACCTGGTCCAGCTCGGGCTCGCCGGCAACCTCAAGGCGTTCACCTTCAAGGACAGCGGCCGGCAAGACGGTGCGGGGCGACCAGGTCGACTACAACGGCGCGCCCGCCGGCTACGCCGACCAGCCGGACGAGGTCGATCAGCTACGTCGACGCCCACGACAACGAGACCATCTGGGACTCGCTGACGTACAAGCTGCCGGTGTCGACGTCGATGGCCGACCGGGTCCGGATGAACACGCATGTCGCTGGCCACCACCGCGCTGGCCCAGACGCCGTCGTTCTGGCACGCGGGGGCGGACCTGCTGCGCAGCAAGAGCCTGGACCGCAACAGCTACGACAGCGGTGACTGGTTCAACCGGCTGGACTGGACCGGCGCCGACAACGGCTTCGGCCACGGCCTGCCGCCCGAGGCCGACAACGGCGCCAAGTGGCCGTTCATGAAGCCGCTGCTGGCCAACGCCGCGCTCAAGCCGGCAGCCGGCCGACGTGCAGGCCGCCTCGGACCAGGCCCAGGAGCTGCTGCGGCTGCGCTACTCCTCGCCGCTGTTCCGGCTCGGGCTCGGCGCAGGACATCGAGGCCAAGGTCGGCTTCCCCGTCTCGCGGGACGGCGGACGCCCACCCGGGGGTGGTGGTGATGCGGGTCGACGACACCGTCGGTCGCGACGCCGACCCGGCCGCTGAAGGGCCTGGTGGTCGTCTTCAACGCCTCGCCGGCGACCGTGACGCAGCAGGTGCCCGGGATGGCGGGCGCCCGGCTCGCCCTGTCGCCGGTGCAGGCCGGCGGCGCCGACCCGGTGGTCAAGGCCTCCCGCGTGGGACGCGGGCGCCGGCACGCTGACCGTGCCGGCGCGCACGGTGGCGGTCTTCGTCCAGCACTGATCGCGCGCGCGGCCCGTCCTGCGAAAGCGGCGGGCCGCGTGCGTCAGCGTGGGGGGCGGTCGACCGGCAGGGGGCAGAGGTAGACCGAGACCCGCTTGGCGCTCGGGTTGCCGGCACCGACGCGGCGGTAGCGCTGCAGCACCTGCTCGAGCTCGGCGCGCAGCGCGGCCAGCTGCTCGGGGGTCACCTGCACCAGGTGGTCGGACAGGCCGGCGGGCTCACGCCACGGGGCGGGCCACCGCTCCTGGTCGTCGAGCCAGGCGTCGGCCCGGTCGGTGAAGTGGTGCAGGTAGTCGCGGGCCAGCCAGGCCAGTGCGGCCGCGGCGTCGTCGTCGCCGTCCTGCCCGGCGTCCTCCGCGGCGTCCTCCCCCGGGGGCGTCCGCTGGTGCTGGCGGTCCAGATCCGTGCGCGCCCGGTGCCCTCACCGTTGTCCTCGACCACGCCGACCTCGGCGAGCTTGCGCAGGTGGTAGCTCGTGGCGCCGCTGTTGGTCTGCAGCCGGGCGGCCAGGGACGTGGCGGTCGCGGCGCCGTGCAGGCGCAGCTCGGCCAGCAGCCGGGATCGCAGCGGGTGGGCCAGCATCCGCAGGGCGGCACGGTCGAGGTGCACCCGCGGCGGGTCGGGGACGGCGGTCATGGATGCACACTATGCGTGCACACTTTGTTTGCACAAACGCGGGACGGGCTCCGGGATCGGGCCGGAAAAGGCCTGTTTCGTGCTCAGATCGGGTGCCCGGCGGGGGATTTTGAGGTCGCTGGCGCCCCCGGTATCGTTAGGGGTCGTTGTGCGAATGGCGGCCGGACAGGTCGCGATCCCGGTCCGCCGGGAGGACGCACCACCACCGTCGCAAAGACATCACGAGAGAACGAAGGCTGATCCGTGCGCACGTACACCCCCAAGCCCGGCGAGGTAACTCGCACGTGGCACATCATCGACGCGACCGACGTCGTCCTCGGACGCCTCGCCGTCCCAGACCGCGATCCTGCTGCGCGGCAAGCACAAGCCGACCTTCGCCCCGCACGTTGACACCGGCGACTTCGTCGTCATCATCAACGCGGACAAGGTCGCCCTGACCGGCGCCAAGCTGGTCCAGAAGAAGGCCTACCGCCACTCGGGCTTCCCGGGCGGTCTGCGCGCCACCTCCTACCAGGAGCTGCTGGCCAAGAGCCCCGAGAAGGCCGTCGAGAAGGCCGTCCGCGGCATGCTCCCCAAGAACTCGCTCGCACGCCAGCAGCTGTCCAAGCTGAAGGTGTACGGCGGCGACACGCACCCGCACCAGGCCCAGAAGCCGGTGCCCTTCGAGATCTCACAGGTCGCGCAGTAGTGCAGGCGGCCGTCCCGGCTGCGTTGACGATCACTGTGCAGAAAACGAACGAGGAGAACCGTGGCTGACACCACCACCCCCGCGGAGCTCGACAGCAACGCTGACGAGCCCGAGCTGACCGAGTACACCAGCGAGTCCGAGACCCCCGTGGTCGAGGCCCGCAAGCCGGCCGCCTCCGGCCCCGGTGCCGCCACCGGGCGACGCAAGCAGGCCATCGCCCGCGTGCGCATCGTCCCGGGCAGCGGCCAGTGGACCATCAACGGTCGCACGCTCGACGACTACTTCCCGAACAAGGTCCACCAGCAGATCGTCAACGAGCCCTTCAAGGTGCTCGAGCTCGACGGCTCGTACGACGTGCTGGTGCGCGTCCACGGTGGTGGCCCCTCCGGCCAGGCCGGCGCGGTGCGCCTCGGCGTCGCCCGCTCGCTGAACGGAGTCGACGAGGAGCTGAACCGTCCGACCCTGAAGAAGGCCGGCTTCCTGACCCGTGACGCCCGCGTCCCGGAGCGCAAGAAGGCTGGTCTGAAGAAGGCCCGCAAGGCGCCTCAGTACAGCAAGCGCTGATCACCACGACCAGCGAGTGACCGCCAGTGGCGGCCCGGTCCTGCCCCTCGGGGCGGGCCCGGGGCCGCCACTGCCGCGTTCCGGGGCGGCCCCGGAGTAGCGTTCCCCCGATGTCCCGGGCCCCGCCGTACGGCGTGTGGTCGCAGCAGCGCACCCCGGCTCATCCCGCAGATCGAAAGGCACACCTCGTGGCACGACTCTTTGGCACCGACGGCGTCCGCGGCCTCGCCAACGGCCTCCTCACCGCCGAGCTGGCGCTCGACCTCTCGGTCGCGGCCGCGCACGTCCTCGCCGAGAAGGGTGCCTTCGCCGGTCACCGTCCGTTCGCGGTGGTCGGCCGCGACCCGCGCGCGTCGGGCGAGTTCCTCTCGGCCGCCGTCATCGCCGGCCTGGCGTCGGCCGGCGTCGACGTCCTGGACGCCGGGGTGCTGCCCACCCCCGCCATCGCCTTCCTCACCGCCGACCTCGCGGCCGACCTCGGCGTCATGCTCTCGGCGTCGCACAACGCCATGCCGGACAACGGCATCAAGTTCTTCGCCCGCGGTGGCCACAAGCTGGCCGACGACATCGAGGACGCCATCGAGGCCCGGATGGGTGAGCCCTGGGAGCGCCCGACCGGCGCCGGCGTCGGGCGTGTGCGGCCGCTGGCCGACGGCCGCGAGCGCTACCTGGCCCACCTGCTCGCGGTGCTGCCGCACCGTCTCGACGGCCTGCACGTCGTGGTGGACGCGGCCCACGGCGCGGCGAGCACCGTCGCACCGACTGCCTTCGAGCAGGCCGGGGCCCGCGTCTCGGTGATCGGCTGCGAGCCCGACGGCCTCAACATCAACGACGGCTACGGGTCCACGCACCTGGAGAACCTGCAGCGCGCGGTGGTCGAGCACGGCGCGGACCTCGGCATCGCCCTCGACGGCGACGCGGACCGGTGCCTGGCCGTGGACGCGACCGGCGCGGACGTCGACGGTGACCAGATCATGGCCGTCCTCTCCCTGGCCATGCGCGAGCGCGGCGTGCTGGCCAAGGACACCCTCGTGGCCACCGTGATGAGCAACCTGGGCATGCTGCAGGCGCTCGAGCGCGAGGGCGTCGGCGTGCGCCAGGCGGCGGTCGGGGACCGCTACGTGCTGGAGGAGATGAAGGCGGGGCAGCTCTCCCTCGGCGGCGAGCAGTCCGGCCACGTCATCTTCCTCGAGCACGGCACGACCGGCGACGGCACGATGACCGGGCTGATGCTGGCGTCCCGTCTGGCAGGGACCGGCCGCAGCCTGCACGACCTCGCCGCGGTGATGACCCGGCTGCCGCAGGTCATGATCAACGTCAAGGGTGTCGACAAGGGCCGCGTCGACGACGACCCCGCGGTCCAGTCGGCGGTCCGTGAGGTGGAGCAGGAGCTCGGGGAGGCGGGACGGGTGCTGCTGCGCAAGTCCGGCACCGAGCCGCTCGTGCGGGTCATGGTCGAGGCGGACGAGGCCGGGCGGGCCCAGCAGCTGGCCGAGCGCCTGGCCGGGGTCGTCCGCGAGCACCTCGCGCTCGGGAACCGCTCGCTGACCTGAGCATGCCCGCCCCGCCGCCTGCCCCGCCGGGAGCGGCGGGGATACTGGCGCCTCGCTGTGTCCCCACACGAAGGAGCCGGTATGCCGTTCGAAGAAGTCACCGAGGTCTCGTACACCACCGCCGCCACCGCCAAGGGCGGACGGGGAGGCCACGTGAAGAGCGCCGACGGTGTGGTCGACCTGCCGCTGGGCCCTCCCGGTAGCACGGCCAACCCCAAGGCCAACCCCGAGACGCTGTTCGCCTCCGGTTACGCGGCCTGCTTCTCGGGTGCGCTGAACGCCCTGGGCCGCAAGGCCGGCGTCGACGTCAGCGAGTCGCTGGTCACCGCGACCGTGACGTTCGGCAAGACCGACACCGGCTTCGGTCTCGCGGTCGAGATCGTGGCCGAGATCCCCGGTGTCGACCCCGAGGTGGCCGCGGACCTGGTCGAGCAGGCGCACCAGTTCTGCCCCTACTCCAAGGCCACCCGCGGCAACATCGTCGCCACGGCACGCGTGGCGTGACGTCATGACGAAGGGGCTCACGACCATGGTCGTGAGCCCCTTCGTCATCGGCGGTGGACGCGGCCGGGAGGACGTGCCCCGCGGGCGGCGTTCCCGCTACGAGCGGGGGGTGCCGCCCTCGTCCGGAGCGCCGGGGTAGCCCTCGCCGAGGTCGCCGACGGCGTCGACCATCCGGGCCCGTCCCTCGTCCAGGTTGTACGCCGCCCCGACGACGGCCAGCCGGCCGCTGCCGATCCGGTCGGCGATGAGGCTGGAGCGCTCGACGAGCAGCCGGATCGTGTGGCGGACGTGCTCGGTCTCGATCTCGTCGGCGGACGTGAGGCCGGCCCGGTGGGCGGTCAGCACGCTCGGGGTCACCCGCTCGACGATGTCGCGGATGTAGCCACCGGGCAGCACGCCGTTGTCGACCGCCGCCATCGTGGCGGCGACGGCGCCGCACGAGTCGTGCCCGAGGATGACGATGAGCGGGATGTCCAGCACCCCGACGCCGAACTCCAGCGAGCCGAGGACGCCGGTGTCGACCACGTGGCCGGCCGTGCGGATGACGAAGAGGTCACCCAGCCCCATGTCGAAGATGATCTCGGCGGCGACCCGGGAGTCGGCGCAGCCGAAGAAGACGGCCAGCGGCCGCTGGCCGTGGGCCAGGCTGTGCCGGCGGGCGGCGTCCTGGTTGGGGTGGGAGTGCCTCCCCTCCACGAACCGGGTGTTGCCCGCGGCCAGCTCGGCCCAGGCCTGCGCCGGGGTGGAGGCGCGCCGTACGACGCCGCCCGCCTCGGCGGCGCCCTCGGGCGCGCTCACAGGCCCGGCCGGGTGGTGATGCTCATGGCCAGCGGCTTGAGCGTCTCGGCGAAGAAGTCGTTGCCCTTGTCGTCGACCACGATGAAGGCCGGGAAGTCCTCGACCTCGATCTTCCACACCGCCTCCATGCCCAGCTCGGGGTACTCGAGCACCTCGACGTGGCGGATGCAGTCCTGAGCCAGCCGGGCCGCCGGGCCGCCGATCGACCCGAGGTAGAAGCCGCCGTGCGCCTGGCACGCGGCCGTGACCTGGCCCGAGCGGTTTCCCTTGGCCAGCATGACCATCGAGCCACCCGCGGCCTGGAACTGCTCGACGTAGGAGTCCATGCGCCCGGCCGTCGTCGGGCCGAACGACCCGCTGGCGTAGCCCTCAGGGGTCTTGGCCGGGCCGGCGTAGTAGACCGCGTGGTCGCGGAGGTACTGCGGCATCGGCTCGCCCGCGTCGAGCAGCTCCTTGATCTTGGCGTGCGCGATGTCGCGAGCCACGACGAGGGGGCCGGTGAGCGAGAGCCGTGTCCTGACCGGGTGTCGACCCAGCTCGGCGCGGATCTCGTCCATCGGGCGGGTCAGGTCGATCCGCACCACGTCGGCCTCGGCCTCCTCGGCGGCGAGGTGCTCCTCGGTGGTCTCGGGCAGGAAGCGGGCCGGGTCGGTCTCCAGCGCCTCGAGGAAGACGCCCTCAGGGGTGATCTTGCCCAGCGCCTGCCGGTCGGCGGAGCAGGAGACCGCGATCGCGATCGGCAGCGACGCACCGTGGCGGGGGAGCCGCACGACGCGGACGTCGTGGCAGAAGTACTTCCCGCCGAACTGGGCGCCGATGCCGAAGCCGCGGGTGAGCTCGAGCACCTGCTGCTCGAGCTCGACGTCGCGGAAGCCGTGCGCGGAGATGGATCCCTCGCGTGGCAGCTCGTCGAGGTACTTCGCACTCGCGTACTTCGCTGTCTTCAGGGCGAACTCGGCCGACGTACCGCCGATGACGATGGCCAGGTGGTAGGGCGGGCAGGCCGCCGTACCCAGGGCCCGCAGCTTCTCGTCGAGGAAGGCCAGCAGCCGCTGCGGGTTCAGGACCGCCTTGGTCTCCTGGTAGAGGAACGACTTGTTCGCCGAGCCGCCGCCCTTGGCCATGAAGAGGAACTTGTACGACGTCTCGTGCCCGGGAGCGGTGTCGGCGTAGAGCTCGATCTGCGCGGGCAGGTTGGAGCCGGTGTTCTTCTCCTCCCACGTCGTGATCGGGGCCATCTGCGAGTAGCGCAGGTTGAGGCGGGTGTAGGCGTCGAACACGCCTCTGGCGATCGCACTCTCGTCACCGCTGGCGTCGTCGGTCGAGAGCACGTGCTGTCCGCGCTTGCCCATGACGATGGCCGTGCCGGTGTCCTGGCACATCGGCAGCACGCCGCCGGCCGCGATGTTGGCGTTCTTGAGCAGGTCGAGCGCCACGAACCGGTCGTTGTTGCTGGCGTCGGGGTCGTCGATGATCCGGCGCAGCTGGGCCAGGTGCGCCGGGCGCAGGTAGTGGGCGATGTCGTGCATCGCGGTCTCGGTCAGCAGCCGGAGCGCCTCGGGGTCGACCTCGAGGAACGTGCGCCCGCCCGGCCCCTCCACCGCGCGCACACCGTCGGTGGTGAGCAGCCGGTAGGCCGTCGGGTCGTCCGCCAGCGGCAGCAGGTCTTCGTACACGAACTCGGCCACAGATGCTCCTTCGAGGACAGCGCGTCCCGATGTCGAGTGGGGGGCCCTGCCAGCGTAGAACGTCGACGGGAGTGGCCTGGGTCACAGGGTCGGCGTGCGCACCGGGGTGATCCGCGGCGGGCCGACCGAACGTCGCGGGCTCGGGGTGCACGTCAGGTAGGTCCGGGGCGGCAGCTGGCCGGTCGTCCCGGAGAGGAGCCGGCCGGCGGCCCACCGGCCCATCTCGTAGAACGGGAGCCGCACGGTCGAGAGCGGGGGACGGATCTCGGTCACGAGGGGGTCCTGGTCGTCGTAGCCCACGACCGAGACGTCCTCGGGGATGCGCAGCCCGGCCTCGGCGAGGGCGAGGTAGGCACCGAGCGCCATCCGGTCGTTGCCGCAGAGGATGCCGGTCGGCAGGTGCGGTGTCCTCAGCAGGCTGCGGGTCAGGTCGTAGCCGGAGTCGGCGTGGTAGTTGCCCGGGACGACGACCTGCTCGCGGGGGTCGAGGCCCGCCGCAGCGAGGGCTTCGCGGTGGCCGCGCAGCCGTCCCCGGGTGGCCCACGCGCCGGGGGCCCCGGTCAGGTACGCGACCCGGGTGTGGCCGGCGTCCAGGAGCAGCTGGGTGGCCGCCCTGCCGCCGGCGACCTCGTCCGGCAGGACGCAGGGGATGGTGTTGCCCGCGGTGAAGCAGCTGACCAGCACGGTCGGCACCCGCGTGACCGCGGCGGGCAGGGTCACCCGCCGGGTGCCCGCGGAGGCGAAGATGATGGCGTCGACCTGGCGGTCCATGAGGTCCTCGACCGCGGCCTCGATGACCGGGCGGGAGCGCATCGTGTTGACCACCAACAGCATCGAGCCCTGGCTCCACGCCTCGTCGTGCGCGCCCGCGATCACCTGCCCGGCAAAGGGCTCGACCGCGATCTCGTCGGTGATGACGCCGATCGTCGAGGTGTGCTGGGTGCGCAGGTTCTGGGCGGCGCGGTTGGGCCGGTAGCCCAGCTGCTCGACCGCGTCGAGCACCCGCTGCTGGGTCGCGGGGCTGATCGTCTGGCTGCCGTCGGCGTTGATGACGAACGAGACGGTCGTGGGCGAAACCCCTGCGAGCCGGCCGACATCGGCCATCGTCGGCCGGCGTGGGCCGCCGCGTCCCTTCCCGTGACCGGGCATGGCCGGAGCGTAGCGCGTCCATTTCGTGACCTGCACAGGTGCGCGTTTGGGCTTGACGGGAACGGGCACGGAGAGGAAGGTCACACCACTAAATCGAAAAAGTCCCGCCGCCCCGGACCGCAGGTTCGTGGCTGGCGGGACCGACCGACCACACAGCTCGTCTGAGGGAGAAAACACATGCGCGGTCTCACGGTGACCAAGGTGGCAGCCGTCGCCGGGTCAGTCACGCTGCTCACGACGGGCTGTCTCAGCTCGGGCAGCTCGAGCTCCGACGCCGGGGGTGGCAGTACCAGCGGTGGCGCCAAGAAGACCGTGCAGATCATGTTCGGCTTCGGTGGGGACCAGACGCAGGGCTTCAAGGACTCGCTCGACCCGTGGGCGGCGAAGAACGGCATCAAGATCGACTACGTCCAGGCCTCCTCGTTCGACACGCTGATCCGCAGCAAGGTCGCCGGCAACGCGGCGCCCGACATCGCGCTCTTCCCGCAGCCCGGGCTGCTCAAGGACATCGCCGGCCAGAAGAAGCTGCAGCCGCTCGACGACGTCCTGGACATGGCCAAGCTGAAGGCCAGCATCGTCCCGGGCTTCATGGACGCCGCCACGGTGGACGGCAAGACCTACGGCGTGCCGGTGTCGATGAACATCAAGAGCCTGCTCTGGTACGACAAGGCCAACTTCAAGAAGGCCGGCTACCAGGTCCCCAAGACCATCGACGAGCTGGTGGCGCTCACCGACAAGATCCGGGCCACGGGCACCACCCCGTGGTGCATCGGCCTGGAGTCCGGTGCGGCGACCGGCTGGCCGGGCACCGACTGGATCGAGGAGCTGGTCCTCAAGCAGGCCGGCCCCGAGGTCTACGACAAGTGGGTCAACCACGAGGTGAAGTTCTCCGACCCGCAGATCAAGGCGGCGTTCGACACCTACGCCAAGATCGCCCTCACCAACGGCAACGTCCTCGGTGGGCCCAAGTCCATCGTCAGCACGGCGTTCAGCACGGCGGCGAACCCGATGTTCAAGTCCCCTCCCGGCTGCTACCTGCACAAGCAGGGCAACTTCATCAGCCAGAAGGGCTTCTTCCCCGAGGACGTGCGGGGCGCCATCGACAGCAAGGTCGGCGTGGCCCCGTTCCCCCAGGGCACCTCGGACACCGTCGAGGGTGGCGGTGACATGGCCGCGCTGTTCACCAAGGGCGACAGCAACGTGACCAAGGTGCTGAAGTACATCACCGAGGACCCGACCTTCGGCGCGGCGTGGGCCGGTCCGCTGGACCGCGGGTTCCTCTCTCCGCACAAGGACTTCGACGTCAGCAAGTACGGCAACGAGACGGCCCGCACGATCGCCAAGATCGCCTACACCGCCTCGGGCATCCGCTTCGACGGCTCGGACAGCATGCCCGGCAAGGTCGGCGCCGGCAGCTTCTGGAAGGGCATGGTCGCCTTCACCTCGGGCCAGCAGGACGAGGCCACGACGCTGAAGCAGATCGACGACAGCTGGCCCACCAAGTAGGACGGTCCGGCTGGCCGGTGGCGCGCAGGCATCCTGCGCGCCACCGGTCGCCACGAGAGGAGCCATGAGTGATCAAGGTCGTCAATGCCCTGCTCGCCATCCTCAGCGGCGTCCTGGGCGCGCTGCTGCTCTACTACGTGCTCAACAAGGTGGTCGAGAAGCTCCCCAACAAGTGGGAGGACCGGGTCAAGCCCTACGTCTTCGTCGGGCCCGCGGTCGTCGTCATCGGGTTCTTCCTCATCTACCCCGCGGTCCGGACCGTCGTCCTCAGCCTCGCCAACGCGGACTCCACGGCGTTCGTCGGTCTGAAGAACTACACCGACCTGCTGGGGTCCAGTGACTTCGTCACGGGGGCGCTGTTCAACACGCTGCTCTGGATGATCGTGGTGCCCGCGGCCACCGTGGCGCTCGGGCTCGGGGTCGCGGTGCTGGCCGACCGGCTCCAGCCGCGGGCCGAGAAGTTCGCCAAGTCGCTGATCTTCCTGCCCATGGCGATCAGCATGGTCGGAGCGGCCACGATCTGGCGCTTCGTCTACGAGGCCCGGCCGGCGGGCACGCCGCAGATCGGCCTGCTCAACGCCGTTCTCGCCAAGTTCGGGATCGACCCCGTCGCGTGGCTGCAGCTGAGCCAGGCCCACGTCAACAGCCTGCTGCTCATGGTGATCATGATCTGGGCCCAGGTCGGCTTCTCGATGGTGCTCCTGTCGGCGGCCGTCAAGGGCGTGCCCGACGACACCATCGAGGCCGGTCGCATCGACGGGGCGGGGGAGCGCACCATCTTCTTCCGGATCATCGTCCCGCAGATCTGGCCGACGGTGATCACGGTGTTCATCACCGTGCTGATCGGCGTGATGAAGCTCTTCGACATCGTCTACGTCACCACCGGTGGCAACTTCAACACCGAGGTGATCGGGGTGCGGTTCTTCACCGAGCTGTTCACCAACGGTGACAACGGCAACGCGGCCGCCATCGTGGTGATGCTGCTGATCGCCATCATCCCCGTGCTGGTCTACCAGGTACGCCACTTCCGCATGCAGGAGGAGAGCCGATGAGCAGCGTGAGTGTCGACACCGCGCCCGTGGCGCCGGAGACCGGTGGCAGCATCCGTCGGCCCCGCCGGTCCAAGGGCGGCGAGTCCGGCAGGGCCGGCTGGCTGGTCAAGGTGGTCGTGGCGGTGCTGTGCCTGTTGTGGCTGATCCCGACCATCGGCCTGCTGATCACCAGCTTCCGTCCGGGCGAGGACGCCAACAGCAGCGGCTGGTGGACGGTGTTCGCCAGCCCGTTCAAGGCGACCCAGTGGACGCTGCAGAACTACAACGACGTGCTGTTCCAGGGGCAGACCCCGATGGGGATCTCCTTCATCAACAGCTTCGCCGTGGCGCTGCCGGCCACGATCATCCCCATCATGATCGCGGCGTTCGCGGCCTACGCGTTCACCTTCATGAACTTCTGGGGCCGTGACGCGCTGTTCGTCTTCGTCGTGGGGCTGCTCGTCGTGCCCAACTACGTCGCGTTCGTGCCGCTGCTGCAGCTCTACGGCAAGGTCGGCCTGAACGGCACCTTCCCCGCGGTCTGGTTGGCGCACACCGGTTTCGGCATGCCGCTCGCGATCTACATCCTGCGCAACTACATGTCGAGCCTGCCCAAGGCGATCATCGAGTCGGCCAAGATCGACGGCGCGAGCCACTTCACCACGTTCTGGCGCCTCATCGTGCCCATGTCGGTGCCGGCGCTGGCGTCGTTCGCGATCTTCCAGTTCCTCTGGGTCTGGAACGACCTCCTCGTCGCCCTGCTGTTCCTCGGTCAGGGCGAGAACCAGCCGCTCACGGTCAACCTGGCCGGGCTGGTCGGCTCGCAGGGTCAGGGCTGGCAGCTGCTCACGGCCGGGGCGTTCGTCACCATGGTGGTCCCGCTGGTGATCTTCATCTCCCTCCAGCGTTACTTCATCCGCGGGATGACGTCAGGGTCTGTCAAGGGATGACCAACAGCACCTCCGCCACCGGGCCGCACGCCACACCGCGGCCCGGTGGCATGTCACACGTCCACCTGCACACCGACACCGTGTCGCTGCTGCTGGCTCTCGACCCGCAGGGGGGCCTGCCCGTCGTCCTGCACTGGGGGCCACCGCTCGACCCGGCGACCGACGGGGCCGAGGTGGCCGCCGCGGTGGCGCCGCCGGTGCCGCACGCCGGGCCGGACCAGCCCTACGCGTGGCGGTTGCTGCCGCTTCCGGCGGACGGCTGGCCGGTGCGGCCCGGGCTCGTCGGGGCTCGGGCGGACGGCGCCGACTGGTCGCCCCGGCTGCAGGTCACCTCGGTCGAGGTCGACGGCGAGCGGACCGCCAGGGTGACCGCCGCCGACCAGCAGGCCGGTCTGCGTCTCGAGGTCGACCTCGAGCTCACGACGTCCGGCGTCCTGCAGGTGCGGCAACGGGTGACGAACGAGGCGACGGCGCCGTACCAGCTCGGCGGCCTCTGGCCGGCCCTGCCGATCCCGGCGCGGGCCACGGAGCTGCTGGACCTGAGCGGGCGGTGGTGCCGCGAGCGGGCACCGCAGCGCCACCCGCTGGCGATGGGGGCCTGGGTGCGCGAGGGGCGGCGGGGGCGCACCGGGCACGACGCCCCACTGGTGCTGACTGCCGGGACGCCCGGTTTCAGCTTCCGTGCCGGCGAGGTGTGGGGCATGCACGTCGGGTGGAGCGGTGACACCTCGGTGTGGGCGGAGCGCAACCCCACGGGCGTGGCCCAGCTCGGCGGTGGTGAGCTGCTCGGCGCGGGCGAGGTGACGCTCGGGCGGGGCGAGACCTACACCACCCCGGTGGTCTGCTTCGGCTACAGCGACCGCGGCCTGGACGGGCTGAGCGGCGCCTTCCACCGGATGGTCCGGGACCGTCCGGGGCACCCCCGCAGCCCACGGCCGGTCGTGCTCAACACCTGGGAGGCGGTCTACTTCGACCACCGGCTCGACCGGCTCAGCGCCCTCGCCGACGTCGCGGCCCGGGTGGGCGTGGAGCGGTTCGTCCTGGACGACGGGTGGTTCGGCAGCCGCCGCGACGACACGTCGGGCCTGGGCGACTGGACCGTCTCCGAGGAGATGTGGCCCGACGGACTGGAGCCGCTGGTCGAGCACGTGCGCGACCTCGGCATGAGCTTCGGGCTGTGGGTGGAGCCCGAGATGGTCAACCCCGACTCGGACCTGTGCCGGGCCCACCCGGAGTGGCTGCTGCAGGTGCCCGGGCGGCAACCGCCGCTGTGGCGCAGCCAGCAGGTGCTGGACCTCGGCCACGACGGCGCCTTCGCCCACGTCCTGGGCCAGCTCGACGACCTGCTCGCGAACCACGCGATCGACTACCTCAAGTGGGACCACAACCGCGACCTCGTCGACGCGGGGCACCACGGCCGGTGCGGCGTGCACCGGCAGACCACGGCCGTCTACCGCCTGCTGGACGAGCTGCGCGCCCGGCACCCCGGCGTCGAGATCGAGAGCTGCGCCTCCGGAGGTGGGCGGGTCGACCTGGGCATCCTCGAGCGCACTGACCGCGTCTGGGCCAGCGACACCAACGACGCGCTGGAGCGTCAGCAGATCCAGCGCTGGACCGGGCTGCTGCTGCCGCCCGAGCTGGTCGGCAGCCACGTGGGCGCGGCCGTGTCGCACACCACCGGCCGGCGGCACTCGCTCGCCTTCCGTTGTGCCACAGCGGTGTTCGGCCATCTCGGCTTCGAGGTCGATCTGACCGAGCTCACGGCGGAGGAGCTCGAGCAGGTGACCGGGGCGATCGCGTTCTACCGGCGCCACCGGGCGCTGCTGCATTCCGGCGACGTCGTCCGGGTGGACCACCACGACAGCGCCGCGCTGGTGCACGGGGTCGTGGCTGCCGACCGGCGGGAGGCGGTCTTCGCGTACGTGCAGCTCGCCACCGGTGCGTCGCAGGTGCCCGGCTGCGTGCGCCTGGCCGGGCTCGACCCGCGGGCGCGCTACCGCGTCACCGCGCCGGACCTGGCCGGCGGGCCCGGCACCCAGCAGATCGCCCCGCCGGCGTGGATGGCGGCCGGCGGGCTGACCGTGTCCGGGCAGGTCCTGATGACCGTGGGCCTGCAGGTGCCGGTGCTGCACCCCGAGCAGGCGCTGGTGCTGCACCTGCTCGCCGGCTGAGTCCGGCTCGAGTCCGGCCGGGTCCGGCCGGGTCCGGCTGCCAGTGGGTCAGGCGGGCCGGTCGGTGGCCCGACGTCGGTGCACGCGGGCCTCCCAGGGCTCGAGGCAGCCGACGTCGCGTCCGGCCGGTTCCCCGCAGACGGTCGTGACCAGCACCTCCGTGCCGCCCCACCCCGGCAGCTGCGCGGCGTCCACGGTGGTGGCCTCGCCGGACAGGTTGGCCACGACGAGCAGCTCGTCGTCGTCGAGCCGGCGGGTGAAGGCGTAGACGCGGTCGTCGTTCGGCAGCAGCATGGTGAAGTCACCGTGGGCCACGACCGGCTCCTTGTGCCGCAGCTCGATCAGGCGACGGTAGTGGTGGAACACCGACTCGGGGTCGGCCTCGGCGCTCGCGGCGTTGATCTCGACGTAGTTGGGGTTGACCGGGATCCACGGCTCGGCGCTGCTGAAGCCGGCGTGCGGGGAGTCGTCCCACTGCACGGGGGTGCGGGCGTTGTCGCGGCCCATCGTGCGCAGCCCGGCGAGGACGACCTCGGGGTCGCTGCCCGCGGCCACCGCGGTGGCGTAGTGGTTGAGGGACTCGATGTCGCGGAAGTCCTCGATGCCCTCGAAGGGCACGTTGGTCATGCCCAGCTCCTCGCCCTGGTAGATGTAGGGCGTGCCGCGGTGGAGGTGCAGGACCGTCGCCAGCGCCTTGGCGGACCGGACGCGCCAGACCCCGTCGTCGCCGAACCGCGAGACGGCACGCGGCTGGTCGTGGTTGTTCCAGTAGAGGCTGTTCCAGCCGGTGTGGGCCAGGCCGGCCTGCCAGCGTCCCAGTGAGGCCTTGAGGTCGCGCAGCTGCAGCGGGGACACGTCCCACTTGCTCCCGCCCTGGTCGAGGCTGACGTGCTCGAACTGGAACACCATGTCGACCTCCGCGCGGGCGGGGTCGGTGAACAGGCGCGCCTCCTCGACGGTGACGCCGGGCATCTCGCCGACGGTGAGCAGCTGGGCGTCGCGCCCGGCGAACACGGCGCGGTGCATCTCCTGCAGGTAGTCGTGGATCCGCGGACCGCCCAGGAAGTACGGCGAGCCGTCGCCGAGGTGGTGCCCGGGCGGCAGGTGCCCGTCGGGCAGGGCGACGTCCTTGGAGATCATGTTGATGACGTCCATCCGGAAGCCGTCGACCCCGCGGTCGAGCCACCAGCGCATCATCGCGTAGACCGCCTCGCGGACCTGCGGGTTCTCCCAGTTGAGGTCGGGCTGCTTGCGGGAGAACAGGTGCAGGTAGTACTCGCCGCTGGCCTCGTCGAGCTGCCAGGCCGGGCCGGAGAAGAACGACGCCCAGTTGTTCGGCTCGGCGCCGGGCGCGCCGGCCGCCATCCCCTCCCGGGCCGGGCGCCACCAGTACCAGTCGCGTCGGGGGGAGGTGGGGCCGGACCGGCTCTCGACGAACCAGGGGTGCTCGTCGGAGGTGTGGTTGACCACGAGGTCCATGACCAGCTTCATGCCGCGGTCGTGGACGGCGGCCAGCAGCGTGTCGAACTCCGCCAGCGTGCCGAACGTCGGGTCGATGCCCTGGTAGTCGCTGATGTCGTAGCCGTTGTCGTCCTGGGGCGAGGGGTAGACCGGCGAGAGCCAGACCACGTCGACGCCGAGCAGCGACAGGTGGTCGAGGTGGGCGGTGATCCCGGCGAGGTCGCCGATCCCGTCACCGTTGGCGTCGGCGAAGCTGCGTGGGTAGATCTGGTAGACGACGGCGCTCTTCCACCACTGTCGGTCGGTGCTCACCGGTCAAGGCTCCTCGGGGACGCGGGCGTGCTGGGGCTCAGATCTCGTCGCGGCGGGGCGGGTTGGCCCCGGCGCGGGAGACGGTGACCGCCGCACAGGCGAGCGCCCGCTCGACCGCCGGCCGCACCTGGTTCATGCCGGCCGCGCGCAGTGCGACGCGGGCGTCGGTGCCGCCGAGCAGGCCGGCGTCCAGCAGTCCGGAGATCAGCCCGGCCATGAACGAGTCACCGGCGCCCACGGTGTCGGCGACGGTCACCGTGGGGGCGGCCATGCTGACCACCACGCCGTTGACGGCGACGACCGCGCCCTCACCGCCGCGGGTCACCACGACCACCGTCGGACCGAGCCGTCCCCAGAGCCGCATCACCTCGGGGATCGCGGCGCCGTCGTACAGCCAGTGCACGTCCTCGTCGCTGGCCTTGACGACGTCGCTGAGCCCGATGATCTGCTCGATCTTGGCCCGTACGTCCTGCGGCTGGCCCATCAGCGAGGGTCGTGCGTTCGGGTCGTAGGAGACCGTGGCGCCGGTGCGGGCCCGCTCGACGGCGTCCAGGACCGCCGTCGCCCCGGGCTCGAGCGTGGCCGCGATCGAGCCGGTGTGCAGGTGCGTCGCGCCGTCGACGGAGACCGGTGGTGCCACCTCCCAGCCGAGCTCGAAGCGGTAGGTGGCCGCGCCGGTGGCGTCGATGGTGGCCTCGGCCACCGAGGTCGGCCCGTCGGTGCGGCTCCCGGCGGCGAGCTCGACCCCCTCGGGCTCGAGGTGGGCGGCGATCAGCGCGCCCCGGTCGTCGGAGCCGATGCTCGTGCGCAGGGACACCGGGTGCCCCAGCCGGGCCAGGCCGAGGGCGACGTTGGCCGGGCTGCCGCCGGGGTGCTCGGCGACGGCGCCGTCGGGGCTGCGGACCACGTCGATGAGCGCCTCGCCGAGGACGAGCGTGCGCACCTCGCTCACTCCGACGTTCCCGGGGTGATGCCGGAGTAGATCGGGCTGTAGGCGCGCAGCTTGCTGATCTGGTGATGGCCCTCGATCAGCCGCACGGTGCCGCTCTTGGACCGCATCACCAGGGAGTGGGTCGTCGCCCCGCCGGCGGCGTAGCGGACGCCCTTGAGCAGCTCGCCGTCGGTGATGCCCGTGGCGACGAAGAAGCAGTTCTCGCCACGGACGAGGTCGTTGGTGGACAGCACCGCGTCGAGGTCGTGCCCCGCGTCGATGGCCCGCTGCCGCTCCTCGTCGTCGGTCGGGGCGAGCCGGGCCTGGATGACGCCACCGAGGCACTTGATCGCGCAGGCGGTGATGATGCCCTCGGGGGTGCCGCCGATGCCGAGCAGCAGGTCGACACCCGTGTCGGGCCGGGCCGCCATGATGGCGCCGGCGACGTCGCCGTCGGAGATGAACCGCAGCCGGGCGCCCGCAGCGCGCACCTCGGCGGCGAGGGACTCGTGCCGGGGCCGGTCGAGCAGCACCACGGTGATGTCGTCGGGGTTGCTGTTCTTGGCCTTGGCGACCCGGCGGATGTTCTCCGCGACGGGCAGCCGGATGTCGACGACGTCGGCCGCCTCGGGGCCGGTCACGAGCTTGTCCATGTAGAACACCGCGCTGGGGTCGTACATGGTGCCGCGGTCGGCGACGGCCAGGACCGCGATGGCGTTGCTCTGGCCCTTGGCGCACAGCGTGGTGCCGTCGATGGGGTCGACCGCGACGTCGGCGTCGGGGCCGGTGCCCTCACCGACGCGCTCGCCGTTGTAGAGCATCGGCGCCTGGTCCTTCTCGCCCTCGCCGATGACGACGACGCCGTTCATCGTCACCGTCGAGATCATCGTGCGCATGGCCTCGACCGCGGCGCCGTCGGCGCCGAGCTTGTCGCCCCGGCCGACCCAGCGGCCGGCCGCCAGTGCCGCCGCCTCGGTGACCCGCACCAGCTCGAGGGCGAGGTTGCGGTCCGGGCGCTGGTAGCCCACTTTGAGCTCCGACGGCAGGTTCTCTTCGGTCATGCGGGCTTCCTCCACGGCGGTGCTCGGGGGTGCGACGACGGGGCAACTCTATCGGGCGGCGGGGCCGGCGCACCGCCCCTTGTTCCGAGGGCCGGTGACCGGCCCGGGCGGCAGGTCAGCGACCATAGGGGAGTGAGTACGACGAGTCCCTCCGACGCCGCTCCCGCCGCGGGTCCCCCCGCGCCCGGAGGTGGTCGCCGACGCGGTGGCGGCAACCTGCGCAGCATGATCATCTCGCTGGCGCGTGATCCTGGCCTTCGTGGCCGTGTGGGTGGCCCTCGTGCCCCGCGTCAACGGGGTCAGCCAGCCCTCGGTCGACGTGGCGGCGGTGGCCAAGCAGGTCGCCCGCGACACCGGCTGGAAGATCGAGGTCCCGGTCCTGCCGGCCGGGTGGCGCGCCAACGCCGTGCGCTTCGAGCGCTCCACCGACGGCCTGCAGACCTGGCACGCCGGCTACGTCTCACCCGATGACCAGTACATCGCGATCGAGCAGACGCAGGGGGCCACCGTCCACGTGGGTCGCCGCGCAGACCAACCGCGGCCGGGACGAGGGCACGCTGCAGGCGGCCGGCCGGACGTGGCAGAAGATCCGCCGCGGCGACAAGGTGCAGATCAGCCTGGTGCACCGGGGGGCCGGGCCCAAGGACGTCACGACGATCCTCACCGGCACCGCGCCGTACGACGAGCTGGTGACCTTCGCGGAGCGCCTGCGGCCGGTGACCCCCGGCTGAGCGCCGGTCCCACCGTCCCCGTGACCGCCGGCTGAGCGACGCTCCAACGGTCCCCGACGGGCGGACGGTGCCGCCGGCACGGTCAGCCGGTGGCGGCCGGTGCCTCCGCTGAGCTTCTCCTCGGCGCCGTCGAGCCAGGTGCTGCAGTGGGCGGCCAGGGCCTCGCCCCTCTGCCACAGGGCCATGCTGTCCTCCAGGCCGATCTGGCCGCCCTCGAGCTGGGCGACGATCGAGATCAGCTCGTCCCGCGCCTGCTCGTAGGTCAGCTCGGCGATGTCGGGGAAGTCCGGTGCCGCGTCGGGCACGGGCTGGGGGTCGTTGGCTGCCACCCGCACACCCTACGACCGGTGCCGGCGTCGCCGGTACGTCGCCGCACCGGTGGCGGCGCCGGAGGCCGGACCCCGGGGCTCAGGTGACCGGGCGCACGCCGAAGTCGCCCCGGGCGACCCGCACCCGGAGCAGCTCGCCCGCCTCGACGTCCGCGGCGGTCCATGACCACCCGGCCGTCGGCGTGCTGCACCACGGCGTAGCCGCGCTCGAGCGTGGAGAGCGGGGACAGGGCCCGGACCTGCGCCCGCAGGTGCCCGATCTGGTCAGCGGCACGGTGCACGCCGGCCTGCACCCGGCGGCGGGAGCGCGCGGTGAGCGCGTCGAGCTCCTGGCGGCGGGCGGTGATCATCGCGGTCGGGTCGGCCATCACCGGTCGGCTGCGCAGGGACACCAGGTGTCGCCGCTCGGAGGCGACGCGCGTGGCGACGGCGCGGTGCAGCCGGGCCCGGGTGGCGGCGACCGCGGCGCGCTGCTCGGCCAGGTCGGGCACCACCAGCTTGGCGGCGTCGGTCGGCGTGGACGCCCGGACGTCGGCGACGAAGTCCAGCAGGGGGGTGTCGACGTCGTGGCCGATGGCGCTGACGACGGGGGTCACCGCGTCGGCGACGGCACGGACGAGGGTCTCGTTGCTGAACGGCAGCAGGTCCTCGAACGCGCCGCCGCCGCGGGTGATGACGATGACGTCGACGGCCCGGTCGCGGTCCAGCTCGCGCAGCGCGGCGCCGACCTCGGTCACCGTGTCGGGACCCTGCACGGGGACCTGGCGGATCTCGAAGACCACCGAGGGCCAGCGGCGACGGGCGTTCTCGACCACGTCCTTCTCGGCGGCGCTGCCCCGGCCGCAGATCAGGCCGACCCGGCGGGGCAGGAACGGCAGCGGCTTCTTGCGTCCGCGCTCGAACAGGCCCTCGGCGGCCAGCACCCGCTTGAGGTGCTCGAGCCGGGCCAGCAGCTCGCCCACACCGACCGGGCGGACCTGCCGCGCGTCCAGCTGCAGGGTGCCGCGCTTGGTCCAGAAGGTCGGCTTGGCCTGCACGACGACCCGGGCGCCCTCGGTGAGCGGCACGGCCATCGCGTCCAGCGTCGTGACGCGCACGGTCACGTTGAGGGACATGTCGACGTCGGGGTCGCGCAGCGTCAGGTAGGCGGTCTGGGTGCCGGGGCGGCGGGAGAGCTGCACCACCTGGCCCTCCACCCACAGGGCCGACATGCGGTCGACGTAGTCGGCGATCTTGAGGCTGAGCAGGCGGACCGGCCACGGCTGCTCGGCGGAGGTGTCGGCCGCCTTCTCCGGCAGCGCTGCGGGGCTGGTCACGGCAGTCACTGTAGGCGGCGGCACGGACGGCCGTCCGGTGCCTCCGTGTGCCGCGTGGAAGGGACCGCGGGGCCCGGGCCCGGTCTCCGCCTACGATGATGGGGTGACTGTGGCAACGAAGAAGGTCCTGCTGGCGGCACCGCGCGGCTACTGCGCGGGCGTCGACCGCGCCGTGATCACGGTGGAGAAGGCGCTGGAGCTGTACGGCGCGCCGGTCTACGTCCGCAAGGAGATCGTGCACAACAAGCACGTGGTGACCACGCTGCAGAAGCGCGGGCGCCGTCTTCGTCGACGAGACCGACGAGGTGCCCGAGGGCGCCACCGTCGTCTTCTCGGCGCACGGGGTGGCCCCGGTCGGTCCACGAGGAGGCCCGGGCGCTGTCGCTGAAGACGATCGACGCCACCTGCCCGCTGGTCACCAAGGTGCACCGCGAGGCGGTCCGGTTCGCGGCCGACGACTTCGACATCCTGCTCATCGGCCACGAGGGGCACGAGGAGGTCGTCGGCACCGCCGGTGAGGCGCCGGAGCACATCACCATCGTCGACGGCCCGGACGACGTCGCCAACGTCGAGGTGCGCGACCCCGTCGAAGGTGGTCTGGCTGAGCCAGACGACGCTGTCGGTGGACGAGACGATGGAGACCGTGCGGCGGCTGCGGGAGCGGTTCCCCCAGCTGCAGGACCCGCCCAGCGACGACATCTGCTACGCCACGCAGAACCGCCAGCTGGCGGTCAAGCAGATGGCGGCCGACACCGACCTGATGATCGTCGTGGGCTCACGCAACTCCTCCAACTCGGTGCGGCTGGTCGAGGTGGCCCTGGAGCACGGCTCCCGGGCCGGCCACCTGGTCGACTACGCCGACGAGATCGACCCCGCCTGGCTCGAGGGGGTCAACACCGTCGGGGTGACCAGCGGCGCCAGCGTGCCCGAGGTGCTGGTGCGCGACGTGCTGGCCTACCTCGCCGAGCGCGGCTACGCCGACGTGCAGCCGGTCGTCTCGGCGCAGGAGAACCTGCTGTTCTCGCTGCCCAACGAGCTGCGCCGCGACCTCAAGGCCCGCGACGGGGTCGAGGCGACCAAGGTCCGGCACGACGCCGGGTCGGTCGGACTCCGAGTCGCTGCGCTGATCGCGGCCGGGGCGCACGTGCGCCCGGGGTGCCGGCGCCCAGGATCCCCGGGCCGGCCTCAGGCCGTGTGCCGTCGTGGTCCGGTCACCGGTGCGGCCCGCCCCACCTCGCCGTCGAGGTCGAGCTGCGGCCGGGCGACGTCGGCGTCGAGGGCCTCCAGCAGCTCGGCCGCGGTCAGCGGGCGGGGTGCCTGCTCGATCGGCTGCACCTCGGGGATGACGGCCTCGACCAGCCCGAGGTCGTGCATCTTGCGCGCGGTGACCAGCACCCGCGACTCCAGCGCGCCGACCAGCGCGTTGTAGCTCTCGACCGACTTCTGCAGCGACGCGCCCATCTTCGTGGCGTGCGTGCCCAGGGAGCCCAGCCGTGAGTAGAGCGTGTTGCCCAGCTCGAGCAGCTGGCGTGCGCTCGCCGTCAGCGCGTCCTGCTGCCACGTGAAGGCCACGGTGCGCAGCAGCGCCAGCAGGGTGCCGGGGGAGGCGAGGACCACCTTGCGGGACATGGCGTGGTCGAACAGCCCGGGCTCGGCGGACACCGCCGCGGCCAGGATCGAGTCGCCCGGGACGAAGCAGACGACCATCTCCGGCGTCGTCGTGAACGCCGACCAGTAGGCCTTGGCGGCGAGCGCGTCGACGTGCGAGCGCAGCGACGTGGCGTGCGCGGACAGCAGCCGCTCGCGCTCGGCCGCGCCGACCTGGTCGGCCTGCGCGGCGAGGAAGGCCGTCATGCGGGGACTTCGCGTCGACCACGAGGCACTTGTCGCCGGGCAGCCGCACGACGACGTCGGGCCGGATGCCGCGCTCGTGCGAGCTGCACGGCCGAGACCTGCTCGTCGAAGTCGCACGCGCGCCAGCATGCCGGCGTGCTCCAGGACCCGGCGCAGCTGCACCTCGCCCCAGGTGCCGCGGACGGTGGAGGCGTTGAGCGAGCCGGCCAGCGAGGCGGTCTGGGCCCGCAGCGCGTCGGTGGTGGAGGTGACGTGGCTGAGGCGCTCGCCGAGCTGGGAGAACTGCTCGGCCCGGTCGCGCTCCAGGGTGGAGACCTGCCGCTCGACCCGGCCGAGGGCGTCGCGCAGCGGGGCCAGCACGGAGGCGGTCTGGGCGTCCTCGCTCACCGTCGCCTCGAGGTCGACCACGCGCTCACGCAGCAGGTCGCGCTCGGTGGACAGGGCCGCGGTGCGGCCGCCCGATCACGATGCGGGCGAGCAGGGCGGTGACGACGACACCGATGAGCAGACCGACGAGCGCGCCGATGAGGATCTCCATGCCGCACACCGTGACACGGGCCACCGACAACCCGGCGCAGGCGCGTGCGGTGGACGGCCGCACCGGGTGCCGCCAGACTGTGCCGGCGCTGCCCGCCACCCCGTCCCAGGAGGTCACCATGGCCGCTCGGCCCAGCACCGACGCCGACGACGCCGGTGAGGCGGTCACGAGCGAGCTCGACGAGGCCCTGACGCTGGCGCCGCTGGGCGAGCCGGGGTCCTACGGTGCCGAGCTGGGCGCCGGCTGGCTGATCGGCAACGCCGTCAACGGCGGCCTGCTGATGGCCCTGGCCGGGCGCGCACTCTCGGTCGAGCTGGCCCGCGCCGGCTCGCACCCGGACCCGTTCGCGGTGAGCGCCTACTACCTGTCCGCCTCGACGCCGGGGCCCGCGACCCTGCGCACCGAGGTGCTCCGCACCGGCCGCTCGGTCTCCACCGGGCAGGTGGCCCTGACCCAGCCGGGCGCCGACGGCACCGACGTGGAGCGGGTCCGCGTGCTCGCGACGTACGGCGACCTGGACACGGTCGCGCACGAGGTGCGCACCACCGCCGTACCGCCGGACCTGCCACCGCCGGAGCGCTGCCTGCGCGCGGCGGACGCGCCGCCGACCTTCCTGCGGCACGCCGCGATGCTGGACCGGCTGGACCTGCGGCTCGACCCGGCGACGGCGGGCTGGGCGGCCGGGCGGCCGTCCGGGCTGGGGCAGATCCGCGGCTGGCTGCGGCTGGCCGACGGCCGCGAGCCCGACCCGCTGATGCTGCTGCTGGCGGCCGACGCGCTGCCGCCGGTGGCCTTCGACCTCGGCCTGTCCGGCTGGACGCCCACCCTCGAGCTCACCGTGCACGTCCGCGCGCGGCCCGCGCCGGGGTGGCTGCGGATCGGCCTGACCACCCGCAACGTGGCCGGCGGGCTGCTCGAGGAGGACGCCGAGGTGTGGGACTCGGGCGGCCGGCTCGTGGCCCAGTCCAGGCAGCTCGCGCGGGTGAGCGCACCCCCGTCGGGGTCCTGACGTCGTCGTACCGTCCGCGGAGCGACTAAACTCCTGTCCCCGTGGCACTCACTATCGGCATCGTCGGCCTGCCCAACGTCGGCAAGAGCACCCTCTTCAACGCGCTCACCAAGAACAACGTGCTCGCGGCGAACTACCCGTTCGCGACGATCGAGCCCAACGTCGGCGTCGTCGCGCTGCCGGACCCGCGGCTGGAGCAGCTCGCCAAGGTGTTCGGCAGCGCCCGGATCCTGCCGGCCACCGTCTCGTTCGTCGACATCGCCGGCATCGTCCGCGGCGCCTCCGAGGGTGAGGGCCTGGGCAACAAGTTCCTCGCCAACATCCGCGAGGCCGACGCGATCTGCCAGGTCATCCGGGCCTTCGACGACGACGACGTCGTGCACGTCGACGGCAAGGTCAGCCCCCGCGACGACATCGAGACGATCAACACCGAGCTGATCCTGGCCGACCTGCAGACGCTCGAGAAGGCCGTGCCGCGCCTCGAGAAGGAGGTCAAGGGCAAGAAGGCCGACAAGTCGTTGCTGGACAACGCCGTCGCCGCCCAGAAGGTCCTCGAGGCCGGCGACACGCTGTTCGCCGCCGGCGCGGCCGCGGGGGTCGACCTCGACGCGATCCGCGAGCTGTCGCTGCTGACGACCAAGCCGTTCCTCTACGTCTTCAACCTCGACGAGGAGGGCCTGACCGACGACGCGCTCAAGGCCTCGCTGGCCGAGCTGGTGGCGCCCGCCGACGCGATCTACCTCAACGCCAAGCTGGAGATGGACCTCGCCGAGCTCGAGCCCGAGGACGCCGCCGAGCTGCTGGAGTCGGTGGGCGTCGAGGAGGCCGGCATGAACCAGCTGGCCCGGGTCGGCTTCCACACGCTGGGGCTGCAGACCTACCTCACCGCCGGCCCGAAGGAGACCCGGGCCTGGACGATCCACAAGGGCTGGACGGCGCCGCAGGCGGCCGGCGTCATCCACACCGACTTCCAGCGCGGGTTCATCAAGGCCGAGGTCGTGTCGTACGACGACCTCATCGCCGCCGGGTCGATGGCCGAGGCCAAGGCCAAGGGGCAGGTCCGCATCGAGGGCAAGGACTACGTGATGGCCGACGGCGACGTGGTGGAGTTCCGCTTCAACGTCTAGACGCGGCGTTTCCGCAGGTCACCGGCACTGTGCCCTCCTCGCGGGGCACGGCGGGGACACGCGACCAGGCACTGTCGACCGCGCGGCGGGATCGGCCGAAGTCGGGCATCAGGTGACCGAGAGGGGAGCACCAGTCGAGCGCGTCGCCGACGAACCACTGGCCGCCCGATTCCCCGAACTGCCCGCCAGCTGAACCTGCCACGTGGTGTGGGGTCAGGCGGGACAGCAATGACGATGACGGCAAGTGGGTCAGCTTGACGGCTCAGACATGACCGGCACGTGCTCGCTGCCTGCGACCACCATGTATCCGTCGGCATCGGGGTCGAAGGTGCTGGTCTCGACCTTGAGCCCTACGCTCTGCAGCTGCGCCACGAGTTCCTCGTACCGGAATGGCCAGATGGACAACCGCTCCGTGCAGGCACGGACCGACCCATCCGGCTCGACCTGTGCGACCGCAATCTCCAGGTTGTGCTCTTGCTCCCAGCGTTGCTCGATCTGCCAGTAGTAGGTGACGACCGCATCGCGGCCGTTGCGGCGGATGAGTCGATCTCGGGTGTCCAGCCGCGAGCCGCTGGAGCGCACGAGCTCCCACGTGCGTGACGTGAGCACGAGGCGTCCGCCCGGATTCAGTAGCCGTGACATGGCGGCCAGTGCAGCTAACCGGCCGGACGCGCCTTCAGCATGACCCAGCGAGTTGCCCACGCAGAACACCAGGTCGAACGTCGAGGCATCGAGGTGGTCGGGCAGCTCATCCCAGCTGGCGTGAAGTGTCCGCAGCGAGACACCCATCTCGTCAGCGAGTTCCTGGGTCCGGCGAATCATCCCACCGCTGGCGTCTGCCGCGACCACGTCCAGGCCGAGACCGGCGAGACCAACCGCGAGCTGGCCGGTTCCACATGCGCAGTCGAGGACGCGCGCGTTGGGCGGCAGGGACTTCACGAGATCGCTGAAGGCCGCGACTGCGCCGGCAGGGGTCAACATGGCGTCCGGGATCAGCCACTCATACACGTCGGGGAGCGCCCCATAACCAGCCACCGTGATCACCTCCGTCAACTCGACAACACGCGGGGTGGACGACCGCGCCTGCCATGCCTGCCTTGCTCTGTCGCACTGTGCCGCACCGTGTCAGCGGCGCATTGAGCAGCCAACACTCTCGGTCGCTCCGGCTCCACCAGATTTCCCACCTGGCGCGACCTCCTGCCGCAGATCCCGCAGCACGCGACCAGCTACCAAGCGGGCTCGCGTATCGCCCAGCCTTGGGGACGCACGGAACCTCACTCGCCGCCGTCGGCGCCCGGCTTTTCGGCGATGAGCTGGATGAGGTTCCCACACGTGTCATCGAAGACGGCGATGACGGCAGCGCCGATGTCGGTAGGTGGCAGGGTGAACACCACGCCCCTGCCGGTCAACCGCTCGTACTCGGCCTCGACGTCGTCGACGGCGAACTGCGCGAGCGGGATGCCGTCCTCGACGAGCGCATCCCGGTACGGCTTGACGGCCGGGTGGCCCGCCGGCTCAAGCAGCAGCTCCGGGCCGCGGGGTGACTCCGGCGAGACGACGGTGAGCCAGGAGTCGTCGCCGAGGGGTACGTCTCGTTGCTTGGTGAAGCCGAGGACGTCGACGTAGAAGGCGAGGGCTGCTCGCTGGTTGTCGACGTACACGCTCGTCAGGTTGATCCTCATGAATCGGTCCTCTCGGTGACCGGCCACCGCCGGGTGATCTCGCTCATGGAGTCGTCATTCCCGCCACCATAGATTCGATTGCGGACGTTCGACGTCCCCATTCACGGGTAGCTCGAAGCCCCGACGTCACTGCGGTCACCCCGCAGCATCCCCCGCCTCATGACCACCCCCAGCCTCGAAGCCGGCTGCTTCAGTCGCTCGCGGTCGGGGCGCAGGAACCACCCGAGGACTCTGCGGCACGCATCGAGCGGATCGTCCGCGTCCGGCGTCTTCGACCGCTCACAGGGGGCCGCCGCCGTCGACGGGCCAGGACCGTGACCGGTGACGAACCCGCAGGTGACCATGGGCTCGACGGCTGGCCACCCTGGAACCAGAGGGCATGACCACGGATGGCGAATTGATCACCGACGTGCTCTACGGGGTGATGCGGTATCGACTGCTCGTCGGTCATGCGCCGCTGCAGCGACGAGGTCCGCGCATGACCTCATCAGGGTGGCCAACGCCATCACCGCGTCGCCTGACTCCGTACGCTGGGAGCGATCGGGACGCGGGCGCAGTCGATCCCCGGTAGTCAGGAGCCGAAGACTCCGACAGCGACCGGACGACGTTCGGCCAGCCGACTGCTGCCGACGCGGCCTGGAGCAGCTCGGCGCGAGGAGGCGGCGGTCCCGACGAGGTGGAACACGCGGCTGAGCTGCCGGTAAGGGTCGCGAACGCGGCTCGGCTGCGACTGTGCAGCTCACGTCCGCCAGGAGCCGTGGACCACGACGTCGCGTCGTTCGCCGGGACAGGCAGGTCCATCACGCAGCACGCCTCCTCCGAGAACCCAGGCGGTCCACAGCGACTCCGTACCGAGGCCCGGGGTTCGACTCCGCCACGGCGCAACAGCTCCGAGAGGTGTTCGACGGTGTCGCCGCGGGTCGGCGTGCCGAGTACGCCGATCTCGCCGGTGGCATCGAAGCCGGCCAACGCATCGGCCCACCTGGCTCGAGCGCCGGCCGCACGGCCATCGTCTCGGCGTTGAGCGCCATGATCGAGACCACTCCTCCGGGTTCGACGCATCGGCACAAGACGTCGAGCAGGGGCTCCGGTGCGGGAAGGTACATCAGGACGCCGTGGCAGAGCACGGCCGAGAACCGCCGGCCATCGGTGGCCTCGACCGCGGACTCGCCGGCCGCTCGGACCAGCCGGATCCGTGACCGGACGTCGTTGCGGTTTCTTGTCCACCCGTTCCCGGCGAACCAGTCGACGGGCCAGGACCGTGACGTCGTAACCCAGCCGAGCGAGGGGGAACGACTGGTGCCCCGCATCCTCCAACGTCCAACACCGAGGCCGGCGGGGGCGCGCAGGTGCCGCAGCAGCTTGGTGCAGGACGTAGGTCCGCACCTGCCCCTTCACGGTGGCGTAGGCGCCATCGACGAACGGATCAGCCAACGCCTTCCATGCATCTTCGACCACGTAACGATGCTCTCAACCCCGGATCGGTGTGCACCAACGGGTGACCGAACGCCCCTGGGCGCCTGGATCTACGTCCGATAGCGGTCAGCTCGCTGCGTTGTGCCACTCACGTGCCAGGAGACCGTGGACCACGACATCGCGTCGTTCGCCGGGAAAGGCCGCTGCTTCACGCAGTACGCCCTCCTGCGTGAACCCCAGGCGCTCGGCAACGCGCTGACTGCGTGTGTTGTTCGTGGTGGTCTGAAGCTCGACACGATGCAGGCCGAGCGGACGAACACGTGGCGAGGACGGCGTGACAGTCCGCGGCCCTCGAACCCGGCGTCGAGCCAGTAGCCCACCTCGGCTGAACGGGGACGTCGATCAACAGGCCTTCACCCAACCAGCCAGGCGCAGTCGTTCTCGCCTTCACCGAGATCGCCAGCGGAAGCTGCGATCCGTCGAGCCATGCCTGGCCTCCCCGCTCCAGGTCCGCACGAGTCTTTTCCAGCGTTGGAGGCGTGTCGAATGCTCCCGGGAACCAGTGGGCAAGGCGCGCGTAGTTGGCCTCCAGCAGGGCCTGATAGGCCTCCGCGATCGCGACCGTGCGCGAGGATCAGGGCGACAGCGTCGTCGCCCAGCGGGCAGCTGAACAACGCAGCGGGACGGTAGACACATCTGCTCCCAGGTCGGTGGCGGTGACCGTCACCCTAGAGCGACCGTGATCCACAAGTGATGTCCGTCGTCGACGATCTCAGGCCGCAAGGCCGGCAGCGGCTCGGACTACGCGTGGACGAAGTGCCCAGGGCCGGCCATGCGGCTCGGTCGACTCAGCCAGGGCTTCGAAGGCGGTGATTGAACCGTTGCCGCGACGCACGTGGCACCGCCGGAGTCCGCCGCCCGGACCCCGGCGCGTCGGATCATCTCCAGGTCGGCAACGGGGCGCCCACCGTGAAGCCCTCGCGAAGCAGCCAGGCGTAGTCGATCGCGCGCGTCCCGGAGCCGATCGCCTGCGATGTCGATGACAGCTGACACGTGCCCGTCTGCGACGAGGACGTTGGAGGTGTTCATGTCGCCGTGCACGAGGTCACGGGTGCTCACCTCGCCCGGCCCGTGGCCCGAAGCGAGACCTCACTCGAAGTGGGCGACGAGGTCGCGCCCGGGCCTGGACCGAGGCCTGTCGAGGTCCTGCTGGATCCCGAGCGAGCCATCCACGTATGAGGACCACGACTTACGCGGCTGCACGTCCCAAGCCCGGCCTGCAGCTCGATCAGGGCGGCTCCACCAGCGGCACGTCGACCACGTCCCCGGAAGGCCCGCGGTCAGGATGACGAGGCGAACCGGGCCACCGTCCGCCTGTGCTGCGACTAGCCGTCGCCGTCGCGTCCGAGACGTCCGCGCGAGCCTGCGGGAGCGCGTGACCAGCCCGGGGTTACGGGTCCACTTGAACACCGCGGTGCGCCCGGCGAGACCTCACTCGGTGGGCGCCGCCCTGCCGGCCGCCATCGAAGGCGCCGTCGAGCTCGAAGTCCGTGCCGTGCACACGGTTCACGTCCCGAAGCACAGCCTGGGCATCGATGTGGGTCGACGGCTCGTGGGGCACGCGGTCAGTATGAGGGGGAACGGGACCGTCCGACTTGCTGCGTGGTTGATCGCGCGGCGCTGACGCGAGTGGGGACTGATGACGGCGTTCAGATCTTTGGTGGTTGCGGCGGCCTGCTCGTGGTCGGCGGCTGCGGCAGCAGAGTGTCGTCAGCGGAAGCTGTGCGCCGAGTGTGGCTGTCACGGCTCCGGGGGATCGCTCAGCGTGAGGGTCAACTACACCGTCGCGTGCCAGGACACCAACCACCCCCAAGGCGAGGCCGTCGTCCCTGCGCGCTACCGGGCGGTCAAGATCCGGCTCGTCCAGGGCGCTACGAGACGACGCTGGCAACGGTCGACGCCGATCGGGAGGGCTATCTCTCGGCCCGGGTGACCATCCCAGCGAGTGCGACAACAGGTGATGCGTTCATCCGGGTCGATCACGTGGTGAGGACGCCCTCCTGACCATTGGATGAAGGGGGCGCGCCTCCGGCCAGCGCTCCCGCCTCAGGTCCAGGTCGCTCGCTTGCCGTTCCGAAGGTCGTCGAGCATCTCCTGATGAGGGGCGAAGATCGGGCTGGGGAGATCGTCGAGCGTGAACCAGGCCAGGCCAACCGTCTCGATGCCGTCCTCGGTCAACCTCCCCTCGACAGGCGTGGCCGTGAGCACGACGACCACGGACTGCACCACATCCCCGTTGGCATAGGTGTGTGCGTCGCCCGTGTAGACGCCCAGGAGCGCGTCGGGCCGAACGCGAAAGGCCGGTCTCCTCGAAGGTCTCGCGAACCGCTGCGGCTTCGATGGTCTCTCCGAGCTCCATGGCGCCGCCGGGCAGGCCCCACGGGCCGCCAGCGTCCCCCCGCTGCTGCAGCAACAACCGCCCGGCACCATCGAACACGGCGCAACCGGCGCACGTCATGATGACGGGGTCATGGCCGATCTTCCGGCGCAGGGCTTCGACATATCCGACCTTCTCGCTCCCCATGGCACCCGACCCTAGCGGTCACTCCATTCCGTCCAGCGCACGCCAGCGGTAGCCGGGCTCCGCCCTCTCCCGGCGAAACCACCCACCGAGGGTGATGCGAGGTAGCCCGGTGGATCAGAGGCTCAGGCCTGAGACACCCCGGGACGGGAGTCCTGTCCCGCAGGTTGACAACGGGCGCTGACCTCCGGAGAGGGGATGGGACCGATGGGCAAGAAGTCCAAGAAACACAAGAAGGCGGGCAACGTCGACGGGGTCGGCGGTGACCGAGCAGGCGCCGGTCGTGGCCGAGGGGGACGCGGCCTCTGGCTCCAGGCGCAAGATGAAGAGGAAGGAGTACGAGAAGGAGATGCGCCGCCTGCAGGGTGAGCTGGTGGCCATGCAGGAGTGGGTGAAGGCCACCGGGGCCAAGGTGTGCATCGTGTTCGAGGGCCTGGACTCGGCCGGCAAGGGTGGCACGATCCGACGGATCACCGAGCGGACCAGCCCGCGGGTGTTCAAGCACATCGCCCTGCCGACTCCGACCGAGCGCGAGAAGTCGCAGATGTACGTCCAGCGCTATATCGCCCAGTTCCCGGCCGCTGGTGAGGTCGTCATCTTCGACCGCAGCTGGTACAACCGTGCCGGCGTCGAGCCGGTCATGGGGTACTGCACCCGGGAGCAGAGCGAGAAGTTCATCGAGCAGGTGCCGGCGGTCGAGAAGGCGATGGTCGACAACGGGATCATCCTGATCAAGTACTGGCTCAACGTCAGCGTCGACGAGCAGACCCGGCGGCTCGAGAGCCGGATCGAGGACCCGCGCAAGATCTGGAAGCTCTCCCCGACGGACCTGAAGTCCTACAGCCGCCATTACGACTACTGCCGGGCGCGGGACGCGATGTTCGCCGCCACCGACACCGGATGGGCGCCGTGGTACGTCGTGGACAACGACGTCAAGAAGCGGGGTCGGCTCAACATCATCTCCCACCTGCTCAGCCAGATCCCTTACGAGCCGCTCCCGCCCCACGACGTCAAGATGCCCAAGAAGCCGACCGCCCGGGGGTACGCGGACCCGGGTCTGCCCCTGCACCACATCCCGACTCCCTTCTAGGAGTGGGGACGGAGCACGACGATGCCCGAGAAGAAGGACCAGCGATGACGGAGAAGAAGGTGGCGTCAAGCACGGGTGAGAGTCCGGCCAGTGCCGGGGGTGAGGCCGAGAAGTGGTACGCGCTCTCACCTGACGAGGTCGCACACAAGCTTGGTGTCGACCCCGCCAGCGGTCTCCCGGCGGCGACGGCCGCCGAGCGGCTGAAGACCGACGGGCCGAACGCACTTCCCGCCGAGAAGCCACCGCCCGGGTGGAGAGCCTTCCTGGCCCAGTACAAGTCCTACATGCAGATCATTCTTGTCGGGGCGGCGATCGCGTCGATCGTGATCGGCCAGATCGCCACCGGTGTGGCGGTGCTGGTGATCACGGCGCTCAACGCGCTGGGGGGCTTGCGCCAGCAGGGCAAGGCGGAGAGCGCGATGAATGCCCTGCAGTCGATGCTCAAGACGAGTGCCCGGGTCCGTCGCGATGGCACCGAGGTCAAGGTTCCGGCCGACCAGGTGGTCGTGGGTGACGTGGTCCTGCTCGCGGCCGGTGACGACGTGTGCGCCGATGGGCGGCTCGTCGAGGCCATCTCCCTGCAGATCGACGAGTCCGCGCTGACCGGCGAGAGCGTTCCCGCCTCGAAGAGCACCGAGGTGATCACCGATCCGAACCCGGTCCTGGGGGACCAGGCGAACATGGCGTTCATGAACACCCCGGTGACGCACGGCAGCGGGATGATGATGGTCACCGGGACCGGCGCCAACACCGCGGTGGGCAACATCTCCGGGATGCTCAAGTCCACGCCCCACCTCAAGACCCCGCTGACCAAGCAGCTGGACACGTTGACGTTGTGGATCGCGGCGGCCGCTGGACTGACCATCGCGATCATGTTCGCCCTCGGGATCGCCCGTGGGCAGTCGACCCAGACGATCTTCACGACAGCCATCGCGCTGGCGCTGGCGGCGGTGCCCATGGCCATGCCGACGGTGCTGCAAGTCATCCTGTCCAGCGGGTCCAGGGATCTGGCTGCGCACGGCGCCGTCGTGAAGAGCCTGGACTCGGTGGAGACCCTGGGCTCGACGTCGGCGATCAACTCGGACAAGACCGGCACCTTGACGATGAACCAGGTCACCGTCGTCGAGGTGATCGACCCCACCGACCGCTACACGATCACCGGAATCGGCTACGGCCTGGACGGCGAGGTCCACCACAGCGCCGGCAACACGAACACGATCGAGGCGGCGATCCTGCCGTTCCTCATCACCAACGACGCCAAGCTCGTCAACGGCAAGGTCGTGGGAGACCCCACTGAGGGGGCGCTGCTGGTCCTCGGGCACAAGGTGCAGCTCGACATCGAAGGCACGCAGGAGGCTCACCCCCGGCTCGCGACCCTGCCGTTCGATCCCACCTACAAGCTCATGGCCGCGTTCTGCGACGCCAAGGACGAGTCCGGCAACCCCGTCGTTCGCGTCTTCGTCAAGGGTGCCGCCCCCGCCGTGATCGGGCGGGCCACGTCTGCCCTGGCCAAGGGTGAGACCGTCCCCTGGGGCGAGCAGCTGAACCACCGGGCCGAGCGAACAGATGAAACGCCTCGGCAGCAAGGGCCTGCGGATCATGGCGGCGGCCATGAAGGACATCGACCCCACGGGCTTCGACCCCGAGGGTGACCTGCTGTCCATGATCCAGGGCCTGCAGCTGACCGCACTGGTCGGGATGATGGATCCGCCCCGGACCGAGTCGATGGACGCGGTCCGATCCGCCCAGGACGCCAACATCCGTGTACGGATGGTCACCGGAGACGACGTGGTCACCGGTGCGGCCATCGCCGAACAGCTGGGCATCCCCGGGGAGGCCATCCTCGGCACCGAGCTGGCCGCGATGTCCGACGCCGAGCGCCTGGACCGGATCGACACCATCGGCGTGGTCGGACGAGTGGCACCCGAGCACAAGGCGCTGATGGTCGAGACCCTGCGCGAGAAGGGCGACGTCGTGGCCATGACCGGCGACGGGGTCAACGACGCACCGGCGATCAAGGCCGCCGACATCGGTATCGCGATGGGCAGCGGCACCCAGGTCGCCAAGAACGCCGGTCGCATGATCCTCACCGACGACAACTTCGCCACCATCGTGCGCGCCGTGTCCGAAGGCCGAAAGCTCTACGACAACATGCTGAAGTACATCCGCTTCATGCTGGTCGCGCTGGTCACCTACGTGGTGACCTTCCTGATGGCGAGCCTGCTCAACATCGCCGGCGGCCAACCCTTCTCCGCCGTCCAGATCCTGTGGATCAACTTCCTGATCACCGCTCCCGTCGGCATCGCGCTGGGCCTGGACAAGGAGACCCCAGGACTCATGAACCGCCAGCCGCGACCGCGCGCGGCGTCCATCATGACCCTCGCCGTCATCACGACCGTCGCTCTGGCCGGTCTGTTCATGTCCGTGGCGATCAACCTGCTGATCGTGTTCGGGAAGAACGAGTACGACAAGACCGAGGTCGGCAGCACCATGGGCCTGGTCGCGTTCTCGCTGATGCTCGTCGTCGCGGCTTTCGAGTGCCGCGACGAGAAGGCCTCGATCCTGCGGCAGGAGACCTTCGACAACAACACCCTCAACATCACGGCCCTGGTGGAGATCATCCTGGCCATCCTGATCGCCAAGGGCGCCTTCCTGCCGTCCCTGCTCGGGACCTTCGACCTTTCCGGCGGGCAGTGGTTGATCGGAGCCGCTCCCGCCCTGGCGCTCTTCATCGTGTGGGAGCTCGGCAAGGCGATAGCCCGTCGCCGGGCACACAGTGCTCAGGAAGCGACGCTGCCCGCGAAGGCGATGCCGGTTGAGTCCACAGGCGTGGTGTAGGACGCCTGCGACGCGGAGAGCATGCCGATGCGCGGACGGCTCAGTCGGCCTTGGCGAGCAGGACGGTCTGATCGTCCTTCTCGTTGCCCTGAGCCCGTCGCACGAGGCGGCACACCTCTCGCAGGCCGGCAGCTTCGATCTGGGAAGCAACGTGATCCGCCGTGTAGAGGTGGCGCTCGAGCTGAATCTCGTGCCCGAACCGGCGGTAGGCGAACGACACGTCGCGCGTCCCTTCGCCGGACTGGAAACCGACGAGCAGGTAGCCGCCGGGGCGGAGAACCCGGGTGGCCTCGGCGAAGATGCGCGCCTGTCCCGCGGGAGGTGTGTGGATGATCGAGTACCACAGCATCACGCCGGCGAACTGGTCGTCGGGGTAAGGGAGGTCGCTCAGCGAGCCCACGGTGAACGCCAGGTCGCGGTGGTCGCGTCGTGCCATGGCGATCATGCGCGAAGACAGGTCAACTCCCTCGACGAGGCACCCGCGGTCGGCGAGGTACCGGGTCATCCGGCCCGCGCCGCACCCCGCGTCGAGGACCCGGGCGCGGTCACCGGACGTCACCGCCTCAGCGAAGGCGTCGACCATGGCGAGGTCGAGGGGAGCCTCGGCACGGGTGTCCGGCAGATGGGTCGCGTAGTCCTCGGCCACCGTGTCGTAGGCGTGTCGCACGGTGCGGAAGTCGAGCGGATCTGGAGGGGACGACGTCACGAGCCGCATGATGGCACGACGAGTCCGCGTGAGCCGGCACGGCGGTCTCGTCGACCGCGCGGCTAGCCGTGTGGTGAGGAGTCGGTGCCGTTCCGGGTAGCGGTGTCGGCGGCTCGACCTACCCTTGGCAGCAAGCGCCCGGAGCCGACGGAGGTAGCCATGACATCCCTGGAGAACCGACCCCGCACCGCCCTGCTCGTCATCGACGTGCAGAACGGCGTCGTCGGGAACGCCTTTGAGCGCGACCGCGTGATCGCCAACATCCAGACCCTCGTGGACAAGGCCCGGGCCGAGCACGTCCCGGTGCTCTGGGTGCAGCACTCCGACGACGGGCTGCCGAGGGGCTCCGAGGGCTGGGAGTACGTCCCCGAGCTCAAGCGCCTGGACACCGAACCCCTGGTCCACAAGACGTACGGGGACTCGTTCGAGGCCACGGACCTGGAGCAGCTGCTCGCCGAGCGGTCTGTCGGGCGGTTGGTGGTCACCGGCGCGCAGACCGAGGCGTGCATCCGCTCGACCCTGCACGGTGCGTTGGTGCGCGGCTACGACGCGACCCTCGTCTCCGACGCGCACAGCACCGAGGACATGCGCGAGTGGGGCTTCCCGGTCACCCCGGAGCAGTCGATCGCCTACACCAACGCGTACTGGAGCTGGGCGGAGGCGCCCGGTCGCAAGGGCAGCGTGGCACCCACCGCCGAGGTCGACTTCTCGGCGGTCTGAGTGCGGGTGTTGACCGCCGGGGCCATGACGCGATGAGCACGTCATCTCGCCCCTGGCAGAACACCACCCATGACTGGGCCAGGACGGTGGACGCCGAACACCTCGCGCAGGTGCGCCGGGCCCCGGAGGTCTTTGCTGCCGGCGGCACCACGCACCTGATCCTCGAGGTGCTCGCCTACGCGGCCGACGAGGCCGAGTGGATCGGGACCATCGGGCGGTGTCGTGTCACCCTGCACGCCGACGATTCGGTGTCCGTGGCGGACAACGGCAGAGGCACGGACACTCGTCGCGACGCGCGGGACCAGCCCGTCAAGAAGCCGATCATGGCCACCAGGGATCTCCGGTTCTTCGACCTTCCCGACGCCCAGCAGCTCCCCGACGGCCGCCCCCGCCGGGGCGTGTCCGTCGTTGCTGCGCTGAGCCCCTGGCTCGTGCACACCAACCGTCGGCGCAACGGTGCCTGGACGCAGCGGTACGAACACGGCGTTCCCGTCACCGGGCTGCTGTCGATCCCTGACCAGGACACCACCGGGACCACCGTGCACTTCCTCCCGGCTGACGGCGTGCGCTCGATGCAGGAGGTCTCGCCGTCCGTGCTGCGGCGGTCGGCCGCTGCGTGGCCCCACCTGGCCGTCGAGGTCATCGACGAGCGGACGATCTGAGCTCCACGTCCAGCCCGGTCAGCCGCCCACGGCCATGTCCGGTCACGTTGCGGGCCCCCGCTCGGTGCCGCCCAAAGGGTCCTGTGGATGTCGGTGAGGCCCACCTCTTCGGAGACCTCCCGCCTTCCGACGCCTCACCTTCCAGAGCGCCTGGCCGCGCCGCTCGGCTGGGCTGAGTCGGGGACCCCGCCGCGCGCCCAATCTCACGCTGCGCCAAAGTCATTCACCAAGTCCTCTGTTGCGTGGCTGCCGTCGAGCGCGGAAATGCTGTTGGGCCGATCGGGCTCCGGGTACTTGAATGGGGGCCAATCCCGATCTCGAAGGAGCCCCCTTGACCCTCTGCACGGACACCGGCATCGGCTACGACCGTTCTGGACCGTACGGCGGCACGACCGTCGTGCTCCTGCATGCCGGCGTCGCCGACCGGCGGATGTGGGAGCCGCAGTGGACGGCGCTGACCAGGCAGTACGACGTGGTGCGCCTGGACCTGCGGGGCTTCGGCGGGTCCGTCGCTCGTCCGGAGGGACCGTTCGCGCACCACGAGGACGTCGCGCAGACCCTGTCCTCGCTCGGTGTCGACCGGGCACATCTCGTCGGCTGCTCGTTGGGGGCCGGCGTCGCGGTCGACGTGGCCGTGGCCCGCCCGCAGCTGGTCGCGTCGCTGCTGCTCGTCACGCCCGGCGGTTCCCTGATCGCCGCGATGACGCCCGAGCTGCGGCGCTTCGTCGATGCGGAGAACGAGGCCATGCACCGCGGCGACGTGGACGCGGCAGTCGCGGCCAACCTCGACTGGTGGGTCGACGGCCCGCACCGGGCTGCTGACGAGAAGCGGTCCGAGATCCGTGCCCTCGTGGCGGTCATGCAGCGCCGGGCCTTCGAGCTCACCTCGGACTGGGATGACGTCGAGGAGGTGGAGCTCGTCCCGCCGGCCGTCGACCGGCTGGGGGAGCTCGACGTCCCGGCCCTGGTGCTGACCGGGGGCCTGGACCTCGATGCCATCGGCATCGCGGGGGAGGCTGTCGCGGCCGGGATCCCCGGTGCGCGGCGGGAGGTGTGGCCGGACACGGCACACCTGCCCTCGCTCGAACGCCCCGAGGACTTCCGGGCGCTGCTCGACGGGTGGCTCGCCGACGTCAGGTGAGCGCGCCGTGTGCCGACCCGGTGCTGGGGGGATGCCGCGCGGCCGCATGCTCTCAACGCAGGGCCAGGCCGGTGGCATCATCGAAAGGTGACTGTCATCAAGATCAACGCCATCACCGTGCCCGCCGACAGCGGCGACGAGCTGGCCCGCCGGTTCGCTGCCAGGGCGGGCGCCGTGGACGACCAGGACGGGTTCGAGGGGTTCGAGCTGCTCAAGCCCACCGACGACCGGACCACCTGGCTGGTGGTCACGCGCTGGCGGGACGAGGCCGCGTTCGGGGCCTGGGTCAGCTCGCCCGCCTTCGCCCACGGTCACCGCTCGGCGTCCGAGCGTGCCGGCGAGCAGCCCGCCGGGCCGGTCGGGGTCCACAGCGAGCTGTGGTCCTACGAGATCGCGGGCGGTTCCGGCCGATAGCTGCGGGTACTCGGCCACGAGGTTGGTCACGAGCCCTCCCGTCGGCCGGTCGTCAGCCGTTCGGCAGCACGCGCGCCAGCGCCTGCGCGATGCGCTGATGGCCTCGTGCGTTCGGGTGGTCGCCGTCCGCGGCCAGCAGTGAGGTGGGGTCCGTCTTGCCGTCGGCGCCCTTGAACACGACGTACGTCGACACGTAGGTGGCCCCCTTGGCTCTGGCCGCGCGCAGGATGGCCTTGTTGGCGTACGCCGTCGCCTGGTTGGCGGCCTTCACCCCGGCCGGCCCGTACGCCGCGCGCGCCACCTTGCCGTCCTTCATCACATTCCAGTAGCCGAGGACGACGATCCTGACCGGGGTGCGGTGGAGGGCTCGGACACGGGCGATGGTCGACGTGAGGTTGGCCTGTACCCGCGCGGCCACCGGTGCGTAGGTGCGGTCGGGGTCGGCGCCGTGCCACACCTGCCCGAAGCTGGCGCCGAAGTCATTGGCGCCGATCATGAACACGACGGCGTCGGACCGCCGGATCGCGGCCACCGACGTGGCTGACTCGACCAGTCGGCGGGCGTCAACGCTCGTGTCGCCCGGACGCGCCAGGTTCGTGGCCACCACGTGGTCCCCGGTGCGCCCTGCGGCCAGGCTCGCGTGAAGAGCGGGATACGGCGTGCAACGGCAGGCCCATCCCGAGGGAACGGAGTCCCCGAAGTGGACGATGCTGCGGCGGGAGGGAGGCGCAGGCCGCCTGGTGAGAGTCGCGCCGGCCCAGTCAGCGTGGTCGTAGCGGGCGCCCTCCGAGCCGCGGACCGTCAGACCCAGCGTCCGCACGCCGGCCACGGAGATCGTCACCTGCCGCGGGCCGTCCCGGCCGGTGAAGGCCGGGCTGGCGAAGCGGCGCCTGCCATCGGCCCACACCTCGAAGGTCACCCTGCCGCGGTTGCCGACCTCGTCATCGACCCCGATGGCCGTGGAGAAGGTGGAGTACCGGCCGCTGAGGCGGAACGTCACCCCGGAGTGGGCGGCGACGCCCAGCCCGTGGCTGTAGCGGTGACCGTTGACGGTGAGCTGCCCACCGTCGCCGGCGGCGGGGCCACCGTTGCTGCGGTCAACGGACATCGGACCGTAGCCGTTGACGACAGACACCGGTGTCAGGCCGCTCAGTGGCACCGTGGTCGCCGAGGCCGAGGGAGCGGTGGCTGCGGGCGCCGCGGTGACCGGTGCAGCGGAGAGCGAGGGCCCGGGGGCGGGAACCGTCGGGGGCCGCCCCGGGGCGGCCCCCGGGGTGATGAACCCGCCCGGCGTGGCCAGCATCAGCGAGGTCAGCAGGACCACCGTGCGGGGCCCTCGCACGCCCAGGGGCGTGTCCACCGCGCGCCGGGCCGCGCCCAGGGACTGAGCCAGGGCGGCCACGGCTGTGCGTGGACCTCGCCTGAACGCCGCCGCTACGGAAGTCTGGTTGCGCATAGTCCGCGCAATTTACGGCGTTTGTTCTAGTTCATCCGGTCGCCACACCGGGATGCGTGACCTTGGCGCGACGCCGCGACGACCAGGGCGGCGTCCTGCGCGGTCCGGTGCGGCGGTGACAGCCCGCACGCCTACGCTCTTCCCGGCTGTCGGCGCATCCGGCGGCTTCCTACGGATGGAGCTGTGTCATGTCCCTGACCGGGCCGCTGTTCCTCGGAACGCTGGTGGTCGTCACCGTGGCGGCATTCGCTGCGGTCGTGCTCGCATGGCCGTCCCTGGGCCGCCAGGGCGTGCCCCGGGTCGCCGGCCGGATCGGCATGCTCCTCGGCCTCAATGGCCTCGTGCTGCTGACCGCGGCCGCCCAGCTCAACGCCCAGTTCATCTTCTTCGCGGACTGGACGGACCTCCGCGGTGCGTTCGGCGCGGCTCCCACCACCACCGCGGTGAGCCGTGGCATCACGGCCACCCATGCTGCACGGACCCTCGTCCACGGTGCTGCGGCGGTGGCCGTGTCGCGGCTGCCACCGCTGCCCGCCGGCCGTGTCAGCCCCACCGGTGTCGTCACCTACACGGTGAGGGGAGCCCACAGCGGCCTGACCGGGACGGTGGAGGTGCAGCTGCCGCCGGGTTACCAGGACCCTCGCAGTGCGGGCACCCGCTACCCCGTGATGGAGGCCTTCCAGGGATACCCCGGCGGACCGGGGTCGTGGATCCACCGCATGGCGCTCGGCGAGGCGGTGACCCAGCAGGTGGCGGCCGGCCGGATGCGACAGGTGCTCGTCGTGTCACCACAGGTCGAGCTGCCGAAGGGTGTGGACACCGAGTGTGTCAACGGCGTCGCAGGCCGGCCTCAGCTCGAGACGTGGCTGGCCGATGACGTGCCGGAGTGGGTGGCCCGCACCTTCCGGGTGAAGACCGACCGCGCCTCGTGGAGCGCCATCGGGCTGTCCACCGGTGGGTGGTGCGCCGCCATGGTGGCGATGCTGCACCCTGCGCAGTACTCGACGGCGATCGTCATGGGCGGGTACTTCCGTCCCGAGTTCGGGCCCCTCTACGACCCGTACCCGCCGCGGAGCCTGCTGTCCCACCGCTACGACCTCGTGGCCCTCAGCCGACGGTCACCGCCACCGGTGGCCATGTGGCTCGAGACCTCGCACGCCGACTCGGTCTCGTACTCCTCCAGTGCGGCCTTCCTGAAGGCGACGAGGCCTCCCCTGTCCGTCAGGGCGGTGGTCCTGCAGCACGCGGGGCACCGAATCAGCCTGTGGGAGAGCCTTCTTCCCTCGAGCCTGGCGTGGCTCGGGCACAACGTCCCGGGGTTCGGGCCCACCCGCTGAGCACCGCGCGGGACCCTCGGTGGCGTCCGCCGCAGACGGCCGTCGGAAGGCATCGCCGGAGCCACCCTCCGACGGCCGCTGCTACTTCTTCCTGGGCTTGGGCGGCAGCGTCGCGACGTACGTGCGCGCCTTGTCGACCCACACGGCCGCCTGCTCCGTGGTGCAGGACGGCGGCAACGCGAGGTAGCCACCCATCGGCCGCTCAGCCGGGCCGAACGGGCCGGCACCCTCCATCGCGGCCAGGTCGGCCCGGTCGTCGTCGGCGAGCTTGACGCCGATCGACGGGCCGAACAGCCCGGCGAACATGGTGCCGTTCACGAACGCGCCGAGGTTCCCGAACATGGGCTTGACCTCGACCCCCGGCGCGTCAGGGACGACGGAGCGGAACTGCTGCTTGTCGGCCTCGGTGGGCTTGGGCATCTGCATGACCAGATCCCGTCAGGCAGCCGCAGGGCGGCGGCCGGAGAAGGCAGCCAGCCGCGCCATCGGGTCGGCATCCGCGGACGGGGCGACCTCGTCGCCGAACGCGGAGCCGCGGGCCCCGGGGACGACCTGCTCGGCGAGGTGGTGGACGTAGGCGACGACCTCGTCGCTGGCCGCCAGCGTCTGACCACTGGCCTGAGCCAGGTCCCACGCGTGGAGCAGGAACTCCACCGACATGATGCTCGCTGCCATGGCGGCCGGCATCTCGCCGCCGCGGGACGTGGGGACCGTGCCTGCGAGGCCGCGGGCCCGCCAGCCGTCGATGGCCTGGCCGGCCATGGTGGCCACCCGGTTCTCCAGCGACCCCGTCCCGGGGTTCACGACCTCGACTCCGGCCATCGACCCGAACGCGACGAGTGAGTCGAACAGGTGCTCGGCCAGGTCGTGGCAGGTGAAGTCGGTGCACGGCGTCTGCTTCGGACGGTCCTCCGCGGTCAGCCGGCGCAGCACACCCTGCAGGACGGCCAGCGTCGCCTCGGCCGCCGACAGCTCGTCGAGCGGCTGCGGCGCGGCGGCCCATTCGTCGGGTCCGGCGTCGCCGTCGACCGCAGCCCTCTCCAGGCGGGCGAGGTAGTGGTTCCACCCCTCGGCGTGCATCGACGCCTGCTGCTCGGTGAGGCCCTCGTGGGTCAGCGTGACCTGGGTGCCTCCGGCGACCGGCTCGAGCAGGATCGCCACGGTCGAGGTGTCGGGAGCGAGGTCGGCCGCGCCCTCCCAGCCCCACCCGAAGACGACACGCCTGCCGGGCTCGATCTCGCGGAAGGTGCCGGCCGCAACGTGACCGGGGGTGATGGTCCAGCGGTAGTCACCGCCGACCCGCAGGTCGACGCGGGCCGACACTGTCTGCCAGCGGCGCAGCCGCTCGGGCTCGGTGATGAGGGCAAAGGCCTCGTCGATGTCGACGGGCAGGACAACGGTCTTGGTGAACATCAGTGGTCTCTCTCGATCCGTTGGGATTTCACGGTGTGTGCGTCGGTGACGAGCAGGTCGAGCTCGGCGGTCCAGATCCGCTCGATCTCGGTCTGGAGCTGTCGGAGCCCTGCGGGGACGACGCGGTAGATGCGCTCGCGGCCGACCTTCTCGGCCTCCACCAGGCCGACCTCCGCCAGCAGCAGAAGATGCTGGGAGATCGCCGACCGGGTGATCGTGAACTCCGCTGCGACGTTCCCCACCGTGCGGGGTTGCGACGCGAGCAGCTGCAGGATGCGTCGCCGCGTGGGTTCCGCAGCAACGGAGAGCATGTCGAGCACGGTGGATACGTTAGCCGTGACTAACGCATTAGTCCACAGCGGTCGCCCGTCTGGATCCGACGCGCCTGCGGTCAGCCGTATCCGGGAGGTGGCCTGTGGTGACGGAACGGCGCGTCGAGGAGCCAGAACAGGGCGAGCGCGACACCGGTCGCGCTGAGGATGTACCACGGCCACGGGCCGAGGACCGACAGCAGCGAGCCCGTCGCCGGGATCGCTGCCAGGAACATGTAGTTGGAGCCGGTGAGCCAGTCGAACCAGCCGACGAAGGCCGTGTACGCCGCCGTCACGGCGAACACGCGCTTCACCGCGCCGGGCCGTGGCTGCAGCCGGAGGCCGACCACGAGGTACAGGGCCGCGATGACGACCCCGAGGTGGCCGACGACGAACTCGAAGAACTCGAGCTGGGGGAACCCGGCGGTCAGGTCCGGGGTGACCAGCGCCTGCAGCGCGCCGGCGAGGCCCCAGAAGTAGGTGAGCTCGACGGCCAGGTACCAGCTCGGCCACCAGCAGGCGACCGCGGCGACGGGCAGCGCCAGGTTGCACAGCGCCAGCGGCAGCGAGGCGTGCACCGACCAGCTGCCCTCGACGAGGGGGATGACGACGTACACCAGGGCGTCGAGGGCCAGGACGAGCGAGATCGCGCGCCCTGCCCATGCCACCCAGGGCCCCGGCCACCGGCGGCAGGCGGTGCACAGGGTCACGCACACCACGGTGCCGATGGCGACGGCGGCCCAGTAGGCGGCTGGGGTGCTCACCGGCCGGTCACCTCCGTGCCGCTGTCAGCGGGGTGGCGGTGGGCTGGCGGCGGCCTCAGGTCGAGGAGGTCGCCGCCTGCTGCGCCTGCGCGCTCGCCTCGGCACTCTTCATGTCGGCCGCGAGCTGGTCGGCGGCCATGTCGGTGGCCTTGGAGACGATGCGGTTGGCCGCCTTGATGTTGGCGGCGATCTGGTCCGCGAGGTTCGTCTCGTAGACGACGATCAGGCCGGCCTGCCCGGTGTCGAGGGCCTCACCGAGCTCCTTGAGGTCGCCGCGCGACATGCCGCCGCTGGCGTGGCCAGCCACCGCGCCGATGGCCGCGCCTCCCGCTCCGGCGGTGGCCAGGCCGATGCCCACCGGCGGGAACAGCATCGCCGTCACCCCCACCGCGAGGCCCCAGCCGAGGCCCACGGCCGCGCCGTGGCGGGTCGGCTGCTCGTGCTTCTTGACGATGCTGACCTTTCCCTCGTCGTCCTTGGCGATCACCGCCGCGTCGAAGTCGTGCGAGGTCTTCACCTCGTGGTACAGCGCCTTGACCGCCTCGTAGTCCGCGACGGCGGCGTCCACGTCGTCGTACGCCGCGGCGATGACGTACAGGGTGTCCTTCTCCTGCTTGCTCATGGCAGTCCTCCCGTGCTCCGGTTCGTCCAGACCGACTCTCGCCCCGGCGTGCCGGCCAGGCATCACCCAGTGGGGATGAGTGCGGCGCAGCGGGCCCGACTGCGGTCAGCGCCCGGAGTCGGCCGCCAGGCCGGACGCCCACCAGGACTCGAGCGACGTGCCCGACAGCTCCTGCGGCCCCGGGATCCGGGTCGCCGTGCCGTCGCCGCGCGCGAGGTCGCGGGTGCGGCGCACGGTCACGTGCTCACCGGCGAGCACTGGTGCGGCATCGCACCACTGCAGCACCTGACCGGTTCGGACGTGCACCGGTTCGCGGACGTCGACCTGGTAGCGGCACCGCCCCAGCACCTCCTTTGCCGGCTGGCCCGCGTGCACGCGGGGGTCCTCGACGAGCGGGCGGCCGCTGGCGAGCCACACGCCGGCGTCGGTGTCGCGCAACAGGCTCTGAGCGCAGGCCACGGCGTCGGCGGCCTCCCAGGCGTGGTCGTGCAGCCGGATGACGATGTCGGGCTGGGCCCACACCAGGCCGCGCCCACGGGCACCCGGCTCGGTGATGAGTGCCGCGACGGCGACGGACTCGAGGTGCTTGACCCGCTCGTGCTCCCAGTCGCGGCCGGCGAAGTCCGGCCCGTCGTGCCAGGCCACCGCGCCCGGCAGGTGCACGAGGTCGGCCCCGGCGATCCAGCAGCGGTTGGCGAGCTCCCAGTCCTCACCGCCGTACCGGGTGAACGACTCCTCGAACCCGCCGACGCGGTCGAACAGCTCGCGGGTGACGCCCAGCACCGCGCCGATGACGAAGCGGTAGGAGCGGTCGTCGGCCGCACGCAGGTTGTCGCTGCCGGCGTAGGCGTCCAGCAGCCAGCGGGGCTCCTCCAGCTCGCGGGGTGCCTCGCCGGTGCCCGCGAGCCAGCCGCGTACCTGTGACGGCTCCCAGCCGTCGAGGTCGGCATGCCGTCGATGCCCTACCGCGAGAACGGATCCCGTCAACGCCGCCGCCATGAGACGCACGTAGGACGGCTCGGGCACGGTGTCCTGGTCGAGGAACAGCAGGAGCGGCCCCCGAGTGGCTCGCGCGCCCAGGTTCCGGGCGGCGGCGCCGCGGAAGCCGAGGTCCTCCTGACGGACCACGCGCACGTCGTAGGGCCGGTCGCCGGGGTCGGGCGCCTCGGGTGACCCGTCGTCGGCGACGACGACCTCCAGCCGGTCCATCGGGTGGTCCTGCAGCTCCAGCGCGGTCAGCACCAGCGCCAGCGACCGGGGTGAGCGGTAGTGGGGGATGACGACACTGACCAGGGGGGCGCTCACGCCAGCTCACCCGCCCAGGCCGAGAGCAGGTCGTCGTACCGGGCGGCGACCTCGGGGGCGGTGGGGCCGAGGCGGGTGCCCGGGGCGAGCCACGTCCGCGCGGGGTCGTCGAGACAGGCCCGCACCGCGGTGCTGAGGTCGTCGGCGAGGAGGAGGGCCCCGGGGCACCGACGTTCGAGCTCGACCGTCCACGGGTGGACCGGCACGACGGGACGCCGGCCCGCCGCGAGCCACGAGCCGATCGACCCCGACGCCGAGATGTGCCGGTGCCAGGCCACCGGGACGTCCACCGTGCGGGCCGCGGCGGCCAGGTCCTCGTCGGGCAGCCAGCCGGACACCCGCAGCCGCCGCCCCGAGGCCGCAGCCGACGCGTGCAGCTCGTCGACGAGGTGCTCGTGACCCGGCGACGGCGCGCCGAGCACCGTGAGCCCGACGTCCGGGGGCAGGTGGTGCAGCACGCCGAGCGCCTCGTCGTGGCCCTTGCCCGGGTAGACGTAGCCGAGCATCCCGATCTCGCGCGGCCCGTGCGCCCGGCGGGTGCCCGGCGGGGGCGGGGCCGCCGACGGGGCCTCGTCCAGTGGCAGGGGGATGACCGCCAGCCGGGCCGGCCGGATCCCGCAGCGGTGCAGCAGGTCGCGCTCGTGCTCGCTCGAGACCACGACACCCGCGGCCTCGTGCACGATGGCGCGGTAGCCGTCCGCCCGGCGCTCGAACCGGCCGTCCCCGTCCGAGGGCTGCGGCAGGTCGTGCAGGGTGACGGTGCACGGGCCCTGCGCGGCGAGCGCCGCGAAGCGCCGGGCCGCCCCGGCCGGCGAGTCGCCCAGCAGGTGATCGGTGACGTGCAGGTGGGTGACCCCGGCGGGGTCCGCCGGGAGCCGGGACAGGTCCTGCACCCACCGGGACTCGTGCGCCGACAGGCGGCCGAGCTGCAGCGCCAGCCGGGTGACGCCGTGCCGCTCCGGCCCGACCGCCAGGTAGCGCACCGCGGTCGACGGTGGGCCGGGCAGGTGATCGACAGCACGCATGCGGTCACTGTAGGTGCGGGCCTGCCGGGTCGCGCCTGCCGGCTCCGTGGCCGGCGGGGGTGTCGGTGGAGCCCCGTACTGTCCGACCCATGTGCGCTTCGACCCGAACGAGCCCACCCCCGGACGGGGCCGCCCCCGATGGTGCGGCGCCGATCCGGGTGCTGTCCGTGCCCTCCGGTCACCCGTACGTCGACCACCTGGCGCCGGCCGGCGGGGACCGGTCCGTGCTGCGCCTGCCCGACCCGCTGCCGGACGGCGCCACCGTCGGCTCCGGCCGGTGGTGGCCGCCACCGGCACTGCAGCCGATCTGGCTGCAGGCCCACCTCGAGGACGTCGACCTGCTGCACGTGCACTTCGGGATCGAGCACGCCTCACCCGATCAGCTGCACGAGGTGGCCCAGGTCCTCGAGGCCGCGGGCAAGCCCCTGGTCTTCACGGTCCACGACCTGGTCGACCCGCACGGCACCGGTCAGGACGAGCACGACGAGCGGCTGCAGGCGCTGGTGTCGCGCGCGGACGAGGTGATCACCCTGACCGCCGGGGCGGCCGACGCCGTGCGTCGGCGGTGGGCCCGTGAGCCGGTGGTCATCGCGCACCCGCAGCTGACACCCGACGCGTGGTTTGAGCGCGCGGACCGGCGCCGTGCCGAGCGCCGCGCGGTCGACCCGGGGCGGACGACCGTCGGGGTCCACCTGAAGTCGCTGCGCGCCAACGTGCAGGGGTTCCGCTGGCTGCCGGAGCTCGCCGACGCCGTCGCCGACCTGCCCGGTGGGACGTTGCGGATCGACCTGCACGACGACGTCCACCGGCTGGCGGGCTCCGCGGACCCCCGGGGACGGCTCGTGGAGCGCGTCGTACGGCTGGCCCGCGAGCGGTCGTCGGTCGAGCTCCACGTGCACGCGAGGTTCGACGACGAGGAGCTGGCGGCCTACCTCAGCGATCTCGACGTCAGCGTCCTGCCGTATGCCTTCGGCACCCACTCGGGCTGGCTCGAGTCCTGCTACGACCTCGGCACCGCCGTCCTGGCGCCCGACGTCGGGTTCTACGCCGACCAGCACCCCGGGGACGACGGCGTGGCGGTCTTCGACCCCGCGGACCCCGGGCAGATCGCTCCGGCGCTCGCGGCGCTGGTCCGGCACCGCGCCGACGAGGCACCCATCCGGCTGTCGGCGCGGCGCGCCACCCGCGACGAGGTGGCGGCCCGGCACCGGGAGGTGTACGTCCGGGCCCTTGCGGGCAAGACGACGTGAGCGACCCCGCCGAGAGAGGCCCTCCCTGGATGAACAGCCACCGCGTCTCCCACGTGTCCCTGCGGATCGCCCTCATCGCGTCCTGCGCCCACCCCGTCCGTCAGCCGTTCGCGGGAGGGCTGGAGTCGCACGTCTGGCTCCTGGCGCGCGGGCTGCGCCGGGCCGGCCACCAGGTGACCCTCTTCGCGGCGCCGGGGTCCGAGGCCGGCGTGGCCACCCGGGAGTTCCCCTCCCAGGCGTGGGCGCCCAGCCCGGTCGCAGCCCGGGACGTGTCCATGGCGCCCGGGGACTTCCTCGCCGACCACCACGCCTACCTGCACACCATGACCCACCTGGCGACCAGCATGGCGGGCGACTTCGACCTGGTGCACAACCACAGCCACCACTACCTGCCGCTGGCCATGGCGCCGCTGCTGCCGGTGCCGATGCTCACCACGCTGCACACCCCGCCCACGCCCTGGCTCGAGTCGGCGATCTCGGTCGCCGGTGACGCGCACCTGCAGTTCGCCGCCGTCTCCGGCCACACCGCGCGCGCGTGGACCTGCCTGTCCCGCCAGCCCGACATCGTCCCCAACGGCGTGGACCTCGACCAGTTCGCCCCCGGTCCCGGAGGGGACCGGTTGGTGTGGACCGGTCGCCTCGTCCCGGAGAAGGCCCCCCACCTGGCGATCCAGGCGGCGGCCGCCGCGGGTATGGGCATCGACCTGGCCGGTCCGCTGAGCGACCTCGCCTACTACCGCGACGTCGTACGGCCCCTGCTGGGCGGGCACGCCCGCTACCTCGGGCACCTCGCGCACGCCGACCTCGCCGAGGTGGTCAGCCACGCGGCGGCCGCCGTGGTCACCCCGGTCTGGGACGAGCCCTACGGCCTGGTCGTCGCCGAGGCGCTCGCGTGCGGCACCCCCGTCGTGGCCTTCGCGCGCGGCGGCATCCCGGAGGTCCTGGACGACGACAGGTGCGGGGCGCTGGTGGCACCGGGCGACACCGGCGGGATGGCGCAGGAGCTGCTGCGGGTCGTCGGGCTCGACCGCACCCACGTGCGCGCCTACGCCGAGCACCACTGCTCCAGCGCCCGCATGACCCAGCACTACCTCGCGCTCTACCGCGGGCTGGCTGCGACGACGGGCCGGTTCCGTGCCGGCGCGGCGCGGGCCGACCGGGCGGAGACCCTGAGCGCATGATCGGGTTCTACGTCCACCATGCCGGCAACGGCCACCTGGGGCGCGTGCGCAGCATCATCGCGGCGCTCGGCACCGAGGCCACGGTCCTGTCGTCCCTGCCCGCCCCGGCCGACTGGGGCCCCGGCACGGCGTGGGTCCAGCTGCCCCGTGACGACGGCGACGGCGCACCCCGCGACCCCGAGGCCGGCGGGGTGCTGCACTGGGCACCGCTCGGCCACGCCGGGCTGCGCGAGCGGATGGGGACGATCGCCGCCTGGGTCACCCGCCATCGGCCCTCGGCGTTCTACGTGGACGTGTCCGTCGAGGTGGCCGCCGCGGTGCGGCTGATGGGGGTGCCGGTGGTCGTCGCCGCGATGCCGGGGGAGCGGGTGGACCGGCCGCACCAGCTCGCCTACGACCTGGCCAGCCGGATCCTCGCCCCCTGGCCGGAGGACGTCTACCGCCCCGACTACCTCGGGCCGCACCTGCACAAGACCTCCTTCGTCGGCGGCATCTCCCGGTTCGCCGATCGCGCGGGTTCGATCGGCGCCGGCCGCGGTACGTCGCGTCGGGCCGCCGGGGTCGCATCGGCCGCGGCGGGTCCCGGTCCGGCGGGCCCGGCGGCCCCGGCGGCCCCGCGCAGGGTGCTGCTGCTCGCCGGTGCCGGCACGACGGGCACGCTGAGCGTGCAGATGCGCGCGGTGGACGAGGCCGCGACCGCGGCCGGGTGGGACGTCTCGATGGTCGGCGGCCCGGGCACCTGGAGCGCCGACCACTGGCAGGCCCTGCGCGAGCACGACCTCGTGGTGACCCACGCCGGTCAGGGCGCGGTGGCCGACGTCGCCACCGCGGACCGGCCGGCCCTGCTCCTGCCGCAGGACCGCCCGTTCGGTGAGCAGGCGGCCACGGCGCACGCGCTCGCCCGCGCGGGGATGGCGACCCTCATGGCCGCAGGCGCCGACTGGCACGACGCGCTGCACCGGGCGGTGGCCGCACCGACCGCCTGGCACCGCTGGGAGACCCACGGGGCCGCGGCCCGCGCCGCGGCGCTCATCGAGCAGGCTGCCGGGGAGGGTTCGTGAGCGAGACGGTGGGGCGGGCCGCGGTCATCACCGTGGCGCGCGGGCGGCAGGAGCACCTGGCCCGCCAGCAGGCCATGCTCAGCGCGCTCCGCTGGGACGTCGCCCGTGTCGTGGTCAGCATGGACGACCCCTCCCTCGCCGCGGTCACCCGGCAGCACCCCGGGGTGCAGACCATCACGGTGCCGGTGGCCGACCCCGGGCGGCTCCCGCTCGCGGCCGCCCGCAATGCCGGCGCCGAGGCCGCGCTCGAGGCCGGCGCCGAGCTGCTGGTCTTCCTCGACGTCGACTGCCTGCCGGGTGACCGGCTGCTGGCGCGTTACCTGCAGGCCGCCCGGGACGACGCCCTGTTGTGCGGTCCGGTGACCTACCTGCCGCAGGGCGCGGTGCTCGGCGACTGCCCCAGCGGCGCGGTCCTCGATGCGCTGCGCGCGCCGCATGCCGCGCGACCGGACCCGATCGACGGCGACGTCGTCGCCGGGGACGACGTCGACCTGTTCTGGTCGCTGTCCTTCGCGGTGACCAGCGCGACGTGGCGCACGGTGGGCGGCTTCCACACCGGCTACGCAGGCTACGGCGGCGAGGACACCGACTTCGCCTGGCAGGCCCGGCAGGCCGGCTGCGACCTGCTCTGGGTCGGCGGCGCCGACGCCTACCACCAGTACCACCCGGTCTCCCGGCCCCCGGTCGAGCACCTCGACGCCATCCTCGAGAATGCCGCCGTGTTCCACCGGCGGTGGGGCGTGTGGCCGATGCGCGGCTGGCTCGACGCGTTCGCCGACCTGGGCCTGGTCCGCGCCACGGACGGGGCCTGGCAACGCACCGCGTGAGGGCGCCGTCCACGAGGGGGTGTTGCGGTGGCCGTCGGCGCGGAACACTGGCGGCCCGAGCAGGTCCTCCCCACGAAGGGACGCGCCATGAGCAGTCCGCTCACCATCGTCATCGTCGGTGCCTCCCTGGCCGGCGCCAAGACGGCGGAGGCCCTGCGGGATCAGGGGTTCGACGGCCGCGTCGTCCTCGTCGGGGCCGAGCAGCACCTGCCGTACGAGCGGCCGCCCCTGTCCAAGGGCTACCTGCAGGGGTCGGCGCCCCGTGACGAGGTGTTCGTCCACCCGCAGTCCTGGTACGACGACCACGACGTCGACCTGCGGCTGGGCACCGTGGTCACCGCGCTGGACCGGGCCGCCCACCGGGTCACCACGGGCGCGGGCGAGGAGCTCGGGTACGACAAGCTGGTGCTGGCCACCGGCAGCTCACCGCGGCTGCTGACGGTTCCCGGTGCCGACCTGCCTGGCGTGCACTACCTGCGCACCCTCGACGACAGCGACGCGTTGAAGGAGGCACTGAAGCCCGGGGTCCGCGTCGTCGTCATCGGGGGTGGGTGGATCGGGCTGGAGACCGCGGCGGCAGCCCGCACGGCCGGCGCCGAGGTGGTCGTGCTGGAGTATGCGCAGCAGCCGCTGCTGCGGGTGCTGGGGCCGCAGATCGCCCGGGTCTTCGCCGACCTGCACCGCGACCACGGCGTCGACCTGCGCGTCGGGGTCGAGGTGGCCCGGCTCGGGGCTCGGGACGGCGGCTCGGTGGGGGAGGTGGTCCTCGCGGACGGGACGTCGGTCCCCGCCGACGTCGTCATCGCCGGGGTGGGCATCACGCCCAACACCGGGCTGGCGGAGCAGAGCGGGCTCACGACCGACGACGGCGTCCTCGTCGACGCCCAGCTGCGCTCGTCGGACCCGGACGTGCACGCCGTCGGGGACGTCGCCAACGCCTTCCACCCGCACTACGGCCGGCACCTGCGGGTGGAGCACTGGGCCAACGCCCTGAACCAGCCCTCCGTCGCCGCCGCCGCCCTGCTCGGCGGCGACCGCACCTACGACCGGCTGCCCTACTTCTTCACCGACCAGTACGACCTCGGGATGGAGTACACCGGCCTCGCCCAGCCCGATGACTCAGTCGTGGTCCGCGGCGACCTGGCGACGCGGACCTTCATCGCCTTCTGGCTGCGGGAGGGGCGGGTGACCGCGGGCATGAACGTCAACGTCTGGGACGTGACGACCCCGATCAAGGCGCTGATCCTGCGGGGGCAGCCGGTCGATGCGGGTCGCCTGGCAGACGACGACATCCCGCTCGACCAGGTGTGAACCGTCGACGTCATCCGACGACAGCGCCCCACCCCCGTCGGGGGTGGGGCGCTGAGGTGTCCGGGAACCGGTGCCCCGGGGCGGTCGGTCGCGTCAGCTGGCCTGGCGCGCGGCCGCCTGCTCGGTCATCAGGCGCATGGCCTCGAGGGCGAGCCGCTGCTGCCGCTCCGGGTCGAGCGTCTGGTACGACGTGAGCACCTGCGCCGCCTCGCGGGCCGACGGTGCGCCGGTGAGCGCGAGCACGGAGAAGGCCAGGTGGGTGGCCTCGAGGAAGGTCAGGTTGATGTCGTGGGTCTGGTGCAGGTTGTCGGTGTTCAGCGTCAGGCGCGCCGGCGTGCCGGGTGCGCCCGTCGTCAGTCCCACCAGCAGGTGCGACTGGTCGAGCCCGCGCGCCGTCTCGACCACCGGCATGGCCGACACCTCGACCCGGACCTCGTCGCTGCTGCAGTACTGGTCCTCCCACATCAGCTCGTCGCGGTGCCCCTCGCCGTCGGTGCACCAGGGGGCGCACGTCACCGGCGGCAGCGTGGCCGGAGCGATCCGGGACTGCTGAGCGCCGGAGGTCATGTCCGGGAACATCGTGTCGCGCATCGTCGGTCTCCCCTGTGGTGGAACGGTCGCGGTGGGTCGGGCAGCTCAAACACGCCCTGAGGCGGCCGTTGGTAGTGAAACCGCCCAGACCGCCCCGGTCGAGAATCTTTGCCAAAAGCAGACCCAATTCGGGACTACTTATGCTTCATCGACACCGAATCGTTGCCGATGAGGGAAATGTCCCGCTCATCTCCCGGGCGTTCTCAGGTGTCCATGTGCAACCTCGTTCTCGGTTCTATTCTGACGGCCTGCAGGGGCTCGATGGACGCTGGCAGTCGACCCTCCGAGGTGACCATGTCTTCCGATCCGTTCCCGCGCACGACATCTCGCGTGGCATTGCTCCTGGTCCTCGCCGCGGTGGGGCTCGCCGTGGTGAGCCAGCCCGCCGTCGCACGTCCTCGCTCGGTCCAGGACCAGGCTGCGTCATCTCGCCCGGCCGTGGCGGTGTTGCCGCCGCTCGTCGGCTCATCCCTTCAGCGACCCGCTGTGGCTGCCGTTGCGCAACCCTGCTCGTGTCTCCTGTGCGAAGAGCAACTGCACGAACGGGACCTACCACGGCTACTGGGCGATCGACCTCGTCGGGGCGAAGGGCGACCCGGTCTACGCGGCGGGGGCGGGGGTGCTGCACGTCGGTGACGTCGACCCCGGCTGCAAGACCCAGCGCCACGGACATCGAGGCCGGCACCTGGGTCTGGGTCGACCACGGCGGTGGACGAATCACCAGGTACTACCACCTCGACGCCATCACGGCCACGGAGGGACAGCGGGTCACGCCGACGACGGTGATCGGGCGCATGGGCCACAGCGGCGACGTCGTGCCCTGCACCACGAACTACCTGCACTTCGAGGTCCGATCGGGCGGTGTCACAGGAGTGCGGGTCAACCCCGGCTCGTTGCTCGCCTGCACCGGCCAGGGCCGCATCCGGTTGCCGGACGCCTTGGGAGCCATGACGTGGGACGACCGCATGCTGCCGGGAAGAAAGGTGTCCACCCCCGTGACGACGTCGTCCTGCATCGACAACACGTGGCAGGCGACGCCCGTCCCGGCCCAGCGCGAGCGTGCGGTCCCGGCCGCGGTCGGCGGTGGTCTCGTGGAGCGCGCCGCCCTCAGGGCGCCAACCGGGTGACGATCCTGCAGGAGCTGTGGAGCCCGAGCCTGCGTCGCTACGGCTGGCCGACCTACGTCGTGGCGTCCGTGACCTCGAGGAGCAGGACGTTCGTCGGGCTGACCGACGGTCGCACGTACCGGTACACGGTGGCCTTCCACAACACCTACGGCAACAGTGCGTGGTCCACCGCCGGCCACCGTCGTCCCGGCCTCAGTGCCGTCGGTCCCGAGGGCGCCGCGCTTCCTCACGTCCCCGACGCGTGACTACATCCACTACGGGTGGTGGAAGAGCGCAGACAACGGCAGCGCGGTCACCAGCTACCGCGCTGCGCGGCGATGTGTGCGCAACGGCGCCTACGGTGCCTGGGTCTACACGAACGTGCGCGGCGTCGCGTGTACTACACCAACTTCCGCGGGCTGTCCGGCGTGACCACGTGCCAGGTCACGGTCCGGGCGGCGAACCGGGTCGGCCCGAGCGGCTGGTCGAAGGTCAGCACGATCCACAAGCGGGCGTGAGCGAGGGCCTCACACTCGGCCTGTGTAGGGTTTCGCGCGCTGCCTCGACCGTCCCTGTGCGATCGGCAGTCCACCGAGGCGCGGCATGTCGTGAACGGTGACTCCTGCCCCCGGAAGGATGACGTGCGTCCAGCGAGGTTGTCGTCATGACCAGCGGTCTGCTGGTGCTCGCGGGGCTGCTCCTCGCTGTCCTGGGGCTGGTCGGCCTGGTGCGCGGCCGGCTCGGGCGGGGTCTGCGCAACCGCACCACCTCGGCCCTGGCCGTGGCGGTCGGCCTGGTCGTCGCGCTGGCTGCGGGCGCCGTCTCGCCCGCGGTGTCCGACACCCTCGCCGCGCCGGCGGGGGCGTCCAGCCACGGCGCCCCCGCGACCAGCCCGGTCCGCGGTGCCCCGGCGACGACCCCGGTCCGCGGCTCCGGCGCGACGACGCGGCCCGCGACGCCCAGCCCCACGCCGACGCCGCGTCCCCCGACGACGCCGGCGGGGACGACGACGAGCCCGACCGTCGCGCCGGCACCTGCCCGGACCGTCGGCCCGGGCGGGCACCGCGCTGGCCGCGCTCGCCGCCCTGCCCGTCAAGGGGAGGGCGCCGCGGACCGGCTACGACCGTGGGCTGTTCGGGCAGGCGTGGGCGGACACCGACCGCAACGGCTGCGACACCCGCAACGACATCCTGCGCCGCGACCTGACCGCGCTCGTGCTCCGCGCCGGGACCCACGGCTGTCTCGTCCTCAGCGGTCGGCTGGACGACCCCTACACCGGGCAGCCGATCGCGTTCGTCCGTGGGGAGGCCACGTCGTCGCGCGTGCAGATCGACCACGTGGTGGCGCTCTCCGACGCGTGGCAGAAGGGCGCCCAGCAGTGGAGCACGTCGACCCGCACCCGGTTCGCGAACGACCCGCTCAACCTGCTGGCGGTCGACGGCCCGACCAACCAGGCCAAGAGCGACGGTGACGCGGCCACCTGGCTGCCGCCGCGCAGGTCGTACCGCTGCGCCTACGTCGCCCGCCAGACCGCGGTCAAGGCGCGGTACCGGCTGTGGGTCACCGCGGCCGAGCGGGACGCCGTACGACGGGTGCTCACCTCGTGCGCCGCGCAGCGGCTTCCTGTCGTGGCCGCCACGGTCCCCCTGGGCGGTGGCCGTTCAGCCTCGGCCGCGCCCCGGCCGGTGAGCACGGGGACGGGAACCCCGCCGGCCCCGGCGCCCGCGCCACGGCCGGCGGCCACGGCACTGGACCCGCGCTTCGCGTCGTGCGCCGCGGCCGGTGAGGCCGGCTACGGCCCCTACCGGTCGGGGGTGGACGCCGAGTACGACTGGTACCGCGACCGGGACCACGACGGCGTGGTCTGCGAGCGCTGACGAGGAGAGCGGCCGGCGGCCCGCTGTCAGGGCGGCCCGTCCCGGGTGTCCCGGTCGGCGAGGTCGGCCACCGCCTCGAGACTGACCCGGGGCCGCCGGATCCGCAGCAGCACCAAGGCAAGCAGGCATCCTCCCGTCACCAGAGCGAGGTAGGCCGACGTCCACGAGGCGCGCGACGAGGACGGCGCCGTGGCGGTGAGCGCCTGGACGTGGTCGTGGCCCGAGGCGACCGCGGCGACGACGGGTGGCGGCGCCGGCTCGGCGCCCATGTCGACCCCCGGCCCGGCCGAGGACCGCGGTGCCACCACGACCTGACCGGGCGGGGTCCCGGCCCGGCGGGCGATGCCGCCGCGCACCACTGCGACGAGCTCGTCGCTCAACAGCGGTCCGGTGTAGGTGATGGCCAGCCGCCCCCGGCCGGGGACGGAGGTGTAGCTCCCGAGCGCGTCGGACAGGATGCCCTCACGGGCGATGGACCGGCTCAGCCGCTGCGGGTCCGACGACGTGACCTCGAACCGGAGGTCGTGCACCAGGACCGTTGCGACGCGGGACCCCTCGACGCCGGAAAGCGCCCGGCCACCGGCGGATCCGGCGGCCACCACCGCCGCGGCATCGGCCACCGTCCGACCCGGTGGCAGGGCCAGGACCAGCTCCGGGGACAGCTCTTCCAGCGTCGCTGCGTCGAGCACGTCCGGAGACACGGCGACCAGCACGACGTGTGACCGGGCGGCGGCCTGCTCCAGCGCTCCGCGGACCACCGCCACGTCGGTGTCCGGCGCGGGGCGGAGGGCGATGACGACACGGCGGCGGACCATCAGCCCGTCGTACGACACCTGCGGCCGGTCGTTGCCGACGTCGGACCCGCCCTCGGAACCGCCTCCGGCCGACAGGACGGTGCCCGGAGGGGATGGTCCCGCCGCGGGCCCCGGCGTCCCGGTGCTGCACCCGCCCAGGGTGAGCGCCAGCACCGCCGCCGCGAGGACCGACCCGGCCCGGTGCATCTCAGGTGCCGGCCGGGTACCCGGGCAGGTACACCGGTGGGAACGAGTCGAGCGGCAGCGGGTCAGGCACCGACGGGTCCGACGTGATGGGGTCGTTGTTCCGGTAGTCGCCGACCGAGAACTGGACCATCATGTCGTGGTCCTCGTGGACCAGGTTGTGGCAGTGGATCATGTACCGGCCGCCCGCCTGCGCGCCGGTGTCGAACTGCATCAGGGCGGTGATGGACTCGTTCTCGCCGGCGTAGAACACGTCCTTGGGTCCGCCCTCCCAGGCAAAGGCCCTGCCCCCGTTGGTGTTCCGCGCGATGATCTTGGCGTCGATGAGGTGGATGTGGACGGGATGGAACCAGCCGCCGGAGCCGTTGGTGATCTCCCACTGCTCGACGTCGAACGGCTGCGGGTTGCCGAACAGCTTGGAGAACCCGGACTTCTCGACGTCGTCCCACGTGACCCCGTTGATGGTCCAGGTGCCGTGCACGCGCTCCACCTTGAGCTGGCGCTTCGCCACGGCCATCTCCGGAGTGAGGCTCATCGTCGCGATGCCGCCCTTGGCGGCGTTGACGGCACCGCCGTCGTCCAGCGTGGTCGGGATCCGGTAGGTGGAGGCCGGGCCCGAGTCGGCCACCACCTGGAACCGCATGATCTTGTTGGTGTTGGCGTAGTTGATGTTGTTCTTGTTGCTCAGGTTCCGCAGCTCCACCATCTGCCCGACCTTGTACTTGCGGAAGTCGATGAGGATCTCGTAGCGCTCGGCGGTGCCCTGACGCCACGACGCGACCGCCTGCACCTTCGGGGTCATGCCGGCGTCCGTCCCCACGATGTAGACGGGGTCGCCGGTGGAGAGGGTGGGCCGGTAGGACCGGGAGATCGACGCGACGAGCACCCGGAACCGGTAGACGCGGGGCTTGACCTTCATGGTGGGCCACGGCACGCCGTTGACCATGATGATGTCGCCCCACAGCCCCTTGTGCCCGTTGTCGTTGTAGCCCAGCGAGCCGTCGGCGTTGAACATGACATCGGAGATCATCAGCGGCACGTCGTACTCGCCCTGGGGCAGCTGGGCGCGCTCGAACGGGTCGGACATCGGGTAGAACCCGGCCAGGCCCGAGTACACGTTCTGCGCGGTGACGTGGTGGTTGTGGTCGTGGTACCAGAGCGTGCGGGCGGTCTGCCAGTTCGGGTAGTGGTAGTTCTTGACGCCACCGGGGGCGGTGAAGTCGTTGGCGTAGCCGTCGTACTGGGGCAGCGAGGCCGACCCGTGCAGGTGGGTCACCGTCCTGAAGGCCCCGGGCTGCAGGATGCCGGTGGCGGGGAGGGCGTTGCGGATCCGCACCTCGGCGCGGGTGCCCCGGCTGACCCGGATGGTCGGCCCCGGGAAGATGCCGTTGTAGCCCGCGAGGGTGGTCGACAGGCCGGGCACCAGCTGGGCGGTCCCGAGCTTCTGGGTCAGGGCGTAGCGGGCGAACGGCCGCGCCGGGTCACCGTCGTCGAAACCGGTCTCGTACGGCGCGAGCTCCGGCGGCCGGCGGAAGACGCCGGCGTAGGGGACGGGGGTGTTGGCGGGTGCGAGGGTGCTCGCGGGGGTGGGTGGCAGGGTCTCCGAGGCGCGGCTGACGTCGGCGAGGCCGACGCCGGCCACGGTGAGGGAGCCCAGGGCCCCGATCTTCAGGACGTCTCTGCGTGTGGTCATGGCTTCTCCCGGTGGGGCCGTGGGGCAGTGCTCGGACGTGCGCCCCCTGCGGTGGTCCGGCCGGCGCCCGCAGGGGGCGCCGGCCGGACGTGTTCCTCAGACGGCGCCGGTGGTGAACACCCAGGTGCGGGTGGCCACCGGGTTGCCGGCGAGGTCCCTGACCGCCGCCGTGCCACCGGTGATGGTGACGCGGTACTGCACGTTCGCGGCCAGCGTGGTGGAGGGGTTGATCGTCAGCACCCGGGTGGTGGTGCTGAACGAGGTGGCCGCGGCGACGGTCGCCCCGGTCGAGACCCGCTGGATCGTCACGGTGCCGGCCGTGACGCCGGTGATGTTCTCGCTGAACGTCGCCGTCACGTTGGCGTTGCGTCCGACGCCGGTGGCTCCCGAGGCGGGGGAGGTCGCGGTGATCGTCGGGGCCGGGCCGGTGGTGAACGACCAGGAGGTGGCCGTCATCGTGTTGCCCGCCACGTCACGGACTCCGGAAACCGTTGCCGTGTAGGTCCGGTCGGCTGTGAGCGTGGCGTTCGGGTTCAGCGTGGCGACCCGGGTGGTGGCGTTGTACGACACCACCGACGGCACCACCGTGGTGCCGAGCCGCAGGACGAACGTCGTGCCGCTGACCCCGGTGACGGCCTCGCTGAACGTCGCCGTCAGGTTCCCCGTCTGGCTGACGGAGCGGGCGCCCGAAGCTGGTGTCCGTGCCGTCACCGTGGGGGCGACGAACTCCGTGCGGGGAGTCACCGCCACCGAACGGGCCGACGCTGCACCGGTACCGGCCGCGTTGGTGGCGGCCACGTCGAACGTGTACGCCGTCCCGTTGGTGAGACCGGTGACCACTGCCGAGGCGACGTTGCCCGACCACCGTCTGGGTCCGAGCCAGGGTCGTGCCGGCGAAGGCCCGCACCCGGTATCCCGTGATGGCCGAGCCGCCGTTGCTGGCAGGCGCGGTCCACCGGACGGTCGCCGAGGCGTTCGCCGCGGTCGGGGCGCCGATGGTCGGGCGCTCCGGCCACGGTGCGAGGCGTGACCACCGCAGAGCGGACCGAGCGGGGCCCGGTGCCGACCGAGTTCACCGCTGCCACGTCGAACGTGTAGCCGGTGCCGTTGGTCAGCGTGCCGATCACCGTGCTGGTGACGTTGCCGACCGTCGTGGTGCGGATCGGCGTGGTGCCCGTTCCCACGAAGGTGCGGACCACGTAGCCGGTCACCGGAGCGGCGTTGGCGACCGGCAGTGGCGCGAGCCAGCTCACCGTCGCCGACGCGTTGCCCGCCGCGGCGGTGACGCGTGCCGCGGGAGCACCGGCGACGACCGGTGCGACGGGCGTGACCGCGTTGGACTGGGCCGAGTACGGGCTGGTGCCCTCGGCGTTGGTGGCCGAGACCTGGAAGGTGTACGTCGACCCGTTGGTCAGGCCGGTCACGACCAGGCTGGTCGCGCCGGAGGCCGCGGTGCGCAGGGCACCCACCTGGGCTCCGGCGGAGTCCAGGACCTTGACCGAGTAGCTGTCGACGGTGCCGACGACCGGAGCGGTCCAGGTCACCGTGGCCTGGGCGTTGCCGGCCAGGGCGGTGCCGATGACGGGTGCGCCGGGAACCGCGGTGTCGGAGAAGACGAGCCGCTCGATGTTCCGCAGGGTGTCGGTGCCGTCGGCACCTGCGCCGTTGTGGACCACCGTGGTCGTCGAGCCGGGTGACCCGAGCGTGCCGTCGCCGCCGACCGTGGTGACGGTGTAGTTCGCCCTGATGTCGGAGAACACGGCCGAGTCACGGTTGCCGGCGGTCTGGGCGGCGGTGGGGGTGACGATCTCCCGCACCGCGACCAGGTTGCCGGGGTCGATGACTCCGGCGGCCACGTCGGCTGCCAGGGTCTTGGGGTTGCCGGCCTGGTAGGTGTGCTCCATCAGGTCGGTGGTCCCGATCTCGGTGGCGGCGTCGGCCGGGTTGGTACGGACGCTGATCCGCACCTTCAGGTAGCGGTCACCGTCGAGGACGTCGTCGGCGCCACGTCCCTCGAGGGTGTCCGAACCGAGCCCGCCGAGGAGGATGTTCCCGTCGCCCCACACCGGGCCGGTGAGCGGGCAGGCCCCCATCGCCGAGGCCGCCTCGACGGGGCCGAGCGGGGTGCGTCGGGGTCGGGAGGATGGCGCCCGAGCCCGGCGATCCGGTCGATGCCGTCCTGGTCGAGGACGTCGCAGCCACTGAAGCCTCCACCACCCACGGTGCTGGGCACGACGTCGTCACCTCGGATGACGTCGTTGAACGCGGAGCCCGAGCTGGCCTCCGTCTCCTGCCAGCGGTCCCGGTTGACCACGTTGGGCAGGGGAACGCCCACCAGGTTCCGGTTGATGTTCATGTCGTCGTCCGCGCCCACCGTGTCGTACTGGTGGGTGGCCCAGTCGTAGCCGGCCGCCGCGGCGAACCGGTCGATCGCCGCGTTGGACGTCATGATGTCGTCGCCACCCTCGGCGTCGTAGTCGTTCTCGCCGACCTGACCGACGAAGATGTCGTTGCCCGGCTTGGTCTGCGCCGGGTCGTCGAAGAACGGCGCACCGTGGTCACCGATCAGCAGGTCCTGGCCGGAGCCGCCCTGGATCCAGTCGTCGCCGCCGTCGCCGAACACGGCGTCGGCTCCGTCACCGGCCTGCACGAAGTCGTTGCCGGGACCGGCGAACGTCTCGTTGTCGTTGGCTCCACCGTTGGTGAAGTCCTGACCGTCGCCGCCCATCATGATGTCGTCGCCGATGCCGGTGTTGATGTAGTCGTCGCCGGGCCCACCCTTGGACACGTCGGCGCCGGCGAAGTCGGTGAGCCGGTCGTCGCCGTTGCCGCCGAGGGCCACGTCGTCGCCGCCACCACCCTCGATGACGTCGTTGCCGTCGTTGCCCCAGAAGGTGTCGTTGTCGTTGCCGCCCGAGACCCGGTCCACGTTGGCGGTGCCGTTGTAGACCGACTGGCCGTTGATGCCGGACGGGTCGACCGTGTTCTTCTCCTGGTACTGGATGGTGCCGTCCGGCTTGCGCAGGAGCAGCAGGTTCTCGTTGCAGTCGGTCGTGGTCGCGTCGTCGGCGACCGAGGGACCGCCCAGGGTGGTGTAGCCCTCCGGGGTGCCGGCCAGGTTGCCCAGCTGGAACCTGCAGTCCGCGGTCGCGAACACGTCCGCCTTCAGCGTGTTGGTGCCGTCGGTGTTGCGCATGATCATCTCGGAGAAGCTGTTGCCCTCGAGCTGGGCGCGCAGGTTCATGCCGGGGGTGCGCGCCAGGTAGTAGAGGCGGTCACCGTTCTGCAGGTCGGTCATCTGGTTCTCGAAGACGTAGTTGAACGTGCTGCCCAGCAGACCGCCGAACAGGTTCGTCTTCTCCGCCAGGCCGCCGACCCAGAGGTCGACCGCGTTCAGGCCGGTCTCCTTGTTCGGCCCAGGCCCCAGCGCTGTTCATGAAGTCCATCATGTCCGCGTCGGGAGGGGTGGCACCCGGACCCGGGTCGACGATCGCCTTGGCCGCCGCGCGCCTGCCCGCAGCGTCGGTCGCCGCGACGATCGACGGGTAGGTGCCGTAGGCAGCCACGAAGTTGATCAGCGACTCGGGGTGCTTGAGGTTCTGGCCGAAGTCGGCCCAGCTCGTGTACGGCGTCAGCTGGCCGTCGCCGGTGGCGTCGTGGATCTGGGTGCGGACCTCGTTCAGCGGCGGCACGCCGGCCTCGCGGGCACGGGTCATGTTGATCGTCGCGAGGTCGAGCGGCAGCCCCAGCAGGTTGTTCCGCAGGGTGTCGGTCACGAACTCGTCCAGCTCGTTGCCGACCTGGTCGCTCATCCCCATGGCGATGGCTCCCGCCGCCTGCTCGGACGTGAGCTGGCCGGCACTGCCGCCGTCGGTGTACGGACGGCGGGTTGAGGAAGCCGTCGAGCAGCGAGATCGAGTTGTCGCTCCTGTCCTCGTTGGTGCGGGCGATCGTCTCGGTCAGCATCGAGTGGCCGAACCGGTAGACGGCGTGGGCGAACTCGGCGTGGATCGCCGGGTTGACGTCCGAGTGGTAGACGTGGAACGGCTGGATGGCCGGCTGCACCTTGCGGCCGAACTCCTCGAACACCAGGTGCTGGTACTCCATCTCGGTGACGAACCGTGCGGCCTGGAAGAGCCGCTCGCCGTTCCAGCCATCCGCGCCGGCTGCCGAGCTTCCACTCCGCCAGGGCGGCGACGCCCTTGGCCGAGGTGTCGTTGGTCAGCGTGTTCTCGATGTCGGCGACCAGCCGGTCGTGCTCGGAGTGGAACACCTGGTGGATGGCGGTGAGGCCGATGTTCTCGTTGCACCGACCGTCACCGCAGATGAAGTGCGCGTCCAGCATCTCGTCGTCGTAGGTGCCGGCGGGCTGGCTGGCGAAGTCCGCGGAGGCCGTGGTGTCCGAGTCGGGGGTCGGTGCCACGGGCGGGGTGCCCGGGTTGTGGTCGGTGTCGACCGGGCTCGGGTCCGCGTTGTGGGCGATGTCCGTCAGGAACGGCGTGTCGAAGTACAGCACGTTCGCCGGGACCGGCACGGGGGAGGCGGTGTCGCCCTCGACCAGCCCGGTCCTGGTGACGTACTGCGGAAGTCCCCGGAGCGGACCGGGGAGGAACTTGCCGTAGGGGTCGACGGCGATCTGGGGGACGTTGAGGACGTCCATGTCGGTCAGCTTCAGGCCGAGGAGATCGGCCGACTGCTTCTTGACCTGGGCCCAGCTCGCCATGCCACCGGCGGTGGGACCGGCGGGGCCGCCGAGCAGCTTGCCCGTGGCGACCGGCCGGCCGGCGGTGTTGTCGACGTACTCGCGGAGGAACACCTGGTGGGAGGGGTGGGAGGTGTACGTCTGCGACTGGTCCACGTACGGCGAGTCCGTGTTGGACGCGTCCTGGACGTCATCGGCGGTGCCCAGGATGCCGTCGTCGCCGGGCTGGTTCTGCGCCCGGGTCAGCACCATGAACGCGCTGGCTGGCGGGCAGGTCGTCGCCGTTGCCGAAGACGTGGTCCTTGCCGGCGACCAGCGGGTCGTCACTCTTGAGCGGCACGAAGACGTTGGCGCCGCTCTTGACCGTCTGGTCCACGCCGTGGTCGAAGAACTGGCCGAACAGGGTGAACATCGAGTTGTACGGCGGCGAGAGGCCCACGTCGGTGGTGACGTTGGGGATGAAGAGCGTGTGGTGCGAAGGCACACAGCCCGCGGGAACGCCGTCCACCGGCGGCGTCGCCAGCGGGTCGGGGTCGGTGGTGCAGGGGTGCACCCCCAGGTTGCCCTGCGTCCGGACCGGGAACCCGGCGGCGGCGACGGCAGCGGGGTTGGTCGAGGTCTGGTCGACGATCAGGTTGCTGATCTCCCGCGGCTGGGTGTCGAACACGTTGCCCGACTTCTGCTTGTACGACGTCGAGCCCGGCGCGCCGAACCCCGCAGGGACGTCTCCGGCGTCCTTGAACACCGGGCGTGGTGTAGCGGGGGAACGTCTGGTCGGCCTGGCCGTAGGTCTCCCGGCCGGCGATCAGGTTGTTGCAGGAGCCGTCCACGGTGCGCAGCCCGTACGACGTGAGCGCGTCGGGAATCTGGTTGGGCCCCTTGCCGACCAGCGCCCCGCACGGCCCGGTGGCCGACGTGGTGTTGGCGACGTGCGCCTCGGCGATCTTGATCTGCTTGAGGATGAAGGCCAGGTCGCTCGGTGTGACGGTGAACCCCTGGCCGACGGGTGCCACGGCCGCCTGGGCGGTGAGCGCCATCGTGGGGAGGCCGAGGACCGCGGACAGCAGGACCGCTGATCCTGCCGCCACGGTCCGGATCTGCTTGGGCAGAAGGCTGTTTCGCGATCCTCGGGACCGTCGGTGCCGACCACCGCTCCCGGGTCCTCCGGAACCCGGCCGTGGCCCCGTGTCGGCGTACGCGTTCGTGGTTGAACCCATTTCGCACCTGCCTCGTGAAGGGTGTTGTCGGGATCACTGTGGGATGACGGCCTTGTGAAAAGGTTGTGACCGGTTCCGGCCTGCCCGACGTGCGCCGTTCCAGCGCGGGGCAACCCGGCTCGGACCCGGGCTCGGCCCGTCGACGACGGTGCCGGGAGAGGCCGACTGGCCGCCTCACGCAGCGTGCCGCGGTGCGGGGTCGGAGGCCGGTCGTGTCAGCCGGGCGGCAGGCGCAGGTCGACCCGCGTGCCCCGGCCGGGCTCGGAGTGCACGGACAGCGACCCGCCGGCCTCGAGCACGATGTCTCTCGTCAGGGGCAGCCCGAAGTGGCCGGTCGACGGGGCCGACGACCGCTCGAACCCCACGCCGTCGTCGGAGACGCTGAGCGTCGTCGTCGACCCGTCGGGCGCGAGCCGCACGTCGACGCTCCGCGCGTGGGCGTGCTTGCGCGCGTTGACCACACACTCCCGCGCGACGCGGTAGACGAGCGTCGCCTGCGTCGAGGTCAGCCGGAGGCGGGGGTCGACCGTCACCGTGTAGCGAACACCCTGACCCCGCAACGCCTCTCCGAGGTCGTCGAGTGCACCGGGCACGTCATCGGGGTCCAGGCGTGCGGGACGCAGGTCGGTCACGAGGTCACGGAGCAGCCCGACGTCGCGGCGCACGGTCGACGCCACCTGCTCGACGACCGACCCCGTGCGCAGGTCGAGGTCGGCGTGGATCGAGGACAGGGCATATCCGACGCCCGCGAGGTCCTGGATCACGTCGTCGTGCAGGTCGGCGGCCAGCCGTCGGCGCTCGAGGTCGCCGGCGGCCACGGTCTGGGCGAGCAGCCGCTCGCGGGACCGGCGGCCGCGCTGGACGCGCCTGGCCAACCGCAGGGCAGGTGGCAGCTGGGCGAGGCTCAGGACGACCAGGGCGGTCAGCGCCACCGGCGCCATCTGCGCCAGGAGGTCGTGCTGGACGCGCCGTACCGCCGTCTCGGGGAAGTAGGTCTCGAAGACCAGGTGCTCGCCCGTGCTCGCGACGGCAGGCACGTAGACCTCGACCAGTCCGTCGGGGTCGTGCTCGAGCGCGTTCTCCGGGTCTGCGTCGTCGGCGATCTCGGCCACACCGCGCTGCCCGTCGAGGACCGCGGAGACGGCGGCAGGAACGGGGTACGTGCGGCCGATCAGGCTGGGTTCGTCGCTGTAGACGACCCGGCCGTTCGCCTCCCAGATCTTGATGCGCGCCACTGACCCGTCGCGCATCCTGGCCCTGACGACGCGGTCGATCCGGGCGAGGGCCGCGGCGTCACCGGCGATCGCCGCCGAGGTCGTCTCCGGTGCGAGGAGACGGCGGGCCAGGTTGCTGCCACCGGTGACCGCCTCGGTCAGGGCCCGCTGCTCGGCGACCTGCTGGAAGAGGAGCACCGTCGGCACGCAGACGAGGGCCAGGGCGGCCAGGCCGGTCAGCAGGAACGCGGTCACCGCGGCGGTGATCTCCGACCTCTCGGCGGCCGGTCGCCGGGATCGGTGGCGCCGCAGCGACATCACCAGCCACCGGAGGCCTGCGGCCCTTCGCTGATGTCGATGAGCCCCTTCCGGACGGCGATCACCAGCGCCTCGAGCTGGGAGTGCGCCTCGAGCTTGGCCAGCAGGCTCTTGATGTGCCACCTGCAGGTGTGGTTGCTGATGTTCAGCTCACGCGAGATCCTCGTCACGTCCTTGCCGTCACCCAGGAGGGCGAGGACCTCGAGCTCGCGGTCGGTCAGCTGGTGCTGCAGCGGCGCCACCTCGGGCACGCGCTGCCTGGCCAGCCGGGTGAGCAGGGCGGGGTCGATCGAGAACCCTCCCGGGCGCGCCGACCGGACGATCCGCAGCATGTCCTCGAGGTGGCCCTCCTTGGCCAGGAACCCGCAGGCCCCGCTGGAGGCGGCCCGGGCAGCGACCGCCGCGGTCGCGATCGCGGTCAGCAGGATCACGCGCGCATCCGGTCGCAGCGCGATGATCTGCGCCGTGGCGTCGAACCCGTCCGTGCCCGGCAGCTGCACGTCCATCAGCACGACGTCCGGGTCCAGACGCGCGTACATCGCCACCCCCTCGGCGCCGGTGGTGGCGTGGCCGACGCTCGAGAGGTCGCGCTCCCGGTCGAGCGCGCCCGTGAGGAGCTCGGCGAAGGTGTTGTGGTCGTCGACGACGAGGATGCGGGTGGTCGTCACGCTCGCAACGCCGGTCATGGCACGCTCCCCTCAGCGACTGCCGTCCAGCGGCAGGTCGCAGGAGCATGACGCGAGGGCGCTGCCCGCGGAACGGCCGTATGTCGTAACCGACACCGACGGAACGGGTCAGGCGCCGATGGTTCCGATGAGGGGTTGACGGCGCCCGGCCCCGTGCAGCAGCCGGTGCAGGACAAGGACGTCCCGCTCGGTGGTCCCCGGTCCGCACGGGACCTCCGCGCGCGGCAGGCTGTGCGTCGTCGAGCGCCCCGCGCGGCTGGCGGCATGCAGCCGGACGACGGCGTCGAACAGCAGGCTGAGCTCGCCGTCGTCCTCGTGTGCCCCACGCAGGAGGCGGACATAGGCCTCCTGCAGCCCGGCCCCCGGTGCGCAGCCGAGCTCGGCGGCGTACAGCCTGCGGCACCGCTCGTAGGCGCGCACGCCGTCCGCGTGCTGCCCGCTGGCCTCGTGGCTGCGCAGCAGGGCCAGCCAGGCGGACTCGTCGAGCGGGTCGCACCTCGAGCGCCGCCTCGGCCCAGTGCGCCGCGTCCCCGTCCGGCAGGCCCGCGACCTTCGCGGCGGCCTCGACCAGGCCCCGGTGCATGCGGTGCGTGTGGGCTCGCCGCGCCTCGGCCAGCCAGCCGTCGTCGGGCTCCTCGGGCAGGAGTGGCGCCCGGACGAGCGACTGCGCCTCGCGCAGCATCGGCAGCGCGGCCACCGCGGTGACCTCGGGGTCGAGCGCCGTGCCCAGGAGCCGGTCGTAGCGGTCGACGTCGAGGTCGACCCTGGCCATGTCGATCGCATAGCCACCGGCCACGGTCGTGATCGGCCCCGGGCCGGGGGAGTGCAGCGGCTGCAGCTTCTTGCGCAGGAGGCACACGTAGGTCTCCAGCGTCGCCATCGAGCCGGTCGGTGGGCGACCGTCCCAGAGCAGGTCGACGAGCCGGTCCTTGGCCAGCGGGGCGCCGCGGTGCAGCAGCAGCGCCAGCAGCACGTGTCGCGGCTTGGTGCCCCCCAGGCCGCGGGGACCGACGCGGATCCCGCCGCCGCGGACCTCCAGCCCGCCGAGGAGGCTGACCGCGATCCGGCCGGACGCCGGCTCCGGCGCGTGCCCCCACCGGGCTGGCGAGGCGTTGCGCTGCGCTGTCGACGGCGACTCGTGCCGGCCCCTCTGCTCCCTGTGTCACGTGAGAAGGGTGCGGCCGGCCGAGGGCCGGCGGACACGGGCACCTGCAGACCCGGCCCGCCCCCAATTTTGGTAGGCGGCACAGGTGGGGCAGCGCCCGGCGGGGCGTGGACGACGCGCCTTCGTAGGCTCTGCTGCATGGGTCCGAGGATCGAGCGGGTGCAGCCGGGGCCGGGCCAGGAGTCGGTCTGGGACTACCCCCGCCCGCCGGCGCTGGTCCCGTCGGCCGAGCACGTGCGGGTCGTGCTCGGCGGGGTCGTCATCGCCGACACCCGCGCCGCGCTGCGGGTCCTCGAGACCAGCCACCCGCCGACCTACTACCTGCCGGTCGCCGACTTCCGGCCCGGGGCCCTGCGGGCAGCGCCGGGTGGCTCGTTCTGCGAGTGGAAGGGCGAGGCGTCGTACGTCGACCTGCTCGGCGGCGACCAGGTCGCCGCCAGGGCGGGCTGGTACTACCCCACGCCGACCGCGGACTTCGCCGCGTTGGCCGACCACGTGGCGGTGTACCCCGGCAGCGGTCGACGCGTGCACGGTCGACGGTGAGGTGGTGCGGCCCCAGCCCGGCGACTTCTACGGCGGCTGGGTCACCGACCGCGTCGTGGGTCCGTTCAAGGGGGAGCCGGGCACCCGCTTCTGGTGAACGGCGCGCCGAGGGTCGCGGCCAGCTAGACCGCGGTGCCGACCAGGCTCCCGATGCCGTAGGTGATGCCCATGGCCAGCAGCCCGCCGACCACGTTGCGCAGCACCTGCCGCTGCCAGGGCGCGTGCCCCAGCCGGGCGGCGACGGCGCCCGTGAACACCAGCGCCAGCGCGACGGCGACGACGGTCACCGCGACCCGCGCCACGGGGGGCGGCAGGGCGATCGCGAGCAGCGGCAGCAGGGCGCCCACGGTGAAGGCGACCAGGGACGCGAAGGCGGCGTGCCAGGGGCTGGACAGCTCGTCGGGGTTGATGCCGAGCTCTGCCTCCGCGTGGGCGCCCAGCGCGTCGTGGTCGGTCAGCTGCCGGGCCACCAGCGCGGCGACGTCGGGGGAGAGGCCCTTCCCGACGTAGATCTCGGTCAGCTCGGCGAGCTCCTCGTCCGGCATCTCGTGCAGCTCGCGTCGTTCCTTGGCGAGCAGCGCGCGCTCGGTGTCGCGCTGGGTGCTGACCGAGACGTACTCACCGACGGCCATGCTCAGCGCGCCGGCGGCGAGACCGGCGATGCCGGCGGTGAGGATGACGCTGCGGTTCGCGGTCGCCCCCGCCACGCCGATCACGATGCCGGCGGTGGACACGATGCCGTCGTTGGCCCCGAGCACGCCGGCGCGCAGCCAGTTCAGCCGCCCCGCCATCCCCGCGCCGTGCGGCTCCTCGTGGTTCTGGCCCGCCTCGTCGGGGACCGTGTCCCCGGTGTCCAGGGACCCCATGGTCATGCCTGCTCCTTGGCCCGGGCGCCGACGTGCGCCGCGGCCCCGGCGATCCGGTGGGCCAGCTCGACGTCCAGCTGCGTCAGGCCGCCGGCCGAGTGCGTCGACAGCCGCCAGTGCGTGACCTTCCACCGCAGGTCGACGTCGGGGTGGTGGTTCATCTGCTCCGCCTCGTCACCCGCGGCGACGATGAGCCGGATCGCGGAGGGGAAGTCCGGGGCATCGTAGGACGCGGTGAGGGCGTCGCCGTCGCGGCGCCAGCCGGGGAGGTCGGCGAGCTGCCTCGTGATCTCCTCGTCGGTCAACAGTCGGCTCATGGCCACACCCTGACTCCGCCGTCGCGGCTTGTCGAGCAAGGTATGGCTGACCTCAGTGGCAGACTGTGCGCCGATCCCATGGACACCGTGCTCCCCGACCCGCCGCTCGCGCCCCGCCTCGTGGTGGGCGCGGCGATCGTCGACGACCTCGACCGGCCCACCCGGCTGCTGGCGGCGCGACGGACCGGGCCGCCCGACCTGGCCGGCGGCTGGGAGCTCCCCGGCGGCAAGGTCGACCCGGGGGAGGACAGCGTCACCGCCCTGCACCGCGAGGTCCGTGAGGAGCTCGGTGTGCTGGTGGAGCTCGGCAAGGAGGTGCCCGGGCCGGTGGACGGGGCCTGGCCGCTGGGTGACCGGTACCTGATGCGGGTGTGGCTGGCGCGGGTCACCTCCGGACGGCCGGAGCCGCTGGAGGACCACGACGAGCTGCGCTGGCTGGACCTGGCCGACGCCTTCGCCGTCGGCTGGCTGCCGGCCGACCTGCCCATCGTGGACGCCGTCACCGCGACCGTGGCCTGAGCCGGGCCGACCCGGCCGGCGTCCGGCCGCCCACCCACGCCCCCGCGCGGCGCCCGCGCGCGGTGCTGGTCACGAGCACGCCCAAAGACTGAGACAATGGGCATCATGCCCATGAAGACCCGCGGTGACATCCGCAATGTCGCCATCGTTGCCCACGTCGACCACGGCAAGACCACCCTCGTCGATGCCATGCTCTGGCAGTCCGGCGCCTTCGGCGCCCACCAGCACGTCGACGAGCGTGCGATGGACTCCGGTGACCTCGAGCGCGAGAAGGGGATCACCATCCTCGCGAAGAACACCGCCGTCCGTTACCGGGGTCCCGGCGCCGAGGCCGCCGGCGAGCCCGACGGCATCACCGTCAACATCATCGACACCCCCGGCCACGCCGACTTCGGCGGCGAGGTCGAGCGCGGGCTGTCCATGGTCGACGGCGTCGTGCTGCTCGTGGACGCCAGTGAGGGGCCGCTGCCGCAGACCCGTTTCGTGCTGCGCAAGGCGCTCGAGGCGAAGATGCCCGTCATCCTGGTGATCAACAAGGTCGACCGCCCCGACTCGCGCATCGCCGAGGTCGTCGACGAGGCCTACGAGCTCTTCCTCGACCTCGACGCCACCGAGGACCAGATCAACTTCCCGATCGTCTACGCCTCGGCGCGCGCCGGCCGGGCCTCGGTCGAGCGACCCGAGAACGGCGGCATGCCCGAGGGCGCCGACCTCGAGGCGCTGTTCACCACCATCCTCGAGACCATCCCCGCCCCGTCGTACGACGACGAGGCGCCGCTGCAGGCGCACGTCACCAACCTCGACGCGTCGAACTTCCTCGGCCGGCTCGCGCTCTGCCGCATCTACAACGGCACCATGAAGAAGGGCCAGCAGGCCGCGTGGTGCCGCGCCGACGGCTCCATCCAGCGGGTCAAGATCACCGAGCTGCTGATGACCGACGCGCTCGAGCGCAAGCCGGTCGACAGCGCCGGCCCCGGCGACATCATCGCGCTGGCCGGCATCCCCGAGATCACCATCGGTGAGACCCTGGCCGACCCGGAGAACCCGATCCCGCTGCCGCTGATCACGGTCGACGAGCCGGCGATCTCGATGACGATCGGCACCAACACCTCACCGCTGGTGGGTCGCGTCAAGGGCACCAAGGTCACCGCCCGCCTGGTCAAGGACCGGATCGACCGCGAGCTGGTCGGCAACGTCTCGATCCGGGTGCTGCCGACCGAGCGTCCCGACGCCTGGGAGGTCCAGGGCCGCGGCGAGCTCGCGCTGGCCATCCTGGTCGAGCAGATGCGCCGTGAGGGCTACGAGATGACCGTCGGCAAGCCGCAGGTCGTCACCCGCGAGATCGACGGCAAGCTGCACGAGCCGTTCGAGCGGCTGACGATCGACGCCCCCGAGGAGTACCTCGGCGCGATCACCCAGCTGCTCGCGATCCGCAAGGGCCGGATGGAGCAGATGACCAACCACGGCACCGGCTGGGTCCGGATGGAGTTCGTCGTGCCGTCGCGTGGCCTCATCGGCTTCCGCACCGAGTTCCTCACCGACACGCGCGGCACCGGCATCGCCAACCACGTCTTCGAGGCCTACGAGCCGTGGGTCGGCGAGCTGAAGACGCGCCAGAACGGCTCCCTGGTCGCCGACCGCACGGGCGTCGCGACGTCGTACGCCATGTTCAACCTGCAGGAGCGCGGCACGATGTTCCTCGAGCCCGACCACCGAGGTCTACGAGGGCATGGTCGTGGGTGAGAACTCCCGGGTCGAGGACATGGACGTCAACATCTGCAAGGAGAAGAAGCTCACCAACGTGCGCTCGGCCGGCGCGGAGGTCCTCGAGCGGCTGGTGCCGCCGCGCCGGATGAGCCTGGAGCAGGCGCTGGAGTTCTGCCGCGAGGACGAGTGCGTCGAGGTCACCCCCGACGCGGTGCGCATCCGCAAGGTGGTCCTGAGCACCAGCGAGCGGGCCCGCACGTCGGCGCGGGCCAAGACGGCGGCCAGGTCCTCCTCCTGACCCCGCGTCCGCACCTGCCAGCCACCGCGCTGACGACGCCGCGAGGCCCCTGTCGACCCCTGGTCGGCGGGGGCCTTGCGCGTGCTGCCGGGGCACCCGCTCGGTCACGATCCGGCGACATCCACCTCCTGCGGCCCATCATCCGGACATGCTGGTCTATGGTTTCGCCGTTCAAGAGTTGGCAAAGTGCTGTGCATCCGCATGCGCGGAGACCGGCACGCCACTGCACAGCAAGGTCGAAAGGAGGTTCGTCTCAGCATGACGATGGCTCCTGGTCAGCCCGAGGCACAGACCCGACGCCCAGGTCGACCTGTCGGCGACGGACGGTGCGGTGGCGATCAAGGGCCGCACCCCGTGGCAGATCGTCGTCTCCCGGCTGCAAGCGCGACAAGGTCACGCTGGTCGCCGGCACCATCACGGGCCTGTTCCTGCTGGCGGCGCTGATCTCCGCCGATCCTGGACGCGTTGGGGATCATCGACCCCAGACGGCACCAACCCGAAGCTGGTGACCGGTGTCGGCTCGCTGCCGACCGGACCGTTCGGCGGCATCAGCCTCGACCACTGGCTCGGCGTCGAGCCGGGGACCGGCCGCGACATGCTCTCCCGGATCCTGGCCGGCCTGACCCCGTCGCTGATCGTCGCCGATGCTCGGCGACCATCATCAGCGTCGTGGTCGGCACCGTCCTCGGGCTCATCTCCGGCTTCCCGGGAGTGGATCGACTGGGGCATCAGCCGGGTCATGGACCTGCTGCTCGCGCTTCCCCCAGATCCTCATGCTGCTCACCCTGTCGGCCGGTCCTGCTGGACCGCGATGCACGACGTCCTGCACTTCCCCGCCGGCGCACCGCCTCGATCGCGTTCCTCCTGATCTTCGTGTCGGTTCTTCGGCTGGCCGTTCTTCGCCCGCATCATCCGCGGGCAGGTGCTCTCGCTGCGCCAGCGTGAGTTCATCGAGGCGGCGGAGTCCCTGGGCGCCAAGAAGACCCGGCTCTACTTCAAGGAGATCCTCCCGCACCTGTGGGCGCCGATCCTCGTCTACTCCACGCTGATCCTGCCGCAGTACATCGCGGCCGAGGCGGCCCTCAGCTTCCTGGGTGTCGGCATCCAGCCGCCCACCCCGTCCCTCGGCTCGATCATCGGTGACTCCGTGACCTATGCCGCTGCCGACCCGGCGTTCTTCATCATCCCGGGTCTGACGTTGAGCATCCTCGTGCTGGCCTTCAACCTCCTCGGTGACGGCCTGCGCGACGCGCTCGACCCCAAGTCGGGCCGGTCATGACACCGGCCTCGCACCACCCCACCCCGGGCTCAACCGGCCCAGGGGCACAGATTCCCCCAGCACCCGCTGCGGGGAGGACCACCGTCGCGGATGCCACGGTGGGTAGGACATACAAGGAGAGCGCATGATGCGCACGAAGAAGGCCGCCACAGGCGTCGCCCTCGGGGCCGTTGTGGCCGTTGCCGCAGCAGCCTGCGGCGGTGGTGGTGGCAGCACCAGCACCAGCACCGCGCAGAGCACCGGTGGCCGCAGCCAAGGGCGGCACCCTCTACATGCTCAACCTCGGCCCCACCGACCACTGGGACCCCCAGCGGATCTACGTGGGCGCGGACATCCAGGTCGCCAGCCGCGTCTTCGAGCGCACGCTGACGACCTTCCCGCCCGGTGCGACCAAGGAGGAGCAGTCCAAGCTGACTGCCCGACCTGGCCACCGACACGGGCACGATGTCCGACGGCGGCAAGACGTGGAAGTTCACGATCCGTGACGACGCCAAGTGGCAGGACGGCAAGCCCGTCACCTGCGCCGACGTCAAGTACGGCATCTCGCGGACCTTCGCCACGGACGTCATCACCGGTGGCCCGAACTACGCGATCTCCTACTTCGACATCCCCGGCAAGCCGGACGGGTCCAGCGACTACGCCGGCCCGTACAAGAAGACCGGCCAGGCGCTGTACGACAAGGCCGTCAGCTGCGCGGGCAACATCCTCACGGTCAAGATGAAGAAGCCGTTCACCGACTTCAACCAGGCCGTGACCTTCCCCGCCTTCGGTCCCTACCGTCAGGACAAGGACCAGGGCGCGAAGTCCAACTACGAGGTCTTCTCCAACGGCCCGTACATGCTGCAGGGTACGTGGACGTCCAACAAGGGCGGCACCTTCGTGCGCAACCCCAGCTGGACCGAGGCATCGGACCCGATCCGCAAGGCCTACCCGGACCGATCGTCTACCAGGAGGGCATCGAGACCGAGATCGTCGTCCAGCGGATCATGGCCGACTCCGGCAACGACAAGTTCGCGGTCACGCAGGGCACCGCCCCGCCGGCGCTGCAGGCGCAGATCCAGTCGAACCCGCAGGTCAAGGCGCGTTCGACCAACCCTGCTGCCCCGTACGTCGACTACCTGGTCCCGAACTTCAAGAGCAAGGTCATGGCCAACGACAAGGCCCGCATGGCCTTCGCGATGGCCACGGACAAGGACGCCTACATCACCGCACAGGGTGGTCCGACCGCGGCCGACCCGCACGAACGCGATGATCAACAAGGCGCTCGCGGGCTACAAGCAGTTCGACACCACCGGGGTGCCCAGCGCGGGTGACCCGGCCAAGGCCAAGGCCCTGCTGCAGCAGTCGGGTCTGACCCTGCCGGTCCCGATCACGGTGACCTACCGCAAGCGCCCGACCCAGGACAAGGCCCTGTCCGCCATGGCCGAGGCCTGGAACAAGGCCGGCTTCAAGGTCACGCTGAACGGCATCGCGCAGAACTACTACCCGACGGTGCAGAACCCGTCGCAGAGCGCGAAGTTCGACGTGATGTGGGCCGGCTGGGGTGCCGACTGGCCGTCCGGCTCGACCGTCATCCCGCCGCTGTTCGACAGCCGTCCCAACCTGACCGCCGACTCCACCGGCCAGGACTACGGCTCCTTCAAGGACGACGCCATCAACAAGCAGATGGACGCGGCCCTGACGATCCCGGACGCCGCCGCCCGTGAGAAGGCGTGGGGTGACATCGACGAGGCCATCCAGAAGAAGGTCGGCTCGGTGCCGCTGGACAACCAGAAGTTCATGTTCGTCCACGGCTCCGGTGTCAAGAACTACATCGACAACGCGATCCTGGGCGGCTACGTCGAGCTGGCCACGATCTCGGTCAAGTAAGACGAGCAGGACCCGCACGAACCGGTGACGGGCCGCGTCGAACGCGCGGCCCGTCACCGGGCACGCATCATCGAGCATGCACCCGTCGGGGGCGCGAGACACTCCGCCCCCACCGGGCGCAGGTCAGGCAAGGCACACGAGAGGCAGGTGAGGGTCAACGCCCCGGTGGCGGTGACACCTCATGTTCTTCTACATCATCAGACGGCTCGTCGCGGTGGTCGCGATGCTCTTCGTCATCAGCATCGCGCACGTTCCTGCTCTTCTACGCCGGCCCGAACGACCCCGCCCGGCTCACCTGCGCGCAAGAACTGCACGCCCGCCACGATCGAGGCGAACCGGCACGCCCTCGGCCTCGACAAGCCGATCGCGGTGCAGTACGGCGCCTTCCTCAAGGGCCTGGTCAGCGAGCGCAACTTCCCGGACGACCCGGGTACAGAAGCGCGAGGCCCCGACAGACGATCACCAAGTGCCCGGCGCCCGTGCCTCGGCTACTCGCTTCGTGCGACAGACCTCGGTCAGCTCGATCATCAAGCGACGGCCTGCCCGTCACGCTCTCGCTGGCCGTGGGCGCCTTCGTGCTGTGGATGGTCGTCGGCGTGACCAGCGGGATCATCGCCGCGTTGCGCCGGGGCACGTTCGTCGACCGCGGCATCGTCGGTGTCGCGCTGATCGGCTTCTCGCTGCCCACCTTCTTCATCGGCCTGCTGCTGCTCAACTTCGTCTCGATCAAGTGGCAGCTGGTGCCGTACCCGACCTACACCCCGTTCTTCGAGAACCCCGCCCAGTGGGCGGTGGGCCTGATCCTGCCCTGGATCACCCTGGCCGCCGTCTACGCCGCGAGCTACGTCCGGCTGACCCGCGCCTACATGCTCGAGACCATGAGCGAGGACTACATCCGCACGGCCCGCGCCAAGGGGGTCCGGGAGCGCACAGGTGGTCCGGCGCCACGGCCTGCGCGCCGCGCTGACCCCGATCGTCACCGCCGCCGGGCTCGACCTCGGTGGCCTGCTCGGCGGTGCGGTCATCACCGAGACCGTCTTCAACCTCAACGGGCTGGGACGGGCGACCGTCGCAGGCCGTCACCAACGTCGACCTGCCTACCATTGTCGGGTTGGTGCTCGTCGCGGCGTTCTTCGTCGTCATCGCCAACCTGATCGTCGACGTCCTCTACGGCGTGATCGACCCCCGCGTGAGACTGAGCTGAGGTAGCTCGAACCCATGAGCGACACCCCCTCCACCCCGTTCCTCGAGGTCAAGGACCTCAAGGTGCACTTCCCGACCGACGACGGGCTGGTCAAGTCCGTTGACGGGCTGAGCTTCTCCGTCGAGCGGGGCAAGACGCTCGGCATCGTCGGCGAGTCCGGCTCGGGCAAGTCCGTGACCAGCCAGGCCGTCCTCGGCCTGCACCGTGGCACCCGCGCCCGCACCAGCGGGCAGATCCTGCTCGACGGCGAGGACCTCATGTCGGTCGACAACGACCGGATGCGGCAGCTGCGCGGCCGCAAGATGTCGATGATCTTCCAGGACCCGCTGTCGGCGCTGCACCCGTACTACACGATCGGGTCGCAGATCATCGAGGCGATCCAGGTGCACCACCAGGTGCGACAAGAAGAAGGCCCGCACCCGGGCGATCGAGGTGCTCGAGCGGGTCGGCATCCCCAACCCGCAGCGGCGCGTCGACCAGTACCCCCACGAGTTCTCCGGTGGCATGCGCCAGCGGGCGATGATCGCGATGTCCCTGGTCAACGACCCCCGAGCTGCTCATCGCCGACGAGCCGACGACCGCGCTCGACGTGACGGTGCAGGCGCAGATCCTGGACCTCATGCGCGACCTGCAGAAGGAGTTCGGCTCGGCGATCATCATGATCACCCACGACCTCGGCGTGGTCGCCGAGATCGCCGACGACGTCCTGGTGATGTACGCCGGCCGGGCGGTGGAGTACGGCCCGGTCAAGGAGACCTACGCCCAGCCCCGAGCACCCCTACACGTGGGGCCTGTTGACCTCGATGCCGCGCCTCGACCGGGCCCGCAAGACGCGGTTGGAGCCGGTCCCGGGCAACCCGCCGTCGTTGATCAACGTGCCCAGCGGGTGTGCCTTCCACCCCCGCTGCGCCTTCCGTGCACCTGGTGCCCGATGACGGCTGCCGCACCATCGTCCCCGGTCTGGACGAGGCCGCGCCGGGCCACACCGCCCGCTGCCTCATCCCCACCGACGAGCGCGCACGCGTCTTCGCTGACGTCGTCAAGCCGCGCCTGTAAGGAGTACGCATGACCACCCAGCCGATCGACGAGCCGACCGTGCGCGTCGAGCCGTTCTCGCCCACCGATGACGGCGTCCGCGCCGCTGCTGCGCCTGACCAACATGCAGAAGCACTTCCCCCAGTACAAGAAGACGCTGATCACCCGGCCGGACAACCCGGTCCGGGCGGTCGACGGCATCTCCCTCGAGGTCCGGCCAGGGCGAGACCGTCGGGCTCGTCGGGGAGTCCGGCTGCGGCAAGTCCACCGCCGGCCGCACCATGCTCCGGCTGCTCGACCCCACCGGTGGCACGATCGAGTTCGACGGCGAGGACATCACCAGCGTCACGGGTGACCGCCTGCGCCAGCTGCGCCGCGAGATGCAGATGGTCTTCCAGGACCCCTACGGCTCGCTGAACCCGCGGCACACGGTCGGCTCGATCATCGCGGCGCCGTTCGACATCCAGCGGATCAAGCCCGAGGGCGGCACCCGCAAGGCCGTGCAGGGCCTGATGGAGCGGGTGGGCCTGAACCCCGAGCACTACAACCGCTACCCGCACGAGTTCTCCGGCGGACAGCGCCAGCGCATCGGCGTGGCCCGCGCGATCGCCCTCAAGCCCCGCCTCGTGGTCTGCGACGAGCCGGTGTCAGCCCTCGACGTGTCGATCCAGGCGCAGGTGATCAACCTGCTCGAGGACATCCAGAACGAGCAGAACCTCGCCTACGTCTTCATCGCCCACGACCTGTCCGTCGTGCGCCACATCAGCGACCGGGTCGTGGTGATGTACCTCGGCAAGGTCATGGAGGACGCGCCGCGGGACGAGCTCTACGAGCACCCGCTGCACCCCTACACCCACGCCCTGCTGTCGGCCGTGCCGGTGCCCGACCCCGAGCACGTCGTCGGCCGCGAGCGGATCCTGCTCACGGGCGACCTGCCCAGCCCGCAGAACCCGCCGTCGGGCTGCGTCTTCCGCACCCGGTGCCCCAAGGCGCAGGACAAGTGCGCCGTCGAGGTGCCGCTGCCGGTCGAGCTGTCTCCGGGTCACCGCGTGGCCTGCCACTTCCCCGAGGAGCGACAGGTCATCTAGTGCCCGCACCTGACACGGGGGGTGCGGCGGGGCGGTTGCTGTTCGTCCACGCCCACCCGGATGACGAGACGCTCACGACGGGCGTGGCGCTGGCCGCCCACGTCGCCGCGGGCTCCGACGTCCACGTCCTCACCTGCACCCTGGGGGAGGAGGGCGAGGTGATCCCGCCGCACCTGGCCCACCTCGCGCCCGGGCGCTCGGACCGCCTGGGCGCGTACCGGCGCGAGGAGCTGCGCGAGGCGATGCGCCGGCTGGGGGTCAGCTCCGCGGTGCTCGGGGAGGACCCCGACGCCGGCGTCCTCTCGCGCTACCGCGACTCGGGCATGGCCGGCATGCCGAGCGCCGAGGACCCCCGGGCGTTCGTCAACGCCGACCTGGGGCAGGCGGCGGGTCTGGTCGCCGAGCACATCGCCCGGGTGCGTCCCGACGTCGTCGTGACCTACGACGAGCACGGCGGCTACGCCCACCCCGACCACATCCGCACCCACCAGGTGACGATGGCCGCCCTGCGCCGGCTCGACGCCGTCGGTGAGGCGCCCCTCGTCTACGCCGTCCTGACCCCGCGGTCCTGGGCGGTCGAGGACCGCGAGTGGCTGGCCCGGCACGTCGACCGGCGGCAGGCCCCGCACCTCACCGTGCCGGGCCCGGATGACCCGTTCCCTCCGTCCGTGGTGCCCGACGAGGTCGTCACCCACGAGGTGGTCCGCCCCGACCTCGTGTCCGTGCAGGCGGCGGCGCTCGCGGCGCACGAGACGCAGGTGCGGGTCCTGGACGGCTACTACGCCCTGTCCAACGACGTCGCCGCACGGCTGCCCGGCCGCGAGGGCTTCGCGCAGGTCGACCCCCGCACCGGCCGGCCGCTCGTGGGCGGGTCGGTCACCGGTGCCGGGTCGCGGCGTCGGGCTGCTCGACGCTGCCGGTGCCCGGGCGTGAGCCAGGCCACCGAGCTGCCGACGGTCGAGGCCTTCCGGCGGGCCATGGGCAGGTTCGCCACGGGCGTCACCGTCCTGAGCACCCGCACCGGCGGGCACGACCACGCGATGACCGCCAACGCCGTCACCTCGGTCAGCCTCGAGCCGATGCTGGTGCTGGTGTGCGTCGAGCTCGAGGCCCGCTTCCACGACGCCATCCTCGAGGCCGGCGTCTGGGGGGTCAGCATCCTCGCCGCCTCCGGCCCGCCCGGCCGCGGACTGGCTGGCCACGCGCGGACGTCCGCTGCACGGCCAGCTGGACCGGATCGCCCACACCCACGGTCCGCAGACCGGCGTGCCGCTGCTGGAGGGCGCCATGGCCACCATCGAGTGCCGCACCACCGCCGTGCACCCTGCCGGTGACCACAGCATCGTCGTCGGCGAGGTCCTCGCCGTCGTCACCGCCGAACCTCCCGGAGACGCGCTGCTGTACTACCGCGGGCGCTACGAGACGCTGGCATGACCACCCGAGGAGCGAGCACGTGAGACCGAGCGAAGGCCGACGGACGGCGGCCCGGCTGATCCTCTCCCTGCTGGTGCTCGGGGCGGTCTACGCCGGGCTGGCGACCTTCGTCGGGCGCCAGGTGGCCGCCAACACGCGGGTCGACGGCGTCAGCATCGGTGGCATGTCGCCCCACCAGGCGTCGGACACGCTCACCCGAGCCCTGGCCGCCAAGGCCTCCCGGCCGGTCACGCTGCGGACGCCCTCGCGGTCGGTGCTGCTCGACCCGGCCACCGCCGGGCTGGGTCTGGACGTGGACGCGACCGTGGCCGGGCAGACCGGGTTCAGCCTCGCGCCCGCCGACGTGTGGCGGCACCTGACCGGCGGCGAGGACCTCCCGCTGCGGATCTCGGTCGACGACGCCAGGCTGACCGCTGCCCTGCAGCACGCAGCCACCACCGTCAACACCCCCGTCAGGGAGGGATCGGTCTCGCTCGCCGGAGGCACCGTGCACACGGTGCCGTCCCAGCCCGGGCGCACGCTGGAGGTCGCCCGGACGGCCAGGGCGGTGGCTGCGGCCTGGCCCCGCCAGCCGGAGATCAACGCGGTCGTCGGTGCCGTGGAGCCCACGCTCACCGACGCCGAGATCAGGCGCGCCGTCGCCGCCTTCGCCCGTCCGGCGGTCTCCGGTCCGCTGACGGTCAAGGTCGGTTCGCTGCCGATCGTGCTGACACCCGCGAAGTTCGCCTCGGCCGTCAGCCTGCAGGCCGACGCCCCAGGGCAGGCTCGTCCCCACGGTCGACGGCGCCAGGGTCGTTGCGCTGCTGCGCGCGGCCGCGCCAGGGGTCGAGAAGCGCCCCGTCGATGCCACGGTGACGCTGGTCGGTGGCCGGCCGACGGTCGTGCCGGCCGTGGTCGGCACGCGCTACGACGTGGCCAGGGTCCAGGCGGCGGTGCTGCCCGCGCTGACCTCGCCCGGCCGGACCGCGACGATCGCACCCCTGCGGACCCAGCCCAAGGTCACCACCGCGACGGCGAGGTCGTGGGGCGTCAAGGACGTGGTGTCGAGCTTCAGCACCGCGTTCCCGGTCAACCCGCCACGGACCACCAACATCACCATCGCGGCCCGCACCCTGGACGGCACCCTCGTCAAGCCGGGTGAGACGTTCAGCCTCAACGGCGTGCTCGGGCAGCGCACCGGCGCCAAGGGCTACCAGAAGGCGCCGGTCATCAACGGCGGTCGCCTCGAGACGGACTACGGCGGCGGGGTGTCGCAGGTCTCGACCACGCTGTTCAACGCCGCGTTCTTCGCCGGGGTGCGGATCGAGCAGCACACCCCGCACTCGTTCTACATCTCCCGCTACCCCGAGGGCCGCGAGGCGACCGTCTCGTGGCCGGACGTCGACAACCGGTGGACCAACGACAGCGGCAAGGCGATCCTGATCCGCTCCTACGTCAGCGGCAACGAGGTCACCGTCACCTTCTACGGCACCAGGGTCTGGGACGTCGAGGCGGTCAAGGGCCCGCGGCGCAACGTCGTCCAGCCCCGCACGATCACCGACGACAGCCCCGGCTGCGTCATGCAGTCACCCAACGTCGGCTTCGACGTGACGGTGACCCGCATCTTCCGCAAGGACGGCCGGCAGGTCCGCACCTCGCAGTTCAGCACGCACTACATCCCCGAGGACGACGTGCGCTGCACCGGCTGACCGGCCGGCGCTCCGGCTGACCGGCTGACCCTCCGGCGCGGCGAGATAGACGTACTCGTGGTGCGTGGCGCAGCCCAGGCGGCGGTAGAGCCCGCGGGCGGCCTCGTTCGTCGCCTCCACCTGCAGGTACGTCGACGCGATCCCCCGCGCTTCTGCGTGCGCCGCGGCGGCGCCCATGAGGGCGGTGGCCAGCCCGAGCCGCCGCGAGCCGGGGGCGACGTGCACGCCGAAGACGCCGGCCCAGGCGCGGGCGAACGCGACGCGGGCGGTGGCCACGACCTGCCCGCCCGAGCGCCAGCGAGAGGAAGACCTGGTCGGGGGAGCCGGCCATGATCGCCTCAGCGCGTGCCCCGGTGCCTGCGGCGCCGCTCGTCGCTGGCCGCCCACCACGCGGCGAGGGGGTCGCCTCCGCGTGGACGGTCACCTCCGCCGTCGCCGACCGCGGGCGGGCCGGTCGCCCGGGCGGCCGACTGCAGGGCCCGGACGGAGGCCGTCAGGACCACCGAGCGGTTGACGTCGGTGTAGCCCCGACCGGTCAGCAGGGTGCCGAGCGCGTCGTCGCCGACCGCGAAGCCCTCGGGCCCGTAGAGGCTGAACAGCGGCCGCAGCTGCCGTTCGGCGTACCACCGCTCGGCGGCCAGCACGGCCTCGGCCAGTGGCAGGCCGGGGTCGCCCAGGGGCAGCACGGAGTTGGCCCGACCGGTGAATCCCCCTGCGGCGCGGAGCATCCAGCCGCCGAGGGCCGCCCGCTCGATCGGCGGCCACCCCTCCACCATGACCCGCTGCAGGTCGCCCATCGAGGGCGCGAGGTGCGGCGCGCCTCGTCGGGACGGGGCGGGCGGCACCTCCTTGGCGGCCACCACGGCGCCCCGCGGGACGACGCGCACGCCGCGGCGGGTGGCGACGCTGACCGAGGTGTCGTCCAGGGCCACGACCTCGCCGAGGGCGTCACTGAGGCCGTCGTCCAGGCGGTGGCGCACGACGGCGCGCATGCCGACACGCAGCCGGTCGAGAGGATGGACTGAGGTCATCGCGGGTATCCCGTTTTCGTTCGGACCGTGGACCCATGTGGGGAGGTCGGCCCCGACTCGGCATACTAGAGGCGTAACACGAGACCCGTTGCAGGAGGACCCGCTCACCATGACCTACGTCATCGCCCAGCCGTGTGTCGATCTGAAGGACAAGGCCTGCATCGAGGAGTGTCCGGTCGACTGCATCTACGAGGGTGAGCGCTCGCTCTACATCCACCCTGACGAGTGCGTCGACTGTGGCGCCTGCGAGCCGGTCTGCCCGGTCGAGGCGATCTACTACGAGGACGACACCCCCGAGGAGTGGAAGGACTACTACAAGGCCAACGTCGAGTTCTTCGACGACCTCGGCAGCCCCGGCGGCGCCGCGAAGCTGGGCCTGATCCCCAAGGACCACCCGCTCATCGCCGCGCTGCCGCCGCAGGAGCACGACGTGTAGGACGATGGCGCAGCTTCCGGACTTTCCCTGGGACTCGCTCGCTCCGTTCAAGGAGCGGGCGAGTTCCCACGTCGGTGGGCTGGTCGACCTCTCGGTCGGCACGCCGGTGGACCCGACCCCCGAGGTGGTGCGGGCCGCGCTCGCCGACGCCTCCGACGCGCCCGGCTACCCGCAGACCTGGGGCACCCCGGCGCTGCGCGAGGCCGTCGCCGCCTGGTTCGCCCGCCGTCGCGGGGTCCCCGGGCGTCGACCCCGACGGGGTGCTGCCGACGATCGGCAGCAAGGAGCTGGTCGCCTGGCTGCCGACCCTGCTCGGGATCGGTGCCGGTGACGTCGTCGCCTTCCCCGAGGTGGCCTACCCGACGTACGACGTGGGCGCGCGGATCGCCGGCGCGACACCGCTGCCGGTGCTGGGCCTCACGGCGATGGGCCCGCTGACCACCCGTGGCACGCCGAAGCTGTTGTGGGTCAACAGCCCCAGCAACCCGACCGGTCAGGTGCTGCCGGTCGAGCACCTCGCCAAGGTGGTCGACCTGGGCCCGGCAGCACGGTGTGGTCGTGGCCAGCGACGAGTGCTACGCCGAGCTCGACTGGCGCGAGGACGCGGCGCCCGGCTCGGTCCCGAGCATCCTCGACCCGCGCGTCTGCGGGGGCAGCCACGAGGGCCTGCTGGCCGTCTACTCCCTGTCCAAGCAGAGCAACGTCGCCGGCTACCGCGCCGCCTTCGTGGCCGGCGACCGCGGCGCTGGTCGCCCGGCTGCTCGAGATCCGCAAGCACGCCGGCATGATCGTGCCGTGGCCGGTGCAGCAGGCGATGGTGGCCGCCCTCGGCGACGACGCGCACGTGGCGCAGCAGAAGGAGCGCTACCGCCGGCGCCGCGTCGTGCTGCGGACGGCGCTGGAGGGCGCCGGCTACCGGGTCGACCACTCCGACGCCGGCCTCTACCTGTGGGCCACCCGCGGAGAGGACGCGTGGGCGACCGTGGGAGGGCTCGCCGACCGGGGGATCCTGGTGGCGCCCGGCAGCTTCTACGGCGCGGCCGGGGCCCGGCACGTGCGGGTCGCGCTGACCGCCACCGACGAGCGGATCGAGGTCGCCGCCCAGCGGCTGTCCCGATGAGTGGCCACCGGGGTGTTTTCCGTGGGACCGTACGGCTGGGGTAACGTCGTCTCGGTGTCTGACACCGGCAGAGCCGCCGGTCAACAAGGAGGACGGGACAACATGTCTGAACGACGCAGCGGGAGCTGTACTTCGCGCGGGTGACAAGGAGCTTGCTCTCCCCCTGATCGCGGCCACCGAGGGCAACAACGCCTACGAGATCTCGAAGCTGATGAAGGAGACCGGCAACGTCACCCTCGACGTCGGCTTCGTCAACACGGCCTCGTGCAAGTCCGCCATCACCTACATCGACGGTGACGCCGGGCATCCTGCGCTACCGCGGCTACCCGATCGAGCAGCTCGCCGAGAAGTCCACGTTCGTCGAGACGTCGTACCTGCTGATCTACGGCGAGCTGCCGACGCCCGACGCAGCTGGCCGACTTCGACGCCCGCATCCGCCGGCACACGCTGCTGCACGAGGACCTCAAGGGGTTCTTCCACGGCTTCCCCCGCGACGCGCACCCGATGCCGGTGCTGTCCTCGGCCGTCTCGGCGCTGTCCACCTTCTACCAGGACAGCCTCGACCCCTTCGACGCCGAGCAGGTCGAGATCTCGACCGTCCGCCTGATGGCCAAGCTGCCGACGATCGCGGCCTACGCCTACAAGAAGAGCGTCGGCCAGCCGTTCCTCTACCCCGACAACTCGCTCGGGCTGGTGGAGAACTACCTGCGGATGACCTTCGGCTTCCCGGCCGAGCCCTACGACCTCGACCCGATCATGGTCAAGGCCCTGGACCAGCTGCTCATCCTGCACGCCGACCACGAGCAGAACTGCTCGACCTCGACGGTGCGCCTCGTCGGCTCCGCCCAGGCCAACCTGTTCGCGTCGGTCTCCGCCGGCATCAACGCGCTGTTCGGCCCGCTGCACGGTGGCGCCAACCAGGCCGTCCTGGAGATGCTGCAGCAGATCAAGGACAACGGCGGCGACGTGGACGAGTTCGTCCGCAAGGTCAAGAACAAGGAGGACGGTGTCAAGCTCATGGGCTTCGGGCACCGCGTCTACAAGAACTACGACCCGCGCGCCGCGATCGTCAAGAAGACCGCCGACGAGCTGCTCGAGAAGCTCGGCATCCAGGACCCGCTGCTCGACATCGCGCTGCAGCTCGAGCAGGTCGCCCTGTCCGACGACTACTTCATCGAGCGCAAGCTCTACCCGAACGTCGACTTCTACACCGGCCTGATCTACAAGGCGATGGGCTTCCCGACCAGGATGTTCACGGTGCTGTTCGCCCTGGGCCGGCTGCCCGGCTGGATCGCCCAGTGGCGCGAGATGATCGAGGACCCGGAGACCAAGATCGGCCGCCCGCGGCAGGTCTACATCGGTGCCACCGAGCGCAAGTACGTCGGCCTCGACGCCCGCTGAGCGCGGCGCACCACCCGCACCACACGAGAGCGGCCCACCCCCGGCGGGGGTGGGCCGCTCTCGCGCTCACCGGCGGGTGGGCCGGTCGGCGTGAGCCGGACCGCGTCAGGCCAGGCGCAGCACGACGGAGGTGGCAGCCACGGGCGTGCGGGCCCGCTGCCACGTCCAGCCGCTCTCGTCCCGGCTGCGGCTCCACGTGCGGTCGCCGACGGTGACGCTGAGCGTGCCGTGGTGCTCGGCGTTGGCCACGGCCCAGGCGCCGGCGGCCCAGGCGCGGGCCGGCGAGCTCTCCCGCAGCGTCACCGTCCGCCCGGAGACGTGCCCGGTCATGCCGAGCTCGGCCTTGAGCTCCTTGACGACCGTGGCCGGGGTGCCCGCCTCCGTCGGCGTCGGCGAGCCGGCAGCCCAGACCGCCGGGGGAGTGGCCGGTCAGGGTGGAGGCCAGGACCCGGCCCTCCTGCTCGTGGTCGGCGTAGGCCTCGGGGAAGGCGCTGCGCTGCACCTCCTGGGCGACCTTGGTGATCTCCATGGTCTGGTAGCCGTCGACCTTGACCAGGGCGTCGTAGAACTTCCCGCTGGCGTAGACGGGGTCGGTGACCTGCGCCTCGGTGCCCCAGCCCTGGCTGGGGCGCTGCTGGAACAGGCCGAGGGAGTCCCGGTCGCCGAACGTGATGTTGCGCAGCTTGGACTCCTGGATCGCGGTCGCCACGGCGATCGTCGCGGCCCGGGGCGGCAGGTTCCGACGCACCGCGACGGCGCTGATCGTGGCCGCGTTGGCCGTCTGCTCGGGGGTGAAGCTCTCGCTCGTGCCCAGCGCGGTCGCCTGGCAGGTCGGTGAGCCGAAGTTGGTGACCACTCCCTTGACGCCCAGGTAGCCGCCGATCGCCACGGCGATGCAGCAGGACGGCGAGCAGGGCCCGGCCGCGCGCGCGGCGCCGTCGCCGACGGCTGGAGGGCCGCATCGGGAGCAGCGGTTCAGGCGTTGGCATGCAGCGCGCTGTTGAGCTCGATCCCCTGGCCGGTGCGCGAGCGCGCCTCGACCCGCCCGTTCACCGAGTTGCGCAGGTACAGCAGCCCCGAGGCACCCGACAGCTCCTTGGCCTTGACGACCCGGCCGTCCTCGAGGGTGACCTTGGTGCCGGCGGTGACGTAGAGCCCCGCCTCGACGACGCAGTCGTCGCCGAGGGCGATGCCGATGCCGGCGTTGGCGCCGAGCAGGCAGCGCTCGCCGATGCTGACCCGCGCGGTGCCGCCGCCGGAGAGGGTGCCCATGATCGAGGACCCCGCGCCGACGTCGGAGCCGTCACCGACGACCACGCCCTGCACGATCCGCCCCTCGACCATGGAGGTGCCCAGCGTGCCGGCGTTGAAGTTGCAGAAGCCCTCGTGCATCACCGTGGTGCCGCTGGCCAGGTGGGCGCCGAGCCGCACCCGGTCGGCGTCGGCGATCCGCACCCCGGACGGCACGACGTAGTCGGTCATCCGGGGGAACTTGTCGACCCCGAACACCTGCACCGGGCCCGACTCGCGCAGCCGCAGCCGGGTGCGCTCGAACCCCTCGACGGCGCAGGGGCCGAAGTTGGTCCACACGACGTTGTTGAGCACGCCGAAGATGCCGTCGAGGTTGATGGTGTTGGGCGCGACGAGACGGTGCGAGAGCAGGTGCAGGCGCAGGTAGGCGTCGGAGGGGTCGGCCGGTGGCGGCGTCGAGGTCGATCACCACGTGCACCACGTGCTGGCGCACGCCGCGGCGCGGGTCCTCCTTGGCCGCCGCGACCAGGTCGGCCGGCGCGCCGTACGGGTCCTCCGGCTCGGCCGCCCCCAGGGCGGGGGTCGGGTACCAGGTGTCCAGGACCGTGCCGTCCTCGGTGAGGGTGGCCAGTCCGTATCCCCATGCGCTGCGCTCGGTGCTCATGGGGGCCAGCCTAGGCGAGCCGGGCGGTCGGGCCGGAACCCGGCGGATACCCTGCGTGGCATGACTGATCTGGACCTGGACACCGACGTCGTCACCCTCACCGCGCGCCCTGTGCGACCGCGAGTCGGTCAGCGGTGACGAGGAGGGCCTGGCCGACGCGATCGAGACCGCGCTGCGCGGCCTGGACCACCTCGAGGTGACCCGGGACGGCAACACGGTGGTCGCCCGCACCCAGCTCGGGCGCGCCGAGCGGGTGATCCTGGCCGGCCACATCGACACCGTGCCGCTGACCGAGCCGCCGAACCTGCCGACCTGGCGCGAGGGCGAGGAGCTGCACGGTCGCGGGACGGTGGACATGAAGGGCGGGGTCGCGGTCCAGCTGCGGGTCGCCGCGGCGGTGACCGAGCCGTCCCGCGACATCACCTTCGTCTTCTACGACTGCGAGGAGGTCGAGTCCGAGCGCAACGGCCTCGCGCGGGTCGGCCGCCACCGCCCCGAGCTGCTCGAGGGCGACTTCGCCGTCCTGCTCGAGCCGACCAACGGCACCGTCGAGGGGGGCTGCAAGGGCACGCTGCGGGTCGACGTCACCGCCCGCGGGGTGGCCGCGCACTCCGCCCGCCCCTGGAACGGCGCACAACGCCATCCACGAGGCGGGAACGCTGCTCGGACGGCTGACGGCGTACGACGCCCAGACCGTCGAGGTGGAGGGGCTGGACTACCACGAGGCGCTCAACGCGGTCGGTATCCGCGGCGGCATCGCCGGCAACGTCATCCCCGACACCTGCGTGGTCACCGTCAACTACCGCTTCGCGCCGAGCAAGACGGCGCAGGAGGCGCTCGCCCACGTGCGGGAGCTGTTCGAGGGGTACGACGTGCAGGTCACGGACTCGGCCGACGGCGCCCGGCCCGGCCTGCACCTGCCCGCGGCCAAGGCGTTCGTCGAGGCGCTCGCGGTGCCGGTCTCGGCCAAGGAGGGCTGGACCGACGTCGCCCTGTTCTCCGCCCTGTCGGTCCCGGCCGTGAACTTCGGCCCCGGTGACCCCAACCTGGCCCACCACGACCAGGAGCGGGTGCCGGTCCAGCAGCTGGTCGACGCCGAGGCGGCGCTGCTGCGGTGGCTCGCCTGACGTGCGCCCGCTGGTCGCGTAGGTTCGTGACGTGAGCGAGAACAGCGACGTGAGCGAGAACGGCTACGAGTACCACACGGGTCCGGTCACCCTGCGCCACGGCCAGGTGCCCCCGACGACCACCGACCAGCGGCTGCTGGACGAGCGCGGGCCCACCGACTGGGTGCACACCGACCCCTGGCGGGTGCTGCGGATCCAGAGCGAGTTCGTCGAGGGCTTCGGTGCGCTCGCCGAGCTGGGTCCGGCGGTCAGCGTGTTCGGCTCGGCGCGCACCATGCCGGACGACGCCGTCTACGCCATGGCCGAGAAGGTCGGTGCGGCGCTGGTCCACGCCGGCTACGCCGTCATCACCGGTGGGGGACCCGGTGCGATGGAGGCGGCCAACAAGGGGGCCCGCGACGCCGGTGGCACCTCGGTCGGGCTCGGCATCGAGCTGCCGTTCGAGCAGGGGCTGAACCGCTACGTCGACCTCGGGGTCAACTTCCGCTACTTCTTCGCCCGCAAGACCATGTTCGTCAAGTACGCCTCCGGCTTCATCGTGCTGCCCGGCGGCTTCGGCACCCTCGACGAGCTGTTCGAGGCGGTCACGCTGGTCCAGACGCGCAAGGTGACCCGGTTCCCCATCGTGCTGATCGGCACGTCGTACTGGGGTGGCCTGCTGGACTGGCTGCGCCAGACCGCTGCCGAGGCCGGCACGATCAGCGCGGCCGACATCGACCTGCTGCACCTCACCGACGACGTGGACGAGGCCGTGCAGATCGTGCGGGCGGCTCCCAACAAGGTGGTCGCGGAGCGGCCCGAGTAGCCACCCTCGGCGGATTCCCCCCGAGGCGCGAGGCCCCGGGCGCATACTGGGCCATGACGATCTCGCCGATCCCGCGCCACGGCAGCGTCCTCGCCGGCCGGGACATCGACGGGCGCTGGCTGCGGGTCTCCTCCCACCCCGAGGCCGGGCGGGTCGTGCTCTCGATCTGGCAGGACGACGTCTGCCGGGGCACGTTGCGCCTGGTCCCCGAGGACGTCCCCGAGCTGGTGCGCATGCTCTCCGCGTCGCTGGTCGCGCCGGCCCGCGCGCTCGACGACGTCGGCTGAGCGGCCCGCGCGGAGCTCAGGCCAGCGCGCGCCGGGCCAGCGCGGGCACCCCGCTGCGCAGGCCGGCGACCATGTCGAGCACCTGCCGGGTCGCGGTGACGTCGTGGGCCCGCACGAGCCGCACCCCCTCCCAGGCCGCGACCGCGGTCGTGGCCAGCGTGCCGGTGACCCGGTCGGACTTCTTGCCGTTGAGCCCGAGCGTCTCGGCGATGAACTTCTTGTTGGACACCGCGAGCAGCACCGGCCAGCCCGTGTCGACCAGCGCCGAGACCTGCCCCGTCAGCTTCAGCGAGTGGTAGGTGTTCTTGCCGAAGTCCTGTGCCGCGTCGATGAGCAGCCCGTCCTCCCGGACGCCGGCGGCCCGGGCGGTCTCGACCTGCTCCAGCAGGTCGGCCACCGCCTGCCCCACCACGTCGTGGTAGCGGACCCGGTGCGGGTCGGTGCGGGGTGGGTGCCCACCGGTGTGCGCGCAGATGTACGCCGCCCCGCGGCTCGCGGCCACCGCCACCACCTCGGGGTCGTGCCCGGCCCAGGCGTCGTTGACGAGGTCGGCGCCGACCGCGCACGCCGCGTCCGCGACGTCGGCCCGCCAGGTGTCGACGCTGATGATCAGCTGCGGGTGCGCCGCGCGGATCGCCTCGACGAACGGCACCACCCGGGCGAGCTCCTCGGCCGCGCTCACCTCGGGGCCCGGGCCGGCCTTGACGCCGCCGATGTCGACCGCGTCGGCGCCGTCGGCGACGGCCCGTTCGACCGCCTCGAGGGCCACGTCGTCGTCCAGGAACATGCCCTGGTCGTAGAAGGAGTCGGGGGTGCGGTTGATGATCGCGAGCAGCGCCGTCTGGCCGGGCGCGAAGGTGCGCCCCCGCAGCGTGAGGTCGCGTCCGGTCGGTGGGGAGGCAGGCATGGCACGATCATGTCGTGATCGTCTTCCTCGTGCTCGTCCTGGTCGTGCTGGTCGGCCTCGTCGTCGCCCTCGTCCTCGGCCGGCTCGGTGGCCGGGGTGAGGCGCTGGCCGCCCCCACCTCCACCAGCCCGTTCGAGCCCCTGCCCGAGGGGCGGGTCGACCCCGACCACGTCCGCGACGTGCGGTTCGACATCGGGCTGCGGGGCTACCGCATGGACCAGGTCGACGCGACGCTCGACCGGCTCGTCCTCGAGCTGAAGGCGCGGGACGCAGAGCTGGAGACCCTGCGGGGCGCCCACCGCGCCGACGCGCACGACCCCGCCACCGGGCGCTGAGCACCATGGGAGTCCTCACCCTCGAGCGCACCACCCGCGCCACGCCGGAGCAGCTCTGGCAGGTCGTGACCGACTGGAGCGGCTACGCGCGCTGGATGCCGCTCACGACGATGCGGCTCGATGACGGGCCGACCCGGGTCGGGTGGAGCTTCGCCGGCCGGTCCGGCGTCGGCCCGCTGCGGTTCGCCGACGTCATGGTGATCACCTCGTGGGAGCCGCCCCGGGACGGGCCGGGCGCGGTTCCGGCTGCGCAAGGTCGGCCGGCTGCTCGACGGCTGGGCGGACGTGTCGGTCGAGCCCGGCGCCGGTGGTGCCGGTGCGGCGCTGCACTGGACCGAGGAGCTCGTCCTGCGGCCGCCGACCGTCGGCCGCCGGCTGGCAGGGCGGCCGACCCGGTGAACCGGTGGATGTTCGGCCGGGCCGTGGACGCCATGGTCGCGGAGGCCGAGGCCCTGGCGGTGAGCCGCCCTGAGTGACAACGGCGTCGTGGTCGGGGCCGACGGGCTCGGGCGCTGCGCCTGGGCCGGCAGCACCCCCGACTACCTCGACTACCACGACCACGAGTGGGGGACACCGGTCCACGGCGAGACCCCGCTGTTCGAGCGCCTCACCCTCGAGGCGTTCCAGTCCGGCCTGTCCTGGCTGACCATCCTGCGCAAGCGCCCGGCGTTCCGCGACGCCTTCGCCGGCTTCGACGCCGACGTCGGTCGCGCAGTACGACGAGGGAGACGTCGCGCGGCTGATGGCCGACGCGGGGATCGTCCGCAACCGGCTGAAGATCCGGGCCGCGATCACCAACGCCGGCGCCGTGCAGCGGCTGCGCGCCGCCGGCGGTCTCGACGAGGTGCTCTGGTCGTTCGCGCCGACCCATCACACGCCCCCGGCCACCCTCGCCGACGTGCCGGCGACCACCCCGGCCTCGGTCGCCCTCGCGCGGACGCTCAAGGGGCACGGGTTCGTCTTCGTCGGCCCGACGACCATGTACGCCGCGATGCAGGCGTGCGGGGTGGTGGACGACCACCTGCGCGGATGCCACCGGAGACGCCCGATGAGGGGCCGCTTTCTCGGCCAGGTGGTCGCGGCCTACCTGCTGTGCCGGGTGTTCTCCTTCGTCGTGCTGGCGGTCGTCGCCGGGCACCAGGCCCCGGTGACCTGGACCGGGCCGCACCCGGACTACCTGTCGATGACCGTGCTCTGGGACGGCTCGTGGTACCGCGAGATCGCCGAGAACGGCTACCCGGTGCCGCTCCCGGTCGACCCGTCCACCGGTGCGGTGTCGCAGAACGCCTGGGCGTTCTACCCCGCCTTCCCGCTGCTGTCCCGGCTGCTGATGTCGGTGACCGGCCTGGGCTTCCCGGTGGTGGCCTCGACCCTGGCCCTCGTCTGCGGGGCCGGTGCGGCGGTGCTGATGGCCGTGCTGCTGCGCGACCGGGTGGGTCCCCGCGTCGCGTTCGCCGCGGTGCTGGTCTACGCCAGCTTCGTCGCGTCGCCGATCCTGCAGGTGGCCTACACCGAGTCCCTCGCGATGCTGCTGCTGGTCGGCTTCCTCCTCGCGCTCGCGCGGGAGCGGTGGCTGGTCGCCTCGGTGCTCGCGCTGGGACTCGGCGTCACCCGGCCGATCGCGGTGCCACTGGGGCTGGTCGCCCTGGTCGCGGTCGTCCTGCGCTGGCGCCGCCGGTCCGGCGAGCGGCTGCCGCGCGGTGAGCTGCTCTCGATGGGCGCGGTGCTGGCGGCGTGCGGCGTGGCCGGGCTGGCGTGGCCGGCGATCGCCTGGTGGAGGACGGGGGTGCGCTCGGCCTACACCGACACGATGGCGACGTGGCGCTCGACCGGCGAGGTCACGCCGTTGCGGCCCTGGCTGGACATCGCCCGCTACCTCGGCGGCGACACGCTCGGCCCGACCGGGCTGGCGGTGCTGGTGGTGGCGCTCGTCCTCATGGTGCTGGGGCCGTGGGCCCGTGCGCTCGGGCCGCAGCTGCGCGCCTGGTGCCTGGCCTACCCGGCCTACCTGGCCGTCGTCCTGGACCCGTGGACCAGCATCTTCCGCTACCTGCTGCCGCTCTTCCCGCTCGGCGTGGTCCTCGTCGGCGGCGGCTGGAGCCGGCGGCCACCACACGGGCTTCGATGGCGGACCGGCCTGCTCGTCCTGGCCGGGCTGGTGCTGCAGGTGTGGTGGGTCTGGGAGCTGTACCGGTTCGTGCCGCCGTCGGACTTCCCGCCGTGACCGACCTGCGTGCCGTCGCGCCGGTCCGGGCGCTGCGCGACCGCCTGCTGACCTGGCCGACGTGGGCGGTGCTGCTCGGCTTCTACCTGCTGACCCGTGTCCTGGTCGCCGTCGCCATCCAGGCGGCGGCCGTCTGCTGCCAGAACCCCGCCGGTGTCGGCACCCTCGACCCCGGCTACCTCGACATGGTCGGGATCTGGGACGGCACCTGGTACCACCGGATCGCCGTGTCGGGCTACCCGCTGACGCTGCCCTACGACCCGGTCACGGACAAGGTGACCTTCAGCGCGTGGGCGTTCTACCCGCTGTTCCCCTCGCGTGCTCAAGCTGCTGGGTGCGGTGGGCGTCCCCTTCCTGCTCGCGGCCAGCGTGGTCAACCTCGTCGCCGGTGCGGCGTCCGTGCTGCTGGTCTGGCGGCTGCTCAGCGCCCGGGCCGGGGCGAACGTGCTGCAGCAGCGGATGGCGTTGCTGGCAAGCCTGCTGTGGTGCCTCTACCCGGCGACCGCCGTGCTGCAGATCGCCTACTCCGAGGCGCTCGGCATGGCGCTCCTCGCGGCGTTCCTCTGCCTGTTGCTGGACCGGCGCTACCTCTGGTGCGCCCTCGTCGTCCTGCTGCTGGGGTTCACGCGGGCGGTGGCGCCACCGCTGGCCGTCGTGGTCCTGGTGCACCTCGTGCTGCGCTGGCGGTCCGAACGGGCCACGGCCGGCCGGGCACCACTGGCGGGTCAGCGGGCCTCCGCGGTCGTCCTGCTCGCCGCCACCGGCCTGTCCGCGCTGGCCTGGCCGCTCGTCGTGGGACTGGTGACCGGCAAGCTCGACGCGTTCTTCCTGGTCCAGGCCGCGTGGGGGCAGAAGCCGGGGCAGGGCCCGTTCGTGGCGTGGGTGCTGTGGTCCTGGCATGCCCTGGGCGTGCCCGGCGTGCTGCTCCTGCTGGCGGTGGTCGCGGCGTACGTGTCGCTCGTCGTGGGCCGGCACGGCAGCTGGCTCGCGCCCGAGGTGCGGGTCTGGGCCCTGGCGTACCCGCTCTTCCTGCTGGCCGTCGTGCGCCCGATCACCAGCATGTGGCGGTTCCTCATGCTGGACTTCCCGGTGGCCGCGATCGTGGTCAGCATGACCGTGCGCGGGGCCGACGGCCAGCGGGTCACCGACGGCTGGCCGCGCCGGCTGCTGTTCGTCACCCTGGCCCTCGGCGTCGGGGTGCTCGCCTGGACGGTGGTGCTGCTGACCGACACCCCGTGGTCGGACTCGCCACCCTGACGCCCGCGCCGCGGTCAGCGGCCGGTGAAGACCGGGCTCTCCTTGGCGAGGAAGGCGCTGACGGCCGCTGCGTGGTCCTCGCTGGCGCCGGTGAGCGACATGTACTCGCCCTCGCGCGCGAGGGACTCGGTCAGGGTGTGCCCGGCCGAGTAGGCCACCGCACGACGGATCGAGCCGTAGGCCAGCGTCGGACCGGCCGCCAGCGTGCCGGCGAGCTCGGCGACGACGTCGGCCAGCTCGTCGGCGGGGACCACCCGGGTCGCCAGCCCGAGCGCCAGGGCCTCCTCGGCGCGGACCGTGCGGGGCATCAGCAGCAGCTCCTTGGCCCGGGCCGTGCCGACGAGCCGGGGGAGGGACCAGGAGGACCCGGAGTCGCAGGACAGCGCGATGCCGGCGAAGGCGAGGTTGTAGCCGGCGGTGTCGGCCAGCACCCGCAGGTCGGCGGCGAAGGCGAAGGCGGCCCCGGCCCCGGCCGCGACCCCGTTCAGGGCGGCGATGACCGGCTTGTTCATCGTCGCGATGAGCTCGACGATCGGGTTGTAGTGCTCCGGCACGGTCTGCCACAGCGACTCGTCCTGGCTCTGCAGCAGGGCGATGTGCTCGCGCAGGTCCTGGCCGACGCAGAACGCGCGCCCGGTGCCGGTCAGGACCACCACCCGGACCTCTGCGTCCTCGGCGACCCGCTGCAGGGTCGAGAGCAGCAGCTCCTTGGTCGGGGTGTCGAGCGCGTTCATGGCGTCGGCCCGGTTGAACGTCACCGTCGCGACGCCGCCGCTGACGTCCAGCAGCACGGGGGCCGCCGCCTGGTCGGGGGTGGTCGTGGTGGCGGGCTGTTCGGGCATGCGGCTCAGCTCCTGGTCTTGAGGTCGGTGGAAAGGCAACTGTCCACGAACGCGCGGGCCAGCGGCAGCAGCGACGCGGCGGTCGTGTCGAAGCACTTCGCGGCCTGACGGCCGGGCCAGTCAGGCGGGAGCACCTCCGCCGGGCAGCCCCGGGTCGCGGAACAGGAACTTGCGCCACTCGTGGACCAGCAGGCTGCGGACGGCGAAGCCGCGCTCGGGGGTCAGGTCGGCCTCCAGGCCGGCGGTGAGCTCCTGCGCCCCGACGAGGAACTCCCGGTACGCCGCCGCCAGGCCGTCGAGGTCCCACAGGTCGGCCGCCAGCGCCGCGCCCGGCTCGGTGTAGCGGGAGAGGAACTGCCGGCTGCCCAGGCCCTCGGCGGCCAGCGACTGCGCCAGCTCGGCGCTGGCCCGGGGGGCGATCCACGTGTCCGGGGCCAGCCGGGCGTAGCCGAGGTAGCCCATCGCCGCGGCGGTCCGCCCGCGCGAGGCCCGGTCGGCGGCGTGCTCGACGACGACCACGTGCCAGGTGCCGTCCCAGTGCTGGTCGGCGGTGCGGTAGATGCGGCTGCGCGCCTCGGTCAGCCGGGCCCGGGCCCGCGCCGTCGCGGCGTAGCCCCGCTGGCCCTGCTGCTCGACCGGCTCGAGCCACCCCTCGCGCACCATCCGGGAGACGGCGGTGCGGACGGCCGGTGGCGCGACGTCCACGGCTCCGAGCAGGCGCACGATCCCGGCGATCGGCGCCCAGCCTCCGCGCGGCGACAGGTGGTCGCCGTACAGGTCGAACAACGCTGATCGGGCATGCACGTCCGATAGTGTGACCCATGATGATTTCGTGCTGGGGGACGCTGACGCGATAATGGTCACCAAGACGGTGTGCGCCGACGGGTTCTGCCCACACGGACGGTGCGCACTCCACGGCTTTCCCAAGCAAGCAACGGAAGGGATTCCCCACATGGCGGCGATGAAGCCGAGGACCGGAGATGGCCCGCTCGAGGTCACCAAGGAGGGTCGCGGCATCGTCCTGCGCATGCCCATCGAGGGTGGCGGCCGGCTGGTCGTGGAGATGACTCCGGACGAGGCCGCGGCTCTGGGTGCGGCCATCAACGGCTGCGAAGGCGTCGGCTGACCCCTTCCCCCCTCGTACGACAGTGAAGCCCTCACCGGTGCGGTGAGGGCTTCACGCGTTCCTGCGGCGGACCGCCGGTCCGGCGGGACCGGCTCAGCGCTTGACGGCGGCGAGCAGCCCGTCGCCGACGGGCAGCAGGCAGGGCACCAGCCCGTCGTGGTCGCGCAGCATCTTGCCCAGGTCGCGCAGGGCCGTCGTGGTCTCGTCGCGCGCGGCGGGGTCGGCCACCTTGTCGTGCCACAGCATGTTGTCGAGGGCCAGCACCCCACCGGGGCGCAGCAGCCGCAGCGCCTGCTCGACGTAGGCGGCGTACTCGCCCTTGTCGCCGTCGACCACGACCATGTCGTAGGCGCCGTCGGTCAGGCGGGGCAGCACGTCCAGGGCGCGCCCGGTGATCACCCGCGTGCGCTGCGGTGCGACGCCCGCGGCGGCGTAGGCCTTGCGTGCCGCCCGCTGGTGCTCGGCCTCGACGTCGATCGTGGTGAGGATGCCGTCGGACGGCATCCCGCCCAGCAGCCACAGGCCGGAGACCCCCGCTCCGGTGCCGACCTCGGCGACGGCGCGGGCGCCGGAGGCCGCCGCGAGCAGTCGCAGCGCGGCCCCGGCGCCGGGCAGGACCGGGGTGCAGCCGAGCTCCTCGCCGCGGTGGCGGGCCTGCTCGATGACCTCGCTCTCCGCGATGAACTCCTCGGAGTAGGCCCAGCTGGCCGGCTTCTGTGCACTCATGGGCGCAACCCTATCGTCGCGGGAGCACCTGTTCGTGCCGACACCGTCTGCCCAGCAAACTCTCAGGTTCGTGGGGAACGATTCAGGTACCGCAGGCTAGAGGCCCGCAGTCGACCCGAAGGAACCCCCGTGACCACCACGACGACTCAGCGTCCCGACCCTCGTGATCCTGTCGCCGACCCCCAGCAGACCGGGGAGGCCTGGGTCCCGCCGACCTGGGAGGAGATCGTCTCCCAGCACTCGGCCCGGGTCTACCGGCTGGCCTACCGCCTCACGGGCAACGTCCACGACGCCGAGGACCTCACGCACGACGTGTTCATCCGGGTGTTCCGCTCCCTGCACTCCTACCAGCCGGGCACCTTCGAGGGATGGCTGCACCGCATCACCACGAACGTGTTCCTGGACAAGATGCGCCGCAAGCAGCGGATCCGCTTCGACGCCCTCTCCGACGACGCCGCCGCGCGGCTGCCCAGCCGCGACGCCGGCCCGGAGCAGCACTTCACCGACACCCACTTCGACGACGACGTCCAGCGCGCCCTGGACGCCCTCGCCCCCGACTTCCGGGCCGCGGTCGTGCTCTGCGACATCGAGGGCCTCTCCTACGAGGAGATCGCCGCCACCCTCGACATCAAGCTCGGCACGGTCCGTTCGCGGATCCACCGCGGCCGGGCCCAGCTGCGCGAGGCCCTCGCGCACCGCGCCCCCGACCCGGCACGGACGACGTCCTCGCGCCCGGCCCGGCGCGGGTTCAGCATCGGGCGGGTCGCGCCGGGGACCCGGTGACGGCGCGGGGCGGCGAGCGACCGCACGGCAGCCACCTGGGGTCGCTGGTCAGCGCGTACGTCGACCGCGACCTGCCGGCCGGCGTCCTGCTGGCCTGCGACCAGCACCTCGGCGTCTGCGGCTCGTGCCGGGCCGTGGCCGAGGAGGAGCGGCGCCTGATGGAGTCCATGCGCCGGGCGCTGGCACCGAACCCGTCGAGCTCGCTGCAGTCCGCGCTGCTCGGGCTGGCCGACCACCCCACACCGACGACCTGCCGGCCGCACCTGCCCGTCGTCGCAGCCCGGTGCGCCGCCGCTGCACCGCTCGCCCGTGCGGGCCGCCGTGCTGGCCGGTCTGGCCGCTGGCGCCTCGGCCGCCGCAGCCGTGAGCCTGGGCGTCGCCGGGGTCGGCACGGCCGCTCACTCCGCCCCGGGCAGTGGGCTGCCGGCGTCGACTGCGACCGCCCGCGGCCCGCAGGCCCCCGTCGCCCCCGTTCACCGGTACGACGCCGTTGGGCATCGTGCCCGCCGCGGCGGTCCTGCCGTTCGCCGGCGCACGGCCCCCGGCGGAGCCCGCCGCTCCCTCGCCCAGCGAGGCGGTCCTGCGGTTGACACAATCACGTCATGACTGAGGACCAGGGGCGCCCGGACGAGCGCGAGCAGCCGCAACCGGAGGACGCCGGGTCGACCCAGGCGGTCGATCTGGGGCACACCCGCCCGTTGTCGCCGCCGATCGGCGGCTCCTACCCGCCACCGCCCGGAGGCCCGTTCCCGCCGACCCCCCTCGAGGCAGGTCCGGCGGCTGCTCCGACGTCCGATCCCTGGGCGGGCGCCGCACCCGGGACCGGGCCCGAGGGGCAGGCCACCCACGCCACCCCGCCCGCGGGCGGCAGCCCCCATCGCGGCGGGGTCACCGGACGAGGTGCCGCGCTGGTGGCGGCCGTCGTCGGCGGCGCGCTCGCCGTCGCCCTGGTCGCGGGACTGCTCGGTGGCCTGGCCGGGGCCCTCATCACCAGCCGGTCGACGTCCGGTGGCACCGGGCCGCTGCCGGTGCCGGTGCCCGGCTCCACGTCGCGAGCAGGGGGCTCGATCGCGGCCATCGCCGCCCGGGCGCTGCCCGGCGTGGTGACGATCAAGGTCCAGGGCGCCGACGCGACCGGCACCGGCTCGGGCTTCGTCCTGAAGCCCGAGGGCTACATCCTCACCAACAACCACGTCGTCGCGGGCGCCGCGCAGGGCGGTGACATCACCGTCGAGTTCTCCAACGGCACGCACGAACCCGCGAGGATCGTCGGGCGGGACGCCTCCTACGACCTGGCCGTCATCAAGGTCGGCCGCGCCGGCCTGCCCGTGCTGCCGCTCGGGGCCTCCAGCTCGGTCGTCGTGGGCGACCCGGTGATCGCGGTCGGTGCCCCGCTCGGCCTCGACAGCACCGTCACCAGCGGCATCGTCAGCGCCCTGAACCGGCCGGTCACCCCCGGTGGTGAGGCCGGCGACCAGTCCTTCATCGACGCGATCCAGACCGACGCCGCGATCAACCCGGGCAACTCCGGCGGCCCGCTGCTCGACATGTCCGGGCGGGTGATCGGCGTCAACTCCGCCATCGCGCAGGTGCCCGGCAGCGGCTCCGGCAACGGGTCCGGCAACATCGGCGTCGGCTTCGCGATCCCGAGCGACCAGGCCCGCAAGACGGCCGACCAGCTGATCGCCACCGGCAAGGCCTCGCACCCGGTGATCGGCGTCATGCTCGACACCACCTACGAGGGCGAGGGCGTGCGGATCGCCACCGCCGCGCGCGGCGGCAACGACCCCGTCACCAAGGGCGGCCCGGCCGACAAGGCGGGCCTGCAGCCCGGTGACGTCATCCTCAAGCTCGACGGCAAGGCCATCCTGAGCGCCGACCAGTTCATCGTCGGCCTCCGGGCCCGGTCGGTCGGCGACAGCGTCGAGCTGACCGTGCGTCGCGGCGGGTCGGAGCGGACTGTCAGGATGACCTTGCAAGCGGCGACCGACTGATCGTCGTACCGGCTGGTGCAGAGGGCGTGTCGTGGAGCTACTGAGCATCAACGGCTGGGAGTTCGTGCTCCTGGCCGTCATCGCCGTGATCGTGCTGGGGCCCGAGCGGCTGCCCGAGTACGTCGCCAAGCTGCGGGGGCTGATCCGCCAGGCCCGCGCGATGGCGGACTCCGCCCGCGGGCAGCTGCGTGAGCAGATGGGCCCGGAGTTCGACGACATCGACTGGCAGCAGTTCGACCCCCGTCAGTACGACCCGCGCCGGATCGTCCGGGAGGCGCTGCTCGACGACGACACGAGCGAGCCGGGCGACGTCAAGGGCCAGTCGGCCACCACGAGGCACGACCCGTCACGGCCGACGCCGTTCGACACCGACGCCACCTGACCACGCGGGGGTGACCCCGGCGTGGGACGCGGGAAGGGCCGGGGACGACGTCCCCGGCCCTTCCCCGTTGCGCGGTGCTCAGCGACCGGCGGGGGTGAGCCCCAGCGAGCGGCCGGCCAGGCTCTGCGAGCGGGTCGACAGGCCCCGGGCGATGGCCCGCAGCGCCACCGCGGCCGGGCTGTCCGGCACGCCCAGCACGACCGGCATGCCGTGGTCGGCGCCCTCGCGCAGCCGGGTGTCGATCGGGATCTGGCCCAGCAGCGGCACCGGAGCGCCCACCGAGCGGGTGAGGGAGTCGGCGACGCTCTGGCCGCCACCGCTGCCGAAGATCTCCTGCCGCGAGCCGTCCGGCAGCTCGAGCCAGGACATGTTCTCGATCACCCCGACGATGCGCTGATGGGTCTGCAGCGCAATGGAACCCGCGCGCTCGGCCACCTCGGCGGCCGCCTGCTGCGGGGTGGTGACGACGAGGATCTCGGCGCCGGGGATGAGCTGGGCGACCGAGATCGCGATGTCGCCGGTGCCCGGCGGCAGGTCGAGCAGGAGCACGTCGAGGTCGCCCCAGAAGACGTCGCCGAGGAACTGCTGGAGGGCGCGGTGCAGCATCGGCCCGCGCCAGACGACCGGCTGGTTGCCGGGGACGAACATGCCGATCGAGATGACCTTCACGTCGTGCGCGAGCGGCGGCAGGATCATGTCGTCGACCTGGGTCGGGCGTCGCTCGACGCCGAGCATGCGGGGCACCGAGAAGCCGTAGACGTCGGCGTCGACGACCCCGACCCGCAGCCCGCCCTGGGCCAGCGACGCCGCCAGGTTGACGGTGATCGAGGACTTGCCCACGCCGCCCTTGCCGGACGCGACGGCGTAGACGCGGGTGAGCGAGCCGGCCTTGGCGAACGGGATCTCGCGCTCGCCGGCACCGCCGCGCAGGTTCTCGCGCAAGGTGGTGCGCTGCTCGTCGCTCATCACCCCGAGGGTCACGTCGACGGCGGTGACCCCGTCGACGGTCATCAGGGCCGCGGTGGTGTCGCGGGTGAGGGTCTCCTTGAGCGGGCAGCCGGAGATCGTCAGCAGGATCGTCACGGCGGCCCGGCCGTCGGCCGCCACGCGTCACCGACTCGACCATCCCGAGCTCGGTGATGGGCTTGCGGATCTCGGGGTCGTTGACCTTCGACAGAGCGGCGAACAGGGCATCCTGGGACGGCGTCGGCATACCCCCCATGCTAGGTCGCGCGCCGGCCCTCGGATGCCGCGGCCGCCCCGGGGGCGCCGGAGCGGTCGCTCTCGCCCCTCGGGTCGTGCCGGGGGTCGGGCCGGTGCTCGTTCACGCTGCGCACCTCCACCTCGTCCAGCAGGCTGCGCAGCTCGGAGCGGACGAAGTCGCGGGTGGCGACCTCGCGCAGGGCGATGCGCAGGGCGGCGACCTCGCGGGTGAGGTACTCGGTGTCGGCCAGGTTGCGCTCGTCACGGGCGCGGTCCTGCTCCAGCGACACCCGGTCGCGGTCGGCCTGGCGGTTCTGCGCGAGCAGGATCAGCGGGGCGGCGTACGACGCCTGCAGGCTGAGCATCAGCGTGAGGAAGATGAACGGGTAGATGTCGAACCGCTGGTCGGCCGCGGCCACGACGTTCCAGATGATCCAGAGGAGCACGAACGCCGTCATGTAGACCAGGAAGGTCGCGGTGCCCATGAACCGGGCGAACCGCTCGCTGGCCCGGCCGAAGGTCTCCGGGTTGTACGACGGGCGGCTGAACCGGCTGCGGCGGACCTCGCGCGGCTGGTCCAGGCGCCCGCTGTTGCGGTCAGCGGCCATGGGTCACCTCGTGCCGTTCCTCGCGCCAGTCGTCGGGCAGGATGTGGTCGAGCACGTCGTCGACGGTGACGGCCCCGATCAGGCGGCCCTCGTCGTCCACCACGGGCACCCCGACGAGGTTGTACGTCGCCAGCACCCGGGTGACCTGGCCCAGCGGGGCGTTCGGCCGCAGCGGCTCGACGTCCTTGTCGAGCACGGTGCCGATCGCGGCGTGCGGGGGGTCGCGCAGCAGCCGCTGGATGTGGACCATGCCGAGGAACTTGCCGGTGGGGGTCTCCAGCGGCGGCCGGCAGACGAAGACGGTGGCCGCGAGGGCGGGGGACAGCTCGACCCGGCGCACCACGGCGAGCGCCTCGGCGATGGTGGCCTCCGGCCCGAGGATCACCGGCTCGCTGGTCATCAGACCGCCGGCGGTGTTCTCGTCGTAGGTCAGCAGCCGGCGCAGCGGCGCCGCGTCGTCCGGCTCCATCATCTGCAGCAGCTGCTCGGCCGCCTCGGGGCGTCAGCTCGGAGAGCAGGTCGGCGGCGTCGTCGGGCTGCATGGCCTCGAGCACGTCCGCGGCCCGGCCTCGCTGCGAGCGAGCCCAGGATCTCGACCTGGTCGTCCTCGGGCAGCTCCTCCAGCACGTCGGCGAGCTTCTCGTCGTCCAGCTCGGCGGCCACCTCCGCGCGACGCTTGGGCGAGAGGTCGTGGATCACCTCGGCCAGGTCTGCGGCCTTGAGGTCGTCGTAGCTCTCGAGCAGCTTGGCGGCGCCCTGGCCGCCGGAGTCGCGCTGCAGCCCGGTCACCTGGTCGATCTCGACCAGCGCCGTCTCGCCGCGGCGACGGCCCAGCCGGGAGATCCCGCGCGAGCCGGCCTGCGTCAGCCCCTTGCGGACGAACACCTTGACGATGACCCAGTCGCGGTTGCGCTCCTGCTCGATCGCGATGTCCTCGACGGTCGCGTCGTACCGGTCCTCGGGCGTGGTGACCGACACCGACCGGTCGAGCAGCTCGGCCAGCACCAGCGTCTCGTTGGACCGCTGCTCGAACCGGCGCATGTTGACCAGGCCGGTGGTGATGACCTGCCCGGCGTCGACGCTCGTGACCCGGGTCATCGGCACGAACACCCGGCGCCGGCCGGACACCTCGACGACCAGGCCGATGACGCGGGGGACGCGCCGGCGGGCGCTGAACGTGACCACGACGTCGCGCACGCGCCCGACCGGGTCGCCGAGCGGGTCGAACACGCTCAGGCCGGCGAGGCGCGCGACGAACACGCGGGTCATGGGGTTCACGCCGACAGATTAGCCCGCCGCGCCAACTGCGGCGTCGCGGCTCAGCGGGTGCCCCGACGGCGGCGCGGACGGCCCCTGAGGTGCCACGGGTGCCAGGTGCCTGTCGTGGCCGGCGTGGCCGCCGGCGCGGCCGCACCGGAGGCGTCGTCGTAGCCACCGGGACCCTCGAGCAGTGGCAGCTGCGGCACCAGCGCGGTGACCGTCGCCTCCGCGGCCCAGCGGCCGACCACGTCACCGGCGGGGGCGTTGAGGCGGGCCGCCTTCAGGGCCGTCGTCGCCGGCTCCCACCGGGCGTCCTCGGGTCGGAGCGGCTCCGCGCGGGCGGCGACCCTGAGCAGCCGGCCGCCGGTGTCCTTGCTGCGCAGGACCAGGACCACCGACTCGGGCAGCTCGGGCAGGGCCTGCTCGCCGGGGCCGCTCACGACGTACGCGGTGCCGTCGACCCAGACGTGCCAGGCCGGCCAGGCGCGGTCGCCGGGGACGTCGACCCAGAGCAGCCCCGACTTCGTCGCCGCCTCCGCCAGCAGCGCCGCCTGCGGGTCGGGTGCCGGCGGCGCCGCGGGTGCCGCCTCTGGCACCGATGCGGGCGTGACGCGCCACAGCCGGCGTCGGCGTCGCGGCCGGGGCCGCTGACGGCGTCGCGCTCTCCTCGCTCACGCCAGCGAGCCTAGTGCGGCCGCCGCCGGGCCGGGCGCTGGACGCACGTGGCGCGGGGGGCACCGCGTGGCCAAGGTCACCGGCGGTGCACGGTGACGGGCCACGACGGGCGTCGGTAGCCTCCGGCCATGACCACCCAGCCCGCCGCCCGCAAGCTCCGGCCCCGACGCTCGAACCTGGCGGTGCCGGGGTCGAGCACCAAGATGATCGACAAGGCCAGGGGTCTGCCCACCGACCAGGTCTTCCTCGACATCGAGGACGCCGTCGCGCCCCTGGCCAAGCCGCAGGCCCGCACGAACATCGTCGCCGCGCTGAACGAGGGCGGGTGGGGCGACACGATCCGCACCGTGCGCGTCAACGACTGGACGACGCAGTGGACCTACGCCGACGTGGTCGAGGTCGTCGAGGGCGCCGGCGCCCACCTCGACGCGATCATGCTGCCCAAGGTGCAGACCGCCGAGCAGGTCGTCGCCCTCGACCTGCTGCTGACCCAGATCGAGAAGGCCACCGGCCTCGACGTGGGCGCCATCGGCATCGAGGCGCAGATCGAGAACGCGCTCGGCCTGACCAACGTCAACGCCATCGCGGCCGCCTCCCCGCGGGTGGAGACGATCATCTTCGGGCCGGCCGACTTCATGGCCTCGATCAACATGAAGAGCCTGGTCGTCGGCGAGCAGCCGGTGGGCTACGACGTGGGCGACGCCTACCACCACATCCTCATGTCGATCCTCATGGCGGCCCGGGCCCACGACAAGCAGGCGATCGACGGCCCGTACCTGCAGATCCGCGACGTCGACGGCTTCCGCAGGGTCGCGGGGCGCTCGGCGGCGCTCGGCTTCGACGGCAAGTGGGTGCTGCACCCGGGCCAGCTGGACGCGGCCAACGAGGTCTTCAGCCCGCGGCAGGCCGACTACGACCACGCCGAGAACATCCTGGACGCCTACGACTTCTTCACCTCCGAGGCGGGAGGGACGCGCGGTGCGGTGATGCTCGGCGACGAGATGATCGACGAGGCCTCGCGCAAGATGGCGCTCGTGGTCTCGGCCAAGGGCCGGGCGGCGGGCATGTCCCGGCAGGAGCGGTGGGAGCGGCCCGAGGCCGACGCCTGACCCCGGCGGAAGCGGCCCGCTGGCGAGGCCCATGTGGTTTGTGAGGCATGAACGTCCTTGTGCCCGTTATGTATTGCCGGTCGTTATCGCGATGTGACTCCACGGCCGGGGCCCGGAGCGTGTACTGGACGCAGCCGCGGCACGGGGGCGTCGGCGTCCATGATGTCGATGGCTCCGGAGGTCGGCCATGCCGCTCAGCTCGACGGGACGTGCTCAGGGGGACGACGGCGGTGCTCGCGCGTGGGGTCGCTGGCGCTGGTCACTGGTGCCGGCAGCGCCTCGGCGGACGCGCACCCCACGCTGCGGACTGGGGTCCCGTGGGCCCGCCGTGCGGGCCCTGCAGGGTCGGCTCACCGCGCTGGGCTACTGGCTGGGTGCCGTCGACGGCCAGTACGGCGACCTGACCCGGCAGGCGGTGGTGGGCGCTGCAGAAGGTCGCCGGCCTGGAGCGTGACGGGGTCTGCGGCCCGGCGACGTGGTCCGAGGTCGACGCAGGACGACGGCCGAAGGCGCGCTCGACCAAGGGGCACGTCGTCGAGATCGACAAGCCGACCCAGACGCTGCTGGTCGCGGACAACGGCGTGCGTGGCGTGGATCTTCAACACCAGCACCGGCTCCGGGCGCAAGTACCGTCAGGGCGGCAAGGAGCACGTCGCCGTCACGCCGTCCGGGGACTTCCGGGTCTTCCGCCGGGTCGACGGCTGGGACGACGGCCCGCTGGGCAAGCTGTACCGGCCGCAGTACTTCAACGGCGGCATCGCCGTCCACGGCTACCCCTCGGTCCCGCCGACGCCGGCCTCGCACGGCTGCTGCCGCGTGAGCCTGCCCGCGGTGGACTTCCTGTGGGGCGCCGGCGGGATGAAGGTCGGGACCCGCGTCCTGGTGCGGTGACCTCCGTCGCCGGCGCCCCGGTCGGCGGTCACCAGCGTGAGGTCGCGGCGCCCATCAGGTCACCGAACAGCAGCCCCTCGTCGACCTCGAGGCCGCGTGCGGCGAACCAGGTGCACATGTTGTGGCAGTCGCGCTCGAGGAACTCGGGCCCGCGCGGGTTGCCGATGACGTCCACGATCTGGGGCCAGTCGATGAGCACCAGCCGCTCCTCGTGCAGCAGGACGTTGTACGGCGACAGGTCGCCGTGCGCCCAGCCGCGCACCGCCAGCTCGAGCAACGCGCGGCGGCACTGCTCGAACAGCTCGGCCAGCAGGTCCGGCGCCGGCCGGGCGGCGGCCAGCCGGGGCGCGGCCCGACCGTCGTCCGTGCCGATGAACTCCATCAGGACCTCGGTGCCCTCCAGCTGCACCGGGTAGGGCACCGGGAGCCCCATGCCCCACAGCTCGCCGAGCGCGCCGAACTCGGCGCCGGCCCACTGCGTGGCGATCATCTCCTTGCCGAACCCGGTGCGCCGCGCCATCGCCCGGGTCTCGCGGCTGCGCCGGACCCGCCGGCCCTCGAGGTAGCCGGCGTCGCGGTGGAACAGCCGGTGGTCGCCGGTGCGGAACCGCTTGGCCGCCATCAGCACCTCGGTGCCGGTGCCGGGGACCCACCGGCGCACGACGTGGACGTCGGCCTCCTTGCCGGTCTTGAGGATGCCGAGCTCGGCGTCGACGGCGCCGAGCTCGGTGACGACCCAGTCGGGTCGGGGACAGGGCCCGTGCTGGGCTCCGTCCCAGGTGGACCAGCGGTCGCCCTCGGGCGGACCGTCGGGGTGGGTGTCGACCTCGAAGCCGCTACGGCTGCAGAGGTCGGGCGAGAGCTCGTTCGGCTCTTCGAACAGGTGGTGGGACAACGCAGTTCTCCAAAGAGGGAAGGGATCGAGTGCGGACCGCACTCACGACAGCTGTCGACATCTCGGGCCCTCCTTGGGGTGCGTGGTGGCGTGGGGTCAGGCGGCTCGGTGGCCACCGTGCAGCCGGCCCGACGGGCACGGCCTGCAGTGCTGCCACCCTGCCCGACCCGCCCGGCGCCGGCAACGCAATTACCAGCGCCCCGGCGCGGGCGCCGCCGGCCGGTGGTGGGGCTCACAGCGCTCAGCCCTGTGCTCGCTCGGCGTCGCTCGGCATACTCACGAGTAGTTTGCGCACGCATCCCACCGAGCACGAAGGCGGCGTCACCGATGGCACCACTGCAGGAGACCGAGGGGCTGACCGAGGACCAGCGCGAGCTGCTGGCGGTGGTGCGCGAGTTCGTGGACGAGCAGATCATCCCGGTGGCCCACGGGCTGGAGCAGCGTGACGAGTACCCGGCGAAGATCGTCGAGGGCATGAGGGAGATGGGCCTGTTCGGGCTGATGATCCCGGAGCAGTACGGCGGTGCGGGGGAGTCGCTGCTCACCTACGCGCTCACCGTCGAGGAGATCGCCCGCGGCTGGATGAGCGTCAGCGGCATCATCAACACCCACTTCATCGTGGCGTGGATGCTGCTGCAGCACGGCACCGAGGAGCAGAAGCAGCGCTACCTGCCGCGGATGGCGACCGGTGAGGTGCGCGGGGCGTTCTCGATGTCCGAGCCCGGGTGCGGCTCCGACGTCGCCGCCATCAGGACCAGGGCGGTGCGGACCGCCGAGGGGTCCGACGAGTGGAGCATCACCGGGCAGAAGATGTGGCTCACCAACGGCGGGTCGGCCAACCTCGTCGCGGTGCTGACCAAGACCGATGACGAGGCGGCAGAGGGCAGCTCGGTCTACAAGCGGATGACCACCTTCCTGGTCGACAAGGAGCCCGGGTTCGGTGAGACCGCCCAGGGCGTCACGGTGCCGGGCAAGATCGAGAAGATGGGCTACAAGGGTGTCGACACCACCGAGCTCATCCTCGACGGGCACCGCACCACCACGGCCCAGGTGCTCGGCGGTGAGCCGGGGCGCGGCTTCTACCAGATGATGGACGGCGTCGAGGTCGGCCGCGTCAACGTGGCGGCGCGGGCCTGCGGCGTGGCCCGCCGGGCGTTCGAGCTGGGCATCGACTACGCCCAGCAGCGGGAGGCGTTCGGCCAGCAGATCGCCCAGCACCAGGCGGTGATGTTCCGGCTGGCCGAGATGGCGACCAAGGTCGAGGCGGGGCACCAGATGATGGTCCGCGCCGCGCGCCTGAAGGACACCGGCCGGCGCAACGACCTCGAGGCGGGCATGGCCAAGTACCTCGCGGCGGAGTACTGCAGCCAGGTGGTCGAGGACTCCTTCCGCATCCACGGCGGCTACGGCTACTCCAAGGAGTACGAGATCGAGCGGCTCTACCGCGAGGCGCCGATGCTGCTCATCGGTGAGGGCACCGCCGACATCCAGCGGATGATCATCGGGCGTCGTCTGCTCGAGGACTACAAGATCCGACGGTGATGGGAGAATGAGCGCATGACGTCACAACCGGGCGGTCTGGGCCGCCGAGCGCTGTCGGGGCAGGGCCTGACCCTGGACTACCCCATGTCCCTCGGGACCTTCGAGAAGTACGACCAGGCGCAGCACGCCGTGGACTACCTCTCCGACCACGAGTTCCCCGTCGAGAACTGCATGATCGTCGGGACCGAGCTCAAGCAGGTCGAGCGGGTCACCGGGCGGCTGACCCGCGGCCGGGTCGCGGGGGCGGGCGCGCTCTCGGGGATGTGGATGGGGCTGTTCGTCGGGCTGATCTTCTCGCTCTTCGGCGCCAACCGCGGAGCGCTGACGATCGTCCTGACGGTCGCCTTCGGAGCGGTGTTCGGGCTCGTGTGGGCGCTGATCGGCTACGCCGCGACCCGCGGCCAGCGCGACTTCACCTCGGTCAGCCAGGTGGTCGCCACCCGCTACGAGGTGCTGGTGGAGCACAAGTTCGCCGAGCGGGCGCGCGAGCTGCTCGCGCAGATGCCCGGCGGCGGTCCCGCGCTCACCGCCTGACGCGCCGGCCGCAGCACGACGCGGTACGACGACGTCGTACGACCCGGGGGACACGTCGGCCCCGGCTGCCTGCAGCCGGGGCCGACGCCTGTGCCGGAGGGGCTCGTCACCCCTCGGGCGGCACCACGCGGTTCCACAGCCCGGCGATCCACGCCTCGACCTCGGTGGACGTGCGCGGCATGCCGGCCGAGAGGTTCTCGCAGCCGTCGGCGGTGACCACCACGTCGTCCTCGATCCGCACCCCGATGCCGCGCAGCTCCTGCGGCACGAGGAGGTCGTCGGCCTTGAAGTACAGGCCGGGCTCGACGGTGAGGACCATGCCGGGGGTGAGCACGGCGTCCATGTACTCCTCGCGCAGCGCGAGGGCGCAGTCGTGGACGTCGATGCCCAGGTGGTGGCTGGTGCCGTGCACCATCCAGCGCCGGTGGAACTGCCCGTGCTCCTTGTCCAGCGTGGCGTCCACGTCGACGCCCTCGGGCAGCAGGCCCCACGCGTGCAGGTGCTCGGCGATGACCCGGATCGCCGCCTCGTGCACGTCGGAGAACTTGTTGCCGGGCCGGACCGCGGCGAGGCCGGCCTCCTGGGCGGCGTAGACCGCGTCGTAGACCTTGCGCTGGGCGTCGGTGAACTCGCCGCTGACCGGCAGGGTGCGGGTGATGTCGGCGGTGAACAGCGACTCGACCTCGACGCCCGCGTCCAGCAGCAGCAGGTCGCCGTCGTGGACGTCGCCGGTGTTCTTGATCCAGTGCAGCGTGTTGGCGTGGTCGCCGGCGGCGCAGATGGAGTCGTAGCCGATGCCGTTGCCCTGGTGGCGGGCGTAGAGCCCGAAGACGCCCTCGACCCAGCGCTCGCCGCGACCACGGCGGACCGCCTCGGGCAGGTCGGCGATGACGGCGTCGAAGCCGTTGCTCGTGGCCTCGACCGCCTCGCGCATCTGGGCGATCTCCCACTCGTCCTTGACCATCCGCAGGTGTGGAGAGGAAGTGGGCGAGCTCGTGGTCGGCCTCCGCCTGGGCCTGCTGCTCGACTGGCCTCGTCGGTCTCGCTCGCCGCGGCGCGGACCTCGTCGAGGGTGCGCGTCAGCTCGGCGTCGGCGTCGCGGACGATGCGCACCACCGTCGCGCCGACGTCCTTGCCGAGGGCGTCCGGGAACTCGTCGATGTGGCGGGCCGACAGGCCCAGCTCGGCCTCGATGTCGGCCAGGCTGGGACGGGCGCCGACCCAGAACTCGCCGTACCGGGCGTCACCGAAGAACTCCTCGGTGTCGCGCCCGGCCAGCGGGCGGAAGTAGAGGATCGACTCGTGCGTGCCGTCCTCGCGCGGCTCGAGGACGAGCACCGCGTCGGGCTCGCGGTCGCTGCCCAGGCCGGTCAGGTGCGCGAAGGCGCTGTGCGGGCGGAAGACGTAGTCGCAGTCGTTGCTGCGGACCTTCAGGCCACCGGCCGGGACGACGAGGCGCTCGCCGCGGAACGCGCTCGGACACGGCGGCGCGGCGCGCGGCGGCGTACGGTGCGACCGCGGCCGGTGCGGGCGTGATCCCGGCGCGCGGGGCCCAGCCCGAGGCGACGAACGCCCGGAACTCGTCGGTGGTCGGGCGGCTGCGGTTCTCTGGCTTCGGCTGCTGTTCGCTCACGCGCCCATCGTGCCACGCGCGTACGGCGCCGGGCAGCGGGTCCGCGACCCGGCCGTGTCACCGCCGGGAGCCCAGATTTGAACAAAGCGGACAGCAAGGCCACGCTTGCCGCGTGTCAAGCACCCTCCCTTCGCCCCGGCCGCAGCGGCCGCAACCCGTCCGGACGCGTGCGCTGCGTGAGCGCGCCGCCAAGGCGGTGCGGTCGACGACCCCGCCGGTGTGGGCGTTCGGCGTCGCCGGTGGCGGCGAGGGGGTCGACCGGGCCCACGCCCGCGCCGTGGTGGACCTCGCGCTGCGGGTCGGTGAGCTGCTGCTGTCGACCGGCGCCTCGGCCTCGGACGTCGTCGCGACGGTCCTGCGGCTGACCCACGCCTACGACCTGCAGGCGGTGCACGTCGACATCACCTACACCTCGGTCGCGGTGTCCTGGCACGGCGGTGGTGGCACCGACCCGATGACGGTGCTGCGCACGGTGAAGGTGCGCTCGGCCGACTTCACCCGGCTCGAGAACATCCAGCGGCTGGTCCGCGAGGTCGTCGACGGTGGCGTCCCGGTGCGGCAGGCGCGCGAGCGGCTGGACGCGGTGGCCAGCGCGCCGCACCCCTACCGGCGGTGGGTGGTCACGGTGTCGCTGGCGCTGCTCGGCGCGGCGGTGGCGGCCCTGATCGGCGGGTCGGTCCCGGTGATGGCCCTCAGTGCGGCCACCACCGCCCTGGTCGACCGGGTGCAGCGACGGCTGGCCCACCTCGGCCTGCCGGCGCTGTTCAGCCAGGCGGTCGGGGCCGGCATCCCGACGCTCGTGGCGGTGCTGCTGGTCGGCCTGATCGCCGACCGGGTCGGGCCTGCTGGCGGTGTTCACGCCCTCGCTCGTGGTGGGGCGGGCATCGTCGTGCTGCTGGCCGGGCTGTAGCGTCGTCGGCGCCGCCCAGGACGCGATCGACGGCTACTACGTCACCGCCGGCGCCCGCGTGTTCGAGGTGCTGATGCTGACCCTGGGCATCGTGCTCGGGGTCGTCGCGGTGCTGGCCCTGGCCCAGCAGCTCGGCGCGCCGATGCGGATCTCCGCGCCGTCCGCCCTGACCGCCAACACGGGCGTGCAGCTGACCGCCGCGATGGCGGTCGCGGGGGTGTTCGCGGTGTCGTCGTACGCCGGTGGGCGGGCCGTCGTCGTCTCCACGGTCACCGCGGGCCTGGGCTGGGTGGTCTACCTCGTGGCCACCGGGCTCGGTGCCGGCGCGCCGCTGGCCGGCGGGGCCGCGGCGGCCGTGATCGGCGGCCTGTCGCAGCTGGTCGCCGGCCGGCTGCGGGTGCCGTCGCTGGCCGTGACGACGACCGGCATCGTGCCGCTGCTGCCCGGCCTGACCGTCTACCGCGGGCTGTTCGAGCTCGTGCACGGAGGGGGCGTCGAACGCCGGCATGGCGACCCTGCTCCAGGCCGCCGGGATCGGGATGGGCCTGGCCGCCGGAGTCAGCCTGGGCACGTTCGTCGCCCGGCCGATGGTGACCGAGCTGGACCGCTGGCAGCGCCGGGCGCTGCGCCGCTCCACCGGCGACGCCCGCGAGTAGGCCCGCGCCCCGCGGGGACGCCGTGCGCCGGGGTGACCAAGCGCACGCGGCCGGGCCCTGTGCGGCGTACCGCGTGGTCCGGCACGATGGCCGCGGTCCCCGACGGGCCAGGGCCGACGGCGAGACGAGGAGAGCGGCATGCAGTTCGGGCGCAGCTACGAGGAGTTCGACGTCGGTGCGGTCTACAAGCACTGGCCCGGCAAGACGGTCACCGAGTACGACGACCACCTGTTCTGCCTGCTGACGATGAACCACCACCCGCTGCACCTCGACGCGCACTACGCCGAGGGGTCGACCCAGTTCGGGCGCAACGTCGTCGTCGGCAACTACGTCTACTCGCTGCTGCTGGGCATGTCCGTCCCCGACGTCAGCGGCAAGGCCATCGCCAACCTCGAGGTCGAGTCGCTGCGCCACGTCGCGCCGACGTTCCACGGCGACACGCTGTACGGCGAGACCACGGTGCTGGACAAGCGGGAGTCGACGTCGAAGGACGACCGCGGCGTCGTGCACGTGGAGACCCGTGGCTACAACCAGGACGGGACGATGGTGTGCATCTTCCGCCGCAAGGTGATGGTGCCCAAGGACTCCTACCTGCAGGCCCGCGGCGGCGAGCAGCCCGGGCCGCCCCACGACCGAGCCGCCCACGGCGCCCTGAACCCGCGCCCTGCAGTACGGCGGGACGCCCCCGACGGTTCGCCACGGCGCAGGGCCCTAGCCTGAGCACGTGCGCATCGACCTCCACACCCACTCCAACGCCAGTGACGGCACCCAGCCGCCGGCCGAGCTCGTGGCGTCCGCTGCGCACGCGGGTCTGGACGTCGTCGCGCTGACCGACCACGACACGACCGCCGGCTGGCAGGAGGCCGTCGACGCCGCGGTCCGCCGGGGGATCGGGCTGGTGCGGGGCATCGAGATCTCCTGCGCCCGGGACGGGATCAGCGTGCACCTGCTCGGCTACCTGCACGACCCGGCCGACGCCGCGCTGCTGGAGGAGCTGGAGCGCAGCCGCCGCAGCCGCCTGACCCGGGCCGAGCGGATCGTGGGCAAGCTGTCGGCGGACGTGCCGATCACCTACGAGGAGGTGCTCGACACCGCCACGCCAGGGGCGACGCTCGGCCGCCCCCACATCGCCGACGCGCTGGTCGCCAAGGGCCTGGCGCCCAGCCGCGACGCCGCCTTCGCCGACTACCTCTACACCGGCAGCCCCTACCACGCCAGCCACTACGCACCGGACCCCGTGACCGCCGTCCGGCTCGTGACCGCGGCCGGGCGGCGTGGCCGTGATGGCGCACCCGTTCGCGGGTCGGCGTGGCCGCCTCGTCGACGACGAGGTGATCGAGGAGATGGCGGCGGCCGGGCTGGCGGGCCTGGAGGCACACCACCGCGACCACGAGCCGGCCGACGTCGCCCGGGCGGAGGCGATGGCCCGGCGGCTCGGGCTGTTCGTCACCGGCTCGAGCGACTACCACGGGGCCGGCAAGGTCAACCTGCTCGGCGAGAACACCACCTCGCCGCACGGTGCTGGAGCAGATCGAGGAGCGGGCGTCCGGCGTCGCGGTCGTCCGGCCGTGAGCGGCGCTCCCGGCGCGCACCGCGCCGACGGTATGGCGACGCGCCGCTGCGGGGCGTCGTCCCGTCGCCGCGACGCCCCGGGGCCGGGGTGCGACTGCCCCCGATGCCCCGTCGGTGCCGGCGGTTAGCCTGCTGCCATGACCGAGGCGGTGCCCGCGGCGGGGGAGCCGGTGCAGCAGATGTTCGGCGGCATGCCGACCCGGCTCTACGCCGCGTCCCCGAGCCGGTTGCTGGCCTGGCTGGACTGCCCCCGGCGCTACCGGATGACCTACCTCGACCGGCCCCGCCCGCCGGCGCGGCCGCAGCGGGCGCACACGTCGATCGGGGTGGCCACGCACAACGCCCTGCGCGACTACTGGGACCTCGCGCCCGGCCGACCGCTCGGCGGCAGCGGCTCCCGGGCTCGTGCGGCGGGCCTGGGTCGACGCCGGCTTCCGTGACCCGGAGCAGTCCGTCCGGTGGCGGGCGCGGGTGGTGGCCCAGGTGAGCCGCTACCTCGAGGGCGTCGACCCGCACGAGGCGCCGCTGGGCACCGAGCGCACGGTGTCGCTGCGCACGCCCACGCTCGCCCTCACCGGCCGGATCGACCGGCTCGACGCCCGTGGCGGGCAGCTGCGCGTGGTCGACTACAAGACCAGCCGGGCCGCGCCGACCGACGACGACGCCCGCACCTCGCTGCCGCTCGCCCTCTACGCCATCGCCTCCTCGCGGATGTTCCGTGCCCGCTGCACCCGGGTCGAGCTGCACCACGTGCCGAGCGGCCAGGTGGCCGTGCACACCCACACCCCGGAGTCGCTGGACCGCAAGCTGGCCGAGGCCGAGTCGATCGCCGCCGACCTGCGACGGGCCGACGCCGACTTCGCCGAGCGTGGCCCGGAGTCCACCCGGTTCGCCCCGCGCACCGTCGCCCCTGTGCACCTGGTGCGACTTCCGGGCCCACTGCCCGGAGGGCCAGCGGGTCGGGCCGGAGAAGTCCTCGTGGGCGGCGCTCGAGGGCGAGGACGCCTGACCCGCCGCCGGCCTCGACCGGCTGGCCGCCGCCCCTGCCGCCTCCGCGACCGGACGCGCCGTACTGCCCGAATCCGGACACCAGGTGTCCGGATTCGGGCACGGGGATGCGTCCGGTCGCGGACGGGGGCGAGCGACGGAGGCCGCCACCCGGTCCATGACCAGGTGGCGGCCTCCTCACGTCGGCGCGGGTTACGCCCGGGGTCGGCCCGCGCGGCATCCGCTCGGCACCGGCGGAGGCGCGCGGCACCGACCGTGGCCCGGTCGTGTCCGCGGCGGCGGGTGCTGTCGCTGTCCTCGCTCGGCTCCAGCACGATGGCGAAGTCCTCGTGACCGTGCTCGGCCACCCCGGCGATGACCGCCTGCTCCATCAGCTGGGTGCCGAGCTCGGCGCGCAGCATCAGCGGGTCGCGGCGCAGGTCCTTGACCAGCGAGACGCAGAGCCCGGCCATGACCACGATGAACGGCAGGGCCGACACGATGGTGATGTTCTTCAGCCCGGTCAACGCCGAGGACGCGTCGCCGCCGGTGCCTCCGGCGACGAGCATCACCGCCGCGACGGCGCCGGTCAGCACGCCCCAGAAGATCACGGTGCGGCGGGACGGCTCGATCGTGCCGCGCTCGGACAGCGTGCCCATGACGATCGAGGCGGCGTCGGCGCCGGACACGAAGAAGATGCCGACGAGGACCATCACCAGGACGGTCGTCACGCTGGCCAGCGGGTACTGGTCGAGCAGCTGGAACAGCACTCCGTCGAAGTTGACCGAGGCGACCCCGCCGACCTTGGACACCAGGTCGTCGGCCGTCGTGGCGGTGGTCGCCGCGGCGCGCTGGGCGTCGATGGCCGCGCCACCGAAGATCGCGAACCACACCAGGGTGACCATGCTCGGCACCAGCAGCACACCGGTGACGAACTGGCGGATGGTGCGGCCGCGGCTGATCCGGGCGATGAACATGCCGACGAACGGCGTCCACGAGATCCACCAGGCCCAGTAGAAGACGGTCCAGCCGGAGAGCCACTTGGCCATCGCGTCGCCGCCGCTGGCGTCGGTGCGCGAGGCCATCTCGGCCAGGTCGCGGCCGTAGGAGCCGATCGCGGTGGGCACCAGGTCCAGGATCAGGACCGTCGGGCCGAGCACGAACACGAACAGCGCCAGGGCGATCGCCAGCACCATGTTGATGTTGGACAGCCACTGGATGCCCTTGGCCACGCCGGACACGGCCGAGGCGACGAACGCGACGGTGAGCATGCGCGATGATGGCGACCAGCACCGGGGTGCCGACCGTCGCCGAACCAGCCGTTGAACTTCAGGCCGCTGCCGATCTGCAGCGCGCCGAGCCCGAGCGAGGCGGCCGAGCCGAAGAGCGTCGCGAAGATCGCCAGGATGTCGATCAGCTTGCCGATCGGTCCCTCGGTGCGCTTGACCCGAGCAGCGGGCCGAAGGCCGCGGAGATCAGCTGCGAGCGGCCCTTGCGGAAGGTGCCGTAGGCGATGGCGATGCCCACGACGGCGTAGATCGCCCACGGGTGCAGCGTCCAGTGGAACAGCGTGGTGGCCATCGCCGTCTGCACGGCCTGCGAGGTCTCACCCTTGACGGTCCCCGGCGGCGGGCTCGCGTAGTGGAACAGCGGCTCGGCCACGCCGTAGAACATCAGGCCGATGCCCATGCCGGCGCTGAACATCATCGCCACCCAGGAGACGGTCTTGAACTCGGGCTTCTCGTCGTCGGTGCCGAGGGGGATGTTGCCGTAGCGGCTGGCGGCCAGCCACAGGACGAACACGACGAAGAACGAGGCGAGCAGGACGAACGCCCAGCCGGTGTTGGTCATGACCCAGTCCAGGGCGCCGGTGGAGGCGGTGTTGAGGCTGGCCGGCCCGAGGAAGCCCCAGAAGACGAAGGCGATGGCGATGACGCGCGGTCACCCCGAAGATCACCTTGTCCACGCCCTGTCGCGGCTCGTCGCCGTCCGCGGGGACCGGCGGCAGGGACAGGGACTGCAGCAGCTCGTGGGCGTGGTGCGGGTGAGGTGCGGCCGTCGCCGGTGGCGTCGACGCCCCGGGCAGCCGTCGGGCGAGCTCGTACGGCGGCGACGCCGGCTCGCTGTGGAGTTGGGTGTCGGTGGACAAGGAACGCCCTTCCGGTTCGGTTCAGCACAGAGCACGGACGACGATCGCTGAGCGTCGTCTGCAGGCGGTCAGCGCGAGGGCGGTGGCAGGGCCACTGGACCCGACCGGTACGGCGGGTCGCGCCCCTCGGCGCAGCGCCCACTGTGGTGGAGATGGCTGCGCGGATCAAGCCGGGGCGCGCGTCCTGTGCTCCGGACGAGACACACGTCACGCCGGGGCGGCTGACAGACTGGGGTCGGCACCAGGTGCTCGCAGGCGCCGGCCACCCACCACCCGAACCGGCGCCGCGGTGGGGCAGACGACCGTCCGGCGGTGCCCCGAGCGCCGCGCCGTCCCCGCACTGCCGCGGGCACCCAGAGAGAGGACGTCCTTCGTGGCTCAGCAAGCTCGTTCCCGCGCGCGGTCCCGCCGGGCGCACCGCTCGTACCGGCGCCGCGGTCGTCGCCGTCGCCAACCAGAAGGGCGGCGTCGCCAAGACCACCTCGGTGGCCTCGCTGGGCGCGGCGTTCGCCGAGCTCGGCAAGCGGGTGCTGCTGGTCGACCTGGACGCCCAGGCGTGCCTCACCTTCAGCCTCGGCGTCGACCCCGACGAGGTGGGGACCAGCATCAACGAGGTGCTGCTCGGCAAGGCCGACGCGGCCGAGGCCCTCATCGCGTGCGAGGACGGGGTGGACCTGCTGCCGAGCGTGATCGAGCTGGCCGGTGCCGAGGCGCAGCTGCTGCCGCGCCCGGGGCGCGAGTACGTCCTGCGCTCGGCCCTGGAGCCGCTGCTGGACGACGTACGACGTCGTGCTGCTGGACTGCTCGCCGTCCCTGGGCGTGCTGACCCTGAACGCGCTGACGGCCGCGCGGGGGCTGGTCATCCCGATGCCGTGCGAGATGCTCAGCCACCGGGGCGTGGGCCAGCTGCTGGACACCGTCGCCGACGTGCAGCGCATCCTCAACCCCGACCTGGAGGTCCTCGGCATCCTGCCGACGATGTTCGACGGGCGCAGCAACCACGCGCAGGCCGTGCTCGCCGACGTGGGGGAGCGCTACAGCCTGCCGGTGCTCGTCCCCGCCGATCCCCAAGACGGTGCGGTTCGCCGAGGCCCCGGCCGTCGGCCGCTCGATCCTGACGACCTCGCGCAGCTCCAAGGGCGCCCAGGCCTACCGGGACGTCGCCGCCGGGCTGCTCGCCGCCTCTGACGGCGCCGCAGGCCGGTTGCCGACGGAGGGGCACGCCCGAGGGGGCTGCCGCGGCACGGGTGCCCGGCAGCCGCCCTCGGGGCGGCGCGGTCCGGCGCGCCGCGGCTCAGCGCTGAGCGTCGCCGCTCGGGCGGCCACCACGGGTACGGCGGCGGCTGCGCTGCGGCGCGGCTTGTCGCCGTCGGCTCCGGAGCGCCTCGGCGCGCCCTCGGTCAGCGGTCGCCGTCGCCGGCGGCCGGGGCGCCCGCCGGACGGTCGCTCTCGCCGCGCGCGGCCCGCGCGAGCGGGACCGGCCCGAGGAGCGACCGCCCCGTCGGAGCGGCCGGACGGCAGCGGTCGGCGGACCGGCCCGCTCGGTGCAGGCCCGCCGGGCGCCGCGCGCGCGGCGCCACCGCGGCCGGAGCTCTTGCCGGTCTCGCCGAGGTCCTCGACCTGCTCGGCCGCCAGGCCCGCGCGGGTCTGGTCGGCCTTGGGCAGCCGCCCGGTGGCCCGTCGGGGATGTCCAGCTCGGTGAAGAGGTGCTCGGAGGAGGAGTAGGTCTCCTGCGGGTCGGGGATGCCGAGGTCGAGCGTCTTGTTGATCAGGCCCCAGCGCGGCATGTCGTCCCAGTCGACGAAGGTCACGGCGACACCGGTGTTGCCCGCGCGGCCGGTGCGCCCGATGCGGTGCAGGTAGGTCTTCTCGTCCTCGGGGCACTGGTAGTTGATGACGTGCGTGACGTTCTCGACGTCGATGCCGCGGGCGGCGACGTCGGTGGCGACGAGGATGTCGACCTTGCCGTTGCGGAAGGCGCGCAGCGCCTGCTCGCGGGCACCCTGGCCCAGGTCGCCGTGGATGGCGGCGGCGGCGAAGCCGCGGTCGGCCAGCTCGTCGGCCACCTTGGCGGCGGTGCGCTTGGTGCGGCTGAAGATGATGGTCAGGCCGCGGCCCTCGGCCTGCAGCATGCGGGCCAGCATCTCGACCTTGTCCATGGCGTGGGCGCGGTAGACGAACTGCTCGACGGCCTTGACCGTGTGGCCGTCCTGCGCCTCGCCCATGGCGCGGATGTGGGTGGGCTGGGTCATGTAGCGGCGGGCCAGCGCGACGACCGCGCCCGGCATGGTGGCCGAGAACAGCATCGTCTGGCGGCGAGGCGGGGGTCATGGCCAGCAGCTTCTCGACGTCGGGCAGGAAGCCCAGGTCGAGCATCTCGTCGGCCTCGTCGAGGACGACGCTCTGGACGGCGGAGAGGTCGAGGTGGCCCTGCTTGGCCAGGTCGATCAGCCGGCCGGGGGTGCCGACGACGATCTCGACGCCCTCGCTGGAGGGCCTCGATCTGCGGCTCGTACGCGCGGCCGCCGTAGACGGTGAGCACGCGGACGCCGCGGGCCTTGCCGGCGCGCTCGAGGTCGCCGGAGACCTGCACGGCGCAGCTCGCGGGTGGGGACGACGACGAGGGCCTGCGGCTTGCCGGCGGTGGCTCAGCGTCGCGAAGGCCGTCGTCCTTGGGGCTGACCGCGCGCTGGATCATCGGCACGCCGAAGCCGAGGGTCTTGCCGGTGCCGGTCTTGGCCTGGCCGATGATGTCGTGGCCGTCGAGGGCGACCGGGAGGGTCATCGCCTGGATGGGGAAGGGGTGGACGATGCCGACGGCGGACGAGCGCCTCGACGATGTCGGGGTGGACGTCGAAGTCGGCGAAGGTCAGCGCCGGCGCCTCGGGCGCGGCCACGACTCGGCGCGCGGGCGTCGGTGGCGCGGGCTCGTCGGCCCGTGCGGGGATGCTGGTCATGGGTGGTGTCGAGTCTCTCGATCGGGCGGGGGGCCACGCGCGCGCCTGACGGTGTCGTCGGGTCTGCGGCCGCTCCTGCTGGGGGCCAAGCGGGCCGATCGGAGGTCTTCGTGGGTGCGGCCAGATCGTGCTGGCTGCTGATTCGTGCCGACCGGGCACCAGATGTCAAGGGCCAGTCTAGCGGCTGCGCACTACTGTGTCGGTCCATGGCCGAGCAACCACCGCCGCACGCGCAGACAGCCCGACGACGGCCCCGCGCCGTTCCGGGGCGACGTCCGCGACGCCACCGCGTCGGCGCAGGACCGCGCGGGCGACGACGCGGCCTACCGGGCGGCGGTGGTCGACCTGCTCGGTGCGCTCGCGTACGGCGAGCTGACCGCCTTCTCCCGGCTCGCGGCGGACGCCGACCTGGCGCCGACCCAGCCGCACAAGGCGGCGCTGGCCGGGCTGGCCGTCGCGGAGTTCCACCACTACGAGGCGCTGACGCGACCGGCTGCGGCGAGATGGGCGTCGACCCCGACGCAGGCGATGGCGCCGTTCATCGCCCCGATCGACGCCTTCCACGACCGCACCCGGCCCACCGGCTGGCTGGAGGGGCTGGTCAAGGCGTACGTCGGCGACGGGATCGCCACCGACTTCTACCGCGAGATCTCGGCCTACGTCGACCCCGCGACGCAGGACCTGGTCCGCTCCGTGCTGCAGGACGTGGGGCAGGCCGAGTTCGCGGTGCAGGGCCGTGCGGGAGGCCATCGAGGCCGACCCGCGGATCGCCGGCCGGCTCGCCCTGTGGGGGCGCCGGCTGGTGGGCGAGGCCCTGTCGCAGGCGCAGCGGGTGGCGGTCGAGCGGGACGCGCTGGCGTCGCTGCTCGTCGGCGGCCACAACCGGCCGGGCGCCGACCTGGCCGAGCTGGGCCGGATGTTCGCGCGGCTCACCGACGAGCACACCCGCCGGATGGACCGGCTCGGCCTGGCCGCCTGAGCCGCGGCACGCCGTACGTCCGGGCGGAGCGCTCCGGGACGCACGGAGGCCCCGTCCCGCGTGGGGGACGGGGCCTCGCGGTGCCGCTGTGGCGTCAGCCGGTCAGCGGACCTGCTTCTTGCCGGTGACGTTGCCGTAGATGACGATCAGCACGGCGGCCACGATGACGCCGATGATCAGAGCGATCCAGTCGACGCCCTTGGTGTCACCGCCACCGAGCGAGTGGTAGATGAAGGTGCCGATGAGGGATCCGAGGATGCCCAGGACGATGGTGACCAGCACCGAGATGTTCTGCTTGCCCGGGAGCACCAGACGCGCGAGGGCACCGACGATGGCGCCGACGATGATGGCGCCGATGATTGTTCCGACCATGGAGTCGCTCCTTCTGCTGCGCCCGTTCCGGGGCGCATCCTGTGGGCCGCGGGAATGTGGCTCCTGCGGCAAATGTGGCACTGATCGCGCGCACTGCGCACTCCGCCTGACGTGGAGCGAGATGCGCAGCGGCACGAGACGTGCTGTCAGTGACGGGCCGTACCCACAGGCCGGACGACGCAAACCGCCTCAGATGGTGCCGAACCCGACGCTGCCCTTGCGGGCGACGCCGATGTCGACGTAGCCGAGCACGGCCACGGGGACGATGACCCGGCGGCCGCTGCCGTCGACGAGGCTGAGCGTGCCTGCCGTCGGCCAGCGGCGGCCGTCGACCAGCTTCTCGACCTCCTCGGCGGACTGGTCGGACTCGAGCACGATCTCGCGCGCGACGTTCTGCACGCCGATCTTGACCTCCACGGCAATGGCCTTTCGTCAGGGGGTGCTGCGGGCGAGGTGCCGCAGACGGCTGTTGATGAGGCTAACCCGCTGCCGGGGCAGATCCTTCCCGCGGCCGGGTCCGCCGCGCCCGGTCGTGCGGGCCCGGCCGGTGGCCGGCGCCGTCCGGCTCGGCCTTGGGGAAGCCGCCGAGGCCGCGCCACGAGAGGGCCGCGACCAGCCGGGCCGCCTCGTCGCGCGGGATCGCGGAGCCCTGGTCGAGCCAGAACCGGGCGCAGACCTGGGCCATGCCGGACATGGCCATGCCGAGCAGGTGCGCCTCGGCCTCGGGCAGGTCGGTGTCCTCGCTGATCACCTCGGCGATCGCCTCGGCGCAGTCCTGCGAGACCTTGTCGACGCGCTCGCGGACCGCGACCTCGTTGGTCAGGTCGGACTCGAACACCAGCCGGAACGGCGCGCCGTCGCGGGCCACGAACTCGAAGTACGCGGCGATGGTGGCGGCGACGCGCTGCTTGTTGTCGCGTGGTCGAGGCCAGCGCCGCGCGCACGCAGGGACACGAGCTCGCCGGAGTGCTGGTCCAGCAGCGCGAGGTAGAGGTCGAGCTTGCCCGGGAAGTGCTGGTACAGCACGGGCTTGGACACGCCGGCCCGCTCGGCGATCTCGTCCATGGCCGCGGCGTGGTAGCCCGACGCCGACGAAGACCTCCTGCGCGCGCCTCGAGCAGCTGGGCGCGGCGGGCGGACCGCGGCAGGCGGACGCCACGGCCGCGCGTGTCCGGGCTCATCGACACTCGGGGTTCTCCTTCCGGTGTGCTCGCGCGCCGGTGGCGAAGGTGCGGGACGGGCGCGGCTCGGGCGCCGTACGGGGCGCGGTGCAGGCAGGACGAGTCGCATCCTACGCGGGGGTAACCTTCGGGTCATGGCATGGCCACCGCTCGTCGAGCCCGCGCCGGCGCTCTCGCCGCGAGGAGGTCGCGCGCTACGCCCGGCACCTGCTGATCCCCGAGGTGGGCCTGCTCGGGCAGCGCCGCCTCAAGGCCGCGCGGGTGCTCGTCGTCGGCGCCGGCGGACTCGGCTCGCCGGCCCTGCTCTACCTGGCCGCGGCGGGTGTGGGCACCATCGGCGTGGTCGACGACGACGTGGTCGAGACCTCCAACCTGCAGCGTCAGGTGGTCCACGGGGTGGGCGACGTCGGCGCGCCCAAGACCGCCTCGGCGGCGGACACCCTCGCCGAGCGTCAACCCGCTGGTCGACGGTCGTCCGCCACGACGTGCGCCTGGACTCCGGCAACGCGCTGGAGCTGATCGGCGGCTACGACCTGGTGCTGGACGGCACCGACAACTTCGCCACCCGCTACCTGGTCAACGACGCCTGCGTGCTGCTCGGGAAGCCGCACGTGTGGGGCTCGATCTACCGCTTCGACGGGCAGGTCAGCGTCTGGTGGGCCGAGCACGGACCGTGCTACCGCTGTGTCTTCCCCGAGCCGCCGCCGCCGGGCATGGTGCCGTCGTGCGCCGAGGGCGGCGTGCTGGGCGTGCTCTGCGCGGCGATCGGGTCGGTGCAGACCACCGAGACGATCAAGCTGCTGACCGGGGTCGGCGAGCCGCTGGTCGGGCGGCTGATGGTCCACGACGCGCTGCGCGCAGAGCTGGGACACGCTGACCGTGCGCAAGGACCCCGACTGTGCCGTCTGCGGGACCTCGCCGACGGTGACCGAGCTGGTGGACTACGAGGTGTTCTGCGGGGTGGCCGAGGGCGCTCGCCGCGGTGCCCGACCGTCACGGCCACCGAGCTCGCCGACGGCGCTCGCCGGGACGGCGGGGCCCGCGGACCGCCGCGCCGGTCACCCTCGTCGACGTGCGCGGCCCCGACGAGCGCGCGATCGCCAGCATCCCCGGCGCCGTCGCGGTCCACCTCGACGAGCTGCGCTCGGGTGAGGGGCTGTCGCGCGTGCCGTTCGACCACGCCGTCGTCGTGCACTGCAAGTCCGGCGCCCGGTCGGCCGAGGCCGTGCGCATCCTGCTCGACGCCGGGCACCCCGACGTGCGCAGCCTCGACGGCGGCGTGCTGGCGTGGGTCCGCGACGTCGACCCGAGCCAGCCCGTCTACTGACCGTGACCGAGCTGCCGGACTACGAGGAGGCGGTCCTCGAGGTGGTCGACGCGATCCCCGAGGGCTGTGTCATGACGTACGGCGACGTGGCCGAGATGGTGGGCGCCAAGGGGCCGCGCCGGGTCGGCCGGGTGATGTCCGAGTACGGCGCCGCCACGGCGTGGTGGCGCGTCGTCCGGGCCGGTGGGCACCCGCCCGCGGGGCTGGAGGACGAGGCGCTGGCCCACTGGAGGGCCGAGGGCACGCCCCTGGTCGGCGGCGCGTTCGGCGTCCGGGCGGGTCGACATGGCGCGGGCCCGGTGGGACGGCACGGCGGCGGGAGAGCGTGTCAGTGGCGTGTGATGGAGTTCCTGCGTGCTGACCCTGCGCCGTGCTCCCGGTCTGGTCGCCGAGGCCCCCGACCTCGACGACGTCCAGCAGGCTGCCGTGGCGCACCGCGGAGGGGTGCTGCGGGTCCTCGGCGCGCCCGGCACCGGCAAGACCACGACGGTCATCGAGGCGGTGGTCGACCGGGTCCACCGTGACGGTGCCTCGCCCGACCGGGTGCTGGCGCTGTCCGCCTCCCGGGTGGCCGCCGCCGACCTGCGCGAGCGGATCACCGCCCGGCTCGGCGGCACCTCCACCGAGCCGCTGGCGCGGACCCACCAGGCGCTCGGGTTCGGCATCCTGCGTCAGGCCGCCGCGCTGCGGGGCGACCCGACGCCGCGGCTGCTCAGCGGGCCCGAGCAGGACGTCATCCTGCGCGAGCTGCTCGCCGGCCACGCCGCCGGTGAGGGCAAGGCGCCGGTCTGGCCCGAGCACGTGCAGGCGGCGCTCGGCACACGGGGCTTCCGCACCGAGCTGCGTGACCTGCTGATGCGGGCGGTCGAGCGCGGGCTGGAGCCCGAGGACCTCACCCGGCTGGGTCAGCAGCACGAGCGGCCCGAGTGGGTGGCCGCCGCCAGCGTCCTGGCCGAGTACGACGAGGTGACCGCGTTCTCGCGGCCCGGGCTCCTACGACCCGGCCTGGATCCTCGGCGCGGCGGCCGACCTGCTCGAGGAGGACGACGAGGCGCTCGACCGGTTGCGCGGCTCCCTCGACGCCATCGTCGTCGACGACGCCCAGGAGCTGACCTCGGCGGCGGCCCGGCTGCTGCAGGTGGTCCGCGCGCCGCACATCGACCTGCTGCTCGTCGGCGACCCCGACTCCGCGGTGCAGACGTTCCGCGGCGCCGACCCGCGCCTGCTCGGCACGGCGTGGACGGCGTTCGGCGACGGGCCGACGCTGCTGCTGCCGACGGCGCACCGCCAGCCCGAGGCGCTGCGCGTGGTCAGCCACCGGGTGACCCGCCGGATCGGGGCGGCCGGTGGGGTGGGGCACCGTGAGCCGGTCGCCGTCCGGCCCGGTGGCCGGGTCGACGTGAGGTTGCTGCGGGCCACGTCCCAGGAGGCGGCGCTGATCGCCGCCGAGCTGCGCAAGGCCCACCTGCTCGACGGGGTGCCGTGGTCGCAGATGGCGGTGGTCGTGCGCGGCCAGGGGCGGACCAGCTCGCTGCGGCGCGTCCTGATGTCGTCCGGGGTGCCGGTGGCGGTGCCGAGCAGCGAGGTCCCGGTCCGCGACGAGATGGCGGTCCGGCCCCTGCTGTCGCTGCTGGACGTCGTGCTGCGGTCGGCGCTGGGCGAGCCGTCCCCGATCGACCCGGAGACGGCGGTCGACGCGGTGCTCTCGCCGATCGGCGGTGCCGACACGGTCGGCCTGCGCCGGTTGCGGCGGGCGCTGCGCCGCGAGGAGCTCGACGCCGGCGGCGGCCGGACCAGCGACGAGCTGCTGGCCGCCGGCATCGTCAACCCCGACTTCCTGGCCAACGTGGGCCCCGAGGCCGCGCCGGCGCGGCGCGTCGCGCGGGCGATCGCGGCCGGTGTCGAGGCCGCCCGCACGGTCGACGAGGACGGCGCGCTCCGCTGGGCGCCCGGCGTGACGGCCGAGACGGTGCTGTGGGCCATGTGGGAGGCGACCGGGCTGGGGCCGACCTGGCGCGCCATCGCGCTGGGCGGCGGCCTCGCGGGGGCGCGCGCCGACCGTGACCTCGACGCCGTCGTGGCGCTGTTCGACGCCGCCGCGCGCTATGTCGACCGCCTGCCCCAGATGGGCCCGCGGGGGTTCCTCGACCACATCCGCGGCCAGGACGTGCCCGGCGACACGCTCGTCGCGCGCGCGCCCAGCGACGACACGGTGGCCCTGCTGACCCCGCAGGGGGCCGCCGGCCGCACCTGGTCGTTCGTGGTGGTGGCCGGCGTCCAGGAGGGCGTGTGGCCCGACCTGCGGCTGCGCGGCTCGCTGCTGGGCTCCGAGCGGCTGGTCGACGTGGTGACCGGCCGCGGCCAGTCCCTGCGGGCGGCCCAGGCGGCCGTCCGCTACGACGAGACCCGGCTGTTCCTCGTCGCGGTCAGCCGGGCCAGCGAGCGGCTGCTCGTGACGGCCGTGCGCAGCGACGACGAGCAGCCCTCGGTCTACCTCGACATCGTCGACCCGCCCGAGGAGGGCGACGCCTCCGACGAGCTGCGCCCGTTCGACGACGTCGACCGGGCCATGACGCTGTCGGCGCTGGTGGCCGAGCTGCGACGCGAGGTGGTCAACCACGAGTCGCCGGCCGGGCGCGAGGCCGCGGCGCACGACCTGGCCCGGCTGGCCGCCGAGGGCGTGCCGGGCGCCGACCCCGCGTCCTGGTGGGCCCTGACCGTGCTCAGCGACGACCGCCCGCTGCGACCCGAGGGGGCGACGGTGTCGGTGTCACCCTCGCGGATCGACGGCTTCGCCGACTGCAACCTGCGCTGGCTGCTGTCCACGTGCGGTGGCGAGGGCCCCAGCGTCGGCGCGGCCACCATCGGCACCCTGGTCCACGACATCGCCGCCGAGCTGGGCGACGTCGACGCCGACACGATGCGGGCCGAGGTCGAGGCCCGCTGGGGCCGGCTGGGGCTGCCCGCCGGGTGGCTCTCCCGCCGGCAGCTGGTCGAGGCCCAGGCGATGGTCACCCGGTTGGCGCGCTACTTCGTCGAGGCCCGCGAGGGCGGGTGGGAGCGGGTCGGCGTCGAGCTCGACATGCAGGTCGAGCTCGGCCGCGCGGTGCTGCGCGGCCGGGTCGACCGGCTCGAGCGCGACCCCGACGGCGCGCTGCGGGTGGTCGACCTCAAGACGGGGTCCAGCAAGCCCGCGGCGGCCGACGTGGGGCGGCACGGACAGCTCGGCGCCTACCAGGTCGCGGTCGAGCACGGCGCCTTCGCCGAGCACGGCACCCGCTCGGCCGGTGCGGCCCTGCTGCAGGTCGGCAAGGCGGCCGGCGCCAAGACGACCCTGCAGGTGCAGCAGCCGCTGGAGCGCGACGACGAGCCGGGCTGGGCCGATGAGCTGGTCACCGACACCGCCGAGGGCATGGCCGGGTCGCGGTTCCTGGCCACGGTGGGTCCCGCCTGCCAGTTCTGTGCCGTGCGGTCCAGCTGTCCCGTGCAGCCCGAGGGCAGGGTGATCTGATGGCGATGCGCTACACGGCCCTGCAGATCGCGCACGCCCTCGGCAACCCCGGGCCGACGGCCGAGCAGCAGGCGGTCATCGAGGCGCCGCTGCGTCCGCTGCTCGTGGTCGCCGGCGCCGGCTCGGGCAAGACCGAGACGATGGCCTCGCGCGTGGTCTGGCTGGTCGCCAACGGCCACGTCGAGCCCGACCAGGTGCTGGGGCTGACCTTCACCCGCAAGGCCGCCACCGAGCTGGCCGAGCGCATCGCCCGACGGCTGCGCCGGCTGCGGCACGTCGGGCTGTGGACGCCCGACGTCGAGGAGGACGGCGCCGAGGTGCTCGGCGGCACGCCCACCGTCTCCACCTACCACTCCTACGCCGGGCGGCTCGTCCGCGAGCACGTTCTGCGCCTCGGCATCGAGCCCGAGTCGCGGCTGCTGTCCGAGGCCGCCGCCTGGCAGTTCGCGGCCGAGGTGGTCGAGCGCTACGACGGCCCGATGGACGACGTCGGCTTCGCCGCCTCCACCGTCACGGCCGCGGTGGTCGACCTCGCCGGCGAGATGGCCGAGCACCTGCTCGGCCCGGACGACCTCGAGGGCTTCGTCGACGCGTTCGAGTCCCGGGTCCTGGCGCTGCCCAAGGGGGCCAGCCGGGCCAAGGACCTCCCCAAGGGGGTCAAGGACACCCTGACCGCGCTGCGCGCGCGCCGGGCGGTGCTGCCGCTCGTGCGGGCCTACCTCGACCTCAAGCGCAGCCGCGACGCCCTCGACTTCTCCGACCAGATGGCCCTGGCCGCGCGCCTGGCCCGCTCGTTCCCCGACATCGGCGCGGCCGAGCGCTCCCGCTTCCGGGCCGTGCTGCTGGACGAGTTCCAGGACACCAGCGAGGCCCAGCTCGTGCTGCTGCAGCACCTCTACGTCGCCGCCGGAGAGCCGGTGCCGGTGACAGCGGTCGGTGACCCCAACCAGTCCATCTACGGCTGGCGCGGCGCCAGTGCGACCACGCTGACCCGCTTTCCCGCGGAGTTCGCCGACGACAGCGGGCGGGCCGACGAGCTGCCGCTGTCGACGAGCTGGCGCAACGACGACGCGATCCTGCGGGTGGCCAACCTCACCTCCGAGTCGCTGCGGCTGAAGTCCCCGGTCGCGGTGCAGATGCTGCGTCCCAAGCCCGGCGCCGGCCCGGGGCGGGTGCAGGCCGCCCGCCTGCTCACGGCCGAGGACGAGGCGGCGCACGTCGCCTCCTGGATCCGGCAGCACTGGCTGGACGGCCGCGGGGCGCGCACCTCCGCCTCGGCCGCCGTGCTGTGCCGCAAGCGCTCGCAGTTCCCCTCGGTCATCGACGCCCTCGAGGCGGCCGGCCTGCCGGTCGAGGTGGTCGGGCTCGGTGGGCTGCTCACCACCCCCGAGGTCTCCGACATCGTCGCGCTGCTCTGGGTGGTCCAGGACCCCTCCCGTGGTGACCATCTGATGCGTCTGCTGACCGGGCCGCTGTGCCGGCTGGGGGCGGCCGACCTCGACGGCCTGGCTGCGTGGGCGCGCTTCCTGCAGCGCCGCGACGGTGCCGGGCCGGCCCGGACCGGCGGCCCGGTGGGCCCGCGCGGCCGGCGGAACCGGTGGGGCCGACGCGCCTGCGGCTGCCGGGACGGGCGGGTCGACCGGCGGCGACGAGCCGGCGGCCGCGGGTGCCGCCGCCCACGTCAAGGACCAGGCGGTGGACAGCGCCGACCGGTCCAGCATCGTCGAGGCGCTGGACGAGCTGCCGCCGCAGGGCTGGCGCACCTCCCAGGGCCAGCACCTGTCAGCCGTGGCCCGGCAGCGCCTGCTCGGGCTGCGCGAGGCCGTGCGCCGGCTGCGCTCGCTGACCGGCATGTCGCTGGCCGACCTGGTCGGCGAGGCCGAGCGCGCGCTCGGCCTCGACATCGAGGTCCTGGCCAGGCCCGAGCACACCCCGACCACGGCCCGCGCGCACCTCGACGCGTTCGCCGACGTCGCGGCCAACTTCGCCGGCAGCGCCGACCGGCCCACGCTGGGCGGGTTCCTGTCCTGGCTCGACGCCGCGCAGTCCGAGGAGCGCGGGCTCGACAAGGGCACCATCGAGGTGTCGACGGACGCCGTCCAGGTGCTCACGGTCCACGCCGCCAAGGGCCTGGAGTGGGACGTCGTGGCGGTGCCGGGTCTGGTCGAGGGGTCGTTCCCCGCCCGGTCCAGCGCGGGCACGTCGTTCAAGGAAGGGCAGTGGCGGATGAGCCCGCCGACCGACAAGGGCTGGTGCGGAGGACTGTCCGGGGTGCCCTACGACCTGCGCGGCGACCGCGACGGGTTGCCGGTGCTGGGGTGGCGGCACGCGCCCGACCTCAAGGCGCTGGAGGACGAGACGTCCAGGTTCGTCAGCGACGGCGGCGAGCACGGCATCGAGGAGGAGCGCCGGCTGGCCTACGTGGCCTTCACCCGGGCCCGCAACGCGTTGCTGCTGACCGCGCCCGTGTGGGCGGACGCGTCCACCCCGAGGCTCACCTCCCGCTTCCTCACCGAGCTGCTCGAGCACGACGACCTGGGCCTGACGGCCGAGCCGTTCACCCCGCTGCCCGTGCCGGACGACGGCGCCAAGGCGCGCCAACCCCCGTCAGGCCGAGCCGGTCCAGGGCAGCTGGCCGGTCGACCACCTGGCCGGTCGCCGTGCCGCCCTCAGCGAGGCCGTCGAGACGGTGCTGGCCCAGATGCGCGCCGCGGCCGAGGCGCGCGCCGCCGGGGACGACCGTGCGACCGCGGGCCGGGGCGGGTCCGGCGGGCGAGGTCGCCGGGGGCAGCGGGCCCACCGACGGGGAGGCGGTCCCCGACCACCTCTCGGGCAGAGCACGCGAGATCGAGCTGCTGCTGCGTGAGCGCCGGTCCCGCAGCCGGCCGAGGGACGTCGAGGTCATCGTGCCCCGGCACCTGTCCGCCTCCAAGGTGGTGGCCCTCGCCCGTGATCGCGAGGCGTTCGCCCTGCAGCTGCGCCGCCCCATGCCGGCCCCGCCCGCCGTGGCCGCCCGGCGCGGCACCGCGTTCCACGCCTGGGTCGAGCAGCACTTCGCCCAGGCCGCCATGGTCGACCTGTTCGACCTGCCCGGCAGCGCCGACGAGGACCCGGGCGACGACGGCGACCTGCCGCTGATGAAGGAGCGGTTCCTCGCCAGCGAGTGGGCCGACCGCAGCCCCGAGGCGATCGAGACCGCCATCGAGACGATCGTCGACGGCATCGCCGTCCGCGGGCGGATCGATGCGGTGTTCCGCCGTCCGGGTGGCGGGTTCACCGTGGTCGACTGGAAGACCGGGGCCAGACCGACAGGGGAGCAGGCCCGCGTGGGGGCGCTCCAGCTCGCGGCCTACCGGCTGGCGTTCGCCCGGCTGCGGGGGCTCGATCCCGAGCAGGTCGACGCGGCGTTCTACTACGCCGGCAGTGGCGAGACCGTGTGGCCACAGCTGCCCGACGAGGCCGAGCTGGTCCGGCTGCTGTCCACCCTCCCGGACTGAGCCGCCGGCGCTGCCGGCCCCTGGTCAGCGGCCGCGCTGGTCCCCGGAGGGCGGTTGCACGGGGATCGGCTGGGTGAGGTCGTCGTCCTCGGCGTGGTGCTCGGGCGCCGGCTGGCCGGCGGCAGGGGCGTCGCCGCGGCCGCCCGGTGCCACCTCGCCCGCGGAGCCGGTCGCCGTCGACCCGGCCTGCCCTGCGCGCGTCGGCCTGCTCCGGCGCCGCGGGCTGCTCCGGGGCGTGCGGCTCGGCCTGCTCCGGGGCGTCGGCCGCGACGGCCTGCGGCACCGTCGCCGGTCGGCGCGGCGGTGTCGGCGTGGGCCGGCACCGTGGGTGTCGACCGGCTCGCCCGTCGTCACGGCTTCGGCCGCCGTCGCCGGGGGCGGCCGACGTCTCGCCCTCCGGCGACGGTCGGCTGCGTCGACCACCACGGGCGGCACCGGGGCAACGGTGGGCACGGAGCCACGGCGGCACGGCGGGGACGACCTTCGGCTCGGTCAGCGGGTGGTCGGCGGCGTGCTCGTCCAACCGGCGCAGACGCGCGGCGCAGGACGCGACCGCGCCCTGGTCGGCGCCCTGTGCGCGGGCGGTGGCGGCCAGCAGCGCGCTGACCAGGCGCAGCTCACCGGCCAGACGGGCGCGGCGCTCGAGGTGCTGGTCGGGGCGGTCCACCCGCGCGTGGGCGTAGGCCTCCAGCACCGAGTCGACCGCCTCCGGTGAGGCCTCGGTGACCAGGGTGGCGAAGTCGTCGGCGGGGTCGGCCACCTTCGCGTCCTCCCAGCCGGTGAAGGCCCGGACCCGGCCGGTCGCAGCGTCCTCGTCATCGTCGAAGACGGCCAGGATCTGCTCGCCGCCGAGGTCCCCGTGGGTCGGCGTCGGTGCGAACCGCCACAGCGACACGTCCTCCAGCGCCGCCTCCCACCGGGCCAGCAGACCGGTCGGCACGTGGCCGGTGGCCGCCGCGCGGTCCAGCTCGGAGAGCCGGCGGGTGCGGTAGGTGTCGGCGTCGTAGGACGGGAGCCCGGCCTCGTCGAACAGCTGCCGGTCGACGTTGTGCAGGGCCGCGATGGCCCGGCCGATCTCGGCGGCCAGCCCGGGACCCGCAGGCAGGTGGGTGAGCTCGAGCGGGCGCCCGGCCAGGTAGGGGTAGACGGCCGCGCGGCCGCCCTCCTTGAGCGCGACGAAGCCCTTCGGCGTCGGCACCGAGAACGGCAGCCGGCGGGCGAGCATCCCGAGCAGGGCCACCGTGATGTCCATCTGCGCCCCGGCCGCCCGGGTCAGCGGCGCACGCACCACCCACCGGCGGTGCTGCGTGTCCTGGACGAAGGCCAGCTCGAACTGCTGCCCTTCACGGGACTCGACGGCTTCGACCGTGGCCGGGTCGAGTCCGGGGATGGCGGCGCTGGCGAGAGCGGCGAGGGCGAGAGCACTGCGGGTCACCGGGACACCGTATGTCGAAGCCGCCGCCTAGGGTGGAAGGCGTGAGCCGTTCCAGCGAAACTCTGCTCGATCTCTCCCTCTCGCGTGGCGCCCTCGACCGCGCCGCCGAGCGGCGCAAGGACCCCGACCTGCTGCCCACGCTGCTGGCCGACCCGGCGACGCGGGTGCTCGAGCTCGTCGAGGGCAGCGCCGAGGTCCTCGAGGTCGACGGTCAGGTCACGCTGCACCTGCGTCGGCCGCACCGCGGCGACCTGGCCGCGCTGGGCCTGTTCCTCGGCCAGGACGAGGAGGGCACGTCGTACGTCGCGGTGGTGGGCGACCCGGTGGACCAGGGGGAGCCGCGTGACTGGCGCACGCTGCGCGAGGTCGCGGTCCTGCTCGGCGACCGCGACTCCGGCCTGTTCACCAGCGCCCTGGCCCTGGCCAACTGGCACGCCAAGCACACCCACTGCCCCCGCTGTGGGGCGCCGACGGTGGCCCAGCAGGGTGGCTGGATCCGGCGCTGCACGGACGACGGGACCGAGCACTACCCCCGCACGGACCCGGCGGTGATCATGGCGGTCGTCGACGCCGACGACCGGCTGCTGCTGGCCCGCGGCCCGCAGTGGGGTCGGGGCCGCTTCTCGGTGCTGGCCGGGTTCGTCGAGCCGGGGGAGTCGCTCGAGACGGCCGTCGCGCGGGAGGTGCGCGAGGAGGTCGGGATCGCCGTCGAGGACGTGCGCTATCTCGGCAACCAGCCGTGGCCGTTCCCGTGCTCGCTGATGGTCGGCTTCACCGCGACCGCCAAGGACACGACCATCCAGCTGGACGACGACGAGATCGTCGAGGCCTTCTGGGTCACCCGTGAGGACCTGGCCCGTGAGGTGGCGGCGGGTCGGATCGGCATCTCGCCACGGCTGTCGATCGCCCGCCGCCTGATCGAGCACTGGTACGGCGGCGAGCTGGACCAGGAGGTGGAATGGACCGCACCGAACCGGCCGATCGACCAGAAGGGCTGACCATGACCGACCTCGACCCGAGGCTGCTGGAGGTCGTGCGTCAGCGCAACCTCGGCTCGCTCGCCACGATCAAGCGCGACGGGCGGCCGCAGCTGTCCAACGTGAACTTCGCCTTCGAGGCCGACAAGGCGCTGCTGCGGGTGTCGGTGACCGACGACAGGGCCAAGGTGCGCAACCTGCGTCGGGACCCGCGTGCCTCGGTGCTCGTCTCCAGCGCCGACGGCTGGTCGTACACCGTGCTGGAGGGCGACGTGACCTTCTCGGAGGTCGCGGCGTCCCCGGACGACGCGGCGGTCGAGGAGCTGATCGAGGTCTACCGGCTGGTCGCCGGTGAGCACCCGGACTGGGACGACTACCGCCGGGCGATGGTGCAGGACCGCCGCCTCGTGCTGCGGCTGCAGGTCACGCACGCCTACGGGATGCCGCCGGGCTGACCGCCGGCGGCCATCCGGCAGGGCGATCAGCCCAGGCGGGTCCTGACCTCGGCGAGGGAGGGGTTCGTGGCGGCGCTGCCGTCGGGGAAGACGACGGTGGGCACCGTCTGGTTGCCGCCGTTGACGCTCATCACGTAGTCGGCGCTGGCCTCGTCGTCCTCGATGTTGACCTCGGTGTAGCCGATGCCCTCGCGGTCCAGCGCGGACTTCAGGCGCCGGCAGTAGCCGCACCAGGTCGTGCTGAACATCGTGATGGTGCCGGTCGCGGGCAGCGCGGGGGCGCTCATGCAGGAACTCCTCGGTTCGTCAGGACGGTCACCCGGCTCAACCGCCGGCCGGCCCGATTGCTTCCCTGGTGCCGGTTGTCCACCGCCCGCGCACCGGGCCGGGCGGACGACCCGGCCGGGATGAGAGGATCGGGACGATGAGCGCGCACCCCAGCCCGACCCCGATGGCACCGTCGTCCGACGACATCCTGGCTGCGCTCGACCCCGAGCAGCGCCTGGTCGCCTCCTCGCCGAGCGGGCCGATGTGCGTCCTGGCCGGTGCGGGCACCGGCAAGACCCGGGCGATCACCCACCGCATCGCGTACGGCGTCCACAGCGGTGCCTACCAGCCGCAGCGGGTCCTCGCGGTGACCTTCACCGCGCGGGCGGCGGGGGAGATGCGCACCCGCCTGCGCGAGCTCGCGGTCGGCGGGGTGCAGGCCCGCACGTTCCACGCCGCGGCGCTGCGCCAGCTGCACTACTTCTGGCCGCAGGCGATCGGTGGTGCCGCACCGGAGGTGCTGCCGCACAAGGCCTCGGTCGTCGCCGAGGCCGGCTCACGGCTGCGCTTCCAGCTCGACCGGACGACCGTGCGCGACCTCTCCTCCGAGGTCGAGTGGGCCAAGGTCAGCATGCTGACCCCCGAGACCTACCCCGCCGCGGCCCGCCGAGCCGGACGCGACCCGGCCGGGCTGGACGCCACCGCCATGGCGCGGCTGTTCCAGACCTACGAGGAGGTCAAGGCCGAGCGGGGCGTGATCGACTTCGAGGACGTGCTGCTGGTGATGGTCGGCATCCTCACCGAGCGCGAGGACATCGCCCGCACCATCCGCAGCCAGTACCGCCACTTCGTGGTCGACGAGTACCAGGACGTCAACGCCGTGCAGCAGCGGCTGCTCGACCTGTGGGTCGGCGAGCGTGACGACGTCTGCGTGGTCGGCGACGCCGCGCAGACCATCTACTCGTTCACGGGGGCCTCGCCGCGCCACCTGCTCGGGTTCTCCGCCCGCTACCCGCAGGCCCAGGTCGTGAAGCTGGTGCGCAACTACCGGTCCACGCCGCAGATCGTCGGCCTGGCCAACCTCGTGCTCCGCGCGCCCGGCCAGGACGCCGGGTCGATGGTCACCCTGCAGGCGCAGGGCGAGGCCGGCCCGTCGCCCGAGCTCACGTCCTACCCCGACGACCCGGCCGAGGCGGCCGGTGTCGCGCGGGCGGTCGCCGGGCAGATCGCCCAGGGCACCCCGCCGAGCCAGATCGCGATCCTCTACCGCACCAACGGCCAGTCCGAGGCGCACGAGTCGGCCCTGGCCGACGCCGGGCATCCCCTACCTCGTCCGTGGTGGCGAGCGGTTCTTCGCCCGCAAGGAGGTGCGCCAGGCGGTGCTGCTGCTGCGCGGCGCAGCCCGTGGTGACGACGGCAGCAAGCCGCTCGGCGAGCTGGTGCGCGACGTGCTCGGCGGCGCCGGCTGGAGCGAGCGGCCGCCGGCCAGCGGCGGGGCGGTCCGCGAGCGTTGGGAGTCGCTGCAGGCGCTGGCCCTGCTGGCCGACGACGTGGTCGCGGCCGCCCCGGAGGCCCGGCTGCCCGAGCTCGTGCGCGAGCTCGACGAGCGGGCCTCGGCGCAGCACGCACCGACCGTGCAGGGCGTCACGCTGGCCTCGCTGCACGCGGCCAAGGGCCTGGAGTGGGACTGCGTCTTCCTCGTCGGGTGCAGCGACGGGCTGATCCCGATCAGCATGGCCGACGGTCCGGCCGCGGTGGAGGAGGAGCGCCGGCTGCTGTACGTCGGCCTGACCCGGGCCCGGCGTGAGCTGCGGCTGTCGTGGTCCGGCTCCCGCAACCCCGGCGGCCGCAGCTCACGGCGCCCCTCACGGTTCCTCGACGGCGCGGCCAGCGTGCTGGGCGAGGGGGCCCGCTCCGCGCCCAAGTCGGGCGGACGCAAGGCCGGCGCAGGCAAGCCGGCCAAGGTCGCCAAGCCGGCGCGGTGCCGCAGCTGCGGGGTCGACCTGACCACCGCCGCCGCGCGCAAGGTCGGCCGCTGCGACGACTGCCCGCCCACGTACGACGAGGCGACGTTCGAGGCGCTGCGCACCTGGCGGGTGACGGTGGCGACGGAGACCAAGGTGCCGGCCTACGTCGTCTTCACCGACGCGACCCTGACGGCGATCGCCGAGCGCAAGCCGTCCGACATCGCGGCGCTCGCCACCATCTCCGGCGTCGGTGCGGCCAAGCTGGCCCGCTTCGGCGAGTCGGTGCTGTCGATCCTGGGTGGTGCTGACCCCGTCGCGACGGCCCAAAACGCTTCTGCTGCAGCGAAGTCCGAGGCGCTCGACACGCCGTGACGACACGGCGACAAACTTTTACCTTAATTACGTTGCTCACGGTGCCGGCGCTGCCCTAGCCTGACTCTACGTCCAGCCCAGCGGAACAGGCTTCCGGCTGGGGCACGCGATGAGCAGATGAGGAGGGGTGGCCCTGATGGAGAACATCACGATGACGAACGCGACGCAGATCATGCGCGCGGTTTCCGTCTGCCCGCAGGTCGCCAACCGCCGCCTCATCGCAGATCTCCGTGACCGCGTCCAGGGGATCGCTGTGTCCGCGCTCGGTATCGACGGCTTCGGTCCGGACGTGTCCGCGGTCGTCGCCCCCGCTCCGGCGTTCTACGCCCCGACGCACAAGCTCGCCCACGATGTCGCACACCTCCGACCAGGGGGACCGCCGGTCTAGCACCACCAGACCAGGTCACCTCCAGGCCGCGGAACCCGACATCCGGGATCCGCGGCCTTTGTGTTGTCCGGCGCCAGAACGTCCCAGGAAAACACCACACGAACTGGTTGCCGAAATGAACCGAACAACCCCGGCCCGAAGCCTCGACACAGGGGCAGCGGACCACCAGATGACACGTACGAGAACTCCCCGCCGGACCGGAGGGGACAACACGAAGGAGGTGACCCCGATGCAGCTCACCGCACTCATCGACCTCAACGATCGGGCCGGACAGGCCGGCGCTGACATCCCGTGTCGCGAGTACGACGCAGAGCTCTGGTTCGCCGAGAGCCCCGCTGACGTCGAGTTCGCCAAGTCCCTGTGCGGTCAGTGCCCGGCGCTCACCGAGTGCCTCGCCGGCGCCCTGGACCGTCAGGAGCCGTGGGGCGTCTGGGGTGGCCAGCTGTTCATCCAGGGCGTCGTCGTGGCCCGGAAACGTCCTCGTGGACGCCCGCGCAAGAACCCGGTCGCCGCCTGATGAGCGAGCTCACCACCGCGCCTCTTCCGACCTCCGGACGCCTCGACGGCGCTCTGCGGGTCGTCCTCTCGCACCACCAAAGACTTTCACTGCCAAGGAGATCCACCATGCATCAGCTCATGAACGAAGACCTCGCTCGCGCACGAATGCAGGAGCGACTGAGCGCCGGACGGCCGAGGAGTCAACGCAGGAGCTCCCTGCGGATCGCCCTCGAAGCCCGCATCGCGCGCTCGCAGCACCAGCGTCGGTGACGCCCACGCGGCACACCGGTGCACCCCTCGAGGCGGGGGACGTTCCGACCCTGACCGGGTCGGGCGTCCCCCGCCTTCGTCGTCCCCGCGGGAGGCGGGCCTGACCGGGAAACCGCGCCGGCACGGGAGCCCCGACCGGGCTCTGGAGTCGGGCCCGTGAGCGCCCCGACTGCCCCCGACCAGGCTCTAGAGTCGGGCCCGTGAGCGCCCCGACTGCCCCCGATGTCACCGCCCGCCGCAACGCCGTCATCGAGGCGCTGACCGCGCCGCCGCTGGCTGACGTCGTCGACCTGGTGGTCTGGGTCGAGCACCTGGATGGCCGGGCCGTGGCACACGCCGCCAACCACCTCGGCCGGGTGCGGTTGCACCCCGGCGGTGTCCACGACGTCCTGGACGGCGTGGACCCGGTCCCCAGCGAGGACCCGATGGCCTTCCTGCCCTATGCACGGGAGGTCGCCTCGCCCGGCCCACGCAGGTCGGTGGACAACGCCTACCCCTACGCCGCCGAGCGGATCCTGTCGCTGTTCGCCGACCCGACCCGCAGCCCGGACCTCGCCATCGTGCACACCCCGCGCCACTGGTTCCCGGACGAGGGCGGGCACGTGGGCGAGCACGGCTCGCTGGACGTCATCCAGTCCCGGGCTCCGCTGGTCCTCAGTGGGGCCCGGATCGCACGGCGCGGACTCGTCGACGCCCACGCCCGCCTCGTCGACGTCGGCCCCACCCTCGCGACGCTGGCCGGCGTGCCCGAGGAGGGGTTGCACGACGCTGACGGTGCTCCGCTGGACGGTGCCCCGCTCACGTCGTACCTGCTGGAGGGGGACGGGACGGCCCGCCGCCGGGTGATCGGCATCCTCTGGGACGGCGGCCACTGCGGGGACCTGCTGCACCTGGCCGAGGCCGGGGAGCTGCCCGGCGTGCGCCGGCTGATCGACCGCGGGCTGGCCCTGCGCGGCGGCGCCGTGGCCGAGTTCCCCAGCATCACCCTGACCAACCACACCTCGATCCTCACCGGCCTCGGGCCGGGGCGGCACGGGGTGCTCGGCAACGTGTTCTACGACCGGGCCACCGGCCGGCGGGTCGTGCCCAACGACGCCTCGACCTGGCACCGCAGCGCGGAGTGGCTGCGGCCGGGGGTGCGCACGGTGTTCGAGATGGTCAACGAGGGGCTGCCGCAGGGCGCCGCCCCGCGGACGGCCTCGGTCGACGAGCCGGTCGACCGGGGTGCCGACTACGCCACCATGGCGCTGATCCGCTCCAGCGAGAGCAGCACCGGCGCGGCCGGCCTCGGTGACCTGCTGCCGGACCCCGGCAGCTCGGCCCACCTGCGCACCCGGGCCCACCTCGAGGACAGCTACTACTCCTGGTGCACGCAGGTCGACGACGTCGGGCTGCAGCAGATGCTGCAGCTGTGGCAGGACCCGGCGACGGCGCCGACCCTGACCTGGTGGGCCAACGTGGTGACCGACGCGGGCCACCACGCCGGAGGTCCCCGCTCGGACATCGCCCGCGACTCGCTGCGCGACGCCGACGCCCGGCTCTCGAGCTTCCTGGACCACCTGGACCGGCTCGGGGTCACCGACGAGGTCAGCATCGTGCTCACCGCCGACCACGGGTTCGAGCGCGCGGACCCGGAGGTGACCGGGTCCTGGCGCCCGGCGCTGGACGCCCTCGGCATCGCCTACCGCGACGAGGGGCCGGGGCTGGTCTACCTGCTCGAGGACTGAGGCCCGTCGCTGCGCCGGGACCGCTCCCAGTCCTCGCGGCGCAGCCGGTAGAGCACGTGGTGGCGCATCGGGTGCCCGATCGGCAGGGCCGGGTGCTCGAAGTCGTCGGCCTCGTCGTGGGTCAGGCCCAGACGGCCCATCACGGCGCGGGAGCGGGCGTTGGCCGGCACCGTGAACGACACGACCTCGTCCAGGCCGGCCGGGCCGAAGCCGATCCCGAGGGCTGCGCGCCCGGCCTCGGTCGCATAGCCCGCGCCCCACGCCGCCGGGGTGAGGCGCCACCCCACCTCGACGCACGGTGTGAACGGAGCGGTCCAGGACGGCCGGTTGAGCCCGGTGTAGCCGATCAGGTCCCCCGAGCTGCGCAGCTCCAGGGCCCACAGCCCGTAGCCGTCCTGCAGCAGGCGGCGTTGCATCCGCTCGATCAGCTCGTCGGACTCCCGCCGGGTGAGCGGGGCGGGGAAGTGCTCCATCACGCGGGGGTCGGCGTTCATGGCCGCGAACGGCGCCCGGTCCCGGGGCAGCCAGGGGCGCAGGATCAGCCGGTCGGTGAGGTGCCGCAGGACGGGGTCGGCAGGGTCGCGGGGACCGCTGCCGACGACGGAGCGAGCCGGGTCGGGGCGAGGGTGCGTCACCGCGGCAGCATGCCAGCGCGCGCCGCGGCCGCAGGAGGCAGGATGGCCCCATGGGCACGGCTGCGCAGGACCTGGTGTGTACGACGTGCGGTGCCACCGCGGTCGGTGGCGCGGCCCCCCGGCGCGACGCGCGCGGACCGGATCGCGCTGGCGCAGCTGACCTGGACCCGGGGCACGGAGCACGGTCAGGTGGTGTGGACCTGCGACGTCTGCAGCCGCGCGCACCTGCGCAGCATCGAGGCCAAGCTGGACCGGCTTGGTGGTGACGGTGGTGACAGCGATGACGGCCCGGGGCGCCGATCCCGAGCGGTGCGACGACCGCTGACCTCGAGCCGGCGACCTCAGACGTCGAGCTGCGGCAGCTTGGCGTGCGGCATCCACGCGCTGATCGTGGCCCGGCCGGCGACGGTGCCCTCGATCTGGCACAGCACACCGATCCCGCCCAGCCAGACCCGGTGGATCAGCAGGTACTCCGGCGGCAGGTTGAGCTTCATCCCCACGGTGAACTGGGGCCGCCGGGGGTCGTTGATGTGGCGCGAACAGCCCCCGCAGCCAGGCCCGGCTGAAGGTGAAGGTGTCGGTGTGCAGCGGTGACAGGAAGGGGTCGAGGTACTCCAGCAGGGCCTCGGCGTCGATCTCGATGGAGGGCTTGACGAAACCCATCCGGCGCAGGCCGGCGAGCACGTCCTCGGCGTCGCCGTCCAGGGCCATCGTGAGCAGCTCGCCCATCTCCGGCGGCAGCCCGTCGGGCAGTCGGTTGACCGCGCCGAAGTCGATGATCCCCAGGCGGCCGTCGGGCAGCAGTCGGAAGTTGCCGGGGTGGGGGTCGGCGTGCAGCAGGCCGGCCCGCTGGGGGCCGGCGAGGAGGAACTCGAGGTAGCGCTGGGCGGCCGCGTCGCGGACGGCCGGTGGCCCCGAGGCGATGATCGAGGAGAGCGGCACGCCCTCCAGCCACTCGCTGATCAGGACGTTGCCGCTCTGGTGCACCACCTGCGGGATCGCGAAGTCGGGGTCGTCGGCGAAGGCCTCGGCGAACTGTCGCTGCGAGTCGGCCTCGAGGCCGTAGTCGAGCTCCTCGGCCACCCGCTGCTTGAGCTCGTCCATGATCGGCTTGATGTCCAGGCCGGGGATCCAGCCGGCCGAGACCCGGGCCACCCGCGAGACCTGGTTGAGGTCGCTGATCAGCGCCCTGCCGGCCCCCGGGTACTGCACCTTGACCGCGACCTCGCGGCCGTCGTGCCACACGGCCCGGTGCACCTGGCCGATCGAGGCGGCCGCGGCGGGGGTGTCGTCGAAGGACGTGAACTGGTGCCGCCAGCGGGGGCCCAGCTCGTCGCGCGAGCACCTGGTGCACGACCGAGGACGGCATCGGCGGCGCGGCGTCCTGCAGCCGGGTCAGCGTCGCGCGGTACGGGCCGGCCAGCTCCTCGGGCATCGCCGCCTCGAAGATCGACATGGCCTGCCCGAACTTCATGGCCCCGCCCTTGAGCTCGCCGAGGACCTTGAAGATCTGCTCGGCCGTGCGGGCCTGCACCTCGGCGGCGACCAGCTCGGCCGGCTTGCCGCCCACCCGCTTGCCGATGCCGAGGGCGGTGCGCCCGGCGAAGCCCAGCGGGAGCGACGCGAGCTTGACCGAGCGGGTGACGGCCTTGCGGGGGAGTTCGCTCACCGGGCCATTGTTGCCTGCGTCACCGCGCATCCGCACAGCGGATGGTCGGTCCAGCGTCGCTGCTCCACCCGGGGCCAGGGCAGCGACACCTCCAGGGAGACGCCGCGCGGGACCTCCTGCCCGTCCAGGGCCGTGTGCACGACCATCGCGCAGAGCCCCGCGGCGATCGCCGTCAGCGTGGTCTCGGGGCTGACCGCGGGCGCCGGCGCGACCGGGGCCGGGAGCGCCAGCTGGGCCAGCAGCGCCGGCCACGCGGGGTCGCGGTCGCAGCGGTGCAGGTCGAGGCAGCGCAGGCACGGGCCGCGACCGGGTGTCACCAGCGGGCCGATGAGCACCCGGTGGCCCTGCGCCACCACCGGCAGGTGCGCCACGCCCCGGCGCCGCCACGGCTCGCCGGTCTCGGACGGCAGCGCCCCCGCCGCGGTGAGCACCACCAGCGTGGGAGTGTCCCCGCCCGGGTCGTGACGCAGGTCGAGGTCGAGCGCCTCGGCGGCGACCGGGCCGGCGTCGACCCGGCCGACCCCGGCGGCGCGCAGCAGGGACGCGAGGGACTGCGGCAGGCCGCCGGTGCCGCCGACGACGACGTGCTGGCGGCGACGCGCGGCCAGCAGCGCGTAGCCGTCGCCGGCCAGCTGGTAGGCGGCCGCGAGGGCGTCGGCGTCCGGACGCAGCGCGGCCCGCCACACCTCGCCGAGGTCGCCGAGCAGGGCCCGGTCGGTCGGCAGGTCGAGCAGCAGGTGGCGCTCGCGCAGCGCCTGGAGGAGCCCGGTGACCCGTCCCGGCGCGACGCCCGTGCTGACGGCCACGGCGTGCAGGCCGGGCAGGTCGAGGCTGCCGTCGAGCCGGGCGACGAGGGCGATCTCGGCCTCGCTCAGCCCCTCGAGGACGACACCCGCGTCGGCGGCCAGTCCGACCTGCAGGGCGCCGGCGCCCCGGCGCAGCAGGCGGGCGTGCGGCTTGAGTCGGGGTCGGGCCGCCATCGGCGCCTCCTGCGTCGTCCGTGGTCCGGACGACTCTGGCACGCACCCGCCGTACCCCGGCCCGCCGTCCACAGGCGGACGGACGCCCTCCGGACGGGCGTTCGCAGGCGGACGGACGCCCTCCGGACGTGCAAGGGGCGGGACCCGAGCCGTGCTCGTGGTCCCGCCCCGTGGCTGATCGGTGGATCAGGCCTTTCCGAGGATCCGGTTGAGGTTCGTGCCGCACACGGGGCACGAGCCCTTGGCCATCCGGCGGCCGTTGGTCTCGACAACCCGGCCCTCGGCCTCGCGCTTCTCCTTGCACTTCACGCAGTAGAAGTCGCCCTTGTAGGTCTCGCCAGTCTCTACGGACTCAGCCATTACGTCTGTCTCCTTGTGGTTCCTGTGCCGCCCAACTGCGGCCACGGACTCATTTCAGCCTAGACCAGGCTGAGCACGACCTCCCGCATTGGACCGCCTGAGCGCCGCGTGCGTCGTGCTCACCTAGGCTCGCGCCATGATTGGCACGAGCTGGTGGCAGACACCTTACGAGCACCTGGCGGTCGAGTTGCGGGAGGCCTCCGGGCGGCGGGTCGCGGTGGTGCGCTTCGACCTGCCCGAGCGGCGCAACGCGATGAGCGGACCGATGACGGCGTCCTGGGTGCGGCTGATGACGGCGCTGCGCGGCGACCCCGACCTGGCGGCGGTCGTGGTGACGGGCAACGGCCGCGCCTTCAACGCCGGGGGAGACCTGTCCTGGATCGTGTCCGAGCCGGACGCGAGCGTGCCGGAGCTGCGCCGGCGGATGCTCGCGTTCTACCGCGACTGGCTGAGCATCCGCGCGCTGGAGGTCCCCACCATCGCGGCCGTCAACGGCGCGGCGATCGGGGCCGGTCTCGCCGTCGCCCTCGCCTGCGACATCCGCTACGTCGCCACCACCGCCAGGATGGGGGTGCCCTTCACCTCGCTCGGACTGCATCCCGGTATGGCGACGACCTGGTCCCTGTCGCAGGTCGCGGGCCTCGCCGTGGCCCGCGACCTGCTGCTGACCGGGCGCATCGTGGACGGGCAGGAGGCCGTCGCACTCGGCCTCGCCTCGCGGGCGCTGCCGCCCGAGTCCGTGCTGGACGAGGCGCTCGCAGCGGCCGACCGGGTGGCGGCCGCGGCGCCGGTCGCGACCCGGCTCACGACGGCCGCGCTGCGCGACGGCGGGCACGCCACGGTGGAGGCGGCCCTGCAGTGGGAGGGCCTGGCCCAGGCGGTTACCCTGACCACGGACGACGTCCGTGAGGGCATCGCGGCCGCAGCCGCCAAGCGGCCGCCGACGTTCACGGGGCGCTGACGCCCCGCGCCACGCCCAAACTGGGTGTGGAAGACGCGTGCCCTCGCCGCACCCTGTGACATAGGTTCGCCTCGTGAGCCCCGAACCGATCGAGGTGCGCCGCAGCAGGCGCCGGCGTCGCACCGTCAGCGCCTACCGCGAGGGTGGGCGCACCATCGTGCTCATCCCGGCCGGCTTCAGCGCCTCGGAGGAGAAGCACTGGGTCGACACCATGCTGCGCAAGCTGGAGGCCGGCGACCGGCGGCGGCGGCCCAGCGACGAGCAGCTCGCCGCGCGGGCGGCCGAGCTGTCGCTGCGCTACCTCGGCGGGCTGGCCAAGCCCACGAGCATCGTCTGGTCGATGAACCAGGCCTCCCGCTGGGGGTCCTGCACCCCCTCCGACGGCTCGATCCGCATCTCCGCGCGGGTCAAGGGCATGCCCTCGTGGGTGCTCGACTACGTGATCATGCACGAGCTGGCGCACCTGCTGCAGCCCAGCCACGGCCGCGACTTCTGGGCGCTGCTCGAGAGCTACCCACGCACCGAGCGGGCCCGCGGCTACCTCGAGGGGGTGGTCGCCGCGGGGGCCCTCGGCGCGCCCGGCGAAGGCGAGGGGGAGCCGCTGGCCGACGACGTCGAGGACCAGCCGCTGCGGCCGAGCGCCAGCTGAGCCGCCCAGGTCGGGCGGGTCCACCGCAGCGCCAGCTGCGGGCCTCGGGGTCCGGGCGGCGCCGTCAGCCGAGCGCGAGGTGCCGGCGCGCGGCCGCGACCAGCCGCGGGAGGTCCGCGCCCGCCGTCGCGGGCAGCGCCCGCACCGGCCACCACCGCACGTCCAGCGACTCCTCGCTGACCACGTGCCGGGCGCCCTCGGGGGCCACCGCGGCGAACCGCAGGTCCAGATGCTCCCGGCACCGGCCGAAGGACCCGACCAGCGCGTGCCGGTCGAGCTCGACCAGCCCGGGCGCGACGACGAGGTCGGCGATACCCGACTCCTCGCGGGCCTCGCGGGTCGCCGCCGCATGCACGTCACCGTCGCCGGGCTCGTAGTGGCCGCCGAACTGGAACCACGCGTCGGCCTTGCGGTGCAGGGTGAGCAGCACGTGGTCGCCCGTGGCGTCCAGCACCAGCGCGCTCGCGGTCAGGTGGGCCGGCGGCCCCTGCTTCCACATCGCGCCGGGATGGGCGGCCAGGTGCGCCAGGAAGTCCTGGCGTCGCCCCTCCTGGCCCGCGTCGGGCGCGTCCCAGGACGTCAGGAGTGCCGTGGCCCGCTCGCGCAGCCGTCGGTACGACGCCGGCACCGGCGCGTCCGGTGTGCCGGGCCGGTCGAGGGGAGAGGAGGTGGCAGGCGCGGCGGAGGCGGAGGCCGCGGTCGGTCCGCTCACGCGGGTCCGCCGCCGGACTCGCCCTCGCGCAGGATCGCATCGAGCGCGGCGTCCATGTCGTCGCCGCCCGCGCTGCCCGCGTCGCGGACCCGCTCGACGTAGCCCAGCGGGTCGTCGAGGTCCGCCGCGGTCGGTGCCACGTCGGGGTGCGCCCAGGCGCCGTCGCGGGCGGTGACGCCGCCGCTGGACTCCAGGGCCGCCCAGAGGTTCGCGGCGTCGCGCAGGCGGCGTGGACGCAGCTCGAGCCCGACCAGCTGGCTGAAGACCCGCTCGGCGGGCCCACCGGACGCCCGGCGGCGGCGTACGGCCTCCCCGAGCGCCGCGCCGTGCGGCAGGTGCGGCGCGGTGGCTCGGTCGGCGACGACGTCCACCCACCCCTCGACCAGGGCCAGGTAGGTCTCGAGCCGGCTCAGCGCAGCCTGCTGCGCCGCACTGGGCTCGGGCGTGAACAGCGAGTCGGACAGCGCGGACTGCATGGCGGCCGGGTCCGTCGGGTCCACCGACTGCAGCGCCGACTCGATCCGGTCGGTGTCGATGCTGATGTCGCGGGCGTAGGCCTGCACGGCGGCGACCAGCTGCGGGCCGAGCCACGGGACGTCGGCGAAGAGGCGCACCCGAGCCGCCTCGCGGACGGCGAGGTAGAGCCGCACCTCGGCCAGGTCGACCTCGAGCCCCTCGGCGAAGGCGGCGATGTTGGCCGGCACCAGCGCGACGGCGTTGCCCTGGACCAGCGGCAGCCCGACCTCGGTGCCGCTGAGCGTGTCACCACCGAGCGCCCCGACGGCCTGCCCGACCTGGGCGCCGAACATGGAGGCGCTCATCCGGGCCAGCATCGGCTCCATCTGGCCCATCATCGCGCCCAGGTCCATGCCCGCGGGCACCCCCGGCGGCAGCTGCGAGGGGTCGAGGTTGCCCATCTGCCCGCGCATGGCCGCAACGATCGCCGCGCTGACGCCCGAGGCGACCGGCTCGACCAGGGTGCGCCATACCGGCATCGTCTGGTCGACCCACTCGGCCCGGCTCCACGCCCTGGCCGCCACGCCGGGCGCGGTGAGCTGGGTGACGTCGTCGAGCCACAGCCCGGCCACGTGGGCGGCCTCCTCGACCTCGCGCCGCGCCGCGTCGCCGACGCTGGCGTCACCGGCGGCACTCACCGTCTTGCGGGCGACGTCGGTGGCCAGCTCGGCGTTGAACGGCTCGTCGGGAGAGGCCGAGAGCATCGCCTTGAGCTGGGCGCTGATCATCCCCATCGCGGCAGGGTCGAGCCGGTCCACCCCCATGGCCTTGAGCGCCTCGGCCAGCTGGGGGTTGTCGGCGGCGCCGCCCAGCAGGTTGCTCAGCATCTGCTGGAAGTCGGGCTCGTCGGGGTCGGGGGACTGGGGTGACAGCGAATCGGACACGCGGGGCTCCTTGGCCTCCTGAGAGGATGTACTTCCTTCCAGAGATAACCACGCGGAGGTCACAGTGAGTTCCCCCCGGGGCAGGGTTCGCTCTCGGCGCAAGGCGATCACCGTCGCCGTCGCCGGAGCCGCGTCACCCGTGGGTGAACCGATCCTGCGGGCCCTGCTGGACAGCGCGGCCGGCGGCCGGGCGCACCGGCACCGTGGTCGGGCTGGACGGGCAGCGCGGGGCGGTCGACGGCGCGCACTGGCGGGTGGTCGACCTCGACTCGCCGGAGGTGGCGGTCTGCCTCAGCGACGTCGACGCGCTCGTCCACGTGGCGGCCAGCACGCGATCTCGCCGTCGACCTGCAGGTCGGCGCCAGGCTGCGGCGGGAGCGGGCCGTCCGGCGGGCGCAGACGCTGGTCACCTCGGCGGCGGCGGCCGGGGTCGGCGCACCTCGTGGTGGTCACCAGCGCCATGACGTACGGCGCGCTGCCGGACAACCCGGTGCCGCTGCCGGAGGACGCCCCGCTGCGGGCCGAGCCGGACGAGGGCCTCGTCGGCGACCTGCTGGCCGTGGAGGAGGTCCTGCAGCAGGGCCCGCCAGGTCCACCCGGGGCTCTCGGTCACCGTGGTGCGGCCGGCGGCGCTCGTCGGCCCGGGCATCGACACCGTGACCACCCGGCACTTCGAGGCACCGCGGCTGCTCACCGTCGGGAGCTGCACCCCGGCCTGGCAGTTCTGCCACGTCGAGGACCTGGCCCGCGCCGTCGTCGCCGTGGTCGAGCAGGGCCTGGGCCCGGTCGTCACGGTCGCGGCCGAGGGCACGATGACCCAGGAGCGGGTCGAGCAGGTCAGCGGCATGCGGCACGTGCAGCTCAGCGAGGGCCTCGCGCTCGGCACCGCGCAGCGGCTGCACCGGGTCGGCGTGCTGCCGGCCCCGGCGTCCGACCTGGCCTACGCGCTGCACCCGTGGGCGGTGTCCGTCGGCGGCGCTGCGTGCGGCGGGGTGGGCGGCGGCGTACGACAACGAGACCTGCCTGGGGGTGCTGCTGGACGGGGTCCGCGGGCACCACGCCGTGGGGGCGCGGCGGGTCGACCGCAAGGACGCGGCCCTGGGCGCGGCGAGTGCGGCTGTCGCGCTCGTAGGTACGGCTGCCATCATGCGGCGACGGCGGCGCAAGGGAGGCGGAGCATGAACCAGCAGATGCAGGACGACGGGCTCGACCGGTCGGCGGAGGTCGTCCTGGCCGACGTGCGCGAGAGCGCCCTGTCGGTCGACGAGGTGCTCGCCGCCGTGCGCCACCCGCGTGCCGGCGGGATCGCCTCGTTCATCGGCGTCGTGCGCGAGCAGGACCACGGCGAGGCGGTGGACGCCCTCGACTACTCCGCGCACCCCACCGCCACCGACGTCCTGCGCGCGGTGGCCCAGGAGGTCGCCGACCGCAGCGCCGTCATCGTCCGTCGCCGCCGTGCACCGCGTCGGCCACCTGGAGATCGGCGACCTCGCGGTCGTCGTCGCGGTCAGCGCCGCGCACCGCGGGGCCGCGCTCGACGCCTGCCGCGAGCTCATCGACACGCTCAAGGCGCGGGTGCCGATCTGGAAGCACCAGATGTTCAGCGACGGCACCGACGAGTGGGTCGGCCTCCCGTGACCGACACCCCCGGACCGCCGACCGGCATGAGCCGCCGCACCGGCGGCTGGCTCGTGGCGCTCTTCGTCGGGGTGGCGCTCGCCGCGCTGCTGAGCCTGATCCACCTGCCCTACGCCATCCTCAAGCCCGGACCGGTCACCAACACCCTCGGCAACGTGCGAGCCGAACAAGCCGCTGATCAGGTCAGCGACGCCCGCACCTACCCGACCTCCGGCGTGCTCGACTTCACCACCGTGGCCGTCTACGGCGGCCCGCAGCACCCGGTCAACGTCTGGGACGTGCTCTGCGGGCCTGGTCGACCGCAGCAGCCACGTCGTGCCCGAGCAGACGATGTTTCCCAAGGGCACGACCAGCAAGCAGGTGCGAGGAGGAGAACGCCGCCGAGATGGCCGACTCCCAGCAGGAGGCGATCGCCGTCGCCCTGCGCGCCACGGGAACCACGGTGCCCGAGGTCGATCAGCATCGCCCAGGTCCCGGACGGCTCACCCGCCAAGGGCGTGCTGCAGGCCGGCGACGAGGTCGTGAGCGTCGACGGCGTGCCGGCCGACAGCACCGACGCGGTGCGCGACGCCGTCCAGAAGCACAGCCCGGGGGAGACGGTGGCGATGACGGTGCGCCGGGACGGGACCACCAGGGCAGCTGACGGCACACACCGCCGCACGCGGACGGGCGCACGGTGCTCGGCGTGCTGCTGCGCACGCGTTCGACTTCCCCGTCAAGGTCACCATCAACGCCGGGGACGTCGGCGGCCCGTCCGCGGGGATGATGTTCTCGCTGGCCATCTTCGACAAGCTCACGCCCGGAGCGCTGACCGGCGGCGCCAAGATCGCCGGCACCGGCACCATCGCCAGCGACGGCACGGTCGGCCCGATCGGCGGCATCCAGCAGAAGCTGTACGGCGCGCGCGACGGCGGCGCCCGGTGGTTCCTCGCGCCGGCCGTCCAACTGCAACGAGGTCGTGGGCACGTCCCGGACGGGCTGAGCGTGGTCAAGGTCGTCCACGTTCGCCGAGGCGCGCTCCGCGGTCGAGGCCGATCGCGGCCGGGCACACGGCTCGGACTGGCCGCTGCCGACCGGTGCACCGCACGCGGCCGGTGGCGCCAGCGGCGTACGGCCTGAGGGCGCCGCCGGCTCAGTCCTCGCAGCGTGGCGCTGCAGCGCGTGGACCAGCCCGGGGGCGATGTCCCGGCCCACGGCGACGCGGTCGTCGCTGTCGTGCTCGCGCTGACGCAGCAGGCAGGTGGACTCGCCGTCGCGCAGCACCGCGACGAGCAGCCGCACGTCCTTGCGGTCCGGGTGCGCCGCCAGGGCCTCGGCGGCCTCCTCCGGGCGCCCGGGCAGGTCCTGCTCGGCCTCCGGCGGGACGACGATGCGCTCGACGGCCAGCGCGACGCCGTCGACGTCGGCCGGCCAGGCCAGCCGGCCGAGCAGCGACTCCAGGGACGAGGTGCGGGGCAGCCCCTCCTGCTCGATCGCGGTGAGGGCGTCGGGGTCGTCGCGTGGCCAGCTGGGCCCGCAGGTGCGGCTCCTGCTCGACCAGGCCCGGCGGTGCGGACCAGGGCGAACAGCCGCGGCGGCTGGTCCCAGCCGCCGGAGGCGACGTGGCGCTCGGTCTCGAGGGCGGCGGTCACGAGGGGGCTGAAGATCGGCTGCGGGGCGCTGGTCACGGCCCCCATGCTGCCGCATCGGCGCAGAGGGGCGGGAACCGCACGGCCTCTCGGTAAGTTGGACCCACAAGGCAGCGCATCGGGCAGCATCTGGATCGGGATCGGGCGTCGCAGTGAGTTCTAGAGACTGGTTTGGTCGAGGTGGCTCCGGAGACGGAGCCGGCGTCCGGCGGTCCCGGCCGGCCCGGTGGCGGTCGGGCGCCCGAGGGGCCGCGGTCGCGGCGCCGGCCCCGGCCGTCCCGGCTGACCGGTCTGTCGCGGCGCGGTCCGCTCGTGCCGACCATCGCGATCCTCGTCGCGGTCGTCGTGCTCGTCGCGATCCTGGCGCAGCTCTGGACCGAGGTGCTGTGGTTCGACAGCGTCGGGTTCACCACCGTGTGCCGGGTCGAGGTCCTCACCAAGGTCGCTGCTGTTCGTCGTCGGCGGCCTGCATGGCCGCCGGGCTCGTCGCCTCCAGCCTGGTCATCGGCTACCGGACCCGGCCGATCTACCCGCCGGTCTCGCGAGGAGCAGCAGAACCTCGACCACTACCGCGAGATGCTCGACCCGCTGCGCCGCGTCGCCACGGTCGTCGCGCCCGCCCTGCTCGGCCTCTTCGCCGGCTCGGCCGCGGCCAGCCAGTGGCAGATCTTCTCGCTGTGGCACAACCGCGTGCCGTTCGGCACCAAGGACGCCCAGTTCAGCCTCGACATCGGCTTCTTCGTCTTCACCCTGCCGTGGCTGCGGTTCATCGTCGGCTTCCTGACCATGGTGCATCGTGCTCGCCCTGATCGCCGCGGCGCGTCACCCACTACGTGTACGGCGGCGCTGCAGCTGCAGTCCCGCGGCGAGCGCACCACGACCGCCGCGCGGGTGCACCTGTCGCTGCTGCTCGCCGCGCTCGTCGCTGGTCCGCGCCGCCAGCTACTGGCTGGACCGCTACTCCCTGACCACCGAGGACTCCCGGCTGATCACCGGCCTGACCTACACCGACGCAGCACGCGGTGATGCCGACCAAGGCGATCCTCGCGGTGGCCGCGCTGATGTGCGCGGTGCTGTTCGTCGGCGACCATCTGGACCCACTCCTGGCGGCTGCCCGCGCATCGGCGTCGGCCTGCTGGTGGTCTGCGCGATCGCCGTCGGCGGCATCTACCCGGCGCGTCGTGCAGAACTTCAAGGTCAAGCCGTCCGAGAAGTCGCTGGAGGCGCCGTTCATCGACCGCAACATCGAGGCGACCCGCGCGGCGTACGGCCTGGCCAACGCGGACGCGACCGAGTACAAGGCGAGCACGACCGCGACCCGCGGCCAGCTGCGCAACGACGCCGACACGATCCCCGGCGTCCGGCTGGTCGACCCCTCCGTGGTCGCGCCGACGTTCAAGCAGCTGCAGGCGGTCAAGTCGTACTACCAGTTCCCCGACGCGCTCGACGTCGACCGCTACACGATCGACGGCAAGCTGCGCGACACGGTGATCGCCGTCCGCGAGCTCGACCTCGACGGCCTGCCCGCCGGGCAGCGCAACTGGGTCAACGACCACACCGTCTACACCCACGGCTTCGGCGTCGTCGCCGCCTACGGCAACCAGCGCGGCGACGACGGCCAGCCGGTCTTCTACCAGCAGAACATCCCGCCGGTGGGCCCGCTGGGCACGTTCGAGCCGCGGATCTACTTCGGCGAGTCCTCGCCGGACTACTCCATCGTCGGCGGCCCCAAGGGCGGCCCGCAGAAGGAGCTGGACTACCCGGACTCGCAGCGCCACCGGCCAGCAGAACACGACGTACACCGGCAACGGGCGGGGTCGGGCATCGGCAACTTCGCCCGCCAGGCGGCCTACGCGATCAAGTACCGCGAGCTGAAGATCATGCTCTCGGACACCGTGAACGCCCAGTCCCGGCTGCTGGACGACCGCACGCCGCGCGAGCGGGTCGAGCGGGTCGCGCCGTGGCTGACGCTGGACGGCAACGCCTACCCGGCGGTGGTGCAGGGCCGGGTGCAGTGGATCCTCGACGGCTACACGACCTCGAGCGCACTACCCGTACTCCCGGCTGCAGTCGATCGACGACGTCGACGTCCGACTCGCTCACCGCGCGCTCGCGCAGCGTCCAGGCGATCGAGGCCGGCCAGGTCAACTACATCCGCAACTCGGTCAAGGCCACGGTCGACGCCTACAACGGCAAGGTCACGCTCTACGCGTGGGACGACCAGGACCCGCTGCTCAAGGCGTGGACCAAGACGTTCCCCGGCACGGTGCAGCCGCTGTCGGCGATCAGCGGCGACCTGATGTCGCACCTGCGCTACCCCGAGGACCTGTTCAAGGTGCAGCGCTCGCTGATGGCGCGCTACCACGTCACCGACCCGGGCGCGTTCTTCGGCGGCCAGGACTACTGGACGGTGCCGGACGACCCGACCCAGGAGCAGCGCCAGGTGCCGCAGCCGCCCTACTACCTCAGCGTCGCGATGCCGGGCCAGCCGGCGCCGTCGTTCTCCCTGACGACGACGTTCATGCCGCAGGGTGACCGGCCGGTGCTGACCGGGTTCATGGCGGTCGACGCCAACGCCGGCAACGCCGACGGGCAAGAAGCGCGCGGGCTACGGCAAGATGCGCCTGCTGGAGCTGCCCCGGGACACGACGGTCAAGGGCCCCGGGCAGGTGCAGAACGACATCGAGTCCTCCAACATCGGCTCGCCGCGGTTCACCCAGACGCTGTCGCAGTTCCTGACCCTGAACCGCACCCAGCAGGGCTCGCAGATCACCCTGGGCAACCAGCTGACCCTGCCGGTCGGTGGCGGCCTGCTCTACGTCGAGCCGATCTACGTCAGCGCGAAGACCGGCTCGTCCTACCCGCTCTCCCGGGCGGTCGTGGTCGCCTTCGGCAACCAGCTGGCGTGGTCCGACACCCTCGGCGGCGCCCTCGACGGCCTCTTCGGCGGCAGCTCGGGTGCGGTCGCCGGTGACACCGGCTCGGGAGGCAGTACGACGCAGCCGCCGACGCCGCCGGCTGCCGGTGGCGGCACGCCGGCCCAGCAGTCCGCGGCGCTGAAGGCGGCGCTGGCCGACGTGCAGAAGGCGTTCGCCGACGGCCAGGAGGCGCTCAAGAACGGTGACTGGGCGGCGTACGGCGACGCGCAGAAGCGCCTGCAGGCGGCGGTCCAGGACGCGATCGCCGCCGAGCCCACCGGTTCGGCGACCATCCCGGCGCCGTCGGGTACGGCCACGCCGTCCCCGAGCGCGACCCCGACCAAGTAGGCGGGGGATGACCCTCCTCCTGCTGGTCGCCGGGAGCCTGGTGGCGTTCCGGCTCGTGCACCGGTCGTCGGTCCCGGACAGGGTGGGGGCGCGGCGCGGCCTGCGGGCCTCGCTCGGCGCTGCTCCTGGTCGCGGTGGCCGTCATGGTGGCAGCCAACGCGGTCGGCGGCCGGGTCGTGCCGGCGGTCGGCATGCTGGCCGCCGGGGGGCTGCTCGGCGCCGCGGTCGCCATCCGGGAGGCGCTGCGGGCACGGGAGCGCGAGGAGCAGGAGGGCCTGAGCCCTGAGGGCTGAGACCCCGGCGGCGTCCCCGTCCGTCCTCCGTGTGGGCCCCGATTTGGCGCTGGGGCAGGCGTCCCGTAGTGTTGTGTTTACCGACGCGGGGTGGAGCAGCTCGGTAGCTCGCCGGGCTCATAACCCGGAGGTCGCAGGTTCAAATCCTGCCCCCGCTACCAAACGCGTCGCGTAACGACTTCGGCCCCCACATCTTGTGGGGGCCGAAGTGCGTTCTGCCCACGTCTAGCGCCACCAGCGGCCAGCTGCGCCGACTTTGTCGACGCGATGGTGTGTTGGGTACCCCCGGTGAGCCAGATCGCACCTGGTGTGCCCCTGGTCGAACCGCAGCGGCAAAGCCCTCTTGGACCGGTCGCGAACTGGGGCGAACGGGGGCGACCAGGGGCGCCACTGGAACTCGCTTCCTCCTGTATGGCGGCAAGAGAGCGAGGCGCTGTCTTCATGACATCGACGCACCCACGGCGGCGGCGACCTGCGATCGGCGACCCGGCCCGGACGACGTCTGCCTCTTGGTGACCGGCGGTGTGGCGGCCGTCGCGGGGAGGGCGCTGCCGTCCCTGGTCTCGGTCAGCTGCCGGCGAAGCGCTTGCAGGGCGTAGTGCAGGCGGGACCGCACGGTCCCCACCGGTACCCCCAGGGCGGCGGCCACGCGCTCTGCGGGCAGGTCGCGGTAGTACGTCTCCACCAGCACATCCCGGTGCGGAGACGACAGCTGGTCCATGGCGCCTGCGAGGAGCTGCCGGTCCAGCAGCGTGTCGTAACCACCCTCTGCCTCGCCGTCGAGCAGGGCGTCGTCGACGAGCCGGGTATGGCGATGCCGCGCCGCTCGCGCCCTGTCGATGAGGATGCGGCGCAGCACCTGACGCAGCCACGGCCGCGGAGGCCGGTCGTCCTGGAGCAGGCGGGGAAGGTGACGCCAGGCGCGCAGGAAGGTCTCCTGCAGCGCGTCCTCGGCTGCCATCCGGTCATGGGTGAAGTGCTCGGCGTAGGCCAGCAGCGCGCCGGCGTGGTCCCGGTACAGAGCTCGCAAGGCGTCCTCGGAGCACGCGGGCAGTGGCTGTCGGGCCACAGGTGCATCGGTCATGTCTACTAACACGGTTAGTAGTGCCGCTCCGTTCAGCGGACTGCGCCCGTCTTCTCGGCTGAATGTTCACCGTCGACCAGTCGTGCTAGTAGTCAGCGGGCGCCCGGCTTCGTGGCCCCGTTCCCTTGTCACAACTCACGTTTCGAGGCGCGAACATGAAACGCAAGTACCTCCTCGGCGGCATCGCAGCGGCCGCCGCCCTCGCCGCCGGCGGCGTCGGGCTCGACGCGGCGGTGTCGCAGAACGGCGCCCACGCCGGATCCCTCTACGGAGCCTCCTCCCGCGCACCGGCGGCGCCGGCCCCCAGCGTCGCCACGGCGGCGTTGGCGCCCGGGACCGCGCTGGTGGACGGTGCCGGTCGCACGCTCTACCTGTTCGAGGCCGACTCCCACGCAAAGTCGGCTTGCAGCGGTGCCTGCGCACAGGTCTGGCCACCCCTGCTCACCGATGGCGCGATGCCCACGGTCTCCTCTCCGGTGCAGGCACGCCTGCTCGGTGCCGTGATGCGCAGCGATGGCACCCGGCAGGTCACGTACAACCACCACCCGCTGTACCTCTACGTCGGCGACAGACGGCGCGGCGACGCACATGGACAGGGGCTGGACCAGTTCGGAGCCGGCTGGTACGTGGTGACCGCGGCCGGCGACAAGATCGACTCCGGCGACGAGGCTCCTCCTGCTGCAACGGGCGTGAACTGGTAACGGGGCACCGCTGGCCCTCCGGACTCGCGGCACGGTGGTTCGCCCCGATCCGGGTGACGTGCCCCGCGGCCATGACCTCCACGTGAGCGCTATCGCAGGGCCAGAAGCGCGGGTGCGGTGGCGAGCAGGAGCGGCCCAGCGGTGACTGCCACCACAGCTGAGCGAGCGAGGGTGCGGCGGCGGAGCGGAAGCCGGTCCGGTGGCCGCAGCAGGCGGTGGATCCGCGCGACGGCGTCTGCCCCTGCTGCGGTCGTCGCGGTCCGTTGCCGTGGTGAGCCGTTGGCCGCCGATGCCCCGGCGCTCCCCACCGCAACCAGGGCGCTGGCGAGTATCCGGGGCTCGTGCTGGTGCACGGCCAGCTCGTCGGCGTCCATCTCGAGGAGCCGGCCCAGACGAGCGGGTGTCTCGCGCAGGACCGGGACGAACGGCAGCGATTGGGCGGCCAGGGCTGCCGCGAGCTGCCACCGGTGATGCCGGGCCCGCAGGTGTGCCTGCTCGTGGGCCAGCACGGCGCTCAGCTGCCGTGCGGTGAGGATCTCCATGGCGCCGCTGGTGACGACGACGGTGGGGCGTCGTCCGGCGAGGCTGTATGCGGCCGCGCCCGGGGCGTCGAGGACCACGATGGGCCCGGAGGCCTCCGCCAGCCTGCGTCCGGCCAGGCGGATCAGCAGCCGGTGACGGCGCCGCTCGGTCCGGCGGTCGAGGGACAGCCGACCCGCAACGAACACCATCCGCGTTGCCAGGCCCGTCGACAGCGCCTGCCCCAGGACGACGACCCCCGCACCACCGGGTGAGCCGTAGGCGGCGCGCAGACGGGTGAGGCACGCGCCGACCAGGTGACCGATGTCGGTCGTCAGGGCGCTGGCCGGGAGCAGGAGCGTGACGCCGGCCAGGAGCAGCGCGAAGAGGACCGACCACGCCGCGGCCAGCACCGCGGCGGCTCCCAACCGTGGCGCACGGACCAGCCAGCCTGACCGGCGGAACGCCGCCGGGCCGAGGGCGCCGACGACGACCGCGTAGAGCATCAGCGCTGCGCCAACCGTCACGATGGCGGCCCTTCGGCGGGGCGGTCGCCGGGGCTTCGCAGCAGGTCGGCCAGCGCGGCGGCATCCTGCGGGTCCATCTCCTCGACGAACCTGGCCAGCACTCCGGCCCGGTCGTCGCTGACTGCAAGGGCCTCGCGCATCAGGGTGGCCGTGTACGCCTGCCGGCCGAGCACCGGTGAGTAGCGCCAGGCCCGGCCGTCCCGGACGCGGTCCAGCCACCCCTTGCGGTGCAGGTTGTCCAGGACGGTCATGATCGTGGTGTAGGCCAGCACCCGCTGCGGGCGCATGAGGTCGACCACGTCCCGCACGAGCAGCGGTTGCTGCGCGTCCCACAACAGCTCCATGACCGAGGCCTCGAGGTCACCGAAGGGGCGTGATCTGCGCGGTGGTGGCATCGGCACTCCCGGTTCGCTCGAGCGGCGGACGGCTTCCTCCTGCGGTACACGATCGAACCATCCGCCGGGTTCATCCGCGACCACGAGCCAGGGACACCACGCCTGATGGGGTGGCGCCTTGGCTCTGCCGGTCGGTCAGAGGCCGGCCGGGAAGCTGTAGGGCTGGAACGGGACCACCGCGCCCACGTCCAGTTGGAGGACGGTATGGCGATCCAGCCGGATGTCGCGAGGGTCGCCACCGAACGGCGTGCCGTCGACGAGGGCGGTGACCCGGCCGCGGTCGGGTCCGACCTGGGTCTTGCCGAGTGGCTCGCCCCAGATGTCGAAGAACTCCCCGAGCGTGTAGCTCCTGAGCACGGGCGACTCGACGTGGATCACGCCGCTGGTGTCGTGGGTGTGCAGCCAGTAGAAGGCGGCGCCGTCGGCCACGAACGGCCCGTCGGCGGTCGCCTTGAGACGCAGTGGCGGTACCACGCCGATCCCGTACGGGATGGTGCGTCGCCGCCCGTTGACGAAGACGGCGAGGTGGGCGTGGATGTGGAACGCCACCTGCTCGCCGCCGGCGCCGATGCCGTCGACGACCCCGCCGGAGGCCTCTCCGGTGACCGGTGCGAGGAGGGGCGCGATCCGGCCAGCGGCTGCCACAGCGGTGGTGCCGCCGCCACGCGCAGCCAGCCCCAGTGCCGACAGGACGGCGAGCAACGTCGCGGCTCCGACCAGGAGGCGCCGGCGGGGCCCCCGACCCCGCCGGCCGCCGTTCCGCTCCGACGTGGAGCGCTGCCCTCTCCGGTCCACCGTCATCAGCCGGTGGTGTGCCGGTGTGCCGGGAAGCTGCGCAGCACCTCGGCAGCGACCTGCCGGCCGAGCATCTGGCCGGCCCGGTGGTCGATGCGGGTGTGCTGGCCGGCCCAGATCCGGCTCAGGCCGGCCTCGTCGGCGGCCGCGGAGAGGCTGCCGAAGCGGCGGGTCACCCCGGGGTCGGCCGCGGAGCTGATCGCCAGGCTCTGGTGGGTGCCGTAGAAGGCGGCCAGCACGCTGGCGGCCGCCTCGCTGATCGCGCTGTGCGCTCCGGGGTAGGAGGGGTCCGGGGCGGTCTTGGTCAGCGGGATCCACGTCGGGTCACCCACGATCGCGGGGTCGCCCAGCACGCCGAGCTGGATGGCGGTGACCGGTCGCCAGACGCGCCAGTGGTACTTCGCGTCATACAAGGGCGATTGTTGTGTCGGCCAGCGACAGGTCCAGGGCGGACAGGACGGTGGTGGCCTCGGTGAGGCTGGCGTGGCCGCCGGCGAGCAGTCGCTGGGTGACCTTGTTCCACGTGTTCCAGACCGGAGTGCCGCTCCAGAACTTTGCGGCCACGGTCTCGTCCGCGGTGCGGGTGGTGCTCGAGGCGCGGCCCAGGCTCCTGACCTCGTCCAGCGCGGTCGCGTACCGGGCGCTGGTGACCGCCGGCGGGGCGGCCGGGCGGAACTGCTGCGGCTGGGCGAGCACGAACGGTGTCACCTTGCCCCAGGAGGTGTAGGCCGGTGCGGCGAACTTCGGCGGGGTGGGGCGGTAGCTCCCGGGGCGGGTGCCGGCCGTGAAGGGCGCCGGGACAGCCGAGGAGCCGTCGGACGCGCGCAGCGCGAAGAGCTGGTTCGCTGCGGCGCGGCCGACCCGCACGCCGTCGTCCTTGGGTCGACCCTGGGGGATGGCGGCGAGCTGCCCGCGCAACCGGCCGTCCAGGCCGGTCCTCATCGACGGGTACAGCGCGAGCAGGACGTCGTGCGCCGCCTGGTCGGCAGCGGCGTCCGGACGCGCGTCGCCCGGCGCCGGGACGGCACGGTATGGCGGTCCGCCGTGGGTGATCGAGTCGACGGCGTCGTACTCGGCGGCCTGCAGCATGGCGAAGCTGCGGGTGGGGTGGACCGTCGCCGGCTGGGCACCGGGCGAGCCCAGGATCGAGATCAGCTGCCGGTTCCAGTCGATGACCGACTGCCCGGACCCCGGCCTGTCCGCGACGGCCGTCCGTGGCGCGGTGCCAGCCGAGGCCGGCGCCAGCAGGGGGACGGCAACGCCCGCAGCCGTGGCGGCGGCGGCGAGGGTGAGAAGGAGGGAGGTTGGTTTGCGCATGCCTGCAGCCCTGCCGATCGTGTCGAGGTGTGCCCGGGAAGACCCCGGGCCCGGCACCGCGGAACACCCGTCGGTGCACTCCCACAAGCACGTCGGCCGTGCCGTCTTCATTCATCGAAGGCGTCGGCTTTCCAGCCGGAACGGCTCACGCGGTGACTGGTTGCGGTCCGGCCGAGCGGAATCGCGGCTGGCGGGGCTGCGTTCCGGCATACCGCTCTTGACGTCACAAGTGTGGCGTCAAGACCTCGGATCACGATGCCGGAGGCCACGTTGAGGTCGCCCCGCTGCGACCTGCTCCGAACAGAAGGTGGTCACCGACCCGCGCGGCGCATCCGGCGGGCCCGCCAGCCCGGATGCGCAAGGCCCCGGTAACTTGCCAGGGTTCGTCTTCGCCGGGTAGCTGGCGATTGCAGTCCGGAGACGTGACCGCATGGCCAAGCGCGCCATCGTGGTTCGTTCCATCACGCGGGGGTACGACGCCCCTCCTTGGCGCGTCTCAGACCGAGCGGCCGGCCGAGGTCATCGACTCTCCGCCCTGCGCAGGACCGACTGGAACTGCTTCCCCAATGTGCGCGGCCCCACGATGGGGATCAGGGCAGCAATGAGCCTCCCCTTGAACGAGTTCGGCCGCCGAGTCAGCGAGACGCGCAGGTCGGTGCCCTCCGCAGCCGGCACGACCTCGTACCGCCAGCCACTGCCCGGCCCCCACAGGTTCGACTCGAGGGTCTCGATCGTGACGATGCCGGAGGCGGCGTCCCACGAGTAGCGTTCCCGCTCCCAGCCCATGCCAGTGCCCTCAGTCACCTCCGCCCAGTCCGGCCCCTGCCCATGAACCCTGAAGTGAGCATCGTCGACGTTCGGCCACCAACGAGACCGTTCGGGGCCGAAGTCGGTGATCACGGCCATGACTTCGCTCGGCGACAAGCTCGTGTGGACGGTGAACGTTGTGGTCGCCATTCGCGTCTCTCTCTTCCGTCGCGGGAGTGTCGGCTATCCGTGAACCATCATCCGCTACCAGCCAATTGCTACGGAGAGAGATCTGCCTGAATCACCGAGGCATACCGCGGTTGGAATACGTCACTCGGCGAACAGGTCGCTTCGCCGCGCGACGAACTCCTCGACGGACTCCGCGGGTCGGCCGGTGATTTCCTCGACCGTGGCGGTCACCCGGTCATACCGATTCTCGCGATGTAGCCGGGCCATGGTGGCGAGATGCTCATCGACGTACGATCCGAGCCCGGCCTTTGCGAGCACTTGCTCGGCCCACGTCTCCCACGGGACGTCGACGTAGGTAACCGGTCTGCTCAGCGCGCGGGCGTACTCGTCGGCGACGCCATTCATGTCCTGCGATCGCGGGCCGGTCAGCTCGAGGACCCGGCCGATGTACGGCGCCGGGTCGGTCAGGATGGTAGCCACGACCCGCGCGACGTCGTCGGTCGCGATGGGCGACGTGCGACCGGTCCCGAAGGGGAGCCGGATGGTGCCGCTGTCGGCAATGGAACGCGCGGCCAGGGTCGTGAACAACGGACTGTCCAGGAAGACAGTCGGGCGAACGTGGACGACCGGAAGCCCAGACCAGTTGAGCACCTGCTCCGATAGCCAGTGCAGCCGCTGATGGTGTGACTCGCTCATGCTGAGCGCGTCCATCTGGGACACGGTCATCTGGGAGATGGCGACGAGTGCATCCACGTCGCCGACGGCACGGGTCACCGTCGCGACTGTGGCGGTGGCCTCGAGGTAGGACGGCGCCAGGCTCATGCTGAAGAACATCCGCTGGACCGAGTCGAGGGCCGTCGCGACATCCGCTGGCCGCGTGAGGTCACCGACGACGACGTCGGCGCCGAGCGCGCGCAGGGCATCGGCGCGGTCGTCGTCGTGGTGCGCCATCGCTCGCACGGCCCGGCCGCGCTGACGCAGCAACTCCACGACCTTGCCGCCCACGCCGCCGACTCCCCCGCCGGCACCGGTCACCAGGATGAGACCAGGCTCAGCCATCGCCCGCCCCTTCGCTATCCCTGCAGTCTTGCGGTGGAATCAGGGCCACGACACAACACTACGTAAAAATGCCATCCTGGCCAGTGGCACTCGTTCCGTGATCTGGCTCAAGGCAGCGAACCTCGGACGTCGTGTTCTGATCCGCGTTCGACACGGCGGGATGCTGGAACCCGGTCGGGTCCTGCAAGATGGGCACCGACGACATGGCCGTCGTCGACCAGCACCTGCGGGTGCGCGGCGTGGAGGGACTGCGTGTCATCGATGCGTCCATCATGCCGACGCTCATCAGCGGCAACACCCAGGCGCCGTCGATCATGATCGGGGAGAAGGGTGCCCATCACATCGTCCGCGGCGACGCCGCTCCCACGGAGGCAGCCTCCAGCAAGCCCACGGTGCGTCATGACCTGGCCGGCTAGCCACGCCGGCGCCAGGCAGGTACTGGCCGTCGGGGAGTGCATGCTCGAGCTGCGGCACAGGTCCCCGCTGGACCTGCACCTCGGATATGCCGGCGACACCTACAACACCGCCGTCTACCTGCACCGGACGGCGCAGTCCCTCGGCGTGGATGCCGAGGTCGGCTACCTCACCGGCCTCGGCGACGACCCCTACAGCACGAGCATGCGTGCAGCCTGGGCCGACGAGGGCATCATCGACCGGTCGCTGCCCGTGTCCGGCCGTCAGCCCGGCCTGTACGCCGTCAGTACGGACGCGAACGGGGAGCGGTCCTTCACGTACTGGCGCTCGGCCTCGGCGGCCGCCGCGCTCTTCGCCGGCACGGAGTGGCTGCCACACGTCGACGGCGACCTGGTGCACTTCTCGGGCATCAGCCTGCAGCTGATGTCCCCCCGAGGTCGCGCCGCGTTCCTGGACCGTCTCGCCGAGCTGAGGGCCCGCGGCACCAGGGTCAGCTTCGACACCAACTTCCGCCCCTCCGGGTGGGACGACCACGCCCTGGCGCGCGAGGTGTTCGCCCGCGCGGCGCAGACCTCGGACATCGTCCTGGCCACCTTCGACGACGAGGCAGCCCTGACGGGGGACGCGCACCCCGAGCAGACACTGGCCCGGTATGTCTCGTACGGGTCGGCCGAGGTCGTCGTCAAGCTCGGGGCCGAAGGCGCGCTCGTCACGGACAGCAGCGCTGTCGCGCGCGTGCCGGCCGCGCCGGTGTCCGCGGTGGTGGACACCACCGCGGCTGGTGACTCCTTCGCCGGGGCATACCTCGCCGGGCGTCTCGCGGGGATGTCGCCGAGCGGCGCCGCGGCACTCGGCGCCCGAACGGCTGCTGACGTGATCCAGGTACCGGGGGCCATCATCGAGCGGCGGCCGAGGCCCGAGACGCGGTGACGGCGCAAAGGGCAGCGCTGACCCGATCAGGTCGCCTGACAGACACCCGCGCTGGCCAGGAGCGACGGCGTACGACCACCCGAGGATGAGCACGAGCGCCTCGAACGGGCCGAACCACCAGTACGTCGACTTCGGCGGGCGCGGCCGCTGAAGTCGACGTACTTGCGCAGGCAGGTCTTCACCGCGTTGGTGAACGACATGGTCGTGGTGGCTGCGGCGACCCGTCCGGCCGGCGGGTACCCGCCGTAGACGGGCTGAGGGTGGTTCGGCTGGCTCACGGTTCCCCGGAGGTGGTGCGTGCCATGGCGGCCGAACACTACCGGCCGGCCGGGACAGCCGAAGCGTTTCCCCACATCCGCGCGTGCCCTGTGTCGCGGGTACGTCGGTCCTCAGCCCGCGGGTGCGTCCGGTTCCGAGAGTGAGCCCGTGCGGCGGTGCGCCGCATACGATCTGCCGAGCGCTCCTGCAGGTGCGGGCGATGCCATCGTGACACTGGCTGGGGAGCCGTCCTGACCTTGCCCGTGGCCGAGGGGGCGCGCCGGGCGTACCGTCGGTGGGAGGGCCTCCTGTCGGGATGCAGCGCCCGCGCCGGTACGGCGTGGGGCCGCGAGTCCAGCGTCCCGAGCGGCCGACCGGAGGAGGCAACGCCGTCCATGTGCGGGATCACCGGATGGGTCTCCTATGACAGGGACCTCACCGCCGAGCGCGCCACGCTCGAGGCCATGACGCAGACGATGGCCTGCCGCGGGCCGGATGGTGCGGGCGTCTGGCTGGACGCGCACGTCGGCCTGGGACACCGGCGGCTGGCCGTGATCGACGTCGAGGGCGGCAAGCAGCCGATGTGGGTCGAGCAGGACGGCCGGACGGTGCTCGTGACGACGTACAGCGGAGAGATCTACAACTACCGTGAGCTGCGGGCCGAGCTCGCCTCCCACGGCCACGTCTTCCGTACCCGCAGTGACACCGAGGTCGCGCTTCACGCCTACCTCGAGTGGGGCGAGAGCTTCACCGAGCGGCTCAACGGCATGTACGCCCTCGCGTTGTGGGACCCGGGCGAGGAACAGCTGCTGCTGGTGCGAGACCGGATGGGCATCAAGCCGCTGTACTACTTCCCGACCGATGACGGCGTGCTGTTCGGCTCCGAGCCGAAGGCGATCCTGGCGCACCCGCAGGTGCGGCCGGTGGTCGACACCGAGGGGCTCGCCGAGCTGCTGGCCTTCACCAAGACGCCGGGGCACGCGGTCTACCAGGGAATCCGCGAGCTGCGGCCCGGCCATGTCGTTCGGGTGCGCCGCGAGGGGCTCACGGTCACGCGCTACTGGGCACTCGAGGCCCGGGAGCACACCGACGACCTGGACACCACCGTCAGCACAGTGCGGGGGCTGCTGGAGGACATCGTCACCCGCCAGCTCGTCGCCGACGTGCCGCTGTGCACACTGCTTTCCGGCGGCCTGGACTCCTCGGTGATCACCGCGCTGGCGGCGCGCGGACTGGCCGCCGCGGGCACCGGACCGGTGCGCTCGTTCTCGGTGGACTTCGTCGGCTACACCGACAACTTCACGGCAGACGCCATGCGCGCCGACACCGGACGGCCCGTACGCGCACGCACTGGCCGAGCACGTGGGCGCCCGAGCACACCGACATCATGCTGGACACGACCGCGCTGATGGACTCGAGGGCACCGCGGCGCCGTCCTTGCGGCACGCGATCTGCCGCACGGGCTCGGCGAGGGCGACACCTCGCTCTACCTGCTGTTCAGGGCGATCCGCGCGCAGACGACCGTGGCGCTTTCTGGCGAGTCCGCGGACGAGGTGTTCGGCGGCTACCGCTGGTTCCACGACGCGGACGCCGTCGCGTCCGACACCTTCCCGTGGCTCGCTGCGCGCACCATGGGCGGCTTCTCGGGCGCCCGGTCCGGCGGCCGTGAGTCCCTTCTCGACCGTGGGCTGCTCGACAAGCTCGACCTGGCCGGCTACCGGGACGCCCGGTACCGCGAGGCTCTGGCCGAAGTCCCTTGTCTGGCAGGCGAGTCGGGCGCAAGAGCGGCGGATGAGAGAGATCTCGTACCTGCACCTGACGCGCTTCGTGCAGCTCCTGCTCGACCGCAAGGACCGGATGAGCATGGCGGTCGGACTCGAGGTGCGGGTGCCGTTCTGTGACCACCGGCTGGTCCAGTACGTCTTCAACGCCCCCTGGGCGATGAAGACGTTCGACGGCCGGGAGAAGTCTCTGCTTCGGGCGGCAACGTCGGACCTGCTGCCTGAGTCCGTGGCGCAGCGGGTCAAGAGCCCCTACCCGAGCACCCAGGACCCGCGCTACACCGACGAGCTGCGCCACGAGCTGAAGCAGCTGCTCGACGACGCGGACTCTCCGGTGCTCCCGCTCGTGAACGCGGCTGCGGCCAGGGCTGCGGCCGACGGCCGGGGCGAGGGCGTCCGTTCGAGCGCGGAGCTCGTCCTCGGTCTCGACGCGTGGCTGCGCGCGTACGACGTCGAGTTGCATCTCTGAGCGAATGACGTGGGCGATGCGCGCCCTCTGGGCGACGTCGGCGCTACGTGCAGTTGTAGGCCTTGTCGCCCTTGTCGAAGAACCGGTCGCAGACGACGGTCCTGGTGTAGTCCTTGCCACCCGCGTGGACCGTCCAACGGACGCGGATCTCGATGAAGTACCCACCGGGCGGGACCATGACGATGTCCTCGGTGGTCACGCTGTACGGACGCCAGCCGTCGCCTTGCCGGGCCAGCTTCTTGAGGCTGACCCCCGCGCTCGAGAACGCAGTGTCGAGCTGGCGCTTGTAGTGCAGGTTCACCTTGTACGGCGACAGGTCGCTCTCCGTGGTGCCACCGGTGCCCCGGAGGTAGAGCTTCCCCCGGATGGTGCCGGCGTCACACAGGTCGCGGACCTGCAGGCTGGCCTTGGTCTGCCAGTTTTCACCTCCGCCGACGTAGGACTTGGTGAACTTCAGCGGCACGACGTTGCAGCCGGCGGCGGTGGGACCGGCCGCGTCGGCGACGGACGGGACCAGGAGCGCGGACGCGGCCAGGGCGGGGACGGCGGCCAGCGCAGCGATACGACGGAACATGGCAGAACCCCCAAGGTGGTTGGAACCGGGTCATACCTGACTCTTCGTGAGGCTAGCGAGGCCCGAGGCCCCGGTGAAGCCGCAGACAGGGCGCCGCAGTGCGGGCACCTCGTCGTCACCCAGCAGCTGATCTCCAGCGACCCGGAACGGGACTGTCGTGCGCCGTACCCGTGTGGGTGACGTCCGGCGGCGTTGGCAGGGCGGTCCTGCCGATGTCTGTCAGGACGGTGACGCGCGGACAGCCGTCGCGGCGACGGTGACGGACCGCTGTGTCGTCCCAGGCTGGGGGTTCTGGAACGAAGGGTCCGAGAACCCACGTAGGAGGTCTGACTTGAGCATCGACACCGTCACCGACCAGGAGCACAGGCTCGGCCGACCCACGGCTTCGACCAGCCGGTGGCGCCGCGACGACCGGCCCGACCGGGTGGTCGGCCTCGACGTGGCGCGTGCCCTCGCTGTGTTCGGCATGCTGGGCGCGCATGTCGGAGCGGTGGCCAGCGACGTGGGGCTGCTGCCGTCCAGCTGGCTCGGTGTCGTCAACGGCCGGTCGTCGATCCTGTTTGCGGTGCTCGCCGGGATCTCGGTGGCGCTGCTCTCCGGGCGGACCGTTCCGGTGGACGGCGATGACCTGGTCCGGGCCCGGGTCCGGATCTTCGTCCGGGCGGCCTGGGTGTTGGTCATCGGAGGTGCCCTCGAGGCGCTCGGCACCGACATCGACATCATCCTCGGCGTGTACGCCGTCCTCTTCGTCCTCGCCCTGCCGTTCCTCCGGTGGCCGCGTCGCCGGTTGCTCCTTGCGGCAGGCGTCCTGGCGGTGCTGACGCCGGCGGTGGACCTCGTGCTCGCTCAGTTCGCCGACGCCAACGACGCCTACGACGCCCCGTTCGTCTCCCTGGCCGTGACCGGCGCCTATCCGGCGCTGATCTGGTGGACGTTCATCCTGGTTGGCCTCGCCGTGGGGCGCTGCGACCTCGGCTCCGCCCGGGTCCGGATGCGGCTGGTGGCGGCGGGCGTGGGCCTGGCCCTGCTCGGCTACGGCGGCGGCTGGTTGACGACGCAGTGGTGGGCAGACGGGCAGCCGCTCCAGGGTCCGGACGACTTCTCCCAGCGCCCGGACCAGTGGGATCCGGTCTGGTTGACCGGCGCGTCCGCGCACAGTGGCACGACCTTCGAGATCGCCGGCTCCGTCGGCGTCGCGTTCCTCGTCATCGCCGTCTGCCTGGTCGCCGCCGACCGACTGCCCAGGGTGCTCTTTGCCTTGGCCTCGGTCGGGTCGATGGCACTCACCGCGTATGTCGGCACCGTCGTGGCGGGCTGGGTGCTCGGCACCCTCGACTACACGACCAACTGGCCATGGACCGTCTACGTCGTGGCGACCCTGGTGCTGGCCACCGCCTGGCGTCTCCTCTTCGGCAGGGGGCCACTGGAGCGGCTGCTGACCTGGAGCTCGACAGGGGCGGGGCTGGCGCGGCGGTGAACGGCGCAACGCGCAGGGTGGTTACCAGCCAGGGGTGATCGGCCACGGCGGCCGGGGCGGGACGCTCACGTGATGCACGACGTGGTGCACGACGTGGTGCACCACGACCTCGACCGGCGCGACGGCGACCTGCACGGAAGCGGTGGTGGCGCGGGAGCGCTGCTGGCTCTGGATCAGCTCAGCCGCCACCCGAACGGCCAGACGCGTGCCGACCGTCGCCGTGGCCGCGAGGGCGGCCACCACGGCCGGGCGACGCGCCAGCTCGGGGACGGTGGTGCGCAACATGGTCGCACCGCGGGACACGGCCTGCAGCGTCACCGCCCGCACGTCCGGACGGACGACGAGCTCGCTGCCCGCACCGGGCCGGTCCTCGGCGGACGGCGCCGGCCCGCCGTCAGGCTCCACTGTCATGCCTCGATGGTCCCCCCGGCGCCAGCCCCGGTCCAGCCCTGCGCCCTCACCGCCGAACGTGCTCGCCCCGGCGAAGGCCCCGGAATACGGCAGGCCCGGCCGCGCTTGCCGCCCATAGGCAGCCGGCACACCGCCGCTGCCGTGTGACCGGAAGCGGCGGAGACGCCGTCTACGTGGAAGGACTGTCGGATGCGAGCGTTGCAGTTCACGACGTACGGGGGTCCCGAGGTGCTCACCTGGGCGGAGGCTCCCGACCCGCACGCGGGACCCGGGCAGATCCGGATCGCGGTGCGTGCAGCCAGCGTGAACCCGATCGACTGGAAGATCATGTCCGGGGCCCTGTCCGGGGGCCAGCCGCTCGACGGCCCGGGCTACCTCGGCTTCGACGCCGCCGGGGTGGTCGACGAGGTGGGCGAGGGGGTGACGGGTGTGTCCGTGGGCGACGACGTGCTGGGCCGGGGGAGCAACACCCAGGCGGACTACGCGGTCCTGGACTCCTGGGCCGCCAAGCCGTCGTCCGTCGACTGGGCGGTGGCGGCCGCCTCGGGCGTCGCCGGGGAGACCGCGGAGCGCGGTCTGCGCCTGCTCGGCGTGAAGGCCGGCGACACCGTGTTCGTCGACGGCGGAGCAGGCGGCGTGGGAGCGACCGCCGTCCAGCTGGCTGTGGCCCGAGGGGCGAGGGTGATCGCCTCGGCGAGCGAGGCCAACCATGACTACCTTCGCGAGATCGGGGCGACCCCCGTGCTGTACGGCGAGGGTGTCGTCGCCCGCGTGCAGGCTGCTGCCGGCGGACCCGTCGACGCCGTCTTCGACGTGGTCGGCAAGACCCCGGTCGAGGACCTGGTCAGCCTGGCACCGGAGCCCTCGCAGGTCGTGTCGATCGCCAACTTCGACGCCGCGCGGGCCGGGGCGCGCGTGACCGGAGGCAGCGAGGACAGTCGTCCGATGGAGGCCCTGGCCCTGGTCGCCGACCTGCTTTCCCAGAACAAGCTGGTCACCACGGTGCAGACGTTCCCGTTCGAGCGCGCCGCCGAGGCGTACCGCATCAGTCAGGAGGGTCACCTCCGCGGAAAGCTGGTCCTGGTCCCCTGACCCCTGGGGGACGGTCCGCTGGCGCAACCGCTGCGGCCGGTCGCGCGTGCGCCGGCCCAACGCAGGCCCAGCGTCCCGTTCGACGCGAGGTCCACCCGTGCGCCGAACCGTCGGCTGATGCGGTCCATCGTCGACTGGAGCCACTGCGCGTCCTCGCCGGTGGGGCGGGTCAGCCGCATCCTGCGAGCCTGCAGCGGAAGCATCCGCAGCGCGGCCAGGCGGCCGGTCGCGCCGTCGACCGTCGCCAGGTGGAGCAGGCGCAGGTCGTCCCGGAACCGGGCGTGGCCGCCGATCCCCTCGTAGTCGTCGACGAAGTCACCGCAGCCGTAGAGGATCAGCCTGCCGTCGTACACCTCGATCGGGCGCGGATGGTGCGACGAGTGTCCGTGCACGACGTCCACCCCGCCGTCGACCAGGCGATGGGCGAACGTGATCTCCTCGCTCGAGACGCCGTACCCCCAGTTGCCGCCCCAGTGGACGGACACGACGACGACGTCACCGGGCCGTCTGGAGGTCAGGACCCGCTGGACCACCTCGTCCGCGGCGGCTGCCGACGGCTCGGCGACGAAGTCCACCCCTGAGCGGTCCGCGGTGGCGGCCCAGCCCGGCGGAATGCCGCTGGTCGCCATGCCGATGGCGAAGACGAGGACGCGGTGGTCGTCACCCACGGGGACGGCGGCCGGACGACGGGCCTCGGCGAGGTCGCGGCCGGCTCCCGGTGCCTGGACTCCGGCGACGGCGAGCGAGGCCAGGGTCTCGGTGAGTCCGGTGCGACCGAAGTCGAGGACGTGGTTGTTCGCCAGGACGCAGACGTCCGGGCGCACCGCAGTGAGCGCGGGGATGTTCGCGGGGTTCATCCGGTAGAGCACGACCTTGCCCACCGCGAACTCGTCGCTGGTCGTGACGCTGGTCTCCAGGTTGATGATCCGGACGTCGGGAGCGGCCGCGTCAAGAGCAGGCAGCGCGTCACCCCAGACCCAGGCGGAGTCGACCGGACGGTGGATCGGCCCGTTGACCTCCTCCGCGAGCTCGACGTATCGCCGGGCATCGCGGACGGAGGGCTCTCGCAGCGTCGGGTCGCCGGGCTGCGCGAGGATCTGGTCGACACCGCGCCCCAGCATCACATCACCGCAGAGGAACAACGTCACCTGGCCGGTGCCCACACAGCGAGACTAGGCCGTCCTGGCGAACGTCGAGCAGGTCGGCGGCAACTCATGGCAACCCCTCGGAGTGGCGCCAGGCAGCCCTCTAACGTCTCGACCTCGACACCGCACGTCAGGACTCGCCACCGACGACGTCTTGGGCTGACGCCCCGAACTACAGGAGTCATCTGCCATGTGGACCCTCTCCGGCTTCGCCGACGAGATCTCGCCGGACCTCGAGGAGCAGTGCGAGCTGCTCGACACCCTGGGCATCCGGTTCATCGAGCTCCGCAGCGCGTGGGACACCAACGTGCTCGACCTCGATGACGACCAGGTCGGGCGGGTGCGCAAGATCCTTGCGGCGCATGGGATCTCGCTGTCGTCGGTCGGCTCTCCCATCGGCAAGATCTCGGTGCGCGACGACTTCGAGCCGCACCTGGCACGGTTCCGGCGGGCGGTGGGGGTCGCGGAGGAGCTCGAGGCGCCGTACATCCGGCTGTTCTCGTTCTTCATCCCCGGGGGTGAGGACCCCGCGGTGCACCGGGACGAGGTGATCCGCCGGATGAGCGCACTCGCGGCCGCGGCGGCGGGGCACGACGTGGTGCTCGTCCACGAGAACGAGAAGGAGATCTACGGCGACGTCCCCGAGCGGTGCCTGGACGTCGTGGAGTCGGTCGGCAGCCACCAGCTGAGGCTGGCATGGGACCCGGCCAACTTCGTCCAGTGCGGGGTCCGGCCGTTCACCGACGCCTACGCCATGCTGCGCCCGTACGTGGACTACATCCAGATCAAGGACGCCGACCGTGCCACCGGCACGGTGCTGCCCGCCGGTCAGGGCGACGGGCAGCTCCGGGAGACGCTGGACGCCTTGCGGGCCGACGGGTTCGACGGCTTCTTCTCGATGGAGCCGCACCTGGAGGTGGCCGGGTCGCACGGCGGCTTCAGCGGGGCGCAGCAGTTCACCCGCGCCACCCGCGCCTTCACCGGCCTCCTTGACGAGGCCGGCATCGGCTACTGCTGACCCGTCCCTCACCACCACCAGAGAACACCGAGGAGCACGCATGCGTTTCGCCGTCGTCGGTGCAGGGGTCATCGGCGCCCTGCACGCACGGACCATCGCCACCCTGGACGGGGCGTCCCTCGCTGCCGTCGTCGACCTCGACCAGACCCGGGCCGAGCAGCTCGCGGCCGAGCACGACGCGACACCACTGAGGGAGCTCCAGCAGGCCCTGTCGGTCCCGGACATCGACGCCGTGGCGATCTGCACGCCCAGCGGCAACCACGCGGAGCTGGCGGAGGCGGCACTCAAGGCGGGCAAGCACGTCGTGGTCGAGAAGCCGCTCGACGTCTCCCTCGAGGCAGGCCAGCGGGTGGCCCGTGCCGAGCGTGAGTCCGGACGCACCGTCGCGGTGATCAGCCAGCACCGCTTCGACCGGTCCAGCCTCGCCGTCGACCGGGCGATCCGTGAGGGCCGTCTGGGCCGGGTGACCTCGGGCAGCGCCACCGTCTCGTGGTGGCGGTCCCAGGCCTACTACGACTCCGCGGGCTGGCGGGGTACGTGGGCGCTCGACGGTGGTGGCGCACTGATGAACCAGGGGATCCACACCATCGACCTGCTCGTGTGGTTCCTCGGCAAGCCGGTCGAGGTCTTCGCCTGGACCGGCTGCCTGGCCCATCAGCGGATCGAGGTGGAGGACACGGCGGTCGCCACCGTCCGGTTCGAGAGTGGGGCGCTCGGCGTCATCCAGGGCACGACGGCGGCCTACCCGGGCCTCAACGCCCGGGTGCAGGTCCACGGGGACCGGGGGTCGGCGGTCATCGACGACGACCAGCTCACCTACTTCCACGCCGCGGCGCCCGGCGAGAGCGGGCCCGACGTCGGCGCCGGGTCACCGGACAACCAGGCGCGTGACGTCGTGCCGCCGGTCGTCTCCTCGACGGAGGGCGGCGCCCGCGTCGCCGGCATCACCTCGACGTCCCACACGGCCCAGTACGCGGACTTCCTCGCCGCGGTGCGCAACGGCACCTCGCCACTGGTCTCCGTCACCGAGGCGCTGCGCACGCTCGCGGTGGTCCGGGCCATCTACTCCTCGGCGGACGCCGGGCGACCGGTGCGGATCGCGGACGTCGCCCCCTGAGACGCGGGAGGTGCCGCCCCGATGGTCGGGCCCGACACCTCCCGTACCGTGACGCCATGGCAGCCGGTCCGACCATCTACGACGTCGCGCGCGCGGCCGGGGTGGCACCGTCGACCGTGTCGCGCGCGTTCTCGCGGCCCGGGAGGGTCAAGGCCGAGACGGCAGAACGTATCCGCGAGGTCGCGAGGGAGCTGGGCTACCGGGCGACGCCCGTGGCCCATGGCGACGGCACGACCCGCACCTCGACGGTCGCGCTGGTCATCTCGGACGTCACCAACCCGTTCAACTTCCCCATCATCAAGGGTGCCCACGCGGCCGCCGCAGCGTCGGGCTTCACGACGCTGCTGGCCGATGCCCAGGAGTCGGGCCTGGTCGAGCGGCAGACCCTCGAGCGGTCGCTGTCCGCTGTCGAGGGCATCGTGCTGGCCAGCTCGCGGATGTCCGACTCGACGATCCGGATGGTGGCCAAGCAGAAGCCGCTGATCGTGCTGAACCGGACCGTGGCCGACGTGCCCAGCGTCATCATCGACAACCCGAGGGGCATCACCCGTGCGGTGAGGCACCTGGCCGGGCTCGGCCACCTCGGCGTCACCTACGTGGCCGGGCCCGAGGCGTCATGGACCGACGGTGCCCGCTGGCTGGCGGTGCGTCGCGCCTGCGCCGAGCTCGGCCTGCGGGCACGCCGGATCGGGCCCTGCGCGCCGACGGTCGCGGCCGGCGCGGCGGCCGCCGACGAGGTCACCGCCCGCGGGGACTGCACGGCCGTGGTCGCGTACAACGACCTGCTCGCCATCGGCGTGCTCCGCGGAGCCGTCGCGTCCGGGGTCAGGGTGCCGGAGGACCTGAGCATCGTCGGTTTCGACGACATCTTCGCCGCTGAGCTCGTCACCCCGAGCCTGACCACCGTGGCCGCGCCGCTGCGGGCGCTGGGGGAGACCGCGGTGCACAACGTCATCGCCATGGCCCGCGGGGCCCGGAGCCGGGCCACCGACCCGGTGGTGCTGCCGACCAGGCTCGTCGTGCGGTCCTCCACCGGGCCGGCCCCGGGTCGCTGAGCGTCCGTCCCGCCGGTCGCGGCCCCGGGTGGCAACACGTGGCAATCGATTGTCACCGTCCGCCGGCCGCACGACGCTGGCCTCATGTCGACGGCCCCGCCCAGCCTGCAGGTGCACCCGGACCGGCTCCTGCCACCCGAGCCCCACCTGCGCCCCATCGCGCGCCGCCTGTACGACGCGGTGCGTCACCTGCCGATCATCTCGCCGCACGGTCACGTCGACGCCGGCGTGCTCGCGGAGGACCAGCCGTTCCACGACCCGGCGTCGCTGCTGGTCAGCCCCGACCACTACGTCACCCGCCTCCTGCACGCCCAGGGCGTGCCGCTGGCCGAGCTGGGCGTCGGGGCGGGTCGGCTCGACGAGGCAGAGGCCCGCCGGGCCTGGCGTCACCTGTGCAGCCACTGGTCGGACTTCCGCGGCACCCCGGTGCGCTACTGGCTGCAGTGCCAGCTGCACGACATGTTCGGCGTCACCCTGCGACCGTCCGCGGCGACGGCCGACGAGATCTACGACGTCGTCGACCTGCGTCTGCGGGAGGACGCCTTCCGCCCCCGAGCGCTCTACCGGGAGTTCGGGATCGACGTGCTCGCGACCACCGACGACCCGGTTGCGGACCTCGGCGCCCACGCGGCGCTGCGGGCCGACCCGCAGTGGAGCGGGCGGGTGATCCCGACCTTCCGGCCCGACCGCCACCTGGAGCCTGCCCTCCCGGGCTGGGGCCGGGCCGTGAAGGAGCTCGGCGAGGCGGCACGGATCGACACCGGGGACTACGCCGGCTACCTCGCCGCGCTCGAGGCGCGGCGGGCCCACTTCATCGAGCAGGGTGCCACCTCGGCCGACCACAGCCACCTCGACGTGCGTGCGGAGCCGCTGGAGGTCCGGGAGGCGGCGCGCATCTACGCGGCGTCACTCGGCGGCACCGCCACGCCGGCGGAGGCGGTGGCCTTCCGTCGGCACATGCTCATGGAGATGGCCCGCATGTCCGTCGAGGACGGGCTGGTGATGACGCTGCACCCGGCGGTCCGCCGCAACCACCATGCGCCCACCTCGGCCCGGTTCGGGGGCGACACCGGGCACGACATCCCGGTCAGGGCGGAGTTCACCCGCGCCCTGCAACCCCTGCTGGAGCGCTACGGCACCCATCCGAACCTCCGGCTGGTGCTGCTTCACCACGGACGAGGCGGTCTACTCCCGCGAGCTGGCGCCCCTGGCCGGGTTCTACCCCTCGGTGTTCGTCGGCGCGCCGTGGTGGTTCCTGGACGCGCCCGACGCGATCCACCGCGTCCGCTCGGCGGTCACCGAGACGGCCGGGTTCCGCAGGACGTCGGGGTTCATCGACGACACGCGGGCGTTCTGCTCCATCCCGGTGCGGCACGACATGTCCCGTCGCCTCGACAGCGGCTGGCTCGCGCGGCTCGTCGCGGACCACCGCCTCGAGGAGGACGAGGCGCTCGAGACGATCACGGAGTCGTCACCGTCACCCCGCGCCGGGCCTTCCGGCTGTGAGCCCCACCCCGGCGCCGAAGGGCACGACGACGTCGTCGCGCCGGCTCGTCCGCACCGAGCCACCGCCGCCCGTGCGGATCGTCCACCTCGGCCTCGGCGCGTTCTTCAGGGCCCACCTGGCCTGGTACACGCAGCACGCCCCGGACGCCGGGCAGTGGGGGATCGCGGCCTTCACCGGACGCACGGCCACCGCCGCGCGCGAGATCGCCGCCCAGGACGGCCTCTACACGCTCGTCACGCGCGGCGCCCGGGGCGATGCCACCGAGATCATCCGGTCCGTGGCCGCCGTCCACGCGAGCACCGACCACGACGCCTTCCTGCGCTACCTGCGTGATCCCGCTGTCGCGGTGCTCAGCCTGACGGTCACCGAGGCGGGGTACTGCACGAGCTGCGCGTGGTGGGCTCGACCTCGCCCGGGATGACGTCCTCGCCGACATCCGGGCGCTGCGCGCCGACCGCGCAGCCCCGGTGACCACCGTCCCGGCGCGCGTGCTGGCCGCCGTCGTGGCCCGCCACGACGCGGGGCTGCGCCCCGTCGCGGTGGTGTCCTGCGACAACGTGCCGCGGGAACGGGGCGGTCGACGGCGCGGGTCGTGCGCGACCTCGCGGCCGAGATCGCCCTCGACCTGCCCGACGTCGTCGACCAGGTCGACTTCGTCAGCACCGTGGTCGACCGGATCACGCCGCGAGCCACGGCGCAGGACCGCGCGTCACTCGCCCTCGCAACCGGGCGGCACGACGCCGCACCGGTCGTGACCGAGCCGTTCAGCGAGTGGGTCCTGCAGGGCGACTTTCCCTCCGGTCGACCCTCGTGGGAGTCCGTGGGCGCCAGGTTCGTGGCCGACCTCGCACCGTTCGAGCAGCGGAAGCTCTGGCTGCTCAACGGTGCCCACTCGCTGCTGGCGTACGCCGGGGGAGTCCGCGGACACCAGACGGTCGCCGAGGCGGTGGCCGACCCGCGTTGCCGCCAGGAGGTCGAGCAGTGGTGGGACCAGGTGCAGCCGCACCTGGGCCTCCCGGCGGGAGGAGATCGCGGCATACCGCAGCGCTCTCCTCGGGACGCTTCGCCAACCCGCGCATGCGGCACGAGCTGGCGCAGATCGCCGTCGACGGCTCCGGTGAAGCTGCCGCTGCGGGTCCTTCCGGTCCTCCGGGCCGAGCGCGCGGGCAGGACGTGACCCGGGGCGGCCGCGCAGGTGCTGGCGGCCTGGGTGCTTCACCTGCGTGGTGCCGGACCCCCGGTGGTGCGACGTGCACGCCGGCGAGCTGGAGCCCCTCGCCCGCGGACACCTCGAGGCCGCGGTGCGCGCCGTGCTGGGGCGCTGGGGGCCCGACCTCGCCGCCGACGACACGCTCGTGCGCGCGACGCTCGACGCCGCCGCCGGTCTGACCCAGCTGAACCAACCCGTACCGAGCCCCAAGGAGCGGCAACCCATGAAGATCGCCCATGCCGAGGTGCTGGTCACCAGCCCCGGCCGCAACTTCGTCACGCTGAAGCTGGCCACCGTCCGACGGGGTCGTCGGGCTACGGCGACGGGACGCTGAACGGCCGCGAGCTGGCGGTCGTCGGCCTACCTCGAGCGAGCACGTCGTCCCGTTGCTGATCGGGCGCGACGCGCAGCGCGATCGAGGACACCTGGCAGTACCTCTACCGCGGCGCGTACTGGCGCCGCGGCCCGGTGACGATGGCGGCGATCGCCGCCGTCGACGTGGCCCTGTGGGACATCAAGGCCAAGACCGCCGGCATGCCGCTGTACCAGCTGCTCGGCGGCGCCAGTCGCGCACGCGGCGCGCTCGCGTACGGCCACGCCTCGGGCATCGACATCCCGGAGCTGTTCGACTCGATCCGGAATCACCTCGACCAGGGCTACAGCGCGATCCGCATCCAGACCGGCGTTCCCGGACTCGGCCAGGTCTACGGCGTGGCCGGCGACCAGGACCGGGACGCGCGTACGACTACGAACCGGCGCGCGGCGGCCGTCGCCCGTGCGAGGAGGTGTGGGACACCGCGCGCCTACCTGCGGCACGTCCCGACCGTCTTCGAGGCCGTGCGCCACGAGTTCGGCGACGAGCTGCCGCTGCTGCACGACGGGCACCACCGGATGACGCCCGAACCAGGCCGCGCATGCTGGGCAAGTCGCTCGAGCCCTACGACCTGTTCTGGCTGGAGGACTGCACCCCGGGCGAGAACCAGGAGGCGCTGCGTCGGGTCCGCTCGCAGACCACCACCCCGCTGGCCATCGGCGAGGTGTTCAACACGCGTGCTTCGACTACCAGACGCTGGTCACCGAGCAGCTGATCGACTACGTGCGCTCCGCGGTGACCCACACCGGCGGCATCACCGCGCTGCGCAAGATCATGGACTTCGCGGCGATGTACCAGATCAAGTCCGGGTTCCACGGTCCGACCGACATCTCGCCGGTCGGCATGGCTGCGGCGCTGCACCTCGACATCGCCATCCACAACTTCGGGATCCAGGAGTACATGACGCACTCCGCCGACGACCCTGGAGGTCTTCCAGACCAGCTACACCTTCGACGACGGGCTGCTCGCACCCCGGGCACACCCCGGTCTCGGCGTCGAGGTCGACGAGGCGGCCGCGGCCGGCTTCGCGTACAGCCCCGCCTACCTGCCGGTGAACCGGCTCACTCGACGGCACCGTGCACGACTGGTGAGGTGTTGACTCCGCGCCGGCACCGGTCGAGCCTTTCCACGTGAGCGGGCTCGCTCCCGAACCCGCCGACCGGGCCCACCCGCCGCGACGTCAGCGTTGCGTCGGGCGCCGGTCGAAGCACCGCCCAGCCCGTCGGAAGGGATCGAGATGCCTGTGTACAAGGTCGGCTACTTCGTCGGAAGTCTCTCGTCCACGTCCATCAACCGCGTGCTCTCGCGGGCACTCATCCGCCTGGCGCCGGCGGACCTCGAGTTCACCGAGATCGCGATCGGCAACCTGCCGCTCTACAGCCAGGACTTCGACGAGCACTATCCGCCCGAGGCGACGGCGCTCAAGGAGGCGATCGCCCGGGCGGATGCCGTGCTGTTCGTGACGCCGGAGTACAACAGGTCCATCCCGGGCGCGCTGAAGAACGCCATCGACTGGGCGTCCCGCCCCTGGGGCCAGAACTCCTTCCACCACATTCCCGCCGGCGTGATCGGCGCGTCGGTCGGTGCCATCGGGACCGCGGTGAGCCAGCAGAGCCTGCGCGCCGTGCTGAGCTTCTGCAATGCCCGTCAGATGACCTCACCGGAGGCCTACATCCACTTCTCCCACGACGTGTTCGCCGACGACGGTGAGGTGAGCAACGAGGAGACCGCGGCCTTCCTGCGCGACTTCATGACCGAGTTCCGCGACCACGTGGAGCGGGTCCTGACCGTCCTCCCGCGCCCCTGACCGTCCGGTCCGCCCAGAGGGTTCCCGCGCGGAATCTCCGTCCGCGATGCCGACGGGCTCCTATCCTGAGCCGATGAACCTGGAGTTCAGCGGGGAGATGTGGTTCTGGAAGGGCCCGGCGCCGTGGCACTTCATCACCGTGCCGGAAGCGGAGTGCGGTGACCTGGAGGCGACGTCCGCGGTGGTCAGCTACGGCTGGGGGATGATCCCGGTCACGGCGCAGATCGGGGAAACCGGCTGGACGACCTCGCTGTTCCCGAAGGACCGGCGGTACGTCGTGCCGGTGAAGGCGTGGGTGCGCAAGGCCGAAGGGCTCGAGCTGGGCGACCTGGTGACGGTCCGTCTCGTCGTCGGTGTCTGACCAGCCGACGCACCAGCGACCTCCCCGCAGCGCGGCCGTCCGGGCCGCGGACGCGATCCAGCGATCCCTCGCGACGCGACCGTGACCTGACGGGAGCGCCGCTGCCGTTCAGGTGGTGGTGCCCGGCGTCCCTGGACGGTCGGCGGCGTCCGGGACGTCGTCGGCCGGCTCCTGTCGGTGACGCAGCTGCTCCTCGAGCCGGTCGTAGCCGTACCACCAGTGCACCCCGAGCCCCAGGAGCATGCCGACCACGGGGAGGGGCCACCAGATGAGCTCGGGCGCGAGCGTGACGTTGAGGGCGAAGAGCAGGACGCAGACGACTCCCGTGATGGTGCCGTGGACGCGGACACCCACTCGGGCCCCCTCCAGGAGGGGATCCCGCGGGGCCAGCTCGTCGTCCGGCTCGTCGTCCCGCGGGGTGATGTCGGACTCCGACACGGTCCCACCTCCTTGCCTGATGGCAGGGCCATCTGCGCTGCTGACACCGGGCCGGCAGAGCCAGGGCCCGGATGGTCACGGGTACCCGTCTCCTTCCGACCCTGAAGCGTGCGCCCTGGGGTGGTGGCAGGTCTGGGGCCAAAGGTCCCGCTGGCCGCGTCGCTGCCCCGTCGCCGGTCCCCGGAGCCGCGTGCAGCGCGCCCGTGGTCGCGCACCACGTCTCGTCAGCTCGCCCGAACCCAGCCGGAGCGGCGCAGTCTCCGCGGGGGTCGACAGGCGCTACTATCTGTGTAGTAGCGGCCCTCGGCCATGCCACCCCACGAGCGACGAAGTCAGCGCGGCGGTAGGCGGTCATCGACTGAAGGCCGTCGGTTCCACACCGTGGGCGGGCCGTCGGGGCCGGACGCGTCGATCTCTCGCAGATCCGTGGGACCGAGTCGCGTCGCGGAGCGCCCACCCGGGCCCCCGCGCTCGACGTCATTCGCCCCGGCCGCGCGAGCGCGTGCGGGTGTTGTCCGTCCGCCACGGCAAGCCCGTCGCGGGCACCCCAGAGGAGGAGTTCTTGGCTCGACGAGGCCAGCGCCAGCCCGGCGCCACCCGCACCGCCCCCCGCAACCAGCGGCGTGCCCGCGACCTCGACAACGACGGCATCATCCCGGTGCTCGCCCGCGCCGTGCGTGAGGTCGAGGCAGGTGCCCAACGCGGCCCGGTGAGGCCCGCGGGACGCACCACGTTCCAGGTCGTCGCGCTGCTGGTGCGTGAGGAGCGCGCCCGGGTCAAGGCCGACCGGACCAGCAGTGAGGCCCAGCGCGCCGAGCAGCTCAAGCGCCTCGACGGGGTCGCCACGATCCTGGCGAGGACCGCCGCCCGCGACACCTCGCTCCTGGCCCTGCTCGCCGAGGATGCCGTCGTGTCCGGCGCGGCCGCGTCGCTCAGGCGCGACATGCTGCTGGCCGCCGGTGTCGAGCCGGCCGCCGAGGAGGTACCACCACCACCGAGGCCGTGGCCGTCACGCCGACGACCGAGCGCCGGGTCGTGCCGCAGTCGGTCGTCTCCCGCCAGCTGGCCAACCCCTTCCTCGCGCCCGACTACTCCTCGGCCGGGCCGGCCAAGCGACCCGGCTCGGGCCGCCTGACCAGCTGGGAGCTGCTCGGCCCGCTGTTCCGGTCGTTCGAGTACGGCGGGGCCTCGTCGTGCATGGACCTGCCCGAGCCGTCCTCCCTGCGGGCGCCGGGTGGCATGGAGCTGATGCATCACCAGGCACAGGTGATCCGGGCCGCTGCGTCGGGACACCGGACGTTCCTGCTCGCCGACGAGCCGGGCCTGGGCAAGACGGCCCAGGCGCTGCTCGCCGCCCAGGCCGCGAACGCGTACCCGCTGCTCGTCGTCGTACCGAACGTCGTCAAGGCCAACTGGGCCCGGGAGGCGGGTCTCTGGACTCCCGGTCACCCCGCCACCGTCATCCACGGCAACGGTGACACGATCGACGGCTTCGCCGACATCGTCATCGTCAACTACGAGGTGCTCGACCGCCACGTCGGGTGGCTCGGCGACCTCGGCTTCCGCGGCATGGTCGTCGACGAGGCGCACTTCATCAAGAACAAGACGTCACAGCGCTCCCAGCACGTCCTGCAGCTCTCGGAGCGCATCCGGGCCCGTACCGCGAGCCCGCTGCTCATGGCGCTCACCGGGACCCCGCTGATCAACGACATCGAGGACTTCCGGGCCATCTGGCAGTTCCTCGGCTGGATCGACGAGAAGAAGCCCCGAGCCGCGCTGATGGAGTCCCTCGAGGAGACCGGCTGGACGCCTGCCGACCCGGGGTTCTACCCCGCCGCCCGCGCCAGCGTGATCGACCTCGGCATCGTCCGTCGCCGCAAGGTCGACGTCGCCGCCGACATCCCCGCCCGGCGCATCGCCGACCTGCCGGTCGAGCTCGACGACGAGGCCGGTCGCTCGATCCGGGCCGCCGAGCGGGTGCTGGCCCGTCGCCTCGTGTCGCGGTACGAGTCCGCGCTCGCGGCGCGCACGTCAGGTGTCACCGTCGAGGGCATCGACCACGACCTCGTGCGCAGGGTCGCCACGTGGGAGCGACAGGACACGACCACGACGAAGACCGACGAGAACGTGTTCAGCGTGATGCGCCGGATCGGTCAGGCGAAGGCCGGTCTCGCCGCGGACTACGCCGCGCAGCTCGCACGCAGCGTCGGCAAGGTCGTCTTCTTCGCCAAGCACGTCGACGTGATGGACGTCGCCGAGGAGACCTTCGCCAGGCGAGGCATCCGCTACTCCTCGATCCGCGGTGACCAGACCCCTCTGGCGCGCCAGAAGAACATCGACGCGTTCGTCAACGACCCCGACGTCGCCGTCGTGGTCTGTTCGCTGACAGCGGCCGGGGTGGGGCTCAACCTGCAGGTCGCGTCCAACGTCGTGCTCGCCGAGCTCTCCTGGACCGACGCGGAGCAGACCCAGGCCATCGACCGGGTCCACCGCATCGGGCAGGGGGACCCGGTCACCGCGTGGCGCATCATCGCCGCGCAGACCGTCGACACGAAGATCGCGGAGCTCATCGACAGCAAGGCGGGCCTCGCCGCCAGGGCGCTCGACGGTTCGGACGAGGAGGTGTCGTCATCGGCCGACGTGCAGCTCGAGGCGCTCGTCGCGTTGTTGACCGACGCGTTGTCGACGTCGCGGTAGCCGCGGCGAGGGCGTTGCCGCTGCCCGGCGTGATCACGGGGTCCATCTGGCGGCAACCAGGACCACCCGGAAGCCGTCGGGGTCGCAGACCGTGACGCCGACGGCATCCCAGTAGGGGTTGGCGCTGGGCACCGGTGAGGCCCCGAGGCGGGCGAGCACCCGGTCGACCCGGTCCTGGTCACCCAGGTAGAACACGAGCAGGTCCTCGACGTGAGCCGTCGGAACCGCCTGATGCCCGGTCTCGGTGAACTCCAGGTGGGACGCGGTGCCGGGCACGTCGAGCATGACGCCGCTGTAGCCGGCGTGGTCGACGAACCGGGCCACCTCCGGCAGCCCCAACCCGTCCCGGTAGAACGCGACCACCTCGTCCAACCGCCCGCTCTGCCGGGCCACTCGCAGCTGCACACGAGGACCGTAGGACTCACCGTTCGGGTGCACCAGTCCCCGGCAGAAATCGGGCGTAGTGTCCGAACAGGCGGAGCTCCGCCATTCCACGAGGGAGAAATCATGGCTGACAAGTCGCCCCGACAACATCTGTCCCAGAAGGCCGGCAAGTCGCTCAAGGAGAAGCGCGCCGAGAAGCACGCGAAGGCGGACGCCAAGAGCTCGACCCAGGTCATCCCGCCCACCAAGAAGCGCTGACCTCACCGACGGCCCGGTCCAGCTCTGCCGGACCGGGCCCTCGTCCCGTGACGGTACGTCGTCGCGGGGTACCCGGCGACGTTCAGCTCAGGAAGGCGTCGTCCCCGGGGAGGTCGCCGTGCAGCTCGAGCAGGTCGGTCACCTTGTCACCGAGGAAGGTGAACAGGATCGACCCGCGGGAGACGTGCTTCACGCCGTTGCGGACGGCCGAGAGCTGGTGGACCGCGATGACGTGACCGTGTCCGTCACCGTGCAGATCGACCAGGTCGGCGCGGAAGGTGCCGTCGGTCAGCTCGCCGAGCTGGCCGTAGTAGCCGAGCACGTTGTCGAGGCCCTTGTAGGTCCCCGCGAGCGGACCCGTGCCGGGCACGTGCTGGGCCACGTCCTGGGCGAACAACGAACGCAGCCCGTCGACGTCGTGGGCGTTGAACGCGTCGTAGCCACGGCGCACCATCGTCATGGCGGCGTCGTCAGCAGCGGCGATGTCCTTGGGCCGGCCCACCGCGTACCTGGTCGCGTCGGGGGAGAAGTCCACCATCTCGCAGGGGACGTCACTCGTCACCCAGGCGTCGTGCCCTGCCGGCAGGTCATACAGGTCGCCGGCGGCGATGTCGCGCTCGGTCCCGTCATCGAGTCTGATCCGCATCGACCCCGTGAGCACATAGCCGAGGTGATGCACCTGGCAGCTGGTGGTCCCGGCCAGTGGTGCCACGTCAGCCGACCAGTGCCACCCTGGCTCGAACGAGCCCCGCAGCACGGCGGCCGCCCCCGCGTTGGCCAGTACGACGTGCCCGTGCGCCGCGAAGGGGCGCCTCTCACCGTGCGCGTCCACGTTGCTGATCATGATGTCAGCCATCGTCCTACCTCCAACCGGTCAGTTGCCGGTCGCCGGTCGCGCCCGGCAGCCTCCCACACTTCCACCGCGGGCCGGGGCGGGCAATACGCAGGAAGGCGGGCGCTCCTGGGTCGCGGACCCCTACGCTCACGTCGCGTGACCGCTGCTGCCGCCATCGCCGCCTGCGTGCTCCTGGGGGCACTTGCCGTGTTCCAGGCGCTCCTGGTCTGCCGCTTCCCGCTCGGGCGGTTCGCCTGGGGCGGTCAGCACGAGGTCCTCCCGCCGCGGCTGCGGGTCGGCAGCGTGGTCGCCATCGTGGTCTACGTCGTCATCGGCTGGGTGGTGCTCGCCCGCGCCGGGCTGCTGGGCGGCGGTGATGGAGTGGTGCGCGTGGTGACCTGGGTCATCGCGGGCTACTTCCTCCTCGGTGCCGCGGGCAACCTGGCCTCACGCAGCCGCTCCGAGCGTTTCGTGATGACGCCGGTCGCGGTGGTGCTCTGTTCCCTGACGGCGACCGTCGCAGCCCTCGGCTGAGTCGCCGCGGACGGACGCCGCCGGAGCGGGCGCGAGGACGTCGCGATGTGCGGTCCGCGGGTGGTTTCCGGCATGCTCGGTCACGCCGCCCACCACCTACCACTGAGGAGCACGGTCCTGTGATCGACACGGACAACTACCGCCGGTTCGAGCGGGTCGACAACGTCGAGGAGACCGCGACCGGGCTGCTCGGGCGGACGCACGGCGAGCTGATGCGGATCGACGTCGTCCGCGAGGACGTCGTCCGGGTCAAGATCAGCAGGGGAGGGGTCTTCGACGAGGCACCCACCCACGCCGTCTGCGTCGACCCGTTGGCGGACGGTCCCTGAGTTCTCGGTCGAGCGGGAGGACGGCGTCGTCCGCGTCCGGACGTCCGCCGTGGTGGTCTCGCTGTGGCTGGACCCGCTGCGCCTGGACGTGCACCGCACCGATGGCAGCGCCGTGGTGGAGACCGCGCAGGACGAGGAGGGCCGCTACTGGGCCTACGCCACGCTGAACGACGCCTTCACGCTCCGCCGGGCGTGCCGCCACGAGGACGCCATCTTCGGTCTGGGGGAGAAGACCGGCCACCAGAACCGCAAGGGCCGCGACTTCACCCTCTGGAACAACGACGTGCTGAACCCCGACTCCGCCCGCGAGATCACCGCCGGCCTTCCCGAGGGGGACCCGCGGGCCGACCGCACGAGCACCGAGTACGACCCCTACTACGTCTCGATCCCGTTCTTCTACCACCAGGTCTACCCGGCGGGGGCCATGGCGGGCTCCTTCCTCGACAACGCCTACCGCGGCAGCTACGAGTTCTCGCACAAGCAGGAGTACCGGGTCCACTTCGCCGGCGGCCAGTACACCGAGTACATCTTCGCGGGGCCGGGGATGCCCGAGATCCTCACGGCGTACACCTGGCTCACGGGGCGCACCGCGCCTCCTCCGCTGTGGTCCCTGGGCTACCACCAGTGCCGGTGGTTCGACTACACGCAGGACGCGGTCGAGGGGCTCGCGCAGCGCCACCGGGACGAGGGCATCCCGTGCGACGCCCTGTGGCTCGACATCGACTACATGGACGGCTACCGCGTCTTCACCTGGAACACGGACTCCTTCCCGGACGCCCCCGGCATGCTGAAGCGCTTGTCGGAGAAGGGGTTTCGCACGATCACGATCATCGACCCCGGCGTGAAGCACGAGCCCGGATACGGGGTCTTCGACCAGGCGGTCGAGCGCGACGTCCTGTGCAGGACCGAGGGCGGTGACATCTACATCGGCCAGGTCTGGCCCGGCAACACGGCCTTCCCGGACTTCGCGACGCAGGAGGCGCGGGAGTGGTGGGGCGAGCTCAACGCCGCGCACGTCGAGTCGGGGCTCGCCGGCATCTGGAACGACATGAACGAGCCCGCCACGGGGAACATCGACCCGCGGGCGATGCGCTTCAACCGGGGACGCGACTCCCATGAGCGGTACCACAACCAGTACGCCCTGCTGATGGCGATGGGGACGACCCAGGGGCTGCTCGCGGCCATGCCGGACAGGCGGACGTTCGTGCTGTCCCGGGCCGGCTTCGCCGGCATCCAGCGGTACGCCGCCAACTGGATGGGCGACAACCTCTCCCGGTGGGACCACCTCTGGGTCAGCATCCCGATGGGGACCGGCCTCGGCCTCTCGGGGCAGGCGTTCGTCGGCGCCGACATCGGGGGCTTCGCCGGCAACTCCAACGCCGAGCTCTACCTGCGCTGGATGCAGTACGGCGCGCTGACCCCGTTCTGCCGCAACCACTCCGAGATCGGCAACGTCGACCAGTACGCCTGGGCGTGGGGTGACGTGGTCCAGGCGATCGTCCGCGAGGCGCTGCGGCTGCGCTACCGGCTCATGCCGTACATCTACGCGGCCTTCCTCACGGCCTCGGAGACGGGTGCGCCGGTGCAGCGGCCCCTCGTGTTCGACCACCAGGACGACCCGATGGTGCGTGACCTGGACGACGAGTACCTCTTCGGGCGGGACCTGCTCGTCGCCCCCGTGCTGGAGGCCGGACAGACGTCGAGGCAGGTGTACCTGCCCGAGGGTGACTGGTACGACTGGCATTCCGGGGTGAGGTTCACCGGGCGCTCCTTCATCCAGGTGCCCACGCCGATGGAGCAGATCCCGGTCTTCGCCCGCGGGGGCGCGGTCGTCCCGCTCTGGCCCGAGGCGCCGGACTCGACCGACGGCTATCACCCTGACGTCATCGAGCTGCACCTGTTCGTCCCCACGGTGGACGGCGTGCACCGGTCCCTCCTGCAGGAGGACGACGGCCTGACCTTCGCCGCCGACCGGGGCCGGCGCTACCGGTCCGAGCTGACCGTGACCCGGTCCGGCGACCGGCTGGAGCTCCGTGCGGACGTCGACGGCGAGGGCTATCCCGAGTTCGCCCGGGAGGCCTTCCGGCTCGTCGTCCACGGGGCGCACCCGGCTTCCGTGCGCCTCGACGGTGCGGACGTGCAGGCCGTCGACGGGGCGTTCGCGCTGCCCAACGCCGGTCACGGCATGGTGGTCGAGATCGACCTCTGAGCCCTCACCCCGTCACAGGCTGGTGTTCGCCGCGATGACGACGTAGTCCGTGAACACGACGGGGCCACCGACGAGCTCGGGCCCGTAGATGCCCTCGAAACGGCGCACCGCTGCTGAGCCGCCGTGGGTCTCTCGAGCAGCCTCGTCGGCGAACTCGAAGAGGTGCACGAACTTCGTCGGGTCGTCCTTCTGCTGCCACGCGGCGTACATCCGGCTGCCCGGTTCCTCCTTGGCGACGTAGTCGACGAACTCCACGATCGCCGCCGTGACCGTGTCGACGGCCTCGGGCCTCACCTGGTAGTGAGCGGTCTGATAGATGGGCATCGCAGTGCTCCCTTCACTCTCCGTGCGCCGGGTCTGCTCACTCATCGTGCTGCGCCACGACCGCTGACGGAAGGCGTGCCGGCAGGGCACACCCCCCACCCCCGGCGCCGCGGTCCGCGGGGCTCAGCCCGGGACCGCGAAGGCCTCGCGAAACCTCCGGAGCGCGGTGGGGGTGTCGCCGCTGGCCCAGGCCTCCAGGCCGACGACGCCGGTGTAGCCGACATCGGCCAGGGCGGCGGCGATGGCGGGGTAGCTGATCTCGCCGGTCCCCGGCTCGCACCGACCGGGGACGTCCGCGACCTGGATCTCCCCGACCCAGTCGATGCTGTCGCGGACGAGCTGGATGAGGTTCCCCTCCCCGATCTGCGCGTGGTAGAGGTCGAGGTTCATCCGCAGGTGGGGGCTGTCGACCGCCCGGACGAGGGCGCGGGTGTCGGCGGCCCTGGCAAAGGGTGTGCCCGGGTGGTCCACGGCGGTGTTGAGGTTCTCGAGGCAGAAGACGACCCCCTCGCGTGCGCCGAGGGCGGCGACCCGGCTCAGGGTCGCCTCGGCGGCCAGCCACATGGCCCCGGTGACGGTCGCGACGGGGCGGACCGGGAGCCCCCTGCCGTCGAGGCCGGTGCCGTGCAGGTTGAGGTTCGGCGTGCCCGAGCACGGCCGCCGCCGCGACGGACTGCTCCGCGGTGCGCAGGAGGGCGTCGGCGCCATCGGGGTCGGTGAGGTTGCCCTCGACGTAGCCGGTCATGGAGGTGAAGCGGGCCCCGGTCCCGGCGAGGGCGGGAAGGTCCTTGGTCGTCCAGTCCCAGATCTCGACGGCGAAGCCCAGGTCGTGGATGAGCTTGACCCGCTCGTGGAGAGGCCTGTCGCGGAACACCATCTCCGCGCACACGGCGAGGGTGAACCCCCGGTCGCCGCTCATCGGGCGGCGACCTTCTCGACGGGGACCGCGGTGCCGGTCCGGACCGACTCGATGCTGGCCAGCGCCAGGAGGAGGGCGCGGCGCGCGTCCTCGCCGGTCACCGACGGCGCGCGGCGGCTGCGCACCGCGTCGGTGAACTCGACCAGCTCGGCGGTGTAGGCGTCGCGGAACAGCTCCACGTCACCCCGCACGGTCTCGACCTGCCGGCCGGTGCGGGTGTGCAGGGCCAGGGAGGTGCGGGCCGTGTCGCCGATGGACACCATGCCCTCGGAGCCGAAGACCTCGCCGCGGACGTCGTAGCCGTAGGCGGCGGAGAAGCTGGCCTCGGCGGTCGCGATGGCGCCGTTGTCGAAGGTGATGACGACGACCGCGGTGTCGAGCAGGCCGGCCTCCTTGAACTCGGGGGCGACGAGCGCGTCGGCGGTGGCGTAGACCGTCAGCGGCTCGGCGCCGGGGTTCAGCCAGAGCAGGCTGTCGAAGTCGTGGATCAGGGTCTGCAGGAACACGGTCCACGGCGGGACGCCGGCCGGGTTGGCCAGCCCCGGGTCGCGGGTCAGCGACCGCATCAGCTGCGGCGTGCCGATCCGGCCGTCGAGCACCAGCTGGTGCGCGGCGGCGAAGTCGGCGGAGAAGCGGCGGTTGAAGCCGACCTGCAGCGCCACCCCGGCGGCGCTGGCCGCCGCGATGCCACGGTCGATGTCCTCAACCGTGAGGCCCATCGGCTTCTCGCAGAAGACCGCCTTGCCGGCGTTGGCCGCGGCCACGACCAGGTCCGCGTGCGCCTCGGACGAGGCCGTGACCACGACCGCCTCGATCTCCGGGTCGGCGAACAGCTCGTCGGCATCCTTGGCGGCTCGGCAGCCGAGCGAGTCGGCGAGTGCCCGCGCGGCCTCGGGGCGCGGGTCGGCCACGGCGACGAGGCGGGCACCGGGCACCCGACGCGCCAGGAGCGTCGCGTGCGAGGTGCCGATCCTGCCGGCTCCGACGAGCCCGACGCGGACGGGGTCTGAGAGTGCGGGTGCGACGCCGTACATGGTTCCTCCGGAAGCTGGGTACTAGAGCGCTCTAGCGTGGGTCATCAGGTGGGCCACCGTCAAGGGTGTGGCCTAGAGCGCTCTACACTTGGCCCCGGCAGGCCCTGGATGTGCGCAACGAGGAGGCGGCGATGAAGTCGGACAAGCGTCCGCCCACGGTGACGATGGCCGACGTCGCGGAGCGTGCGGGCGTGTCCCGGGCGCTCGTGTCGATCGTCTTCCGGGACGTCCCCGGTGCCAGCCCGGCCACCCGCGAGCGGGTGGTGCTCGCTGCCGAGGCGCTCGGCTACCGACCGGACCCCCGGGCACGGCTGCTGGGGAGCAACCGCAGCCGCACCATCGGCGTGACCTTCGGCCTGCACCACGAGTTCCACGCCGAGGTCGTCGAGGGCCTGTACGGCGCCGTCGAGGGCTCCGGCTACGACCTCGCACTGGGCGCGGTGGCGCCCACCCGGGACGAGCGCCGGGCCGTGCAGTCACTGCTGGACTACCGCTGCGAGGCGCTGGTGCTCCTGGGTCCCACGCTGCCGCTGGCCTCGCTCGAGGAGCTGGCCGAGCGGCTGCCGGTCGTGGTCGTGGCCCGTGCACTGCGTTCCCGAACCGTCGACGTGGTCCGCAGCGACGACGTCACCGGTGCCCGGCTCGCCGTCGAGCACCTCGCCGGCCTCGGCCACGAACGCATCACGCACGTGCACGGCCAGCGTGCCCCTGGCGCCGCCGAACGCCGCCGCGGGTACCGCGATGCCATGCGTGCCGCCGGGCTGGAAGCCCAGATCCGTCTGGTACCAGGGGGACTCACTGAGGAGCGTGGGGAGGAGGCCGCGTCCGTCCTGCTCGCCGACCCCTCGACGACCGCGGTGACGGCGTTCAACGACCACTGCGCTGCAGGACTGATGGCGGCAGCGCGGGCGCACGGCGTCGCGGTCCCGGGCCGGCTCTCGGTCGTCGGCTACGACGACAGCCACATCGCCGAGCCTGTCGAGCGTCGCCCTGACCACCATCGCCCAGGACGGAGCCACCCTCGCCGGGTCAGCCCTCGACCGGGCGCTCGCGCGCACCGAGGACCCGGCCGAGGCGGCCGCCGAGGTCGTGGTGCCACCTCGCCTGGTGACCAGGCGCACCACGGCGTCACCCGCCTGACAGCGAGCACGGGTCCCGGGGGTGGCTCGACCGGTCCCGGGAATGCTGGTGGCAGGCGGTCGACGCGGGAGTAGCGTGGCAGGTCCGCGGCGGCCAACGCCCCTGGCGTCCGGCCCCGTGCGGCTGTCGACGACGGGAGACCGGCATGAGCATCGCCTACCTCGCGCAGGACGGCGAGCACCAGCAGATCGAGTGGCTCGAGGGCTCCGTGCTCCAGGTCCTCTTCGACGGTGCCGCCACGCAGGGCCAGCTGGCGATGTTCCGGGGCCGCTACAGCAAGGGGGCGGCGTCCCCCGTGCACGCGCACGCCAACGAGGACGAGATGTTCGTGGTGCTGGCCGGTGAGGGCGTCTTCTGGGTCGGTGACGAGCGACACGTGGTGGGTGCGGGCGGCTCGATCTTCCTGCCCCGCAACGTGCCCCACGCCTACCGCCTCACCTCCGAGCGGGTCGACATGCTGACCATCTGCACCCCGGCGGGGGCCGAGGGCTTCTTCCGCGAGGCGGGGCGCGACCTGTCCCTGCCCCGGCCCGAGGGCTGGGCCATGACACCCGACGCCATGGCCGAGGCGGCGTCACACCACGGGCTCACCATCCTCGGCCCGCCACCTGCCGAGGTGTGACCTCGTCGGCCACTGGACCACCGACGATGACGCCCGCCCGGCGAGGTGCTGCCCCGGCTGAGCGGCCGTGAGGGCTTACCAGCGCAGCGTGCGGCGGAGGTGGCTGAGGATGGCGGCCGCGGCGGGACGGTCGGAGCGGTACCCGACGTAGCCGTCCGGGCGGACGAGGTACGCCGCCACGTCGGTGCCCGTCGTGCCGTAGGCGCTGGCAAACCGGTGGCTGCCGTCGCGCAGGACGGGGCCGGCCGTGTCGGCGAGAGCGACCTCGGCGGCCACGACGAGGTGGCAGTGCACCCGCTCGTGCAGCTCGCCGCTGACCTGGTCGCACAGCCGGCGTTGCGCCTCGACCGCGTGGACGTCGCCGGCCCAGAGCAGCAGGGTGTGGCCGCCATGGCGCAACAGCTCGTGCAGCCGGATCGGGTAGCTGACGCCGTCCTGGCGCAGCCCCGTGGCGTCCGGCGCCCGTTGGCCAGGTGCGGGGGCGGTGCCGTCCAGGGCGCCGTCGCCGACGTCCTCGCCGACGAGGGGGCTGTCCGGGTAGCCGACCAGCAGCTGGGCCTCCCGGGCGAGGGCCGTGCCCAGGTCGTCGGTGTCGCCCGCGGCGAGGCCCGACCGGGCGGCTCGCACGGTGCGGCCGACGACCTCCTCGCCGACCGGGTGCCGTTCGGCGTGGTAGCTGTCCAGCAGGCCCTCGGCGGCCACGTCGCGCACCGCCAGCTCGAGCTTCCAGGCGAGGTTGAAGGCGTCCTGGATGCCCGTGTTCATGCCCTGCGCACCCGTGGGTGGGTGGATGTGCGCGGCATCGCCGGCCACGAAGACCCGGCCGACGCCGTACCGGTCCACCAGGCGGTGGCTGATCCGGAACACCGACGACCACCGCAGGTGGGACGCGGTCGTGCGCTGGGGGGCGAGCCGGTCGAGCACGGCCTGGACGTCCCGCAGCTGTGGGGCCCGGCCGCCCTCCAGCCCGTGCTGGACGCGGTCGGCGGGGACGTCCCCGGTGGACAGCTCGGCCGGTGCGAGCATCGAGACGCGGTAGCGACCACGTCCCGGGAGAGGGATGCACACCAGCAGGTCGTCGGGGCCGTCGCCGCCCCGGCGGGTGGCCCGGATGCTGTAGCCGGTCGGCAGGTCCCAGTCGAGCTCGACATCGGCCAGCATGAACTCGTTGGCGATCGCGCCACCCTCGAAGGACAGCCCGAGCCGGGAGCGGACCAGGCTGTGGGCGCCGTCGCAGCCCACGAGGTAGCGCGCGGTGATCGTGCGCTCGCCGTCGAGGTCACGCACGGTCGCGGTCACGGCCGCGTCGTCCTGGTCGAAGCCGACCAGCTCGACGCCGCGCTGCACGTGTGTCCCGAAGGTGGACAGCGCCTCAGCCAGGACCCGCTCGGTCTCGTACTGCGGCAGCGCCAGGAAGCGGTAGGGGACCTCGTCGGGCAGCCGCAGCTCGATCCGGGAGACCTGCTCACCGTTGACGTAGACGATCGCGCCACGCAGCGTGGCCGCGGCGTCCAGCGCGTCACGGGCGATACCGGCGCCGTCCCACAGCTCGACGGTGCGGGGCTGGATGCCCACGGCCTTGGCGAACGGCGCGGGTTCCTCGCGGCGGTCGAGCACGATGACGTCGACGGCCCGGCGACGCAGCTCGTGCGCGGCGGTCAGGCCGACGGGACCCCCTCCCACCACCAGCACCTCGGTGTCCATCTCCCCACGCTAGCCACGCCCGCGGCAAGATGCACCGGCCGCTTGCGGTTGCCGCCCACCCGAAGCGGAGGCAGGCTGAGGCGTCACCACAGGGACCGGGGGCACCCCTGGCCGCGACCGCGACACGGACGTGGCCCCCTGCGCGTGGCAGCAACGGTCGGTGACCGCAACACCAGGAGGTGCGTGATGTCCATGCCAGCAACCCACGGTGGTACCTCGTCGGAGCTGCGTGGTCACCGACGGCGGGCCGTGGTCGCCAGCACGGTGGGCACGACCATCGAGTGGTACGACTTCTTCCTCTACGGCACGGCGGCCGCCCTGGTCTTCCCCAAGCTGTTCTTCCCCGGCCAGTCGCAGTACGCCGGCGTGCTGGCCTCGTTCGCCACGCTGTTCGTGGGATTCGCCGCTCGACCGGTCGGCGCGGCGATCTTCGGCCACTACGGCGACCGGGTCGGTCGCAAGGCCACACTCGTCACCACGCTCGTGCTGATGGGGACGGCGACGTTCCTCATCGGCTGCCTGCCCGGGTTCGACACCCTGGGGATCCTCGCGCCGATCCTCCTGACGCTGCTGCGCATCGTGCAGGGGATCGGCGTCGGCGGCGAGTGGGGCGGCTCGGTGCTGATGTCGATGGAGTGGGGCGCCCAGAACCGTCGCGGCCTGATGGCGTCCTGGCCACAGCTCGGCGTACCGCTGGGGCTGTTGCTCTCGACCGGGCTGTTCAAGGTGATGAGCGCCGCGACCGGCCCCGACTTCGAGCGTTGGGGCTGGCGGATTCCCTTCCTGGCCAGCATCGTGCTGGTGGGCATCGGGTTGTACGTCCGGCTGCGGGTGATGGAGAGCCCGTCGTTCACCGCCCTCAAGCGCGACAACGCGGTGGTGCGCCGCCCGGTCGTCGAGGTGATCAAGCGCCAGCCGCGGGAGATCCTCACGTCGGCCTTCGTGCGTCTCTCCGAGCAGGCGCCGTTCTACCTGTTCATCACCTTCGTCCTCACCTACGGCACCGAGAAGCTCTCCCTCCCACGCGACTCGCTCCTCAACGCCACCCTGATCGCTGCGGCTGTCGGTCTGGTCAGCGTGCCGTTCTTCGGCTACCTCTCCGACATCGTCGGCCGGCGCCTGCTGTACGGCGCCGGGATCGTGGCCACCGCCGTGTTCGCCTTCCCGTACTTCGGGCTGCTCAACACCCGCCAGTACGGCCTGGTGCTGCTCGCGATCGTGCTGTCACTGGTCTTCCACGACATGCAGTACGGCCCGCAGGCGGCCCTCATCGCCGAGAGCTTCGGCACCAACATCCGCTACAGCGGTGCGGGGATCGGCTACCAGCTGGCCTCGGTGATCGCCGGCGGACCGGCGCCGCTGATCGCCGCCGCCATCCTCAAGAACACCGGCTCGAGCACCGGGATCAGCTGGTACATCATCGGCTGCTGCGTCGTGGCGTTCGTGGCGCTGCTGCTCATGCCGCGTCGCTCGACCGCCAACGCCACCGACGTGTACGACGCGCAGGTGGAGAAGGCGCTGCCGACGGGGTGACGCCTCAGTCGCCGGTCATGGCGCGTACGGCGGCCCGGTACTGCCGGATCCGCTCGCGCTGGGCGGCCGACCAGCCGAAGGTGTCCGCCACCTCGTCGAAGGCACCGTCGCCGCCGCACTCCTCGTCGTGCCGTCCGCCCGCGGGGTGTTCCTCGCAGCCCCACCCCACCAGCACGCCGTACAGCACGGCGTCAAGGGGGTCGGCGGAGAAGTCACGGCTGTCCAGCGGAAGGATCGTCCGCAGGACCGTCAGCGCCTCGCTCACGTGGTCGAGGGTGACCGTGTCGAGGTTCGCGGGCGCCTTGACCCCGGGGCCGGGCAGCAGGTCCGACAGGTGCAGCGAGTTCGTCATGCCCCCATGGTGCCCCGTCCCGCGCCGGGGCGTCAGGGCGCTCGCGAACCTGCGGGTCGAGCCGTGCCGCGACCGGGGGCGTGTCACGGGTGAGGTGACGGTGGACGTCACGGTGTGAACGGCCTCGTCACGCCTTGGGGGTGTTCCTGTTCCCACACCGCCGAGGAGAGAGCGATGTCGCACACACGCAAGGAAGAAGCACCGATCCTGCTCGAGGAGCCGGAGGTCACCGGCCGGTACGTCGAGCTGGACGGCTACACCGTGTCCTTCGAGACGTTCCACACCGACACCGACCCCGGGCCGTTGTTCCAGGGCCTGCCGGACGACCGCTGCCAGTGCCCGCACTGGGGCATCGTGGTCTCGGGCCGGCTGGAGGTGCGCTACGCCGACCGGGAGGAGACCTTCACGGCAGGCGACGCCTACGTCATGACGCCCGGTCACCTGCCCCACCCGTACGCCGGGACCGAGGTGGTCGAGTTCAGCCCCACCGAGGCGCTGCAGGCGACGATGGCGGTGGTGGGCGCGAACCTGGCCGCCTCGGCGGGGGCGCAGGCGACGTCATGACCACGACCGCGACGACGACCGGGACGGTGCGGAGGCTGGCGGACACGTTCGTCGCCTTCCTGGAGACCGGAGAGGCCCCGGAGCGGCTGTTCGCCCCGGACGTCTTCTGCGACTTCACGATGCCGAGGTGGAGGCTGCAGGCCGAGGGGGTCGAGGCGGTGGTCGCGCTGCGCCGTCACGGTCACCCCGCCCCCGGACGCGTTCCCCGCAGCCGGTTCGACCCGACACCGACCGGGTTCGTGCTCGAGGTGGAGGAGGTGTGGGACGCGGACGGTGAGCACTGGTACTGCCGCGAGCTGTTCCGCGCCGACACCGGCGACGAGGGCATCACCCGGCTCTCGGTCTACTGCACCGGCGACTGGGACACCGCGCGGGTCGCGGAGCACGCTGCCGCGGTCACGATGACCCGGCCCTGACCCGCACCCCACCTCTACAATCGAGGCGTGAGCGGCACCGTCGGTGACTCGCTGCGGCCGGCCGACGCGGCGGCCGGTGCCGCTCGTGCCGACCACGTCCGCGCCTACGACGCGGCGCGTGCCGCGGGCGACGTCGAGGCCATGGCCGCAGCCGCGCTGGGCCTGGCCGCGACGCAGACGTTCGGCACGTTCCCCGGCCGCGTGCCGGCATTCCTGCACGAGGCCTACACGCTCGCGCGGGGCGAGCAGCGGGCCAGGTTGGCGGTCGCGATCGCCCGCGCCTGGGCGTACGGCGGCGACCCGGCGCGGGCCGTGCAGTTCGCCGCGGAGGCCCTGGCCGAGGCCGAGGCGCGCGGGGACCCGTCGCTGCTCGCGCAGGCTCTCGACGCGCAGCTGCTCGTCCACTGGGGCCCGGACGACCTCGACGAGCGGCTGCGCATCACCGCACGGCTGGAGGACACGGTCGCCCACGTCACCGACGTGGAGGCGCGGATGTCGGCGCATCTGTGGCGGCTGACCACCGCGCTGGAGTGCCTGGACGCACCGACGACCCGGCGCCAGCTGCGGGCGCTGGACGTGCTCGCCGAGGAGTCCGGGTCCTCGCGGGTACGGTTCTTCGCGGCCTCCCGCCGCGGGATGTACGCGTTGCTCGTCGGCGACCTCGAGGCCGCCGAGCTGGCCCTGCGTGAGGCGGTGGCGGAGGGGACGGAGGCCGGCGAGGTCGACACCTACGCGATCGAGCGCACCTTGGCCGCCGGGATCGCCCGGCAGCGGGCAGACGCCGCCACGCTCGCCCGTGAGGCCGCGGCGTACGAGGCGTTCGGCGTCCACGAGGCGGTCACCTCGGTCGCGGCGGAGGCCGCCGCCTTGTGGGTCGCGGCGGGTGAGCCGGATCGGGCCCGCGTCCTGCTGCACCAGCTGGCCGGTGCCGACTTCGGGGGCGTCGCCCGCGACGTGGACTGGGCGCTGACGATGGTGTCCCTGACCGAGACCGCCGTCGCGACCGGCGCCGAGGAGCTGGCCGAGCGGGCCGTGCTCCTGCTCGAGCCGTACGCCGGCCGGGCGGTGGTCAACGGTGGCGGGGTCGCGTTCGCCGGCGTCGTGGACGACTACCTCGCACGGGCGTGCGAGCTGCTCGGCCGCGAGGAGGACGCCCGGCGGTGGGCCGCGCGGGCCGCCGCGGCGTACGAGCGCATGGGCGCGACCTGGTGGTCGCGGCGGCTCGCCGCCCTCGGCCGGCCCCTCGGCCGACCGGGCGTGGTGCACCTGCGCCCCGGTGCCGACGGCATCTGGTGGGTCGGCCCCGACGGGGCGGTCACCACCCTGCGCGACATGAGGGGGCTGCACTACCTGCGCCTGGTCCTCCAGCGGCCCGGCGTCGACATCGCGGCCCGTGACCTGTCCGACGCGGTCGCCGGGCACCCCGGAGCCGGGCTGGTCGAGGGGGGCACCGGTGAGGTGCTCGACCGGCAGGCGCTGGAGTCCTACCGCCGTCGGCTCACCGAGATCGACGAGGACCTCGACGAGGCGCGGACCTGGTCCGACACGGGGCGCGTCGCGAGGCTGGGGGAGGAACGGGACGCCCTGCTCGACCAGCTGCGCACCGCCACCGGTCTGGCCGGCCGGCGGCGGGTCGCGGCCTCGACGAGCGAGCGGGCACGCGTCGCCGTCCGCAAGGCCATCGCCACCGCGATCGACCGGATCGCCGCCGTCGACCCGCCATCGGGACGGCTGCTCCGTGACACGGTCAGCACCGGCACGGCCTGCCGCTACGACCCCGACCCCGGCCGGCCGACGACGTGGGTCCTCACCGGCCCCGGCTGAGGGACTTGTCCCGAGACCGCCCGCCGTCCAGCGGTGGCCATCTAGCATGCGTCGAGCCATCGGCGCGACCGCGCGCCGGGCACCTGACCGGGGGAGTACAGCACTGTGGGGTTCATCGACAGGCTGCGTGGCGAGCTGATCGACATCATCGAGTGGACCGACGACACCCGGGACACGATCGTGTGGCGGTTCCCGCGGCACGAGAACGAGATCAAGATGAACGCCACGCTGGTGGTGCGCGAGAGCCAGGTGGCGGTGTTCGTCAACGAGGGCACGATCGCCGACGTCTTCGCCCCCGGCACCCACACGCTGGAGACGAAGAACCTGCCGGTCCTGTCGACGCTGAAGGGCTGGAAGTACGGGTTCGAGAGCCCGTTCAAGGCCGAGGTCTACTTCGTGTCCACCCGGCAGTTCACCGACCAGAAGTGGGGCACCCAGAACCCGGCGATGATGCGCGACCCGGAGTTCGGGATGGTGCGGGTCCGGGCGTTCGGCACCTACGCCTTCCGGGCGTCGGACCCGGCGGTGCTGCTGCGCGAGCTGGTCGGCACCGACCCGGCGTTCACCACCGACGAGGTCGACGAGTTCATCCGCCAGTCGGTGGTCACCCGGGTGGTGACCGCCCTGGCGACCTCCGGGGTGGCCGTGCTGGACCTGGCCGCGCACCAGAACGAGATCGCCGACCGGCTCGCCGTCATCATCAGCGAGGACCTCAAGCACCTCGGCCTGGAGCTGCCGCGCTTCGTCATCGAGAACGTGTCGTTGCCGCCGGAGGTGGAGGCGGCCATGGACACCCGGACGCAGATGGGTGTCCTGGGCGACCTGGACCGCTTCACCAGGTACCAGGCGGCGACGGCCATCACCGAGGCGGCGTCGAACCCCGGCGGCCTGGCCGGCGCCGGTGTGGGCGTGGGTGTGGGCGCGGGGCTCGGCGCCCAGCTGGCCCAGGCCCTGGCACCGGGGGCCACGCCCACCGCGGCACCGACCGCGCCGCCACCGCTGCCGGGGAGCACCCAGTGGTACCTGGGCGTGGATGGTCAGCAGGTCGGCCCGCTGGCCCCGGCCGAGGTCAAGGCGCGGGTGACGGCCGGCACGGCGACGAACGACAGCCTGGTGTGGCGGGCGGGGATGAGCGACTGGGTCAGGCTGGGGGAGGTGCCCGAGCTCGAGGCCGCTCCCGGTGCGACCCCGCCGCCGATGCCCGCATGACCGCCCTGGGGCAGCACCAGTACGCCTGCCCATCCTGTGGAGCCGCACTGGAGTTCGCCCCCGGAACGGCCGGTCTGGCCTGCCCGTACTGCCGGGCGCGCCTGGAGATCACCGCACCCGAGGGGGGCAGCCCCAAGCACGACTACGCCGCCTACGCCGGTCAGGTGCACACCCCGGTGGCGCAGCTGCCCGCGTTCGCCCCGACCTGCCGCAACTGCGGCGGCACCCAGCAGACGACGGCGCTCGCCGGCCGCTGCCCCTCGTGCCGTGGACCGCTCGTGGTCAGCGACGACCTGGACGGCCGGCTCAAGGGCCCCGACGGGGTGGTGCCGTTCGTGGTCGACCGCGAGCGGGCGGCCGCGGGCTTCCGTGCCTGGACGTCCTCGCGGTGGTTCGCCCCCTCGGCCCTGAAGAAGGTCGCCACGCCCGACTCGATGCGCGGGACCTACCTGCCGCACTGGGGGTTCGACGACCGCACCGTCACCGACTACACCGGTCAGCGGGGCGACCACTACTTCACGACCGAGACCTACACCACGCAGGAGAACGGCGAGACCGTCACCCGCACGCGGGAGGTGCAGCACACCCGCTGGTCGCACGCCTCCGGCCGGGTCGCGCGCGACTTCGTCGACGTGCTGGCTCCCGGGGTGGTGACGCCGGCCGCGGACCTGCTGGCGAAGCTGGGGCCGTGGTCGGCCGCTGCCGCCGGCGGCTACCAGCCGGAGCTCCTGGCCGGGTTCGACGCGCCGCGGTACGACGTGGACGCGGCGGAGGGCTTCGCCGCCGCGAAGCGCGACATGGCAGACGCGATCGAGAGCGACTGCCGGCGATGACATCGGCGGCGACGAACAGCGCGTCAGCAGCATGGACATCCGCGACCGTGACGTGCTGTTCCGGCTGCTCCTGCTGCCGCTGTGGATCGCGACCTACGTGGCGGCAGGGAGGACGTTCCACGTCTACGTGAACGCCAACACCGGCAAGGTGATCGGCGAACGGCCTTACAGCGCAGTCAAGATCGCGTCGGCGGTGCTGGCCGCGATCGTGACGGTGGTGGTCGCCTACGTGCTCTACCGCACGAGCCACGGTTAGCCTCCACAGCGGGGTCGCCCGACCGGGTCAGCCCGAGACCGCGGTGCCGAGGGAGTCGGCGGCCAGGGCCTTGGGTGCGCCCTTCTCGTAGAAGACGTCGACCTCGGTGACGGTGAAGCCCGCGTCCGTGAGCAGGTCCACGACGGACCGGGTCAGGTGGCACCCACCGAACAGCCGCTTCTGCACCGGCTCCAGGCGGTGCTGCCAACGCCGCACGTCCTCGTCGGGTGCCAGGCCGTGCTCGACGAAGTGCAGCGTGCCGCCCGGGCGCAGGACGCGCCGTACCTCCCGCAGCGCCGCGGCCGGGTGGGGGATCGTGCACAGCGTCCAGGTGGACAGGGCGGTGTCGAAGCCGTGGTCGGCGTACGGCAGGAACTCCCCGTCCAGTGCCGACCGTCGCACCGGCACGCTGCTCGCCGCGAGGCGCTTGCCGGCGAGCTTCCAGGCGACGTCGGAGGGCTCGACCGCATCGACCGCGGTGACCGCGGCCGGGTAGTACGGGACGTTGAGACCCGACCCGAACCCCAGCTCGAGCACGCGTCCGTGGAGGTGCTCGCAGACCCGTTGTCGCAGCGGCACCGCCAACGTCATCCCGCAGGCCACGTCGATGACCCGCGGGAGCACCTGCTCTCCGTACCAGCCCATGTCCGCTCGCCTCCTGCCCCCAGAGTGCCGCGCCGCGGCCCACCGCGCCACGCCGTGGCCCCCCGCCGCGCGGCCCGCCTCATCCTCAGTGGTGGTAGGCGTGCGCCACCGCGTGGCCCTTCCCGCGGGCGATGAGGGCCCGGTTGACCGGCACGGTGAGCACGAACGCCACCGCGAGGGAGGCCACCAGCGAGCCCCAGAACAGCGCGTCGGTCAGCCCGGCGTCCAGGGCTCCGGGGACGGCCAGGATGAACGCGTTGTCGACCAGCTCCATCACCGCGATCGAGACGGTGTCGGCGGCCAGGGCCACACCGAGCGCGGTCCGCAGGCCCACCCCGGTGGCCAGCACCGGCCGCATCGCCAGGGAGTAGCCGAAGAGGAACGCCAGCGCGATCGACAGGACGATCGACGACGTGTTGCCCCAGCCCCACCACGTGGCCAGGGCCATCCCGAGCACCTCACCGATGGCGCACCCGGTCAGGCAGTGCAGCGTCGCCGCGATCGCGCTGCGGGTGAGTCCCGGGCCGCCCGGTCGCGGGTGCGTGTGCGGCGTGGGCGTTGCTGCGCTGGGTCGACATGGGCTCCTCCTTGGTCGGTTCATCCGTTTATACCCCTGGGGGGTATAGCCTGCCAACCCCTCGAGCAGCACCGGCATTCCCGGTCCCCGGTACGGGCGACGGCGCGGGACCTTCAGCCCCACCGCGCCAGCGCGCGAAGCGATGCACTGTCGAGGTGACCAGGCCCCGCAGGACTCGCCGGTACGTCGTCGTGGCGGGCCTTGTCATGGCCGCCCTGCTGACCGGCTGCAGCTCACCCGGCGGCCCTGCGCGCGGCCCGATGGGACGCGGTCCGTCCAGCGGACGGGGTGGCGCGGGGATGATGGGCGGCGGCACCGGCTACCACTACCGTTCGGCGGCGTGCGCGGCCCCGGCGGCCCTGCCCGGCTCAGTGGTCAGGGTGATCCTGGCCGACATGGGCATGACCCGGGTGAGCGGTGGCACTGCTCCGCTGGGCGCGCCGATGATGCTGCGCGCGCAGCCGGTGTCGGTGCCCGTCGGTCGGGTCAGCCTGGTCGCCTCCAACCTGGGCTGGCGCACCCACGAGCTGGTGGTGCTCCCGCTGGAGGGCGGCGCCTCGGCCGGCCAGCGGGTGCCCGGCCCGGACGGGAAGGTCGACGAGACCGGAAGCCTGGGCGAGGCGTCGAGGTCGTGCGCCGCCGGGGCCGGGGACGGGATCGCGTCCGGTGCCGTCGGGTGGACGACGCTGACCCTGCCTCGGGGCCGGTACGAGCTGGTGTGCAACCTGACGAACCACTACGCCAACCGCATGTACCAGGAGCTGGACGTCACCTGACCCCGGCTCGGCGGCCGGGCGATACCGCCCCGGTCGCGCGCTACGTGGGTTCCTCGTGGGCATCGTCGTGGTGCGGGGCGGGCACGACGACCACCGGGCAGCGTGCGTGGGTGACGATGTGACGGCTGACCGAGCCGAGCAGGCCGCCGATGAACCCGCCGTGGCCGCGGTACCCCACGACCAGCAGGTCCGCCGGCGTGGCCGCGCCGAGCAGCACCTCCGCGGGGTGGCCCTCGACGGCCTGGCGGATGATCTGCACGTGGTGCTGCCGGCCCTGCTCGTCGAGCTCCTGGATGGCACGGACGACGGACGAGTCCAGCACGCCCTCCACTGCGCCGGCCTCGTCCGCCTCGTCACTGGGCTCGAAGCGGGGAGGGGGGCGCTGGCCGGTGGGGTTCGCGCCCGGCAGGACCGCCGACGGTGGCGGGGTCATGTGGACCCTGCCGGCGCGGCCCCAGCTGGCGTGGTGGGTCCAGGCGATGACGGCGAGCACGCTCGTGCCACGCAGCCGGGCCTCGGTCATCGCCCACCTCAGCGCGGCGAGCGAGCCGTCCGAGCCGTCCACGCCCACCACGACCCGTCCAGCGACCGGCGCCGGTGCTGCGGGCTCTGCCTCGGCTGCTGGTCCTGTCATGTCAGTCATGGTCCGAGTGTCCCCGGCCGGAGGCGGGTTGGGTAGGCCACCGTCGCGGCCGATCAGTACGGCGGCAGCGCCGGCAGGTCGTCGTCCCGGTCGCCGATGCGGGCTGCGGCGGAGTCGCGGCCGCGACGGATCGGCACCATGCCGACCGCGGCGGCGAGCCCGTGGGGCGGCATGTTGCCGTAGATGGTCTCGACGTCGCCGGTGTGCACGCGGTAGGTCTCGTGCCAGATGCCGACGTCACCGGAGTCGCCGACCCGCCGGTTGAACGCCCGCCACGGCTCGAGGTGCGGGTCGTCACGGTCGCGGGCGAATCGCTCCAGGTCGGCGAACGACCGCCAGTACTGCACCACGATCGGCGACGGCAGGAACGCCTGGTGGTAGGCCAGCAGCCCCTTCTCCGGGTGCTGCTCGAGGTAGCGCAGCATCCGTGGCATCGCGGAGAAGACCGGCCACCACCGGGCCACCTTCCACGGCCGGTTGACGCGCATCCCGATGAGGAAGACGACCACCTCGCCGTCGACGTCGTCCAGGGCGGCGGTGTGTCGTCCGGCGCGGACCCGTGCCATGGCCACTCCCTCGAAAGGCTCCTGCGGCCGAGGATCCCACCACCGCCGGACGCCGTACAGAGGCTGGGCCTCAGGGGGCCCGGCGGGTCCACGCGGTCACGAGCAGCGGTGCGCCCACCCCGCTGCCCGCCTCGGCCGCGGCGCGGCGCAGGCGGGTCTCCAGCGTGTCGATGTCGACCTCGCCGGCCGTGGCCACGCCGAGACGGGTCATCAGGGGCAGCAGGGTGCGGGTCACCTCCGCGAGGATCCGGTAGGCCATGGCGTCGGGTCCCTCCTCCCACCGCGCCGCCACCGACATCTGCGGCTGCGGCAGCCCCGCCGCCCGCAGCACCCGGCCCAGCCCGTAGCCCATCTCGGTGGGAAACCCGGCGGCGGTGAACGCCTGGAGCACCCGGGCCAGCGTCACGCGGAACACCTCGGTCTCCGGCTGCTGTCGGGCCGCGGTCATGGCGAAGTCCTGGAAGAGGACGAGGCCGCCTGGCGTCACCTTCTCCGCCAGCCGGCGGACGACCACGGCAGGTTCGGGCAGGTGCATCAGCACCAGCCGGCCGATGAGCGCGTCGACGCTCTGTGCGGGCTCGTAGGTGCGGAGGTCGGCCTGCTCGAACGTCACCGTGGTGAGCCGGCCACGGGCAGCGGCGCTGGTGGCCTGGGCCAGCGGCTCCGGTGCGGCGTCGACGCCGTGCACGCTGCCGTCCGGGCCGACGAGCTCCGCGGCCACGAACGTGACGCCGCCGTTGCCGCAGCCGAGGTCGAGCACGCGCATCCCGGGCCCGAGGCCGCCGCGGCGCAGCGCGTCCTCGGTGGCCGGGCGGTAGTAGGTCGACTGCACGTTGAGCCGCTCCAGCTCGGCCGGGTCCGCGCGGAGCACGTAACCGCGGGTGCCTTCCGCCATGGCCGCGTCGCCTCCTCGTCCCGTGGCCCCCGGCAACCCAGTCCACACCCGGGCTCGGCGCGCGACAACCACCCGCGCCCCGACGGGCGCACCGCCCCGCGGGCCGGCCGGTCAGCCCGCGAGGGCGGCCCGGCGTACGGCGTCGACCGACGCGTCGACGTCGTCCTGACCGGTCGACCAGTTGCTCACCGAGACCCGCAGGACGTCGCGCCCGCGCCACCGGGACCCGGACATCCAGGCCGTGCCGTCGGCGAGCAGCCGCGCGGTGACCGCCCGGGTCCGGGCGTCGTCGCCGAAGGAGACGCACACCTGGGTGAACACCACGTCGTTGAGCACCTCGGCGCCCGGGACGGCGGCGACGCCGTCAGCGATGGCCCGGGCGTGCGCGGCGAGCCCCTCCACCAGGTCTGCGACACCGGTGCGCCCGAGCGATCGCAACGCCGCCCAGACCGGCACCCCTCGTGCCCGTCGCGACAGCTCGGGGACCTTGTCGAAGGGGTCGGGCACGTCGGAGGCGCGGACGAGGTAGCTGGTCCGCACGCTCATGGCGGCCTGCAGCGGCTGGGGATCGGCGACCACGCAGACGCCGCAGTCGTACGGCACGTTCAGGGTCTTGTGGGCGTCGGTGGCCCACGAGTCGGCGCCGGCGACGCCGGCGACGAGGTGCCTCAGCGCCGGCGAGGCCGCGGCCCACAGGCCGAAGGCTCCGTCCACGTGCACCCAGGCCCCGTGGTCGTGCGCGCGCGAGATGCACTCGTCGAACGGGTCGTAGGCGCCGGAGTGCAGGTTGCCCGCCTGCAGCACCACGATCGTCGGTCCCTCGGCGGCCGCCAGGGCGTCGGCGAGCGCGGCCGGTACGACGCGTCCCTGGTCGTCCGCGGCGACCGGCGTGGGTGCGCCGAGGCCGAGGTAGCGAAGCGCGAGGTCGACGCTGTCGTGGCGCTCGGCGCCGACCAGGACGGTGACCTTCGGGCCGCCGGCCAGCCCGAGCCGCTCGACGTCCCAGCCGGCGCGGGCCAGCACGTGCTGTCGGGCCGCCGCCAGGCCGGTGAAGCTGGCCATCGTCGCCCCCGTGGTGAAGCCGACGGCGGATCCTGGTGGTAACCCCAGCAGGTCGAGCAGCCACCCGGCTGCCGCCTCCTCGGCAGCCACCACGCCCGGTGTGGCGTAACGCATCCCGGCGTTCTGGTCCCACGCGCCGGTGAGCCAGTCGGCGCCCAGCGCTGCGGGCAGCGTGCCGCCGATCACCCAGCCGAAGAACCGGCCCGAGGGCATCGCCATCAGGCCCGGCTCGACGCCGGCGGCCAGCAGGTCGACGACGTCGGCGGGGTCGGTCGGCTGGTCCGGGAGCGGTCCGCCGAGGACGTCAGCGAGGTCGTCGGCGGTCGCGCGTGGCGGGACCTTCCGGCTGGGCACGTCGGCCAGCCAGTCGCGGGTGTGCCGCCACGCGCGTTCGAGGGCTTCGGTGTACAGCTCCGGGCGAGCGCTCATCCAGCCACTGTGCACCGTCACTCTCGCGACGTCAGCCGGACGCGACCGACCGCGGCTGATCGGGGCATCACCGTCCGGCGTCGCGGAAGGCGCGCGGCGTGGCGCCGGTGACCGCCCGGAAGTGGCGGATGAGGTGCCGCTCGTCGCTGAAGCCGAGCGTCGCCGCGATCTCCCGGGTGCTCAGCGAGGTGTGGATGAGCAGCTCGGTGGCGGCGTCGACGCGGCGCAGCAGCCGGTGGCGAGCGGGGGCGCACCCGGCCCTCTGGCGGAAGCGTCGCCGCCAGGTCTCGTACGGCATGCCCACGGCCTCGGCGACGCGCTCCGGGCGCAGCGGCTGGTCGAGCTCGGCCTCCAGCAGGTCCTGGGAGCGCAGGAACCAGTCCTCGCCCCGGCCGCCGTCAAGAGCTCCGTGGCCCGGCCGGCTCGCCCCGTGGATCTCGGTGAGCAGCCGCAGGAGGTCGCAGGCCTCGGCATCGCGGGCCGCGGCCGTGCGGGGCGGGCGACGGGTGCGGAAGTCGTCCAGCCGGTGCAGCCAGTACGGCACCGGCAGCAGCGTCCGCACCGGCTGCCGGGGGTCGAGCACGCCCGACCGGGCGGCCAGCTCGAAGAGCGGCCCCTCGAACACGAGGTAGACCTCGTCCCATCCGCCCGGGCCGCTGACGCCGTACCAGTGCGGGCGGCCGGGGAACACGTGGACCAGGCTGCCCGCGGACAGCGGCAGGTCCCGACCGGCCTCGCGGTAGCGCCCCGAACCCGCCGTCACGTAGGTCAGGGCGAAGGAGGGATACCGACGCGGGGGACCGGGCGGGACGCCCCGGCCGCCGTCGATCCGGCCGGCCAGCCGCACGTCGCCGAGCCGGCCGGCGGGCCCCCTGCGGGCCGCGACCAGGGAGGTGGGGGTCACCGGGGAAACGTACCAAGGCGTACCACCCTGCCCAGATCGTTCCGGGTGTCCGCCGGGTGGGGCTGGTGTGGTGTGCCGGCTGGATTCGTCCCCGACCGTGAGAGAGGAAGACCCATGACCGAGCTGGCGATGCCCAGCCTGTCCCACCCGTACCCCGTGGCCGAGGAGGACGTGACCGGGTTCCGGCGGGACGGCCACGTGCTCCTGCGGGGTGTGGCCAGCGCGAGCGAGGCCGGTGCGTTCCGCCCGGTGATCCGCTCGGCGACGATGCGGCTCAGCCAGGAGACGCGGAGGTTGGAGGACCGGGACACCTACGGCAGGGCGTTCCTGCAGGTGTGCAACCTCTGGCGCAAGGACGAGGACGTGGCCCGGTTCGTGCTCGCCGCACGGTTCGCCGGTGTGGCCGCCGCCCTGCTGGGGGTGGAGCGGGTGCGGCTCTACCACGACCAGGCGCTGTTCAAGGAGCCCGGCGGTGGCTACACGCCCTGGCACCAGGACGCGATGTACTGGCCCCTGGACGGTCGGCGGTGCCTCACGATGTGGATGCCGCTGGTGGACATCACCCCGGCGATGGGTGGGCTCTGCTTCGCCAGCGGGAGCCAGGCCGCCGGAGCCCTGAGCGACGTGCACATCTCCGACGCCTCCGAGGAGCACTTCGCCCGGCTGCTCGCCGACGGCCCGTACCCGCTGGCCGAGCCGGTGGCGATGCGCGCCGGGGACGCCAGCTTCCACAACGGCTGGACGGTGCACAAGGCCCTGCCCAACGCGTCGGGGACGACGCGCGAGGTCATGACCGTCATCTGGTTCGCCGACGGGCTCACCGTGCAGCAGCCCGACAACCCGGCCCAGCAGGGCGACCTCGCGGCCTGGCTGCCCGGTCTGCGCCCCGGTGACCCCGCCGCCAGCGACGCCAACCCCGTCCTCCCGGCCTGACGCCCGCCGGCGCGGTCCCGTCGTGGCGCCGGGGTGAGCGCCGCTCCGCGTGCCATGATGAGCCGGTGAGTCTTCGGAGCAGCTCCTCCTCCGGGACCGGGACCGCCACCCGAGGAACCCTCGACGGCTCCGGTGCCGTGACGGCCGAGCCCATCCGGGTGCTGGTGGCCGACGACCACGTCCTCTACCGCCGCGGCCTGCAGTTCGTGCTCGGCCAGGAGGACGACATCGACGTCGTCGGCGAGGCCGGTGACGGGTCCGAGGCGATCCGCCGGGTCGAGGAGCTGCTGCCCGACGTGGTCCTGATGGACGTGCGGATGCCGCGCCGGTCCGGGATCGAGGCGTGCATGGCGATCAAGGAGCTGGTGCCCTCGACCAAGATCGTCATGCTGACCATGTCCGACGAGGAGTCCGACCTGTACGAGGCGGTCCGGGCCGGTGCCAACGGCTACCTGCTCAAGGACGTGCCGGGTGAGGAGATCGCCGACGGTCTGCGGGCGGTGCAGTCGGGGCAGTCGCTGATCTCGCCGTCGATGGCCTCCACGCTGCTGTCCGAGTTCGCGACGATGATCAAGAAGCACGAGCAGGTGCCGACCGCCCTCGTGCCGAAGCTGACCGATCGAGAGCTGCAGGTGCTCAAGCTGGTGGCGCGGGGCATGGCCAACAAGGCGATTGCCGCCGATCTGTTCATCTCCGAGAACACCGTGAAGAACCACGTGCGCAACATCCTGGAGAAGCTCCAGCTGCACTCGCGGATGGAGGCGGCGATGTACGCCGTACGCGAGAACCTCCTCGACCTGCCGGACGCATCGCAGGACTGAGGGACTCGGCGTCGCACCACCGCGGCGGGCGGCTCCGCGCCTCCTCCCGCTGGGAGCGCCGCGCTCCCGGTGGCGGGACCATCGGCCCGTCACCGGCCGTGCGGCGGGCCCCTAGCGTCGAGCGTGCGTCCGAGAGAGGTGGGTCCATGTCCAGGAGCGATGCTGACGAGGTGGTGCCCCGCCGCCTGACCGTGCCGCCGACCGCCCGGATCGAGCAGTCATGACCAGGAAGCGGCCCTCGACCGGGCCGACCCCCGAGGTCCAGGTGACCGTGCGTGGGGGTGAGGTGCCGCAGGCCGTCCGCGACTACGCCGTCGAGAAGGTCGGTCACGTCGCCTCGTACTCCCACCAGCCGGTGCTCTACGCCCACGTCGTGATGGAGCTGGTCGGTGACCCCGCCCGCCAGCGGCCCGCCCTGGGTGAGGCGACGCTGGACGTCAACGGCACCCCGCTGCGGGCCCACGTCGCCGCCGGGAGCCTGTGGGAGGCCGTGGACATGCTCGACGCGCGGCTGCGGCGGCAGCTGACGCAGCTCGAGGAACGGTTGCGCACCCGCCACCACCGGGTCGCCGTACCCGGGGAGCCGGGGTGGCGCCATGGCGACCTGCCGGCGGCGCGGCCGGAGTACTTCCCACGCCCCGTCGAGGACCGGATGGTCATCAAGCGCAAGACGTTCGCCCTCGAGCCGGCCACGCCCGAGCAGGCGGTCAGCGACATGGAGATCGTCGGGCACGACTTCTACCTGTTCACCGACGTCGCGACCGGCGGGGACGCCCTGGTCTACGGGCTGCCGGAGGGCGGCTACGCGCTGCGGGTCGCCGACGGCTCCCTGCCGGAGGCGGAGGCGGTCCCGCTGACGGCCGTCCCGGGGCCGGCGGCCGAGATGACCGAGGACCAGGCGGTCACCCACCTCGACCTCGGCGGCGACCCGTTCGTCTTCTTCGTCGACGCCGGGACGGCCCGGGCGCGGGTGCTCTACCGGCGCTACGACGGCCACTACGGGCTGATCACGCCCGCCTGACGCTGGGCTAGCGCCGCCGGTGCAGCGGTGGGCTGCCCAGGGAGCGGTGCTCGATCGCGCGGCTGATGTCGCTGGGAGAGACCACGCCCACCACGCGGTGGTCCTCGAGGACCAGCGCGCGGCCGTCCGCGCTGGCGTTGAGGTGCGGGAGGAGCTCCGGCAGCGGCGTGTCGGCCGTCGTGACCGGCACCTCGTGCAGTGGGGAGGCGATCGCGCGAACGGTCGTCGAGCTCCGCCGCTCGGGCGGCAGGGCCTTGACCCGCCGGAGGGTCACCAGCCCGACCAGCTCGCCGCCGGCGAGCACCGGGAAGGTGGAGTGCCGCCGCTGGAAGAGGTAGTCGTCGATCAGCTGCTGCACGCTGATGTCCGCCGGCACGGTGTCGGGGTGCGGGGTCATGACGTCACCCACCCGCACCGGGCTGAGCCGCTCGTCGACCAGGGCCTGCTGCTCCTCGGCCGTGGCGGCTCCCGCGAGGAACCAGCCGATGAACCCCAGCCACAGCGCGGCCAGACCGCCGGTGCGCAGGAACTCCCACAGCCCGAGGACGAGCAGGACGACGCCGAGCATCCGCCCGGCGCGGGCCGCGGTGACCGTGGCCCACAGCGGGTCGCCGCGCCACCGCCACAGCGCCGCGCGCAGGACCCGGCCGCCGTCCAGGGGCGCGGCGGGGATCGCGTTGAACACGGCCAGCAGCACGTTGATGCCGTACAGCCAGGCGCACGCACCGACCAGCGGACCGGACAGCCCCGCGGCCCGGAGCGCCGACGCGACGACGCCGAACGCCAGGCCGATGAGCAGGCTGACCAGCGGCCCGACACCGGCGACCCGCAGCTCGACCGACGGGCTCGAGGCCTTGCCGTGCAGCTGGGCGACCCCACCGAACAGCCACAACGTGATGCTGTCGACGGTGATGCCGTTGCGCCGGGCCACCAGCGCATGGCTCGACTCGTGCACGAGCAGGGCGAGCAGGAACACGACGGCGGCGCCCACCCCGGCCACGGCGTCGGCCCAGGGTTGCGCACCGGGGTACTGGCTGGGGAACGTGAACGTCGCCAGGCTCCACGCGATCAGCCCGAAGATGACCAGGACGCTCCAGTGCACCTGGACCTGCACGCCGAACAGCCGGCCGACGCGGAGGGTGCCTCTCACCGCCCAGCATGAGCCGAGGGGGCGCTGGCTGCGTCAGGGCCGGAAGGCCCGCATCCGGCATCGTGCGCCGGTCGCCCGCTCACCCGCCACGGGTGAGGCGGCGCGCGGGGTCACCCGGGGACACTGCGCAGGGCAGCGGAGCGGCTCGGCATCGTCCGTGGGTCCGGTGCCTGTCCGGGCGCGACCGCAGGCCCGTCCTGCTCCGCCGGTGCTGGAGGGCGCAGATGGAGCACAGTCCCGACCTCGAGCCGCTCGTCGTGGTCTCGGCGTGACTGGTCGTGTGGAGCCTGTTCTCCGCGCGGCTGGAACGGCTGAGCATCACGGCGCCGATCGCGTTCGTGGCGCTCGGTCTCGTGTGTCGCCAACCCGCCCCTCTCGGTGGTGCACGTCGGCATCCACAGCAGCACCCTGCTGCTGCTGGCGGAGGTCACCCTCGCCCTGCTGCTGTTCTCCGACGCCGCCGCCGTGAGACCCCGGGAGCTGCGCCGTCGATGCCGGTGTCCCACTTCGGCTCCTGATGGTCGGCCTCCCGCTCACCATCGCCCTCGGGATCGGGGCGGCCGCTGCTCGTCTTCGCCGACCTGCCGCCCATGATGGCAGCGGTCATCGCCGCGGCGGTCGCGCCCACCGACGCCGCGCTCGGCGCTGCCGTCACCGACAACCCCGAGGTACCCCGGCGGATCCGTCGCGCGCTGGGGGTGGAGAGCGGCCTGAACGACGGCATCGCCACCCCGTTCGTGTTGTTCTTCCTCGCGGCCGCCACGAGCGAGGTCGACGGCACCGTGGCACCGGGGGCGGCGATAGCCCTGGCGGACCTCGTGATCGGCGTGCTGGTCGGGCTGGGCTCGGGGTTCGGCGGTGGCCTCCTCCTCGCGCTCGCCGGACGGCGCGGTTGGGACGCCGCGAAGTACCGCGCCACCGGGGTGCTGGCCCTCGCGCTGTTCACCTACGGCGCAGCCGATCCAGCTCGGGGGCAACGGCTTCATCGCCGCGTTCGTCGGCGGACTCGCCTTCGGGGGAGTCGTGGTCCGGCCCCTACGCAGGTCCAGCATGGACTTCGACGCACGCGCGGGCGAGATGCTGTCGCTGCTGGTGTGGTTCGTGTTCGGCGCGGTGGTCGTCGCGGTGCTCGGGGCGTCGATGTCGTGGCGGACGGTGGTCTTCGCCGTCCTGGCCCTCACCGTCCTCCGGTTCGTCCCGGTGGCCCTCTGCCTGTGGGGCAGCCATCTGGGCTGGTGGAGCGTCGCGTTCATCGGGTGGTTCGGACCGCGCGGGCTCGCCTCCGTCGTGTTCGCCGTCATGGCCTCCGACTCGCTGCCCGGAGCCGAGGGCGACGCCGTCGTCGCGGCGATCACGTTGACCGTGCTGCTGAGCGTGGTCGCCCACGGCGCTGACCGCGGCGCCGTTCGCCCGGCGCTACGCGGCCTGGGCCGGTCGACCGGGACGGGGCCGTGACCACCGGTGACCCCGGGCGGCACCTCAGCTCCGGCGCGCCGTGCGCCGGCTGCCGCGCGTGCCGCCTCAGCGGTCGAGCAGGCCCCGGGCCAGGGCGGTGGCGAAGGACGGCGCGACGGGCAGGCGCGGCACGAGGGTGGCCTGCAGCGCGTGGTAGGTGTCCGGCTTGCCGGACCACACGGTCGCGGAGGGACGGTTCGCGCTGTCGAGCTCGTGCCACCACGACCCGCCCTCGCGGTCGCGGAGCGCGAAGTCGATGTGGTCCCAGAAGGTCTGGTACCACGTGGCATACGACTCCTCGCCGGTGACGGCGTGCAGCACCGCGGCCGTGGCGGTGGCCTCGGCCGCCACCCAGTGCATCCGGTGCCGGACCACCGGTGTGCCGTCCCAGTCGGTCGTGTAGACGAAGCCGGGGCTGCCGTCGACCGCCCAGCCGTCGGCCACGCCCTGGTCGAAGAGGGAGCGGGCGTCAGGGAGGAGGGCCGCCGGCGCGTCCTCGCCCAGCGCGGCCCGGAGGTTGAGGGCGAGGCGGGCCCACTCCATCGCGTGGCCCACGGTCGCGCCGTACGGCCTGAAGCGGTCGCCGGGCTTGTCGGCGTTGTAGTCGGGCTGCGGCTGCCAGCCGGCGTCGTAGTGCTCGGGGATGCGCCACGAGGACTCGCGGGCGAAGTCCAGCACCCGCTGCGTGATCCGCAGCGCGCGGGCGCGCCACCGCGGGTCGCCGGTGACGTCGCTCGCGGCGAGGAAGGCCTCCACGGTGTGCATGTTGGCGTTGACGCCGCGATACGGCTCGACCGTCGTGAACGCCTCGTCGCAGCGGTCGACCACCATGCCGTCGACCTCGGACCACAGGTGGTCGTCCATCACGGCCAGTGCGTCGTCGAGCAGCCCTCTGCCCTCGGGGTGTCCGGCCGCGGCGGCACTGGAGGCGGCGAGGACGACGAACGCGTGCCCGTAGGTCTCCTTGCCCGGGTCGGTCACCCCGTCAGCGTCCACGGCGGAGAACCAGCCGCCGTGGGCCTGGTCCCGCAGCCGTCCCTGCAGCGCCCGCACGCCGTGGTCGACCAGCGGGGCGCAGCCCGGCCGGCCGATCAGCTGTCCGAGGGCGAAGACGTGGGTCATCCGGCAGGTCACCCAGAGCTCGACCGGCTGCCCGGACAGCAGACGCCCGCTCGTGTCCAGCCAGCCGAACCCTCCGTCGGGGTGAAGGGAGGCGCGGCTGAACTCCAGCAGCCGGTCGGTCTCGGCCTCCAGCCAGCGCCGGTGGGCGGGATCCTTCAGCCAGGTCATGGCCGTCTCCTCGGTCGTCGGTGTCGTGCACGGGAGCCGTGATGGCTTGCCCGCTGGATGGATCCGGTACCCACCGTGACCGTCGGTCAGACGTCGACCAGGTGGTTCGTCGAGCGCAGGACGGACCGTCGCAGGAACACCTCCGGGTCGACCTCGACCTCGCTGCGCACGTGGAACGTGGCCGACTCGCCGGCCAGCAGCGTGATCATGGCGTCGTCGACGACGGCGTCGGGGTCCACCTTGTCGGCGAGCAGGGTGACGTCGCGCTGCAGCGTGCGGGCGGTGACGTGCACGGCGTAGCCGTCCGTCGGTCCGCTCGGCCCGCGACTCCAGGGCCGAGGTCAGGGCCAGGTCCTTGTCCTCGGCGAAGAACCACAACGCGCGGGACCCGCCGCCGTCGACGACGAGGACCTCGCGGGTGCGCTCAGCGGGGTGCACCAGCAGGTCCGGCAGCGCCGAGGTCGCCGTCGAACGGGGCGCCGCCTCCAGCGTCAGCGAGCCCTTGGCCAGGACGGCGCCGTCGAGGTCGGTGCGGAGGACGTCCACCGTGCCCGTCCACGGCTGGTCGGTGTCGTTGACCGCCACGACGGCCAGGGTCCCGCCGCGGGGCTGGACGGTCAGCAGGCGGTCGGCGTAGGCGCGCCGGAGGGCGTACCACAGCGGCTTGCGCCGTCCGTCGCCGTCGACGGCGGCCCACGAGGTCACCGGCCAGCAGTCGTTGAGCTGCCACACGATCGTGCCGCTGCAGCGCGGTGCCCAGGAGCGGAAGTGCTCCACGCCGAAGGCGACGGCCCGGGCCTGCTGCAGCGACATCGCCCAGTGCCAGTCGTCCATGTCGGCCGGCACGCGCGAGGTGCGGCTGCGAGCCCGCGGGTGAGCTTGGCGTTGCCGTCCTCGGCCTTCTGGTGCAGCAGCATCCCGGGGGAGTCGGGTCGCAGCGGGTCGTCGTGCACGGCGCGGGTCAGGGTCGACCAGGCGGGCGGCCCCTGGTAGCCGAACTCCGACGCGAGGCGCGGGACGTAGTCGCGGTAGACGGTGTAGTCGCGCGTGTTCCAGACGTCCCAGATGTGCATGGTGCCGTGGTCGGGGTCGTTGGGGTGGCGCGCCGTCGTGAGCGACCACGGGCTGCCCGGCGCAGTACGGGCCGCGTCGGGTCGAGCTCGGCCACGACCCGGGGCAGCACGTCGGTGTAGTAGCCCATGCCCCAGGTGCGGTCGCCGAGCTCGTCCTTCCAGCCCCAGTCCTCGTGGCCCCAGATGTTCTCGTTGCCGCCGTTCCACAGCACCAGGCTCGGGTGCGGGGCCAGCCGGGTGACGGCCTCCCGTGCCTCGGCGACCACCTCGCTGCGCATGGGCTCCTCCTCGGCGTACGCGGCGCAGGCGAAGAGGAAGTCCTGCCAGACCATCAGCCCGTCACGGTCGCAGATCTCGTAGAAGTCCTCGCTCTCGTAGATCCCGCCGCCCCAGACCCGCAGCAGGTTCATGCCGGCCTCGGTGGCGTTGCCGATGCTGCGCTCGTAGCGGGTCGCGGTCGATGCGGCTCGGGAAGCAGTCGTCGGGGATCCAGTTGGCGCCGCGGACCAGGATCGGGCGCGCCGTTGACCACGATGGTGAACGGCGTGCCGTCGGCGTCCGGCGGCGGTGTCGAGCGTCACCGTGCGGAAGCCGACCTGGCGCCGCCACGTGTCCAGCTCGGCGTCCCCGGACGAGCAGCGCCACCTCGAGCGGGTAGAGCGGCTGCTCGCCGTGGCCCGCGCGGCCACCACAGGTCCGGGTCGGCGCACGTCCAGCCGCAGCACCGCCGTGCCGTCCGCACCGACCTCGACCTCGGTCCGTCGGCCGGCGACGGTCGCCGCCACCCGCACCGGCTCCCGACCCGGCGACGCGCTCGACGTCGACGTGCACCTCGACGCTGCCGTGGCCTCCGGTCCACGCGTCACGAGCGGCCGCACCGCGGCCAGCCGTGCCGTGTCCCACCGGTGCAGGGTGACCGGCCGCCAGATGCCGGCCGTGACCAGCTCGGGACCCCAGTCCCAGCCGAAGTTGCAGGCCATCTTGCGGACGACGTTGAAGGGGTGACGGTTGGCGTGCGGGCCGGGGCCCGAGCTGCTGGCTCATCTGCTCGGCCGCGTCGGTCTGGGCGGCGAAGTCGACGGTGCAGCTCGTTGTCGCCGTCGACGCAGGACGTCACCGCACGTCGAAGCGGTGGCCGCGGTGCATGTTCTTCGTCGCGCCGAGGACGGCAGCCGTTGAGCGTCACCGTGGCGACGGTGTCCAGACCGCCGAAGTCCAGGTCGACGCGTTCGCCGGCGGCGGCCGCGGCGGCCCGGAAGGTCGTGGTGAAGCGCCAGGAGGTGCGACCGACCCACTCGAGCAGTCGCTCGTTCTCGTCGAGGTAGGGATCGGGGATCAGGCCGGCACCCAGCAGGTCGGTGTGCACGCAGCCGGGCACCGTCGCCGGAACCGCCCGGTCCTGCAGACCCGGCGGCACCGGTCCCTCGAGCGGGCGGAGCGTCCAGCCGTCGTGCAGTGCGGTCATCACTGGCGGTTCCTCGGTTCTCGTGAGGGGGTCTCGAGCGCGGAGCTGTCGGAGGACCGGGGCTCGTGCTGTGGTCCGTTGGGCGTGCCCGTCGTTTCTAACTTGATTCAATGAAGGACACAAGGCTGGGCCGGACTCCGTGTGCTCCCGCAGTCCGGCCCTCGCCGGGACGACGTGCGGGAGGAGTGGCCGGGTACGTGGCGGTGCGAACCTCGCCGCGGGTCGGGACATCGCTGACCACCGCGGCGTCGTCCTCGAGGCGATCCGGACGCGGGGCGCGCTCGAGCCGGGTGGCAGCGATCGAGCGGGCGGCCCGCTACCTGGCGCTGGGCACGGTCACGCTGGTCAACCTGTTCGACCTCGAGCTGGTCGTGCTCGCCGGGCACGGGTTCGCCCACGCCGGAGAGCGTTACGTCTCCGCCGTCCGTCGTGAGCTGGCGTCGCGCAGCTTCGCGCGGGCGAACCACGACGTGGAGGTGCGGCTCTCGCCCATCGCGGACGACGTCGGCGCCGTCGGCGCGGCCTCGATGGTGTTGCACAGCCAGTTCGCACCGCAGATGCTCGACCTCCGCTCCCGGGCCGGTGATCACCCCTGGCGGGTGAGGTGAACGGGCCGGCCGGCGGGGGATGGTCGGTGCGGACCGGCCCGCGAGCGGGTCCGGGCCGGTCCGCCACTGTTCGGTCGGTCCACCGCCGGGAGGCTGCTCATGCGACCCTCGCCCACGGCACGCCGCTCCGGTCCCGCCGGACGCGCGAGGGGCCGCGCGGGCCGCGCCGTCGTACCCGTCCTGGTCGCCGCCCTCGCGGCCGGGGGCGTGACCGCGTGCGGCGGGTCCGGTCCGGCGCCGGACGGGGCGGCCAAGACCCCCGCCACCGCCACCGCAACCGCATCCAGCGTCCCGACCTCGCCGACGGCGCCGGGCACCAGCCCCACCGTGGGCGGTGAGGCGATGGCCTGGGCCAACCGGTTCTGCGCCGCTCTGGCCGGCTGGGAGGCCTCGGTGCGCGTGCAGGTCAGCCGACCCGAGCCGACGCCGTCGGTGGCGGGGCAGTCGCCGGCCGAACGGCTTCGGGGAGAGGTGCGCGCCCGTCTGAACGGCGTGGCCGAGGCCACCGACCAGCTGCTCTCGGACCTGCGGGCCACGGGCGTGCCGACCACCGGCGCCGGCACCGCGGTCGAGAGTGAGCTGTCCAGCCTCGCCGCGCAGCTCAAGGCCGACGTGTCGCACCTGCAGGCCATGGCCACTGCCCCCGTCGGCGGGCTCGACGAGCTGCGGGCGCAGGCCGCAGAGGTCCACGACGTCGTCACCGGCGCCCTCACCGAGGTGCAGCAGAGCATCGACCGCATCACGGCGCTGGACCCGAGCGGGGAGCTCTCCAGCGCGCTGGCCTCGGCCCCGATGTGCCGGATCCTGCGCTCCGGGATGGCCTCGGGTACGCCTTCCGGCACCCCCTCCGGATGACGGCGCAGCCCCCGCTCACCCCGACGGGGTCGGGCCCGAACGCCGTTCTACGGCATACGGACTGATCCCTGCGACCGATGCAGGAGGCGGTCGGGGCCGGCGAGGGGGCCATCGTGCCGGCGGCGGCGCGGTTCACCCCCGGAGGGTGAGGCGGGAACCCGGCAGCCGGACGACGCTGGGTCACAGCTCCTCCATCGAAAGGGAACTCGTCATGACCTCACATCAGGGAGTCGGGGCCTCCCAGGCCACCGGCTGGGTCGGCTGGATCGCGTTCGGCGCGGTGATGATGATGATGCTGGGCGTGCTGAACGCCATCAGCGGACTCGCCGCAATCTTCAACGACAGCCTCTTCGTCGCCGGCAGGAACGGAATCCTGGTCTTCGACGTCACGGTGTGGGGGTGGATCCACCTCATCCTCGGGCTGGTCGTCGTGTTCACCGGGTTCGCGCTCATGACCGGTGCGATGTGGGCGAGGGTGGTCGGGACCGGCGTCGTGATGCTCAACATGGTCACCCAGCTGATCTTCCTGCCGGCCTACCCGTTCTGGGGGATGTTGATCATCGCCCTGGACGTGCTCGTCCTGTGGGCCATCATCGTGCACGGCGCGGAGGCCAAGGACGCCGGCCGCCGAGCGTGAGACCAGCGCCCCCGGACTGGTCCGGGACCTGCCCGGTCCCGGACCAGCCGGGGGTGATGTCTGCGCGCCCCCGACCGAGGTGCCCACGCCGGAACCTCAGAGTCGTTGGGCTGCCACCGGTCTCGGGAGGACGGGTGAGGGCGCCGTCCACCGGACGCGGCCGCCCCTGGCCCGCGGGGTCGGTCAGGGGTTGACCGACAGGAAGACGAAGGCGGCGAGCAGCACCAGGTGGACGATGCCCTGCAGCCGGGTCGCCCGGCCGGGCACCACGGTGAGCACGCCGACGATGACGGTCAGCGCCAGCAGCACCATCTGGGTGGCTCCGAGGCCCAGCAGCAGCCGACCGTCCAGCCAGATGCTCGCCACCGCGATGGCCGGGATCGTCAGCCCGATGCTGGCCATCGCCGACCCCAGGGCGAGGTTGAGGCTGATCTGGATCCGGTTGCGGCGGGCGGCCCTGACCGCGGCCAGCGTCTCCGGCAGCAGGACCAGCAGCGCGATGACGACGCCGACGAACGAGGGAGGGAAGCCGACGGCGGCGACACCCGCCTCGATCGCCGGGGACTCGACCTTCGCCAGGCCGACGACGGCGACCAGCGCGAGAGCCAGGAGCCCGAGGCTGGTCAGCGCCGCCCGCCCGGTCGGCGGGGCGGCGTGGTCCTCGACCTCGCTGTCGGCCGGTTCCGTCGTCCCCGCCCTCCCGTGCTCGGTGACCGGGAGGAAGAAGTCGCGGTGGCGGACGGTCTGCGTCATGACGAACGCGCCGTAGAGGACCAGCGAGGCCAGTGCCGCGAAGGTCAGCTGAGCCGGCGTGAACTCCGGGCCGCTGAGGCTGGAGGTGAAGCTCGGCAGCACGAGACTCAACGTGGCGAGGGACACGAGCGTGGCCAGCGCCGCGCCGGTGCCCTCCGCGTTGAACAGCGTGACGCCGTACCGCATCGCGCCGACCAGCAGCGAGAGGCCCATGATGCCGTTGACGGTGATCATCACGGCGGCGAACACGGTGTCGCGGGCCAGCGACGCGGACTCCGGGCCGCCGGAGGCCATCAGGGTCACGATGAGCGCCACCTCGATCACGGTGACGGCCACGGCGAGGACCAGCGAGCCGAAGGGTTCGCCCACCCGGTGAGCCACGACCTCCGCGTGGTGCACCGCGGCGAGCACGGCTCCGGCCAGCACGAGCGCGACCAGCGTCACCGGCAGCGGGCCGAGGTGCCGCCCCCAGGTCAGGGCGAGCGCCACCACCGCGACCACCGGCATCGCAGTCGGCCAGGCGGACAGCGATGGGCGTCTCGAGGCAACCATGGCGCCAGCCTCTCAGACCGGAGCAGTCCTGCCCGAGTCGGCGACGCAGGCCGCCGGGGTGACGTCGCCGTCGTGCTCACGGCCCACCCGGGCCGGCGCGCCGTCCGCGGTCACCATCTCCAGTGCCGAAACAGCAGTGGCGAGAACGCCGTTCGTCCACCCCGATCCCTGGGTCCCGGCCGGGCGCTCAGCGGACACCCCGCGGACCCGCTGCGGCGCGGATGCCGGCAATGGCATCCGGGCGGACGCGACAACAGCCGCCGACGAGCCGCGCCCCGGCAGCGAGCCACGTCCCGACCTGCCCCGGCGTGAACGTGGGGTCTCCGCTCCAGCGTCGCTGCTCGGCGTCCCAGCTCTCACCGCTGTTGGGGTAGGCCACGGCCGGCCGGCCCGAGGCCGTCACGGCGGCGGCCACCGCGGCGGCCACGTCACCCGGAGCGCAGCAGTTGACACCCACCGCCACCACCTCCTCGACCTCGGCCGCCATCGCGAACGCCTCGCCCAACGGCTCGCCCGCCCGGGTGCGCCCGTCCGCGCACGTCAGTGACAGCCAGCAGGGGGCCCCGGTGCCGCTGACCTCGGCGAGCAGGGCCTCGACCTCGGCCAGGCACGGGATGGTCTCCAGCGCCAGCACGTCGGCGTCGGTGTCCATCAGCGCGTGGAGCCGGGGCCGGTGCCAGTCCCGCAGCTCGGCGACGGAGCGCCCGTAGTCGCCGCGGTACTCGGAGCCGTCGGCGAGCGCGGCGCCGTACGGCCCGACCGACGCGGCGACCCAGCGGGGCCGGTCCGCCGGCAGGTCGTCCCGCGCCGCGGCGGCGAGCTCGACGCTGCGGCGCAGCGCGGCCACCGTGTCGGCGGCGTCCATGCCGCGTGCGGCAAAGCCGCTGAACGAGACCTGGTACGACGCGGTCGTCGCCACCTGGGCGCCGGCGCGGAAGAAGTCGCGGTGCGCGGCGGTGACCTCCGCGGGCTGCTCGAGCAGCAGCCGGGCCGACCAGAGGTCGGAGGACAGGTCGTGGCCGCGGGCCTCGAGCTGGGTGGCCAGCCCGCCGTCCAGGACGACCACGCCCTCGCCCAGGGCGTGCGCCAGGGCGGGGTGGTCGGGGGAGCCGGCGGACCTCACGCGGCTCATCCTGCGCACGCCGCGCCGCGAACGCCAGTCGCACCCCCCGGCTGGCCGGTTCGCGGGCACGGCGAGAGGGTAGGGACACCGTTCCACCACGAGAGGACCACCGATGAGCGACGCATCCATCGACGAGACCGTGCCCGCGGACACCCTGGCCGAGGGCGAGGCGACCGGCGACGCCCGCAGCGGGGAGGCCCACGCGCCGGACGTCGCCGACGTCGCCGACGCGCAGGCGACCGCGGACGACGACGGCACCGAGGTCCTCGACGGCGCGGGCACGGGCGCGCGGGACGGGGACGACACGGTCTCCGCGGACGACCTCACCCGGCTGGAGGAGGAGCCGACGCCGGTGGAGCCCGCCGACTGAGGCGCGGTGGTCGTGTCGCAGGAATACTCGCGAGTAGGGCGCCGCCCTGCAAGGGTGGTGGGGGGAGCCTAGGCTCCGGAGGTTCGCTCGTGCAGCATGCGTGGTCACAGGAGGCGCAGTCGGTGTTCAGTCGTATCGCCATCGTCAACCGTGGAGAGGCCGCCATGCGGCTCATCCACGCCGTCCGGGAGCTCAACGCCGAGGGTGGTGAGCAGATCGAGACCGTGGCCCTCTACACCGACGCCGAGCGCACCGCGACGTTCGTGCGTGAGGCCGACCTCGCCTACCCGCTCGGGCCCGGCCTCCGCGCGCCCCTACCTCGACCACGAGGTGCTCGAGCGTGCGCTGCGCGAGACCGGCGCCGACGCGGCGTGGGTCGGCTGGGGGTTCGTCGCCGAGGACCCGGCGTTCGCCGAGCTGTGCGACCGGATCGGCGTCACCTTCATCGGCCCGAGCGCCGAGGCGATGCGCAAGCTGGGCGACAAGATCGGCTCCAAGCTGCATCGCCGAGGAGGTCGGCGTGCCGGTCGCGCCGTGGAGCCGCGGGGCCGTCGACACCCTCGAGGACGCGCTGGCCGCGAGCAAGAGCATCGGCTACCCGCTGATGCTCAAGGCGACCGCCGGCGGCGGCGGCCGCGGCATCCGGGTGATCACCTCCGAGGAGGAGCTGGTCGACGCCTACGAGCGCACCCGCGACGAGGCGGCCCGGGCGTTCGGCAGCGGCGTGGTCTTCCTCGAGCGGCTGGTCACCGGCGCACGGCACGTCGAGGTCCAGGTCATCGCCGACGGGCAGGGCACCGCCTGGGCGCTCGGGGTGCGGGACTGCTCGGTCCAGCGGCGCAACCAGAAGGTCATCGAGGAGTCGGCCTCGCCGGTCCTCGACCGCCGAGCAGGCCGCAGGAGCTCAAGGAGTCGGCCGAGCGGCTCGCGCTCGCGGTGGGCTACCGCGGCGCCGGCACGGTCGAGTTCCTCTACCACCCGCGGGAGCGCACGTTCGCGTTCCTCGAGGTCAACACCCGGCTGCAGGTCGAGCACCCGATCACCGAGCTCACCACCGACGTCGACCTCGTCAAGGCCCAGATCCACGTCGCGGCCGGTGGCCGGCTCGAGGGGGACCAGCCGCTGGAGAGCGGCCACGCCGTCGAGGCGCGGCTCAACGCCGAGGACCCCGACCGCGACTTCGCGCCCGCGCCGGGGCGGATCGCGCTGCTGGAGCTGCCGGCCGGCCCGGGCATCCGGGTCGACACCGGCGTCAGCGAGGGCGACACCATCCCGGCCGACTTCGACTCGATGATCGCCAAGATCATCGCCTACGGCCGCACCCGCGACGAGGCACTGGCCCGGCTGCGCCGCGCGCTGGCCGAGACGACGGTGGTCATCGAGGGCGGCGCGACCAACAAGAGCTTCGTCCTCGACCTGCTCGCCCAGCCCGAGGTCATCGACGGCAGCGCCGACACCGGCTGGATCGACCGGGTGCGCACGCAGGGACGGCTCGTACTCCCACCGGCACGCCGGGGTGGCGCTGGTCGCCGCCGGCGATCGAGGCCTACGAGGAGGAGGAGCAGGTCGAGCGCCAGCGACTGCTCGAGACGGCGCACGGCGGCCGTCCGCAGGCCCGGCACGAGGTCGGCCGCGCGATCGACCTCAAGCTGCGCGGCGTCGCGCTACCGGGTGACCGTCGCGCAGATCGGCCCGCACCGGTTCCGGGTCGGCGTCGGTGCCGACGGCGCGTGCAGACCGTCGACGCCGAGCTCGAGCGGCTGGACGCACTACGCCGGCCGGCTGGTCATCGCCGACCAGCGGTTCCGGCTGCTCACCGCGACCCACGGCCCGGTGCAGCTGGTCGAGGTCGACGGCGTCACCCACCGCGTCAGCCGGGACGAGGGCGGCGTCCTGCGCTCGCCCGCGCCCGCCCTGGTGGTCGCCACCCCGGTGGAGGTCGGTGCCGAGGTGGAGGCCGGGCGCGCCGGTGCTGGTGCTGGAGAGCATGAAGATGGAGACGGTGCTGCAGGCGCCGTTCGCGGCGCGGGTGCGCGAGCTGCTGGTGTCCTCCGGCAGCCAGGTCGAGACCGGTCGGCCGCTCGTGCGCCTGGAGCCGCCGCGGTGACGTCGAGGCGGCCGCGCCCGAGGAGGCGCCGGAGACCGCCGCCGACCTCGAGCTGCCGGCGCAGGGCGACGCCTCGGCGTACGACCGGGCGGTCCGCGGTCTGGACGACCTGCGCAGCCTGCTGCTCGGGTTCGACCTCGACCCCCGCGACGAGGGACGCACCCTGTCCGGCTACCTCGCCGCGCGGGCCGAGCTGACCGCGGCCGGGCTGCGTCCGGTCGCCGCCGAGACCGACGTGCTGCGCGTGTTCGCCGACCTCAGCGAGCTGAGCCGCAACCGGCCGGCCGGCGAGGACACGGACTCCGATGACCGGGTGCACAGCCCGCGCGAGCACTTCCACACCTACCTGCAGAGCCTGGACGTCGACCGGGGCGGCCTGCCCGAGACGTTCCGCACCCGGCTGGGGCGGGTCCTCGCCCACTACGGCGTCACCGAGCTCGACACGCACCCCCGAGCTGCGAGGAGGCGGTGTTCCGCATCTTCCTGGCCCAGCAGCGCACCGCGCTCCGACGTCGTCGTGGTGACGACGCTGCTGCAGCAGTGGGTCGCCGACGAGGCACCCGAGCCCGGGCTCGCCGACGAGGTCCGTGAGGTCGCTCGACCGGCTGGTGCTCGGCCACCCAGCTGCGCTTCCCGGTCGTCGGCGACCTGGCCCGCAGCGTCCGGTTCCGCTGGTTCGACCAGCCGCTGGTGGAGGCCGAGCGGGTGGACGTCCTCGACGGGCGTGCGCGGCGAGCTGTCCTACCTGGCCGCGAACCCGGACGCGCCCGACCACGCCGCCCGCATCGACGCCCTCGCGGCGATCCCCGAGCAGATCGTGCGCTTCCTCGCGGCCAGCGGCTCGAGCAGGGCGATCCCCGAGCGCGAGCCGATGCTCGAGACCCTGGCCCGGCGCCACTACCGCGAGCACGAGCTGCACGACCTGCGCACCGCTCACCGTCGGCCGGCGACCGTTCGTCGTCGTGCGACTACAGCCTGGACGACCGGCCGACCCACCTGGTCACGACGCTGCGGCACCCTCGACGAGCTGGCCGACCCGCAGGCGCGGGACGGTCTGGTCGAGAGCGTGGCCGCGCAGGTCGAGGCCGCGCCGGAGGGTCACGAGTCGGTCGTCGACCTCTACCTGGCCTGGCCGCAGGCGCCGCAGTCGCCGGACGAGGCCTCGGCCCGGCTGGCCGAGCTGCTGGTCTCGGTGCCGTTCGCGAAGCGGGTACGACGCGTCGCCGTCGCCGTGTGCCCCGGCGGCGACCGCCCGGTCTCCTACTTCTCGTTCCGGCCCGGGCCGGACGGGGTCGTCGAGGACGACCTGGTCCGCGGCGTGCACCCGATGGTCGGGCGCCGGCTCAACCTGTGGCGGCTGCGCAACTTCCGGATCACCCGGCTGGACGCGCCCGAGGACGTGCTGCTCTACCACTGCGTCGCCGAGGACAACGAGGCCGACCAGCGGCTCGTCGCGCTCGCCCAGATCCGCCAGTTCGCCATCGTGCGCGACGCAGGACGGCGAGGTCGTCTCGCTGCCGCACGCCGAGCGGGCCGTGGCCAGCTGCCTGGAGGCGATCCGCCGGGCGCGCACCTCACCGGAGCTCAACGGCGCCCAGCTGGACATGAACCACGTGTGGCTGCACATCTGGCCGGTGGTCGACGCCCAGCTGAGCGAGCTCACGTCGCTGCAGCGCACCATCGCGCCGCTGACCGTCGGGCGCCGGCATCGAGGAGGTCCTCGCGCAGGGCCGCATCGCCGGCCCGGACGGCGTGCCGCACCCGGTCGCCGTGCGCTTCTCCTACCAGCCGGGCTCGGGGGTCGTCGCCTCGGTGATCCCCGCGCCGAGCGACCGGCTGCAGCCGCTGGACGACTACGCCCAGAAGGTGCTGCGGGCCCGCCGCCGCGGCACCGTCTACCCCTACGAGCTGACCCGGATGCTGGCCGGCGCCGGCGGCGCCTTCGTCGAGCACGACCTCGACGACGGACGGCGCGCTCGTGCCCGTCGACCGCGGGCCGGGCCACAACACGGCGGGCATCGTCGCCGGCGTCGCCACGACGGTCACCGACCGGCACCCCGAGGGGATCACCCGCGTGGTGCTGCTCGGTGACCCGACCAAGGCCCTGGGCGCGGTGGCCGAGGCCGAGTGCGTGCGGGTGATCGCCGCGCTGGACCTCGCCGAGCGGATGTCGGTGCCGGTGGAGTGGTTCGCCCTGTCGGCCGGCGCGCGGATCTCGATGGACTCCGGCACCGAGAACATGGACTGGGTGGCCCGGGCGCTGCGGCGGATCGTCACGTTCACCCAGGACGGCGGCGAGATCAACGTGGTCGTCGCCGGCATCAACGTCGGCGCCCAGCCGTACTGGAACGCCGAGGCGACGATGCTGATGCACACCAAGGGCATCCTGGTGATGACCCCGGACAGCGCGATGGTCCTCACCGGCAAGCAGTCGCTGGACTTCTCCGGCGGGGTCTCGGCCGAGGACAACTTCGGCATCGGCGGCTACGACCGGGTCATGGGGCCGAACGGGCAGGCGCAGTACTGGGCGCCCGACCTCGCCGGCGCCTGCGAGGTCCTCATGTCCCACTACGACCACACCTACGTGGTGCCGGGGGAGTCCCGGCCGCGGCGGGCGGCGACGTCCGACCCGGTCGACCGCGACGTCTCGTCGTACCCGCACGAGCTGGCCGACAGCGACTTCCGCACGGTCGGCGACATCTTCTCGCCGGTCACCAACCCCGACCGCAAGAAGGCGTTCGACATCCGCACGGTCATGCGCGCCGTCTCCGACCAGGACCACCCGGTGCTCGAGCGCTGGGCCGGGATGGCCGACGCCGACACCGCCGTCGTGCAGGACGCCCACCTCGGCGGCTACCCGGTGTGCCTGCTCGGCATCGAGTCGCGGTCGGTGCCGCGGCGGGGCTTCCCGCCCAGCGACGGGCCCGACACGTGGACGGCGGGCACGCTGTTCCCGCGGTCGTCCAAGAAGGCCGCCCGGGCGATCAACGCCGCCAGCGGCAACCGCCCGCTCGTCGTGCTCGCCAACCTGTCCGGCTTCGACGGCTCACCGGACTCGATGCGCAACCTGCAGCTGGAGTACGGCGCCGAGATCGGCCGGGCGATCGTGAACTTCGACGGGCCCGATCGTGTTCTGCGTCGTCTCGCGCTACCACGGCGGCGCGTTCGTCGTGTTCTCCAAGACGCTCAACCCGCGGATGACCGTGCTGGCCGTGGACGGGCTCGTTCGCCTCGGTGATCGGTGGGGCGCCGGCTGCGGCCGTCGTCTTCGCCGGTGAGGTCAACCGCGCGGGCGGCCCGCGACCCGCGGGTCCTGGAGCTGGACGCGCGGGTGGCCGAGGCCGGCGGTGCGGAGCGCGCCGAGCTCGGCACCGAGCTGGCCGAGCTGCGGGCGTCGGTGCGGGCCGAGAAGCTGGCCGAGGTCGCCTCCGAGTTCGACGGCGTGCACAGCATCCAGCGTGCGGTCGAGGTCGGATCGGTGGACGCGGTCATCGCCGCCGAGCGAGCTGAGACCCCGCCTGGTCGCTGGCATCGAGGCTGGCCTCTAGAATCGGCGTGGACGCGTGCCGTGGTCACACGCGCCGTCCGTCAGATCGTCGACGAGGACGGCACCGACCACGCAAGTGGTAGGGCCGTCCTTTGTCGTGCCCGCACCACCCCGGACTTCGAACGAGAGGCAGAACGTGAGCACCAACGCACCGAGCAGCGAGCGACACCATGTGGTGGTCATCGGGTCCGGGTTCGGCGGGCTCTTCGCCACCCAGGCGCTGAAGAACGCCGACGTCGACATCACCCTGGTGGCCAAGACGACCCAGCACCTGTTCCAGCCGCTGCTCTACCAGGTGGCCACGGGCATCCTGTCCGAGGGTGAGATCGCGCCGTCGACGCGCGAGGTGCTCAACCGGCAGGAGAACGCCACGGTGGTGCTGAGCGAGGTCACGCGGATCGACCTCGAGGCGCGCACGGTGACCGCCAAGCTGCTCGACCGGCACCACTACCTCTCCTACGACAGCCTGATCGTGGCTGCCGGTGCGGGCCAGTCCTACTTCGGCAACGACCACTTCGCCGAGTTCGCCCCGGGCATGAAGAGCATCGACGACGCGCTCGAGCTGCGCGGGCGCATCTTCGGCAGCTTCGAGCTCGCCGAGGTGGCCGACGACCCGACCGAGCGCCAGCGGCTGATGACCTTCGTCGTCGTCGGCGCCGGCCCGACCGGCGTCGAGATGGCCGGGCAGATCGCCGAGCTGTCCCACCGCACGCTGCGTCACGACTTCCGCCGGATCGACACCCGCGACACCCGCGTCATCCTGCTCGACTTCGCCCCGACCGTCCTCGGCGCCTTCGGTGACCACCTCGGCGGCAAGGCGGCCGACAAGCTGCGCGACATCGGCGTCGAGCTCCAGCTCGGCTCCAAGGTCGTCAACGTCGACGCCACCGGCATCGAGGTCGAGGACTCGGACGGCACCCACCGGCGGATCGACTCGGTCTGCAAGGTGTGGGCCGCCGGTGTCCAGGCCAGCCCGCTGGGCAAGATGCTGGCGGACCAGTCCGGCGCCGGTGTCGACCGCGCCGGCCGGGTCATGGTCAACCCCGACCTGACCCTGCCCGGGCACCCCGAGGTCTTCGTCGTCGGCGACATGATGGCGCTGGACACGCTGCCCGGCGTGGCGCAGGTCGCCATCCAGGGTGGCCGGTACGCGGCCAAGGCGATCAAGGGCCGGCTGGCCGGTCAGCCGGTCACTGAGCCGTTCCAGTACCACGACAAGGGCAGCATGGCGACGATCTCGCGGTTCAGCGCGGTCGCCAGCATCGGCAAGATCCGCCTGAGCGGGTTCATCGCCTGGGTGATGTGGCTGGCGGTCCACCTCGTCTACATCATCGGCTTCAAGAGCCGGATCACCACCTTGCTGCACTGGGCGGTGAGCTTCGTCGGCCGTGGCCGGTCCGAGCGCACGATGACCCAGCAGCAGGTCTTCGCCCGGATGGCGCTGCAGCACCTCGGCGACGACTTCCAGCCCAGTCTCGAGCGGCCCACCAAGCCCGACACCACCACGCTGACGGGGCGCGAGCACCTCTGACAGACCCCTGCCGGGCGGGCCGACCACGCCGACCACGTCGGCCGCCCGGCAACCTCGCGTGCCGTTCCGACACCGTCTGACCCACAATGGGCCGATGACGTTCACCAATGGCGAGGTCTCGTTCTGGTACCGCGACACGGGTCTGCCGCCCGAAGCGGGCCCCGCTGCCCGGGGACCTCGAGGTCGACGTGGCCCTCGTCGGCGGCGGCCTGACCTCGCTGTGGACGGCGTACTACCTCAAGCGTGACCAGCCGGACCTGCGGATCGCGGTGCTGGAGAAGGAGTTCGCCGGCTTCGGTGCCTCCGGGCGCAACGGCGGCTGGCTCACCGCCGAGCTGCCCGGGCAGGCCCGCCGCTACGCCGCCGCGCACGGCTGGGGCGCGGCCGTCGCCATGCAGCGGCAGATGTTCGACGCCGTGGACGAGGTCATCGCCGTCGCCGCGAAGGAGGGCATCGAGGCCGACATCGTCAAGGACGGCGTGCTGCACATCGCCACCAACCCCGCCCAGGAGCGTCGCCTGCTGGCCCGGCGGCCACAGCTGGCCCACGAGGGCTGGGGCGCGGCGGACCTCCTCACGCTGGGGCTGGAGGAGCTGACCGACCGGGTGCGGCTGCCCGGGGCCCGGGTCGCCCTGTGGAGCCCGCACGCCGCCCGCATCCACCCGGCCCGGCTGGTGCGGGGGCTGGCCGACGCCGTCGAGGCGCATGGGCGTCGCCATCTACGAGGGCACCGAGGTGACCGCGGGTCGAGCCGTCGCGGGCCGTGACCCGGCACGGCACGGTGCGCGCGTCGTACGTCCTGCGGGCCCTGGAGGGCTTCACCGCCGACCTGCCCGGGCACCACCGCGACTGGCTGCCGATGAACAGCAGCATGATCGCCACCGCGCCGCTCCCGGACGACGTCTGGGAGGAGATCGGCTGGGCCGGGGCCGAGGTGCTCGGTGACGAGGCGCACTCCTACTGCTACGCCCAGCGCACCGCGGACGGGCGGATCGCGATCGGCGGCCGCGGCGTCCCGTACCGGTTCGGGTCACGGCACGACGACGCAGGTGCCACCCACCCGGAGACGGTCGCCCAGCTGAGGGCCATCCTGGCCCGGCACTTCCCGGCGGCGTCCGCGGTGCCGGTCGAGCACGCGTGGTCCGGTGTGCTCGGCGTGCCCCGCGACTGGTGCGCCACGGTGCACCTGGACCGGGGCACCGGCCTGGGCTGGGCCGGTGGCTACGTCGGCCACGGGGTGACCTCGACGAACCTGGCGGGCCGCACGATGCGCGACCTCGTGCTCGGGCGCGACACCGAGCTGACCCGGCTGCCGTGGGTCGACCGGGAGGTGCGCCGCTGGGAGCCGGAGCCGCTGCGGTGGCTGGGCGTACGCGGGCTGTACGTCGCCTACCGGGCCGCCGACCGGCACGAGTCCGGCGGCAAGGGCAGCACCTCGCCGATCGCCAGGGTGGCCGACCGGATCAGCGGTCGCTGACCCGGCCCGACCGTGCTGCCCACCGTCGTGGTCGCGGGCGTCGCCCCGTGCGCGTGCTGGAGGGCGTCAGTGCGCGTGCTGGAGGGCGTCAGCCCGCGTGCCCGGCCAGGGCGACCAGCGCCCCCGCCGCGGCGAAGTACTTGTTGGCGCCGAGGTCGCGCACGGTGCGGATGTTGAACGCCTCCTGCAGGCGGGTGGCGTCGCCGTCGCTGACCCCGGCGAGCGCCGTCACCGGCGCGTCCAGGATCTCCTCCAGCGTCTTGTCCTCCCAGGCCTTGTCGAGCACCTTCGCCAGAACCACGGAAACCGCCATGATGGGTCCTCTCCCCGGACGACGGGAAACAGCAGGTGCTCCCACCGTGTCCCCGCACCGGGCCCACGGCAAGGTCCGCGCGGATCAGGGAGGACCCCCCTTTCGTGGGGGTGTCGCCTAGGGTGTCCTCATGCCGCTTGACTACCGGATCGCCGAACGCACCCTGGCCAACGGCCTGCGGGTCATCGTCAGCGAGGACCACAGCGTGCCCAACGTCACCGTCAACCTCTGGGTCAACGTCGGTTCCCGGCACGAGACGCAGGGGCGCACCGGCTTCGCGCACCTGTTCGAGCACCTGATGTTCCAGGGCTCGCGCCACGTCGCCAACGGCGAGCACTTCAGCGCGCTGATGGCCGAGGGCGGCCGGCTCAACGCCACCACGTGGTTCGACCGCACCAACTACTTCGAGACCGTGCCCAAGGGTGCGCTCGAGCTCGCGCTGTGGATGGAGGCCGACCGGCACGGCCACCTGCTGGACGCCGTGACCCAGGAGAACCTGGACAACCAGCGCGACGTGGTCAAGGAGGAGAAGCGGCAGCGCTACGACAACGTGCCCTACGGCAACGCGCTGATCGACATGTACGCCGCGATCTTCCCCCAGGGCCACCCCTACCACCACCCGACGATCGGGTCGATGGAGGACCTCGACGCGGCCAGCCTGGAGGACGTGCACGCGTTCTACCGCCGGTTCTACGGCCCCAACAACACGGTGCTCACCGCTCGTCGGTGACCTGACCCCCGAGGAGGGGTTCGCCGCCGCCGAGCGGTACTTCGGACCGCTCCCGGCCAGCGCCGAGCCGGCCCGGGTCGTGGTGGAGCCGCTGCCGCCGCTGACCGAGCCGGTGCGCGACGTGCACGTCGAGGACGTCCCGGCGGACCGGCTGCACCTGGCCTTCCGGCTGCCGGTGGACGACACCCCCGAGTTCTTCGCCGCCTCGCTGGCGATGGACGTCCTCGGCGGCCTGGCCACCTCCCGGCTCTACCGGCGGCTGGTCCGCCGCGAGCAGATCGCCAACAGCGTGCAGGCGCACGCGATGGGCTTCGTCGACGGGGTGTCACTGGGCTTCATCGGCATCGACGTGGCCGAGGGCGCCAGCGCCGAGGAGGTCGAGGCGCACACCTGCGAGGAGCTGAAGCGGTTCGCGGCGGAGGGGCCGACCGCCGTCGAGATGGAGTCGGCGCTCGCCCAGACGGAGCGGTCCTGGCTGTCCTCGCTGGCCAGCCAGGAGGAGCGGGCCGACCACATCTGCCACCGGGCGACGCTGCAGGGTGACGCGGGCGTGGATCAACACGTTCCTGGACCGGCTGGCGCAGGTGACGCCCGACCAGGTGCGGCAGGTGGCCGAGCAGTGGCTGGTGCCCGAGGCGCGGGCCGTCGTGGCCTACCTGCGATCCGAGCACGAAGGAGCCAGCGCATGACGCACAGCCCGACCGAGCCGGGGCCGGTCACCGACGACTTCGGTCCCGTCACCGACGTCGTCCCGGACGCCGGCGACGGCGGCGTGCCCCGACCGGAGGTCGCTGCGCCGGAGTCCTGGGCCTTCCCCGAGGCCGCGCGGGGACGGCTCGGCAACGGGCTCGAGGTGGTGAGCTACGACATCCCGGGGCAGTACGTCATCTCGGTGCGGCTGGCCGTGCCGGTGCCGCTGGTGTCGCGAGCCGCGCGGCCGCGAGGGCATCGGCACGATCATGGCCCGCACCCTGGATGAGGGCACGGTCCGGCACACGGCCGAGGAGTTCGCCGAGCTGCTCGAGCGCAAGGGGATCGCGCTCGGCGCGGGCGCCAGCGAGTCAGGTCTGGGTGTCGACATGGACGTCGCCAAGGGCCACCTCGGTGACGCCCTCGCGCTGATGAGCGAGGCCGTGCGCGAGCCGGCGTTCCCCGAGAACGAGGTGTCGAGGCACATCAGGACGCGGCTGGCCGAGATCGACCACGAGCGCGCGGTGCCCGGACAGCGGGCGGCGCTGGCGTTCATCGAGACCTACTTCGACGAGGCCGAGCGGGCCTCACGCCCGAGCGCCGGCACCCGTGCGAGCGTCGCGGCGATCACCCGCGAGGAGCTGGTCGCGTTCCACGCCGCCCAGGTGGTGCCCTCGGGCAGCACCATCGTCGTGGCCGGCGACCTGACCGGGGTGGACGTGCTGCACGAGGTCGAGCGGGCGTTCGGCGCCTGGTCCGGTGAGCCCGCCGACGCCGCTGCAGCCGGTGGCGCCGCGCCGGGCCGATGACGCCGCCCGGATCGTCTTCGTGGACCGCCCCGGGTCGGTGCAGACCGAGCTCTACCTGGGCTGCCCCGGCCCGGATCGTCGGGTCGAGGGGGGCTGGGCGCCGTTCCCGGTGCTCGCGTTCGTGATGGGCGGGTCGCCCAACGCCCGGATCGACGCCGTCCTGCGCGAGGACAAGGGGTTCACCTACGGGATCCGGGCGACCTTCCGGCCGCGCCGACGCGAGGGCCTGTTCCTCGTCAGCGGCTCGGTGCGCGCGGACGCCACGGTCGAGGGGCTCGGGCTGCTGCTCGACATCCTCGACCGCGGCCGCGACGGGTTCACCGCGGAGGAGACCCGGGCCGGGGTGGACTTCATCCACAAGACGGCGCCGGGGCGCTACGCGACCGCCGACGCCGTCGCCGACGAGGCCTCCACCATGGCGCTCGAGGGGCTCTCGACCGAGTTCACGACCGCCAACCTGCTGGACCTCGCGACGGTGGACGCCGAGCGGCTCTCGGCGGCGTACCGCCGGTTCGTGACCGGCGACTGGACCGTGGTCGTGGTCGGCGACGCCGAGCGCTACGCCGACGGGGTGCGCGGCCTCGGCCGCGGGGACGTGAGCGTCGTCCCCGCCTGAGCTGCCGGCACGCGACGAGGCCCGCCTGCCCCTCCCGGGCAGGCGGGCCTCGTCGCAGGTCGGCGCGGCGGCTCAGGCGCTGGCGGCCACCATCGCGTCCTCGAGCACCTGCAGGCCCTCGAGCAGCAGCTCCTCGCTGATGACCAGCGGCGGCAGCAGCCGGATGACGTTGCCGTAGGTGCCGCAGGTGAGGACGAGCACGCCCTGCTGGTGGCACGCCTTGCGCCACCTTCGCGGTCAGCTCGGCGTCGGGCTCGGTCGTGCCCGGACGCACCAGCTCGACCGCGAGCATGCCACCGCGTCCGCGGATGTCGCCGATCGCGGGCACCTTGTCGGCGATGACCTGCAGGCGGTCCTTGGCCAGGGCCTCGATCCGCTGCGCGGCGCCCAGCAGGTCCTCCGAGCGCATGGTCTCGATCGAGGCCAGCGCGGCGGCGCAGGCCACCGGGTTGCCGCCGTACGTGCCGCCCAGCCCACCGCCGTGCACGGCGTCCATCATCTCGGCGCGGCCCACGACGCCCGAGAGCGGCAGCCCGCCCGCGATGCCCTTGGCGACGGTCACCAGGTCGGGGACCACGCCCTCGTGGTCGGAGGCGAACCACGCGCCGGTGCGGGCGAACCCGGTCTGCACCTCGTCCGCGACGAGGACGATCCCGTTCTCGTTGCACCACCGCTGCAGCGCCGGGAGGAAGCCGGGGGCGGGCACGACGAAGCCGCCCTCACCCTGGATCGGCTCGATGACGAGCGCGGCGATCTGGTCGGCGCCGACCTGCTTCTCGGCCATGCCGATCGCGCGGGCGGCGGCCTGCTCGCCGGTCATGCCCTCGGGGTCGCGGAACGGGTAGGACGTCGGGACGCGGTAGACGTCGGAGGCGAACGGGCCGAAGCCCCTCTTGTAGGGCATCGCCTTGGCGGTCAGCGCCATCGTGAGGTTGGTGCGCCCGTGGTAGGCGTGGTCGACGGCGACGACCGCGGTGCGCCCGGTCGCGTAGCGGGCCACCTTGACGGCGTTCTCCACCGCCTCGGCGCCGGAGTTGAACAGCGCGACCTTCTTGGCGTGGTCACCCGGGGTGAGCTCGACGAGCGCCTCGCACACGGCGACGTACTCCTCGTACGGCGCGATCATGAAGCAGGTGTGGGTGAAGTCGGCGACCTGGTTGGTCACCGCCTCGACGACGCGGGGGGCGGAGTTGCCCACCGTCGTCACGGCGATCCCGGAGCCGAGGTCGATCAGCGTGTTGCCGTCGACGTCCTGCACCACTCCGCCACCGGCGCGGGCGACGTAGACGGGGAGGGTCGAGCTGACACCGGTGCTGACCACGGCCGACCGGCGGGCGGCGAGCTCCTGCGACTTCGGACCGGGCAGCGGGGTGCGCAGCTCTCGACGCTGCGGCAGGGAGGTGTCGGACACGAGGGAGCTCCAGTGCGTTGAAACCGTGCGGGCGCGGGCGCGCTCACGGTCCCATGATGGCCCATCGGGTGCGGCGCGCAGAACCGCCCGCGGGGCCGCGGAGTCAGTCGTCCTCGGGGGCCGGGCTGTGCTCGCCCGTGCCGATCCGGGCCAGCACCTCGTCGTGCAGGTGCCCGTTGGTGGCGAGCGCGTTGCCGCCCCACGGCCCGGGCGTGCCGTCCAGGGCGGTGAACCGCCCGCCGGCCTCGGTGACGATGGGCACCAGCGCCGCCATGTCGTGGACGGCCAGCTCCGGCTCGGCCGCGATGTCGACGGCGCCCTCGGCCACGAGCATGTAGGACCAGAAGTCGCCGTACGCGCGGGTGCGCCAGCAGTCGTCGGCCAGCCCGAGGAACTCCTCATAGCGGCCGACCTTGCGCCACGAGCCGATGCTCGAGTGCGACATCGACGCGTCGGCGAGGGTGGTCACCTTGGACACCGACATGCGCTTGGCGCTGGACAGGCTCCGCCCGGTCCAGGCGCCGGAGCCGCCCGCGGCCCACCAGCGGCGGTTCAGCGCCGGCGCGGCGACCAGGCCGAGCACCGGCTGGCCCTCGTCCACCAGCGAGATGAGGGTGGCCCACACCGGCACGCCCCGGACGAAGTTCTTGGTGCCGTCGATCGGGTCGATCACCCAGCGTCGGGGGCCGTGGCCGGTGGTGTCGAACTCCTCGCCCTGGACGGCGTCGCGGGGGCGGGTGCGCTTGAGCTGGTGCCGGACGAGCTCCTCGGCCGCCCGGTCGGCGTCGGTCACCGGGCTGAGGTCGGGCTTGGACTCCACCACCAGGTCCTCGGCGCGGAAGCGGGCGATGGTCAGACGCTCGACCGCATCGGCCAGGACGTGGGCGAGGCGCAGGTCGTCGTCATAGGTGGGCACCGGCCACACGGTAGCCCGTGCCGCGCCCCCACGGCGTGACCGCCACCCGTTGTCAGTCCCGGTACGCCGGGACGTCCGGGGTCGCCGGGACCTCCCCGGTGGGCGGTGCGTCCCCGGTGGGCTGCGCGTCGCCGCGTGCGCCCGCGTCGGCCGTGGCGCCGGCCCGGCGGACGGTGAGGAACAGCCGGTGCGCGGTGATGACCACGGCCAGCCACGCCAGCCCGAGGGTCCACGCGACCAGCACGTCGGTGAGCCAGTGGTGCCCGAGGAAGACCCGGCTCACGCCCATCGCGACGGCGAACAGCCCGGCCAGCGCGAGGGTGAGCGCCCGCGTCCGCTTGCGCCGCTGGCGCCGTACGAGCAGGTAGGCGACCAGCCCGGCGATGACGACGCTGTTGAGCGAGTGGCCGCTGGGGAAGGAGGGGGAGGACTCGAACGGCGGCACGGCGTCGGCCAGGGGCGGCCGCGCCCGGCCCACCAGGGCCTTGCCCACCGTGGTCATCGACAGCGACCCCGCCACGGCGATCACCATGAGCACCACCGGTGTCCGCGACCGCCACAGCAGGGCCAGGGCCACCGTGACGACGGTGGCGAGGACGGCCATCCCGACCGGGCCGCCGAGGTCGGTGAACCACGTGGCGACCTGCTCGTTCAGCGGGGTCCTGAGGCTGATCGCGGCGTCGAGGGCGGGGCGGTCGAGCCCCGTCACCCCGTCGCCCTCCTCGACCGCGTCGTAGATCTCGGCGCTGACGCCGGTCATCGCGGTGGCGAGGATGCCGCCGGCGACCGCGATGATGACCAGGAGCGTGTGGGCCGACACCCACCGGGTCGCGGCGAGGGCGAGGAGGGCGAGCCGGCGACCGGACCGGGTGGGCCAGGAGGTCAGGTCACGGTCGCCGATGCGTTCCTCGGCCGGGGTGTCGTCGATCAGGCGCATGCCCCATTCTCGGCGTCGACGGTCCGGTGAACCAATCGGGAACCGCCGCCGTAGTGTCGTGGTGTCCCGACGCACCCCCAGTCCGACCCCCGGATGGTGATCATGTTCGACACAGTCCTCGGCCTGCCGGTGCACGTTCTCGTCGTCCACGCGGTGGTGGTGGGCCTGCCGCTGATGGCGCTCGTCACGGCTGCGGTGGCGTTCATGCCCACGCTGCGCCTGTGGATGGCCTGGGCGATCGCGGTGGCCGACGCCGGCGTGGTGGTCCTCACCTTCGTGGCCCGCGAGAGCGGCGAGCAGCTGCAACAGCGGCTCGGCGGGCAGGTCGCCCAGGAGCACGCCGCCCTCGGGCGCAACCTGATCTGGTTCGCGCTGCTGGTGTTCGCCGCCGCCGTGGCGGTGGCCCTGACCCGCGGCTCCCGCCGGCCCGGGCGCTCCACCGTGGCCGGCGCGGTCGGCGTGGTGGCGGCGGTGCTCGCGATCTGGTGGACCGTGCGGGTCGGCCACAGCGGTGCCCAGGCCGTCTGGCAGGGCATCGTCCAGAGCACCAACAAGTAGCCGGTCAGTCCTCGGGCTGGGGGGAGCGGGCGCGCAGCAGCCGGCGCAGGGACTCCAGCCGGGAGCGGCCGGCCGGGCCGGCCCGTCCGGCCTCGACCCAGGCGTCGAGACCGCAGTCGGCCTCGTCGTGGGTGCACCCCCGCGGGCACTCGGCGGTGCCCGGCTCGAGGTCGGGGAAGTGGGAGATGATCCGGGCCGGCTGCACGTGCGCCAGCCCGAACGAGCGCACCCCCGGCGTGTCCACGACCCATCCCTCGGCCCCGGGCAGCCGCAGTGAGATGGCCGAGGACGAGGTGTGCCGCCCACGGCCGGTGACGTCGTTGACCACCCCGGTGGCCCGGCCGGCCCCCGGCACGAGCGCGTTGACGAGCGTGGACTTGCCGACACCGGAGTGCCCGATGAAGACGCTCACCTGGCCGACCAGCCGCTCGTGCAGCGGCTCGAGCCCCTGCCACTGCCCGGTGACGGGATCGCGCGAGGTGACGATGTGGGGCACCTGGAGCGTCGCGTAGTTGTCGAGGAACGGTGCCGGGTCGACCAGGTCGGCCTTGGTCAGCACCAGCAGCGGGTCCATCCCCGCGTCGTACGCCGCCACGAGGCACCGGTCGATCATCCGTGGCCGCGGCTCGGGGTCGGCGAGCGCCGTCACGATGACCAGCTGGTCGGCGTTGGCGACGATGATCCGCTCCACCGGGTCGGTGTCGTCGGCGGTTCGGCGCAGCACGGTCCGCCGCGGAGCCACCCGCACGATGCGGGCCAGGGAGTCCGGTCCGCCGGAGACGTCACCGACCAGCCCGGCCTCGTCGCCGACGACCACGCTCTTGCGGCCGAGCTCGCGCGCCTTCATCGCGGTGACCACGCGCTCGCCGCCCTCGTGCACGAGCAGGGTGTAGCGGCCCCGGTCGACCCCGGTGACGAAGCCGGGCACGGCATCCTCGTGCGCCGGCCGGTCCTTCGTGCGGGGTCGGGTGCCGCGCCGGTTCGGCCTGATGCGGACGTCGCTCTCGTCGTAGCGACGGGGCCGGGGCGTCACGCGCCGCCCGCGGCGTCGGCGGAGCCTCGACGGGTGCCGTCGCCGGCGCCGGTGAGCATCTGGGTCCAGCGCCGGGTGAACTGGGGCAGGGTCTTGGCCGTCGTGCCGACGTTCTCGAGCACCAGATCGGGCACCCGCAGCCCCAGGACCGCCCCCGCCATCGCCATCCGGTGGTCGTCGTAGGTGTGGAAGAGCCCACCGTGCAGCGGTGCGGGGGTGATCCGCAGACCGTCCTCGGTCTCGACGACGTGGCCGCCGAGGGCGTTGATCTCGTGCGCGAGCGCGCTCAGCCGGTCGGTCTCGTGGCCGCGCAGGTGGGCGATGCCGCGCAGCCGGGACGGCGAGTCGGCGAACGCGGCCACCGCGGCCACCACCGGTGTCAGCTCGCCGACGTCGTGCAGGTCGACGTCCAGACCGCTGAGCTGGCCGGACCCGGAGACGGTGAGCCCCGCACGGTCGAGGCTCACCTCGGCGCCCATCGCGTCGAAGATGTCGCGGATCGCGTCACCCGCCTGCGTGGTGTGCTGCGGCCAGCCCGGCACCCGCACGCTGCCGTCGGAGACGAGCGCCGCGGCGAGGAACGAAGCGGCGTTGGACAGGTCCGGCTCCACCTGGACGTCGAGCGCGTTGACCTCGGAGGGCTCGACCCGCCAGGTGTTGACCTCGCTGTCGTCGACCACCACCCCCGCGTCGCGCAGCGCCTCCACGGTCATCTGGATGTGCGGCTCGCTGGGGACCGGCTTGCCGTCGTGGTGCACGACGACGCCCTGCTCGAACCGTGCCCCCGCCAGCAGCAGCGCGGAGATGAACTGCTGAGCTGGCCGAGGCGTCGAGGGTCACGGCGCCGCCGGCGAGGCTCCCCGAGCCGACCACGGTGAACGGCAGCCGGCCGCGGCCGTCGTCCTCGACCTGCGCGCCGAGGGCGCGCAGGGCGTCGACCACCGGGGCCATGGGGCGGTTCCGGGCGTGGGCGTCGCCGTCGAAGGCCACCCGCCCCGCTGCGAGCGTCGCGACCGGCGGCAGGAACCGCATCACCGTGCCGGCCAGCCCGCAGTCGACCGTGCTGTCGCCGCGCAGGGTCGCCGGGGTGACCAGCCAGTCGGCCGCCTCGGGGTCGTCGCCGGGGAGGTCCTCGACGCCCGCGCCGAGGGAGCGGAGGGCCTGCGCCATCAGCAGCGTGTCGCGGGAGCGCAGCGGCCGGCGCAACCGGGAGGTGCCGTTGGCGAGCGCGGCCAGCACGAGGTAGCGGTTGGTCAGGGACTTGCTGCCCGGGAGCGTGACGGTGGCGTCGACCGGGTGCTCCGCGCGCGGAGCGAGCCAGTCACCTTCTGCCGTCACGGTCGGGGTGTTCACCGGGGTGTGCGGTCGGGGCACGGGCGATCAGGTGAGCGCGTCGTGGGCGTGCGATGCCACCAGGCGAGCCTCGCGGCGGGCGCTCCGGGTCGCGTGCCGAGCGACCTGCTTGGCCTCGCGCTTGCTCAGTGCAGCCGCTCGCCGGGCGTCCTTGGCGGCGCGCTGCGCCCTCCACGACAGCCCCGGCTTGCCGGCGGTGTCGACCGAGGCGAGCAGCAGGCCGCCGAGCAGGCCGAGGTTCTTCAGGAAGTGCGTGGTCTGGGCGGCGCGCTTGGCCGGGTCCTTCTCCTGCCAGAAGGCGTGCCCCGCGTAGGTCGTCGGAACGAGGGACGCGGCGAGGACGAGCGGCGGACAGGCGGGGGAGGCGGCCCAGGCCGAACAGCGTGCCCGCGGCGACCATCGCGGCGCCGTTGGCGCGGACCAGCAGCTCGGGGTCGTCCGGGAGCCGCAGCGGCTCGGCGAGAGCGTGGATCACCGGTGCCGCGATCTCGGCGCGCGCCGCCGGGTGCCGCAGCGAGTCAAGGCCCCCCTTGACGAACGTGGCGGCGAGCATCGGGCGGGCAAGGCGGCGAACAACGGTCATCGGGTCTCCCTCTCAGCGTCCGGACAGGTCATACCGTAGTTCCTCGTACGGACCACCGCTTCCCTAGGCTGACCTGCATGTGCGGGCGATACGCGGCCACCTCCCGACCCGAGGACCTGGTCGAGGAGTTCGAGATCGACAAGGTGCTGATCGGGGAGCCGTCCCGCAGCATCCTCGCCACGCCCCAGGAGCCTCCGCCGGGAGAGCCGGACTACAACGTCGCGCCGACCAAGCAGGCCCCGGTGGTCCTGACCCGGGTGCCGCGGGCCACGGGCACGTCGGACGACGAGGACGCGCCTGCGGTGCGGCAGCTGCGGCTGCTCACCTGGGGCCTGGTGCCGAGCTGGGCCAAGGACATCAAGGTCGGGCTGCGGATGACGAACGCGCGGGCCGAGACGCTGCTGGACAAGCCGGCGTTCGCCAAGGCCGCGGCGTCCCGGCGCGGCCCTGGTGCCGGCCGACGGGCTGGTACGAGTGGCAGGTCAGCCCCACCGCCACCGACGCCAAGGGCAAGCCGCGCAAGCAGCCGTTCTTCATCCACCACAGCGACGGGTCGACCCTCGCGCTGGCGGCGCTGTACGAGTTCTGGCGCGACCGCAGCATCGAGGACGGCGACGACCCGCGCGCGTGGCTGACGACGTACACGATCATCACGACCGCCGCCGAGCCCGGCCTGGACCGGATCCACGACCGCCAGCCCCTCGTCCTCGAGCGCGAGGACTGGGCGGACTGGCTCGACCCCAAGGCGACCGACCTGGACGCCGTCCGCGCGCACCTGGCGTTCAGCCGTCCCGGGAGGTTCGACGCGTACCCGATCAGCACCGCGGTGAACTCCTCACGCAACAACGGCCCGCGCCTGCTCGAGCCGGTCGGGCGGGACGACCTGGCCGGTGTGGTGGACCCGATGACCGGTGAGGTGATCGGGGTCTGACCGCTCCGGCTCTGACACGATCGCGCAGGACGGGCGCGCCGCGCCCCTGACGGGAGGGTGGTCGACGTGCGGGTCCGCACCAGCGTCCGGGAGATCGACACCCCCGTCGGTATGGCGCGGGCGCACCTCACCCGCCCGGACCGGCCGGCCGGCGCGCTGGTCCTGGGGCACGGCGCGGGGGGCGGCATCGAGGCCCCCGACCTCGTGGCGATGACCTCGCTGACCGACGACGGCTGGCTGGTCGTCCGGGTGGAGCAGCCCTGGCGGGTGGCCGGGCGGCGGATCGCGACGCCACCGGCCCAGCTCGACACCGCCTGGCTCGCGGTCCTCGGGGCGCTCACCACCGGACGGGGGCGGCTGCCCGGGCCGCTGGTCGTCGGCGGCCGCAGCGCCGGGGCGCGCGTGGCCTGCCGCACCGCTGCCGAGGTGGGAGCCAGCGCCGTCCTGGCCCTGTCCTTCCCGCTGCACCCGCCCGGCCGGCCCGAGAAGTCCCGTGCCGGCGAGGCGCGGCTGGTGACCGACGCCGGTCGGCCGCTGGTGGTGATCCAGGGGGAGCGGGACGCGTTCGGCGGCCCGGACGAGGTGCGGGCTGCGCTGGGGGAGGCTGCCGTGGTGCGCGGGGTGCGCGGCACGCACTCCTTCACCAAGAACCCGGTCGACGTGCTCGCCGAGGCGCGGGCCTGGCTGTCGGGGCTGGACCGGTCAGGCTGAGCGGTACACCGGGGAATGCCGGGGCGCGCCGACGGTGTTGTCGAGGGAGATTCTGACGCCCGAAGGAGAATGCGCGTGCTGACTGCCGAACTGGCTCCCGTGACGGGCCAACCCCAGCTGCGCCTCGGCTCTGGGAGTGAGGTGTCTGTGACGGCACTAGGCTGGGGGGCGATGACCGAGCAATCGCAGACCACGCCCGCCCCTGCCCCCGGAGACGAGGCCACCGTCGACGTCGAGGCCGAGACGCCGGCCGAGAGGGCCGCCCGCTTCGAGGCGGTGGCGATGCCGTTCCTGGACCAGCTCTACAGCGCCGCGCTGCGCACGACGCGCAACCCCGCCGATGCCGAGGACCTCGTCCAGGAGACGTTCGCCAAGGCGTTCGCGGCGTTCCACCAGTACAAGCCCGGCACGAACCTCAAGGCGTGGCTGTACCGCATCCTCACCAACACCTACATCAACACCTACCGCAAGAAGCAGCGCCAGCCGCTGCAGTCGGATGCGGCCGAGGTGGAGGACTACCAGCTGGCCCGTGCGGAGTCGCACTCCTCCAGCGGCCTGCGCTCGGCCGAGACCGAGGCGCTCGACCACCTGCCTGACAGCGACGTCAAGAGGGCCCTGCAGCAGATCCCCGAGGAGTTCCGCATGGCGGTCTACCTCGCCGACGTCGAGGGCTTCGCCTACAAGGAGATCGCGGAGATCATGGACACGCCCATCGGCACCGTCATGTCCCGGTTGCACCGCGGCCGGCGCCAGCTGCGCGAGCTCCTCACCGACTACGCGCGTGAGCGCGGCTTCGCGGCCGAGGGAGCGAAGTCATGAGCTGCGGAAAGCACCACGAGACCGACTGCTCCGAGGTCCTCCACCGGGTCTACGAGTACCTCGACGGCGAGATGGGGCCGGAGGACACCTCGCACATCCGTCAGCACCTCGAGGAGTGCGGCCCGTGCCTGCGCGAGTACGACCTCGACCAGATGCTCAAGGCGCTCGTACGGCGCTCCTGCACCGGTGAGGCCGCCCCGAGCGAGCTGCGGATGCAGATCCTGGCCCGCATCACCACGGTGACCATCGAGGTGCGCGACTAGCTCCTCGACCCGGTTGACATGACGAGGCCCCCGCTTCCTGCTGGAAGCGGGGGCCTTGTCGTGTGTGCGCTGCGGCTCAGGCGTTGGGCTTGCGGCCGTGGTTGGCGGCGTTGCCCTTGCGGGAGCGGCGCTTGCGGGCGCGCTTGCTCATGTCTGCTCCAAAGATCTGGGGTCTCGTTCGAGCCCTGACGGGGGTGTTCCCCGCTATTCTCGCACAGCCGGTCAGGGGGACTGGCCAGAGCACCTGGTCCACCACCGCGGGAGCGCGGTGTCGAGGCAGAAACCAACGGCAAAGAACTGGTCGCAAACGGGACCCAATTGTCCCATTTCCCTGCAAACAGTGACCGTGTTTCACCACGGCTATGGAGCCGAAACCAACGGATGGTCTGCAAACCGGAGCAGACAGGCAAACCGTGTGAATCTACAGCTGTGCCCGCAGAAACGGCGGCTCCGCACGAAACGCCCAACTCTGCAGGCCCCAAAAACGTTGTCCCGAAAGGAAACCTCTCATGAAGACCATCGTCAAGGCCATCGAGTCCATGCTCGCCCAGGACGCCACCCAGCAGTGGACCGCCGCCCCCGCGCAGGCCGGTCCGGTCTCCAGCTGGAACTGGGGCTGACCAGCCCGCTGCATCCGCTGGACCGAACCACCCCCCACAGCTTCGGGCCTTGGCGCCCGCCTCGAAAGGACCCACATCATGACGAACACCGCGAACTCCACCTGGAACTGGACCGTGAACGTCCGCGCTCCGCGAGCGCACACCTCGAACGGACATCGCCTGGCGCCGCCTCGAGCTGAACACCGGACTGTGAACAACGCCGAGCTCGGTCCGGTCTCCACCTGGAACTGGGGCTGACCAGCTCCGCTGCACTCCGCTGCGACCGCACCACCCCCCACAGCTTCGGGCCTTGGCGCCCGCCTCGAAAGGAACACCACATCATGACGAACACCGCCGCCCAGCTCGGTCCGGTCTCCACCTGGAACTGGACCGTGAACAACTCCCAGGTCGGCTCGGCTCTCGAGCTGGAACTGGACCGTGAACAACGCCGAGGTCGGTCCGCTCTCGACCTGGAACTGGGTCTGACCAGTCCGCTGCACCCGCTGGACCGCACCACCCCCCACAGCTTCGGGCCTGAGCGCCCGCCTCGAAAGGAACACCGCGATGACGAACACCACCGCCGCCCAGCTCGATCCGGTCTCCACCTGGAACTGGGGCTGACCAAGCCCGCTGCATCCGCTGGACCGCACCACCCCCCCACAGCTTCGGGCCTTGAGCGCCCGCCTCGAAAGGAACACCGCGATGACGAACACCACCGCCGCCCAGCTCGGTCCGGTCTCCACCTGGAACTGGGGCTGACCAGCCCGCTGCACCCGCTGGACCGCACCACCCCCCACAGCTTCGGGCCTTGAGCGCCCGCCTCGAAAGGCTCAGCGACACCGCGATGACGGAACACCGACCGCCGCCCAGCTCGGTCCGGTCTCCACCTGGAACTGGGGCTGATCTCCGCGCTGCATCCGCGGACCGCACCACGCACGCATCGCACCATCGATGCGACGTCGGCGCCTCCGAGCCAGTCCTGTCGGACCGACCGCAACTGCACGCATTAGCGAACGCAGACACGGACGTCCCGCTCCGCCAGAGCGTCCACGCGCTAACACCCCGCACGGGCTATCCTCAGCAACCATGAGCCAGTCACGCGCCCGGGCGCCTCGGGGACTCGGCCCCGGCTGTCCTGATGTACGTGGGTCTGGTCGCGCTTGCCGCCATGGCGCTGCTCGTGCCTGCCTCGCTGCATGGCGGCCAGCAGCCGCACGACTGGCTCGATGCTGGCCGTCCTCTGCGCTCTGAGCCTCCTCAGCTGGCGCTCGGGCAAGGGTGAGCTGTCGGGGAACGGACGACCCTCTCGTTCGCCAGCATCATCATCCTCGCCTCTGTCGCGCTGCTCGGCCCTCTTGGCGCCGCCTCGTCGGTGCCGTCTCACCGCTTGGCCGGGCTTCGGCGACCAGCCGCTCCCGCAGCGGGTCTTCAACGTGGGAATGAACTCGTTCATCGCTGGCTTCGCCGGCTTCGTCTACCTCTGGGTTGGTGGGGCGTCCAGGTCAACGCGGACATGAGGCCGTCAGACCTTGCTGCTGCGCGTCGGTCTGCCGCTGATCGCCGCAGACCTCGCCATGTGCCTGCTCAACGCGCTGGTGCTGTCAGGGGTCATGCGGCTGTCACGCGGCATTCCCGTTCGACGGTTCGTCGCCACGATGTTCGACCTCCTCTGGTCCGGCCTATGTCGGATACGGACTGATCGGCTTCCTCTTCGTCATCCTCTGGGTGCCCGCCGAGGTCGGCCCGTTCAGTGCCCTGCTCGTGCTGTCGCCCCTCTTCGTCGCCCGGTGGGCCTTCGTCCAGTACGGCGACGAGAACAACGCCCACGAACGAACACTGCGCGCCCTTGTGGCCGCGGTCGAGACCAAGGACGCTCGCACCAGCGGGCACAGCGAGCGCGTGGCCAGGCTGTGTGACGTGATCGCCGGCGCGCATGGGCCTGAGCCACACCGATATCGCGTCCCTGCGCTATGCCGGCATGCTGCATGACGTGGGCATCCTCGCCGTTCCGAGTCGCGTCCTGCGCAAGGTCGACGGCCTCAACGAGCTCGACCTCGACCAGCATCCGCGCGCACCCGGCTCGCGGCGCGGAGATCGTGCGGGACATCGAGTTCCTCGCGCCTGCACTCGACGGCATTCAGCATCCACCACGAGCGTTTCGACGGTCGCGGGTACCCTTCCGGGCTATCGGGAGAGCGAGATCCCGCTGTTCGCGCGGATTGTCGCTGTCGCCGACGCCTTCGAGTCGCTGACCACGGCGAACGCCGACCGGGCGGCCCTGCCGGTGGACGACGCCCTGGACGAGGTGGAGCGGCGCGCTGGTGCCCAGTTCGACCCGGTGGTCGTGGCCGGCCCTGCGCCGCGGCCTGGTTCGCGAGCCGTGGCAGCTGCGCACCCTCGAGCCCGGCCAGCTGCCCGGTGGCGGGCATGGCTACGACCACGACGATCCCGGCCAGTCCGATGCCATGGCCGATCGGCTCGTGTGCGCAGCGCATCGCCGGCGGGACCCTCGTCGTGAGGTGGCCTGCGCGCGTCGGCAGTCGAGCGCCTGCTCGGCGTCGTCGGCCTGGTGCTGACCCTGTCGAGCCTGGTCGTGTTGCGATCGGGGTTCGCCAACGGCGCCGCACGCACCCGCCCGGTACTGCTCTTGGTCGTCTTCCTCCTGGCCATCACCGGAGGGGAGTACCTCCGGGTTGAGATGCCGGGCAGTCGGGAGACCGCCCCGATCTCGGCTGCGGCGGCCTTGGCGCTGGCGATGACCATCGACGCACCCAAGGGGAGCCCGGCGCAGCTCGGCGTCGCCATGGTCGTCACGCTCACGGCGGTCGCCATGGCGGCCCGGCTGGCGCCGCTGATCGCGCGTGGTCGCGCCGTGCGGGTTTCCGACATCGTCGGTCGTCTCGTCAGCGTGGCAGTCGCGGCCCTCCTGTTCCGCTGGCTGCCGGTCTGGCACGGCAACTCGGTGCTGACGTTGCAGCAGGGCTGGCGGCCTTACTGGCTTGCCCTCGCCATGGTCGCGGTGTCGCTCGTCGCGCTCAGCGCCGAGGCCTTCCTGGCGGCGGTCGCGAGGGCGGCCCGCGACCACGCGCCCCTGCTGCGCAGCCTGATCGACGAGGCCAGGGGGACATTCGGGCTGACGGCGGCACTGAGCACCACGGGCGCGCTGATCGCCCTGGCCGAGCGCTCCCTCGGCGTGATCGCCATCCCGCTGTTCCTGTTCCCCCTGCTGCTGACCCAGTTCGCAGTGCGCCGCTATGCGACGGTGCGGGCCACCTACCGGCAGACGATCCGTGCCCTCTCGCGGCTCACCGAGATCGGTGGCTACACCGAGCCCGGCCATGCCTCGCGCGTCGCGGTGCTGGCCACCAGGATGGGCCGTGACCTCGGCATGTCCGAGCGCGAGGTGCTCGACCTGGAGTACGCCGCGCTGCTGCACGACATCGGCCAGGTGTCGCTGGGCGAGCCGATCCCTCGGGGTGCCACCAGTCATGGCCGCGCCGGCCGACCAGCGGCGGATCGCCCACGACGGCGCGCAGATCGTCCGTCGAGACCGGTGTGCTCGACGAACGTCGCGCTGATCCTGGAGGCGCAGACCACGCCGTACCGACAGGTGCGAGAGTTCGGCGAGGAGCTGCCGGTGGCCAGCCGCATCATCAAGGTCGCCAACGCCTACGAGGACCTCGCCGGTGGACGGCCCGAGGCGTCACGCCGGCTGGCCGCGATGGAGCGGATCAACCTGGGCCTCGGGTACGAGTACGACCCCCGGGTGGTCGACTCCCTGGCCCGCGTGCTGCGCCGCACCAGCTGAGCGCGCACCCGCCGGGTCGTCCGCATCGGCACGCCGCAGCGACGCAGGCCCGCCGGTACGACGAGGCGGGCAGGTCCGGTGTGGACCTGCCCGCCTCGGGCGCAGGAGCCGGGGCCCCCGACTCGTCTGTCAGTGCTGGTCGGTGGTCAGCTCCGGCAGCGGCTTGACCCGCGGGTCTCCGGCGTCGACGAAGTAGTCGGCCATGACCGTCCGGTCGTCACCCTCGGGCGACTTCAGCGCCCGCAGGATCGGCGTGAGGACCACGGCCACGATGACGTTGATGACGAACGCCGTGAGCGCGATGTAGCCCAGCTGCCCGATCAGCTCCATCGGGGCCAGCGAGCTGGCGAAGTGTGGCACCGTCGGCGAGCTCGCGTTGTAGGCCTTGAGTGTGCCGTAGACCATCGCGACGGCCCAGCCGGCCAGCAGCGCCCACCGGTGGAACCAGCGGGTGTAGAGGCCGAACACCACCGACGGCAGCGTCTGCAGGATCCAGATCCCGCCGAGCAGCTGGAAGTTGATGGCGTTCTGCTTGTCCATCGTCAGGACGAAGATCAGCGCCACGAACTTCACCAGCAGCGAGACCAGCTTGCCGACCTTGGCCTCCTGCGCGACCGTCGCGTTGGGGCGCAGCCACTCCCGGTAGATGTTGCGGGTGAAGAGGTTTGCCGCGGCGATCGACATGATCGCGGCCGGCACGAGCGCCCCGATCGCGACGGCGGCGAAGGCGACGCCGGCGAACCAGGACGGGAAGGAGTCCTCGAACAGCTGGGGGATGACCAGCTGCGCGTTGGGCTGGCCGTTCAGCCCGATCGGCTTGGTGCCGGCCGCGATGGCGACCCAGCCGAGCAGGGCCAGCAGGCCCAGGACGAAGCTGTACGCCGGCAGGATCGCCGCGTTGCGCCGGATCGTCGTCCGCGACTTGGAGGACAGCACCGCCGTGACCGAGTGCGGGTACATGAACAGCGCCAGCGCCGACCCGAGGGCCAGGGTGCCGTAGGCCCAGTACTGCGTCGGGCCCGGGATGAACGCGCCCGGCTTGCCGGTGGCCGGGTTGGTCTTGGCCATCTTGGTCTGGGCCGAGTCGAAGATGTGGCCCCAGCCGCCGTACTTGGTCGGCAGGTAGACCACGGCCACGATGATGACCAGGTAGATCAGGGCGTCCTTGACGAAGGCGATGAGCGCCGGGGCGCGCAGCCCGCTGGAGTAGGTGTAGGCAGCCAGCACCGCGAAGGCGATGAACAGCGGCAGGTCACGAGCCAGGGCGCTGTTGCCACCGAGGCCGATGACCTCCAGGACGGCCTCGATGCCGACCAGCTGCAAGGCGATGTAGGGCATCGTCGCCAGGATGCCGGTGACCGCTACCGCCAGCGACAGCCCGCGCGAGCCGTAGCGCCCGCGCACGAAGTCGGCCGCGGTCACGTAGCCGTGCCGGTGGCTGACCGACCACAGCCGCGACATGAACACGAAGATGATCGGGTAGACCACGATCGTGTAGGGCACGGCGAAGAACCCGCTGACCGAGCCCAGCGCGAACATCGCCGCGGGCACCGCGATGAACGTGTACGCCGTGTAGAGGTCACCGCCGAGCAGGAACCACGTGACCCACGTGCCGAAGCCGCGGCCACCCAGGCCCCACTCGTCCAGGCTCTCCATGCTCTCGGCCTTGCGCCAGCGCGTGGCGAGGAAGCCCATCACGGTCACGGCCAGGAAGAGCACGATGAGGACGGTCAGGGCGACGACGTTGACGCCGGTGTTCGGGGCGGAGGCGGTGGCAAGCGCGTTCATCGGTGGTCCTCGTTCTCGTCAGGCTCGACCATCGGACGGTGCGGACGGGCGCGCTGGACCAGCTTGAACGCCGCGTACGTGCACGCGGAGGCGAAGAAGACCCAGAGCATCTGGTACCAGAAGAAGAACGGCCACCCACCCAGGCGCGGCTCGTCGTGGGAGTAGCTGGACACCCACATCAGCGCCACGATCGGTACGAGGAGCAGCACACCGGCGGCGACCAGCATCCCGGTGTGGGCCGGTGGGGCGGAGTTTCGAGGGTCAGGGCGTGACAACGTGCACCTCCGGGGGCAAGGGCCGCCTCGTCGCGGCCCATGAGGGAACGTACTCCCTCGTCAGTGGCAACTGCGGGAGCGCGCCGCCTGTGTTGACCTGCGGGTCCTTGCCGGGAAAGGGGCCGGTGGCCACCCGCTGCTGGCTACGCTGGAGGAGGGGGAAGCGCGGTGGCGCGGGTCCGCCCGGGCGGCTTCCACCGCGGCTCTGCGGCCGGCGAAGGAGCCAGGAATGTCCGGATTCATCCCCTGCGCCCGGCCGTTCGTCGGCGACGAGGAGTGTGCCGCCGTCGACCGGGTGCTGCGCAGCGGCTCACTGGCGCAGGGACCGGAGGTCGCGCAGTTCGAGCGGGAGTTCGCTGCGCACTTCGGGCTCGGCCGGCCCTGCGTCGCGGTCAGCTCGGGCACCTCCGGTCTGCACGTGGGGCTGCTGGCCAGCGGCGTGAGGGCGGGTGACGAGGTGATCGTCCCCTCGTTCACCTTCGCCGCCACGGCCAACGCGGTGGCCCTCGCGGGAGCCAGGCCGGTGTTCGCCGACATCTCGGCACGGGACTTCTGCCTCGATGCCTCGGCCGTCGAGCAGGCGGTCACCGAGCGGACCGTCGGCATCATGCCGGTGCACCTGTACGGCCACCCCGCCGACCTGCCGTCCCTGCAGGCGGTGGCCGATCGGCACGGCCTGCAGGTCTTCGAGGACGCCGCCCAGGCGCACGGGGCGTCGCTGCACGGCGTACCGGTCGGGGCGTCCGGCACGTTCGGGGTGTTCTCGCTGTACCCGACCAAGAACATGACCAGTGGTGAGGGCGGCATGGTCGCGGTGGGCGACCCCGAGGTGGAGCGGCTGCTCCGGGTCTACCGGAACCAGGGCATGGAACGCCGGTACGAGAACGAGGTGGTCGGGCTGAACGCCCGGATGTCCGACATCCACGCGGCCATCGGACGGGTGCAGCTGACGCGGGTGGCCGCGTGGACCCGGCGGCGTCAGGACAACGCGGCCCTTCTGGACGCCGAGCTCAGCGGCGTCACGGTCCCGAGCGTGGCGCAGGGGGCCGTGCACGTCTACCACCAGTACACCGTGCGGGTGCCCGAGGACCGGGACGGGTTCGCCGCCGCGCTCGAGCGGGAGCACGGCATCGGCACCGGGATCTACTACCCGGTCCCCGTGCACCGCCTGGCGCCGTTCCGGGCCGACATCGACCTGCCGGAGACCGAACGCGCCGCGCGCGAGTGCCTCTCGCTGCCGGTCCACCCGTCGGTCACGGCCGCGGACCTGGAGCGGATCGTCAACGCTGTCAACGCTCTTGCCGTCGCGGGCGGCTGAGGCGTACGACGTCGCCGCGCGGCGGCCGGCCCGGGCGCCGGTCCGGGGGAAGACAGCACGAGGGGCCGCCCGCGGACTCTCTCCGCGGGCGACCCCTCGTCAGGGCTGTCCGGATCAGGCGGCCTTCTTGGTCTCCCAGAAGATCTCGGCGATCTGGTCGATCTTGGCGAGCAGCTCGTCGGCCTTGGCCAGGTCGCTCGAGCCCTTGGTGCCGGTGGCCCCCGCGAGCTTGGTCGCCTCGTTGAAGAGGGTGTGCAGCTCGGGGTACTTCTCGAAGTGCGGCGGCTTGAAGTAGTCGGTCCACAGCACCCACAGGTGGTGCTTCACCAGCTCGGAGCGCTCCTCCTTGATGAGGATCGAGCGGACCTTGAACTCCTCGTCATCGGACGCGGCCGCCTTCTCGATGATGGCCTTGACCGACTGGGCCTCGATGCGGGCCTGAGCCGGGTCGTAGACGCCACAGGGAAGGTCGCAGTGGGCGCTGACCTCGACCGGAGCGGCAAACAAACGCGTGAACATTCGGGTTCCCTTCGCTGCGAACAGGGGTGCGCGCCTCAACCTACTCCGCCGTTGCCCCGCCCGCGACGCCGGTGCGGGATCCGCAGGAAGGCCGGGAGCCGCAGCACGACCACGCCACGGACGTCGCGGGTGGGGATGGCGCCCACCAGCCACGAGTCGACCCCCTCGCGGGGGTTGTCCCGCTCGACCCACCAGCCGTCCGCCCCGTCGGGCGCCGGGCGGGTGACCCGCTTGACGGCCAGCGGCCGGGGCACGCCGTGGTCGTCGTCGGGCAGGCGGACCAGCGCCAGCCGCCCGAGCCGGGGGCGCACGCCGTACAGCACGAGCAGCCGGTCGCCCTCGTGCAGCGTGGGTTCCATCGACCGTCCCCGGACGCGGGCGAGCCCCAGCGTCGGGAGCTTCACCGGCTGCGGTCCGTCGAGGGGCAGCGCACCCGGCGGGAGGGGCGGCCGGCGGAGGGCGGAGGGCACGGGGGCGGGCACGGTTCTCCTTCTCGGTGTCGCGACGAGGGCGGTGGCGTGATCCTGCCATCCCGGGCCCCTGCACGCGACGCTGGTCACACCGTCCCGCCGACCATGGCGGGCGGGGCCGTCCTGTGGGAGCATCGGCTCCTGCGGGCAACTTCCGCGACTGACGCAGTGGCCACCACCCCCGGCTCCCGAACGAGACCCCCTGGTGCCAGCCCCGTCCTTCGAGGTGACCTCCCGTGACCGCCCCTTCCTCCTTCTCCCCGCTCTGCCCGCCGACCCACGACCCGGACGACCCGGTGTTCGTGGCGCACGAGGGCGGCAAGCTGTCGATGACCGCCAGCAAGCCCCTGCGCGACCGGGCCGACCTGGCGCTGCTCTACACCCCTGGCGTCGCGGCCGTCTCGCTGGCGATCGCGGCCGACCCGTCCCTCGCGGCGCGGTACACCACCCGCAGCAACACCGTCGCCGTCGTCACGGACGGGACCGCGGTGCTCGGGCTCGGTGACATCGGTCCGCTGGCGGCGCTGCCGGTCATGGAGGGAAAAGCCGTGCTGTTCAAGCACTTTGCCGGCATCGACTCCGTGCCGGTGTGCCTGGAGACCGGGACGGTGGAGGAGCTGGTGGAGGCCATCGTCCGCCTCGCGCCCACCTACGGCGGGATCAACCTCGAGGACATCTCGGCGCCGCGCTGCTTCGAGATCGAGCGGCGGCTGCAGCAGCGCCTGGACATCCCGGTGTTCCACGACGACCAGCACGGCACCGCGATCGTGGTGCTGGCCGCCCTGGCGAACGCCGCGACGGTGGTGGGGCGACCGCTGACCTCGCTGCGCGTCGTCGTCTCCGGCGCCGGCGCGGCCGGCGTGGCGATCACCCGGATCCTGGCCCGCGCCGGTGTCCGCGACCTGGTGGTCTGCGACTCGCGCGGCATCATCGACCCCACCAGGGCCGACCTGGTCGAGCACAAGCACCGGCTGGCGGCGACGACCAACCCGCGCGGGCTCTCGGGCCCCCTCGGCGTGGCGCTGGCCGGGGCCGACGTCTTCGTCGGCGTCTCCGGCGGCCAGGTGGCCGAGGAGGACCTGGCCGCGATGGCGCGGGACAGCATCGTCTTCGCCCTGGCCAATCCCGACCCGGAGGTGCACCCGGACGTGGCGGCCCGGCACGCGGCCGTCGTCGCCACGGGGCGCTCGGACCACCCCAACCAGATCAACAACGTGCTGGCGTTCCCGGGCGTCTTCCGCGGCGCGCTGGACTCGGGGGCGACCCGCATCACCGAGGAGATGAAGCTGGCCGCCGCGCGGGCGATCGCCGCCCTGGTGCCGCACCCGACCGCTGGCGAGATCGTGCCGAGCGTGTTCGACGAGCGGGTCAGCCCTGCCGTGGCCGCGGCGGTGGCCCGGCTCGCGCCCGTGGCCCGGCCGTGAGGCGATCATCGGCCGCGGTGCCCGTGGGATAACCTGCTGGCGCAGCGGGGGCCGGCACGGCTCACGCGCCGCGCGAACAGGAGAGTCCCAGTGGGTCGCACCGTCATCACCTTCGGCACCTTCGACGTGTTCCACGTCGGCCACCTGAGGGTGCTCGAGCGTGCCCGGGCGCTCGGGGACCGGCTGGTCGTCGGGGTCTCCGCGGACGCCCTGAACTACTCGAAGAAGGGACGGGTGCCGGTCTTCTCCCAGGAGGAGCGCTGCGCCATCGTCGGTGCCCTGAAGGTGGTCGACGAGACGTTCGTCGAGGAGAGCCTGGAGCAGAAGCGCGAGTACGTGGAGCGCTACGGCGCCGACGTGCTGGTCATGGGCGACGACTGGGCCGGCAAGTTCGACGAGCTCGGCGACATCTGCGAGGTCGTCTACCTCACCCGCACCCCCTCGGTCTCCACGACCGCGCTGATCGAGAAGATCTCCACCAACGGCTCCTGACCGCCGGCGGGCCGCTCAGGCGTGGTCCGCGAGCTCCGCCCGCAGGGCGAGGCAGTCGTCGTACCGCGGCAGCAGCCCCTGCTCGCGGGCCTGCGCGAGGGTGGGCGCCGCGGCGTCCTTGGGGGACAGCAGCGGCTGCAGGCCGTCCGGGAAGACCAGGGCCAGCTCGGGGTCGAGCGGGTGGACGCCGTGCTCGCGGCCGGGGGAGTAGACGCTCGAGCACAGGTAGGTGACCGTCGAGTCGTCCTCGAGGGCGCAGATGGCGTGCCCCAGACCCTCGGAGAGGTAGACCGCGCGGCGGTCGCGGGTGTCCAGCAGCACGCTGTCCCACTGCCCGAACGTCGGGGAGCCGGTGCGCAGGTCGACGACGAAGTCCAGGAAGGACCCGGCCACCGCGCTGACGTACTTGGCCTGTGACGGCGGGACGTCGGCGAAGTGGATCCCGCGCACCGTGCCGCGCGAGGAGACCGAGGTGTTGGTCTGCCGGACCTGCAGCGGGTGGCCGATGTGCTCGGCGAGCGCGTCGGCGCGGAAGGACTCCAGGAACACGCCACGGTCGTCGCGGAACTGACGGGGGGTGATCTCCCAGGCCCCCTCGATGGCCAGCGGCCGGATCTGCATCAGGCGTCCCGCCCCTCGTCCAGGAGTCCGTGCAGGTAGACGCCGTAGCCGCTCTTGACCTGCTCGTCGGCCAGCGCCGTCAGCTGGGTGTCGGAGATCCACCCGTTGCGCCAGGCCACCTCCTCCACGCAGCCGATCTTGTGCCCCTGCCGCGCCTCGATGACGTTGACGAACTGGCTCGCCTCCAGCAGCCCCTGGAACGTCCCGGTGTCGAACCACGCGGTGCCCCGGGGCAGCACGGTCACCGTCAGGTCGCCCCGTCGCAGGTAGGCGTCGTTGACGCCGGTGATCTCCAGCTCGCCCCGCTCGGAGGGTTTGAGGTCGCGGGCGATGCCCACCACGTCGTTGTCGTAGAAGTACAGGCCCGGCACCGCGTAGCTCGACCGGGGCTCGGCCGGCTTCTCCTCGATGGAGACCACCGTGCCGTCCCGGTCGAACTCCACCACGCCGTAGGCCGAGGGCTCGGTCACGCGGTGGGCGAAGACGTGGCCGCCGGCGATGTCGGTGTGGGCCCTCAGCGCGGTGCCCAGCCCGGTGCCGTAGAAGATGTTGTCGCCCAGGACCAGGGCGACGCTGTCCGTGCCGATGAAGTCGGCGCCGATGACGAACGCCTGGGCCAGGCCGTCGGGGCTGGGCTGGACCGCGTAGCTGATCGACATCCCCCACGCGCTGCCGTCGCCGAGCAGGTGGACGAACTGGCCCTGGTCCTGGGGGGTGGTGATGACCAGGACCTCCCGGATCCCGGCCATCATCAGCGTCGAGAGGGGGTAGTAGACCATCGGCTTGTCGTAGACCGGCATCAGCTGCTTGCTGACGCCGCGGGTGATCGGATGGAGTCTGGTGCCCGAACCGCCGGCCAGGATGATTCCCCTCATGGCGCGAAGGCTAGCAACGGCGGGCGGATGTCGTGCTCGTTCGGTTAGCCTGCGCGCATGCACCGCCTCGCCGTGACACCGGCCGCCACGCCCCGCGTCTGCGCGACGGAGCCTCGCCCGTGAGCCGGTGGCTGGTCACCGGCTCGGCCGGGATGCTGGGCCAGGACCTTGTCGCCGTCCTCGTGGCCGCAGGGCACGAGGTGACCCGGGCCCCTCGGGCCGCGCTGGACGTCACCGACCTGCCGGCCTGCCGGGTCGCGGTGCGCGGGCACGACGTCGTGGTCAACGCCGCCGCCTGGACGGCCGTCGACGACGCCGAGACGTGCGAGGCGCAGGCGTTCGCGGTCAACGCCACCGGGGCTGCGAACGTGGCCCGCGCCTGCGCCGAGGCCGGTGCGCAGCTCGTGCAGGTCTCCACCGACTACGTGTTCGCCGGTGACGCCCACAGCCCGTACGACGAGTCCGCCGCCCAGGCGCCGCGGTCGGCGTACGGGCGGACGAAGGCGGCCGGCGAGTGGGCCGTGGCCGCCCTGTGCCCCAGCAGCTGGGTCGTGCGCACCGCGTGGCTGTACGGCAGCGGTGGCCCGAACTTCGTGTCGACGATGGGCCGCCTCGCCGCCGAGCGGGAGACCCTCGAGGTGGTGGACGACCAGCGCGGTCAGCCCACCTGGACGGTGGACGTGGCCCGCGCGGTCGAGCGGCTGGTCACCGGCAGCGCCCCGTACGGCGAGTACCACGCCACCAGCGCGGGGGAGACGACCTGGTACGGCCTGGCCCGCGAGGTCTTCGCGGGGCTGGGGCTGGACCCGGACCGGGTGCGCCCGACGACCACGGCGGCGTTCCCGCGGCCGGCGCCGCGACCGGCGTACTCCGTGCTCGGCCACGAGGCCTGGCAGCGGGCCGGCCTGGCGCCGCTGCGCGACTGGCGGCCGGCGCTGGCCGAGGCTCTGCCGAGCGTGGTGCCCTCCCGCTGAGTAGGGTCGGCGGCATGCTCGCCGCCTTCGCCGTCAGCCAGTCCAGTGACGACCCGCTGTCCGGGCTGGAGGTCGGGGAGCGGCCGCGGCCCGAGCCGCGCCCGGGGTGGTCGGTCGTCGAGGTGCGTGCCGCCGGGCTGAACCACCACGACGTCTGGTCCCTGCGCGGGGTCGGCCTGCCGGCCGACCGGCTGCCGATGATCCTCGGCTGCGACGGCGCCGGGGTGGACGAGGACGGCAACGAGGTGATCGTGCACGCCGTGGTCGCCTCGCCGGACTGGTCCGGCGACGAGACGCTCGACCCCCGGCGGACGCTGCTGTCCGAGCTGCACGACGGCACCCTCGCGCAGTACGTCGCGGTGCCGACCCGGAACCTCGTGCCCAAGCCGGCGGGGCTGTCCTGGACCGATGCCGCCTGCCTGTCGACGGCCTGGCTGACGGCCTACCGGATGCTGTTCGTCAACGCCGGTCTGACACCGGGCGCCACGGTGCTGGTCCAGGGCGCCGGCGGCGGGGTCGCCACCGCGCTCGTCCAGCTCGGCGCCGCCGCCGGCTACCGGGTCTGGGTGACCTCCCGGGACGAGGCCCGGGGGGCCCGGGCGGTGGAGGTCGGCGCGGACCGCGCGTTCGCGTCCGGCGAGCGGCTGCCCGAGCGGGTCGACGCGGTGATGGAGACGGTCGGTGCCGCGACCTGGTCGCACTCGATCAACTCGCTCAAGCCCGGCGGCGTCGTCGTCATCTCCGGCGCCACCTCGGGCGACGCCCCGGGCAAGGCCGAGCTGACCAAGATCTTCTTCCGGCAGCTGCGCGTGGTCGGCTCGACGATGGGCACCCGCGGCGAGCTGGAGCGCCTGGCGCAGTTCGTGTCCCAGAGGGGGATCACACCGGTCGTGGACCGGCAGATCCCCCTGGCCGACGCCCGGGAGGGCTTCGCCCGGATGGTCGACGGCGAGGTCTTCGGCAAGGTGGTCTTCACCGTCTGACCTCGGCCCTCGGCCCTCCGCCCTCAGCCCGCGTCGCGGGGCTGGCCCAGGACCCTGCGGATCCTGCGCGCGGCGTCGTGCAGGATGTCCAGGACCTCCTGGCGCGTCGCGGGGTCGCTCTGCACCCGCCGGACGGCGTCGCGGACGTCGTGCCGGAAGGCGTTGACCGCGGCCTCGATGTCGCGGGACGCCGGGCCCCAGGTCGAGTCGCCCGAGGGCCAGTGCTGGTCGTGTGCCGCGCCGGCGGGAGTGGCGGTCGCCCTGGCCTCCTTCGCGGCGGCCTTGAGCTCCTCACGCAGGTCGGCCGCGCTGCCGTGCACCCGCTGCCTGACCTCGTTGGCGAGCTCGCGGACCGAGTGGTCGAGGTCCTGCTGCAGGTCGGCCAGGTCGAGGGCGCGGGCCCGGACCTCGGCCCGGCCGCGCTCGGTGATGAAGTACATGGCCTTGCGGCCCTCGTCGGACCGCTCGACCAGGCCCTCCTCCTCCAGCTTGGCCAGCCGTGGGTAGACCGTGCCGGCGCTGGGGGAGTAGAGGCCGTTGAAGCGGTCCTCCAGGGCCCGGATGATCTCGTAGCCGTGGCGGGGCCCCTCGTCGAGGAGCGCCAGGAGGTAGAGGCGCAGCTGTCCGTGCGCGAAGACGGCCATGGTCAGCCCGCGTTCTGCTGCGGCGGGACGGTGTCCTGGATGCCTTGCGCCCGCAGGACCACGACGTTGCCGGAGATGGAGTTGGCCTTGACCACCAGCGCCTGGTCGCCGTCGCTGAGCTGGCCGCCCCGCTTGCCGGCCGGCCCGGTCATCGACGTGCCGTCGATGACCACCTGGCCCGAGGCGGTGTGCGCGTTGACGGCGTAGCCGCCGCCGACAGGGATGCGGACGGTGACGTCGCCGGAGACGGAGTTGGAGTTGATCCGGGCCGTGCCGCTGAGCAGGTCGAGGGTGATGTCGCCGCTGACGGTGTTGAGCTTCACCTGCTCGAGCCGGCTGGCCTGCACGGTCAGCGGGCCGGAGACCGAGTTGCCCTTGAAGTCACCCTCGAGCTCGTGGCACTCCAGCTCGCCGCTGACCGTGTTGGCGTCCACCTCGCCGATGACGTCGGCCAGGGTGAGCGAGCCGCTGACGGTGTTGACCTTGACACCGGCGCGGACGCCGGACACCAGCGCGTCGGCGCTGACCGTGCTCACGGTGACGTCGGTCCGGGTCGGCACGGAGAGGCTGACCCTGGCGTTGAGCCGGTCGTGCTCCTTGCCGAAGCGCTTGAGGTTCTCCCAGAGGTTGCCCTCCTTGTCCTTGACGTGGCTCACCTTGAGCGTGGAGCCGTCCCAGGTCACGAGCAACGGCTTGCCGTCGACGGAGTGCACCTCCAGCCGCGCGGTGGGGGAGTCGTCGTGGGTGACGATGTCGACCCGGCCGGCGACCAGACCCACCTTGAGGGAGTGGACCGCCTCGCCCTCGCCGCCGATGTCGAGGACCTTGGGCCCCTCGATCTGCCAGTGCTCGGTCATGGATGCTCCTCGGGAGTCGGGTGATCGCGTTATATCGCGTCTGGTGAGATCACGATATATCGCGTTGACGACGAGGGCAAGGGTGAACGGGGCGCCCGCTCCCGGCGGGCCCGCGCGGCCGGAGGTGGCGCGGGGCGGGGCCGGGCGGGCGGAGGTGACGCGGGGCGGGGCCGGGCGGTGGGAGGGGTGGGTCAGGACGACAGGTGCAGCCAGGGTTCCCAGCCGCCGTGCAGGACCAGCCACGCGATCAGGCCGTAGCCGGCCTGTCCCGGGTGGACCCCGTCGGCCGAGGCGCTCAGCTCGGACCGCCACTGGTCGTGGTCGGCCAGCGGCCGGTAGCAGTCGACGAACGGGACGCTGCGCCGCGCGCAGACGTCGGCCTGGGCCTCCACCAGGACCTCGAGCCGCCGGTTGAAGTCGGGGTCGAGGGTGGGCGGGGCGCCGACCACGAAGGTCGCGATGCCGGTGGCGGCGGCGTCGTCGATGATGTTGGCCAGGTTGAGCCGCGAGCGTGCCGTGGTCGTGCCGGACACGACGTCGTTGGTGCCGACGCTGACGACCAGTCGCTTCTCGGAGCGGCCCTTCCAGCGCGGCGGGCACTCGGTCCGCCACCGGGTCAGCACCTCCGTGGAGGAGTCGCCGCGCACACCCAGGTTGTACGCCGTGATCTCGACGTCGGGGTGGGCCGTGCGGCCGACCACCCGGGAGACCCAGCCCAGGGCCTTGGGGTCGCCGTACCCGGAGACGAAGGAGTCGCCGATGAAGACCAGGCCGACGTCGCGGGGGCCCTCGGCGATGGAGAACTCGGCGCTGGGGTTGAACTCGGTCGGGATGTCGGTCTCCGGGTGCGTGGTGTGGTCAGGGGTCACGCGGGCCTCAGTCCTCGTCGTCATCGAGGCGGGCCAGCCAGGTGGCGAAGCGCTCGATGGGGGTCTCGAACTCAGGGTTGAGGTCGACGAACGTGCGCAGCTGCTCGGACAGCCAGTCCAGGGTGACCTCGTCGTCGCCGCGCCGGCTGGCGAGCTCCTCGATACCGCGGTCGGTGAAGTACACGAGGGCGAGGCTATCGCGAGCCCCGGCGTCGCGGGTCATGCGCCCGCCGGTACGGGCCGTGACGCACGACGGGGCGGGCACCGGTCTCCCGGTGCCCGCCCCGTCGCAGGGGTCGGTCGCCTCAGCGGTCGAACGCCTGGGCGATCAGGGCCGCCTGCTGTGCCGCGTGCTTCTTGCTCGAACCGGTCGCCGGCGAGGCGGACGCCGGGCGGGCGACGACCTGCAGGCTGCGGCCCTCGGCGTGCTCGGCCAGTGCCTGCGGCAGGTTGAGGGCCATGAACGGCCACGCGCCCTGGTTGGCCGGCTCGTCCTGCACCCAGACCACCTCGGCGCCCGGGTAGTCCTTGAGGGCGGCGGCGATCTCCTTGGCCGGCAGCGGGGCCAGCTGCTCCACCCGCACGATGGCGGTGCGGTCGTCCTCCCGCTTGGTGCGCTCGGCCTCGAGGTCGTAGACGACCTTGCCCGAGGCCAGCAGCACCCGGGTCACCGCGGCGGCGTCCAGCGGCGTGGGGTCCGGCAGGACCGGGCGGAAGCTGCCGTGGGTGAACTCCGCGACGCCGGAGGCGGCGGCCTTGAGCCGCAGCATCGACTTCGGGGTGAACACGATGAGCGGGCGGCGGGGCCGGGCGTAGGCCTGGCGCCGCAGCAGGTGGAAGTACGACGCCGGGGTCGACGGGTAGGCCACCGTCATGTTGTCCTCGGCGCACATCTGCAGGAACCGCTCGATCCGCGCGGAGGAGTGGTCGGGGCCCTGGCCCTCGTAGCCGTGCGGCAGCAGCAGCACGACCGAGGAGCGCTGACCCCACTTCTGCTCGGAGGAGGAGATGAACTCGTCGATGATCGTCTGCGCGCCGTTGAGGAAGTCCCCGAACTGGGCCTCCCACAGCACCAGCGCGTCGGGTCGCTCGACCGAGTAGCCGTACTCGAAGCCGAGGGCGGCGAACTCGCTGAGCAGGGAGTCGTAGAGCCAGAACCGGGCCTGTCCCTCGCCCAGGTAGAGCAGCGGCGTCCACTCCTCGGCGGTCACCTTGTCGATCAGGACGGCGTGCCGCTGCACGAACGTGCCGCGGCGCGAGTCCTGCCCGGCGAGCCGGACCGGCACACCCTCCTTGAGCAGCGAGCCGAACGCGATCAGCTCACCCATCGCCCAGTCGATGCCGCCCTCGCGGACCATCGCGGCCCGCCGCTGCACCAGCTGCTGCAGCTTGGGGTGCAGCGTGAAGCCCTCGGGCATGTTCACGAACGCGTCGCCGATGTGCTGCATGTCCTCGACCGTGATGGCCGTCTCGGTGCGGCGGGTGGGCGTCTGCTCGTCGGCCTCCTGCGCGGCCGGCCGCTCGAGGCCGCCGTGGCCCTCGGTGTCGGGGCCGGAGAGGTTGCGGGGAGCAGTGGTGTCGGACGCCTGGCCCTTGATGGCCTCCTTGGTCTCGACGAACACCCGCTCGAGCTGCTGCTGGTAGTCCCGCAGCGCGGCCTCGGCCTCCTCGACGCTGATGTCGCCGCGGCCGATGAGCTGCTCGGTGTAGAGCTTGCGGACCGACCGCTTGGCCTCGATCAGGTTGTACATCAGCGGCTGGGTCATCGAGGGGTCGTCGCCCTCGTTGTGACCGCGCCGGCGGTAGCAGACCAGGTCGATGACGACGTCCTTGTTGAACTCCTGGCGGAACTCGTAGGCCAGCTCGGCCACCCGGACGCAGGCCTCGGGGTCGTCACCGTTGACGTGGAAGACCGGCGCCTGGATCATCCGGGCGACGTCGGTGGAGTAGAACGACGAGCGCGACGACGACGGCGAGGTCGTGAAGCCGACCTGGTTGTTGATCACCACGTGGATGGTGCCGCCGGTGCGGTAGCCGCGCAGCTGGGACAGGTTCAGCGTCTCGGCCACGACGCCCTGGCCGGCGAAGGCCGCGTCACCGTGCAGGAGCACGGGCAGGACGGTGAACGCCTCGCCGGCGAGGTCGAGACGGTCCTGCTTGGCCCGCACGATGCCCTCGAGGACGGGGTTGACCGCCTCGAGGTGGGAGGGGTTCGCCGCCAGGTAGACCTTGGTCATGGCGCCGTCCTCGGACACGAACTTGCCCTCGGTGCCGAGGTGGTACTTCACGTCGCCGGAGCCCTGGACCGACTTCGGGTCCTGCTTGCCCTCGAACTCGCGGAAGATCTGCCCGTAGGACTTGCCGGCGATGTTGGCCAGCACGTTGAGGCGGCCACGGTGCGGCATGCCGATGCACACCTCGTCGAGGCCCTCGCCCGCGGCGCGGCACAGGATCCGGTCGAGCAGCGCGATGACCGACTCGCCGCCCTCGAGGCTGAACCGCTTCTGGCCGACGAACTTGGTCTGCAGGAACGTCTCGAACGCCTCGGCGGCGTTGAGGCGGCGCACGATGCGCAGCTGCTCGTCCGGTGACGTCTTGGCGTAGGGCACCTCGAGCTTGGCCTGCAGCCACTTGCGCTGGTCGGGGTCCTGGATGTGCATGTACTCGATGCCGACGGTGCGGCAGTACGAGTCGCGCAGGATGCCCAGGATCTTGCGCAGCTTGAGCATCGGGGCGCCACCGAAGCCGCCCGTGGCGAAGTCGCGCTCGAGGTCCCACAGGGTGAGGCCGTGGGTGGTGATGTCGAGGTCGGGGTGGCGGCGCTGGCGGTACTCCAGCGGGTCGACGTCGGCCATCAGGTGGCCGCGCACGCGGTAGGCGTGGATCAGCTCCTGCACCCGCGCGGTCTTGTTGACGTCGTCGTCGTGGCTCGCGGAGATGTCGCGGATCCAGCGGACCGGCTCGTAGGGGATCCGCAGCGACTCGAAGATCTCGTCGTAGAAGCCGTTCTCGCCGAGCAGCAGCTGGTGGATGACCCGCAGGAAGTCCCCGGACTGCGCGCCCTGGATGATCCGGTGGTCGTAGGTCGAGGTGATCGTCAGGATCTTGCTGACGGCGTTGCGGTTGAGCGTCTCCTGGCTGGCGCCCTGCCACTCGGCGGGGTACTCCAGCGCGCCGACGCCGATGATCGTGCCCTGGCCCTGCATCAGGCGGGGGACCGAGTGGACGGTGCCGATGGTGCCGGGGTTGGTCAGGCTGATGGTGGTGCCGGCGAAGTCCTCGACCGTCAGCTTGTTGGCGCGCGCCTTGCGCACGACGTCCTCGTAGGCCGTCCAGAAGTGGGCGAAGTCCATCGACTCGGTGGACTTGATGCTCGGCACGAGCAGCGCGCGGCTGCCGTCCGGCTTGGCGATGTCGATGGCCAGGCCCAGGTTGACGTGGGCGGGGACCACCAGCGCCGGCTTGCCGCCCGACTCGCCGAAGCCGTTGTTCATCTCCGGCATCGAGGCCAGGGCCTTGACGATGGCGTAGCCGATGATGTGGGTGAAGCTGACCTTGCCGCCGCGGGAGCGGGCCAGGTGGTTGTTGATGACCACGCGGTTGTCGATCAGCAGCTTGGCCGGTACGGCGCGCACGCTGGTCGCGGTCGGCACCTGGAGGCTGGACTCCATGTTGGTGACGACGCGGGCCGAGGCGCCGCGCAGCGGCTTGACCTCGCCCTCGTTGACCGGGCCGGTGGGCCGCTTGGCGGGCGCGTCACGCGTGATCGGCGTGGCGGCCTCGCCGCCCGGCTGGCCCTCCGGGGCCGTGGTGGACCGCTCGGCGGGCTTCGGGGCCGGCTTCGCGGCGGGCTGAGCGGCGGCGGGCTGTGCGGCCGCGGCGGCCGGCTTCGCGGCGGGCTGAGCGGCCGCGGGGGCCGGCTTCGCGGCGGGCTGAGCGGGGGCCGGCGTGGTGGCCGGGGAGGAGGTGCCGGTCGCCGTGGCCTTGCCGTTGGCGCGGGCCTCACCCGGTTGGTAGTCCTCGAAGAACTCCCACCACGCCCTGTCCACCGACTCCTTGTCCTGGAGGTACTGCTGGTACAGCTCGTCCACGAGCCACTCGTTGGGGCCGAAGGCCGCCAGGGGGTCGGTGCTGGAGGGCTGGTCTGGCACGGCGAATACGCCTCTTTCATAGCGTCGAGGGCGACGGACAGGTACGTGGCCCCCAGCCTATCGCTGCACGCTGGAGGCCACGTCCGGGCCGTCGCATTTTGCCCTCTCAGCCGCTCACGTCACGTCGCGACGCACCGTCAGCATCGAGCCGACCCCAGCGAGGAGGGCGGCGTAGGCGATCAGGACGAGGGCCCCGCCCCACCACGACAGGGGGTTGGCGCCGGGGGAGCCGCTGACGGACTGCACGATCGCGCCGGTCGCCTGGCTCGGGAAGAACCGCGCGATGTCGGCACCCCAGCTCCAGTTGGTCAGCACGACGCCCGCGATCGGCTCGACGATCCAGGCCACCCCGATCGAGACGAGCAGCGCCGCGACCTGGTTGGGGATGAGGATGCCGGCGCCGAGCCCGATCAGGCCCCAGAGGCCGAGGACGAGCAGGCTCAGCGCCAGGGTCCGCAGGATCGGGCCGGCCTCGGGGAACGCCGACATCCCGCGCAGGGTCAGCACCGTGGCGCCGACACCGACCGAGCCGACGAGGAAGATCACGCCGTACAGGGCACCGCTGCCCAGCAGCGACACGACCTTGGCCGCCATCACCCGCACCCGCCGGGGGGTGGACAGGAACGTGCTGGTGATCGTCTTGTGCCGGTACTCCGAGCCGATGCCCATGACGCCGACCGCCAGCATCATCAGGTAGGCGAGGCTGAGCCCGGAGACGTAGACGTTGGTCGCCGTCTGCGTGGGGTCGAGCCGGATCGTGCGGCCGCCCGGGCCGCCGCCACCGAAGTCCGACCCGGCGATGGCCGCGAACAGCCCGGCCAGCCCGGCGCCGGCGACGAACACGCCGATGGCCATGCCCCACCACAGGCGGGTGGTGAAGAACTTGCGGAACTCCGCGGTGATCGCGCCGCCCATCAGAGCATCGCCCCTTCGTGTGCTGCGGAGGGCTGGTCCGGTGCGGAGCCACCCTCCAGGTTGCGGTTGCGGTTCTCGGGGGCGGCCGTGAGCGCGAAGAACAGGTCCTCGAGGTCGGTCTGGTGGGCGCGCAGCTCGTGGATCGGCAGCCCGGCCTGCAGTGCCACGTCGCCGATCCGGGCGAGGTCGCCGCCGGCCGCGGTCAGGTGGTGGGCGTCGGTCACGGTGGCGGACAGGCCGGCCCGGTCCAGGGCGCCGGCCAGGGCGACCGCGTCGGTGGTGGCGACGACGGACGTCTGCTCGCCGTGCAGCGAGGCCATCGAGCCCTGCCGCACGAACCGGCCGTTGGCGATGATGACGACGTCGTCGACGGTCTGCTCGACCTCGCTGAGCATGTGGCTCGAGACCAGGACGGTGCGGCCCTGGCTGCTGAGGTGGCGCAGGAACTGCCGCAGCCACCGGATGCCCTCGGGGTCCAGCCCGTTGGCCGGCTCGTCCAGCAGCAGCACCTGCGGGTCGCCCAGCAGGGCGGCGGCGAGGCCGAGGCGCTGGCGCATGCCCATGGAGTAGCCACCGGCCCGCTTGCGCGCCGCGGCCGGGATCCCGACCAGCTCGAGCATCTCGTCGACCCGCGCGGTGCTCACGCCCGCCGTGTCGGCGAGGACGCGCAGGTGGTCGCGGCCGGAGCGGCCGGGGTGGAAGTTGGTGGCCTCCAGGGCCGAGCCCACGACGGACTGCGGGCGCGGGATGTCGATGTAGCGCTGGCCGCCGATCGTCGCCGTGCCCGAGGTGGGGCGCACCAGGCCCAGCAGCATCCGCAGGGTGGTCGTCTTGCCGGCGCCGTTGGGGCCGAGGAACCCGGTGATCCGGCCCGGCTCGACCGAGAAGCTGAGGGAGTCCACGGCGGTGAAGCTGCCGAAACGCTTGGTGAGGTCGCGGACCTCGATCCGCGCCCCCGCGGTGCTCATGTGCGGTTGTCCGTCGTCATCATGTGGCTATCCCACCATCCCGACCCGGGGCGGGGGCAACCGCATTCGGATGAGGGGGTCCGGAGCGGCTCCCCGGGTGGGCGGGCAGCGGCGCGTGCGACGCGTCGTACGGCGTCCGTGGTCCGGCAGGGGGCGTCGGTCCTTCTAGACTGGGGACCACTATGACGGAGTGGTTACTGGTCCTGCTCGGCGTGGCGTTGACGGCCGGTACGGCGGTCTTCGTGGCTGCGGAGTTCTCGTTCGTGGCGCTGGACCGGCCACAGGTGCAGCAGGCGGTCGACGCCGGCGACCACCGGGCGCGCTCCGTGCTGGCCTCGCTGCGCGAGCTGTCGACCCAGCTGTCCGCCGCGCAGGTCGGGATCACGCTGACCACCCTGGTTGTCGGCTACCTCGCCCAGCCCTCGGTCGGCCGGCTGCTCATGGGCCCGCTCACCCGGCTGGGGCTGTCCGCCGCGATGGTCGAGGCCGTCTCCGCGGCTCTGGCCCTCGTCATCGCGACCGTCTTCTCGATGGTCTTCGGCGAGCTGCTGCCCCAGTTCCTCGGCATCTCCGCACCGCTGCGGACCGCCCGCGTGGTCGCGCTCCCGGTCCGCCTCTTCTCGGTCCTCACCCGGCCGCTCATCGTCGTGCTCAACGGCTCGGCCAACCTCGTGCTGCGGATGTTCGGCATCACCCCGCAGGAGGAGCTCTCCGGTGCCCGCACGCCCCAGGAGCTCGCCTCGCTGGTCCGGCGGTCGGCCGAGGCGGGCACCCTCGACGAGGGCACCGCGCTGCTCGTGACGCGCTCGCTCGACTTCGGCGAGCGCACGGCCTCCGACGTGATGAGCCCCCGGGTGCGCTGCACGGCGATCGAGCGCACCGCCTCGGCCGGTGACGTGCTCCGGCTGGCACGGCGCACCGGCCACTCCCGCTTCCCGGTCATCGGCGAGGACTGGGACGACGTCGAGGGACTCGTCCACGTCAAGCGGGCGATGGCGGTGCCGCACGAGCGGCGCGACGACGTGCCGGTCACGGCCCTGATGATCGAGGCGACCCGGGTGCCCGAGACGATCCGGCTCGACCCGCTGCTGCTGATGCTGCGCGAGGCCGGCAACCAGCTCGCCGTCGTCGTCGACGAGTACGGCGGCACGTCCGGGGTGGTGACCCTCGAGGACGTCATCGAGGAGATCGTCGGCGAGGTCAGCGACGAGCACGACCGGGCGCGCACCACCGGCCGGGCCGGGCCCGACGGCACCTGGACGGTGCCCGGGCTGTGGCGCCCCGACGAGGTCCGCGACCGGCTGGGGGCCCCGGTCCCCGACGGGTCCGCGTACGAGACGGTCGGCGGGTTCGTCATGGCCGTCCTCGGTCGGGTGCCGGTGGTCGGTGACGAGGTGGACCTGCCGCACTGGTCGGTCCGGGTGGAGGCGATGGACGGGCGCCGGATCGACCGGCTGCGGTTCCGGCCCTCGCCGGTGCCCGCGGCTCCCGACCAGGAGGCCGAGGCGATCGCCACCCTGCTCGCCGACGGCACCAACCCCGGAGGACGCTCATGAGCCCCACCGCCGCCCTGTGGCTCTCGCTCCTGCTGCTGCTCGGCAACGCCTTCTTCGTCGGCGCCGAGTTCGCCGTCATGGCCGCCCGCCGCTCCCAGCTCGAGCCGATGGCGGCCGCCGGCAGCAAACGGGCCCAGGTCAGCCTCGAGGCCCTGGCCCAGATCGCCTCGCTGCTCGCCTGCGCCCAGCTCGGCATCACGCTCTGCTCGGTGGGCCTCGGCGCCGTCGCGGAGTCCGCCCTGCACGAGATGCTCGTCCCGGTCCTGCACGGTGCGGGCCTGTCCGCGGCGCTCGCGCACCCGATCGCGCTGGCGCTGGCGCTGCTCGTGGTGGCCTACCTGCACGTCGTCATCGGCGAGATGGTGCCCAAGAACCTCGCGATCGCCGGCCCGGACAAGGCCGCGCTCGCTCTGGCGCCCCCGCTGCTCTACATCACCCGGGCGCTGCGGCCGCTGATCCGGCTGATGGAGGGGGTCGCCAAGGGGCTGGTCCGCGCGCTCGGCATCGAGCCCAAGGACGAGCTCGCGTCCGCGTTCACCGCGCAGGAGGTGCAGCACATCGTGGCCGAGAGCCACCGCGAGGGGCTGATCGAGGGGGACCAGCACGGGCTGGTGACCGGCGCCCTGGAGTTCAGCGACCAGGTCGCGGGCGACGCGGCGGTCCCGCTGGACCAGCTCGTCACCCTCCACGTCGGTGCGACCCCGGACGACGTCGAGCGGCTGGTGGCCAAGCGCGGGTTCTCCCGGTTCCCGTTCGCCGATGCCGACGGCGAGCTGACCGGCTACCTGCACCTGAAGGACATCCTCTACGCCGACGAGGCCCAGCGGCAGGAGCCGGTCCCGCTCAAGCGCGTGCGCCGGCTGGCCACGGTCGGTGCCGGCGACGAGGTCGAGGACGTGCTGGAGACCATGCAGCGCACGGGCTCGCACCTGGCCCGGGTGGTCGACGCCGACGGTGCCGTGGTCGGGGTCGTGTTCCTCGAGGACGTGCTGGAGGAGCTGGTCGGGGAGGTCACCGACGCCACCCAGCGCCCGCAGGCCCGGCAGCGCCGCTGACCGGCGAGGGGGAGGGGCGGCGTACGGCGACCGATGACGCCCCGGGCTGGGAAGCGGACAGCGCGCGGCGGCGAGGTGGAGCCGCGGCGGTGGGTGCAGGGACGGCCCGCAGGCCCGTGCCCTGCGTGCAGGGTGGGTCCGGCGGTGCCGTGGTCGTCCATCGGCGCCACGGTCTCCACGAGGAAGAAACGAGGCGCCCCCGGCAGGATTCGAACCTGCGCTTCCGCCTCCGGAGGGCGGCGCTCTATCCCCTGAGCTACGGGGGCTTGCACGGGCAGCAGGCCTGCATCCGCATCGACGACAACTGCTCCGACACGGCGTATCTGCGCGCCGGACGACAGTAGCAGCCTAGGGTGGCTTTCATGGAATGGGGCTCAGGCGACGACGCGGGAGATCTGTCGTCCGCCGACGGGGCAGGTGGCAGCGGGCGAGTCCTCGTGATCGACGACACCGAGCAGATCCGGCACCTGATCCGGGTCAACCTGGAGCTCGAGGGCTATGAGGTGATCGAGGCCAGCGACGGCCAGGCCGCCCTGGAGATGCTGCGGGACACCAGCCAGCCACTGCCCGACGTCATCACCGTCGACGCGCTGATGCCCCGGCGTGACGGCTGGTGGACGGTGTCCATGATCCGCTCCGACCCCCGGCTGGAGTCCATCCCCATCGTGATGGTGACCGCCTCCGTCCAGCCGCACCACCGCGCCCAGGCCGAGCAGGCCGCCGTGGACGGCTTCGTGGCCAAGCCGTTCGAGCCCGACGAGCTGCTGGCGCTGATCGGCATCCTGGCCGTCGGCGGCCGCGTCTGAGCCGCAGGGCGGACCCGTCGGGACCGCGGTGGCGACCCCCCTAGAATTGGCGGGTGACCCCCGAACAGCTCGCGCTCGCCATCCGTTCCGCCCTGGCCGAGGCCGTGGCCGCCGGTGACCTCACCGTGGCCGTGCCCGAGGACGTGCGGGTGGAGCGGCCGCGCAACCGCGAGCACGGCGACTGGTCGACCAACATCGCCCTGCAGCTGGCCAAGGGCGCGGGGGTGCCGCCGCGGGACGTCGCGACGACGCTGGCGGCGCGGCTGCGGGCCGTCGCGGGCGTCCGGTCCGTCGACGTGGCCGGACCGGGGTTCCTCAACATCACCCTCGACGCCGCCTCGGCCGGCGAGCTGGCCCGCACGATCGTCGAGGCGGGGGAGACCTACGGGCGCGGCGACGCCGAGGCCGGGCACCGGATCAACCTCGAGTTCGTCTCCGCCAACCCGACCGGCCCGATCCACCTCGGTGGCACCCGCTGGGCCGCGGTCGGCGACGCCCTGGCCCGGGTCCTCGAGGCCTCGGGCGCCGAGGTGACCCGCGAGTACTACTTCAACGACCACGGCGCCCAGATCGACCGGTTCGCCCGCTCGCTGCTGGCCGCCGCCAAGGGCGAGCCGGCCCCCGAGGACGGCTACGCCGGCGGCTACATCGGTGACATCGCGACCCGGGTGCTGGCGATCGAGCCCGGCATCCTCGACCTGCCGGACGACCAGGCGCAGGAACGCTTCCGGGCGATCGGCGTCGACCTGATGTTCGCCGAGATCAAGGTCTCGCTGCACGACTTCGGCGTCGACTTCGACGTCTACTTCCACGAGAACACCCTGCACGAGTCCGGCGCGGTGCAGCGCGCCGTCGACCGGCTGACCGAGCTCGGCGTCATGTACGAGAAGGACGGTGCCACGTGGCTGCGCACCACCGACTACGGCGACGACAAGGACCGCGTCGTCATCAAGTCCGACGGGCAGCCGGCCTACATCTCCGGTGACCTGGCCTACTACCTCGACAAGCGCGAGCGCGGCTTCGACCGGGTCTTCATCATGCTCGGCGCCGACCACCACGGCTACGTGTCGCGCATGATGGCCATGTGCGCCGCCTTCGGCGACACCCCGCACGAGAACCTCGAGATCCTCATCGGGCAGATGGTCAACCTGGTCCGCGACGGCCAGCCGGTGCGGATGAGCAAGCGCGCCGGCACCGTGGTCGTCCTGGAGGACCTGGTCGAGGCCGTGGGCGTCGACGCCGCCCGCTACGCGCTGACCCGCTCCTCGACCGACTCGATGATCGACATCGACCTCGACCTGCTGGTCCGGCGCGGCAACGAGAACCCCGTCTTCTACGTGCAGTACGCCCACGCGCGCACCTGCAACGTGCGCCGCCTGGCGATCGAGGACGGGCTGCGCACCGAGGACGGCTTCGACCCCTCGCTGCTGACGCACGAGACCGAGGCGGCGCTGCTCGCGATCCTCGGCGACTTCCCGCGCGTGGTCGCGCAGGCGGCCAAGCTGCGCGAGCCGCACCGGGTCGCCCGCTACCTCGAGGACCTCGCCGGCCGGTCGCACAAGTGGTACGACGACTGCCGCGTGCGTCCCCGGGGCGACGAGGAGATCACCGACCTGCACCGGACCCGGCTCTGGCTGAACGACGCCACGCGGGTGGTCCTGGCCAACGGCCTGGGCCTGCTCGGCGTCTCGGCGCCGGAGCGGCTGTAGTGCGCGCGCACGAGGCCGGCGCCCTCCACGCCGAGGGCAGCAGCGGCCCGTCCTGGCTGCGGCCGCCGCAGGACGTCAACGCGCTGGTCCGGCCGCTGTGGGCCGCCAACGTCGAGCGTGGCGCCGACGGGGCGCTGCGGGTGGCCGGCGTGGACGTCCGCGACCTGGCCCGGCAGTTCGGCACCCCCGCCTACGTCGTCGACGAGGACGACTTCCGTGGTCGGGCGCGGGCGTTCCGGCTGGCCTTCGACGAGGCCTTCGCCGACCTCTGCGGCGGCGCCGACGTCTACTACGCCGGCAAGGCGTTCCTCTGCACGGCGGTCGCCCGGTGGGTGGCGCAGGAGGGGCTGCGCCTCGACGTCTGCTCCGGCGGAGAGCTCGCCGTCGCGATCCGGGCCGGGCTGCCCGGTGGGCAGATCGCGCTGCACGGCAACAACAAGTCGACGGCCGAGATCGAGGCGGCGCTGACGCACGGTGTCGGCCGGATCGTCGTGGACTCGTTCGCGGAGATCGAGCGCATCGCTCAGGCGGCGAGCCGGCTCGACGTCGTGGCACCCGTGATGGTGCGGGTGACCGTCGGGGTCGAGGCACACACCCACGAGTACATCGCCACCGCCCACGAGGACCAGAAGTTCGGGTTCAGCCTGGCCGGCGGTCAGGCCGACGAGGCGGTCCGGCGCATCCTCGAGCACCCCGACCGGCTCTCGCTGCGGGGTCTGCACAGCCACATCGGCAGCCAGATCTTCGACGTCAGCGGGTTCGAGGTGGCCGCCCGCCGGGTGCTGGACCTCCGGCTTCGGGTCGCCCGCGAGCACGGCGTCGAGCTGCCCGAGCTCGACCTCGGTGGCGGCTTCGGCATCGCCTACACCACCCAGCACGACCCGTTGCCGCCGGCGGACCTGGCGGCCGGGATGGCCGACATCGTGGGCCGGACGTGCCGCGCCGACGGCGTCAGCGTGCCCCGGATCTCGATCGAGCCCGGGCGGGCCATCGCCGGCCCGAGCACCTTCACGCTCTACGAGGTGGGCACCGTCAAGGAGGTCCTGCTCGACGGCAACGCCTCCCGCACCTACGTGGCCGTCGACGGCGGCATGAGCGACAACGTGCGCCCGGCGCTGTATGACGCCGACTACTCCTGCACCGTGGCCAACCGGGTCAGTGACGCGCCGCCGGCCCTCGGCCGGGTGGTCGGCAAGCACTGCGAGAGCGGGGACATCGTCGTCAAGGACGAGTTCGTGCCGTCCGACATCGCCCCCGGCGACCTGCTCGCCGTCCCCGGCACGGGCGCCTACTGCCGCAGCCTGTCCAGCCAGTACAACCACGTCCCGAGACCGCCGGTGGTGGCGGTCCGCGACGGGCAGGCGCGGCTCATCGTCCGCCGCGAGACGATCGAGGACCTCCTCGGCCTCGACGTCGACTGAGTGGACCCGGCCGGCGGCCCCCTGGGCACCACGCCCTTGCGCGGCATATCGTCCGGATGGCGGAACACCCGGAGTTCAACAGGTGGACACCGGGCAGGATGAGAGCGTGTTTCCGGCGCCGGGCCGGGGTGGAGGAGCGAGCGTGAGCGAGAGCGACAAGCGGCCACTGCGGGTGGCCCTGCTGGGCTGCGGCGTCGTCGGGACGGCCGTGGCCCGGATGCTGACCGACAACGCCGCCGACCTGACCGCGCGGGTCGGCCGGCCGCTGGAGATCGTCGGCATCGCCGTACGGCGGGCCGGCAAGGACCGCTCCGCGACCGGCGTCGACGCCGCGCTGTTCACGACCGACGCCGAGGACCTGGTCACCCGGGCCGACGTCGTCGTCGAGGTGATCGGGGGCATCGAGCCGGCCCGCAGCCTCATCCTGCGCGCGATGGAGCACGGCGCCGGCGTGGTCACCGCCAACAAGGCGCTGCTGGCCGAGGACGGCCCGACGCTCTACCAGGCGGCCGCCGACCACGACGTCGACCTCTACTACGAGGCCGCGGTCGCCGGCGCCATCCCGCTGCTTCGCCCGCTGCGGGAGTCGCTGGCCGGCGACGACGTGCGCCGCGTGCTCGGCATCGTCAACGGCACCACCAACTACGTGCTGGACAAGATGGACTCGACGGGTGCCGGGTTCACCGACGCGGTCGAGCGGGCCCAGGCCCTGGGCTACGCCGAGGCCGACCCGACCGCCGACCTCGAGGGCTTCGACGCCGCCGCCAAGGCCGCGATCCTGGCCTCGCTGGCCTTCCACACCCGCGTCAGCGGCAAGGACGTCTACCGCGAGGGCATCAGCGAGGTCACCGCCGCCGACGTCGTCGCGGCACGCGAGATGGACTGTGTGGTCAAGCTGCTCGCCATCTGTGAGCGCACCGACCCCGGTGGGCCGGACGACGGCGTCAGCGTCCGGGTCCACCCGGCGATGATCCCGCGGACCCACCCCCTGGCCGGTGTCCGCGAGGCGTTCAACGCCGTCTTCGTCGAGGCGGACGCTGCCGGACAGCTGATGTTCTACGGGCCCGGCGCGGGTGGCGACCCGACCGCCTCGGCCGTCCTCGGTGACATCGTCGCCGTGGCCCGGCACCGGGTCGTCGGTGGCCGCGGGCCGGGGGAGTCGACCTACGCCGACCTGCCGATCCTGCCGATGGGCGCGGCGACCACCCGCTACTACATCAGCCTCGACGTGCTGGACCGTCCGGGCGTGCTGGCCCAGGTCGCGACGGCGTTCGCCGACCACCACGTCTCGATCGAGACGGTCCGCCAGCAGCTGCTCTCGACCGACCCGGACGAGTCCGGCGGCGACGGTCGCGCCAGCCTCGTCGTGGTCACCCACACCGCCCCCGACGCGGCCCTGTCGGCCACGGTGGACGCCCTCGCGGCGCTGCCCACCGTCCGCGGCGTCACGTCCGTCATGCGCGTCGAAGGAGAGTGACCATGGCCCACCAGTGGCGTGGTGTGATCGAGGAGTACCGCGACCGGCTGCCGTCCCTGGCGGGCGCCCCGGTGGTGACGCTCGGTGAGGGCGGTACGCCGCTGATCCCCGCGGCGTACCTCTCCTCGGTCGTCGGCGCCGAGGTGCTGGTCAAGTACGAGGGGCTCAACCCCACCGGGTCGTTCAAGGACCGCGGGATGACCACGGCGATCTCCGTGGCGGCCCGGGCGGGCGCCAAGGCGGTGATCTGCGCCTCCACGGGCAACACCAGCGCGTCCGCGGCCGCCTACGCGACCAAGGCCGGCATGACCTGCGGCGTCCTGGTCCCGGAGGGAAAGATCGCCCTGGGCAAGCTCAGCCAGGCGATCGCGCACGGTGCCACGCTGCTGCAGGTCGACGGCAACTTCGACGACTGCCTCACCCTGGCCCGCAAGCTGGCCGAGTCCTACCCGGTGGAGCTGGTCAACTCGGTCAACCCGGCCCGGATCGAGGGGCAGAAGACCGCGGCGTTCGAGGTCGTGGACGCGCTCGGCGACGCCCCCGACATCCACTGCCTGCCGGTCGGCAACGCCGGCAACATCACGGCCTACTGGCGCGGCTACCGCGAGTACTGCCAGGACGCCGCGATGCCGGGGCCGGCCACGCACCGGCCCCGCATGTGGGGCTTCCAGGCCGAGGGGGCCGCCCCGATCGTGCTGGGCCACCCCGTCGACCACCCCGAGACCATCGCCACGGCGATCCGGATCGGCAACCCCGCGTCCTGGTCCCAGGCCGAGCAGGCCCGCGACGACTCCGGCGGCATGATCCGCGCCGTCTCCGACGAGCAGATCCTCGCCGCGCACCGGCTGCTCTCCTCCCGCGAGGGCATCTTCGTCGAGCCGGCGTCGGCGGCGAGCGTGGCCGGGCTGCTGGCGGCCGCCGAGGCCGGGCTGGTGCCGGCCGGCGCCCGCATCGTCTGCACCGTCACCGGTCACGGGCTCAAGGACCCGCAGTGGGCGCTCAGGGACGTGGCCGGCGCCGAGGTGCAGCCCACCCGGGTGCCCGTCGACGCCTTCACCGCGGCCGGGGCCCTCGGGCTCGAGGGCTGACCGTGGCGCGGCCCTGGCCCGCCGGCTCGCCACCGGGGGTCCTGGAGGTGCGGGTCCCCGGCAGCAGCGCCAACATCGGCCCCGGCTTCGACTCGATCGGGCTGGCCCTCGGCATCTGGGACGTCTACCGCGTGTCGGTGACGGAGCGGCCGGGGCTCGAGGTCGTGCTCGAGGGCGAGGGCGGCCCGGATGTGCCGTGCGACGAGCGGCACCTGGTCCACCGCTCGATGCTCCGGGCCTGGGCGGCGCTCGGCGTCCACCCGCCCGGGGGGCTGCGGCTGGTCTGCCGCAACACCGTCCCGCAGGGGCGCGGCCTCGGCTCCTCGGCGGCGGCCATCGTCGCCGGAGTCGTTGCGGCACAAGGACTTCACGCCGCTGCGACCCACGGTGCCGACCACGACGTGGCCGGGTTCGACCGGTCCTTCACCAACGACCTGGCCAGTGCCGTCGAGGGCCACCCCGACAACGCCTCGGCCAGCGTCTACGGCGGCATGACGGTCTCCTGGAGCGACGACGAGGTCCCCGGTCGGGTGCACTCGGTGCAGCTGGACGTGCACCCCGACGTGGTCCCGGTCGTCCTCGTGCCGGCGGCGCAGCTGTCCACCGCCACGGCCCGGGCGGTGCTGCCCGAGCGGATCGCCCACGCGCAGGCGGCCCTCAACTCCGGCCGGAGCGCCCTCCTGGTCGAGGCCGCGAGTCGCCGGCCCGACCTGCTGCTGCCGGCCACCCGCGAGTGGCTGCACCAGGAGCAGCGGCGCGCGTCCTTCCCGCACACGATGGGGCTGGTCGACCGGCTGCGGGCCCACGGCCACGCCGCGGTCGTGTCCGGCGCCGGGCCGAGCGTGCTCGTGCTGGCCACGCCGGCCAGCGTCCCCGGGGTGCGTGCCCTGGTCGACACGGGGGCGTGGCGCGTGCTCGAACCGGGAATGACCTCCCTCGGCGCGAGCGTTCAACGTGTTACATTGAGGGAGCAGCCGGCGGAGACCGCCGAGGATCGTGCGACATCGCATCGGCTGCACTAACCACCACGAAGCGCAACGTTCCGTTGCGTACGCCGCATTGCGCGGCGCTCGTGGTTCTCTCCTGGTCAGGTTCCTCCTGACCCACATCCCCGGTCCCGGTATCTGCCCGGACCGAATACGAGGGGGAAGGATCCTTCGTGACAGACACCACCGATCTCGCCGCGGCACCCGCTGCTGACGAGGCACCCCGCCGCAGTGGCGGGCTCTCCACCATGCGTCTGGCCGAGCTGCAGGGGCTGGCCAGCAGCCTGGGGCTGAGCGGCACTGCCAAGATGCGCAAGGGCGACCTGATCACCGCGATCAAGGCTCGCCAGTCGGGCGGTTCCGCACCCGCCGCGGCGGCCCCGGTCGCCGCCCCCACCACTTCCACCCCCGCCGCGGCCCCGGTGGCCGACACCTCCGCCCCCGCGCAGGCGAGCACGTCCGCACCGGCCGAGCGCCCGGTCCGGGCCTCCCGCCGGGCCGGTCGTCCGGCCGGCACGGCCGATGCCCCCCAGGGTGGGCAGGACGAGCAGCGCGCCGCTGAGCCGTCGTCCGACGAGAGCCGCACCAGCGCCCCCGACCGTGAGGCGCCCATGGCGGCCGTGGCGGCCGAGGCCCGTGGCGACCAGCAGCAGCGCTCCGGCGAGCAGGGTCAGGGGGAGCGTTCGCGCGGCCGTGGCCGGGGCGACAACCGCTTCGAGAACCGGGACAACCGGGACGACCGGAGCGACAACGGCTCCGAAGGCCGTGGCGAGCGTGGCGACAACCGCTCGGACAGCCGCAGCGACAACCGCTCGGACAACCGCAGCGACAACCGCTCGGACAACCGCAGCGGACAACCGCTCGGACAACCGCAGCGACAACCGCTCGGACGACCGCGGCGACAACCGCCGGACGACCGGGCCGACAACCGCGACCGGACAACCGGGCCGACGCGGGCCGACAACCGCGGCGACAACCGGGCCGACACCCGTACTGACGGTGCCTCGCGCTACGACAACCGCGGTGAGAGCCGTGGGCCCCGCGGCACCGAGGGTGACGACGACGAGCGCGGCGGTCGCCGGCGCAACCGCCAGCGCTCGCGTGACCGCAAGCGTGGTGGCACCCGCCGTGAGGGCGAGGGCTTCAGCGGTGGCTACAGCAGCAACGAGCCCGAGACCATCCACGACGACGACGTGCTCATTCCGGTCGCCGGCATCCTGGACGTCCTGGACAACTACGCGTTCGTCCGCACGAGCGGTTACCTGCCCGGCGAGAACGACGTCTACGTGCCGCTCGGCATCGTCAAGAAGAACGGCCTGCGCAAGGGCGACGCCGTCACCGGCGCCGTCAAGGCCATGGCCGAGGGTGAGCAGCTGCCGGCGCGCCAGAAGTTCAACGCCCTGGTGCGGCTCGACACCGTCAACGGCAAGGCTCCCGAGGAGTCCCGGAGCCGGGTCGAGTTCGGCAAGCTGACGCCGCTCTACCCCCAGGAGCGGCTGCGCCTGGAGACCGAGCAGAACATCCTGTCGACCCGCCTGATCGACCTCATCGCCCCGATCGGCAAGGGCCAGCGCGGTCTGATCGTCAGCCCGCCCAAGGCCGGCAAGACGCTCATCCTGCAGGCCATCGCCAACGCCATCTCCGTGAACAACCCCGAGGCGCACCTCATGATCGTCCTGGTGGACGAGCGCCCCGAGGAGGTCACGGACATGCAGCGCACGGTCAAGGGTGAGGTCATCGCCTCCACCTTCGACCGGCCGGCGACCGACCACACGACCGTCGCCGAGCTGGCGATCGAGCGGGCCAAGCGCCTGGTCGAGCTCGGCCACGACGTCGTCGTGCTGCTGGACTCGATCACCCGCCTGGGTCGTGCCTACAACCTCGCCGCACCGGCGAGCGGGCGCATCCTGTCCGGTGGTGTCGACTCCAGCGCGCTCTACCCGCCGAAGCGGTTCTTCGGCGCCGCGCGCAACATCGAGCACGGCGGGTCGCTCACCATCCTCGCGACGGCCCTGGTCGAGACCGGGTCCAAGATGGACGAGGTCATCTTCGAGGAGTTCAAGGGCACCGGGAACATGGAGCTGCGCCTGTCCCGCTCGCTCGCGGACCGTCGCATCTTCCCGGCCATCGACGTCAACCCCTCCGGCACCCGCCGCGAGGAGATCCTCATGGCCAACGAGGAGCTCAAGATCGTCTGGAAGCTGCGCCGGGTGCTCTCCGCCCTCGACCAGCAGCAGGGCATCGAGCTGCTCATCGACCGGCTCAAGAAGTCCAAGAGCAACGTGGAGTTCCTGATGCAGGTGCAGAAGACGTCCTCGATCCAGATGGACGACAACTGACCCCGAGGACACCCCCGGGTCGACCTTGATGGTCAGGCTCCGTAGCAAGGCCCGTTCGGCTAGTCTGAACGGGCCTTGCTACGTCTTTTGGCGTACACCCGCCGACGCACTACCCGTAGGAGCTGACCCGAGCCATGACGGCCGCCTCGCAGGACCGGATCCTGGTCGCCGACGATGACGGGGACATCCGCGACCTCGTCGTCTTCAAGCTCACCCAGGCCGGGTACGACGTGGAGGCGGTGCAGGACGGCGCGGCGGCGTTCCAGTCGATCGAGGCCAGCCCGCCCCGGCTGGCCATCCTGGACGTGATGATGCCGGGGCTCTCCGGCATCGACGTGCTGCGCAAGGTGCGCGCCGACGAGCGCCTCAAGGACCTCGAGGTCATCCTGCTCACGGCCAAGTCCCGCGACATCGACGTCGACGCCGGCTTCGCCACCGGGGCCAGCGACTACGTGATCAAGCCGTTCAGCCCCCGTGAGCTGCTGCACCGGGTCAACGCGTTGGTGGCTCGGACCGGGGTGTGAGCTCTCGTTCGCTGCTGCTGCTGGCCGAGGTGGTCATCGGCCTGAGCTGCCTGGGGCTCGCCCTGGTCATCGTGGGGGCGCGGCTGCACCGCGTGCGCGCGACCCGTCGTACCGCCCGGATGGTGGCCCCGCACCGGCCGATGCTGCTGGCGGTGGCGTCCGGCGAGGACGCCGAGGGCAGCGCCCGGGCGCACCTGGCCTCCCTCCCGGCGGCCACGTGGGAGCACGTGCGCTCGACCGCCGTGGCGATGCTCGCCAAGGTCCGCGGGGCGCCGGCGGAGACCCTGGTCTCGCTGCTCCACGCGCACGCCGAGGTCGAGCGCGCCCTCGGGTGGCTGCGGTCCCGCTCGGCGGTCCGCCGGGCCCGCGCGGCCTACCTGCTCGGCCTGCTGCACGACCCGGCCAACGTCCCCGCGCTGGTGCCGCTGCTGTCCGACCCGTCGCCGGACGTCCGGCTGGTGGCGGCCCGCTCGCTGGGCCTGATCGGCGACCCCGCCGCCGCGGGCGCCGTCCTGTCGGCCGTGCCGTCCCGGGACGGCCGCATGGGCATCCCCGCGTGGGTGGCCGCGGAGGCCCTGCTCGGCATGGGCCTCGGGGTGGCACCGGTCCTGCGCGAGGCACTGGCCTCCCCGGACGCCGGCGTCAGGGACGTCGCCGTCACGGTCGCCGGGGCCGGCGCCTTCACCTCGGTGCTGCCCCAGCTGCGGGTCCTGCTCGACCACGACCCGTCACCGGAGGTCCGGACCGGGGCCGCGGTGGCACTGGGCCGCCTCGGTGGCCCCCGGGACGTCACCGCGCTGATCCGCCGTACGGCGCCCTCGAACCCGACGACGCTGCGCCGGACCTGTGTCGGTGCGCTGGGCGAGCTCGGGGACCCGAGCGCGGTGCCGGCTCTGACCGCGCTGCTCGACGAGCCGGACCGCCGCCTCGCCGAGCTCGGCGCCGAGGCGCTGGTGCGGGTCGGCCCTGCCGGCACCGAGGTGCTGCTGCGCTGTGCCGGGTCGACCGGTCCGACCGGCACGGTGGCCCGTGGCGCCCTGGACATGGCGCGGCTGCGCGGCCAGCTGCTGGCGGCGAGCCTCTGATGGCCGGCCTGTGGTCCGGTGGTGTGGACGCCCTGCGCACCCTCGTCGAGACGGTGATGGCCGCCGTCGAGGTCCCCGTGCTCGTCTACTTCCTCGTCATCAACACCTCCTACCTGCTGCTCATCGGGCTCGCGGCCTGGGACCTCGTCCACCACCGGCGGCGGGCCGAGCACGCCGGGCACGACGAGACGGTCGCGAGCCAGCTGGCGCCGGGGGTGTCGGTCATCGTCCCGGCGTACAACGAGGAGGCCGGCATCGTCACCTCGGTGCAGGCCATGCTCGCCCTGCGCTACCCCCGCCACGAGGTGGTGGTCGTCGACGACGGCAGCACCGACGGCACGAGCGACCGCCTGCGGGCCGCCTTCGACCTCGTCCCCGTCGAGCGCGAGCTGCCCACCGACGTGCCGACGCGCGCCGCGGTCACCGAGGTCCTGGTGCCGCGCAGCGGCCGGACCCGGCTGGTGCTGGTGCGCAAGGAGAACTCCGGGCGCTCCGACGCCGTCAACGTGGGCATCAACGCCGCCTCCGAGCCGCTGGTGGCCATGGTCGACGCCGACTCGATCCTCGACCCCGACTCGCTGCTCGGCGTCGCCAAGCCGTTCGCCGACGACCCGATCCGCACGGTGGCCACCGGCGGGGCGATCCGCGCGGCCAACGGCTGCACCGTCATCGACGGGCGGATCGTCCAGATCCGCATGCCCGGGTCGCGGCTGGCCCGGGTCCAGGTCGTGGAGTACCTGCGCGCCTTCATGCTCGGCCGCACGGGCTGGTCGCGCTTCGGGGCGCTCATCCTCATCAGCGGCGCCTTCGGCATGTTCCGCCGCGACGTCCTGGTCGAGGTGGGCGGGCTGGACGCCGACAGCATCGGCGAGGACTTCGAGCTGGTCATGCGCATCCACCGCTCCCTCACGGACCAGCGGCGGGACTACCGCGTCCAGTTCGTCGCCGAGCCCATCTCGTGGACCGAGGTGCCCGTCACCGCCCGGGTGCTGCGCAGCCAGCGCCGGCGGTGGCACCGCGGGCTCTGGGAGACGCTGTGGAAGTACCGCGGGATGCTGGGCAACCCGCGCTACGGCCGGGTCGGCCTGGTGGCGCTGCCGTACTACTGGGCCTTCGAGCTGTTCGCCCCGCTGCTCGAGCTCGCCGGCCTCGTGCTGGTCGTCCTCGGTCTCGCGCTCGGTGTGGTCAACCTGTCGTACGCCTACGTCTTCCTCGCCGTCGCCTACGGCTACGCGATCCTCGTGACGCTCGCGGCCATGACGGTGGAGGAGCTGTCCTTCCACAAGTACGACCGGTGGCGCGACCTGCGGTCGACCCTCGCCGCCTCGATCTGGGAGAACGTCGGCTACCGCCAGCTCACGGCGTGGTGGCGGCTCGAGGGCTGGTGGGCCGGGCTCACCGGCAGGAAGCAGGTCTGGGGCACGATGACCCGTCAGGGCTTCGCCGGCACGGAGCCGGCCGTCGACGAGCCCGCGCTGACCGGGTCGCCGGGTCCCGGTCCCCGGGGCGGCTCGCGTGGCTAGCCCCCGGCCGATCCGCCGGCGGCTCTACCGCATGATCTGGCTGATGGGGGCGTTCATGCTCGCGATCGCCGCCTCGACCGCGGTGATCCTGCAGGTGCAGGTCATGAGCACCACCCGGCTCACCACCGTGGTCGCACCGGCGTACGACCAGAACCGGCAGGCGCTGCAGGCCATGACCGACGCCGAGACCGGCCTGCGTGGTTTCCAGGTCAGCGGCGGCGAGCGGTCGCTGCTCGAGCCCTACGACAGCGGTCAGCAGCGGACGTTCTCCGCGCTGCGGACGGTGCGCACCCTGCTGGCGCGCGCGGAGCAGGGCCGGCCCGACCGCGAGCGGGTCCTCGCCGCGCAGGCCGTGCAGGAGCAGGCCGCCCGGGACTGGTGGGCCTACGCGCGGGCCTCGGTGGACCGCTACCGCCCGGGTGCCGATCCCGAGGTCGACCTCGGCAAGCCCCTGTTCGACAGCTTCCGCACCGCCAACGCCGCGGTGGGGCACCGGCTGCAGGCCGAGCGCGACGCCGGGCGCCGGGCCACCGTGGACAACCTCAACCTGGACACCTGGGTGGTGCTGCTCGCCACGGTCATCGCGATGGTGATGGCGGGGCTGGTGGGACGCCGGATGTCGCGCGCGCTCACCGGGCCCCTGGCCGACCTGCACCGCGTCGTCACCCGCCAGCACCGGGGTGAGAGGGACCTGAGGGCGCGCGAGGACCAGCAGATCACCGAGATCCGCGACCTCGCCGCGGACTTCAACCGGCTCTCGGACAGCAACGAGCAGCTCAACCTCGAGCAGGCGCAGGGCCTGATGATGCACCAGCTGACCCTGGACGTGGAACTGTCCCTGCGCCGGGCGCCGGACGTGCAGGGCGCGCTCGACGTGCTCTGCGCCGCGCTCGGCGAGGGCCTCGGGGTCGACCGGGTCATGGCGAACACCGTCGACGCCCAGCACCGGGTGCAGCGGGGCGCGCAGTGGCACGGCGGCGGGCTGGCGCCGCTCGGTGACGTGCCGGAGGACCTCGCGCCGCACGTCGGCCGGCTGGGCGAGCAGCTCTGGAGCACGGCCGGCCGGCTCGCCATCCGCGACTTCCAGGACCCGGAGGTGCAGAGCCAGGAGCGGGCCCGCCTCTTCGCCGAGGAGACCGGCGCCCGGTCGGTGATCATGGTGCCGATCGGTCTCGGTGAGCGGATGCTCGGCATCATCTTCGTGCTGACGGTGCACGAGATGCGCCGCTGGACCCGGGCCGAGGCCAACGCGGTGCAGCAGGTGGCCGCGTTCGCGGCCCGGGTCCTCGTGCAGGCCGAGCACGAGGCCAACCAGCAGGACCACGTGGCCCGGCTGGAGCGGCTGGACCGGCAGAAGACGGACTTCCTGTCGACGGTGAGCCACGAGCTGCGCACACCGCTGACCTCGATCAGCGGCTACCTCGAGCTGCTGCAGGACGGCGACGCCGGTGACCTGACCGCGGGGCAGCGCTCGATGCTGGACGTGATCGAGCGCAACAGCACCCGGCTGCGGGGGCTGATCGAGGACCTGCTCGTGCTCAACCGGATCGAGTCCGGCGGCCTGCACGTCGACCGGCACGACGTGTGTCTGGGCGAGCTGGTGCAGCACACGGCCGAGGAGCTCGCCCCGCTCGCCCGCCGGGGCGGGGTCGACGTCGAGGTCCGGGACTGCGGGCGGGGCGTGGTCGTCGCCGGGGACGCGGGCCACCTGCACCGGGCGATCGTCAACGTGCTGTCCAACGCGATCAAGTTCACCCCCGCCGGCGGTCGGGTCGAGCTCTCCGTCCAGGTCGTGCCCACGGGCGCCGACGGCGAGGGTCCGCGGGTGCGGGTGTGCTGCCGCGACTCCGGGATCGGGATCCCCGAGGCCGACCTGCCGCAGCTGTTCTCGCGCTTCTACCGCGCCGGCAACGCGGCCAGCGCCGCCATCCCGGGCACGGGTCTCGGCCTGGCCATCGTCAAGACGATCGTGGAGGACCACGGCGGCTACCTCGACCTGTCGTCGGTGGAGGGGGAGGGCACCGTCGTGGTGATCGAGCTGCCGCTGGCGGCCGGCGCCTGAGCGCGGGGAATGCCCGGTCGGGGCGCCGCGTTTCCTCCTTCGCTGCCGCATCTGGCAGACTGCTGTGCTGGTTGCCGGTTCACGTGCACGAGCACGACCCGGCTCCACCCCCACCACAAGGAGACAGACGTTGAAGAAGGACCTGCACCCCGCGTACGTCGACACCACGGTCACCTGCACCTGTGGCACGACGTTCCAGACCCGCAGCACGGCCACGAGCGGCAAGATCGCCGCTGACGTGTGCTCGGCCTGCCACCCGTTCTACACCGGCAAGCAGAAGATCCTGGACACCGGTGGCCGCATCGCCCGGTTCCAGGAGCGCTACGGCAAGAAGGCCGCCAAGTAGCTTTCCGCACGCGCCGGTCCCCGACCTCTGGTCGCGGGGCCGGCGTTGCTCTTTGTCTGCACGGTCACCGCACCACCACAAGGGAAGGGCCCCCGCCATGGCGGACATGCTCGAGTCTGCTTCTGCGTTCGTGGAGGAGTACGCCGCGCTGGAGCACCAGCTCGCCGACCCGGCCACCCACCGCGACGACGCCGACCCCGCCGAGGTGCGCAAGCTGAACAAGCGCTACGCCGCCCTGGCGCCGACCGTCGCGGCCTACCACGCGTGGCACGCGGCCCGCGACGACGTGGCCGCCGCCCGCGAGCTGGCGGTGGAGGACGCGTCGTTCGCGGCCGAGCTGCCCGAGCTGGAGCGGTCGCTGACCGCCACCGAGGACAAGCTGCGGCGGATGCTCGTCCCGCGCGACCCCGACGACGACCGCGACATCATCCTCGAGGTCAAGGCCGGCGAGGGCGGCGAGGAGTCGGCCCTGTTCGCCGGGGACCTGCTGCGGATGTACCTGCGCTACGCCGAGCGGCGCGGCTGGAGCACCGAGGTCATCGACGCCACCGAGTCCGACCTCGGCGGCTACAAGGACGTGCGGATGGCGGTCAAGTCCCGGGGCGTGCCGCAGCCGGGCGACGCGCCGTGGGCGCGGCTGAAGTACGAGGGCGGGGTGCACCGCGTCCAGCGGGTCCCCGTGACCGAGAGCCAGGGCCGCATCCACACCTCCGCGGCCGGCGTCCTGGTGATGCCCGAGGCCGACGAGGTCGAGGTCACCATCGACGCGAACGACCTCAAGATCGACGTCTACCGCTCCTCGGGTCCCGGCGGTCAGAGCGTCAACACGACCGACTCCGCCGTCCGGATCACGCACCTGCCCACCGGCACCGTCGTGTCCTGCCAGAACGAGAAGTCGCAGCTCCAGAACAAGGAGTCGGCGATGCGGGTGCTGCGCGCCCGGCTGCACCAGATCGCCCAGGAGGCGGCCGACCAGGCGGCGTCGGCGGCCCGGAAGTCGCAGATCCGCACGGTGGACCGCTCGGAGCGCATCCGCACCTACAACTACCCGGAGAACCGGATCGCGGACCACCGCACCGGCTACAAGGCCTACAACCTCGACACCGTGCTGGACGGCGAGCTCGACCCGCTCGTGCAGTCGGCCGTCGACGCCGACGAGGCGGCCCGCATGGCGGCGGTGGCCCAGGACTCCTCCGCCTCGTGACCCGCACCCTGCGCGAGGCGGTCCGGGCCGCCTCGCGGGACCTCGCGGCGGCCGGCATCGAGCAGGCCGACGTCGACGCCGTGGCGCTGGCCGCGCACGCCCTGCGCACCACGACCGGCGAGGTGCACAAGCTGATGGTCCTCGGTGCCGAGGCCCCGGCCGGGCTGGAGGCCATGGAGGCCCTGGTGGCCGAGCGGGCCCGGCGGGTGCCGCTGCAGCACCTCACCGGACGGGCGGCGTTCCGTCACCTCGAGCTGTCGGTCGGCCCGGGCGTCTTCGTGCCGCGGCCCGAGACCGAGATGGTGGCCGACCTCGCCGTCCCGCTGCTGCTCGACCTGGCCGACCGGGAGCGCCGCGCCCCCGTCGTGGTCGACCTGTGCACCGGCTCCGGCGCGCTCGCCCTGAGCCTGAAGCACGAGGTGCCGGCGGCCTCGGTCCACGCGGTCGAGCTGTCCGACCTGGCGCACGCGTGGGCCGTCCGCAACCGGGACGACCTCGGCCTCGACGTCGAGATGGTGCTCGGCGACGCCACGACCGCCTTCGCCGAGCTGGAGGGCGAGGTCGACGTCGTCGTCAGCAACCCGCCGTACATCCCGGTCGGTGCGGTGCCCAACGACCCCGAGGTGCGCGACCACGACCCGGACGTCGCGCTCTACGGCGGCAGCGCCGACGGCCTGCGGATCCCGCTGGAGGTGGCCGCCCGGGCCGCCCGGCTGCTCCGTCCCGGCGGGGTGCTGCTGATGGAGCACGCCGACGTCCAGGGCCGCTCGCTGCCCGCCGCGCTGCGGGGGACCGGTGCATGGACCGGCGTCGAGGACCACCCCGACCTGGCCGGGCGGCCCCGCGTCACCCGCGCCGTGCGGGCACATAGTCTCCTGCCATGAGTCCTGTCTTCGACTGCACGACCGAGCAGGGCCGCGCCGAGGGCGTGGCGGCCGCTGTCGAGGCGGTGCGCGCCGGTGAGGTCGTGGTGCTGCCGACCGACACCGTCTACGGGGTGGGCGCCGACGCGTTCAGCGTCGAGGCCGTGGCCGCGGTGCTGGCGGCCAAGGGCCGCGGCCGCGAGATGCCGCCGCCGGTGCTCGTGCCGAGCCACCGCACCGTGGACGGGCTGGCCACCGCGGTCCCGGCCTGGGCCCGCGACCTCATGCGGGAGCTGTGGCCCGGCCCGCTGACCCTGGTCTTCCACGCCCCGTCCTCGCTGATGTGGGACCTCGGCGACACCAACGGCACCGTCGCGCTGCGGATGCCGCAGGACGACATCGCCCTGGCGGTGCTGTCCGAGGTCGGTCCGATGGCGGTCACCAGCGCCAACGTCACCGGCCAGCCGGCCGCCACCACCGTGCTCGAGGCGGCCACCCAGCTCGGCGGTGCGGTCTCGGTCTACCTCGACGGCGGCCCGTCCCGAGGGGGCGCGGCGTCGACCATCGTGGACTGCACCACCGAGACGCCGGTGATCCTGCGCGAGGGAGCCGTCACCGCCGAGCGGCTGCAGGAGATCCTGGGCGACGTCGAGCTGGGTCACTAGCTCGCCCGTGGCCACCATCCGGGTCGGGATCGCGGGCTGGACCTACGCCGGCTGGCGCGGGGAGTTCTACCCGCCCGGGCTGGTGCACCGGCTCGAGCTCGCCTACGCCGCGCAGCGGTTCGGCTCGATCGAGATCAACGGCTCGTTCTACTCCCTGCAGCGGCCCAGCAGCTACCTGGCCTGGCGCGAGCAGGTGCCGCCGGAGCACGTGTTCGCCGTCAAGGGCGGCCGGTTCATCACGCACATGAAGAAGCTGGCCGGGGTCGAGACGGCGCTGGCCAACTTCTTCGCCTCCGGCATGCTGGCGCTCGGGCCGGCCCTGGGCCCGGTGCTGTGGCAGCTGCCGCCGACGCTCGGCTTCGACGCCGACCGGATGCGCACCTTCTTCGACCTGCTGCCGCGCACCACCACGGCCGCCGCCGAGCTGGCGACGCACCACGACGACAAGCTGTCCGACGACCGGGTCTGGGCGAAGACCGACGCCGACCGCCCGCTGCGCCACGCCCTGGAGGTGCGGCACGACAGCTTCTGCTCGGAGGAGGCGGTGCAGCTGCTGGCCGAGCACGACGTCGCCCTGGTGGTGGCCGACACCGCGGGGCGCTGGCCGTTGCTGGAGCGGGTCACCAGCGACTTCATGTACGTCCGGCTGCACGGCGACAAGGAGCTCTACGTCAGCGGCTACTCGGCCGAGGCGCTGGACTCCTGGGCGGCCCGCATCCGGGGCTGGGCCGACCAGGGGCTGGACGTGTTCGCCTACTTCGACAACGACGTCAAGGTGCACGCGCCGTACGACGCGATGGCCCTGATGGACCGGCTCGGGCTCACGGTGGGCTGAGCCCTCGTGGGCCCGGGGCTCACTCCCGCACGAAGGTGAGCAGCAGGAACGTGTAGTCCAGGGCGTACCGCGGCCAGTGCACCGGGCGCTCGGCGTGCTCGAGGTCGAGCTCGCCCTGCAGCCGCAGCCCCAGCTCGCCGGCCGCCCACACCAGGTCGTGGATCTCCTGCGGGCCGAAGATGTGGACGTCCTGCCCGTACGCCGTGTGGTTGCTCGTGTCGGGCGGCGTCTGGTCGTAGTCGGTGGAGATCACGAGCACCCCGCCCGGCCGCAGCACCCGCGCCGACTCGGCGAGGAAGGCGCGCACGTCGACCCCGTGCTCGATGACGCTCATGCAGGTCACGGCGTCGAGGGAGCCGTCGGGCAGACCGGTGGCGGTGATGTCGCCGGGGCGGAACTCCACCACGCCGCGGTGGGTGGTGCGGTGGAACTCCAGGTTGATGCCGCTGAGCCGGGTCAGCCCGTAGAGCCGCAGCGAGGGCAGCACCGTGGAGTAGCGCGCGGCGCCCGCGTCCAGCACCCGGGCGTCCGGGCCCGCGTGCTCCAGCACCGCGCGCACGGCGCCGAGCACGTCCCAGTTCTTGGCGCGGGTCGGGTGCAGCGGCAGCCGCAGCCGCCGGGCCTGCTCGACCGCCGCGTCGACCTCGGCGGTGCTGTGCAGGACCGCCGTGCCGGGGATGCCCTCGGGCAGCGGCCGCACCGCCGCGGGGGTCAGGGCATGCTCGACCCGGCGGCGGGCGCCCACCCGGCCCCAGAGGGCGAGGTCCGCGCCGACCTTGGCGGCGCGCATGGGCAGGCTGTGCGTGGCGGGGCGGGGGATCATCACGGCGCCGACCCTACGCGGGCCGCGGCCGCGGGCGCACGACGACGCCCGATGGACCACGACGACCGCTCCCACGTCCAGGCAATACAGTGGCCGCTGTCATCACCGTCACGTCCCCTCCGCCCCCGGGAGCGCCCTTCATGACCTCAGCCGACCAGACCTTCTACGGCTCCGACTTCGGCCAGCTGCAGTCGCAGGACCCGGAGATCGCCGGCGTCCTGCTCTCCGAGCTGGACCGGCTGCGGGGTGGTCTGCAGCTGATCGCCAGCGAGAACCTCACCAGCCCCGCCGTGCTGGCCGCGCTGGGCTCGACGTTGTCCAACAAGTACGCCGAGGGCTACCCGGGCCGGCGCTACTACGGCGGCTGCTCCGAGGTCGACAAGGCCGAGTCGATCGGCATCGAGCGGGCCAAGCGGCTCTTCGAGGCCGACCACGCCAACCTCCAGCCGCACTCGGGGGCCAGCGCCAACCAGGCGGTGTACGGCGCGTTCTGCCAGCCCGGTGACACCATCCTCGCGATGTCGCTGCCGCACGGTGGCCACCTGACCCACGGCAGCAAGGTGTCCTTCAGCGGCAAGTGGTTCAACGCGGTGCACTACGGCGTCGACAAGCAGACCGAGGACATCGACTACGACCAGGTGCGCGAGCTCGCGCTGCAGCACCGGCCCAAGCTGATCGTGGCCGGCGGGTCGGCCATCCCGCGGCTGATCGACTTCGCCTTCTTCCGCGCCCTCGCCGACGAGGTCGGCGCGATCTTCTGGGTCGACGCCGCGCACTTCATCGGCCTGGTCGCCGGCAAGGCCATCCCGAGCCCCGTGCCCTACGCCGACGTGGTCACCTTCACCACGCACAAGGTGCTGCGCGGTCCCCGCGGCGGGATGTTCGTCTGCCGGGCCGAGCACGCGGCGAAGATGGACAAGGCGGTCTTCCCGATGATGCAGGGCGGCCCGCTGATGCACTCGGTCGCGGCCAAGGCGGTCAACCTGCTGGAGTGCCTGCAGCCGGAGTACCAGACCTACGCCCAGCAGGTCATCGCCAACGCCCAGCAGCTGGCCACGTCGCTGGGGGAGCGCGGCATCCGCCCGATCACCGGTGGCACCGACACCCACCTCTCGCTGCACGACCTGCAGGGCGTGGGGGTGACCGGCCGCGACGCCGAGACCCGCGCCGACGCGGCCGGCATCGTGCTGAACAAGAACGCCATCCCGTTCGACCCCCAGCCGCCGAACACCGCCTCCGGCATCCGGGTCGGCACGCCGTCGGTGACCACCCAGGGGATGGGCACCGCCGAGATGGAGACGATCGCCGAGCTGATCCACCGGGCCGTGACGCAGACCGACGGCGACCCCGACCACGCGGTCGCCAAGGAGATCCGGGCCGAGGTGACCGACCTCGTCCAGCGCTTCCCGGCCTACCCTCGGGGCTGACGACATCTCCGGCAAGACATCACCACGCAAGCCGAGCGGGGCGCATAGCTCGTGAAGGAGTACCTCCTGGTGTTCGTCGTGGCCGCGGCCATGACGTACGTCTCGACGCCCCTCGTGCGCTGGTGCGCCATCCGCCTGGGGGCCTTCACCCCCGTGCGCGAGCGCGACGTGCACGCGGTGCCGATCCCGCGCCTCGGCGGCGTGGCGATGCTGTTCGGGTTCGGTGCCGCCCTGCTCGTGGCCAGCCGGCTGCCCTACCTGCGGCAGATCTTCGGCACCGGCGAGATGAAGGGCGTCCTCATCGGCGCCACGATCGTCTGCCTCGTCGGGGCGATCGACGACATCCGCGAGCTGGACTGGCTGACCAAGCTGGCCGGGCAGGTGCTCGCCGCCGGGGTGATGGCCTTCCAGGGGGTGCAGCTGCTGCAGCTGCCGGTCTTCGGGGTGACGGTGCTGCCGGCGCCGGTGCTGGCGGCGCTGACCATCCTCATCGTGCTCATCTCGACCAACGCGGTGAACTTCATCGACGGCCTGGACGGCCTCGCGGCGGGGGTGGTCGGCATCGCGGCGCTGGCCTTCTTCGCCTACACCTACCTGCTGTCCAAGACCTACGACCCGCCCAACGTCTTCTCCTCGGCCACCTTCATCACCGCTGCGCTGGTCGGCGTCTGCGTGGGCTTCCTGCCGCACAACTTCCACCCGGCCCGGCTGTTCATGGGCGACGCCGGCGCGCTGCTGCTCGGGCTGCTGCTCGCCGCCGCGACGATCTCGATCACCGGCAGCATCGACCCCAGCACCAGCCTCAGCGGCAACACCGCCGTCGCGATCTTCCTGCCCATCGTCGTCCCGCTGGCCATCCTCACCCTGCCGCTGCTGGACGTCCTGCTCGCGGTGGTCCGGCGCACCCGGGCGGGGATGCGGCCGTGGCACCCCGACGCCGGTCACCTGCACCACCGGATGCTCAAGATCGGGCACACCCACCGCCGGGCGGTGCTGCTGCTGTACCTGTGGGCCGCGCTGCTGGCGATGGGGGCGGTCTCCTTCGCCTACGTCGACGGCTGGCTGCCGATCGTGGTGATCGCGGTGATCGCCGGGACGGCGGTCGTCCTGACGGTGGGCCTGCCGAGGTGGAGACCCTCCGACCGCTTGTGATACCTTTCACAAGCATCCACAGGAAGCCCACAGGCAGCCTCCCGGATGCCCGACGTGCCCCTTCGCGTGACGCCCAGACGACGCCCACGATCAGGCAGGACCCACCGTGACGACATCGCCCTCCAGCCCGGCGCCGGCGCCCAACGCGCCGTTCAACGCCATGCTGCGTGGCGCGCTGGTGCCCAGCATCGCGGTCGGTCTCGCGGCCGTGGTCGTCCTGTGGGTGCTGCGCCAGAGCCGTGGGGGGCTGGCCGGTCTGCTCGGTGTGGCCGTCGCCGTCGTCTTCTTCGCCGCGGGGCTCTACGTGATGAAGCGCGTGGTGGGTGCCAACCCGCTGTCCGTGCTCGCCGGGGCGCTCGCGGTCTATCTCGGCCAGATCATCTTCCTGGGCATCATCATCCTGGTGCTCGCCGGCGCGCAGTGGCTGGACGGCACCGCCTTCGGGCTGGCCATCCTCGTGGTCGCGCTGGTCTGGCAGGCCTGCCAGGTGGTCACCTTCCTGCGGATGCGCCACAGCGTGTACGACGCGCCGTCCGCGCAGGACGGGCCCCCGTCGGGTCCCGCGACCGGGGGCGGCGAGGCCGACCCGCCGGCTGCTGGACGTGCACCGGGGGAGGGGCGATGAGAGGCTGGTCCGCGACGCGAGGAGCTGGGTATGGCAGAGCACGAGACACCGCCCCCGGACGGCGCTGCACCCGACCCGCATCCGGGCTACGACCGGGTCGCGGCGCGGGAGACCGTCGTGATGTACAACGCGCTGGCCTACGTGCTGGCGGGGCCGCTCACCTTCGGGCCGGTGGGCTGGGGGCTGGACCAGCTGCTCGGCACGTCCTTCCTGCTGCCCCTCGGCATCCTGGCCGGGATGGCACTTTCGCTCTACGTCGTGTGGGTCAGGTACGGTTCGCAATGACTAGTGCCGGCGGCCTCGCTCCCGGCACGATGACGGCTGCGACCGCCCTGAAACACCGATCGACGCAACAACTCGAGGAGACCCTGTGAGCCTGCATGTCCTGGGCGCCCCATTGGCCGGCCTCGTCGGCGCCGTTCCCACCGCCGACGGCGGGGGCTACCAGTCGCCCACCCCTGGGGAGTTCTACCAGCCGCTGATCGGTGACGGGCCGTTCGCCATCACTCGCGCGGCCGTCGTCATCCTGCTGTCGGTGGCGCTGATCGGCTTCGTCCTGGTGCGCAGCACCCGTCGCGCGGCGATCGTGCCGAGCAGGGGCCAGTGGATGACCGAGTCGGTCTACGGCCTCGTGCGCAACGGTGTCGCCCGCGACATCATCGGCAGCCACGACTTCATGCGCTTCGTGCCGATGCTGTTCTCGATGTTCATGCTGATCCTGGTGAACAACCTCTTCGGGGTCATCCCGCCGGTGCAGTTCCCGACGATGAGCCGGATCGGCTTCCCGATCGCGCTGACGCTGATCGTCTACGTGGTCTACCACTACCTCGGCTTCAAGAAGAACGGCTTCGTCGGCTACTTCAAGAGCCTGGTGCCGCCCGGGCTGCCCGCCTGGATCGTGCCGATGATCTTCGTGCTCGAGGTCATCACGTTCTTCATCACCCGCCCGCTCACCCTCGCGCTGCGACTCTTCGGCAACATGTTCGCCGGCCACCTGCTCCTGCTGCTGTTCATCACCGGCGGCCAGTACATGGTCATCAACGGCAGCTTCGGGCTGAAGATCGCCGGCGTGGGGTCGTGGGTCATGGCGTTCGTGCTGACGATCTTCGAGGCCCTGATCGAGTTCCTGCAGGCCTACATCTTCACGCTGCTGGCCGCCACCTACATCGCCGGCGCGCTGGCCGACGAGCACTGAGCCGACAGGCTCACCCGCGCTGCACGACCCACAACTGAACACTTTCCACCCAGACTTCCGGTCGGCGCCGTGTCGGCCGGGACACCAAGAACGAAAGAGGATCACATCGTGACCGGAAACATTGCCATCCTCGGCTACGGCCTCTCCGCCATCGGCCCCGGTGTCGGCATCGGCCTGATCTTCGCCGCCTACATCAACGGCGTCGCGCGTCAGCCCGAGGCCCGCGGCATGCTGCAGTCCATCGCCATCCTGGGCTTCGCCCTCGCCGAGGCGCTGGCGATCTTCGGTCTGGTCCTGGCCTTCGTCTTCAAGTAAGCCGGCGACCCACCACCCCAGCACCATCTTTTTGGCACCCAGGCACTAGGAGACCCCCGTGCAGCTATTCGCCAGCGCGACGACCGTTGTGCAAGCGGCAAGCGGCGAGGCCGAGAAGCTCCCGATCCTTCCCCACTACGGGGAGCTGATCTTCGGGCTCATCGCGATCGCCATCTTGTACGTCATCGTGCAGAAGAAGGTCGTGCCCAACCTCGAGAAGGCGTACGCCGACCGCACCGCGGCCATCGAGGGCGGCATGCACAAGGCCGAGGAGGCCCAGGCCCAGGCCCAGGCCGCGCTCGAGCAGTACCAAGCGCAGCTGAGCGAGGCACGGGCCGAGGCCACGCGCATCCGCGAGGAGGCGCGTGAGCAGGGTGCGGCGATCGTCGCCGAGATGCGGGGCCAGGCCCAGACCGAGGCCGCCCGCATCACGGAGTCGGCCAAGAAGCAGATCAGCGCCGAGCGCCAGCAGGCGGTCGTGTCGCTGCGCAGCGAGGTGGGCCGCCTGTCGACCGACCTGGCCAGCCGCATCGTCGGCGAGTCGCTGCACGACGAGACCCGCCAGCGCGGCATCGTCGACCGGTTCCTCGCCGAGCTCGAGGCCGGCGAGATCCGGCCCGAGACCGTGGGCTCCAGCGCTGCCGGCGCCAGCGCCGTCGGTGGGCAGGACGCCTGATGCGTGGCTCGTCACGAGGGGCGTTCGCCGCGGGGCAGCGCGCCCTGGCCCAGGCCCTGCAGTCGGGGGTGGACTGGTCGGTCCTGGTCGAGGACCTGTTCTCGATGACGGCGGTGCTGGACAGCAGCGCGTCGCTGCGGCGGGCCATGACCGACCCGTCGCGTGACGCCGCGGCGCGCCGCGGCCTCGTCTCCTCGCTGTTCGGGAGCCGGGTGTCGGAGCAGGCCGTCGCGGTCGTCTCCGAGCTGGCCGCCCAGCGCTGGAGCGAGGAGCGCGACCTGGTCGACGCCCTCGAGCTGCTCGCGGTCGAGACCGTGGTCGCCTCGGCTGACGCCGGTGGCCGGCTGGACGCCGTCGAGGACGAGCTGTTCCGCCTCAGCCGCGTGGTGACCGGCAACGTCGGTCTGCGTGAGGCCCTCTGGGACCGCGGGCGCAGTGCCGCGGACAAGGAGACCCTCATCGGCCGGCTGGTGCAGGGCAAGGTCACCCCGGAGACGCTGCGCCTGGCCCGCCAGGCCGTCCACGCCCCGCGCGGGCGTCACTTCGACCGCGTGCTCGAGACGTACGTCGCGGTCGCGGCGAAGCGGCGCGAGCAGCTGACGGCCGTCGTCACCGCGGCCGTGCCGCTGGACGACACCCAGCGGCACCGCCTCGCGCAGGCGCTCAGCGGCATCTACGGCAAGTCCGTGCAGGTCAACGTCATCCTCGACCCCGAGGTCGTGGGGGGCATCCGGGTGCAGGTCGGCGACGAGGTCGTCGACGGCACCATCCTGCGGCGACTCGAAGAGGCTCGGCGACTGCTCGCCGGCTGACCGGCCGGCGCGCCCGCGCCTCCAGCACGACGGCACCCGCCGCGCACCACCTGCACCAGACCAGCTTGATCAACGAGAGTCCTCGGTCCGAACGGGCCGAACTAGAGGAGAAGAGACACTGATGACGGAGCTCACGATCCGTCCGGAGGAGATCCGGGACGCACTGGACAACTTCGTTCAGTCCTACGAGCCCGGCGCGGCCTCCCGCGAAGAGGTCGGCCGGGTCAGCGACGCCGGTGACGGCATCGCGCACGTCGAGGGCCTGCCCTCGGCGATGACCAACGAGCTGCTGAAGTTCGAGGACGGCACGCTCGGCCTGGCGCTGAACCTCGACGTCCACGAGATCGGTGTCGTCGTCCTCGGTGACTTCTCCGGCATCGAGGAGGGCCAGGAGGTCCACCGCACCGGCGAGGTCCTCTCGGTCCCCGTCGGCGACAACTTCCTCGGTCGCGTCGTCAACCCGCTCGGTGTGCCGATCGACGGCCTCGGCGAGATCACGGCCGAGACCCGTCGTGCGCTCGAGCTGCAGGCGCCGGGCGTCATGGCGCGCAAGTCCGTGCACGAGCCGCTGCAGACCGGCATCAAGTCGATCGACTCGATGATCCCCGTCGGCCGCGGCCAGCGACAGCTCATCATCGGTGACCGCCAGACCGGCAAGACCACGGTCGCGGTCGACACGATCATCAACCAGAAGCAGAACTGGGACTCCGGTGACCCGGACAAGCAGGTGCGCTGCATCTACGTGGCCATCGGCCAGAAGGGCTCGACGATCGCTGCCGTCCGCGGCACGCTCGAAGAGGCCGGCGCGATGGAGTACACGACGATCGTCGCCGCCCCGGCCTCCGACGCCGCGGGCTTCAAGTACCTCGCCCCCTACACCGGCTCGGCCATCGGCCAGCACTGGATGTACGACGGCAAGCACGTCCTCATCGTCTTCGACGACCTGTCCAAGCAGGCCGAGGCCTACCGCGCCGTCTCGCTGCTGCTGCGCCGCCCGCCGGGCCGCGAGGCCTACCCCGGCGACGTGTTCTACCTGCACAGCCGCCTGCTCGAGCGCTGCGCCAAGCTCAGCGACGAGATGGGCCACGGGTCGATGACCGGCCTGCCGATCATCGAGACCAAGGCCGGTGACGTCTCGGCGTACATCCCGACCAACGTCATCTCGATCACCGACGGCCAGATCTACCTGCAGGCAGACCTGTTCAACGCCAACGTGCGTCCTGCCATCGACGTGGGTGTCTCCGTCTCGCGTGTCGGTGGCGCGGCCCAGATCAAGGCGATGAAGGAGGTCAGCGGCCGGCTCAAGCTGGACCTGGCCCAGTACCGCGCCATGGAGGCGTTCGCCATGTTCGCCTCCGACCTGGACCCGGCCTCCCGCGCCCAGCTGGCCCGCGGTGCGCGCCTGGTCGAGCTGCTCAAGCAGCCGCAGGCCTCGCCGCTGCCGGTCGAGGAGGAGGTCGTCGTGATCTGGACCGGCACCACCGGCCAGCTCGACGACATCGCCGTGGAGGACGTCCGCCGGTTCGAGAGCGAGTTCCTGGACTACGTGCGCCGCGAGCGCTCGGGTCTGCTCGACGCCATCCGCGAGTCCAAGAAGCTCGCGGACGAGACCCGCTCGGGCCTCGAGGACGCCGTGACCGCGTTCAAGGCGCAGTTCGGCGCCGGCGGCAAGGACAACGTCCCGGTCGGCCACGAGGCCGAGCACGGCGCCCTCGGTGACGAGGACGTCGAGCAGGAGCGGATCGTCAAGCAGAAGCGCTGACCCGCGCACCGGGTGCGCCCACGGGAGACCGTGGCGCACCCGGCGGCGGCCAGCCCGGCGAGCAGTCGCCGTACCGGTGACTGACCGGCAACCGAAGACTTCGATCACGACACAAGGAGAGGCGGGAAGCTATGGGAGCGCAGATGCGGGTCTACCGCCAGCGCATCCGGTCCGTCCAGGCGACCAAGAAGATCACGAACGCGATGGAGCTCATCGCGGCCTCGCGGGTCGTCAAGGCCCGCCAGCGGGTGGCGGCGTCCACGCCGTACGCCCGGGCCCTCACCCGCGCCGTCTCGGCCGTGGCGACGTACTCCAACGTCGACCACCCGCTGACGGTCGAGCACCCCGAGGTGCGCCGCGCCGCGATGGTCGTCATCACCAGCGACCGTGGCCTGGCCGGCTCCTACTCCTCGTCCGTGCTGAAGGAGAGCGAGAAGCTCGCCGAGAAGCTGCGGGCCGAGGGCAAGGAGGTCGTCCCCTACCTCGTCGGTCGCAAGGCGGTGGGCTTCTACAAGTTCCGCCGGCGCGAGTCCGCCGCCGTGTGGGACGGCTTCTCCGACAGCCCCTCCTTCGAGGTGGCGCGCGAGATCGGTGACCGGATCACCGCCGACTTCATCACCGGCTACGACGAGGGTGGCGTGGACGAGGTCCACGTGGTCTACACCCGCTTCGTCTCCATGGTGACCCAGGTGCCCGAGGTCATCCGGTTGCTGCCGCTCGAGGTCGTCGAGGGCGAGGAGCCGCCGGCGCCGGACGAGGTGCTGCCGCTGTACGAGTTCGAGCCGGGCGCCGAGCAGGTGCTCGACGCGCTGCTGCCGAAGTACGTCACCTCGCGGATGTTCAACGCGCTGCTGCAGTCGGCCGCCTCCGAGCTGGCCAACCGCCAGCGCGCGATGAAGTCGGCGACGGACAACGCCGAGGAGCTCATCAAGACCCTGACCCGGCTGGCCAACCAGGCGCGCCAGGCCGAGATCACCCAAGAGATCAGCGAAATCGTCGGCGGCGCCTCCGCCCTCGCAGACGCCAAGTAAGAAGGAAGAGTCACATGACTGCCACTGTTACCGACAACGCCGGTCAGGCTGCTGCGGCGGGCGGCGTTGGCCGGGTCTCCCGCATCATCGGCCCGGTCGTCGACGTCGAGTTCCCCGCTGACGCCATGCCGGAGATGTACAACCTGCTGACCACCCAGGTCGAGCTCGCCGGCGAGTCGAAGAACATCAACCTCGAGGTCGCCCAGCACATCGGCGACAACCTGGTCCGCGCGATCTCGCTGCAGCCGACCGACGGCATCGTCCGCGGTGCCGCGGTGCGCGACTCCGGCGGACCGATCACGGTGCCCGTGGGCGACGCGACCCTGGGTCACGTCTTCAACGCCACCGGTGACGTCCTCGACCTCAAGGGCGACGAGAAGCTCGAGGTGAAGGAGCGCTGGGGCATCCACCGCAAGGCCCCGGCCTTCGACCAGCTCGAGTCCAAGACGCAGATGTTCGAGACCGGCATCAAGGTCATCGACCTGCTGACGCCCTACGTCCTCGGCGGCAAGATCGGCCTGTTCGGCGGCGCCGGCGTCGGCAAGACGGTGCTCATCCAGGAGATGATCGCCCGTGTCGCCAAGGACCACGGTGGTGTGTCGGTGTTCGCCGGTGTCGGCGAGCGCACCCGTGAGGGCAACGACCTGATCGTCGAGATGGAGGAGGCCGGCGTCCTCGGCCAGACCGCCCTCGTCTTCGGTCAGATGGACGAGCCGCCGGGCACCCGCCTGCGCGTCGCGCTGTCGGCGCTGACCATGGCGGAGTACTTCCGCGATGTGCAGAACCAGGACGTGCTGCTGTTCATCGACAACATCTTCCGCTTCACCCAGGCCGGCTCCGAGGTGTCCACCCTCCTCGGCCGCATGCCGTCCGCCGTCGGCTACCAGCCGACCCTCGCCGACGAGATGGGTGTGCTCCAGGAGCGCATCACCTCCACGCGTGGTCACTCGATCACCTCCATGCAGGCGATCTACGTGCCGGCTGACGACTACACCGACCCGGCGCCGGCCACGACGTTCGCGCACCTGGACGCCACGACCGAGCTCAGCCGTCCGATCGCCTCGCTGGGTATCTACCCGGCGGTCGACCCGCTGACCTCGACCTCGCGCATCCTCGACCCGCGCTACGTCGGCCAGGAGCACTACAACACCGCGGTGCGGATCCGCTCGATCCTGCAGAAGAACCAGGAGCTGCAGGACATCATCGCGATCCTCGGTATCGACGAGCTGTCCGAGGAGGACAAGATCCTCGTCAACCGGGCCCGCCGGATCCAGCGCTTCCTGTCGCAGAACACCTACGTCGCCAAGCAGTTCACCGGCATCGAGGGCTCGACCGTCCCGCTGTCGGACACGATCGAGGCGTTCACCAAGATCGCGGACGGCGAGTACGACCACGTCGCCGAGCAGGCGTTCTTCATGTGTGGTGGCCTCGACGACGTCGAGCGCCAGTGGTCGGAGATCCAGAAGAACAGCTGATCTCCGGCTGAGCACGGCCAAGGGCCGGTACCCCACGGGGTGCCGGCCCTTCGCCATCCGCCGGCTCCGCCCGCCTCCCCGGCCCGCCATCCCCGGCCCGCCCTCCCGGACCCACTTCGTGCCGGTTGCCCGGCGAAAAGGCCGTGCCGGGGCCCCGGTTCGCCGACCAGCGAGCACGAAGTGGGTCTGGCGAGGTGTTCCCGGGATGCCGGTCGGGGAGGGACCTCGCCCGCTAGGGTCCCCGGTATGCCGGAGTCAGCGCACGAGTACCACGCCAGGATCGCCGCGGCGGCCGACGACCAGGGGCGGTTCCCCGTCGGCGACGTCGCCGACTGGGACGTGTTCCCGTTCGAGCGAGAGGGGTTGCGGCTCAAGCCGATCGAGCCACTCGCCGACAGTGAGGCGCCCCGGTGGGGTGAGGGTGGCCGGGGGTGCGAGGCCTGCACGCAGGCGGACGAGCGCAACGCCGCCGAGGCGGAGGTCTGGCGCGACGCGCACTGGCGGGTCACCGTCGCCGAGCCCACCGGCGCGCCCCTCGTGCTGATCCTGCAGCCGCTGGCCCACCACGACTTCACCGACCTGCACCGACGAGCTGGCCGGGGAGATGGGGCGCATCATGGTGCACCTCGGCGCCGCCGTCGAGGCACTGCCGAGCGTCGCGCGGGTGCACGTCAGCAGGTGGGGCGACGGGGGATCCCACGCCCACGTCTTCTTCTTCGCCCGGCCGGCCCGGATGCCGCAGCTGCGTGGCACCTGCCTGGCGCTGTGGGACGACTTCCTGCCGCCGGTGCCGGTCGAGGTCCGTGACGCCAACGCCCGCGCGGCCGTCGCCGGTCTGGTGCGCGCCTACGGTGGGAGCGCCCGCGGCGTGGCGGGCTGAGCGCGGGGCGCTGAGCCGGGGCCGGTCCGTCGTACCGGCCCGTCGGGCGCGGTCCGCGAAGTGGTCACGGCCTCTGGTCATTCGTGCGCCGCCCGCCCGATAGACTCCGACCATACGTTCGCGAGTGGAGGATTCTGTGAGTCAGTTGCACGTCGAGCTGGTGGCCGTCGACCGCAAGGTCTGGGAGGGCGAGGCCCGCCAGGTCAGCGCCCGCACGGTGGAGGGCGAGATGGGCATCCTCCCCGGCCACACGCCCCTGCTCGGCATCCTGGTCGAGGGCGACGTCCGCATCGAGTCGACCGCTGGCCAGATGCACACGGCGACGATCGACAGTGGCTTCCTCTCGGTCGAGCACGACCGCGTGACCATCGTCGCCGAGGCCGTCGACGCCTCCTCGATCCGCGCCTGACACCTCGGTGCGACAGCTGCTCCTCTCCAGTGAGCTGCTGATTGGCGCCTGCGTCCTGACGGTCGCGCTCTTCCTGGCCTGGACGTTCGCCCGTCGCCGGATCATCGCCCGCGGCAAGCCGCTCACCCTCTGTGCGATGCGCAACGACGCGCAGTCCTCGTGGCGCTACGGCCTGTCCCGCTACGGCTCGAGCCAGGTCGAGTGGTTCCCGCTCGGCGGCCTGCGGGTGCGCCCTGCCCGCCGGTGGGATCGCACCCGCCTCGAGATCGGCGCCCCGCGCCGGCTCGACCCGCGGGAGAAGCCGACCGCGCTGATCCACCAGGCCGTGGGCGTCGGCTGCGCCCACGAGCGGCGACCGGTTCGAGCTGGCCATGGCGCCCGGTCCCTACACCGCGCTGCGGTCCTGGCTCGAGGCCTCGCCCCCCGGCCGCAACGTCAACGTCGCCTAGGCTCCCTCGTCCGTCGGTGACGCCCCGTCGCGAGCGCCGGGCTGCTGCTCGCGCCCGCCACCCGGCTGCCACAGGACGTCGCCGCCGATCCCCAGGTTCGGCCACGCGGCCGAGGATGAACAACAGGTCCGAGAGCCGGTTGAGGTACTTCGCCGTCAGGGGGTTGACCCCACCGGGCACGTCATCCCCGCCCGGCTGGTCGCCGTACCGCTCCAGCGCGGCCCAGGTGGAGCGCTCGGCGCGCCGCGCGACCGTGCGGGCCACGTGCAGGTACGCCGCCCCCGGGGCGCCGCCGGGCAGGATGAACGAGCGCAGCTTCTCCAGCTCGTCGTTGAACCGGTCACAGTCGGCCTCCAGCTCGTCCACCCAGACGTCGCGGACCCGCAGCGGCGGGTGCTCGTACGACGCGGCGAGCGGGGTGCACAGGTCGGCGCCGACGTCGAACAGGTCGTTCTGCACGCGCCGGAGCACGGCGACGACGTCCTCGCGCAGCTGGCCGCAGGTCACCGCCACCCCGATCGCGCTGTTGGTCTCGTCGGTGTCGGCGTACGCGGCGAGGCGCAGGTCGGTCTTGCTCGTGCGGCTGAAGTCGCCGAGGTGCGTGCTCCCGTCGTCGCCGGTGCGGGTGTAGATGCGGGTCAGGTTCACCATGGGCACGATGCTCGCAGATAGGCTCGCGCGGTGATCGAGAGGTTCCGGGTAGTCGGTGGCACCAGCCTGCGTGGCGAGGTGCCGGTCGTCGGTGCGAAGAACAGCGCCCTGAAGCTGATGGCGGTGGCGCTGCTCGCCGTCGGCCGGACGCGGCTGTCCAACGTGCCGGCGATCGTGGACGTGACGATCATGGCCGAGCTGCTGCGCCGGCTCGGGTGCACGGTCGACTACGACGCGGACGCCGGCGTGGTCGAGATCGACGTGCCGGAGCGGATCGGCCACCGGGCCGACTACGACCTGGTCCGGGCGCTGCGCGCCTCGATCTCCGTCCTCGGCCCGCTCGTGGCCCGCTGCGGCCAGGCCGACGTCGCCGTGCCCGGCGGCGACGCGATCGGCTCGCGCGGGCTCGACCTGCACGCCGCGGGTCTGGAGACGCTCGGCGCGACGGTGCACGTCACCCACGGCTACCTCATCGCCGAGGCGCCGCACGGGCTGCGCGGAGGCGACATCCGGCTGGACTTCCCGAGCGTGGGTGCGACCGAGAACGTCCTCAGCGCCGCGGTCCTCGCCTCCGGTCGCACCCGGCTGTCCAACGCGGCGCGCGAGCCGGAGATCGTCGACATCGCCACCCTGCTGAACGAGATGGGGGCGTGCATCACCGGCGCCGGCACCTCGGTGATCGAGGTCGAGGGGGTGGCGGAGCTCAAGGCCGTCGACCACGCCGTCGTACCCGACCGCATCGCGGCCGGCACCTGGGCGTTCGCCGCCGCGACCACCCGCGGTGACATCGAGGTCGTCGGGGGAGTGGCCGACCACCTCACCGTGGTCCTCGACGCGCTGGTGCACGCGGGCGCCGAGGTGGCCACGACGCCGCGGGGCTTCCGGGTCAGCGCCCTGGGGGCGCGGCCGTCGTCCTTCGACGTCGCCACGCTGCCCTACCCCGGGTTCCCCACCGACCTGCAGCCGTTCGCGCTGGCCTACAACGCGGTCGCCGGTGGCAGCGCCATGATCACCGAGAACCTCTTCGAGGCGCGCTTCCGCACGGTGCAGGAGCTGGCCCGCCTCGGCGCCGAGGCCCGGGTGGACGGCCACCACGTCATGGTCCACGGCGTCGACCGGCTCTCCGGCGCGCCGGTCGAGGCCAGCGACATCCGCGCCGGCGCCGCCCTCGTGATCGCCGGGCTGGTCGCCGACGGTGTCACCACGGTCAGCGGCGCACACCACGTCGACCGCGGCTACGCGGGGTTCGCCGAGGCGATGCGGGCCCTCGGGGCGGACGTCACCCGCGAGGTCGACGACGCGCCGTACGACCGGATCTGAGACGGTCGTCCGATCCGTTCCCGAATCGTTACGCGTCGGTCGACAACCGGACCGGTCTGCTGGGCGTCAATGAAGGCAAACGCCGCATCGCAGAGGTAAGCCGAGGGGTGACCGAGATGACAGCAGGCGCACTGCAGGCTCCATCCGTGACCGTGCTGGAGACCGTGCCCGGCCAGGAGCTGGTGATCACCGGACGGCTGGACGTGCACACCGTCGCCGACGTCCGGCTGCTGCTGCACGCGGTGGTCGACCGCGGCAGCGGCGACCTGCTGGTGCACCTGGCCGAGGCCGAGGTCCACGACGCGACCGGTCTCGGCGTGATCGTGGGCGCCCACCACCGCGCCCGCCGGGCCGGCCGGCAGCTCGTCCTCGTCGACGTCTCACCCCGGCTGGACCGGCTGCTGCGCGCCTCCCGGCTGCACCGCGTGCTCGCCCGGGGCCGGGGCGCCCGGGCCGGCGCCCGGCTGGGTGTGTCGCCTCTCACCGCCTGAAGCCCTCCCCGCCGGCGGCCCACGGGGCTACCTTCGGCCCCATGGGTGAGCACCGCACGACCCCGCAGGACCGCGAGCGCGACCGCCCCTGGGTGATGCGCACGTACGCCGGCCACTCCAGCGCCGCGGCCAGCAACGCGCTCTACCGGCGCAACCTCGACAAGGGCCAGACCGGCCTCTCGGTCGCCTTCGACCTGCCGACCCAGACCGGCTACGACCCCGACCACCCCCTCGCCCGCGGCGAGGTCGGCAAGGTCGGCGTCCCGATCTCCCACGTCGGCGACATGCGCGCGCTGTTCGCGGACATCCCCCTGGCCGGCATGAACACCTCGATGACGATCAACGCGACCGCGATGTGGCTGCTGGCGCTGTACCAGGTGGTGGCGCAGGAGCAGGCCGCCGCGGCGTCGGGTGGGCCGGTCGCGGCGGACCCGGCCGACGTGGTGCGCGAGCTGGCCGGCACCACCCAGAACGACATCATCAAGGAGTACCTCTCGCGGGGCACCTACGTGTTCGGCCCCGAGCCGTCGCTGCGGCTGATCACCGACACGGTCACCTACACCGTCGAGGCGATGCCGCGGTGGAACCCGATCAACATCTGCAGCTACCACCTGCAGGAGGCGGGCGCGACGCCGGTGCAGGAGATCGCCTACGCGATGTGCACCGCGATCGCCGTCCTCGACGCCGTCCGCGACAGCGGCCGGGTGCCGGCCGAGCGGTTCGGCGAGGTGGTCGCCCGGATCTCCTTCTTCGTCAACGCGGGGGTGCGGTTCGTCGAGGAGATGTGCAAGATGCGCGCCTTCGTCGCGCTGTGGGACGAGATCACCCGCGAGCGGTACGGCGTCACCGACCCCGCCCAGCGCCGCTTCCGGTACGGCGTGCAGGTCAACTCGCTCGGCCTGACCGAGGCCCAGCCCGAGAACAACGTCCAGCGGATCGTGCTGGAGATGCTGGCGGTGACCCTCTCGCGGGACGCGCGGGCGCGGGCGGTGCAGCTGCCGGCGTGGAACGAGGCGCTCGGCCTGCCCCGGCCCTGGGACCAGCAGTGGTCGCTGCGGATGCAGCAGGTCCTCGCCTACGAGTCCGACCTGCTCGAGTACGACGACCTGTTCGCCGGCTCCACGGTGGTCGAGGCGGAGGTCGAGCGGCTGCTCGAGGGGGCGCGCGCCGAGATCGGGACGGTGCAGCGGATGGGCGGCGCGGTCGCCGCGGTGGAGTCCGGCTACATGAAGTCGGCGATGGTGGGCGCCCACGCCCTGCGGCGCCACCGGATCGAGTCCGGCGAGCAGGTCGTGGTCGGCGTCAACCGGTTCCGGAGCACCGAGCCGAGCCCGCTGACGGCGGACCTCGACACCGCCATCCAGGGGCTCGACCCCGACGTCGAGGCCCGCGCCGTCGAGGCCGTGGTGCGGTGGCGGGCCGAGCGCGACCGCACCGGCGCCGCCGAGGTGGCGGCGTCGCTGGGGCAGCTGCGCGCCGACGCCGCGTCCGGGACCAACCTCATGGCGGCGTCGCTGCGGTGCGCGCGGGCCGGCGTCACCACCGGCGAGTGGGCGGGAGCGCTGCGCGAGGTGTTCGGGGAGTACCGCGCGCCGACCGGGGTGACCGACGCCGTCGTGTCCGCCGACGCGGGCGGCGACGTGGACCTCGCGGCGGTGCGCGACCTGGTCCGCCGGACGAGCGAGGAGCTCGGGGAGGGGCTGCGCCTGCTCGTCGGGAAGCCGGGGCTGGACGGCCACAGCAACGGCGCGGAGCAGGTGGCCGTGCGGGCCCGCGACGCGGGGTTCGAGGTGGTCTACCCGGGCATCCGGCTCACCCCCGAGCAGATCGTGGCGGCGGCGGTCGCGGAGGACGTGCACTGCGTCGGGCTGTCGGTGCTGTCCGGGTCGCACATGCAGCTGGTGCCGGACGTCCTGGCCGGGTTGCGGGCGGCCGGCGCGGCCGACCTGCCGGTGGTGGTCGGCGGCATCATCCCCGAGGCCGACGCCGCGGCGCTGCGGCGGCTCGGGGTCGCGGCGGTGTTCACGCCCAAGGACTACTCGATCACCGCCACCATCGGCGCGATCGTGCACGTGATCCGGGCCGCGCGGGGTCTGGACGCCGTCACCCAGGCCGCCGCCCCGGCGCCGGGGTAGCCGACGTCCTCATGCCGCCCGACGGCTCGGTCGTGCCCTGCCCGGGGACCGTGCTCCCGGCAGGACCTCATCGGTGCGGCGGGGGCGTCCAGGCCGAGGCCAGCCGCCGGACGATGCGGTCGAGGCGGTCGGGCGAGGTCGCCAGGTTGACGCGGACGTGCCCGGCCCCACCCGGGCCGAACCTCGTCCCGTCGTTGACGAGCACGCGCCCGTCGCGCAGCGCCAGACCCGCCGGGTCCTGCAGCCCCAGCCCGCGGACGTCGAGCCAGGCGAGGTACGTCGCCTCCAGCCGGCGCTGGCGCACCTGCGGCAGCAGCTCGGCGACGAGCTCGGCGAAGAGGGTGCGGTTGCCGTCGAGACGTCGCCGCAGCTCCTCCAGCCACGGCGTGCCCTCGCGGTAGGCCGCGAGGGCGCCGACCACACCCAGCGGCGAGGGGCCGTGGACGGCGACCAGGGGCAGGGCGCGGAGGATGCCGGCGTCCGCCGGGGTGCCCGTGACCACCTGGGCGCACCGCAGCCCGGGCAGGTTCCACGCCTTGGCCGCCGACAGGACCGTCGAGGTGTGCGCCGCGGTGCCGTCCAGGGTGGCGTAGGGCACGTGGGTGGCACCCTTGAGCACCAGGGGGGCGTGCACCTCGTCGCTGATGACGCGCGCCCCGTGCCGCACGACCACGTCGCGCAGGCCCTCCAGCTCGCCCCGGGTGAACACCCGCCCCCACGGGTTGTGCGGCTGGCACAGCAGCACGGTGCGTGCGCCCGCCGCCAGGGCGGCGTCGAGCCGGTCGAGGTCGAGGACCGCCGGGCCGTCCGGTGACAGCGGCAGCGGCACCAGGGTGCGGCCGGTCAGCGGCACGACGTCCAGGAACGGCGGGTACGCCGGCGTCGGCACGACCACCGGGGCGTCCTCGCACAGCGTGCGCAGCACGAGCTCGATCCCGCTCATGACGTCGGGGACGAGGACCACGTGCGCCGGGTCGAGGGCCCAGGACCACCGGTCGGTGGCGAACGTGGCCAGCGCCTCCGCGACCCCGGTGCGGGCGTCGGACGGGCTGTAGCCCACCGCACCGCGGTCGACGGCGTCGTGCAGCGCGGCGGCGATCGGCTCGGCGAGCGCGAAGTCCATCTCGGCGACCCAGGCCGGCAGCACGTCCGGCCCGGCCGCCGTCCACTTGGCACCGGCCCGCTCGCGCAGCTCGCGGTCACTGAGGTCGCGCAGGCTCATGGACCGATCCTGCCAGCCGCGGCGACCTAGAGTCAGGGAATGAGCGACCTGCAGTGCCCCGCCACGTTCCTCGTGGTGCGTGTCGACACGCTCGGCGAGGGGTGGCGTGATCAGGTGGCCGGGCTGGCCGAGCGGCTGCGGGACCGCCGGGTCGCGGCCGTGTACGGCGGGACGACGGCGCCGGCGGTGGCCGTCTCGGCTGCGCTCGCCGACGGTCTCGGCGTGCCGTCCCACCCGCTGGCGGCGACGCCCACGCCGCCGGGCGGCCCATCGGACGGGACGGCGGTGGCGCGCTGCCGCGCCGCGCTGGAGGCGCTCGCCGACCTGCACCGCGGCGAGACCGTGCTCGTCGTGGACGACGGCCAGGTCCTGGAGCCGGCGTTGACACCGCTGGTCCGGCGCGGTCTCGGGTCAGGGCCGAGGCGGACGCCGTACCGGCCGGTCACCCTGGAGGTCGACGGGGACGGGTGGCGCCTGGTCGACCGGCCCGGCCCGGGGGGACGCGCCCTCAGCCGATGACGGTGGCGGCCGCCCGGCGGCCGTCGCCGGCGGCCGAGAGCCCACCGTCGGCGTCGCGCAGCGTCGCACCCACCCCGCCGAAGAACATGTCCCGGTGCCCGTGCGGGTGGGCCGGGAGACCGGAGCGCCGGACCGCCTCGCGCAGCGTGTCGTCGTCCTCGTGCTCGATCCGGGCGGTGCCGTCCTCGAGGAACCGCACGTGCAGCCGCGGCCGGTCGATCGCCGACTGCAGGTCGGCGCCCTCCAGGCAGAACGCCGCCAGCACCTGCATCAGCGCCGTGGTGATGCGGTCGGCGCCCGGGCTGCCGACGGCCAGGCGGGCCCCGTCCCGGTGCCGGGCGGTCGTGGGCGCCATGTTGGAGGCCAGGCGGGTGCCGGGGGCGAGGGCGTGCAGCCCGAGCCGGTTGAGCTCCGGCTCGCCCAGGCAGTTGTTGAGCACCAGCCCGGTGCCGGGGACGGTGGCACCGGAGCCGTAGCCGGCCGACGCGGTGATCGCGCACGCCGTCCCGTCGCTGTCGACGACCGACACGTGGGCGGTCGAGGAGGAGGTGGGCAGCGCGGCGAGGTTCTGCTCGGTCACCGTGCGGATGAGGTCGCGGCCGGCCTCGAGCAGGTCGGCGGAGACGTCGAGGTGGTCCCGGCGGTAGCCGAGCACCTCGCGCTGGATCCGGATCACGTCGTCCGGCGCGTGGCCCTCGCGCCGCGCCAGCATGAGCAGCATCGCGGTCAGCACCGGTCCGCCGATCGACGGGGGCGGGTTGGCGGCGACGCACCAGCCGCGCAGCGTGCTGAGCAGGGCGGTCCGCTCGGACGCGACGTAGCTCGACAGGTCGGCCGCGGTGATCAGGCCGCCCCGCCGGGCCATGTCGGTGACGACCTGCTCGGCCAGGTCGCCGGTGTAGAGGTCGGCCCACCCGCGGCGGGCGACGTGGGCGAGGGTGTCGGCCAGCTCGGGCGAGCGCAGCGTCGTCCCCGCGGGGTGCGGGGTGCCCCCGTCGGCGCTGTGGAAGGCGCGGGTCTGCTCGTCCCAGCCGAAGATCGAGTCGTGCACGAGCTCGAGGTAGCTCGCCGCGGCCGCGCCGAGCGGGAAGCCGTCACGGGCGGCGGAGATCGCGGGCGCCAGCAGCTCGGCCCAGGGCGCGGCGCCGTAGCGCTCGTGCGCCCGGCCGAAGGCCGCGAAGGCTCCCGGCGTGGCCACCGAGCCGTGGCCCGCGTACACCGTGAGGCCGCCGCCGTACGTCGTGTGGATCTCGCGCACGCCCGCGCCGAAGCGCTCGCGGGGCAGCCCCCGGCCGGGCATCTCGACGTTCCCGTCGACCACCACCGCAGGCCCGTCGGCCGGCCAGATGTTGACGAAGGCGCCCCCGAGCGGGCTGACCACCCCGGGCTCGGTGACCGTCGCCACGAGCATGGCGGCGATCGCGGCGTCGACCGCCGAGCCACCGGCGTGGATGAGGTCGATCCCGGCCTGGGCGGCCAGGGGGCTGGTTGCGGCCACTGCCGCGCGCCTGTTCACGCGTCGATTGTCGGCCACGGGTGCGGCCGGCGCGCGGCGTCCCCTCGCGGGGTCAGAAGAGGCGGGCGGTGACGTCGTCCATGCCGCGCAGGGCGTCGTAGTCCAGCGTCACGCAGCGGATGCCGCGGTCGGTGGCCAGCGTCCGGGCCTGGGGCTTGATCTCCTGGGCGGCGAAGACGCCGGTGACCCGGCCGAGGTGCGGGTCGCGGTTCATCAGCTCGAGGTAGCGGGTCAGCTGCTCCACGCCGTCGATGTCGCCGCGGCGCTTGATCTCGACGGCCACGCTGGCGCCGCTGGCGTCCCGGCAGAGGATGTCGACCGGGCCGATCGCGGTCATGTACTCGCGCCGGACCAGGGTGTAGCCCTCGCCGAGGGTGCCGATGTGCTCGGCCAGCAGCTTCTGCAGGTGCGCCTCGACGCCGTCCTTGACCAGGCCCGGGTCGACGCCGAGCTCGTGGGCGGAGTCGTGCAGCACCTCGTGCAGCCGCACCCGCAGCCGGTCGTCGGACTTGGCGTGCTGGACGACCCACACGGCGGAGACGCCGTCGCCGACCTCGTGCTCCTCGGGGGAGACCTCCGCCATCGCGCACGGCGGCGACATCCAGTTCAGCGGCTTGTAGGACCCGCCGTCGCTGTGCACCAGCACCGAGCCGTCGGCCTTGACCATCAGCAGCCGGGTCGCGAGAGGGAGGTGGGCCTGGAGCCGGCCCTCGTAGTCCACGCTGCATCGAGCTATCACCAGTCGCACGAGCCGGAAGCCTAGCCGCTGGACCGGCCCGGCCCGGACCGGGCTCCGACCCGCCGTCGTCCGGCCCCGGGGCGACGGCGGGCCACGCGGGCGCGACCGCAGGCCTCCCAGCTGGTACGACGGGTCTCGGCGAGCTGGCGTTTGGGCGGCGCGGCGGCGGGGGCACCGCCCCAGGTCAGGGGACGGTGAGCCGGTAGCCGCGCTTGACGACCGTCTGGATGAGGGCGCGGCTGCCGCTGGCCTCCCGCAGCCGCGCGATCGCGACCTCGGCGGCGTGGGGGTCGCGCGAGTCGCCGGGCAGCGCGTCGAGCACCTGGTCGCGCGGGACGACGTCGCCGCCGGCGGCGGCGAGCAGCCGCAGCACCTCGAGCCCGTTGGGCGAGACCGGCAGGACGTGGCCGTCGAGCAGGGCGACCGTGCGGCGGACCTGGAGCGGGCCGGCACCCGTGGTGACGGCCGACGTCAGGGCGCTCCGTAGTGCCCGACCAGCGCGCGGACCAGCGAGCCGAGCCGACCGCGGTCGGGGACGAGCGGCGTCGATGCCCCGGTCCAGCAGCGGCTTGGCGGTGACCGGGCCGACGGCGGCCATGACGACGCTGCCCGCGCCGAGCCGAGCCGGCGATGCCGGTCGGAGACGCCCGCGTCGTCGGCGGCGGCGAGCCAGGCGCGCGGCGCCGGGCGCGGAGGTGAAGACGACCGCGTCGATCTCGCCGGCGGCCGACGGCGCGGACGGACGCCGTCGACGACGGCCGGGTCCGGCGGCGGCCCCCAGCGGTAGACGACGAGGCTGCGCGACGCGCGCGCCGGCGGCGGCGAACGCCGTCGTCGAGACCGTCGGCGCCGGCGCCGTGGTGCTGCACCGCGATGTCGCGTGCCCGGCGACGCCCTCGTCGAGCAGCACCTCGGCGATCTCGGCGCTGGTCTCGGACTCGGCGACCCAGTCGGCCGTGCAGACCGGCCGCCTGGATCGCGCCGCGGGCCTTGGGTCCCGGGCGACGATGCGGGTGCCGCGGAGCATCTCCACCAGCGGCTCGGCGAGGCCCGCGGCGTCCGCGGCCTCGACCCAGCCGCGGAACCCGATGCCGGTGGTGACGACCACGGTGTCGGGCGGGTCGGCGAGCAGCGAGCGGGTGCCGAGCGAGCAGCTGCTGCGTCGTCGCTGTGCGGGACCATGCTCAGCGCGGGCGCGTGCCGGACGGTGGCGCCGCGGCGGGCGAGGGCGGCGGCGAGCTCGGCCGGAGCGGCGGTCGGCGGTGACGAGCACGACGCAGCCCGCGAGGGTCTGGTCGATGGGTTCGCTCACGTCGCCATTGTGACGGCCGGGGCCGTTCGTCGAGCGGTGCTGCGCGCGAGCAGCGTCAGCAGTCCGCGGCCGCCACGGCCCCCAGCGACGATGACGGCGGGCGCCCGCACGCCCGCGCGCGGCCGCGACGTCGACGACGTCGACCAGCGGGGCGCGCGTGACGCGCTGGGCCGGCAGCGTCGCCGCTCTCGACCAGCGCGACCGGGGTGTCCGGGTCGGCGCCGGCGTCGAGCGCCTGCGGTGGCGAGCGCCGGCAGCAGCGCGCACGCCCATGAGCACGACGACCGTGCACGACGCGTCGCCGCAGGCCGCGCGAGCGGCCGCGGACGACCAGCCGTCGTGGCCGTTCATCACGTGCACGGCTCCGACCGTCCCACGGTGGGTCAGCGGGATGCCCGCGGCGGCGGGCGCGGCGAACGCGCTGCTCACCCCGGGGACCACGTCGACCGGCACGCCGTGCCTCGCGGCAGGCGAGCACCTCCTCGCCGCCGCGGCCGTACACGAACGGGTCGCCGCCCTTGAGCCGCACCACGGTCGCGGCCGCGCTGCGCCTGCTCGACCAGGATCCGGCCGATCTCGTGCTGCGGGACCGGGTGGTGGCCCGGGCGTCTTGCCGACGTCGATGATCTCGACGCCCGGCGGCAGCTCGTCGAGCACGCGCGACCGGGCCGAGCCGGTCGGCGACCACGACGTCCGCCTCGGCGAGCGCCGGCGGCCGGCGACGCGTGAGCAGGCCGACGTCGCCGGGGCCGCCGCCGACGAGCACGACCCGTCCGGCCGGCGTGCGGGGCGCCGGCGCGGCCGCAGGTCGACGCGCGCCGCTCGCGCAGGGTGCCGGCGAGCGGCGTCGCGCACGGCGACCGTGCGCCGGCGGGTCCGGCGCGCCCGTGCGAGACGACGCCGACGAGCACGTCGCCCTGCTGCGTGCGTGGCCGGCGTGCGGGCCGAGCCCTCGGCCGCCGGAGCCGGCGTCGACGCAGAACGTCCGGCGCGCCGTCGGCCCACCGGCGACACGCGGCGTCGGTCGCCGCGGTCGCCGGTGGCGGTGTGCACCAGCCAGGCGCCGTCGAGGTCGGCCTCCTCGACCTCGCGGGCGCGCCACGTCGACCAGCGCCCCAGCGGTGCAGGTCGAGCGAGCTCCTCGCACAGCTGGGGCGCGACGACCGACCACGCGCGCCGGCGTCGGCGAGCAGTGCCTGCACGCGGCGCGCGGCGACCGGGCCGCCGCCGACGACGAGCACGCGGCGGCCGGTCGAGCTCGAGCCCGAGCATCGTGGTCATGCGCCCGACCTCGACGACGTCCGTCGCGCACCGCGGCACGGGCCAGGTGCGCAGGTCGGCGGGCCAGGTCCGCGCGACCGGCGTCCTTGCCCGGCGACGTCGAGGCAGCGCGCCGGTGCGCCAGGTCGAACACCTGCTTGTACATCGGGCGAGGCGACGGTCGGGACCTCGACGCCGTCGACCGACCGGGAGCCGACGATGCCGCGGGAGATCACGTGCGCGTCGCTGAACGGGTCGTGCTGCTGGACGGCGAGCACGCGTGTCGTCGAGCAGGCGGAACAGCGCGACCTGCTCGCCGTCGAGCGAGGGCGGCGGCGCCGCGCTCGCGGGGCGAGGTCGTCGAGCGCGGCAGACCGTCGTCCACACCGCGTCGCGGGGTGCGTCGCAGCCGGCGGTCATCGAGCGTACCTCCAGGGTGGTGCCGGCGACGAGGACGGGCTCGCCGCGTCGGGCCGCGTCGCGCTCCTCGGCCGTCGCCGGCCGGGGCTGGCCGCGCTCCGGCACGTAGGCCAGCGACGGGTCCGGCGTCGTCGGGGGCGTTGACGAAGGAGCGCGAACCGGCGCAGCTTCTCGGGGTCCTCGAGCGTCGCCCGCCACTCGTCCTCGTAGTCGTCGACGTGCCGGGCCATCTGCGGCGTCGAGGTCGGCCGCGATGCCCAGGGAGTCGTCCAGACGACCGCGCGGACGCCGTCGAGACCGCCCTCGACGTCCTCGACCCACGGCGCCGTGCGCTGCAGGCGGTCGGCGGTGCGCACGTAGTACAGGAGGAACCGGTCGATGGTGCGGACCAGGGTCTCGGTGTCCAGGTCCTCCGCGAGCAGCTGCGCGTGCCGCGGCGTGAAGCCGCCGTTGCCGCCGACGTAGACGTTCCAGCCCTTGTCGGTCGCGATGACGCCGACGTCCTTGCCGCGGGCCTCGGCGCACTCGCGCGCGCAGCCGGAGACGCCGAGCTTGATCTTGTGCGGCGACCGCAGCCCGCGGTAGCGCAGCTCGAGCAGCGACCGCGAGCGCCACCGAGTCCTGCACGCCGAACCGGCACCACGTCGAGCCGACGCACGACTTCACCGTGCGCAGCGACTTGCCGTACGCGTGGCCGGACTCGAAGCCGGCGTCGACCAGCCGCTGCCAGATGAGCGGGCAGCTGGTCGATGCGGGCGCCGAACAGGTCGATCCGCTGGCCGCCGGTGATCTTGGTGTACAGCCCGAAGTCCTGGGCGACCTGCGCCGATCGCGATGAGCCCCTCGGGCGTGACCTCGCCGCCGGGGATGCGCGGGACCACCGAGTAGGAGCCGTCCTTCTGCAGGTTCGCCATGACGTGGTCGTTGGTGTCCTGCAGCGCGGCGCGCTCGCCCTCGAGGACGTGCGCCGGGCGACGTCGTCGCCAGGATCGACGCGACGGCCGGCTTGCAGATGTCGCAGCCGCGGCCGTCGGCGCGGGTGCCGAACCGCTCGATGACCTCGCGTGAACGACGAGACGCCCGGCGACCCGGACCGCGTCGAACAGCTGCGCGCGGGACAGCGCGAAGTGCTCGCACAGCGCGGTGCTGACCGTCGATGCCCTGCGCGCGCCAGCTCGGTGGTGACCAGCTTCTTGACCAGCGGGAGGCACGAGCCGCAGCTGGTGCCGGCCTTGGTGCACGCCTTGACCGCGCCGAGGTCGGTGCAGCCGTGCTCGGTGACCGCGCCGCGGATGGCGCCGGCGGAGACGTTGTTGCACGAGCAGACGGCGGCGTCGTCGGGCAGCTCGCAGGTCGGGCGCTCCGCCCGCCGCCCTCCGGGCAGCAGGTACGCGGCCGGGTCGCCGCGGCAGCTCGCGGCCCAGCATCGGGCGCAGGCTCGCGTAGGCGGAGGCGTCGCCGACGAGCACGCCGCCGCAGCAGGGTGCGCGCGTCGTCGGACATCACGAGCTTCTTGTAGACGCCGGCGACCGGGTCGGCGAAGACGACCTCGAGGGCGCCCGGGCGTGACGCCGAACGCGTCGCCGAAGCTGGCGACGTCGACGCCCGAGCAGCTTGAGCTTGGTCGCGGTGTCCGCGCCGGGGAACGTCGCGTCGCCGCCGAGCAGCCGGTCGGCGACGACCTCGGCCATCGCGTAGCCGGGGGCGACGAGGCCGAGGCAGGCGCCCTGGATGCACGCGACCTCGCCGACCGCGGAGATGTCGGGGTCGGCTGGTCAGGCAGGTGTCGTCGACGACGACGCCGCCGCGCTCGCCGATCGTCGAGGCCCGGCGTCGCGGGCCGAGCTCGTCGCGCGGCCGCACGCCGGCGGCGAAGACGACGACGTCGGCGTCGACGCGGCCGCCGTCGGCGAGGTCCAGGCGGCCGACGCCGCCGCGCCGGTGCGGCCGGATCCGCGTGGTCGGCGGCGTTGAGCCGGACGCCGACGCCGAGCTGCGTTGATGAGCCGGCGCAGCGCCTCGCCGCCGCCCAGGTCGACCTGCGCGGACATCAGGTGCGTGCCGAACTGCGAGCGACGGTGGTCTGCGCGCCGAGCGCCTGCAGCGCCCCGGCGGCCTCGAGGCCGAGCAGGCCGCCGCCGAGCGACGGCGCCCCGCGACCGGGCGGTCCTGGTCGCGGCGCAGCTTCTCGACGTACGCCGCGCAGCGCGGCGACGTCGTCGATCGTGCGGTAGACGAACACGCCCGGCAGGTCCGCGCCCTCGATCGGCGGCACCCACGGCGTACGAGCCGGTCGCGAGCACGAGGTGGTCGTAGGGCTCGACGCGCCCGTCGGGCGGTCGTCACGGTCCGCGCCGCCGCGGTCGATGCTGCGTCACGGCGTCGTCGCGGCGCAGCGTGACGAGCGGGTCGTCCCACAGCGCCGGGTCGCCGAGGGCCAGGTCCTCGGCGTCGCGGCCGGAGAAGTAGCTGGTGAGGGCGACGCGGTCGTACGGGCGGCGCGGCTCCTCGGCCAGGCACGGTGACGCGCCACTGGCCGGCGGCGTCGCGGGAGCGCAGGGCCTCGACGAGGCGCTGGGCGACCATGCCGCCGCCGACGACGACGAGCTGGCGCGGGGCGCCCGGTGTCTGGACCATGGCGATGACGCTAGCCAGCCGCGGTTTCGGTGCTGTGGATCATCTGTTTCCCCTTCGTTAAGCGGTTCTCACCGCCGGGTTGCGCCTCGTGTGAGGCGGTGGTGCTGCGGATCAGGGCGCACACGTCGTCGGCGCAGCCGCCGCAGCCGGTCGTGGCGCGGGTCGCCCTGGCGACGTCCTCGACCGAGGCGGCCCCGTCGTGGACGCACGCGGCGATGTCGCCCTTGCTCACGCCGTTGCAGCGGCACACCGTGGCGTGGTCGGGCATCGAGGCGGCGTCCGTCGCCGCGTGCGGGGACGGCGCGAGGGCCGTCAGCAGGAGGTACGCCGGGTCGGCCGGCACCGGGCTGCGCCGGGTGTACGCCGCGACCAGGTCGGCGGCGACCTGCCCCGCGCCGACGCAGGTGGCCCCGACGAGGACGCCGCCGGAGACGACGACCTCGACGTGGCGGCCCTCGTCGGGGTCGCTCAGCCGCAGCGTCCGCTGGGCCGGGTCGTCCTCCCTCGCGGGACCCGCAGACGCCCATCGTCGACCACGTCGAGGCCGTGCGCCTTCAGCCGGACGACGTCGTTGCCCCCGACGCCGGGCCCGGAGCCGGCAACGGCCCGGCCCCGCACAGGGTCGCCGCGAGGCGGCGGGACTGCTCCCAGCCCTGCGCGACGAGACCGGTGCCGCCCTCCGGCGGCTGCGCGCAGTCGCCCACGGCGAACACGCGCCGGTCGCCGACGCTGGCGAGGGCGGCATCCGACGAGCACGCCGCGGTCGGTGGGCAGGCCGGCCGCGGCGGCCAGGGAGGTGTTGGGGGTGGTGCCCGTGGCGAGGACGAGCAGCTCGGCGCCGAGGACCTCGCCGTCGCTGAGCCGCACGCCGCGCAGGGCCCCGTCCTCGACGAGGACCGCCTCGGCGCCGACCCCGATGCGGTGGTCGAGATGCCGAGCCCGGTCATCGCCGACTCGACGACCCGGCTGGCGCCGGCGTCGAGCTGGCGCTCCATCAGGCCGGCCGCCGGGTGCACCACCGTGACGTCGCAGCCGCGCTGGGTGAGCCCGCTCGCGGCCTCGAGGCCCAGCACGCCGGCACCGAGGACGACGGCCCGCCTGGCGTTGAGCGTCGCGGCGACGATCTCGCGGGCGTCGTCGATGGTGCGCAGCGGGTGGACGCCACGGGGCAGGACCCCCGGTGCGCCCGCCAGCCCGGCGAGCGGCGGGATCCGGGCCGAGGACCCGGTGGCCAGCACGAGCTGCGTCGTAGCGGTGCCGGCTGCCGTCGGCGGTGACGACGGCCCGGTCCTCGCGGTCGATCGCGGTGGCCGGCACGCCGCGGAGCACCACGAGCCGGTCGTTCGCCGGCGCGCGGCAGGGTCAGCGTCGACACGCCGTACCGCCCGGCGACGACCTCGCTGAGCAGGACGCGGTTGTAGGGCTCGCACGCCTCGGCGCCGAGGACGGTGACGCCGGAAGCGGCCGGCGTGGTCCGCGGCGAGCAGGTCCTCGACGAAACGGGCGCCCACCATGCCGTTGCCGACGACGACGAGCCGGGTCATGCGACCTCCACGGTCGGGACGGGCGAGCTCGCCGGGCCGGCGGTCCGGCGCCGGTCCGGCGGCGGGTGCGGCGGCGACGTCGACCGCGCACACCTTGAACTCCGGCATCCCGGAGATCGGGTCGGTCGCGTCGTTGGTGATCCGGTTGACGCTGCCCGCGCCGCTCCAGTGGAACGGCATGAAGACGGTGTCCGGGCGGACCCGGTCGGTCACCCGGGCGGAGGCGGTGACGGTCCCGCGCGCGCCCGGTGAGCCGCAGCGGCTGGCCGTCGGTCACGCCCGAGCCGCCGGGCGAGCAGCGGGTGCACCTCGACGAACGGGGCGGGCACCGCCGCGGCGAGCTCGGGCGACCCGCCGGGTCTGCGCGCCGGACTGGTAGTGCTGCAGGACCCGGCCGGTGACGAGGTAGAGCGGTGCATCCGTCGCGGACGTCGTCGCTGCGGGCCGCAGGTGGTCCACCGCGACCAGCCGGGCCCGGCCGTCCGGCGTCGGGAAGCGGTCGAGGAACAGCCGCGGCGTGCCCGGGTGCCGGGGCTGGCCGTCGGCCGCGGCGGGGCAGGGCCAGTAGAGGGCCTCCCCGCCGTCGAGCCGGCCGTGGCTCAGGCCGCTGTAGTCGGCCCGCCCCCCGGCGCTGGCGCGGGCGAGCTCGTCGAACACCTCGGCGGCGTCGGTGCTCCAGGCCGCCCGGCGCCCCGAGCCGGCGGGCCAGCTCGGACCAGACCCACAGCTCCGACCGGACACCGGGGGGCGGCTGGACGGCGCGCCGGCGGCGCAGCACGCGGCCCTCGAGCGAGGTCATCGTGCCCTCCTCCTCCGCCCACTGGGTGACCGGGAGGACGACGTCGGCGGCGAGGGCCGTCTCGGACGGGACGAGGTCGCACACGACGAGCAGGTCGAGCGCGGCGAGGCGGTCGGCGACCCGGCCGGCGTTGGGCGCGCTGACGAGCAGGTTGGACCCGTGCACGAGCAGCGCCCGGGGGCCGCCCGGGGTGCCGAGCGAGTGGAGCAGCTCCATGGCCGGCTTCCCCCTGCCCGGCAGGGACTCCGGCGCCACGCCCCACACCGCGGCGACGTGCTCGCGCGCGGCCGGGTCGTCGATCATCCGGTAGCCGGGGAGCTGGTCGGACTTCTGGCCGTGCTCCCGGCCGCCCTGGCCGTTGCCCTGACCGGTGATCGCGCCGTAGCCGCTGCCGACCCGGCCGGGCAGGCCGAGGGCCAGCGCGAGGTTGATCGCGGCGGTGACGGTCGGCGGTGCCCTGCCGCGACTGCTCGACGCCACGCCCGGTGAGGACGAAGGCGCCGCCGCCGCCACGGGCGGGACTGGCGTCGGCGAGCAGCCGTGCCGCCGTCCGCAGGGTGGAGGCGGGCACCCCGCACACCTGCTCGGCGCGCTCGGGCCACCAGGCGGCCGCCGTACGGCGCACCTCCTCCAGGCCGCCGGTGCGTTCGGCGAGGTACGCCGCGTCCTCCCTGCCCTCGGTGAGGACGACGTGCAGGAGGGCGAGCAGCACGACGAGGTCGGTGCCGGGCACCGGCTGGAGGTGCAGGCCCTGGCCCCCTTCGGTGAGGCCGGCCGTGACGCTCCGGCGGGGGTCGACGACGACCAGCCCACCGTGCGCCCGCGGCCCGGACAGGTGCGCCACGGCGGGCGGCATCGTCTCGGCGAGGTTGCTGCCCAGGAGCAGCACGGCCTGTGCGCCGGCGAGGTCGGTGAGCGGGAACGGCAGCCCGCGGTCGACCCCCAGCGAGCGGTTGGCCGCCGCGGCGGCACTCGCCATGCAGAACCGGCCGTTGTAGTCGATGTTCGCGGTGCGCAGGGCCACGCGGGCGAACTTGCCCAGCTGATAAGCCTTTTCGTTCGTGAGGCCGCCGCCGCCGAAGACGGCCACCGCGTCCGGTCCCGACTCGGCCCGGATGTCGGCGAGCCGCTGCGCGACGACGTCGAGCGCCTCGTCCCAGGACGCCGGCTCGAGGTCACCGCCCGGCCCGCGCAGGAGCGGGGTGGTCAGCCGGTCCGGCGCCGCCAGCAGGGCGCCGCTCGTCCAGCCCTTCTGGCACAGGCCGCCACGGTTGGTGGGGAAGTCACGTCCCTCGACGCCGCACGGTGGTGCCGGCGTCCGGGGTGAGGCTCTGGGCGCACTGCAGGGCGCAGTACGGGCAGTGGGTGCTGGTCGGGCTCATGGGGCTCAGATCGTCGCCGCGGCGAGCGCGGCGCCCCGGCGCTGGTAGACCGCGTACGTGACGGCGGCCATCAGCAGGTAGGCCACGACGAAGACCCACAGGGCCGGCACCAGCGAGCCGAAGCTCTTCTGGGCGGTCGCGAACCCGCGCGGGATGAGGAAGCCGCCGTACGCTCCGACCGCCCCGGCGATGCCGATGCACCCGGCCGCGGCCTTGCGGGCCGTGGCGCAGGTGCTCGCGGTCGGACGCCGGCGCGGAAGACCGCAGGGATCATCCGGTACGTCGCGCCGTTGCCGATGCCCGCGCCGAGGAACAGGACCATGAACGCGCTGAAGAACGACCGGGAAGCTGTGCGCCCTGCAGGCCCCGGATGGCGCCGACGGCGCCCGCCGTGAGCAGCCCGAACGAGGCGATGCTGACCCTCGCGCCACCGAACCGGTCGGCGACCATGCCGCCCAGCGGACGGCTCAGCGCAGCCGACCAGGGCGCCGAGGAACGCGATCGAGGTGGCGACCTCGGGGAACTGGGTCTTGAGCAGCGTGGGGAAGGCGCTCGAGTAGCCGATGAACGAGCCGAAGGTGCCGATGTAGAGGAAGGAGATGATCCAGGTGTGCCGGTTGTGGGCGGCCACGCGCGAAGCTGCGGTAGTCGGCCCGGGCGCCGGAGAGGTTGTCCATGACCGCGCCAGGCCAGCACGGCGGCGAGGAGGGCGAGCGGGATGAAGACGAGCCCGGCCCGCTCGAGGTGGATGCCGGCGCCGACCGCGATGACCGCCGGCACCGACCATCTGCACGATGCCCGTGCCGAGGTTGCCACCGGCAGCGTTGAGCCCCAGCGCCTTTCCCTTCTCCGCCTCGGGGAAGAAGAACGAGATGTTGGTCATCGAGGAGGCGAAGTTGCCGCCGCCGACGCCCGGCCAGCGCCGCGCAGGCCAGCAGGACCCCGAAGCGACGTGCCCGGACGCGTGACGACCACGGCCAGGGCCGACGGCGGGGACGAGCAGCAGCAGCGCGGAGGCGATGGTCCAGTTGCGGCCTCCGAACCTCGGCACGGCGAACGTGTAGGGGATCCGGATCGTCGCGCCCACGAGGCTCAGCGCGATGCAGCCGCCGAGGGTGGCCACGAACCCGACGGCGGCCACGACCGGGTAGCCGGCGCGGACCTGGTCGTGCAGCAGGACCAGGCCGATGGCCGAGGGCACCACCGTCTCGACCGCGAACGTCACGGCGGCGGTCGTGGTCACCGACCCCCGGTCCAGCGCCAGGCCGTAGCAGACCAGTGCCACCGCGGCGTAGGCCACGATCGCCCAGGCCGTCGGTGAGAGGAGCAGCCCCACCCACGGGTCGGGCACGACCAGGACCCGTGCGGCGACACCGACGCCGCCGAACCCCAGCCCCGAGGCCACCGCGAGCAGCACCGCGGACGACGGCCCGCGGCGCACCAGCCCCGCGAGCGCCACGGCCGCCACCGGGACGACGCCGGCCAGCAGCACCCACTGCGCGCCCGGTCCGAGCCGGACGGCCCGCTCCGGCGTCGCGCTCAGCGCCAGCGCGAGCAGCCCGAGGCCGACGACCACGAGCGCGATGATCTCCCGGCGCTCCAGCCGGGCGCCGAGGAAGACCACCGCCAGCACGGCCGTCACGGCCACGCTCGAGGCGATCGCCGACTGCACCACGAACAGCGGCAGGGTGCGCAGCGCCGCGATCGAGGCGAGGAAGCCGGCCGCGTCGAGGCCCAGGCCCACGGCGTACAGGCGCCCGGCCCACAGCCGCGCGGCCAGCGGGGCGCTCGCGGGCACGGCCCGGAGGTGTCGTACGCCGGCGGCCTGCAGGACGGTCGCGGCGCCGTAGAGGACGGCGGCGGCGAACGCCCCGAGCAGACCGGTCAGCACCCGGTGATCCTGTCACCCGTGGTCCCGCCGCCGCGGCTGCCGCGCAGGGGGATGTGACGACCGACTCGCGGTCCATGCCTCCCGGTGTGTCCGGCGGCTCTGACAGACTCCGGGCATGGCACGGAACTTCGCACTCGTCGGCGTGATCGGACTCGGCACCATGGGTGCGGGCATCGTGGAGGTGTTCGCGCGCAACGGCATCGAGGTCGTCGCGGTCGAGAGCAGCCAGGCCGGCGTCGACAAGGGCCGGGGCGTGCTGCGGCACTCGACCGACCGGGCCGTCTCCCGCGGCAAGCTCAGCGAGGCCGACCAGGAGGCGCTGCACGCCCGGGTGCGGTTCACCGCCGAGCTCGCCGACCTGGCCGAGTGCGACCTCGTGATCGAGGCCGTGCCCGAGCGGCTCGACCTCAAGCGCAGCATCTTCGCCCGCCTGGACGAGATCGTGAAGCCCGACGCCGTCCTCGCCACCAACACCTCCAGCCTGTCGGTGACCGAGATCTCGGTCGCCACCCACAACCCGCGCCGGGTGGTGGGCATGCACTTCTTCAACCCCGCGCCGGTGCTCAAGTTCGTCGAGGTGATCCGCACGGTGGTGACCGAGGAGGCCGTCGTCGACGACGTCAAGGCGCTGGCCGAGCGGCTGGGCAAGATGCCCGTGGTCATCGGCGACAAGGCCGGGTTCATCGCCAACGCGCTGCTGTTCGGCTACCTCAACCACGCGGTCTCGATGTTCGAGAGCCGCTACGCCACCCGCGAGGACATCGACGCCGCCATGCAGCTGGGCTGTGGGCTGCCGATGGGACCGCTGGCGCTGATGGACCTGATCGGCCTCGACACCGCCTACGAGATCCTCGACACGATGTACAAGCAGGGCCGCGACCGGCTGCACGCGCCGAGCCCGGTGCTCAAGCAGATGGTCACCGCCGGGCTCAAGGGCCGCAAGACCGGCAAGGGCTTCTACACGTACGACGAGCCCGGGTCCTCCCGCGTCGTCCCCGACCCGCTCACCCCCACCGGTGACACCGCCACCGGCAGCGTCCGCCCGGTGCGCAGCGTCGGCGTGGTCGGGTCCGGCACCATGGCCACCGGCATCGTCGAGGTGTTCGCGCGGGCCGGGTACGACGTGACGTACGTCGCCCGCTCCGACAGCCGGGTGGCGGCGGTGGGCGAGGCCCTCGGCCGCAGCCTGGAGAAGGGCGTGCAGCGCGGCAAGGTCTCCGACCAGGAGCGCACCGAGGCCCTGGCCCGGGTCCGCGGCACCACCTCGCTGGAGGAGCTCGCCACCGTCGACCTGGTCGTCGAGGCCGTCGTCGAGGAGCTGTCGGTCAAGCGGGCGCTGTTCGAGAACCTCGACGAGATCTGCCGGCCCGGTGCCATCCTCGCGACCACCACGTCGTCGCTGCCGGTGATCGAGTGCGCCGCCGCGACCCGCCGGCCCCAGGACGTGGTCGGCCTGCACTTCTTCAACCCCGCACCGGTGATGAAGCTGGTCGAGGTGGTGCACACCGTCTCCACGGGCGCCGACGTCGTGTCCACCGCCCAGGACCTCTGCCGCCGGCTCGGCAAGCACCCGGTGACCTGCGGGGACCGGGCCGGGTTCATCGTCAACGCCCTGCTGTTCCCCTACCTCAACGACGCCGTGCGCATGGTCGAGGCGAACTACGCCGGCGCTGACGACATCGACACCGCGATGAAGACCGGCTGCGGCTACCCGATGGGCCCGTTCGAGCTGCTCGACGTCGTGGGGCTCGACGTGGCGCTCGCGATCCAGCGTGAGCTCTACCTGGAGTTCCGCGAGCGGGGGTTCAGCCCCGCCCCGCTGCTCGAGCAGCTGGTCACCGCGGGCTACCTCGGGCGCAAGGTCGGGCGGGGCTTCCGCACCTACCCCTGAGCCCGGTTGGGCGCCCCGGCGGCGGGGTACGTCGCTGCTGGCAGGCGCCACCCGGCGTCCTGCAGGCAGGGGCGCCGTACACCCGCCCCAGGACGACCACGGAGGCTGCGATGAGCGAGACGACGGTGGGACCGGACGACAACGAGGGCACGGCTGACGGCGGCGCGGAGGGCGTGCCCGGCGTGCAGGACGGCGGCGCGGACGGCGGTGCCGACGGGGTGCCGACGGCGGCGCCGACGGCGGTGCCGATGGCGGTGCCGATGGCGGTGCCGACGGGGGCGCGGACGGCGGTGCGGACGGCGGCGCGGACGGCGGTGCGGACGGGGGTGCGGACGGCGGCGCGGACGGCGGAGCCGACAGCGGGGCCGGATCTGCGTGACACCCCTCGCGCAGGGCAGCGGCGCCGGGCATCCCCCCGGCGCCGCCGCCCTGCGGCGCCTGGTCGGTGACCGCGCCGCGACGTTCGGCTCGGACGTCTGGGACCGCACCCTCCTGCTGACCCGCGCCGAACGGCTCCCGCGGTCGTTCGCCGACCTGCTCGACGCCGCGGCGGTGGACGAGCTCGTCTCCCGTCGCGGGCTGCGCACGCCGTTCCTGCGGGTCGCCAGGGACGGCACGACCCTCGCCGACCGGGCCTTCACCGCCGGCGGAGGGGTCGGGGCGGGCGTGACCGACCAGGTCAGCGACGACGCCCTGGTCCGGCTCTTCGCCGACGGGGCCACCCTGGTGCTGCAGGGCCTGCACCGCCTCTGGCCGCCGATCATCGACTTCTCCCAGGACCTGGCGGGCGAGCTCGGCCACCCGGTGCAGGTCAACGCCTACGTCACGCCGCCGCAGTCGCGAGGCTTCAGCGACCACTACGACGTGCACGACGTCTTCGTGCTGCAGATCGAGGGCGAGAAGCGCTGGACCATCCACGCGCCCGTCCACCCGTCGCCGCTGCGCTCCCAGCCCTGGACCGACCGTCGCGACGACGTGGAAGCGGCCGCCCGCGCCGAGCCCGTCCTCGACGAGGTGCTGCGTCCCGGGGACTGTCTCTACCTGCCCCGCGGCTACCTGCACGCCGCGACGGCGCTCGGCGGCGTGAGCACCCACGTGACGATCGGCGTCCACGGCTGGACGCGGCACGCCCTGGCCGAGCAGCTGCTCGCCGTCGCGCTCGACCGCCTCGGCGAGGACGAGGAGGTGCGGGGGGCGCTCCCGCTCGGGGTCGACGTCGCGGACGCCGCCGGGCTCGCCGTCGACCTCGAGGTCGTGCGCGCCCGCCTGCTGCGCGCGGTGCAGGAGGCCCCCGTCAGCGAGGTCGCCGGCCGGATGGAGACCCGCCACCGCACCTCCCAGCGCGCCGCGCCGGTCGGGCCGCTGGCCCAGCTGCGGACCGCCACCGACCCCGGCGACGCCGTGCTGACGCTGCGCCCGCACCTGGCGGCCCGCCTCGAGACCCAGGCCGACGGCAGCGGCGTCCTGCGCAGCCGGGCCGGGGACCTCAGGCTGCGGGCCAAGGAGGTCGCCGCCGTGGCGGGCGTGCTCGAGGGCCACCCGACGACCGCCGGCGAGCTCGGCGGCGACCTGGCCCGCAGGCTGCTCCTCGCCGGCGTGGTCGTCGCCGGGTGAGCCCGCCGCACCGCTGTGCGCCGACGGTGCCCGCGAACGCGGTGACGACCTCGTGGGCACCGCCGCGCCGGCTCACCGCTGGCTGCTGGTCGAGCACCCGGGCCCCTGGGCGGTCGACGCGCTCGCCGGGTCGGGGATCGCCGCGGAGGTCCAGGACCGGCTGCGCCTGGCCGCGCACCGGTCCGGCGCCCGGATCCTGCTCGTCCGGCGGCCCGGGCGTCAGCCGGCGCGACGGCAGCGCAGCTGGGCCGTCGTCGACGCCGGGTCGACGGCGGTGCGCTGGGGCGCGTGGTCGGCCGACGGGGACCTGCTCGAGGCGGCCGTGGCGCTGTCGGACGCCACCGCGCTGTCGGACGTCACCGCCCCGTCGGACCCGGCGGGTGCGCAGGGGACGGCGACGCACGGTGACGCGCCGGGGCCGGACGAGCCACTGCTGCTGGTCTGCGCCCACGGCCGGCACGACACCTGCTGCGCGGTGCGGGGCCGGCCGGTGGCCGACCAGCTGGCGCAGCGCTGGCCGGACGCCACGTGGGAGTGCTCGCACGTCGGGGGTGACCGCTTCGCCGCCAACCTGATCGTGCTGCCCGACGGCGCCTGCTACGGCAACCTCGACGCCGACACCGCGGTCGACGTGGTGGCCTCCCACCTCCAGGGGCGGGTCGACGTCGACCACCTGCGGGGTGTCAGCACCCAGCCGCCCGTGGCGCAGGCGGCCATCGCCGCCGCCCTGCGACGGTTCGGCCCGGCCGCCCTCTCACAGGTGGGAGTGAGCGCCGTCGAGCCACGCGGGTCGGCGGCCTGGCGGGTCATCCTCACCGGCACCGGACCCGTGCCGCCGAGGGTGGAGGCGACCGTGCTGCGCACCCGCACGGCTCCGGCCCGGCTCACCTGCCGGGCCACCGGCCCCACCTCGGCCTACCGCTACGCGGTCCCTGACCTGCACGAGGTGGGAGCGCCGTGACGGCCGGTCCCGGCGTTCGGCACAATCGGGGTATGCCCCGTGCCAACCGCCGTCGCCGTGACGACGCGCCGCTGAACCACGGCCGCGCCCTCGGCGGGGTCGAGCGGCGCGAGCAGCACGCCGGCAGCGAGTGGTTCGTCCGGGCCGTCACCGGCGCCGCAGCCACCCGGGCCTACCTGTGCCCCGGCTGCTCGCAGGACGTGCGTCCCGGCGTGCCGCACGTGGTGGTCTGGCCGGCCGACGGCGTCGGTGGCCTGGACCAGCGCCGGCACTGGCACACCGCCTGCTGGGCCGCCCGCACCCGACGACCACCGCGAGGATCCTGGAAGTGACGACCGAGAGCACCAATGAGACCGGCATGGACAGCACCCAGGAGCAGGTGGAGGTGCGGTCCGGCACCGTCCTGCGGGCCCGCCGCGAGGAGATCGAGCTGCACACCGCGGACGGGCTGACCCTGGTCGGCGAGCTGGCCCTGCCACCCGACCGCGACCCCGTCGCGACGCTGGTGACCCTGCACCCGCTGCCCACCCACGGCGGCTTCATGGACAGCCACGTGCTGAAGAAGGCGTCCAACCGGCTGCCGGCCCTGGCCGACATCGCCGTGCTCCGCTTCAACACCCGCGGGACGACGTCGCCGCGCGGCACCTCCGGCGGTGCCTTCGACGAGGCCCGGTCCGAGCGCTTCGACGTGGCGGCGGCGATCGAGTACGCCGAGTTCCACGACCTGCCGCACCGGTGGCTGCTGGGCTGGTCCTTCGGCACCGACCTGGCGCTGATGCACGGCCACGACCCCGCCGTGGAGGGGGCGATCCTGCTCAGCCCGCCGCTGCGCTTCAGCCGACCCGAGCACCTGCAGGCCTGGGCCGACGGCGGCAAGCCGCTCGTGGCGCTGGTGCCCGAGCACGACGACTACCTCCAGCCGGCCGAGGCGGCGCAGCGGTTCGCCGCGGTGCCGCAGGCCCGGGTGGTCGGCATCGAGGGCGGCCGCCACCTCTGGGTGGGGGAGACCCTCGTCCGCCGGGCGCTGGACGAGATCGTCGCCGTGGTCGCGCCCGGTCGCGCGCCGCTGCCGCGCACCGTGCCGGCGTCCCTGCTCGAGCCGGACGCCGGCGCCTGAATCAGGCCCGGCGCTGCCGGGGGACGAGCACCTCTTCGTAGAGCAGCAGCAGGCCCGCCGCTACCGGGATCGCCAGCAGGGCGCCGAGGATGCCGAGCAGCGCGGCGCCGGCGAGGGCGGCCACGACGGTGACCGCGCCGGGCACGGACACCGTGCGCTGCATGATCCTCGGCGCCACCACGTAGTTCTCGATCTGCTGGTAGACCACGTAGTAGACGAGCGCGATGGCCGCCTTCTTCGGGTCGTCGAAGAGCGCGACCGTGCAGACGAGCGCCGCCCCGAGCGTGGCGCCCACCATCGGCAGCAGCCCGAGGAAGCCGACCGCCACGGCGAGCACCGCCGCGTAGGGGATGTCGACGATCGTCATCATGATCCAGCTCGCGGTGGCGTTGATGGCGGCGACCGCCACCTGCCCGATCGCGTAGCTGCCGACCCGCCGCAGGATCTCCTCGGAGAGGGAGGTGACGCGCAGCCGGCGGCTGGCCGGCACCATGCCGTACGCCGCCTGCTTGACCCGGGGCAGCGAGGCCAGGAAGTACAGCGTCAGCACGAGCACGGTGAAGAAGGCGAAGAAGCCGGACAGGACCGCCTTGCCGGCGCCGAGCACGCCGCCGAAGACGCCGCTCATGAAGTTGCCGTCGGTGATCCGGGCCTGCAGCTCGGCCTGCAGCTTCTCGGCCACGTGGTAGTGGGTGTCGAGGTCGCGGATGACGCTGTTGTGGAGCAGGTTCTCGAGGTAGCTGGGGGCGCTGTCGGCCAGCAGCCCGGCCTGCTGCACCACCGGCGGCACGACGATGAGGCCGAGCGAGACGAACACGACGACCAGCCCGGCGAACACGGTGGCGACCGCGAGCGAGCGCCGGACGTCGCGGCGGACCAGGTACTCCACCAGCGGGTTGAGCGCCAGCGTGATGAACAGCGCGACGACGAGCAGGGTGATGACCTGGGTGAGCTGGCCGATCGCGTTCCAGAGGCCGTAGGCCACCAGGACGCCGATGGCGCCGAAGAAGCCGACGTAGAAGGGGGACTGCCGGTTCAGCGGCCGTCCGGCCTGGCCGTAGCCCCTCCGACCCGCCTCGACTGCCTGGTCGACCCCGGTCTCGTCCTCTGCGGCCCGGGTCAGCGTGGCCTCACCATCACCTGGCGGGTCGTCCGGACCGGGTTCGGCACCCTCGGGTGCGGCCGCGGGTGCCGAGTCGTCGCCGAGGGGCAACGTGTCGGTGATCAGGTTCGGCTCACGGGGCTCCTCCCGCGCGACGTACGCCTGCGTCTGAGCCCGGTTGCTCTCCCGCAACGCATCGCGCTGCCGTCGCCGGTAGTCGGTCCATCGCTGCAACACTCCGCGTCTCACGTCGGGAGCCTAGTGCCAGCACCCGGTGACCACCGCCACCGCTCAGATGTTGCGGAACCGGTTGATCTCGGCCAGGTGCTGCTCGCGCCGGGCCGGGTCGCGGACGCCCAGGCCCTCGGTCGGGGCGAGCGCGAGGATGCCCACCTTGCCCTGGTGCAGGTTGCGGTGGACGTCGTACGCCGCCTGCCCCACGTCCTGCAGGTCGTACGTCCGGCTCAGCGTCGGGTGGATCAGCCCCCGGGCGACCAGGTCGTTGGCCTCCCACGCCTCCCGGTAGTTGGCGAAGTGCGAGCCGATCACCCGCTTGAGGTTCATCCACAGGTAGCGGTTGTCGTACTCGTGCAGGAAGCCGCTGGTCGAGGCGCAGGTGACGATGGTGCCGCCGCGACGGGCGACGTAGACGCTCGCGCCGAACGTCTCCCGGCCCGGGTGCTCGAAGACGATGTCGGGGTCGCGGCCGCCGGTGAGCGCCCGGATGGCGGCGCCGAACCGCTTCCACTCGCGCGGGTCCTGGGTGTGCTCGTCCTTCCAGAACCGGAAGCCCTCGCTGCTGCGGTCGATGACCAGCTCGGCGCCCATCCGGTGGCAGATCTCGGCCTTCTCCGGGCTGGAGACGACGCAGACGGGGGTGGCCCCGGAGGCCAGCGCCATCTGCGTCGCGTAGGAGCCGAGGCCGCCGCTGGCGCCCCAGATCAGCACGACGTCGCCGAGCTTCATGCCCGCGCCGTTGCGCGAGACGAGCTGCCGGTACGCCGTGCTGTTCACCAGGCCGGGGACGGCGGCCTCCTCCCAGGTGAGGTGGGCGGCCTTGGGCATCAGCTGGTTGGTCTTGACCAGGGCGAGCTCGGCCAGGCCGCCGAAGTTGGTCTCGAAGCCCCAGATCCGCTGCTCGGGGTCGAGCATCGTGTCGTTGTGGCCGTCGGCGTGCTCCAGCTCGACCGAGAGGCAGTGCGCGACCACCTCGTCGCCGGGCTTCCAGGCGTTGACCCCCGCGCCGGTGCGCAGGACGACGCCGGACAGGTCCGAGCCGACCACGTGGTAGGGCAGGTCGTGGCGCCGGGCGAGCGGCGAGGTCCGCCCGTAGCGCTGCAGGAAGGTGAAGGTCGAGACCGGCTCGAAGATCGACGTCCAGACGGTGTTGTAGTTGATCGCGCTGGCCATCACGGCGACGAGCGCCTCGCCGGGGCCGAGCTCGGGCACCGCGACCTGCTCGACGTGCAGGCTCTTGCGCGGGTCCTTGTCCCGGCTGGGCAGGCCGGCGAACATCTGCTCCTCGTCACGGTGCACCGTCACCGCGCGGTAGGTCGGCGGGATCGGCAGCGCGGCAAAGGTGCCGGGGTCGCGCTCGCCGGACAGGATCGCCTCGCGGATGGCCTGCATCGTGGTCTCCTCGGCAGAGGGTGGAGCCGGGGCCGGGGCGGCCGGCGTCGTTGCCGGCGAACCTAGCGGCGCCTCAGGGCCCGCGGAAGGGACATGAGACCCCCGCCACACGGTGACCTGGCTCACCCCCGCCCCGGGCCCCCGGCGGTCAGTGCGCCGCGGGCTCGACCAGCTCGACGAGGATGCCGCCGGCGTCCTTGGGGTGGATGAAGTTGATCCGGCTGCCCGCCGTGCCGCGGCGCGGCTCGTCGTACAGCAGGCGCATCCCCCGCTCGCGCAGCGTCGCGGACACCGCGTCGACGTCCTCGACCCGGTAGGCCACCTGCTGCACGCCGGGGCCGGAGCGGTCCAGGAAGGTCGCGATCGTGGACTCGGGGGTGAGCGGGGCCAGCAGCTGCACGCAGGAGCCGGAGTCGCCGACGGCCATCATCGCCTCGCGGACGCCCTGCCCCTCGTTGACCTCCTCGTGGACCAGGCTCATGCCGTAGGTGTCGCGGTAGAACGCGATCGCGGCGTCGAGGTCGGGCACGGCCACGCCGACGTGGTCGATGGCGGTGAAGAGGGCTGCTGGCTGCTCGGTCATGCCAGCAACCCTAGGCACCGCCCACCCGCTGCGGGACCCGCCGTGGTGTGTCTCCGGCCACCGACACCTCGCCGTACCGGCGTTAGAGTGACCGCGAACCCACCGATGTCGTTGGAGGCACAGCTGATGAGCACACCGACCGGGCGCACCGACGCCACCACGAGCGTCATCGTCGCCGGAGCACGTACGCCGATGGGCCGCCTCCTGGGCTCCCTCAAGGACTTCTCCGGGGCCGACCTCGGCGGCGTGGCGATCAAGGGTGCCCTGGAGCGGGCCGGGGTCAGCGGTGACCAGGTCGACTACGTGATCATGGGCCAGGTCCTCACCGCCGGCGCCGGGCAGATCCCCGCGCGCCAGGCCGCCGCCAAGGCCGGCATCCCGATGACCGTCCCGGCGCTGACGATCAACAAGGTCTGCCTCTCGGGCATCGACGCCATCGCGCTCGCCGACCAGCTCATCCGCGCCGGTGAGTTCGAGGTCGTCGTGGCCGGCGGCCAGGAGTCGATGACCAACGCGCCGCACCTGCTGGCCAAGAGCCGCGAGGGGTTCAAGTACGGCGACGTCACGATGCGCGACCACATGGCCTTCGACGGGCTGTGGGACGCGTTCACCGACCAGGCGATGGGCCTGCTGACCGAGGCCGCCAACGCCGGCGACGCGGAGTTCACCCGCGAGGAGCAGGACGCGTTCTCCGCCCGCAGCCACCAGCTGGCCGCCAAGGCGTGGAAGGACGGGGTGTTCGAGGACGAGGTCGTGGCCGTCTCGATCCCGCAGCGCAAGGGCGAGCGCGCTGGAGTTCCGCACCGACGAGGGCATCCGGGCCGACACCACCACCGAGAGCCTGTCGCGGCTGCGCCCCGCGTTCAGCAAGGACGGCACCATCACCGCCGGGTCCGCCTCGCAGATCTCCGACGGTGCCGCCGCGGTCGTGGTGATGAGCAAGGCCAAGGCGCAGGAGCTGGGCCTGACCTGGCTCGCCGAGATCGGGGCGCACGGCGTGGTCGCCGGACCCGACTCGACCCTGCAGAGCCAGCCGGCCCGCGCCATCGCGAAGGCCTGCCAGAAGGAGGGCATCACGCCCGCCGACCTCGACCTGGTCGAGATCAACGAGGCGTTCGCCGCGGTCGGCCTGGCCTCCACCAAGGAGCTGGGCATCGACCCCGACAAGGTCAACGTCAACGGCGGCGCGATCGCCCTGGGTCACCCGATCGGCATGTCGGGGGCGCGCATCGCCCTCCACCTGGCGCTCGAGCTCAAGCGTCGCGGGGGCGGTGTCGGCGCGGCCGCGCTCTGCGGTGGCGGCGGCCAGGGCGACGCCCTCATCGTCCGCGTGCCCGGCGCCTGACCGGCTGCCGGCCCGGAGCAGACCGACCCATGGCGCAGCGGTCCGTCGACGTCCCCGCCCTCGTCGAGGCGGCGAGGGCGGGCTCGCCGCGCGCCGTCGCGCGGCTGATCTCGCTGGTCGAGGACGCCCACCCCGCCCTGCGGGAGGTGATGTCGGCGCTCGCCCCGCACAGCGGCCGGGCGCACATCATCGGCCTCACCGGCAGCCCGGGGGTGGGCAAGTCGACCACGACCAGCGCCGTCGTCGGGGCGCTCCGGGCCCGTGACCAGCGGGTCGGCGTCCTCGCCGTCGACCCGTCGTCGCCGTTCTCCGGCGGCGCGCTGCTCGGTGACCGGATCCGGATGCAGGACCACGTGCTCGACCCCGAGGTCTACATCCGGTCGATGGCCAGCCGGGGGCACCTGGGCGGCCTGTCGTGGACGACGCCGCAGGCGCTGCGGGTGCTCGACGCGGCCGGGTGCGACGTCATCCTCGTCGAGACCGTCGGGGTCGGCCAGAGCGAGGTCGAGATCGCCTCCCTGGCCGACACGACCATCGTGCTGCTGGCCCCCGGCATGGGCGACGGCATCCAGGCTGCCAAGGCCGGGATCCTCGAGATCGGAGACGTCTTCGTCGTCAACAAGGCTGACCGCGACGGCGCCGACGCCACCGTCCGCGACATCCGCCACATGATCAGCCTCGGTGACCGCAGCGAGCCCGGGCTGTGGCGACCTCCGGTGCTCAAGACCGTGGCGGCCCGCGGCGAGGGCATCGACGAGCTGATGGAGTCGATCGACAAGCACTACGCGTGGATGGAGTCCTCGGGCACCCTGCGCGACCGCCGGGTACGGCGCGCCGGCGACGAGATCGAGTCGATCGCGTTGCAGGCGCTGCGTGCCCGCATGGGCGACCTCCGGCACGGTCGCGGCGTCGACGCGCTGGCCCAGGCCGTCGTGGACGGCACCAGCGACCCGTACGCCGCCGCGGACCGGGTCCTCGACGCGCTCACCTGATCCGGGGCGCCGGAAAAGGCGGTGCGCCCGCGCCGCCCGGTGCCTACCGTGACAGTCATGGACCTGCGCCGTGTCGATGTCTTCGACGATGCCGAGCTCGGCCGCCTGCACGACGTCGTGGAGGCCGCCGAGCTGCATCAACGCCCTTACGCCACACCGTGGACGATCGCGGAGGAGCGGGCCCTGTTCCGGTCCGTGGACCCCGCCGAGCGGCGGGAGATCTGGGCGGCGTGGGAGGGCCCGCTCATGACGGGCGTGGCGGTTCTCGAGCTGCCGCTGCTCGACAACACCGACATGACGTACGTGCAGGTGCATGTGCACCCGGCTCACACCGGGCGTGGATATGGCTCTGCACTGGTCGATCTCGTCATCCATCGGACCAAGGACGAGGGCCGGAGCACGATCATCACCGACTCCGCGTACCCCTTCGAGCGGCGTGAGGACCACCCGTACCGCGTGTTCGCCGAACGGCGCGGCTTCACCCTCGCCAACACGGAGGTGCACCGGGTGCTCGACCTGCCCGTCGACGAGCAGCTGCTCGCGTCGATGATCGAGGAGGCGGCGCCGCACCACGCCGGCTACACGATCGAACGGCACGTCGGCGATCTGCCGGCGGACCTGCTGCCGTCCTACTGCCACGTCTACAACCAGCTGGCGCTGGACGCGCCCACCGGCGACATCGACTTCGAGGCCGAGGCGATCACGCCCGAGGTGTGGCGGGAGCGCGAGGCGCAGCTGCGCGCCGCGCGACGGCTGCGCTCGTCCGTGCTGGCGCTCGACGGCGACCGGCAGGTCGTCGGCTACTCCGACCTCTCGATCCCGCTGGACGACCCGCAGCACATCCACCAGTGGGGCACGATCGTGCTCCGCGACCACCGTGGCCACCGGCTCGGACTGGCGCTGAAGGCACGCAACCTGCTCGAGGTCCAGCGCGAGTACCCCGGTCGTACGGCGCTCCACACCGCCAACGCCGAGGTCAACGCGGCCATGGTCGGGATCAACGAGCGCCTGGGGTTCCGGCCGGTCGAGCTGTACCCGGAGTTCCAGCTCAAGCTCTGAGGCCGCCGGGCAGGTCGTTTCCCGTGGCGGGTGGTGCGGCGTGAATCATGTTGCGGTCTGGCGGTTTTCGGGTGTGGATAAGTCTGTTCCTGCCGTTCGAACAGGTGTACGATTGGGTGCATGGTGGGGACGACGGGTGGGGACCAGCTGGAGGCCGAGCTGGCGGTGGTGTGCGGCGGGCTGAACCAGCTGTCCGCGCGGCTGGTGACGCTGGCGGCCGGGGCGTTGGAGTCCGAGGCGTGGGCCGGGGCCGGCATCCGCTCGCCGGAGCACTGGCTGGTGCTGCGGGCCGGGCTGTCGCCGGGTCGGGCCCGGCAGGTGGTGCTGATGGCTCGCCGTGCGACGGCCCTGCCGGTGGTGATGGGCCAGTTCGCGTCCGGCCTGTTGTCGGTGGACCAGGTCGCGGTGGTGGCCCGGCACGCGCCGTCGCACGTGGAGGCGTCGGTGGCCGAGCTGGCGGTGTCAGCCAGCGTCCCGCAGCTCTCCCGGGTGCTGTCGCGCTACGCGTTCGACCCGCCGACCGGCGAGGAGCCTGACCCCGACGCCACCGCGGAGTCCGGTCCGGACGCGGAGGCGCCGCTGGAGCCCGGCGCTGCCTCTCTGGAGCCGCCGCTGGACGACGTGGGTCGGGCGGCCGACCCTGCGGAGCTGTCGATGACCACCCGCGAGGGGCGCTTCGAGCTGCGGTTCTCGGCGCCGGCGGATGCCGGGGCGCTGGTCCAGGCGGCGGTGACCGAGGCCAAGGACGCCCTCTTCGCGGCCGGTGTGCCACAGGTGACGTGGGCGGACGCGCTGGTCGAGATCTGCCAACGCTCGCTTGCAGGGGTGACGTCGCCCGGCCGTCGGGACTCCTTCAGGGTCTACGTCCACCTCGATGCCGACGGCGGATGGCTGAACGGCGCTCCACGGCTTCCTCACCATCTGGTGCGGAAGCTCACGTGTGAGGGGACGATGCAGCCGCTGTGGGAGCGCGCGGGGGTGCCGGTCAGCGTCGGACGAGCGCTGCGGATCGTGCCCGAGCGCACACGGCGGCTGGTGCTGGACCGGGATCGCGGCTGCAGGTTTCCGGGGTGCTCGGCCACCTCGCACCTGCAGGTCCACCACATCTGGCACTGGGCCGCCGGCGGGAGCACGGACATGGACAACCTGGTGTCCCTGTGCCCCTTCCACCACGATGCCCACCACGGTGGGCAGTTCGGCATCAGTGGGAACCCGAACGACCCGGCCGGGCTGGTGTTCACGGCTCCCGGCGGCTTCCCGATCCGTTCCGATCCTCCCGATCGCGGCCTACCCGCCCCTGCGGGACTCGGCGGCAGACCCCGAGCCGGCAATGGTGCGGCTGTGGACGTCGCAGCCGGGCCCGGAGGCGGGTGGTGGACCGGATGGGGGCGGGGAGCCAGGGTCGGGTCCACCGCCAGGACCAGACGCAGCCCTGGTGCCGGAGCTGGGGGTCGGCTACCCGGGAGCCACAGGAGAGGTGCTTCAAGGAAAGTGGGTCACCTTCCACCAGCGGGACCCCTTGCTCATCTGACGGGGGCCCGGACGTCTCGAGCGCGGCGTCCTAGGCTGGCTGCATGCTCGTTGCCTTCTCTGTCGCACCGTCCGGATCCACCGACCCCGCCCAGCCCCAGGGCTCGGTGAGTGAGGCCGTCGCCGCTGCCGTCCGCATCGTCAGGGAGTCGGGCCTGCCCCACCGCACCGACTCCATGTTCACGACGGTGGAGGGCAGCTGGGACGAGTGCATGGACGTCGTCCGGCGGGCGTGCGAGGCGGTCGGGGCGTACGGGCCCCGCGTCAGCCTGGTGCTCAAGGCCGACATCCGCCCCGGCTACACCGGCGAGCTGACCGGCAAGCTGGACCGCCTCGAGGCCGCCATCGAGCGCGCCGAGGAGTCCTGACCTCCGACGCCGACAGGCCGAGCCCGCCACGTCGACGGACTCTGACCTGCCACGCGGCGGGATCGTGCCCCTCCGAGCCGGCCCGGGGCGACGGTTCGACGGCTGGACAGGTCCGGAGCCGGCCACCGTCACGTCGCTAGCGTGTCGCTGTGCCCCTCCACACCCCGTTGCCGTTCGACCCGATCCGGCGCGCCGCCTCGCTCTGGCGCTCCCGGTGGGGTGCGCGCTCACAGCACCTCGCGATGGCGACCGCGACCTCCGTCATGCGCGTCCAGCAGCTGCTGATCGGCGACTTCGACGCGACGGTCGGTCGCCACGGGCTGACCTTCGCGCGGTACGAGGCCCTCGTCCTGCTGACCTTCAGCCGCGAGGGACGCCTGCCGATGAGCAAGATCGGTCAGCGGCTCATGGTCCACCCGACCAGCGCCACCAACATCATCCAGCGGCTCGAGGGGCAGGGGCTCGTCGAGCGCGCGCCCAACCCGGACGATGGCCGCGGCACGCTCGCGGCCATCACGCCGTCCGGTCGTGAGGTGATGGAGCAGGCGACCCGCGACCTGGTCGACCGCGGCTTCGGTCTGACCGCCCTGAGCGCGTCCGAGCTCGAGCAGCTGTTCCTGCTGCTGCGCAAGGTCCGCCTCGCCGCCGGCGACTTCACCGAGTGACCCGCAGCACCGGGCGACCCTCACGGCGAGACCGCGCGACGTCCGGCCGTGACAACTACTAGGACGTCCAAGTAACTTGGAGGCATGACCACCGCCCAGCAGGACCCCCGCCCGGACCCGACCACGTCGCCCAGCGGGGCGTCCGACGGCCGGACCCGCTGGCAGCAGCGGTACGACGCCGCGCAGGCCCGCGGGATGGTCCGCGACGCGGACTTCACCACGCTCTCGGGGTCGACGGTCGAGCCCGTCTACGGCCCGGACGCGGAGGCCGAGGCGGCGGACGAGCGGATGGGCCGCATCGGCTGGCCGGGGGAGTTCCCGTTCACCCGGGGCCTGCACGCCACCGGCTACCGGGGGCGCGCCTGGACGATCCGGCAGTTCGCCGGCTTCGGCAACGCCGAGCAGACCAACGAGCGCTACAAGATGATCCTGGCCCGCGGCGGCGGCGGCCTGAGCGTCGCCTTCGACATGCCCACGCTGATGGGCCGCGACTCCGACGAGCCGCTCAGCCTCGGCGAGGTCGGCCACTGTGGCGTGGCGATCGACTCGGCCGCCGACATGGAGACGCTCTTCAAGGACATCCCGCTGGGCGACGTCACGACGTCGATGACCATCAGCGGGCCCGCCGTGCCGGTCTTCTGCATGTACCTCGTGGCGGCCGAGCGGCAGGGCGTCGACGTCGGCGTCCTCAACGGCACGCTGCAGACCGACATCTTCAAGGAGTACATCGCCCAGAAGGAGTGGCTGTTCGAGCCCGGGCCGCACCTGCGCCTGATCGGCGACCTGATGGAGTACTGCGCCGAGAAGATCCCGGCGTACAAGCCGCTCTCGGTGTCCGGCTACCACATCCGCGAGGCGGGCTCCACGGCCGCGCAGGAGCTGGCGTTCACCCTCGCCGACGGCTTCGGCTACGTCGAGCTGGGCCTCTCGCGCGGCCTCGACGTCGACGTGTTCGCCCCCGGCCTGTCCTTCTTCTTCGACAGCCACCTCGACTTCTTCGAGGAGATCGCCAAGTTCCGCGCCGCGCGCCGCATCTGGGCCCGCTGGATGCGCGACGTGTACGGCGCCACGACCGACAAGGCGCAGTGGCTGCGGTTCCACACCCAGACCGCGGGCGTCTCGCTCACCGCGCAGCAGCCGCTGAACAACGTGGTGCGTACGGCGGTCGAGGCCCTCGCGGCGGTGCTCGGCGGCACGAACTCGTTGCACACCAACGCTCTTGACGAGACGCTCGCGCTGCCGACCGAGCAGTCCGCCGAGGTGGCCCTGCGCACGCAGCAGGTCATCATGGAGGAGACCGGGGTGGTCAACGTCGCCGACCCGCTCGGCGGGTCCTGGTACGTCGAGGCGCTGACCGACCGGATCGAGGCCGAGGCCGAGGCGATCTTCGACAAGATCCGCGCCATGGGCGAGCTGGGCCGGACGCCGGCCCCCGGCGCGGACCACGTCGAGCACGAGATCGGCCCGATGACCTCGGGCATCCTGCGCGGCATCGAGGACGGCTGGTTCATGTCCGAGATCGCCAATGCGGCGTTCGACTACCAGATCGCGCTGGAGAAGGGCGACAAGAAGGTCGTCGGGGTCAACTGCCACACCGAGTCGGTCAGCCACGAGCTGGAGATCCTGCGGGTCAGCCACGAGGTCGAGCGCGACCAGGTGTCGGCGCTCGTCCGCGCGCAAGGCGGCCCGCGACGAGGCCGCGGTGACGGCGTCGCTCGACCGTCTGGTCGAGGTGGCCCGGTACGACCCAGAACATGATCCCGGCCATGCTCGACGCGGTGCGCGTCGAGGCCACGCTGGGCGAGATCTGCAACGCCCTGCGCGAGCTGTGGGGCGTCTACCGCGAGCCCGCGCGCTTCTGACCGCGGCCGTGCCCGGGGCCGACGGCGGATTTGTCCCGGGCGCGGGGGCTGCGCTTACAGTGGAGACGAGGTGGCACGGGGACGCCCCTCATGATCCCGGTAGCCGAGCGTGAGGACCTGAGCCGTGCCCACCGCCGCACGACGCCTGCCGCTGGTCGGGGCCGCCCTGGCGGCCCTGGTCGGCGTCGTGCTGCTCGTGCTCGGCCTCTGGGTGGCCATCGGTCTCGGGCCCGCGGGCCGGGCCGAGTTCAGCACCACCCGGCAGACTCCCGGCATCGAGCTGGTCGGCTCCACCGTCCTGGCCCACGTCGACGCGCCGGTCGAGGTGACCGTGACCCGCGCCGACGGGGGACCGGTCTGGCTGGGCCTGGCCCACGACGCTGACGCCCGGTCCGCGGTCGGCAGCAGCCCGCACCTGTCGGTGGACCGCGTCCACTACCCCTCCGGCGCCGTCGACGTGAGCACGGTCGGCGCCGGCGCCAGCAAGGCCGCCCAGCTGCAGGGCGGCGACGTCTGGCAGCACACGAGCACCGGCACCGGCACCGCCCGCCTGGTCGTGAGCCCGGATGCCGCGCCGCTGAGCGTCGTGGCCACGTCCGCCAACGCCGCCGCACTGGGCCGGGTCCGCACCACCCTCGCGTGGCAGCACCGCACGTGGTTCTTCGAGGCGCTGGCCGCGGCGGCCCTCGGCCTGGCCGTCGCCGCGCTCGCCCTCGGGTACCTGCGGCACACCCGTCGCCGCCCCGCACCGCAGCGGCCGCGGCAGCGACGCGGGCCGCCGGCAGCGACGCCCGGGCCACCCGGAGCACCCGGGCACCGAGCGCGCAGACCCCCTCGGGGCAGCAGGCCGGCACCTCCGTGCCGCCGCAGGCCTCCGGGACCGGGCAGGTGGGCCGGGAATGAGCGCGGTCCATCCGACCCGCCGCCCTCGCGGCCGGGGTCGCCCTCGTCCTGAGCGGGTGCGCCGCCGGCAGCACCGTGGCCGGCCTGCAGCCGCCCCCTGCCCCCGTGACCAGCGTGGCGCCGCTGGCGGCCCCGCACGCCCGCGCGATCGTCAGCCGCGCCTTCACCGCCGCCTCCCAGGCCGAGAGCGCCACCGGGGCGCAGGCCGACCAGGCGCGGGCGACGGCCTACACCGGGCCGGCGCTCACCGCCGCCAGGGCGCAGGCCAGGCTCGACTCGGTGCAACCCGGCCTCGGCGGTGGGTCGCCTGCCCTCTCGCCGTCGCAGCCGGGGCTGCTGGCACTCTCACGGGGCTTCGGCTGGCCCCGGGTGATGGTGGCGCAGACCGTCCCCGCGGAGGGCAGCCTCCCGGTGCTGCACCTGCTCACCTCACCCAGACGCGGTCACGCCGTACCGCATCGCCATCTCGGCGAGCATGCTGCCCAACTCCACCGTGCGCCGGTTCGACCCGCTCGCGCAGGGGTCGCGGCTGGTCACCGACGGCACGGGGCTCGCGGTCAAGCCCGCGACCCTGCTCACGACGTACGCCGCGTCGCTGTCCTACCCGTCGCGGCGCGTGGCCGACCCCGGCGTTCACGCGCCGACCCGTTCGCCACGCAGATCCGTCAGAACGCCGCCACGCAGGCGACGTCGGTCGCCGCGCAGTCCGGCTTCACCCAGCGGCACGAGGTCGTCCCGGGCGGCACCTACGCCGTGGAGCAGGCCGGCGGCGGAGCGCTCGTCTTCGCGCTGATGCGACGGACCGACACGTTCACCGTCAAGCCGGGCCAGACGCTGACCGCGCCGAAGGAGTTCACGGCGCTGGTGCCGGGCCAGACCCGGATCACCTCCCGGGCCACGATGACCACCCTGGAGCTCGTCGTCTTCGGCGTGCCCGCCGCCAAGGGGGACGCGACGCTGCTCGCGGCATCCGAGCAGCTGGTCGCCGCCGCAGGGTCATGACCGGCCCGCTTGCCTCGTCAGGGAGAATGGACCCATGACACAGCAGCCCATCAGCGCGGCCTTCCTTCGCGGCGCCGTCGACCTGTCCTCGCTCGGACGCCCCGCGGCCGAGCCGTCCGCCGCCGGTGCCGCTGACGCGGTCGTCAAGCCGGGCACGGACGCCAACTTCAACGACGTCGTCAACGCGAGCATGACCGTGCCGGCCGTCGTGGTCCTGTGGTCGCAGCAGCTGCCGGCCTCCGGCGAGTTCGTCGACGTCGTCGCCGACGTGGCCCGCGCCTACGAGGGCCGCTTCCAGGTGGTCTCGGTCGACGTCGACGCCAACCCCGGTCTGCTGCAGGCGTTCCAGGTGCAGTCCGTGCCGGTCACGCTGGGCCTGATCCAGGGCCAGCCGGTGCCGCTGTTCGCCGGCGCGCAGTCGGCCGAGCACGTCCGGGCCTACGTCGACGAGCTGCTCAAGCTCGCCGCCGCAGCACGGGGTCACCGGCCGCGTCGACGTCGCTCCCGCCGACGAGGCGGCCGTCGACGAGGAGCAGGCGCTGCCGCCGCTGCACCAGCAGGCGTTCGAGGCGATCGAGCGCGACGACCTCGACGGCGCGGTCGCCGCCTACGAGCAGGCGCTGAAGGAGAACCCGGCCGACGCCGAGGCGTCGCTCGGGCTGGCCCAGGTGCAGCTGATGCAGCGCACCGCCGACGCCGACCTGCGGCGGCGCGCGCAGCCGCGGCGGCCGACACCCACCGACGTCGCCGGCCCAGATCCTCGTCGCCGACCTCGACCTGCTCGGCGGACACGTCGAGGACGCCTTCGGCCGCCTGGTCGAGACCGTGCGCGACACCAGCGATGACGAGCGCAACACCGCCCGCGAGCACCTGCTCGAGCTGTTCCAGGTCATCGGGGCCGGCGACGAGCGCGTCGTGCGGGCCCGGCGCGCCCTCACCAGCGCCCTGTTCTGACCGGCCGTGACTCCTCGGGGCTCCGCGTCCGACGGCGACCGAGCCGACGGCGCGTCCGGCGGCGAGCCGTGCCCCGGCGGCGTCCCGGCCGGCGCGGCGACGGTCGCGGACCCGCCGAAGGTCCTCGACCGCTGGGTCCGCTTCCGGGTGGCCGACCCCGACCGCCGCTACGCGGCGCGTCACCCTGCGAGTGCGACGCGGTGGTCCCCGGCGCCGGCCGGCCGTTCAGCCGCCGCGGCGGGCGGCTGGGAGCTGCGGATCCCGCGGCCGTCGCTGGCCCGGCTGGAGTACCAGCTCGGCGTCGTCGACCACCACGGGCAGGCCTCCAGCCAGGTCGACCCGGCGAACCCGCGGCGCGTGGACACCGCGTTCGGCCAGAAGTCGGTCGTCGAGCTGCCCGGCTACGAGCCAGCCCTGGTGGCTGACCGCGCCCGCGGTGGCCGGCGGCTACGAGCACCCTGGTCGTCGCGCGGCGAGACCACCGACGCCCTGCCGGTGACGGTCTGGTCGCCCGAGGGGACCGCCCGCGCAGGACCCGTTGCCGCTGCTGCTCGTCCAGGACGGACCCGAGTACGACGTGCTCGCGTCGCTGACCCGCTACTCCGCCGCCCTGATCGCCGCCGGCAGGCTCCCGCCCCACCGCGTCGCGCTGCTCGCAGCCGGTGCAGCGCAACGCGTGGTACTCCGGCTCGCCGCAGTACCTGCGCACGCAGATGGGCGCCGGCCTCACCCGGCTGCGCCGCGACTACGCGTCGACGGCCCGGTCGCGGTCTGGGTGCCAGCCTCGGCGGCCTGACGGCGCTGCTGGCCGGTCTGCGCGCCGCCGGCGAGGTCGGCGCGGTCTTCAGCCAGTCCGGCTCGTTCTTCCAGGTCGGTCCACGACGACCGGCACGAGTCGGTCGCCGACCTTCCCCCACTACTGGCGGATCGTCCAGCGGGTCCAGGCGATCCTCGACATCCGGCACACCGACGCAGCCGGCTGCGGATCGGCCTGACCTGTGGGCCCTCGAGGAGAACGCGCCCAACAACGCCTCGATGGCGGCCGCCCTCGCGCCGGGCCGGGCACCAGGTCGACCCACGTCGAGGTGCCGGACCTGCACAACTACACCGCCTGGCGCGACGCGCTGGACCCGCATCTCACCGATGTCTTGCGAGATTGCTGGCGTACGACAGGATGAGGCCGTGCAGGGCGCACCGCGTCGAGCTGCCAGGTGCCCGGGACGGACCACCGTCTCGGCGTGATCCGTCACGGCCACTGGGGCCGCCCGGTGCTGGTCTTCCCCAGCGAGGCCGGCCGGGCCGAGGACTTCGCCGACCACGGCATGGTCGGCGCGGTGCAGCACCTGGTCGACGAGGGCCGGGTCAGCTTCTTCTGCGTCGACTCGGCTCGACGGGTGGTCCTGGTCGGACACGAGCGCCCCGATCGAGGAGCGCGCCCGCCGGCACGCGTCGTACCAGGCCTGGCTGGAGCAGTCGGTGGTCCCGTGGATCACCGAGCAGCGTCGGCCCCGGCCACGAGCTGATCACGCTCGGCGCGTCGATGGGCGCCTACCACGCGGTCCACTTCGCCTTCCAGCGGGCCGACCTGGCCCCGCTGGCGATCGGGCTGTCCGGCAACTACGACGTGCGGCACGTGGCACGCCTGGGGCGAGCGGGGCGACGCGACGTACTTCGCCAACCCCACCGACTACGTGCCCGGCCTGTACGGCGACCACCTGGCCTGGCTGCGCGCCCGGCTGTCGGTCCTGCTCGTCTGTCGGGCAGGGGGCCTGGGAGATCCACCCGACCGGGGCCCTGCCGTCGACCCAGCGGTTCGGCAGCCCTGTTGCAGGACAAGGGAATTGCCCACGAGGTCGACCTGTGGGGCTACGACTCGGCCCACGACTGGCCGTGGTGGCAACGCCAGCTCGCCCATCACCTACCGAGGTTCGTCTGAGGAGGACCGCATGACCACAGCCGTGACATCCCAGGAGCACCTCGATCGGGCTGCTGCTCGGTGCCGAGGAGGACTGGCCGACGGCCTTCGAGGCGCTGGCCCGCCGGCTCGGCGTGATCCGCGACGGCCGAGGGCGGAGCCACTCGCTGCGGACCGAGCGGGTCAGCATCGAGCCGTTCAACCTGCGCGACAAGGCTCCGGCAGGAGCTGGTCATCGACCGGCTGGCGTACTGGTACTACCACCCGCGCGAGTGGCTGAAGAAGGTCGCGCTGATGGACGACGTCTACCTGCTGAACTCGCCGTTCACGTTCCAGTCGATGGAGAAGCACTCGGCGTACTGCGCCATGCTCCGGCTCGGGATGAACGTCCCCGAGACGGTGCTCGTGCCGTACAAGAACCCCGTCGACAACGCCCGCTGGGCCTACACGTCGGCGAAGTACAACCGTGAGTTCGACCTCGACGCGGTGGCCGAGACGCTCGGGCTACCCGCTGTTCATGAAGCCGTTCGACGGTGGCGGCTGGCGCGGGGTGTCGATGATCCGCGACCGCGAGAGCGCTGCACCAGGCCTACGACGAGTCCGGCGAGATGCTGATGCACCTGCAGCAGGCCGTCTCCGGGCTACGACGTGTTCGCCCGCGCGCTCACCATCGGCCCGGAGACGATGGTGATGAAGTTCCAGCCGGACGAGCCGATGCACCGCCGGTACGCCGTGTCGCACGACTTCCTCGCGCCCGCAGGTGGGCGCCGAGGCCGTCACCATCGCCCAGACCGTCAACGCCTTCTTCCGCTGGGAGTTCAACTCCTGCGAGATGCTCGTGCGCGACGGGGTCGTCTACCCGATCGACTACGCCAACGCCTGCCCCGACGTGGCGGTCACGTCGCTGCACTACTACTTCCCGTGGGCGATCACGTCGCTGCTGAGGTGGTCGGCGTTCTGCCTCGTCACCGGCCGCAAGGCGCGCACCCAGGTCGACGTCGACCCGTGGTTCGCCGTCGCGCGACGACGACGGCCTGGACTACGCGGGCGAAGCTCAAGGAGTACCAGCGCCTCTCGCGACGAGCACTTCGACCTCGCGCGCTACCAGGAGTTCTGCGCGCAGCTCCCTGCCGCACGTCGACGAGATGGTCCTGGACTGGGTGCAGTCCCCGGAGTTCGACGCGATGCTGGCCAGCACCGTGGCCACGACCTACCCGGCGCACGAGCACGAGCAGTTCCTCGCCCACTTCAGCGGTCTGATCGACCTGTGGATCGACGACGAGAGCGCCCGGCTCGGCGCCTGACCCGCGCGCGCAGACCCCGGCCGCGCGCTCAGACCCCGCACCGGCCCGGCCCACCGACCCGGCTCGCCGACCGGCCCAGAGACCCACTTCGTGCCGGTTGCTCGGCGTCCGGGCCGCCGCGGCACCGGTTTTCGCCGACTCACCGGCACGAAGTGGGTCTGAGACGTGGGTGCTGAGACGTGCGTCTGACCAGCGAGGGGTCAGCCGCCCAGGGCGGCCGAGACGACCTCGCGGGCCTCGGCCTGCACCTGCGCGAGGTGGTCCTGGCCCTGGAAGGACTCGGCGTAGATCTTGTAGACGTCCTCGGTGCCGGACGGCCGGGCCGCGAACCAGGCGCTCTCGGTGGTCACCTTGAGCCCGCCGATCTTCGCGCCGTTGCCCGGTGCCGCGGTGAGGCGGGCCGTGATCGGCTCGCCGGCCAGGGTCTGGGCGGTGACGGCCTCGGGGGAGAGGGCCGCCAGGCGCGCCCTTCTCCTCGCGGGTGGCCGGTGCGTCGACGCGCGCGTAGGCCGGGTCGCCGTACTTCGCGGTCAGCTCGGCGTAGTGCTGGCTCGGGGACCGGCCGGTGGCGGCGAGGATCTCCGAGCCGAGCAGGGCCAGGATGATCCCGTCCTTGTCGGTGGTCCACACCGAGCCGTCGCGGCGCAGGAAGGACGCCCCGGCCGACTCCTCGCCGCCGAAGGCGATCGAGCCGTCGATCAGGCCGGGCACGAACCACTTGAACCCGACCGGCACCTCGATCAGCCGTGCGGCCGACCGACTCGGCGACCCGGTCGATCATCGAGGAGGACACCAGCGTCTTGCCGATCGCGGCCGACGTCGGCCACTGCGGGCGGGCGCCGCCGTAGAGGTACTGGATCGCGACGGCGAGGTAGTGGTTGGGGTTCATCAGCCCGGCGTCCGGGGTGACGATGCCGTGCCGGTCGGCGTCGGCGTCGTTGCCCGTGGCGATGTCGTACTCGTCCTTGCGCCCGATCAGCGAGGCCATCGCGGACGGCGACGAGCAGTCCATCCGGATCTTGCCGTCCCAGTCCAGCGTCATGAACCGCCAGGTCGGGTCGACCAGCGGGTTGACCACGGTCAGGTCGAGGCCGTGCCGCTCGGCGATCTCGCCCCAGTAGGCGACGCTCGCCCCGCCCAGCGGGTCGGCGCCGATGCGCACCCCGGCCTCGCGGATGCGGTCGAGGTCGACGACGGACGGGCAGGTCGTCGATGTAGGTGCCCATGAAGTCGTAGGACCCCGCGGCGGCCCGCGCCCGGGCGAACGGGATCCGGCGCACGCCGTCCAGGCCGGCCTCGATGAGGGCGTTGGCGCGGTCGGCGATGACGCTGGTCGCGTCGGTGTCGGCCGGGCCGCCGTGCGGCGGGTTGTACTTGAAGCCGCCGTCGGAGGGCGGGTTGTGCGACGGCGTCACCACGATGCCGTCGGCCAGGCCGGGCCCGTCCATCGCCTTGCCCCGGTTCGCGCGCAGGATCGCGTGCGAGACGGCGGGCGTCGGGGTGTAGCCGTCGCGGTCGTCGACCAGCACCGTGACGTCGTTGGCCACGAGCACCTCGAGCGCGGTCGCCCAGGCCGGCTCGGACAGGCCGTGGGTGTCGCGTCCGATGAACAGCGGCCCGTCGTAGCCCTGGCCCTTGCGGTAGTCGCAGATCGCCTGCGTCGTCGCGAGGATGTGCGTCTCGTTGAACGCGGTGCGCAGGCTGCTGCCGCGGTGCCCGGACGTGCCGAAGGCGACCCGCTGGTCGATGTCGCGTCGGGTCGGGCACCTGGGTGTAGTACGCGGTGACCAGGTGGGCGACGTCGACCAGGTCGGCGGCCTGTGCCTGGGTGCCGGCTCGGGGATCGTTCATGATCACTCCTTCTCGGACGTACGGCCTGAGGTGGTGCGGGTGCTGGGGGTCTGGGCCGCGGACGCGTCCGCCTCGGAGCCGGCCGCGGCAGGACGCCTCCAGCGGTGTCGCCGACCGGACCCTCCGAGTACGACGTGCCGCCGCCGGCCGCGGTCGCGCCCGCGCCCTCGGAGACGGACGAGCCGCCGGCGCTCCCGGTGCTGCCGGAGGCCCGCTGCCGGAGGCGCCGCCGGCGGTGCCCGTCGCCGTGGACCTGCTCCCGGTCCGGCGGCCGCCGCCCACGGCGCCGCTGCCGGTCCGCCCGGACGTGCCGTGCGCGCTGGCCGCCTCGTCCGCCTGCTCCGCGGACACGGTGCCGGGCACGACCTGCGCGGCGGCGCGGGAACGGTCGGGGACGACGGGCTCGGCCGGCTCCAGCCAGACCGCGGCCAGCGGCGGGCAGGGTCACCAGCGCCGAGTAGGGCTGGCCGTGCCACGGAACCTCCTCGGCCACCACGGAGCCGAGGTTGCCCACGCCGGAGCCGCCGTAGGCTCTCGACGTCGGTGTTGAGGATCTCGTTCCAGCGGCCGGGGTGCGGCAGGCCGAGGCGGTACTGGTGGTGCGGCGAGCCGCTGAAGTTGGTGATGCTGGCGACCACCGGCACCGCGCCGTCGTCGTCCGGCACGCCGACGCCGCAGGAACGAGAACGTGTTTCCCGCCGCGTCGTTGGCGTCGATCCACTCGAAGCCCTCGCGGCTCGTGGTCCAGCGACCAGAGCGCCGCGCGCGAGGAGTAGGCGCGGTTGAGGTCCTTGACCATGGCCGTGCACGCCGTAGTGCGCCGGCTGGTCGAGCAGCCACCAGTCCAGGCTGCGGCCGTCGGCCCACTCGCCCTCCTGGCCGAACTCGGAGCCCATGAAGATGCAGCTGCTTGCCGGGGTGGGACCACATGAAGGCGAAGAACGCCCGCAGGTTGGCCAGCTGCTGCCAGCGGTCACCGGGCATCTTGCGCAGCAGCGAGCCCTTGCCGTGGACGACCTCGTCGTGGCTGATCGGCAGGACGAAGTTCTCGCTCCAGGCGTACATCAGCGAGAAGGTCACCTGGTGGTGGTGGTACTGCCGGTGGACCGGCTCGTTGGCCATGTAGGCCAGCGAGTCGTGCATCCAGCCCATGTTCCACTTCAGCCCGAAGCCGAGGCCGCCCAGGTGCGTCGCACGGGTCACGCCCGGCCAGGACGTCGACTCCTCGGCGATCATGACCGCGCCGGGCACCCGCTTGTAGACCGTCGCGTTGGTCTCCTGCAGCAGCTGGACGGCCTCGAGGTGCTCGCGGCCGCCGTACTGGTTGGGCACCCACTCGCCGTCCTTGCGCGAGTAGTCCAGGTAGAGCATCGAGGCCACGGCGTCGACCCGCAGGCCGTCGATGTGGAACTCCTCGAGCCAGTACAGGGCGTTGGCGACGAGGAAGTTGCGCACCTGCGGGCGGCCGAAGTCGAACACGTGCGTGCCCCAGTCGGGCTGGTCACCGCGCCGGGGGTCCGGGTGCTCGTAGAGCGCCTGGCCGTCGAAGCGGGCGAGGGCGAAGGCGTCCTTGGGGAAGTGGGCCGGCACCCAGTCGAGCAGCACGCCGATCCCGTTGCGGTGCAACGTGTCCACCAGGTAGCGGAAGTCGTCGGGGGAGCCGAAGCGGGAGGTCGGCGCGTAGTAGCCGGTGACCTGGTAGCCCCACGACGGGCCGTACGGGTGCTCCATCACCGGCAGCAGCTCGACGTGGGTGAAGCCGAGGTCCTTGACGTAGTTGACCAGGTGCTCGGCGAGGTCGCGGTAGCTCTCGCCCTGGCGCCACGAGCCCGAGGTGCACCTCGTAGACGCTCATCGCGCCGGTGTGCGGGTTGGTGGCCGCCCGCTGCTGCATCCAGTCGCCGTCGTCCCACTCGTAGGCCGAGGACGTCACCACGGAGGCGGTCTTCGGGGGCTGCTCGGTGGCCCGGGCCAGCGGGTCGGCCTTGGTCCGCCGCGAGCCGTCGGAGCCGAGGATCTCGTACTTGTAGCGGGTGCCCTCGCCGACGTCGGGGACGAACAGCTCCCAGACGCCGGTCGAGCCGAGCGAGCGCATCGGGTGCGTCGACGCCGTCCCACTGGTTGAAGTCGCCGACGAGCCGGATCGCGCGGGCGTTCGGCGCCCAGACGGCGAACGACGTGCCGTGCACCGGGCCCATGGCGCCGGGGTAGTCGCGGACGTGGGCGCCCGAGGACGTTCCACAGCTGCTCGTGGCGGCCCTCGCCGATCAGGTGCAGGTCGACCTCGCCCAGGGTCGGCAGGAAGCGGTAGGGGTCGTCCTGGCGGTGGTCGACGCCGTCGGCGTAGGCGACCAGCAGGCGGTAGTCGGAGACCTCGGGCGGTCGGCAGCGTGGCGACCCAGATGCCTTCGTACTCGTGGGTGAAGTCCACGGTGGAGCCGTCGGGCAGCTCGGCCCTGACCCGCTCGGCCAGCGGCTTGAGGACGCGCACGGTGACACCACCGTCGTGCGGGTGCGGGCCGAGCAGCTCGTGCGGGTTGTGGTGCACGCCCTGCACCAGGCGGTCGAGCTCGACGCGGGCGATCGGCGCCGGCGTGGGGTGCGCAGTCGGGGTCATCGGTTGCTCCTTGCGCTGTCGGTGAGTCGGGCGATGGCGGACACCGGGATGGTCAGCCAGCCGGGACGGTTGCGGGCCTCGTAGACCACCTCGTAGAGGGCCTTGTCGAGCTCGAGCGCGGCGAGCAGGGCGCGGTCGTCGCGCGGGTCGGGCCCGAGCTCTCGGCGTAGCCGTCGAGGAAGGCGGTGCGTGCGGCCTCGGCCCACGCGGCTGGCAGAGCCGCCCGGGTGCGACTGCTCCCAGGAGCCGGCCGCGTAGTCGAACGAGCGCAGCATGCCGGCGACGTCGCGCAGCGGGAGGTCGGGGACGCTGCGCTCGGACAGGGGGCGCATCGGCTCGCCCTCGAAGTCGAGCAGCACCCAGCCGCGGCCGGGGACGTCGAGCACCTGGCCGAGGTGGTAGTCGCCGTGGATGCGTTGCAGGAGAGGCCAGTCGGCGGTCGCGGCCGCGAGCGAAGACCTCGCGCGCGGCCTTGTCGTAGGCGGCGAGGGCAGGGACCTCGTTGTTGGCGTTGGCGTGGCGCGCCTGCATGCTGGCCAGCAGCGCGGCCCGGTCGCCGTCGGTGGCCTCGACCGTGGGCAGCACCTCGGCCAGGGTGGCGTGGACCTCGGCCGTGGCGCGGCCGAGGGCGCGCGCCCGGTCGCTGAAGTCCTCGCCGCGGGCCAGCGCCTCGCCGGCGACGCGCCAGGCGTCCTCGACGCCCGGCAGGAACTCCTGGGCGAACGCGAGGTGCCCGATGGCGAGGCCGCCGGGGAGCCGCTCGTCCGGCCACTGCCCGGACACGTGCCCGAACGGGCGCGGCACGAGGTGCGACCCGCCGAGGGCGAGTGCCGACTGCACGACCACGTCGGGGTTCTCGCCGTGGTGCAGGACCCGGAAGATCTTGCAGATCAACGGTTGTGCGCCACCGTCACTGCTCGTGGTGTCGTAGATGACCGAGGTGTTGGACTGCTCGCCGCGCAGCACCCGGGACGCCCTGACCGTCAGGTCGGGGCTGCCCGGCTGCCGGTGACCCTGCGCGTGGGCGCCGCCGTCGTCACCGGAGGAGGCCACGGCCGTCTCGGCCAGCATGCTCTGCAGCAGCACCTCCGCGAAGGCCGGGTCGCGCGGCCCGTCGTAGACGTGGAGCGTGCCGAGGGTGTCGTCCTCGATGGTCGCCGACGAGCGCGTCGTCGCCCCCGGGCAGCCGGTCCGTCGCGGTAGCTGAGCGGGACCTGGTAGAGCGTCGGCTCGGCGGCCGACTCGTCGAGCAGCAGGTGCGTCTCGAGACCGGCCCGGCCGGCCGGGTCCTCGTGGCGCAGGCCGCCGACGCGGCGCAGGCGGCGGGACCCGGCCGCGCCCGACGAACCAGCGCTGCTGCTCCACCCACGCCGGCAGCAGCGGCATCACCGACGGCGACGACACCGCCTGACCGGCATCAGTCATGGCTGGCGCCCGGGATCAGCCGCAGCCAGAAGAAGTCCCGCGACCCGGTGGTGATGGTCAGCGTCGCCTCGTCCGTGACCGACGGGAAGCCGCTGCCGCCGAAGAGGTCGACGACCGCGGCCCCCTTGAGCTGGTCCGGCAGCCGGATCACGCTGGCCTGCGGGCGGCTCGACATGTTGTTCACGCACAGCACCGTCTCGGGCTCGACGTCGTCGAACTCGCTGCCGTCGACCGTGCGCAGGAACGCCAGGATCGTGTCGTTCTCGGCCGGGCACACCTCGAACGACCCGAGGCCGAAGACGGGGTGGCGCGAACGGATCTGCAGCATCCCGCGCAGCCAGTGCAGCAGCGAGGAGCTGGAGGCGATCTGGGCCTCGACGTTGATGTTGTTGTAGTGGTAGACGAGGCTGGAGATCACCGGCAGGTAGAGCTTGCCCGGGTCGACGCTGGAGAAGCCCGAGTTGCGGTCCGGTGTCCACTGCATCGGCGTGCGCACCGCGTCGCGGTCGTTGAGCCAGATGTTGTCGCCCATGCCGATCTCGTCGCCGTAGTACAGGCACGGCGACCCCGGCAGCGACAGCACCAGCGCGTGGATCAGCTCGATCTCGGCGCGGGAGTTGTCCAGCAGCGGCGCCAGCCGCCGCCGGATGCCGACGTTCGCGCGCATCCGCGGGTCGGGCGCGTACCAGCCGTACATGGCCGACCGCTCCTCCGGGGAGACCATCTCCAGGGTGAGCTCGTCGTGGTTGCGCAGGAAGGTGCCCCACTGGGTGCCGGGCGGGATCGGCGGGGTGTCGGCCAGCACGTCGATGATCGGCGCCGCCTTCTCCTCGCGCAGCGAGTAGTACAGCCGCGGCATCACGGGGAAGTGGAAGCACATCTGGCACTCGGGGGCGTCCTCGGTGCCGAAGTAGTCCACGACCTCCGAGGGCAGCTGGTTGGCCTCGGCCAGCAGCACCCGGCCGGGGTACTCCTCGTCCACCATGGCGCGCAGCTTGGCGAGGAACTCGTGGGTGCGCGGGAGGTTCTCGCAGTTCGTGCCCTCCTCCTCGAAGAGGTAGGGCACCGCGTCGAGCCGGAAGCCGTCGATCCCGAGGTCCATCCAGAAGCGGACGATGTCGAACATCGCCTCCTGGACGTCCGGGTTCTCGAAGTTGAGGTCCGGCTGGTGGGAGAAGAAGCGGTGCCAGAAGAACTGGCGCCGGATCGGGTCGAAGGTCCAGTTCGAGACCTCGGTGTCGACGAAGATGATCCGCGCGTCGGCGTACTTCTCGTCGTTGTCCGACCACACGTAGAAGTCGCCGTACGGGCCCTCGGGGTCGGCCCGGGAGGCCTGGAACCACGGGTGCTGGTCGGAGGTGTGGTTCATGACGAGGTCCGTCACGATCCGGATGCCGCGGGCGTGCGCCTGCGAGACCAGCTCGGTGAACTCCGGCAGCGTCCCGAACTCGGGCAGCACCGCGGTGTAGTCGGAGATGTCGTAGCCACCGTCGCGCAGCGGCGAGGCGTAGAACGGCGGCAGCCAGAGGCAGTCGATACCGAGCCACTGGAGGTAGTCCAGCCGCTGGACCAGGCCGGTGAAGTCACCGGCGCCGGAGCCCTTGGAGTCGGCGAAGGCCCGGACGAGCACCTCGTAGAACACCGCGGTCCGAAACCAGTGCGGGTCGTGCTTCAGGCCTGGCTGAGACAGGTTGAGCCCCTGCATCAGAACCTCCTCATCTGGATCACGTGCACGGGTTCGGCGTCGGGTCCGAGGCGCACGAACGCGTGCTCGCCCCAGTGCCACGACTGGCCGGTGATCAGCTCATGCGCCACGAAGTGGTCCTGGTAGGCCAGGCCGAGCGCCGGCATGTCGAGGTGTACCCACGTCTCGCGGGTCGCATGCGGGTCGAGGTTGGCCACGACGATGACGACGTCGTCGCGGCCGTCGACCTGCCGCCGCTTGGAGAACGCCATGACGTTCTCGTCGTCGACGTGGTGGAAGGTGATGTTGCGCAGCCAGTGCAGGGCCGGGTGCGCGGCGCGGATCTGGTTGATCTGCTTGAGGTACGGCGCCAGCGACTGGCCCTCCTTGGGGCCGCCGTCCTCGTAGTCGGACCAGCGCCGGTCCTTGTACTCGTACTTCTCGTTGTCGATCTGCTCCTCGACGCCGGGCCGGGCGACGTGCTCGACCAGCTCGTAGCCGGCGTAGATGCCGTAGGTCGGCACCAGCGTCGCGGCCAGCGCGGCGCGCAGCTTCCAGGCGGTCGGGCCGCCGTACTGCATGTAGGGCGTGAGGATGTCGTGCGTCGTGGGCCAGAAGGACGGGCGCATGTAGGTCGCCGCCTCACCGGCGAGCTCCTTGACGTAGTCCTCGAGCTCCCACTTCTGGTTGCGCCAGGCGTAGTAGGTGTAGGACTGCTGGAAGCCGACCTTGCCGAGCGTGTGCATCATCGCGGGCCGGGTGAACGCCTCGGCCAGCCAGATCACCTCGGGGTGGTCGACGGCCACGTCGGCGATCAGCCACTGCCAGAACTCCACCGGCTTGGTGTGCGGGTTGTCGACGCGGAAGATCTTGACGCCGTGGTCGATCCACACCTGGATGACCCGGCGCACCTCGGCGTAGGCGCTCTCGGGGTCGTTGTCGAAGTTGAGCGGGTAGATGTCCTGGTACTTCTTCGGCGGGTTCTCGGCGTAGGCGATCGAGCCGTCGGCGCGGGTCGTGAACAGCTCGGGGTGGGAGTCGACCCAGGGGTGGTCGGGTGCCGCCTGCAGGGCCAGGTCGAGGGCCACCTCGAGCCCGAGCCGCTGCGCCTCGGCGACGAACCGGTCGAAGGAGTCGAAGTCACCGAGGTCGGGGTGGATCGCGTCGTGGCCGCCCTCGGCCGAGCCGATGGCGTAGGGCGAGCCGGGGTCGTGCTCGCCGGCCTCGAGGGTGTTGTTGGGTCCCTTGCGGTTGACCCGGCCGATCGGGTGGACGGGCGTGAGGTAGACGACGTCGAAGCCCATGTCGGCGATCGCCGGCAGCCGCTTCTGGGCGGTGTCGAACGTCCCGGTGGTCCACAGCCCGGTCCGGGGGTCCTGGGTCGCGCCCTCGGAGCGGGGGAAGATCTCGTACCAGGCGCCGTACAGGGCGCGCTCGCGCTCGACCAGCCACGCGTGGCTGCGGCTGGCGGTGACGTAGTCGCGCAGCGGCCGGGCGTGCATCTCGGCGCGGACCTCGGGGGAGGTGCCGGCCTTCATCCGGGCCTCGGCCGGGCGGCTGCCGTCCCGCAGCGCGTGCACCGCGTCACGCAGGGTCGTGGCCTGCTCGGGGGTGCGCGGCACCTCGGCGATCGCCCGCTCGAGCACCCGGGCGCCCTCCTCGAGCATCAGCTCGGTGTCGACGTCGGCCGCGACCTTGATCGTCGCGTCGTGGTCCCACGTGGCGTAGGGGTCGGACCAGCCCTCGACCCGGTAGGACCACATGCCGGTCCGTGGGGCGCTGACGGTGGCCGACCAGTGGTCCAGCCCGGCGCTCACCAGGGTCATCGGGACGTGCGTCTCGGCGCCGTCGGGGTCGGTCAGGACGACCGTGGCGTTGACCGCGTCGTGTCCCTCACGGAACACCGTCGCGGTGACGTCGAACTCCTCATCCACGACGGACTTGGCCGGAAAGGCTCCACCGTCGACATCAGGTGCCACGTTCAGCACGGGGATGCGTCCCAGGGGGCGCTGGGCGGCAGGGGGCAGGGGGCTCGCTGTCACGCGGATGACGCTACCGGGTCCGACCGCCCGCGCACGCCGGGGCGGTCCGGGGCTTTGTCCATCCTGCAAGATCATGAAAACTCTGCAAGAAACCGACAATCGCGGGCGCCAAATGTCCCCTATGCTTCGGTCCCGTGAAGGCCATCCGTCGCTTCAGCGTCCGCACCGTCCTGCCCGAACCCATCGCCGCGCTGGGAGACCTCGCCAGCAACCTGCGGTGGTCGTGGCACCCGCCGACCCGCGACCTTTTCTCCGAGATCGATCCCAAGCGCTGGGCCAAGGTCCGCAAGGACCCCGTCGCCCTGCTGTCCGCCCTGTCCGCCGGACGAGCTGGCCGGCCTGGCCGCCGACGAGGTGTTCGTCGCGCGGGTCCACGCGGCAGCCGCGGACCTGCAGACCTACCTGCACCCAGCCGCGGTGGTACCAGAAGTGGGCCGCGGACGGTCGAGGGCGGTGCGCCCGCCTCGATCGCCTACTTCAGCCCCGAGTACGGCATCACCGAGGTGCTGCCGCAGTACTCCGGCGGCCTCGGCATCCTGGCCGGTGACCACCTCAAGTCCGCCTCCGACCTCGGCGTGCCCGTCGTCGGTGTCGGCCTCTTCTACAAGACCGGCTACTTCAAGCAGTCGCTCAACCTCGACGGCTGGCAGCAGGAGAACTACCCGGTCCTCGACCCCGACGACCTGCCGCTGGCCCTGCTGCGTGAGCCCGACGGCACCCCCTGCGTCGTCACCCTCGACCTGCCCGGCGGCCGCACGCTCAAGGCCCACGTCTGGAAGGCGCAGGTCGGCCGGGTGCCGCTGCTGCTGCTCGACTCGGACGTGCAGGACAACGACGACTCCCTGCGCAACATCACCGACCGGCTGTACGGCGGCGGCGGCGAGCTCCGCCTGCAGCAGGAGATGCTGCTCGGCATCGGCGGCGTGCGCGCGCTGCGGCTGTGGTCGCGGCTGACCGGCGCCCCGGCGCCGGACGTCTACCACACCAACGAGGGCCACGCCGGCTTCCTCGGGCATCGAGCGCATCCGCGAGCTGACCAGCCTGCACCGCATGTCCTTCGACGAGGCGCTGGAGGCCGTGCGCTCCGCGACGGTGTTCACCACCCACACGCCGGTGCCGGCCGGCATCGACCGCTTCGGCGCCGACCAGATCCAGATGTACTTCGGCGGCGACAACGCCCTCGGCGGCGTCCCGGTCGAGCGGCTGCTCCAGCTCGGCGCCGAGAACTACGCCGGCGGCGAGCCGGGCGTGTTCAACATGGCGGTCATGGGTCTGCGCCTCGGCGCCCGGGCCAACGGCGTCTCCCAGCTGCACGGCGTCGTCAGCCGGCACATGTTCGACGGGCTGTGGCCGGGCTTCGACGACACCGAGGTGCCGATCACCAGCATCACCAACGGTGTCCACGCACCCACCTGGGTCGACCGCAAGGTCTTCGAGCTGGCGGCCAAGCACCTGGGCACCACCGACGTCGACCGCGACAAGGCCTGGGAGCGGATCGGCGTCGTCCCCGGTGACGAGATCTGGGCGACCAAGCGCGAGCTGCGCGAGCAGCTGGTCAAGGAGGCCCGCCGCCGGGTGCGCTCCTCGTGGGTCAAGCGCGGTGCGAGCCGCGCCGAGCTGGGCTGGGTGGACAACATCCTCGACCCGGACGTCCTCACCATCGGCTTCGCCCGCCGGGTCCCGACGTACAAGCGGCTCACCCTCATCCTGCGCGACCCGGCGCGGCTGAAGCGGCTGCTGCTCGACCCCGAGCGGCCGATCCAGCTCGTCATCGCCGGCAAGTCCCACCCGGCCGACGAGACCGGCAAGAAGCTGATCCAGCAGATGGTGAAGTTCGCCGACGACCCCGAGGTCCGGCACCGCATCGTCTTCCTGCCCAACTACGACATCGCGATGGCCCAGTACCTCTACCCGGGCTGCGACGTCTGGCTGAACAACCCGCTGCGCCCGTTCGAGGCCTGCGGCACGTCCGGCATGAAGGCCGCGCTCAACGGCGGCCTCAACCTCTCGATCCTCGACGGCTGGTGGGACGAGTGGTACGACGGCGAGAACGGCTGGGCCATCCCGACCGCCGACGGCGTCGAGGACCCCGACCGGCGCGACGACCTCGAGGCCGCCGCGCTGTACGACCTGATCGAGACGTCGGTCGCGCCGCGCTTCTACGACCGGGACGACGCCGGGCTGCCGGAGCGCTGGATCTCGATGATGAAGCACACCCTCACGACGCTCGGCCCCAAGGTCCTCGCCTCCCGCCAGGTCCGTGACTACACCGAGGAGCTGTACGGGCCCGCCGCCCGCGCCGGGTGGGCCCTCAACGGCCCCGAGTACGCCGGTGCCAAGTCGCTGGCGGCGTTCAAGGCCAAGGTGCGCGGCGCCTGGTCGGGCGTCCGGGTCGACCACGTGGAGTCCTCCGGCGTGTCGGACTCCCCGCAGGTCGGGGACAAGCTGCACGTGCGGGCCTTCGTCTCGCTGGGCGAGCTGTCGCCGGACGAGGTCGAGGTGCAGGTGGTGCACGGGCGGACCTCCGAGTCCGACGACCTGCGCGACGTCGAGACGGCGCCGCTGACCTTCGCGGAGTCCTACGAGGGCGGCCGGCACCGGTTCGAGGGTGACCTCGTCCTGTCCCGCACCGGGGCGTTCGGCTACACCGTGCGGGTGCTGCCCGCACCACCGCGGCATGACCAGCGGGCCCGAGATGGGGCTCGTCGCCAACGCCTGACCGCTGACCGCACCAGGACCCTCCCGCCGCTCCCGGCGGGAGGGTCCTGTGCTCGTCCGGCGCGGCCCGGCCGTCCCGGGCGGCCTGCCCGCGGGCCGCGGACGCCCGGTCAGGTCCGGGCGGCGTACACCCGCAGGGAGGCCCCGGTCATCCGCGTGGTCGACCCGGGTCGCAGCGGCGCACCGCCCGGAGGTGGGCCGCTCGTCGGCGCTGTCCCAGAGCAGCTCGTACCCGGTGACCCAGTTCAGGGCCGGCAGCGTCAGCGTCGCGTCCGTGGCGTCGCCGTGCAGGACGATGAACAGCGAGGCCGACTCCTCCGAGGTGCCGTCCAGGTGCATCGCCAGCGTCCGGGTGTGCGGGTCGTCCCACCGGCCGTTGTGCATCGGCTGGCCGTCCGCGGCGAACCACGTCAGGTCGGCGCCGCCGCCCTCGGGACCGGGCCGGCCGGTGAAGAAGTCGCGGCGGCGCAGCACCGCGTGCGTGGCACGCAGGCCGGCCAGGTGGCGGGTGGTCTCGAGCAGGTCGGCGCGGGCCTCGTCGAGGTCCCAGTCGAGCCAGGACACCTCGTTGTCCTGGCAGAAGGCGTTGTTGTTGCCCCGCTGGGTGCGGCCGATCTCGTCGCCGGCGTTGATCATCGGCACGCCGGTGGACAGCAGCAGGGTGCCGAGGAGGTTGCGCAGCGACCGGCGGCGGGCGCGCAGCACGTCCTCGTCGGCGTTGGCGCCCTCGACGCCGTGGTTCCACGACCGGTTGTCGCCGTGGCCGTCGCGGTTGCCCTCGCCGTTGGCGCCGTTGTGCTTGCGCTCGTACGCCGTGGTGTCGGCCAGGGTGAAGCCGTCGTGGGCCGCGACGTAGTTGACCGAGGCGATCGGGCCCCGGTCGCGCGCGCCGAACAGGTCCTGCGACCCGGCGAGGCGGGTCGCCAGCTCGCGCACGCCGTGGCCGGGCTGGCCGTGGGCGGAGCGGGCGACGTCGGGCAGCCAGAACGACCGGACGCTGTCGCGGAAGCGGTCGTTCCACTCGCCGAACGGCGGCGGGAACTGGCCGGTGCGCCACCCGTGCACGCCGACGTCCCACGGCTCGGCGATGAGCTTGACCCGGGACAGGACCGGGTCGGCGCGCAGCGCCACCAGGAACGGGTGGTCCGGGTCGTACCCGTCGTCGCGGCCGCGCCCGAGGGCCACCGCGAGGTCGAACCGGAACCCGTCGACGTGGCACTCGCCGACCCAGTAGCGCAGCGAGTCCAGGACCATCCGGCAGACCACGGGGTGGCGCAGGTCCAGGGTGTTGCCGCAGCCGGTGACGTCGATGTCCTGACCGCGCTCGTCGAGGCGGTAGTAGGCCCGGTTGTCCAGACCGCGCCAGGACAGCGTCGCGCCGTCGCGGCTCTGCTCGGCGGTGTGGTTGTAGACGACGTCGAGGATGACCTCCAGGCCCTCGCGGTGCAGCGCCTTGACCATGTCCTTGAACTCGTCCAGGACCGCCTGCGGGCCGGTCGCGGCGGCGTACGGCGCGTGCGGGGCGAAGAAGCCGAGGGTGTTGTAGCCCCAGTAGTTGACCAGGCCCCGCTGGACCAGGGCCGGCTCGGTGGTGAAGGCCTGCACCGGCAGCAGCTCGACGGTGGTGACGCCCGAGGTCCCTCAGGTGCTTCAGGGCGGCCGGGTGCGCCAGGCCGGCGTACGTGCCGCGCAGCTCCTCGGGCACGTCCGGGTGCAGGCGGGTCAGGCTGCGCACGTGCGTCTCGTAGATCAGCGTCTCGGTCCACGGCACCTGGGGCGCGACGTCGTCCTCCCAGTCGTAGTCGTCCGCGACGACGACGCAGCGGGGCATGTACGGCGCGCTGTCACGACCGTCGCGCACGTCGGGATCGCCGCGCAGCTGGTCGTCGACCCAGTGCCCGAACACCTCGGGTCGCCAGGTCACGTCGCCCTCGACCGCCCTGGCGTACGGGTCGAGCACGAGCTTGTCGTGGTTGTGCCGCAGCCCCTCGGCGGGGCGCCACGGACCCTGCACCCGCAGGGCGTAGCGCTGGCCCGCGCCGATGCCGGGCACGAAGCCGAACCACGTGCCGTGGGCGCGCTCCTCGAGCCGTACCGCGCGACCCGGCGCGGTCGCGGGGGCACCCTCGTCGAACAGCACGACCTCGACCCCGTCGGCGTGGCCGGCGTAGAAGGCGAAGTCGACGCCGTCGCGGCGCAGGGTCGCGCCGAACGGCGGTGGCAGGTCACGGCGGGGGCGCATGGCCCCCAGCGTAGGCAGTGGCTACGTTATGACCATGAGCGATCCCACCTCCCTGCCCAACTTCCCGCCTCCGGCCAGCGAGCACCCCCTGCGCGGACGGGTCCTGGACATCCTCCTGGACGAGGGTTTCCAGCCCGACATCGACTCCGACGGTGACGTGGCGTTCAAGGTCCAGGGCCAGCAGCTGTTCGTGCGCTGCCTGGAGGGCGACTTCACGATCATGCGTGTCTTCGGCCAGTGGCAGATCGGCGACGACGTCCCGCAGGACCTGCTGACCCAGCTGCAGGCCTGCAACGACCTCACCCTGCGGCTCAACATCGTCAAGGCGGGCATCGCCAACAACACCCTCGTCGTCACCGGCGAGCACGTGGTCTCCGCCGACACCGACGTCGCGGTGCTGCTGCAGGTCACCACCCAGCTGGTGCTCTCCGCGGTGCACATGTGGCACGAGCAGATCACCGGTGGCCCCGGCGACGACGCCGGCCCCGAGGCCCAGGCGTGACCGACCTGGTCCGGCTCGAGGTCGAGGCCGGCATCGGCACCATCCGGATCGCCCGGCCCCCGATGAACGCCCTCAACATCGAGGTGCAGGAGGGGCTGCGCGCCGCCGCGGCCGAGGCCTCGGAGCGCCGCGACGTCAGCGCGGTGATCGTCTACGGCGGCGAGAAGGTGTTCGCCGCCGGTGCCGACATCAAGGAGATGCAGACCATGTCCTACACGGACATGGTCGAGCGCTCGGGCGCCCTGCAGTCGGCGTTCACCGCGGTCGCCCGCATCCCCAAGCCGACGGTCGCGGCCGTCACCGGCTACGCCCTGGGCGGCGGGTGCGAGCTCGCCCTGGCCTGCGACTTCCGCGTGGTCGGCGACAACGCCCGCCTCGGCCAGCCGGAGATCCTGCTCGGGCTCATCCCCGGGGCGGGCGGCACCCAGCGGCTGGCCCGCCTGGTCGGTCCCGCCCGGGCCAAGGAGCTGATCTTCAGCGGCCGGTTCGTGGCCGCCGACGAGGCGCTGCGGATCGGGCTGGTCGACGAGGTCGTCGACGCCGCGGACGTGCTGGCGGCGGCCCGCCGCCGCGTGGAGCCGTACGTCGGTGGACCGGCGTTCGCCCTGCGTGCCGCGAAGGAGGCCATCGACCGGGGGGTCGAGGTCGACCTCGACACCGGCCTGGAGATCGAGCGGATGCAGTTCGCCGGCCTGTTCGCGACCCGCGACCGTGAGATCGGTGTCGCCTCGTTCGTCGAGCACGGTCCGGGCAAGGCCCGCTTCGAAGGGCGATGAGCCGGTGAGTGGACAGGTGCCCGTCGGCGTGGCGAGCGCCGAGGACGTCCGGCGTGCGTTCGACGACACCAAGCTGGCCCAGGTGCTCTACCACGACTGGGAGGCGCGGACGTACGACGAGAAGTGGTCGATCTCCTTCGACGACCGGTGCGTGGACTACGCCCGCGACCGGTTCGTCGCCCTCGCCGGTCGCGAGGGCTGGCCCTACGGTGCCGCGCTCGAGCTCGGCGCGGGCACGGGCTTCTTCTCGCTCAACCTCAAGCAGGCCGGGGTGGTCGACGAGGTGCACGTCACCGACCTGTCCCCGGGCATGGTCGAGGCGGCCCGGGCCAACGCGGCCCGGCTCGGGTTCAGCGTCGAGGGCCGGGTCGCCGACGCGGAGCGGATCCCCTACGACGACAACACCTTCGACGTCGTCGTCGGGCATGCGGTGATCCACCACATCCCCGACGTGGAGCAGGCCATGCGCGAGATGCTGCGGGTGCTCAAGCCCGGTGGCCGGTTCGTCATCGCGGGGGAGCCCACCCGCATCGGTGACCGCTACGCCCGCGCGCTCGGCCGGGTGACCTGGAAGGTCGCCACGACGGTGACCTCGCTGCCGCCGCTGCGCGACACGTGGGCCCGCCCCAAGGAGGAGCTCGACGAGTCCTCCCGCGCCGCCGCGCTCGAGGCGGTCGTCGACCTGCACACGTTCGACCCGGACGAGCTGGCCCGCACGGCGCTGCGGGCAGGGGCGGTGGACGTCGGCACCACCACCGAGGAGCTGACCGCGGCCTTCCTCGGCTGGCCGGTCCGCACGTTCGAGGCCGCCGTCCGTCCCGGGCGTGCTGGGCTGGGGCTGGGCCTCGTTCGCCTTCGGCTCCTGGAAGCGCCTGTCCGCCCTGGACCGCGCGCTGGCCAGGGTCGTGCCGCAGCGCTTCTTCTACAACGTCGGTGTCACCGGCGTGAAGCCGTCCTGACCGGCCGCCGCGTCGTGGGGTTCCTCCGGCAGGTCGGCTGGGTCGTCGCGCACCGGGCGTACGGCCGGCACCACCTGCTCAGCTACCTGCGGATGGCCCGGGCGGTGGCGACCACCCCCGGCCTGACGTTCGAGGGGCCGGCGTTCATCGGCCCCGACGTGCGCTTCGAGGTGCGCGAGGGGTACGCCCGGATGGTCATCGGCGCCTACACGCACTTCGGCCACGGCGCGCGGATCCGGGCGCACGAGGGCACGGTGCGGATCGGCGCCAAGACGGTCATCGGCATCCGCAACACCGTCAACGCCTACCTCGACATCCGCATCGGCGAGGCCTGCCTGCTCGGTGACGACGTCTACGTCTGCGACTTCGACCACCGCACCGAGGACCTCACCGTGCCGATCAAGGACCAGGGGCTGGCCAAGTCGCCGGTGCGGATCGGCGACGACGTGTGGATCGGCACCAAGGTCACCGTGCTGCGCGGCACCGACGTCGGGTCGGGCTCGGTGGTGGCCGCGGGTGCCGTGGCGCGCGCCGCCTACCCCGAGCGGTCCGTCATCGGCGGGGTGCCGGCCCGGGTGCTGCGCTCGCGCTGACGCAGCGGGGCGGCGGCGCTCCGGGCGTCCAGCCAGGGGAACGTGTCGTCGGTGCCGGCCTGGCGCTGCGCCTCGGCGCGGGCGCCGTCCGCGTCGCCGTCCTCCACCAGGGAGGCCAGCCGGTGGACGGCGTCCCGGTGACCCTCGAACCGGCGCCGGGCGTAGTCGACCGCCTGGTCGCGGGTGACCATGAACGCCCAGTCGCTGCTCAGCGCGTTGAGCAGCGTGCGCAGCAGCTGGTCGAGGTCGGGGCGCCGCGTGCCCAGGCGTCCACCGGCGCGCTCGCGCGGCCATGAGCGAGAGCCAGCGCCGTTGCAGCGCCTCGTTGTCCGCCACGATCGAGGACACCTGCGGGCCGTCCCAGACGGAGAAGTCCTTGCCCGCGCCCCACGACCCGGCGCGCAGCGGCAGCGGTCCCGCGACGTGCCCGGCGGCCAGGGCCTTCTCGACCGTGGTCACCTGCACGCCGGCCTCGCGCAGCGCCCGCACGGCCGCGCCGAGGAACGCCGGGCCCTCGTGCCACCAGTGCCCGAACAGCTCGGTGTCGTAGGCCGCGACGACCATGCGCGGGGCGGCCGCGCTCGCGGTGCAGCCGGCGCAGCCGGTCGGAGACCCCGGTGACGAACGAGGCGACGTCCCGGGTCACCTGGGCCGCCGCGGCGTCCGGGTCGTACGGCGCCTTGGCCGACGAGGGGACGTCCGGTCCGGTGACGGCCCACAGGTGGGCGCCGGTGGACGGCTCGCGCCGGTGGAAGTCGCGGTAGGCCGCCGCGGTGGGGTAGCCCGAGCGGGAGGACCAGATGAGGTTGGTGACCTCGAGGTCACGGGGGACCGCGACGACGTCCGTGCCGTCCACGGTCCACCCGGCGCTGGAGTCGCCGCCGCTGTCGAGGACCGTCTGCTCGTCGACCAGGAAGTGGCGCACCCCCGCCCCGGCCAGGGTGCCGGCCCAGCCCGGGGCGGTAGCCGCACTCCGGGGACCAGATGCCCGCGGGGCGCTCGCCCAGCCGCCACCGGCTGTCCTCCAGCCCCACGCGCAGGGCGACGTCCACCATCTCGGGCAGCAGCAGCGGCAGGAACGGGTGCGTGGCCGGGCCGCCGAGCAGCTCCACCACGCCGGCGTCGCGCAGGGAACGCAGGACCGGGGAGCCGCCGTGGCGCCACCGCGACTCCAGGGCCGCCGAGGCCCGCGTCGCGGCGTCGTACTCGTAGCGCGCGAGGCGGGTCAGCTCGTCGCCGGCACCCAGGCCGAGCTCGCGGCAGCGCAGCTGCCACAGCGCCGCCCACGTCCGGGCCTGGTCGACGGCGTACGGGTCGTCCAGCTGCGCGGCCAGCACGGGCGTGACGCCGAGCGTGAGGACGTCACGGTGGCCCTCGGCCGCCAGCGCGTCGAGCTCGGCGACGAGCGGGACGTAGCTCTCGACCCACGCCTGGTGCAGCCACTCCTCGCCGAGCGGCCACACGCCGTGGTGCTGCAGCCAGGGCAGGTGGGAGTGCAGGACGAGGCAGAGGGCGCCCGGCACCGGGGAGCGGTCGCCGCGGTCGTCGCCGCGGTCGGAGTCGGAGGTCACGAAGGCGACGATGGCACGACCCGCGGCGGCGCCGGCAGGTGCCCCGGGGATGACCGCGGCCGCGGGGGCCGGCGCCGCGGTGTGCCCGCCGTCACCCCCGTCCGCCCTCGGCACCGAGGCTACCGATGGGTAACATCGGCCCGTCGGGCCACGCCGGACCGGGTCCCTGCAGGTGGCGAGCCGGTGCTGCAAGGATGGCCCGACCCAAGGAACCACCCGAACCTACGGAAGAGGACGCGCGAGTCATGAACATCGTCGTCTGTGTCAAGTACGTGCCGGACGCCCAGTCGGACCGCACGTTCACCGAGGCCGACAACACCACCGACCGGGTGGGTGTCGACGGCCTGCTGTCCGAGCTGGACGAGTACGCCGTCGAGGAGGCGCTGAAGATCGCGCAGGCGGCCGAGGGCGAGTCCTCGGTGACCGTCCTGACCGTCGGCCCCGAGCAGGCCGCGGACGCCATCCGCAAGGCGCTGCGGATGGGCGCCGACAAGGGCGTGCACGTCAGCGACGAGGCGATCCACGGCTCCGACGCGCCGGCCACCTCGCTCGTGCTCGCCGAGGCGATCCGCAAGATCGGCGGCGCCGACCTGGTCCTGACCGGCATGGCCTCGACCGACGGCTCCATGAGCGTCGTGCCGGCCATGCTGGCCGAGCGCCTCGGGCTGCCGCAGGTGACCTTCGCCTCCGAGCTCACCGTCGAGGGCGGCACGGCGACCATCCGCCGCGACGGCGACGTCGCGTCCGAGACCGTGCAGGCCTCGCTGCCCGCGCTGGTGTCCGTGACCGACCAGATCAACGAGCCGCGCTACCCCACGGTCAAGGGGATCATGGCGGCCAAGAAGAAGCCGGTCGAGACCTGGTCGCTGGCCGACCTGGGCGTCGACGCCGAGCTCGTCGGCCTCGGCGGCGGCGTGGACCCGGGTGGACTCGTTCACCCAGCGTCCCCCGCGCACCCGGGGCCAGATCGTCCCGGACGAGGGCGAGGGCGGCACCAAGCTGGCCGAGTTCCTCGCCGCGCAGAAGTTCATCTGAGCAGGCCGGCCACCGAAGGGAATCCCACGCATGTCTGAAGTACTCGTCCTGGTCGACCACGTCGACGGGACCGTCCGCAAGAGCACGCTCGAGCTGCTCACCATCGCCCGCCGCCTGGGTGAGCCGGCCGCCGTGTTCATCGGCTCCGGGGTCGACACCGCCCGCGAGGCGCTGGCGCAGTACGGCGCCGAGAAGATCTACCTGGTCGACTCCGCCGAGGTCAGCGACTACCTGGTCGCGCCCAAGGCCGAGGTGCTGGCCCAGCTGGTGGGCTCGGCCTCGCCGGCCGCGGTGCTGATCTCGTCCTCGACCGAGGGCAAGGAGATCGCCGCGCGGCTGTCGATCAAGACCTCCTCCGGCCTGATCACCGACGCCGTCGACGTCCAGGCCGGCCCGGACGGGGTGCAGACCACCCAGTCGGTCTTCGCCGGCAGCTACACCGTCACGGCGACCGTCACCAAGGGCACGCCGATCGTCGTGGTCAAGCCCAACTCGGCCACGCCCGAGGCGGCCGCCGGTGCGGCCGCCGAGCAGGCCGTGGAGGTGAGCGTCTCCGAGGGCGCCAGGGCGGCCCGGATCACCGACCGCCAGCCCCGCGCGGCGACCGGCCGGCCCGGCCTGACCGAGGCCGCGATCGTCGTCTCCGGTGGCCGCGGCACGGCCGGTGACTTCGCGCCGGTCGAGGCGTTCGCCGACGCCCTCGGCGCCGCGGTCGGCGCGTCCCGCGCCGCGGTCGACGCCGGCTGGTACCCCCACACCAGCCAGGTCGGCCAGACCGGCAAGCAGGTCTCGCCCCAGCTGTACGTCGCGGCGGGCATCTCCGGCGCGATCCAGCACCGGGCCGGGATGCAGACGTCCAAGACGATCGTCGCGGTGAACAAGGACGAGGAGGCGCCGATCTTCGAGCTGGTCGACTTCGGTGTCGTCGGCGACCTGTTCAGCGTCCTGCCCCAGGCCACCCAGGCGGTCAAGGCCGCCAAGGGCTGACCTCCCCGCTCCACCACGCCGCCCGGCCCCGACCCGTTCGGGAGCCGGGCGGCGTGCTGTGCGCCGTACCGGCCTCGTCCCGGGGGCGCCCGGGTGGGCGTCCTGCGCCGCTAGGGTCGGCCCGTGAGCGGACCGACCGAGGCGCAGCTGCGGGACGTGTACGGCGCGTGGGCGCCACGCGAGCCGGCCGACGCCCGTGCGCTGATGGCCGGCTTCACCGGCGACTGGTGGGTCGCCGGCGGCCGGGCGCTCGAGGCCTGGACCGGGGTCACCCGCGAGCACGACGACCTCGACGTGGGCATCCTGCGGGCGGACCTGCCGCTGCTGCGCCGGCACGTCGCCGGGCGGTACCACGTGTGGGCGGCGTTCACGGGTGCGCTGCGCCCGGTCTGGCCGACCGACGCGGACGACCTGCCCGAGGGCTGCGGCCAGGTGTGGCTGCGCCCCGACGCGCGGTCCCCCTGGGAGTACGACGTCCTGCTCAACCCCGGGGAGCCGGGCCGGTGGGTCAACCGGCGCTGGCCCGGGATGTCGCTGCCGCTGGCCGAGGCGACCTGGGCCCGGGACGGCGTGCGCTACCTGCAACCCGAGATCGTGCTGCTGTTCAAGGCCAGGCACCTGCGTGACAAGGACCGGGCCGACTTCGCCGGCGCCCTGCCGCTGCTGGAGGAGCCGCGGCGGGCGTGGCTGCGCCGGGCGCTGCGGCGGGTGCACCCCGGGCACGAGTGGCTCGACGCGCTCGGCTGAGGGCTGCACCTAGACTTGTCCGGTGCCCGGAACCCCCGTCTACCTCGACCACGCGGCCACCACGCCCGTGCTGCCGCAGGTGATCGAGGCGATGGCGGCCGAGATGGCGGTCGTGGGCAACCCCTCCTCGCTGCACACCTCCGGCCGTCGTGCGCGCCGGGTGGTCGAGGAGTCCCGCGAGTCGATCGCCCAGGCGCTGGGCGCGCGGCCCTCCGAGGTGCTGTTCACCTCCGGTGGCACCGAGTCCGACAACCTCGCGGTCAAGGGCCTCTTCCACGCCCGTCGTGACGCCGACCCGCGCCGGGTCCGGCTGCTGGTCAGCGCGGTCGAGCACCACGCCGTCCTGGACTGCGTCGACTTCCTGGTCGCGGCACGAGGGTGCCGAGGTCACCTGGCTCGAGGTCGACGCGCAGGGCCGCGTGCAGCCCGGGACGGTGCGCGCCGCCATCGAGGCCGACCCGTCCTCGGTCGCGCTGGTCAGCGTGATGTGGGCCAACAACGAGGTGGGCACGGTGCAGCCCGTGGCCGACATCGTCGCCGTCGCGCGCGAGCACGGCATCCCGGTGCACACCGACGCCGTCCAGGCCGTCGGTCAGCTGCCGGTGGACTTCGCCGCCTGCGGCGCCGACCTGCTCACGCTCAGCGGCCACAAGATCGGCGGCCCGCCCGGCATCGGCGTCCTGCTGGCCCGGCGCGACGTCACCCTCGTGCCGCTGACCCACGGCGGCGGCCAGGAGCGCCAGCTGCGCAGCGGCACCCTCGACACCCCCGCCATCCGCGGCCTGGCGGTGGCCGTCGACCACAGCGTCGGGCGCCGCGCGGCCGAGGCGTCCCGGCTGGCGGCGCTGCGCGACCGGCTGGTGCGCAGCGCGATGGCCTCGAGCCCCGAGGTCACCGTCTCGGGCGACTGGCAGCGAGGGCGACGTCCTGCACCGCCTGCCCGGCAACGCGCACCTGCTGGTGGCCGGGTGCGACGGCGACTCCCTGCTCTACCTCCTGGACGCGGCCGGCGTGGAGTGCTCCACCGGCTCGGCCTGCCAGGCGGGCGTGCCGCAGCCCAGCCACGTCCTGCTGGCCATGGGTGTGCCCGAGCAGCGCGCCCGCGGCGCGCTGCGGGTCACCCTGGGCCACACCTCCACCGACGCGGACGTCGACGCGTTCCTGGCCGCGCTGCCGGCGGCCCTCGAGCGCGCCCGCCGCGCCCAGGCCGCCTCGTCCGTGGGGACGAGGACCTGATGCGCGTCGTCGCCGCGATGAGCGGAGGGGTCGACTCCGCGGTCGCCGCCGGCCGCATGCTCGACGCCGGGCACGAGGTGGTCGGGGTGCACCTGGCGCTGAGCCAGTCGGCCGCCACGCTGCGCGAGAGCGCCCGCGGCTGCTGCACGATCGAGGACGCCGGCGACGCCCGCCGGGTCGCCGACATGCTGGGCATCCCGTTCTACGTGTGGGACATGGCCGCCCGGTTCAAGGACGACGTGATCGAGGACTTCGTCGCCGAGTACGCCGCCGGCCGCACCCCCAACCCGTGCCTGCGCTGCAACGAGAAGATCAAGTTCGCCGCGCTGCTCGACAAGGCCGTCGCCCTCGGCTTCGACGCGGTCGCCACCGGCCACTACGCGCAGGTGGTCGAGCACCCGGACGGACGACGCGAGCTGCACCGGGCGGTCGACATGGCCAAGGACCAGTCCTACGTCCTCGGCGTCCTCGACGAGGACCAGCTCGCCCGGTCCTTCTTCCCCCTCGGCGACACCACCAAGCCGCAGATCCGCGAGGAGGCCCGCGAGCGCGGCTTCTACGTCGCCGCCAAGCCGGACAGCCACGACATCTGCTTCATCGCCGACGGCGACACCCGCGGGTGGCTCGCGAACCGGCTCGGTGAGCAGGCCGGTGACATCGTCGACAGCGACGGCACCGTCCTCGGCGAGCACCGCGGCGCCTACGCGTTCACCGTCGGCCAGCGCAAGGGCCTGCACCTGGACCGGCCCGCCGCGGACGGCGCGCCCCGCTACGTCCTGCAGGTGCAGCCACGGACCAACACGGTCGTCGTCGGCACGGCCGACCTGCTCGGCGTCGACGCCCTCACCGGTGACCACGCCCGCTGGTGCGGGCCGCGGCCCGAGGGCGTCCTGCGCGTCGGTGCCCAGGTGCGCGCCCACGGCGAGGAGGTCCCCGCCACCGCCTGGGCCGACGGCGACCGGGTGGAGGTGCGCCTCGAGCGGCGCATCCGCGGCGTGGCACCCGGCCAGTCCGTCGTCCTCTACGACGGCACCCGGGTCGTGGGGTCGGCGACGATCAGCGCCGCCTCGGTCCACCGCTGACCCGCCCAGCCCGCACCGCTGACCCGCCCAGCCCGGCTGACCGGACCGCACCGGACGCGCCGGGGCGAATCCGGACACGTCATGTCCGGATTCGGGCAGGGCGGTGCGTCCGGTCGGTGAGCGGTCCGTCGGTGGCGGGCCGTTAGGCTCGCTCGGTGAGCAGAGCGAGCGGCATCGGATCCTGGCCCGGCACCTCCGTCCGTGAGGCGCTCGCCGTCGTCCGCGACACCCTCGCCGACGACGGGCTGCCCGTACCTCCCCGAGCTCCCCGCGCGCGGCCCGGGCGCCGACATGGTCGGGCGCAGCGCCGGCCTCCTCGTCGACCTCTCGGTCGACCTGCAGCCGATGGGCTGGCGGTTCGTCGACCGCCCCGGCCGCGACGCCTCGCGCACCGCCTCCCTGTGGCGGGAGGACCTCGACGAGCTCGCCGAGGCCTTCGACGGCTACACCGGCGAGCTCAAGCTGCAGGTGGCCGGCCCCTGGACCCTCGCCTCCTCGGTGTGGCTGCACCGCGCCGAGCGGGCGGTCGTCGACGAGGGCGCCACCCGCGACCTCGTCGCCTCCCTGGCCGAGGGCGTCCGGGTGCACCTCGACGAGGTGCAGCGGCTGGTGCCCGGCGCCGACCTGGTGCTGCAGCTGGACGAGCCGAGCCTCCCGGCCGTGCTGGCCGGTCGGCTGCCCACCGCCTCGGGCTACGGGCGGCTGCGGGCCGTCGACCCCCAGGTGGCGGCGGCGGGGCTGCGCGACGTGCTCGCCGCCGCGGGGGAGCGTCGTACGGCGATCCACTGCTGCGCCCCCGACCTGAACTGGCCCCTCCTGCGCGGCACCGGCGCCCGCGCGCTCGCCGTCGACACCACGCTGCTGGGTCCTCGCGGCTGGGAGTCGGTGGCGGCGACGGTCGAGTCGGGGGTCGCGCTCTGGGCCGGCGTCCTGCCCACCGACGGCGCCGCGACGAGCGTGTCGTCGACCGTCGGCGCCCTCGTCGACCGCTGGCGCGAGGTCGGCCTGCCGGTCGCCGACCTCACCGACGTGACGGTGACGCCCACGTGCGGGCTGGCCGGACTCACACCGGACCAGGCCCGCGAGCGTTCAGCAGATGGCCGCCGACACCGCGCGCGCCCTCACCGAGACCGCCGGGAGCTGACGAACCGATGACGACCCTGCCCGCCATGCCCGACACGCCCTGCCCGCCGCCGTCGCCGGCCCCCGCGCCAGCAGCGACGGCGGCCGTCGCGGACCAGCACCCACACCAGACCCGCGTGCCGTGGCCGGCCAAGTTCGGCGCCCTCGCCCTGATCTGGGGAGCGAGCTTCTTCTTCATGAAGGTCGGGCTGCGCTCGCTGGCGCCGCTGCAGATCTCCGGCCTGCGGATCGTCAGCGGCGCGGCCGTGCTCGTGGCGCTGCTGGCCGCCTCCCGCGGCCGGCTGCCCCGCGACCGGACCGTCTGGGCGCACCTGCTGGTGTCGGCGTTCTTCCTGTGCACGCTGCCGTTCAGCCTGTTCGCCCTCGGCGAGCAGCGGGTCAGCTCGGCCCTGGCCGGTATCGGCAACGCCACCACCCCCATCGCCACGGTGGTCTTCAGCCTGCTGCTCCTGCGCGGTGACGTCATCGGCCGGCGCAAGGTCGTCGGCGTGCTCGTGGGGTTCCTCGGGGTCCTCGTGATCATGCAGCCGTGGCAGTCCACCGGACGGCCCGACCTCGTCGGCTTCGGCATGACGCTGGTCGCCGGGGCCTCCTACGGCCTGGGCTGGACCTACAACAAGCGGTTCCTGCGCCGCAGCGACCTCGGTGGTCTCTCGCTGCCGGCCGCGCAGCTGACGGTGGCCTCGGCCCAGATGGTGGTGGTGCTCCTCCTGTGGTGGGCCACGGCCGCCGACCGGCTGCCGGCCCCCTGGTCGGTGCACGCGCCGGCCACGGGCGGCTCGGTGCTGCTGCCGCTGCTCGCGGTGCTCGCGCTCGGCGTCGTCGGCACCGGCATCGCGTTCTCGCTGCAGTTCGACGTGATGCGCGCCGCCGGCCCCACGGTCGGCGCGTCGGTGACCTACGTGATCCCCGTGGTGTCCGTCGCCCTGGGTGTCCTGCTGCTCGACGAGCACCTGTCCGTGGCCGCAGCTGCTCGGGGCCGCCGTCGTGATCGGGGCGGCGCTGCTGATCGGCCGTCCGCCGCGTCTGCGGCGGACTACCCGCCGCCGCGCGCTGACCTGCCCGCGGTGGCTCGTCGGGCCGGTGACGGGGGAGCGGCGGGTGTCGGTGGCGTGCGGCAGGATGACGTCATGAGCGACGCTGCCCCCGCCGAGCTGGTCGACGCCCCCGACGAGGTCCGGCACGAGTGGACCGACCTGGCCGAGCAGGTGCGCACGCACCAGTTCGCCTACCACGTGCGCGACGCGCCGACGATCAGCGACGGCGAGTACGACGCCCTGTTCCGCCGGCTGAACGAGCTCGAGGACGCCTACCCGGGGCTGCGCACCCCCGACAGCCCGACCCAGCAGGTCGGGGCGACGTTCTCCACCGACTTCGCCGCGGTCGAGCACCTCGAGCGCATGCTCAGCCTCGACAACGTCTTCAGCGCCGACGAGCTGGCGGCGTGGGCGCTCCGGGTCGCCCGCGACGCCGGCGGTGCCGACTTCCACTACCTGTGCGAGCTCAAGATCGACGGCCTGGCGGTCAACCTGCTCTACGAGCGCGGCCGGCTGGTGCGGGCGGCCACCCGCGGCGACGGCCGCACCGGTGAGGACGTCACCCACAACGTCCGCACGATCGAGGGCATCCCGCACCGGCTGGCCGGGTCCGACCATCCCGAGAGCGTCGAGATCCGCGGTGAGGTCTTCTTCCCCGTGGCGGCCTTCGCGGAGCTCAACGCCGGCCTGGTCGAGGCCGGCAAGGCGCCGTTCGCCAACCCCCGCAACGCGGCCGCCGGCTCGCTGCGCCAGAAGGACCCCCGGGTCACCGCGACCCGGCCGCTGCGCATGCTGGTCCACGGCGTCGGGGCCCGCCGGGGCTTCGACATCACCCGGCAGAGCGAGTCCTACGCCGTGCTGCGCGACTGGGGCCTGCCGGTCTCGTCCCGCTTCGAGGTCGTCGACGACATCGCCGCCGGTGCAGGCCTACGTCGAGCACTACGGCGAGAACCGCCACGTCGTCGAGCACGAGCTCGACGGCATCGTGGTCAAGGTCGACGAGGTGGCCGTGCAGCGGCGGCTCGGGTCCACCTCCCGCGCGCCCCGGTGGGCCATCGCGTTCAAGTACCCGCCCGAGGAGGTCACCACCAAGCTGCTCGACATCCGCGTCAACGTCGGGCGCACCGGCCGGGTGACCCCCTACGGGGTGATGCAGCCGGTCAAGGTGGCCGGCTCGACCGTCGAGATGGCCACCCTGCACAACGCCTTCGAGGTGGTCCGCAAGGGGGTGCTGATCGGCGACACCGTGGTCCTGCGCAAGGCCGGCGACGTCATCCCCGAGATCGTCGGGCCGGTGGTCGACCTGCGCGACGGGTCCGAGCGCGCCTTCGAGATGCCGACGCACTGCCCCGAGTGCGGCACCGAGCTCGCCCCGCAGAAGGAGGGCGACAAGGACATCCGCTGCCCCAACAGCCGCTACTGCCCGGCGCAGCTGCGCGAGCGGCTGTTCAGCCTGGCCGGCCGCGGCGGCCTTCGACATCGAGGCGCTCGGCTGGGAGGGCGCCACCGCGCTGCTCGAGGCCAAGGTCATCGCCGACGAGGGCGACCTGTTCGACCTGGGCCCGGCGCCGGACGGCGACACCACCGCCGCCGTGGCCCGCCTCGCCACCGTCCCGCTCTACACCCGGGCCGCGAAGAAGACCGACCCGCCCGAGGCCGTCGTCGGCGGCCGGGTCCTGTCGGCCAACGGCGCCAAGCTGATCGCCAACCTCGCCACGGCCAAGACCCAGCCGCTGTGGCGGGTGCATCGTCGGCGCTGTCGATCCGCCACGTCGGGCCCACGGCGGCGCGGGCCCTGGCCGCCCACTTCCACACCATGGAGGCGATCCGCGCGGCCAGCCGTGACGAGCTCGCCGCCGCCGAGGGCGTCGGCGGCGTCATCGCCGACTCGGTGATCGAGTGGTTCGGCGTCGACTGGCACGCCGCGATCCTCGACAAGTGGGCGGCGGCCGGCGTGCGGATGGCCGACGAGGTCGACGAGTCCACGCCGCGCACGCTCGAGGGGCTCACCGTCGTGGTCACCGGCTCGCTCGAGGGGTTCTCCCGCGACGAGGCCAAGGAGGCGATCCTCGCCCGGGGTGGCAAGGCCTCCGGCTCGGTGTCGAAGAAGACCGACTACGTCGTGGTGGGCGAGAACGCCGGCTCCAAGGCCGACAAGGCCGAGGAGCTCGGGGTGCCGGTGCTCGACGAGGCCGGCTTCCGGCGCCTGCTCGAGGACGGCGCGCCCGACTGAGCCGTGGCAGCGCCGGCCCGCCACCGGGCGCCGGACCGTCGAGTGGGGGCCCCTAGACTGGGCGCCATGTCCGCCCTCACCCGCGACGAGGTCGCCCACCTGGCCATGCTCGCGCGCATCGACCTCAGCGACGCCGAGCTCGACCGGATGTCCGGCGAGCTCGCCGTCATCCTCGAGTCGGTCGCGCGGGTCGGCCAGGTCGCCGCCGACGACATCCCGCCGACCTCGCACCCGCTGCCGCTGACCAACGTCACGCGCCCGGACGTGGTGCGGCCCAGCCTCGGCGCCGCGGCCGTCCTCGCCGGTGCCCCGGCCGCCGAGCAGCAGCGCTTCGCGGTGCCCCGGATCCTGGACGAGGACTGAGCGGCCCGGCCGCCGACCTCCTCCGCCTCCCTCCCCGAACAAAGGTGCATCAGTGAGCCCTGACATCACGCGCGAGAGCGCCGCGTCGATCGCCGACGCGCTGTCCCGCAAGGAGATCAGCGCCGTCGAGGTGACGCAGGCCCACCTCGACCGGATCGCCGCCGTGGACGGCGACGTCCACGCGTTCCTGCACGTCGACACGGACGGCGCCCTCTCGGCGGCGCGCGACGTCGACCAGCGCCGGGCGGCCGGGGAGGAGCTGCACGTCCTCGCCGGGGTGCCGATCGCGGTCAAGGACATCGCCGCCACCCGCGGGGTGCCCACCACCGTCGGGTCACGCATCCTGGAGCACTGGATCCCGCCGTACGACGCGACGATCGTGACCCGGCTGCGCGCGGCGGGCATGCCGATCCTCGGCAAGACCAACATGGACGAGTTCGCGATGGGCTCCTCCACCGAGCACTCGGCCTTCGGCCCCTCGCACAACCCCTGGGACCTCACCAAGATCCCCGGCGGCTCCGGCGGCGGTTCGGCCGCGGCGGTGGCGGCGTTCGAGGCGCCGCTCGCCATCGGCACCGACACCGGCGGCTCGATCCGCCAGCCGGCCGCCGTCACCGGCACCGTCGGCACCAAGCCGACCTACGGCGGTGTCTCCCGCTACGGCATCGTCGCGCTCGCCAGCAGCCTGGACCAGGTCGGCCCGGTCTCCCGCACCGTGCTCGACGCGGCCCTGCTGCACGCCGTCATCGGCGGGCACGACCCGATGGACTCCACCTCGATCAACGCGCCGGTCCCGCCGGTCGTCGAGGCCGCGCGCCGCGCCGACGTCAAGGGCCTGCGGATCGGCGTGATCAAGGAGCTCGGCGGCGAGGGCTACCAGCAGGGCGTCCGGACCCGGTTCGAGGAGTCGGTGCAGCTGCTGGTCGACGCCGGCGCCGAGGTGGTCGAGGTGTCCTGCCCGAGCTTCGACTACGCGCTGGCGGCCTACTACCTGATCCTGCCGAGCGAGGCCTCGTCCAACCTGGCCAAGTTCGACGCCATGCGCTACGGCCTGCGGGTGCTGCCCGAGGGCATCGACTCCCCGAGCGCCGAGCAGGTCATGGCGGCGACCCGCGACGCCGGGTTCGGCGACGAGGTGAAGCGGCGGATCATCCTCGGCACCTACGCCCTGTCCAGCGGCTACTACGACGCCTACTACGGCCAGGCGCAGAAGGTCCGCACCCTGATCTCGCGCGACTTCGCCGCCGCGTTCGAGCAGGCCGACGTGCTGGTCTCGCCCACCGCGCCGACCACGGCGTTCAACCTCGGCGAGAAGCTCGACGACCCGATCGCCATGTACCTCAACGACATCGCCACGATCCCGGCCAACCTCGCCGGCGTGCCCGGCATGTCGCTGCCCAGCGGCCTCGCCGACGAGGACGGGCTGCCCACCGGCATCCAGATCCTCGCCCCGGCCACGCGCGACGAGCGGCTGTACGGCGTCGGTGCCGCCCTGGAGACGATGCTCACCGAGCGCTGGGGCGGCCCGCTGCTGTCCCGTGCGCCCGAACTCAGGACCGCGACGGAGGCCCGCGCATGAGCACCACCACAGCCGAGCCGGTGATGGACTACGCCGAGGCGCTGCGGCGGTTCGACCCGGTGATGGGCCTCGAGGTCCACGTCGAGCTCAACACCGCCACCAAGATGTTCTGCGGCTGCGCCACCGGGTTCGGCGCCGAGCCCAACAGCCAGGTCTGCCCGGTGTGCCTGGGCCTGCCCGGCGCGCTGCCCGTGGTCAACGCCAAGGCGGTGGAGTCGGCCATCCGGATCGGGCTCGCGCTCAACTGCGACATCGCGGACTGGTGCCGGTTCGCGCGCAAGAACTACTTCTACCCGGACATGCCCAAGAACTTCCAGACCTCGCAGTACGACGAGCCGATCGCCTTCGACGGCTACCTCGACGTCGAGCTCGAGGACGGCTCCACCTACCGGGTCGAGATCGAGCGGGCCCACATGGAGGAGGACACCGGCAAGTCGCTGCACGTCGGCGGTTCCACCGGCCGGATCCACGGCGCCGACTACTCCCTGGTCGACTACAACCGGGCCGGCATCCCGCTGATCGAGATCGTCACCCGGCCGCTGACCGGGGCGGGCGAGCGGGCCCCCGAGGTGGCCAAGGCCTACGTCGGTGCGCTGCGCGAGCTGCTGCGCGCCCTCGGGGTCAGCGACGTCCGCATGGAGCAGGGCTCGATGCGCTGTGACGCCAACGTCTCGCTGCGGCCCAAGGTCGAGGGCGACGACCCGGCGGCCCAGGACGCCGTACCGCTCGGCACGCGCACGGAGACCAAGAACGTCAACTCGCTGCGCTCGGTGGAGCGGGCCATCCGGTACGAGATCACCCGGCACGCGGCGATCCTCGCCGGCGGCGGGTCGATCCTGCAGGAGACCCGGCACTGGCACGAGGACACCGGTGTCACGACCTCGGGTCGGCCGAAGTCCGACGCCGACGACTACCGCTACTTCCCCGAGCCCGACCTCGTGCCGGTGGCGCCCGACCCGGCCTGGGTGGAGGAGCTGCGGGGCACCCTGCCCGAGTCGCCGCCGCTGCGCCGCCGGCGCCTCCAGCAGGACTGGGGCTTCTCCGACCTCGAGATGCGCGACGTCGTCAACGCCGGTGCGGTCGAGCTGATCGAGGCCAGCGTCGCCGCCGGCGCCACCCCGGCCGGCGCCCGCAAGTGGTGGACCGGTGAGATCGCCCGCCGCGCGAACGTCGAGGCACGGGACCTGGCGGACTTCGGAGTCACGCCGGCGCACGTCGCCGAGCTCGACACGATGGTGACCGCCGGCCGGCTGAACGACTCGATGGCCCGCCAGGTGCTCGACGGCGTGCTCGCCGGCGAGGGCACCCCCGAGCAGGTCGCGCACGCCCGTGGGCTGGAGATGGTCAGCGACGACGGCGCCCTCGCCGAGGCGGTCGACGCGGTCATCGCCGCGAACCCCGACGTGGCGGCCAAGGTCCGTGACGGCAAGGTCCAGGCCGCCGGCGCCCTGATCGGCCAGGTCATGAAGCAGATGAAGGGCCAGGCCGACGCGGCGCAAGGTGCGCGCGCTCATCCTGGAGCGGCTGGGCGCCTGACCCGCCCGGGCACGCGGCGGTCCGCCCGGGGCGGCCGCCGCGTGCTGCCGATCAGCGGCGGCAGGACGCTGGCCCTCGGCCGCGTCGGCCGCCGTCAGCCCGCCGAGCCCACCGACGGCGGCAGGATGATGACCCGGTCGTCGTCCGCCGCCGGACGGCCGCGGAAGGTGTTGCTGGTGATCACCCAGAGCCGGCCGTCCGGCCCCGTCGACCACCGTCCGCAGCCGTCCGTAGGTGCCGTCGAGCAGCTTGCGCGGGGTCCCGGCGCGGCCGCCCGCGACCGGCACCTGCCAGAGGGCGCGGCCCTTCAGCGCCGCCAGGTAGACGTCGCCGTCGCGGCCCACGGCGATCCCGCTCGGTGAGGCGTCGTCGGTGGCCCACTGCACCAGCGGGTCGGTGAAGCCGGCCCGGCCGGCCCGTGCCCTCGACCGTCGGCCAGCCGTAGTTGGCCCCGGGCTTGATGAGGTTGAGCTCGTCCCACGTGTCCTGCCCGAACTCGCTGGCGTAGAGGCGCCCGGCCGAGTCCCAGGCCAGCCCCTGCACGTTGCGGTGGCCCAGGCTCCACACCCGCGACCCGGGGAACGGGTTGCCCGGGGCCGGACGGCCGTCCGTCGTCACCCGCAGGATCTTGCCGCCGAGCGAGGAGCGGTCCTGTGCCGCCGGGCGGTTGCCCGCATCGCCGGTCGAGACGTAGAGGAAGCCGTCGGGGCCGAACGCGAGGCGGCCGCCGTCGTGGTGGTCGGCCTTGGGGATGCCGTCGACGATCACCGGCCCCGGGCGCAGCGTGTCGCCGTCCAGGGTCATCCGCATGACCCGGTTGTCGTCGGCCGCGGTGAAGTAGACGAACACGCTGCGGTCAGAGGCGAACCGGGGGGACACGGCGATCCCCAGCAGGCCCGCCTCACCGAGCGGCTCGACGCCGGGCACCTGGCCGACCCGCACCGGCGGCCGCCCCGCCGTCCCGGACCCGCAGCACCGTGCCCTGGTCCCGCAGCGTCACCAGGGCCGATCCGTCCGGCAGGAACGCCAGGCCCCACGGCACCTGGAGCCGGCTGGCGACGGTGACCGGTGTCGACGGGAGCGACGCGGCGGGCGGCCGGCTCGCGGACGGCGACGGGCCGGACGCCGGGGACGTGGTGCTGGGAGACGTGGTGCCGGGCACCGTGGAGCGAGGCGGCCGGCGGCGAGGTGGTGGTGACCGGGTTCGACGGGCCGCCGGACGAGCCCTGCGCTCCGCTGCTCGGGGAGCAGGCGCACAGCGGGAGCAGGGCGGCGGCGGCGAGGAGTGCCAACGAGCGCATGACCCAGTGTGGCCGATACCGTCGGGTCATGCCTGTCGTCTCCCTGCCCGACACCGAGTGGATCGAGATGGTCGGCCCCGTCGCCGGCGTCGAGGCCGTCCCGTGGGACATCGTCGCCGAGCCGCCGCGCCGCGACGAGATCGAGCTGGTCGTGCCGCCGTACATCGGGACCGGGCGCCGCTCAGGCGCCTCGCGATGCTGCCCTCGCTGCGCGCGGTCCAGCTGCTGACCGCCGGGTACGACGACGTGCTGCCGCTGCTCCCGCCCGGCGTCATCCTCGCCAACGCCGCCGGGCGTGCACGACGCGTCCACCGCCGAGCTGGCGGTCGGGCTGACGCTGGCGTCGCTGCGCGGGGTGCCCGACATGGTGCGCGCGCAGGACAGGGCCCGGTGGGTCCCCGTCGGTGGCCGGCCGGCGCTCGCCGACAAGCGGGTGCTGATCCTCGGCTACGGCTCCATCGGGCGGGCCGTCGCGCGCCGGCTCACCGGGCTTCGAGGTGACGCTCACCGCGGTCGCCTCACGGGCCCGCGCCGGGGACGACCTGGTGCCGCGGGTGCACGGCATCGACGAGCTGCCCGAGCTGCTGCCGCACCACGACGTCGTGGTGGTGATCGTGCCGCTCAGCGCGGCGACCACCGGCCTGGTCGACCGCGACTTCCTGGCGGCGATGCCCGACGGCGCGCTGCTGGTCAACGTGGCGCGCGGCAAGGTCGTCGACACGGACGCCCTCGTCGAGGCGACCGCCACCGGCCGCGATCATGGCGGCCCTGGACGTCACCGACCCCGAGCCGCTGCCCGACGACCACCCGCTGTGGCGCAGCCCGGGCGTGCTGGTCAGCCCGCACGTGGGCGGAGACACGAGCGCGTTCGCCCCGCGGGCGGTGGCCCTGGTCCGCGAGCAGCTGACCTCCCTCGTGCGGGGCGAGCCGCTGCGCAACGTCGTGGGTGCTGGCGACGCCGTAGGCCGACGGGACGCCGTCCGGGCGACCAGTCCGCGCCTCGCCGATGCAGCCGTTGCGGTTGTCGGTGGCTCGCGGCCACACTCCAGCCATGACGAGCACAGTGGTGGCGGTGGGGACGCGCAAGGGGCTGTGGCTGGCGCGCAGCGACAACCGGCGGGACTGGGTGGTCGAGGGGCCGCAGTTCCTGATGCGCGAGGTGCCCAGCATCGGCGTCGTGCCCCGGCCCGAGGGGGTCCGCCTGCATCGCGGGGTTCCGCTCCGAGCACTGGGGCCCGACGATGCTGCACTCCGACGACCTGGGCGCCAGCTGGCACGAGCGGCCCGACGCCGCGGCGATCACCTTCCCCGAGGACACCGGGGCCGCGCTGGCCCGCATCTGGCAGGTCACGGCCGACCCGCACGACCCCGACGTCGTCTGGGCCGGCACCGAGCCGCACGCCCTGTGGCGCAGCGCCGACGGCGGCACGTCGTTCGAGCTGGTGCGCGGGCTGTGGGACCACCCGCACCGGCCGCTGTGGGGCGAGGGGTTCGGCGGCGGCGCCATCCACACGATCCTGCCCGACCCGCAGGACGCCGACCGGATGCTGGTGGCCATGAGCACCGGCGGGGTCTACGCGACCACCGACGGCGGGGCGACGTGGCAGCCGCGCAACAAGGGCATCGAGGCCCGCTACGTGCCCGACCCGTTCCCCGAGTTCGGCCAGTGCGTCCACAAGGTCGCCCGCGACCCGGCCACCCCGTCGCGCCTCTACCTCCAGTGCCACCACGGGGTCTACCGCTCCGACGACGACGCCGGCAGCTGGCAGTCCATCGCCGACGGCCTGCCGACCGACTTCGGCTTCACGGTGCTCACCCACCCGCGCCGGGCCGGGGCCCTCTGGCTCGTCCCCGTCATGGCGGACGGCGAGCGGATCCCGCCGGGCGCACAGCTGCAGCTGCAGCACTCCGCCGACGCCGGCGACACCTGGCAGACCCAGGCGCAGGGGCTGCCGCACCCGTCCTACACCTGCGTGCTGCGCGACGCCGCGGCCGTCGACACCCACGAGCGAGGCCGGCCTCTACGTCGGCACCCGCAACGGCGACGTCTTCGCCTCGACCGACGAGGGGGCCAGCTTCACCCGCATCATCGAGCAGCTGCCCGACGTGCTGTGCGTGCGGGTCGCGGTGGTGCCGTGACCTCCGGCAGGGTGCGGATCGTCCTGCCCGGCGTGCTGCGCGACGACGCCGGGGGCGTGTCCGAGCTGGGGGTCGAGGTGGTGTCAGCGACGACGCTGCGCGGCGTGCTCGATGCCGCCACGCAGACCTGCCCGCGGCTCGACGTGCGGATGCGCGACGAGACCGGGGCGCTGCGCCGGCACGTCAACGTGTTCGTCGACGGCGAGGACGTCCGCCGCGGCGCCGGGCTGGAGACGCCGGTGGACGCCGGAGCGGTGGTGCACGTCCTCCCGGCGGTGTCCGGCGGCTAGCCCGGACGCGGCCGTGGCGCACAGGTGGTGGCGGTCGGCGATGCTGGGGCCATGAGCCCCTCGCCGTCACGACCGGACGCTCGTCCTCCTGCGCCACTCCAAGGCCGAGCACGTGCACGGGAAGCCGGACCTCGAGCGCGAGCTGACCGCCCGCGGGCGCCGTGACGCGGTGGCCGCGGGGGAGTGGCTCCAGCAGCACGCCCCGCCGGTGGACCGCGTGGTCTGCTCGACGTCGGCCCGCACGCGGCAGACCTGGGAGGGCGTGCGCCGTGGCGGGGTGTCCGCCGGCGCCGTCGACCACCGCGCCGCGGTCTACGACGCCGAGCCCGGCACGCTGCTGGACCTCGTCCGGCGGACCCCGGACGAGGTGCGGCTGCCTGCTCCTGGTCGGCCACGCCCCGGGCGTGCCCCGGCTGGTCGAGCAGCTCGTCCCGGCGGACGCGCCCGACCCGATGCCCGACGGGTGCCCCACCTCCGGCTTCGCCGTGCTGCGGTTCGACGGCGGGTGGGGCGACCTCGGCCCCGGCGGCGCCGAGCTGGTGGAGTTCGTCGTGGCGCGGGGCGACTGAGCGCCCGGCCGACCAGCCGAGACCGCCGTCCCACGCTCTGGACCGGGTCCTAGACTCCGGAGCATGACGCAGAAGCCCTCCGCCTCCGGCCAGCCCGACATCAAGCCGCGGAGCCGCGACGTCACCGACGGCCTCGAGAAGGCCGCGGCGCGCGGCATGCTGCGCGCGGTCGGGCTCGGCGACGAGGACTTCGCCAAGCCCCAGATCGGTGTCGCCAGCTCCTGGAACGAGATCACCCCCTGCAACCTCTCGCTCGACCGGCTGGCCAAGGCGGTCAAGGACGGCGTGCACGCGGCCGGCGGGTACCCGCTGGAGTTCGGCACGATCAGCGTGAGCGACGGCATCTCGATGGGGCACGAGGGGATGCACTTCTCGCTGGTCAGCCGCGAGGTCATCGCCGACTCGGTCGAGACCGTCATGCAGGCCGAGCGCCTCGACGGCAGCGTGCTGCTGGCCGGGTGTGACAAGTCGCTGCCCGGCATGCTCATGGCGGCGGCCCGGCTCGACCTCGCCAGCGTCTTCCTCTACGCCGGCTCGATCCTGCCGGGCATCGCCAAGCTGAGCGACGGCACCGAGAAGACGGTCACCATCATCGACGCGTTCGAGGCCGTCGGGGCCTGCGCCGCAGGCCGGATGAGCCGCGCTGACGTCGACGCCATCGAGCGGGCCATCTGCCCCGGCGAGGGCGCCTGCGGCGGGATGTACACCGCCAACACCATGGCCAGCGTCGCCGAGGCGATCGGGATGTCGCTGCCCGGCAGCGCCGCCCCGCCGGCCACCGACCGGCGCCGCGACGGCTTCGCCCGCCGCTCCGGCGAGGCCGTGGTCGGGCTGCTGCGCCGGGGGATCACGGCCCGCGACATCATGACCAAGGAGGCGTTCGAGAACGCGATCGCCGTGGTCATGGCCTTCGGCGGGTCGACCAACGCCGTGCTGCACCTGCTGGCCATCGCCGCGGAGGCCGAGGTCGACCTGACCCTCGACGACTTCAGCCGGATCGGCGCGAAGGTGCCGCACCTGGCCGACGTCAAGCCGTTCGGTGAGTACGTCATGACCGACATCGACCGCGTCGGCGGCGTGCCGGTGGTCATGCGGGCGCTGCTCGACGCCGGCCTGATGAACGGCGACTGCCTCACGGTGACCGGCTCGACCATGGCCGAGAACCTCGCCCACATCAACCCGCCGGACCTGGACGGCAAGGTGCTGCGGGCGATGAAGGAGCCCATCCACCGCACCGGTGGCCTCACCATCCTCAAGGGGACGCTGGCGCCCGAGGGGGCCGTCGTGAAGTCCGCCGGCTTCGACAGCGAGGTCTTCGAGGGCACCGCGCGGGTCTTCGACGGCGAGCGCGCCGCCATGGACGCGGTCGCGGGCGGCTCGCTGCAGGCCGGCGACGTCGTGGTGATCCGCTACGAGGGCCCCAAGGGCGGTCCGGGCATGCGCGAGATGCTGGCCGTGACCGGCGCGATCAAGGGCGCCGGGCTGGGCAAGGACGTGCTGCTGCTGACCGACGGCCGGTTCTCCGGCGGCACGACCGGCCTGTGCATCGGCCACGTCGCCCCGGAGGCGGTCGACGGCGGCCCGATCGCGTTCGTGCAGGACGGCGACCGCATCCGGGTCGACGTCGCCGCGGGCACGCTCGACCTCGACGTCGACGCGCAGACCCTGGCCGCGCCGCGCGGAGGGCTTCACGCCGCCCGCGCCGAAGTACCCCACCGGTGTCCTCGCCAAGTACCGCAAGCTCGTCGGCAGCGCCGCCGGGGGAGCGGTCTGCGGCTGACCCCGGGGGCGGCCTCGCGCGCGGCGCGGCGACGGGGGCCGGAGGGGGCCGGGGCAGCGATCCGGCCCCCGCCCCCGTGGCTGTGTCCGAAAAGCGGACAGTGTGTCCGTATGGCGAGACGCGGGCAGGGGCTGGTTGACAGTGGGAAGCCCCGTGGAGGACGGTTACCTCGTGGCCCGAATCCTCGTACTTCCCTAGCGCGCCGGCTCCTGCGGAGCCCGTGCGCTACCCCTCATGTCCGATGCCGGGCGGAGGGGTTTTTTCATCTCCGGGGCCCGTCGCGCGCGGGCCGCCAGGGCCCGACCACAGGCACGGAACGCACTCGAAAGCGGTGACGACAGTGACGGACGGCAAGGCCGCACGGCCAGCCTCGACCCCGGGGCCTCCAGCCCCCAGCACCCCTCTCCGGCCGACCTCGCGTCGTCGGTCCGCCCCACCGGGCCGATCGAGGTCACCGGCGCCCAGAGCCTGGTCAAGTCGCTCGAGTGCGTCGGGGTCGACACCATCTTCGGCATCCCCGGCGGGGCGATCCTGCCGGCGTACGACCCGCTGATGGACTCCACCAAGGTCCGGCACATCCTCGTCCGGCACGAGCAGGGCGCCGGTCACGCGGCCGAGGGCTACGCGTCGCGCCACCGGCAAGGTCGGGGTCTGCATGGCCACCAGCGGCCCGGGCGCCACGAACCTGGTCACGCCGATCGCCAACGCCTACATGGACTCGGTGCCCATGGTGGCCATCACCGGCCAGGTCTCGTCGGCCTCGATCGGCACGGACGCCTTCCAGGAGGCCGACATCCGCGGCATCACGATGCCGATCACCAAGCACAACTACCTGGTCACCGACCCGGCGCAGATCCCGCGGGCGATCGCCGAGGCGTTCCACATCGCCTCCACGGGGCGCCCGGGCCCGGTGCTGGTCGACATCAGCAAGGACGCGCTGCAGGCCCGCACCACCTTCGAGTGGCCGCCGAAGATCGACCTGCCCGGCTACCGCCCGGTCGCCCGGCCGCACAACAAGCAGATCCGCGAGGCCGCCCGGCTGATCGGGCAGGCCCGTCGCCCCGTGCTGTACGTCGGTGGCGGCATCATCCGCTCGGGCGCCAGCGACCTGCTGCGCCGCTTCCTCGAGCTGACCCAGATCCCGGTGGTCACCACCCTGATGGCCCGCGGGGCGGTGCCCGACAGCCACCCCCTCAACCTGGGTATGCCGGGCATGCACGGCACCGTCTCGGCGGTCACCGCGCTGCAGAAGTCCGACCTGCTGGTCACCCTCGGCGCCCGGTTCGACGACCGCGTCACCGGCCAGCTGTCCACCTTCGCCCCGGAGGCCAAGGTGATCCACGCCGACATCGACCCGGCCGAGATCTGCAAGAACCGGGTCGCGGACGTGCCGATCGTGGGCGACTGCAAGGACGTGCTCACCGACCTCATCGCCGCCGTGAGCGGCGAGCAGGAGGCCGGCAGGGCCGGTGACTACGCGGCGTGGCGCGAGCAGGTGCTGGACTGGAAGCGCACCTTCCCGCTGGGCTACGCCGCCTCCGAGGTCGACTCGGTCGCGCCGCAGCACGTCATCGAGCGCATCGGGGCCATCTCGGGCCCGGAGTCGATCTTCGTCGCCGGCGTCGGCCAGCACCAGATGTGGGCCGCGCAGTTCGTGCAGTACGAGCGCCCGAACAGCTGGATCAACTCCGGCGGGCTCGGCACGATGGGCTTCGCGGTGCCGGCGGCCATGGGCGCCAAGGTCGGCCGAGCCGGGCCGCACCGTCTGGGCCATCGACGGCGACGGCTGCTTCCAGATGACCAACCAGGAGCTGGCCACCTGCGTCATCAACGACATCCCGATCAAGGTCGCGGTGATCAACAACTCCAGCCTGGGCATGGTGCGCCAGTGGCAGACGCTCTTCTACAACGAGCGTTACTCCAACACCGACCTGCACACCAGCCACGAGCGCCGGGTGCCCGACTTCGTCAAGCTCGCCGACGCCTACGGCTGCGTCGGACTGCGCTGCGAGTCGCCGGACGACATCGACGCGACGATCGCCAAGGCCATGGAGATCAACGACGTCCCGGTCGTCGTGGACTTCGTCGTGCACCGCGACGCCATGGTGTGGCCGATGGTGCCGGCCGGCGTCAGCAACGACAAGATCCAGAACGCACGCGGCATGGCGCCGGTGTGGGACCGCGAGGAGTAGGCCGCATGAGCAAGCACACCCTGTCCGTCCTGGTCGAGAACAAGCCCGGCGTCCTCGCCCGGATCGCCGGCCTGTTCTCCCGCCGCGGCTTCAACATCGACTCCCTTGCGGTCGGCCCGACCGAGCACCCCGAGGTCTCGCGGATGACCGTCGTGGTCGACGTCGAGGAGCTGCCGCTGGAGCAGGTCACCAAGCAGCTCAACAAGCTGGTCGAGGTGATCAAGGTCGTCGAGCTCGAGCGCGGCGGCGTCGGTGCAGCGCGAGATCCTGCTGGTCAAGGTGCGCGCCGACCTCACCACCCGCTCGCACATCCTGGAGACCGTGCAGCTGTTCCGCGCCAAGGTCGTCGACGTCGTCCCAGGACGCCGTCGTCATCGAGGCGACCGGCAACGGCGACAAGCTCGAGGCGCTGCTGAAGGTGCTGGAGCCCTTCGGCGTCAAGGAGCTCGTGCACTCGGGCATGGTCGCCGTCGGTCGCGGCGCCCGCTCGATCACCGACCGGGCCCTGCGCTCGGCCTGACCGGGCCGCCGCCGACCGGCGCCGGGCCCTGGCCCCGAGCGTCCCCTGAACCCACCACCCTGTACGACACCGAGAAACACGCAACGAAGGAGTGCCCGCCGTGGCCGAGATGTTCTACGACGACGATGCCGACCTGTCCGTGATCCAGGGGCGCAAGGTCGCCGTCATCGGATACGGGAGCCAGGGCCACGCCCACGCGCTCAACCTGCGCGACTCGGGCGTCGACGTGCGCGTCGGCCTGGCCGAGGGCAGCCGGTCCCGCGCCAAGGCCGAGGCCGAGGGCCTGCGGGTCCTCGTCCGTCGCCGAGGCGGTGCAGGAGGCCGACGTCATCGTCATCCTCACCCCCGACCAGGTGCAGCGCACCGTCTACGCCGAGTCGATCGCCCCCCACCTCAAGGACGGCGCGGCCCTGTTCTTCGGCCACGGCTTCAACATCCGCTTCGGCTACATCAAGGCGCCCGAGGGCGTCGACGTCGCCATGGTCGCGCCCGAAGGGCCCGGGCCACCTCGTGCGCCGCGAGTTCGTCGACGGCCGTGGCGTCCCGGTGCTCCTGGCGGTGGAGAAGGACGAGACCGGCAAGGCGTGGGACCTCGCGAAGTCGTACGCCCGCGCCATCGGCGGTCTGCGTGCCGGCGGCATCAGGACGACGTTCACCGAGGAGACCGAGACCGACCTGTTCGGCGAGCAGGCGGTCCTCTGCGGTGGCGCCTCGCAGCTGGTGATGTACGGCTTCGAGGTGCTCACCGAGGCGGGCTACCAGCCCGAGGTGGCCTACTTCGAGTGCCTGCACGAGCTCAAGCTCATCGTCGACCTGATGATCGAGGGCGGCATCGCCAAGCAGCGCTGGTCCGTCTCCGACACCGCCGAGTACGGCGACTACGTGTCCGGCCCGCGCGTCATCGACGCGCACGTGAAGGAGAACATGCAGGCCGTCCTGAAGGACATCCAGGACGGCACCTTCGCCAAGCGCTTCATCGCCGACCAGGACGCCGGCGCGCCGGAGTTCAAGGCGCTGCGCGAGAAGGGCGCCCAGCACCCGATCGAGGCGACCGGCCGCGAGCTGCGCGGGCTGATGAGCTGGATCAAGGCCGACCGACAACGACTACGTCGAGGGCACCGCCGCCCGCTGAGCGGCGCCGCCGCCCCGCCACAACCCGCCCGCCACAACCACCCCGGTGCCCACCGCACCGGGGTGGTTGTGCGTCCCCCTAGGTGTTGAACTCGGTCCACATCGCGGTCCGCCGTGAGATGCTCGGTGAAGGGTTCCTAGACTCGCGGAGCGGGCACAACGCGGTGCCGAGCAACACGCTCCCTACACCGGCCTGGTCGCCTCGCGGACGGGTCGTCATCTCCCCAAGCCGTGAAGGACAGGTCAGTGACCAAGCCCGTTGTCTTGATTGCCGAAGAGCTCTCGCCCGCCACCATCGACGCCCTCGGGCCGGACTTCGAGGTCCGCTACTGCGACGGCGCCAACCGCGACGAGCTGCTGCCGGCCCTCGCCGACGTCGACGCCGTGCTCGTCCGCTCGGCCACCCAGATCGACGAGGAGGCGCTCGCGGCGGCGTCGCGGCTGAAGGTCGTCGCCCGCGCCGGTGTCGGGCTCGACAACGTCGACGTCAAGGCCGCCACGGTGGCGGGCGTCATGGTCGTCAACGCGCCGACCTCCAACATCACCTCCGCGGCCGAGCTCGCCGTCGGCCTGCTGCTGGCCACGGCCCGCAACATCGCACCGGCCAACGAGGCGCTCAAGGGCGGGGCCTGGAAGCGCAGCAAGTACTCCGGCGTCGAGCTGCTCGACAAGACGGTCGGCATCGTGGGCCTCGGCCGGATCGGCGTCCTCGTCGCCGAGCGGCTCGCCGCGTTCGGCATGAGGGTCGTGGCCTACGACCCCTACGTGAGCGCCGCCCGGGCCGGGCAGCTCGGCGTCCAGCTGCGTCAGCCTGGAGGAGCTGCTGCGGCAGAGCGACTTCATCACCGTGCACCTGCCCAAGACACCCGAGACGGTGGGCCTGATCGGCGAGGAGGCGCTCGACGCTGGTCAAGCCCTCGGTCCGGATCATCAACGCCGCCCGCGGCGGCATCGTCGACGAGCAGGCGCTGGCCACGGCGCTCAAGGAGGGCCGGGTCGCCGGCGCCGGCATCGACGTCTACGCCAAGGAGCCCTGCACCGACTCGCCGCTGTTCGACTTCGAGTCCGTCGTCGTCACCCCCCACCTCGGCGCCTCGACCGACGAGGCGCAGGAGAAGGCCGGCGTCGCCGTGGCCCGGTCGGTCCGGCTGGCGCTGGGCGGTGAGCTGGTCCCCGACGCGGTCAACGTCTCCGGCGGCGTCATCGCCGAGGAGGTGCGCCCCGGCATCGCCCTGGTGGAGAAGCTCGGCCGCATCTTCACCGCCCTCGCCGGCGCGGTGCCCGCCCAGATCGACATCGACGTCAAGGGTGAGATCACCCAGCACGACGTCAGCGTCTGGGAGCTCGCCGCGCTCAAGGGCCTGTTCCAGGACGTGGTCGAGGAGTCGGTGTCCTACGTCAACGCCCCGCTCATCGCGCAGGAGCGCGGCTGCGAGGTGCGCCTGCTCACCGAGCCGATCAGCCCCGACTTCCGCAACGTGACCACCCTGCGCGGCACCCTCGCCGACGGCTCCGTGGTCAGCGTCGCGGGCACCCTGACCGGCCCGCGCAAGGTGGAGAAGGTCGTCGGCATCAACGGCTTCGACCTCGAGGTGCCGATCTCCGAGCACATGGCGTTCTTCCGCTACGTCGACCGCCCCGGTGTCGTCGGCACCGTGGGCCGTCTGCTCGGCGAGGCCGGCATCAACATCGCCGGCATGCAGGTCGTGCGCGACCGGCCAGGGCGGCCAGGCCCTCGTCGTGCTCACCGTCGACACCGCCATCCCGTCCGGCGTGCTCACCGACATCGGCGACCGAGATCGGCGCCAGCGACGTCAAGGTGGTCGACCTCGAGGAGGCCTGAGCCTCCCGATCGACGAGAGGGCCCCGGCGACGCGCCGGGGCCCTCTCGCGTGTCCGGTGGGAGGACACGTCGTCTCAGCAGTCGAGATACCGGTGTCCACATAGTTGGACGTCCCACTAATCTCGGCGGCATGACGCGGCGACAGATCCTCATTCCCTGCCGCGGCGAGCTCCGGTCCGTCAGCTGACTCGCCGCGGAGATCCCGCACGCGATGCTGACGCGGTGGCCACCACACCCGGCCGCCGGTGACACCCGAAGCTCCCCGAAGACCTTGTGACTCAAGCCCTCGTGGCGAAGGACGTGACAGACGATGAGTGAAGAGCAGGAAGCCGCCCGCCGTGCGCTGCAGGAGTCGATGGACCTGCGCGACCAGGGGCACACGGACGAGTGACCTCCCCCGACGACACGGACGACGCCCGGCGACTGCCGGGCGTCGTTCGTTCTGTGAGACGGCAGTTCCATCCCTCGGGACAGTCTCTAGGGTGGGTCCATGGTTGAGGCGCACGCGACGGAGTCGCTCGACATCGCGGTCATCGGTGGGGACGGCATCGGCCCGGAGGTGGTCGCCGAGGGGCTCAAGGTCCTGTCGGCGGTGACGGCCGGCAGCGGACCCAAGATCACCACCACCGAGTACGACCTGGGCGCCCGGCGCTGGCACGCGACCGGCGAGACGCTGCCCGACTCGGTGCTGGAGGAGATCCGCGGCCACGACGCCATCCTGCTCGGCGCGGTCGGCGACCCCGGCGTGCCGAGCGGCGTCCTCGAGCGCGGCCTGCTGCTGCGGCTGCGGTTCACCCTCGACCACTTCGTCAACCTGCGCCCGGCCCGGCTCTACCCCGGGGTCACCAGCCCGCTGGCGGTCGAGCGGGTCGCGCCCGGTGGCATCGACTTCGTCGTCGTGCGCGAGGGCACCGAGGGCCCCTACACCGGCAACGGCGGCGCCCTGCGGGTCGGCACCCCGGCCGAGGTCGCGACCGAGGTCAGCGTCAACACCCGCTTCGGGGTCGAGCGCGTGGTGCGCGACGCGTTCGCCCGGGCCCGGGCGCGCGAGCGGCGGCACCTCACCCTGGTGCACAAGCACAACGTGCTCTCGTACGCCGGGCACCTGTGGCGCCGGACCGTGGACGAGGTCGGGGCCGAGTTCCCCGACGTGAGCACCGACTACCTGCACGTCGACGCGGCCACGATCTTCCTGACCACCGACCCCGGCCGGTTCGACGTCATCGTCACCGACAACCTCTTCGGCGACATCATCACCGACATCGCGGCCGCGATCGCCGGCGGCATCGGGCTCGCCGCCAGTGGCAACATCAACCCCGACCGCTCCGTCCCCAGCATGTTCGAGCCGGTGCACGGCTCGGCTCCCGACATCGCCGGCCAGGGCAAGGCCGACCCGACCGCCACGATCCTGTCGGTCGCCATGCTGCTCGAGCACCTCGGACGCAGCGACGAGGCGGCCCGCGTCGAGGCGGCGGTCGCGGCCGACCTGGCCGCGCGCGGCGACGCCGTACGGACGACGACCCAGATCGGGGACGCCGTCGCGGCGCGCGTCTGACCCGCCACCGGCCCCCACCCACGGGCCGCTCGAGGGCCGCGCCGCCCGCAGCTCGACGGCGGCGTGGCCTGCACCGCCGGGCCGCGCCGCCCGCACCGCCAGGGCCGGGCGTGCGCCCGGCCGGTAACGTTCGTCCTGTCCCGCCCCCCGGTCAAGGAGGACCCATGTCTTCGGCAGCACTGTCGTTCCCCGTCTCCCAGCGCCAGGACCCGCTGCCGGTGGACCAGCGTGAGGCGGTGCTCGCCAGCCCGGGGTTCGGCAAGACCTTCACCGACCACATGGTGCTGGCCACCTGGACGGCCGAGCAGGGCTGGCACGACGGCAAGGTCACGGCGTACGGGCCGCTGTCGCTGGACCCCTCCGCCGCGGTGCTGCACTACGCGCAGGAGATCTTCGAGGGCATGAAGGCCTACCGCCACGCGGACGGCTCGGTGTGGACGTTCCGGCCCGAGGCCAACGCGGCCCGGTTCGCGCGTTCGGCCGGACGGCTGGCCCTGCCGGTCCTGCCCGAGGAGGACTTCGTCGAGTCGCTGCGCGCGCTGGTCACCGCCGACGAGGCGTGGGTCCCGTCCGGGGACGGCGGCGAGGCCAGCCTCTACCTGCGGCCGTTCATGTTCGCCTCCGAGGCGTTCCTCGGGGTGCGCCCCGCCCGGCAGGTGACCTACTGCGTCATCGCCTCGCCGGCGGGCCCCTACTTCGCCGGCGGTCTGAAGCCGGTGTCCATCTGGCTCTCCACGGCCTACACCCGCGCCGCTCCCGGCGGCACCGGGGCGGCCAAGTGCGGCGGCAACTACGCCGCCAGCCTGGCCGCCCAGGTCGAGGCCACCGCCAACGGCTGTGACCAGGTGGCCTTCCTCGACGCGGTCGAGCGCCGGTGGGTCGAGGAGCTCGGCGGGATGAACCTCTACTTCGTGCACCGGGACGGCAGCATCGTCACCCCCGAGCTCACCGGGACCATCCTCGAGGGCATCACCAGGTCCTCGATCCTCGAGCTGGCCGAGGAGCTGGGGCACCAGGTCAAGGAGCGCCGCATCTCCGTCGAGGAGTGGCGTGAGGGCGTGGCGTCCGGTGACATCACCGAGGTCTTCGCCTGCGGCACCGCCGCGGTGGTGACGCCGGTGGGACGGCTGGCGTGGGACGGCGGCGAGATGCTGATCGGCGATCCCGAGGTCGACGGAGGCGTCGGGCCGGTGACCGCCGGACTGCGCCAGGCGCTGCTCGACGTGCAGTACGGCCGGACCCCCGACACCCGCGGCTGGCTCACCCGCTTGACGTAGGCCGCGGCGCAAGATCTCCGGCCTAACGGCGTAGACGCAGGACAAAGACACGAGTTTTACGGTTCCTTTACCTTTTCCATCCCTTGTGAATAGACTTCCCCCAGATTCACCGCCCGGCAGTCGCCGGCGGGGGGTCGACAGTGAGGGCGGTGCAGGGCCGCCCCGTTGGCGCAGGGGAGATCCCGGATGTTCAAGGCCCGTCGTACGGCTCGTCGCCAGGCGCTGCAGGCAGCCCAGGCCGCGACCGCGGCAAGCCTCAGCCGTGCCAGCGCGGGTGCGCTCCGGCTGCCGCCGTCCACCCGCGGCACGCTCGACATGACGGTGGTCCGCCCCGGGCGCTACGTCATGACCGACCGGCTCGGCCGCCAGGTCGGCGAGGTCCAGGGCGACTACGTCATCGGCTTCCGAGCCCTCCACCAGGGCCAGCAGCGGAACTTCACCAGCCTCGAGCAGGCTCGCGCTCACATCGAGCAGCAGTGGCTCGGGCCAGCAGTCCACGATGGCGTCCTGAGCGGCCCGACCACGGGACTGCCCGGACCACACGGCGCCCCCGCCCGCCCCGTGGGCGGCGACCGGGTGGATCCGCATAGCCTCTCGCCTGGACCGTCCCGGACTCCAGCGAGGGGAAGCCGCATGACCAAGCCCACCGAGCCGCATCCCGCCCGGCGCGCCCCGCGCCCGCGCCGTCGGCGGCAGCGAGCATGAGAGCGCTGGTCTACGAGTCCTTCGCCGGGCCGATGACCGTCCGGGAGGAGCCGGCTCCGGCCGTGCCCCGCGGGGGCGTCGTCATCCGGGTCGGTGCCAGCGGCATCTGCCGCAGCGACTGGCACGGGTGGCAGGGGCACGACCCGGACATCGCCCTGCCGCACGTGCCCGGCCACGAGCTGGCCGGGACGATCGAGTCCGTCGGTCCGGACGTCCGCGGCTGGCAGGTGGGCGCCCGGGTCACCGTGCCGTTCGTCTGCGGTTGCGGCCGGTGCGACCGGTGCGCGGCCGGCGACCAGCAGGTGTGCGAGCACCAGACGCAGCCCGGGTTCACCCACTGGGGCTCGTTCGCCGAGCGGGTCGCCGTCGAGGCCGCCGACGTCAACCTGGTCGCGCTGCCGGACGAGCTGTCCTTCGCGGTCGCCGCCAGCCTGGGCTGCCGCTACGGCACCGCCTTCCGTGCGGTGGTGCACCAGGGCAGGGTGCGCCCGGGGGAGTGGGTCGCGGTGCACGGCTGCGGCGGGGTCGGCCTGTCCGCGATCCAGGTCGCCGTGGCGGCGGGTGCCCGGGTGGTGGCCGTCGACATCGCCCCCGGGGCGCTCGAGCTGGCCCGCGCGCTCGGCGCACAGGAGGCCGTCGACTCCCGTGGGCTGGACAGCGCGGCCGTGGCGGAGGCCGTGCGCACGCGTCACCGCGGGGGGAGCGCACCTGTCGCTGGACGCCCTCGGCAGCCCCGACACCTGCATCGGCTCGGTGTCCTGCCTGCGGGCGCGGGGGCGCCACGTGCAGGTCGGCCTGCTGCCGCCGGAGCTGGGGCGCCCGGCGGTGCCGATGGACCGGGCCGTCGCCCTCGAGCTCGAGCTGCTCGGCAGCCACGGCATGCCGGCACACGCCTATCCCGAGATGCTCGGCCTGATCGCCTCCGGCCGGCTGCAGCCCGAGCGGCTGATCACGCGAGAGCTCGCCCTGGACGAGGCGCCCGCGGCGTTCGCCGGGCTCGGGTCGGTCCCGGGCATCGCGGTGGTCACCCGCTTCTGAGCCTGCCCGGTGCGCCGGGCGCCACGTCGTCAATGGTCCGCCTCCAGACCATTGACGCGGCCCACCGCGCGGGTCTTGACTGCACCCACCACACCGCGTCGCTCGACCGACGGTCGGGCAAGGACCACCGAGGTGACCGATGAGCGTCTCCGAACCCGTCGCGAACGCCGATGACGCGGACGCGCTGCGACTGGCCGAGCTGGGCTACAAGCAGGAGCTGCACCGGGGGATGAGCGGCTTCTCCAACTTCGCCGTCTCCTTCTCCATCATCTCCGTCCTCGCCGGCTGCATCACGACCTTCTACCTCGCCATGGACGCCGGCGGCCCGCTGGCCATCAGCCTCGGGTGGCCGGTCGTCGGGCTGTTCGTGCTGTGCGTCGCCCTGGCCATGGCCGAGGTGTGCTCGGCCTACCCGACCGCGGGCGGCCTCTACTTCTGGGCCGGGCGGGTGGCGCGCAGGAACAAGCGGGTGTGGGCCTGGTACGTCGGGTGGTTCAACTTCCTGGGTGAGGTCGCCGTCACGGCGGCGATCGACTACGGCGCGGCCGTCACGTGGATGGCGATGCTGAACCTCATCTGGGGGGTGAGTGTCTCGCCGACGTCGGTGTTCGTGGCGTACGTCGTCATCCTGCTGCTGCACGGCATCCTCAACACGTTCGGGGTCAGCCTGGTCAGGCTGCTCTCGGACGTCAGCGCCTGGTGGCACCTGGTCGGCGTCGCGATCATCGTCCTCGCCCTGACGTTCGTCCCGGACCGGCACCAGTCACTCGCGTGGACGTTCACCGAGTTCCGCAACGAGACCGGGTGGACCAGCTCGGTCTACGCCGTCCTCATCGGCCTGCTCATGGCCCAGTACACCTACACCGGGTACGACGCCTCCGCCCACGTCGCGGAGGAGACCAAGAACGCCTCCGTCGCGGCGCCCAAGGGCATGGTGCGCAGCGTCTGGGTCTCCATCCTCGCCGGCTGGGTGCTGCTCGTCGCGGTCACCGCGGCGATCCAGGACTACGACGCCGAGCGCAACAGCGCGACGGGACTGCCGCCGGCCCAGATCTTCATCGACGCGACGGGGCGCACACTCGGCATCTTCCTGCTGTTCATCTGCGCGGTGGCGCAGTTCTTCTGCGGCATGGCGTCGGTGACGGCGAACTCCCGCATGTCCTATGCCTTCTCGCGGGACGGCGCGCTGCCCGGTTCCCGGCTGTGGGCCAAGGTCAACGCCCGGACCGGCACGCCCACCAACTCGATCTGGCTGTGCGTCACCTGCTCGCTGGTGCTGGCGGCCCCGGCGCTGAAGAGCCTCGTGGCCTACTTCGCCGTCACCTCGATCGCCGTCATCGGCCTCTACATCGCCTACGTCGTGCCCGTCTTCCTGCGACGGCGCAACCCCGCCTTCCGCACCGGCGACTGGCACCTGGGCCGGTGGAGCGCGACGATCGGGTGGATCGCCGTGGGCTGGGTCATCTTCATCGTCATCCTCTTCATGCTCCCGGCCTACGCGCCGGGCACCGGCGACACGTTCAACTACGCGCCCGTCGCCGTCCTGGCGGTGCTGCTGCTCGCCACCGGGTTCTGGTTCGCTGCGCGGACGCCACCACTTCATGCGTGACGTGCCGGAGGGGCACGACACCAGGTCCGCCGACGAGATCTTCTATGAATGAGCACCGGTCCGGTGTCCGCGGGCACGAGGTTGCAGGACGCCGTCCTGCGGCCGATCCGCGAGGGCTACGCCTTCGAGTCGACGATCGAGCAGCTGGCCGGTGCGATCCGGCTGGGCGTGTTCGCCCGCGGCGACCAGCTCCCGCCGGAGCGGGAGCTCGCCGAGCGGCTCGGCGTCAGCCGGATGACGCTGCGCGAGGCGATCGGCGCGCTGCGCGAGTCGGGGCTGGTCACGACCCGTCGCGGGCGCGGCGGGGGCACCGTCGTGGTCTACGAGCCGGCGCAGCCCGGAGCCGCCGGCGGGCCGGTGCGACGGGGTGCCGACCTGGCCGACGCTGCTGACCTTCCGGCGGGTCGTGGAACCGGGGGCGGCGCAGGCGGCCGCCGGTCGCCCGCTCACCGCGGACCAGCGGGCGTGGCTCGCGGCCTCGCTGGGCGAGGTCCGTGATGCCGCTGACCCGGCGGCCCATCGGGTGGCTGACTCGCGTCTGCACCTCGCCATCGCCACGCTGTCCGGGTCACCGATGCTGATCGAGGCCGTGACCCGCGCGCAGGCCGGGCTGCACGAGCTGCTCGCGGCGATCCCGGTGCTGCCGCTCAACATCGCCCACTCGGGCGAGCAGCACGAGGCCGTGGTGGCGGCGGTGCTCGCGGGCGACGGTCCCGCGGCCCGGGCCGCGATGGAGGAGCACTGCGACGCGACGTCCGCGCTGTTGCGCGGGCTGCTGGGCTGAGGACAGGAACCCGTGCCACCGACAAGGGGACGACGATGACCGCACCACCCGCACTGACCGTCGAGCGGCTGATCGCCGACATCGAGGCCGGCACGGTCGACACCGTGATCTGCGCCTTCACCGACATGCAGGGACGGCTGCAGGGCAAGCGGATCCACGCACAGTTCTTCCTCGACACGGTGCTCGACCACGGCACCGAGGGGTGCAACTACCTGCTCGCGGTGGACGTCGACATGAACACGGTCGACGGCTACGCCATCAGCTCCTGGGAGCGCGGCTACGGCGACATGATGTTCGACCTCGACCTCGACACGCTGCGGCGCACCCCGGGGCAGCCGTGGTCGGCCACGATCCAGTGCGACCTGTCCTGGATCGACGGGAGCGGCCCGGTGCGGCAGTCGCCCCGCTCGGTGCTGCAGGCCCAGGTCGAGGCGGCAGCCGACCTCGGCTGCGTCGCCCTCGCCGGCACCGAGCTCGAGTTCATCGTCTTCGAGGACTCCTACGACAGCGCCTGGGACCGCCGCTACGCCGGCCTGACCGGCGCCAACCGCTACAACGTGGACTACTCGATCCTGGGCGGCACCCGGGTCGAGCCGCTGCTGCGCGAGATCCGCAACGAGATGTACGCCGCCGGCGTGATGGTCGAGAGCGCCAAGGGGGAGTGCAACCCCGGTCAGCACGAGATCGCCTTCCGCTACGACGAGGTGGTCCGCACCTGTGACAACCACGCGGTCTACAAGACGGCGGCCAAGGAGATCGCGGCCGCTCACGGCAAGTCGCTGACGTTCATGGCCAAGTACGACGAGCGCGAGGGCAACAGCTGCCACATCCACCTGTCGCTGCGGGGCGAGGACGGTGCGATCGTGTTCGCCGACGACAGCCGCCCGGGAGGGCACAGCGAGATGTTCGACCACTTCATCGCCGGCGTCCAGGTCACGCTGCGCGAGCTGACCCTGATGTACGCCCCGAACATCAACTCCTACAAGCGGTTCGCGCCGGGCTCGTTCGCGCCCACCGCGGTGGCCTGGGGCCGTGACAACCGCACCTGCGCCCTGCGGGTGGTCGGCCACGGTGCCGGCCTGCGGGTGGAGAACCGCCTGCCCGGCGGCGACGTCAACCCCTACCTGGCGGTGGCCGCCATGCTCGCCGGTGGCCTGCACGGCGTGCGGGAGGAGATCCCGCTCGAACCGCCCCTGCGACGGCAACGCCTACAGTCTCGGACAAGGACCGCGGTGCCCGGCGACGCTGGCCGAGGCCCGTGACCTCTTCGCCGGGTCGGCGGTGGCCCGTGCGGCGTTCGGCGACGACGTGGTCGACCACTACGTCAACGCGGCGGACGTCGAGCTGGCCGCCTTCAACGCGGCGGTCACCGACTGGGAGCGCGTGAGGGGGTTCGAGCGCCTGTGAGCACCATCGACGCGACCGGCGCGGGCGCGACCACGAGGTCCTCAACCCGGCCACGGGACAACCGGTCCGGACCGTGCCGCTGGCCTCGGTCGAGGAGACCGACGCGGCGATCGCGGCGGCCGAGGCGGCCGGGTCCGGCCTGGCGGGCGGTCAGCCCTGCCGACCGCGGCCTGCTGCTGCGACGGTTCGCCGAGGTCGTGGACGCCCACGTCGAGGAGCTGGCGGAGCTCGAGGTGCTCAACGCCGGGCACACGATCGGCAACGCGCGCTGGGAGGCCGGCAACGTCCGCGACGTGCTGGCCTACTACTCGGCCGCGCCCGAGCGCCTGTTCGGGCGCCAGATCCCGGTGGCCGGCGGGATCGACGTCACGTTCAAGGAGCCGCTCGGGCACGGTCGGGATCATCGTGCCGTGGAACTTCCCGATGCCCATCGCCGGGCTGGGGGTTCGCGCCGGCGCTGGCGGCCGGCAACACGGTGGTGCTCAAGCCGGCCGAGCTGACCCCCCTGACGGCGATGCGGCTGGGGGAGCTGGCGCTGGAGGCGGGTGCTGCCCGGCGGGGGTGTTCACCGTCGTGCCGGGCCGGGGCGTCGGTCGTGGGGGAGCGGTTCGTCACCCACCCCGCCGTGCGCAAGATCTGCTTCACCGGCTCCACCGCGGTCGGGCAGCGCATCATGCGCGGGGCGGCCGACCAGGTCAAGCGGGTCACGCTCGAGCTCGGCGGCAAGAGCGCCAACGTGGTCTTCGAGGACGCCGACCTCGAACGCGCCGCCGCGAGCGCGCCGATGTCCGTGTTCGACAACGCCGGCCAGGACTGCTGTGCCCGCAGCCGGATCCTGGTGCAGCGCAGCGTCTTCGACCGCTTCATGGAGCTGCTCGAGCCGGCCGTCCGCGGCGTCGTCGTCGCCGACCCCGCGCGCGACACGACGCAGATGGGCCCGCTGATCAGCGCGGGCCAGCGCGAGCGGGTGCGCTCCTACGTCGAGGACGTCCACCGCGCCGGTCGACGTCGCCTTCCGGGGGGACTGTCCCGCGGGTGACGGGTTCTGGTACCCCGCAACGGTGGTGCTGCCCCGCGGCACGGATGACGCGGTGTGGCGGGAGGAGATCTTCGGGCCCGTGGTCGCGGTGATGCCGTTCGACGACGAGGCGGACGCGGTCGCGGAAGGCCAACGACACGGCGTACGGCCTGTCGGGGTCCATCTGGACCCGTGACATCGGGCGCGCGCTGCGGGTCGCCCGCGGCATCGAGGCCGGTAACCTCTCGGTCAACTCGCACAGCAGCGTCCGCTACTCGACGCCCTTCGGCGGGTTCAAGCAGTCCGGGCTCGGGCGCGAGCTCGGACCCGACGCGCTCGACGCGTTCACGGACGTCAAGAACGTCTTCATCTCCACGGACTGAGCCCGGCAGGGGCACGACGAGAGGGCTGGACATGGCAGGAAGACTCAGCGGGAAGGTGGCTGTCGTCACCGGTGGCTGCAGCGGCATCGGTCTGGCGACGGTGCGACGGTTCGCGCAGGAGGGCGCCCGGGTGGTCATCGGCGACCTCGACGAGGCCAACGGGGCGCGGGTCGCGGGCGAGGTCGACGGCGTGTTCGTGGCCTGCGACGTGACCGACGCCGGAGCAGGTCGAGCGGCTGTTCCGCACGGCGAAGGAGCGCTTCGGCAGCGTCGACGTCGCGTTCAACAACGCGGGGATCTCACCGCCCGAGGACGACTCGATCCTCACCACGGACCTCGAGGCCTGGCGCCGGGTCCAGGAGGTCAACCTCACCAGCGTCTACCTCTGCTGCAAGGCGGCCCTGCCGTACATGCTCGAGCAGGGCAAGGGGTCGATCATCAACACGGCGTCGTTCGTGGCCGTGATGGGCGCCGCGACGTCGCAGATCTCCTACACCGCCAGCAAGGGCGGGGTGCTGTCGATGTCACGCGAGCTGGGGGTGCAGTTCGCCCGCGAGGGCGTGCGGGTCAACGCGCTCTGCCCCGGGCCGGTCAACACCCCGCTGCTGCAGGAGCTGTTCGCCAAGGACCCCGAGCGGGCCGCGCGCCGGCTGGTGCACATCCCGGCGGGCCGGTTCGCCGAGCCCGAGGAGATGGCCAACGCCGTGCTGTTCCTCGCCAGCGACGAGTCCAGCTTCATCACCGCCTCGTCCTTCATGGTCGACGGCGGCATCTCCGGCGCCTACGTCACCCCGCTCTGAGCGAGGGCGCACCGTGACGCGTCCCGTCATCGGGATCACCTGCTACGTCGAGCGGGCCTCCCGCGGCGACTGGGTCGACCAGCCGAGCGCCGCTGCTGCCCTACGACTACGTGCGGCACGTCGAGCGGGCCGGAGCCATCGCGCTGCTCGTGCCGCCACGCGCCGACGCCGACGAGGACCTGGCCCGGGCGGTGCTGGGCCGGCTGGACGGCCTGATCCTCGCCGGGGGCGCCGACGTGGCCCCCAGCCGGTACGGCGCCACGCCGCACCCGAGCGTGCAGGAGCCGCGGCCCGACCGCGACGCGCTCGAGCTGGCGCTGGCCGCGGCGTCACGCGCGGCGGGGCTACCGGTGCTCGGCATCTGCCGCGGCATGCAGGTGATGGCGGTCGAGGCCGGCGGCATCCTCGAGCAGCACGTGCCCGACCGGGTGGGCCACGACCGGCACTCGCCCGGTCCGGGGGTCTACGGGGCGCATCCGGTGCACACCGTCCCCGGCACGCGGCTGGCCCGGCTGATCGGCGACCAGGAGGTCACCGCGAGCTACCACCACCAGTCGGTGCTCGCCCACCCCGGCTACGTCGCCGGCGGCGTGGGCGGACGACGGGACGCTGGAGGCGATGGAGGACCCCGGACGCGGCGTTCCGCCTGGCCGTGCAGTGGCACCCGGAGACGGGCCAGGACGCCCGGCTGTTCGAGGCGCCTCGTCGCCGCCTGCCGGATGAGCGGGGCCCGTATCCGACCACATCCCGAGACGCGGGTTCACAGTGCGGACGGGCGGTGGCAGTCTTCCTCCTGTGAAGACCACCTGGGCTGTCGTGGCGACCGCCACCCTCATCATCGACTAGCGCGACGGGCACCACCCGCCGCGCAGACCTCCCGAACCCGGGGGGTTTTTTTGTTGCTGGAGCACACCCCGCTCCGGACGGCAACGCGCGGTGGGACGACGATGAGCAGACCACGACCCTTCACCGGCACCACGGCAGCACCGGCAGCAACGGGGCCCGCCGGGCCCACCTCCGGGTGGGCCCGGGGCCCGGGCAGCAGGGACAGGCACATGTTCGAGCGATCGAGACGAGACCGACGATGAACGACCTGCACGTCTACGACACCACCCTGCGCGATGGTGCGCAGCAGGAGGGCCTGAACCTCTCCGTCGCCGACAAGCTCGCCATCGCCGCCCACCTCGACGAGCTCGGGGTCGGCTACATCGAGGGTGGGTGGCCCGGCGCCAACCCCAAGGACACCGAGTTCTTCGCCAGGGCACGGCGGCGAGCTGCTCGCTGCGCCACGCCACGCTCGCCGCGTTCGGCGCCACGCGGCGCGCCGGCGCGCTGGCGGCGCAGGACCCGCAGGTGCTGGCGCTGCTCGAGTCGGGCGCCCCCGTCGTCACGCTCGTGGCCAAGAGCCACCTGCGTCATGTCGAGACGGCGCTGCGCACCACCGGCGCAGGAGAACCTCGCGATGGTCCGCGACACCGTCGGCTTCCTGCGGGCCGAGGGGCGCCGGGTGTTCCTCGACGCCGAGCACTTCTTCGACGGCTACCTCGCCGACCGCGCCTACGCCCTGGAGGTGCTGCGGACCGCGGGGGAGGCGGGCGCCGAGGTGGTCGCCCTGTGCGACACCAACGGGGGCATGCTCCCGCCGCAGGTCGGTGACGTCGTGGCGGACGCCCTCGACGCGACCGGGGTGCGCCTGGGCATCCACTGCCACAACGACACCGGCTGTGCCGTGGCCAACACCCTGGCGGCGGTGGCCGCCGGCGCCAGCCACGTGCAGGGGACCATCAACGGCTACGGCGAGCGCACCGGCAACGCCGACCTGCTGACGGTCGTGAGCAACCTGCAGCTCAAGCAGGGACGCGCAGGTGCTGCCCGACGGCCGCCTCGAGGAGGCCACGCGGATCGCCCACGCGGTCAGCGAGGTGACCAACGTGCCGCCGTACAGCCGTCAGCCGTATGTCGGGGCGAGCGCCTTCGCGCACAAGGCCGGGCTGCACGCGAGTGCCATCCGGATCGACCCCGACCTCTACCAGCACACCGACCCGATGCGGGTCGGCAACGACATGCGCATGCTCGTGTCCGACATGGCCGGCCGGGCCAGCATCGAGCTCAAGGCCCGCGAGCTCGGCTACGACCTCGCCGGCCAGGACGACCTGCTCTCGCAGGTCGTCACCCGGGTCAAGGAGCTGGAGCTGCGGGGCTACACCTTCGACGCCGCGGACGCGTCGTTCGCCCTGCTGCTGCGCGGCGAGGTGCGGGGCGCCCGGCTCAGCTACTTCGAGGTCGAGTCCTGGCGGGTCATCACCGACTCCTCCGGCGCCGGCGAGGCGCTGTCCGAGGCCACCGTCAAGCTCGTCGCGGCCGGCCGGCGGGTCGTCGCGACCGGGGAGGGCAACGGCCCGGTCAACGCGCTCGACCACGCGCTGCGGCAGGCCCTGACGACCGCCTACCCCGAGATCGACAAGCTCGAGCTGATCGACTTCCGGGTCCGCATCCTCGACGCCGCCCACGGCACCGACGCGGTCACCCGGGTGCTCATCGAGACCTCCGACGGCACGACGTCCTGGGAGACGGTCGGGGTCGCTCCCAACATCGTCGAGGCCAGCTGGCTGGCGCTCGTCGACGGCATCACCTACGGCCTGCTGCGCCAGGGCGTGTCCGTCCGCTGAAACCCGCCCGGGCGGTCGTGCCGATCCGCCCGGACACCTGCCGCAGCCGTCCCGGATGCAGCAGGATGGAGGGGTGAGCGACACCCAGCACGAACCGGATGGCACCGGCGGCATCCTCCCCTCGGTGCGCATCGGCACGCCCGAGCGGGAGGCGGCCGTGACCGCGCTCGACGCCCACTGGCACGAGGGGCGGCTCGACCCCGCCGAGCACGAGCGCCGCACCACCGCCGCCCGGGCCGCGCGGACCCGGGCCGAGCTCGACGCCCTCTTCGCCGACCTGCCGGACCGGGCCGCCCCGCGCGGGGCCGCCCCGGACCACCATGCGTCCCTCGACCGGATGCCGCCTCCGCGCGTCCCCGAGCCCGGGTCGGGGCCCCTCCTCGGAAGCCTGGTCGGTCGTCACCGCGACACGGTGATGGCGCTGACGCCGTTCGTGGCCGTCGGCCTGTTCTTCCTCTTCGGCTACAACTGGCTGTGGTTCCTGCTCATCCCGGTGATGGGCATCCTGCTGTTCGGCGCCGACGACCGCGGTCGTCGTCATCGGCGCGACGACGGCAACCGGCGCGGCTGCTGAGCGCCCTGCCGGCGCTGTCTACGATGGTGCGATGACCGACTGGGCGACCCTGTTCGACGAGTCCGAGCCGGCGCAGGGTGCCACCGACGAGGAGATCGCCAGCTTCGTCGCGTCGGTCGGGGGTCCGCTGTCACCCGCCGAGATCGAGCAGATCCGGCTGCAGGACAACCCGTTTCCCGTCGACCACCCGCTGCACGACGCGTACGAGCCGCCGGACCCGGCGTCCTGGTCGCTGCCGACGAGACCCCTGCCGGAGTCCTACCTGAGCCTGCTGCGGTGGAGCAACGGCGGGTGGGCGCGCTCCGGGGAGCGTGAGATGGCGTTCTTCCCCGCGGGCGACCCGACGAGCGGGGTCCGGGCGATGGCGCTGGACTACGAGATCCCGGCCTACCTGCCCGGGGCGCTGCCGATCGCGTTCGACGGCAGCGGCACGTTCTACCTGCTGGACATGCGCGCGGACCCGGACGAGGGGGAGTACCCCGTGGTGGGCGCGCACGCGGCCAGCCTGGGGTGGGGTCCCGAGCAGCAGGTGCTGCTCGGGTTCACGCTCGAGCAGGCGTGTGCGGGACGGGCGAGGGTCGAGGACCTGCGCTGAGCAGGTCGTCGCAGGCCTGCCACCAGCCGGGCGCGCAGCGCCTGCGCCCGCTGCGAGAACGCCCGCTGCGCGGCGACGTACTCCGCCTTGCCCTCGCTGGTCTCGATCCGCACCGGGTCCACCCCGAGCTCGCGCAGGTCGTACGGCGCCGCGCGCATGTCCAGCTCGCGCACCTCGCGGGCCAGCTCGAAGCAGTCCAGCGTCAGGTCGCTGGGGACGCCGGGGCTGAGCTTGTAGGCCCACTTGTAGAGGTCCATGTTGGCGTGCAGGCAGCCCGGCTGCTCCAGCGCGGGCTGGGCCTCGCGGGTGGGGGTGAGGACGTTCAGCGGCCGGGCCGGTGGCGTGAAGAAGCGGTAGGCGTCGAAGTGGGAGCAGCGGATCTGGTGCTGCTCCACGACCCGGTCGGTGCCCTCGCTGCCGAGCCGCAGCGGCCAGTCCGCGTGCCGGACCTGCTCCGGCTCCTGCCGGTAGACCATCGCCCACTCGTGCAGGCCGAAGCACCCCAGCTGCGCGGGACGGGCCGCGGTGCGGGCCAGCAGGTCGCGGATGAACCGCACCGAGCTCCCGCGTGCGGCCAGCAGCTGCTCGACGTCGAGGACGGCGACGGCGCCGTCGGATCGGTAGAAGCGCCAGTCCGACCGCTCCACGGCGCCGGCGAGGGCGACCCCGGGCCCCGGGTGCCACCGGCGCAGCTGGGCCGGGCGGTGGGAGTAGTAGGTGAAGAGGAAGTCGGCCACCGGGTGCCTGCGGGCGTCCGCGCGGCGGGTGAGGTGCTCCGCGGTGAGGGCGTCGACGCGTGCGGCGTGGGCGCGTTCGAGGCTGCGCCACTCCTGCTCCATGACCTGACGGACCTCGCGCACCACCACGGGGTCAAAGGGTACGCGGCGGTGGGTAGCCTCGTGCCGTGCGCATAGCGAGATACACCACAGGTGAAGACCCGACCTACGGCATCGTCCAGGGGGATCCCGGGCACGAGCTCGTCGCCGAGATCCAGGGTGACCCGCTCTACCAGCCGGTGGTGCCCACCGGCGTGCAGGTGCCGCTGTCGGAGGTGCGGCTGCTGGCGCCGGTCATCCCGCGCAGCAAGGTGATCGGCATCGGCAAGAACTACGCCGACCACGCCGCCGAGATGGGTGGCGAGCCGCCGGCCGAGCCGTTGATGTTCCTCATCCCCAACACCGCGGTCGTCGGCCCGGGCGACCCCGTGGTGATGCCCCGCCAGACCTCCGAGGTGCACTACGAGGGCGAGCTCGCCGTCGTCATCCGCCGGATCTGCAAGGACGTGCCGCCCGAGCGGGTCAAGGACGTCATCTACGGCTACACCTGCGCCAACGACGTCACCGCCCGCGACCTGCAGCGGGCCGACGGGCAGTGGGCGCGGGCCAAGGGCTTCGACACGTTCTGCCCGCTCGGGCCGTGGATCGAGACCGAGCTCGACGTCTCCGACCTGTCGCTGGTCACCCGCCGCGACGGCGAGGTCGTCCAGGACGGCACGACCGCCGACATGGTGCACGACGTCGCCACCCTGGTGTCCCACGCCTCGCAGGCCTTCACGCTGCTGCCCGGCGACGTCATCCTGACCGGCACGCCCGCCGGTGTCGGCCCGGTCGTCAGCGGCCAGCGGGTCGAGGTCGAGATCGAGGGCATCGGCACCCTGTCCAACCCCTTCATCCGCCGCGACTGACCGGCCGCCCGCGGCGTGAGGCCCCGGGAGGAGCGGCGTCCGGTCCCAGGCTCGCCGATAGGCTGGCGCCATCATGGATACCGCACCGCACGCCGCTCCCGAGACCGACTCCGAGCACGCCGAAGCCTCCGGCAGCTCGGTCAGGGTCCGTTTCTGTCCCTCGCCCACGGGCACGCCGCACGTCGGCCTGACCCGGGCCGCCCTGTTCAACTGGGCCTACGCGCGCCACACCGGTGGCACGTTCGTCTTCCGGATCGAGGACACGGACGCCAGCCGGGACAGCCAGGAGAGCTTCGACCAGATCGTCGACGCCCTGGGCTGGCTGGGCCTGGACTACGACGAGGGCCCCGGCGTCGGTGGCCCGCACGAGCCCTACCGCCAGAGCGAGCGGCGCCCGCTGCACGTCAAGGTGGCCCAGGACCTGCTCGACGCCGGCTTCGCCTACGAGTCCTTCTCCAGCAACGAGGAGGTCGAGGCCCGTCACCGCGCCGCCGGCCGCGACCCGAAGCTGGGCTACGACAACGCCGACCGCGACCTCACCGAGGAGCAGAAGGCCGCCTTCCGCGCGGAGGGCCGCCTGCCGGTGCTGCGGGTGCGGATGCCCGACGAGGACATCACCTTCACCGACCTGATCCGCGGCGACGTGACGTTCAAGGCCGGGTCGGTGCCCGACTTCGTGATCGTCCGTGCGACGGGCGACCCCCTCTACACGCTGGTCAACCCGGTCGACGACGCCGCCATGGGCATCACCCACGTCATCCGGGGCGAGGACCTGCTGTCCTCGACACCGCGCCAGATCGCCCTCTACCGGGCCCTGGTGGCCATCGGCGCCGCCACCCGCGTGCCGTTCTTCGGGCACATGCCGCTGGTCCTCGGTGAGGGCAACAAGAAGCTGTCCAAGCGCGACCCGCAGTCGAACCTGTTCCTGCACCGCGACCGCGGGTTCATCCGCGAGGGAATGATCAACTACCTGGCCACGCTGGGCTGGGCGATCGCCGACGACCACGACCTCTTCACCCCGGAGGAGATGGTGGCGGCGTTCGACATCCACGACGTCAACGCCAACCCGGCGCGGTGGGACCAGAAGAAGGCCGAGGCGATCAACGCCGACCACATCCGCCGGCTCGCACCGGAGGACTTCACGGCCCGGCTGGTGCCCTACCTGCAGCGCGACGGCGTGCTGCCGGCCGAGCCCTCCGGCGAGCAGCTCGACCTGCTCGCCGCCATCTCGGCCCTGGTGCAGACGCGGGTCAACGTGCTGTCCGAGGCCACGCCGATGGTGGCCCCCTTCTACCTGGCCGACGACGCGCTGCCGGTGGCCGACGACGCGCGGGCGCAGCTGAAGGACGACGCCCCGCAGGTGCTGGACGCCGCCCTGGCGGCGCTCGAGCCGTTGTCGTCGTGGCAGGCGGCCGAGCTCGAGGCCACGCTGCGTGCCGCGCTGATCGAGGGCCTGGGACTGAAGCCCAAGCTCGCGTTCGGGCCGCTGCGCACGGCGGTCTCGGGTCAGCGCATCTCGCCGCCGCTGTTCGAGTCGATGGAGATCCTCGGCCGGGAGTCCACCCTGGCCCGCCTGCGGGCCCTGCGCGCCACGCTCTGAGGGCGCACGGGCCGATGGGCACCGGTCCCCGGGCGCTGCTCCTCGACGTCGACGACACGCTCGTCGACACGAGGGCCGCGATGGTCGCCGCCGGTGGCGCGGCGGCGGCCTCGCTGTGGCCCCACGAGCCGCCCGAGGTGCACCACCGGGCGGGGGTCCACTTCCATCGCGACCCGGGCGGGTGGTTCCGTCGCTACACCGCCGGCGAGATGGCGTTCGAGGCCATGCGGGCCGCCCGGGTGGCCGACCTCGTCACCGTCCTCGGGCTCGCGCCGGTGGACGACGCCCACCGGCGGTTCGAGGTGGCCTACCAGCCGGCCTTCCGCGCGAGCCTGCGCCTGTTCGGGGACGTCCACGCCCTGCTGGAGGCTGCCCGGCGGTCCACGGTGCCGGTGGGGCTGCTGACCAACTCCGCGGCCCGGGCCACGACCGACAAGCTGGAGGTGCTCGGACTGACCGGGGCGTTCCCGGTGGTGGCGACGACCGACACGCTGGGCTTCGGCAAGCCCGACCCGCGGGCGTTCCTGCACGCCTGCGAGCGGCTCGGCGCGGAGCCGGCACGGACGGCGTACGTCGGTGACGATCTCGTGGTGGACGCCCTGGCCGCCCGTGACGCGGGCCTGCTCGGCATCTGGCTGGACCGGGGGCACCGCTGGGACGGCGCGGACGTCGGCGTGCCCGTCGTCGGCAGCCTGGGGGAGGTGCTCGGGGTGCTGGCCGGGACCGCCGATTTGGGAACGCGGCGAACAGGCCGGTAGTATCTCCCCTCGGTTCACCGTCCAGGTGTCGCAAGGCATTTGGAGCGGTGATACCCCCATGGGGTATGGTGTAATTGGCAGCACGACTGATTCTGGTTCAGTTAGTCTAGGTTCGAGTCCTGGTACCCCAGCTCTGGTCGTCCGCTTCCTCCGGGAAGCGGCTCGATTCGGAGAAATCCGGCTGATGCCGGTATGGTTTCACCGCCGACAGCGCGCGAGCGCAGGTCGGAGAGACACCAGCTAGGGCCCCGTTGTGTAGCGGCCTAGCACGCCGCCCTCTCAAGGCGGTAGCGCGGGTTCGAATCCCGTCGGGGCTACAGAGCAGTACCGAGGTCCCCGTCCACTGCGGACGGGGACCTCGCTCGTTCCCGGGGCGTTCTCCGCGTGGTGTGACGACACTCACCAGGGCGGGTGGGTGGAGCAACGCTCGTGCGTCGGGGCCCGGCGATCGGTGCGCCGAGGCGCCCCCCGTCGCGTCGTACGGCGCGACGGCACCGCCGTGGGTGCGTCCGGGCGAACCACCGCAGCCGCCGCGCACGGGGCCCTCAGGGCGCGGCCGTGCGCTGCGGCTGGTGGCGGGGGCGCGAGGCCGCCGTCAGGCGCTCTGGTGGGCCTGCTGGGCCCGGCGCAGCACCTCGGTGAGCTTGTTGGCGCCGGCGACCACCGTTGCGGCGTGCAGCCGCCCCGGCTGGCGCGAGATGCGCTCGATCGGGCCGGAGATCGACACGGCGGCGACGACGCGCCCGGACGGCCCGCGGACGGGCGCGGAGACCGAGGCCACGCCGAGCTCGCGCTCGCCGACGCTCTGGGCCCAGCCGCGGCGCCGGACCCCGGACAGGGTGGTGGCGGTGAACTTGGCGCCCTGCAGGCCCCGGTGCAGGCGGTCCGGCTCCTCCCAGGCGAGCAGCACCTGGGCGGCGGAGCCGGCCAGCATCGACAGGTTCGCCCCGACCGGGATGGAGTCGCGCAGGCCCATCGGTCGCTCGGCCGCCGCGACGCAGATGCGCTGGTCGCCCTGGCGGCGGAACAGCTGGGCGCTCTCGTTGGTGTGGTCGCGCAGGGCGCCGAGCACCGGTCCGGCGGCAGCGAGCAGGCGGTCCTCGCCGGCCGCCGAGGCGAGCTCGCCCAGGCGGGGGCCGAGGACGAACCGACCCTGCATGTCGCGCGAGACCAGCCGGTGGTGCTCGAGGGCCACGGCGAGCCGGTGGGCCGTCGGGCGGGCCAGTCCGGTGGCCCCGACCAGCTGCGCCAGCGTCGACGGGCCGGCTTCGAGGGCGCCCAGCACGATGGCGGCCTTGTCCAGCACGCCCACGCCAGAAGAATTGTCCATGCACTGATATTGCCGTCTCATTGCCTGAGACGCAAGTTCGCCGGTGCGGGAAAGTGCGCGAACCTCGCGACAGGGATGAATGCAGGACGCCACGACGCGGTGACGGAAGGACAGGACATGGCAGGCACGCTGGCCGAGAAGGTGTGGGACGCGCACGTGGTGCGCCGGGCCGAGGGCGAGCCCGACCTGCTCTACATCGACCTCCATCTCCTGCACGAGGTGACCAGCCCACAGGCGTTCGACGGGCTGCGGCTGGAGGGCCGGAAGGTCCGCCGGCCCAGACCTGACCCTCGCGACCGAGGACCACAACGTCCCGACGACGCCGGGCCCGATCACCGACCTCGTCAGCAAGACCCAGGTCGAGACGCTCCGCCGCAACTGCGAGGAGTTCGGCGTGCGGCTCTACCCGATGGGCGACGTCGACCAGGGCATCGTGCACGTCGTCGGCCCGCAGCTCGGGCTGACCCAGCCGGGCATGACCGTGGTCTGCGGCGACAGCCACACCTCCACGCACGGCGCGTTCGGCGCCCTGGCGTTCGGGATCGGCACGAGCGAGGTCGAGCACGTGCTGGCCACGCAGACGCTGCCGCTCAACCCCTTCCGCACCCTCGCGGTGAACGTCGACGGCGAGCTGCCCGTCGGGGTCACCGCCAAGGACGTCGTCCTGGCCGTGATCGCCAAGATCGGCACGGGCGGCGGCCAGGGCTACGTCCTCGAGTACCGGGGGAGCGCCATCGAGGCGCTGTCCATGGAAGCCCGGATGACGGTCTGCAACATGTCGATCGAAGCCGGTGCCCGCGCCGGGATGATCGCTCCCGACCAGACGACCTTCGACTACCTCCAGGGGCGCCCGCACGCCCCCACCGGGGCCGACTGGGACGCGGCGGTGGCCGCCTGGTCCCAGCTGCGCAGCGACGACGACGCCGTCTTCGACGCCGAGGTGCGCCTCGACGCGGCCGAGCTCGCGCCGTTCGTCACCTGGGGGACCAACCCCGGTCAGGGCCTGCCGCTGTCGGCGAGCGTCCCCGACCCCGAGTCGTACGCCGACGAGTCCGACCGGGTCTCGGCCGCGCGGGCCCTGGAGTACATGGGGCTGGAGGCGGGCACGCCGCTGCGGGACATCGCGGTCGACACCGTCTTCGTCGGGTCGTGCACCAACGGCCGGATCGAGGACCTGCGGGCCGTCGCCGAGGTCGTCAAGGGCCGGCGGGTCGCCGAGGGCGTGCGGATGCTCGTCGTCCCCGGCTCGGCGCGGGTGCGGCTGCAGGCCGAGGCCGAGGGCCTCGACACCGTCTTCCTCGAGGCCGGCGCCGAGTGGCGCCTCGCCGGCTGCTCGATGTGCCTGGGCATGAACCCCGACCAGCTGGCACCGGGGGAGCGCAGCGCCTCGACCTCCAACCGCAACTTCGAGGGACGCCAGGGCAAGGGCGGCCGCACGCACCTGGTCAGCCCGCTCGTCGCGGCTGCCACCGCGCTGCGCGGCACCCTGTCCAGCCCCGCCGACCTCTGAGACCGAAGGGAAACCCGTCATGGACGCGTTCACGACCCACACGGGCATCGGTGTGCCCCTGCGCCGAGGCAACGTCGACACCGACCAGATCATCCCGGCCGAGTACCTCAAGCGGGTGACCCGCACCGGCTTCGAGGACGGGCTGTTCGCGGCCTGGCGGGGCGACGAGACCTTCGTCCTGAACAACCCGCACTACGCCGCCGGCTCGGTCCTGGTGGCCGGGCCCGACTTCGGCACCGGCTCGTCGCGCGAGCATGCGGTCTGGGCCCTGATGAACTACGGCTTCAGGGTTGTCATCTCCTCGCGCTTCGCCGACATCTTCCGCGGCAACAGTGGCAAGGCGGGTCTGCTGACGGCGCAGGCGGACCAGGCTGACGTCGAGCTGCTGTGGAAGCTGCTGGAGACCGAGCCGGGGACCGAGGTGACCGTGGACCTGCGCAGCCGCACCATCACGGCCAAGGACATCGTCGCCCCGTTCCAGGTCGACGACTACATCCGCTGGCGGCTGCTCGAGGGCCTCGACGACATCGGTCTGACCCTGCGGCACGAGGCCGCGGTCACGGCCTACGAGGCGTCCCGGCCGGCCTGGAAGCCCACCGTCACCGCTGGTTGAGCCGCGCCAGGGGGCGCGACACGGCCGCTACCCACAAATTTTTTTTCCGAACGGGGCGCCCGCCGCTGGCGGGCGCCCCGTCATGCCGTCCGCGGGGACCCGTCACCGGGGTTGCCGCAGCCTGACGGCCCGACGCAGCCTCAGCACCCCTCCGTGAAAGACGTTGCGCGACAACGCTACTCGTCGTGACTGAAGGATGGTCGACTGCATCGTCGCAGGTCAGACGGTTGGCCGCCCGAGGCGGCCCCCCGACCCGGCCGGGGCCCTCTGGAGGCCTTGAAAGCCGTTGCGACACAACGTATCCGAGGGGTTCTGTGGTGGACTCGGCGTGCTCGGGGGCCTAACGTCGTCTCCAGGTCGGGCGCCAGCCCGACAGCGCCACACGTCGGGCACGAACCCGGCGACTCTTTCCTCTGGAGGGGAAAACCGTGAACAAGGGAGATCTGGTCGAAGCGCTCGAAGGGCGCCTCGGCGGCAAGAAGGCTGCTGCAGAGGCGCTGGAGGCTGTCCTCGACGTCATCATCCGCGAGGTGGCCCGGGGCGGCAAGGTCGGCATCACCGGCTTCGGCACGTTCGAGAAGGCCGCCCGCGCCGCCCGCACCGGCCGTAACCCGCGCACCGGCGAGACCGTGAAGATCAAGAAGACCGCGGTCCCGAAGTTCAAGGCCGGCACCGCGTTCCGCATGGTCGTCGCCGACCCGCGCCAGCTGCCCAAGACGACGGTCGCGGGCGCCCGCGCCGCGGCCGGGAGCCGTGCGGCCGGCACCACCACCACCGCCAAGAAGGCGGCCCCGGCGCGCAAGACGGCCACGAAGGCCGCTGCGACCAAGACGGCTGCGACCAAGACGGCTGCGACCAAGACGGCGCCACCAAGACCGCCGCCACCAAGACGGCCGCGGCCACGAAGGCCGCTCCGGCCCGCAAGACGGCCACGAAGGCCGCTGCGACCAAGGTTGCTGCGACCAAGACGGCTGCCGCGACCAAGGCGACGACGCCTCGGACCACGGCGACCAGGAAGACCGCCACGAAGGCCACGACCCCGGCCCGGGCGGCCGCGACGAAGACGGCGCCGGCGGCACGGACCACCACGCGCAAGACGGCCGCTGCCACCAAGGCGGCCCCGGCCCGCGCCACGGCCCGCAAGGCCGCACCGGCCACCAAGGCCGCCACCACCAAGGCCGCCGCGACCAGGGCGACCGTGACCAAGACGACCGCGACCAAGGCGACCGCCAAGAAGGCGACCCCCGCCAAGGCCGCTGCGTCCGCGCGGACCACGACCGCCAAGAAGGCGGCTCCCGCGAAGAAGACGGCCACCCGCCGTACGGCCAAGAAGGCCTGACCGCCGGACTGCGTCACCGGAAAGGGGCGGCACCCGAGGGTGCCGCCCCTTTCCGCTGCTCCCGGACGGCGTGACCGCTGACCGGATGACCCGACAGGTCTCCGGGCTCAGCGGATCGGCTGGTCCGGACCGACGCCGACGATCCACAGCCGGGTCACGACGTCCTCGGAGGTCTCGATCGAGAGCCGCTGTCCCGGTCGCACGTGGCGCAGCCCGCTGGCGTCGAAGACCGCGCCCTCGAAGCGCAGCTCGCGGCCGTCGTCGAGCAGCACGCTCCCGGATCCGCTGTGGTCGTCGAAGCGGTGCACGCTGGCTTGCATGGGATCAGGCTAGTGGTGCGCCGGCGCAGGTGAGCACCGCAGCGGTGTGTGCTCCGACCCCGAGGCCCACCGCCCGGCGCAGCGCCACGTCGTCGTCGACGTCCGAGCGCAGCAGGGCCAGGTCGAGATCCAGGCGGGTGCTGGTCCGTGCATGGGTCCGCGCCGAGCCGGACCCGAACGCGGGCGCCAGGTCCTGCAGCGAGCGCGCGGCGAGGAGCACCGTTCCCGTCCCCTCGGCATCGGGCACGAACGCGGTGCGGTGGTCGCCGCAGGCCAGCAGCGCGGCCGACAGCGCCCCCGGGGTCAGGGTCGGCAGGTCCCCGAGCAGGACCGCACAGGGACCGTCCTGCGCCTCGGCCGAGAGCTGCTCGAGACCGGCGAGGATGGCGGCGTTGAGCCCGCCGCCGGGATCGTCGACCACCTGGGCGCCCAGCGCGGTGGCGAAGTCCCGGGTCGGGAGGTCGGCGGTGACCACGTGCACCTGCCGCGGCGGCACGGTCTGCGTCACGGCGGTGATCGTGTCGAGGCCGAACGCGTGCGCCAGGTCGGCACGCCGGACGCCCGGTGGCGGGTGCAACCGGCTCTTGGCGGCCGAGGAGCCCTTGACCGGCACCACGATCCGCCAGGTGGCGTTGTCTGGGTCGCTCATCTCGATGATCGTCTCAGGCTGGGCGCGCCTGCCTCGACACCGACCCCGCCGGGCGGCGAAGATGACCGGCACACGGATGGGTCGGCACACGGGCCGGCGCGGCTGGCACCAGCCACGGCGAAGGAGACAGTGTGCGGCGGATACGCCCGGATCGGCAGCTGCCGTGGTCCTACCGGTTCGTTGCGGCCCTCCTGCGGATGCTGATGCAGCCGCTGACGCGCCGGGACTGGCGCGGCGCCGAGCACCTGCCCCGCGGACGCGGGTTCGTGGTCAGCCCCAACCACCTCTCCTACGTCGACCCGATCGCGTTCGCCCACTTCCTCTACGACAACGGGCACCCGCCGTTCTTCCTTGCCAAGGAGAGCGTCTTTCGCATCCCCGTGCTCGGCCGGATGCTCACGCACGCCGAGCAGATCCCCGTCTACCGCCGCAGCACCCAGGCGGCCGAGGCGTTCCGGGCCGCGGTGGACGCGGTGCACGAGGGCAAGTGCGTCCCGATCTTCCCTGAGGGCACCCTGACCCGCGATCCCGACCTGTGGCCGATGACCGGCAAGACCGGGGCCGCCCGGGTCGCGCTGACCACCGGGTGCCCACTGATCCCCGTGGCGCAGTGGGGCCCGCAGGAGATCCTCGCGCCGTACCGCCGGCGCGTGCGGCTCCTGCCGCGCAAGACGATGCACGTGTGGGCCGGCCCCCCGGTCGACCTCTCGGACCTGCAGGGCAAGCCGCTGGACCGGGCCGTGCTGGGCGAGGCCACCGAGCGGCTGCTCGATGCGATCACCGCGCTGCTGGAGCAGATCCGCGGCGAGCACGCCCCGGCTGAGCGGTTCGACACCCGCCGGGCCGGCCTCGCCGAGACCGGCGACCCGCGCGGCGCGCACGGTGGAAGCCACCCGACCACAGGCGTCGACCGCGCCTGCCCCGACTGAGAGGACCCCAACGATGAGGCGCGCAGCCGTGTTCGGCACCGGCAGCTGGGGGACCGCCTACGCCGCGATCCTCGCCGACGCCGGGGCCGAGGTGCGGATGTGGGGACGACGCGCCGAGGTGGTCGACCAGATCACCCACGGCACGTCAACACCGACTACCTGCCCGACCTCGTGCTGCCCCATGCCGTCTCGGCCACGACCGACCCGGCCGAGGCGGTCGACGGGGCCGAGATCGTGGTGCTGGCAGTGCCGTCGCAGACGCTGCGGGCCAACCTCGCGGTCTGGGCCGACCTGCTGCCGGCCGACGCCGTCATCGTCTCCTGATGAAGGGGGTCGAGCTGGGCACCACCAAGCGCATGAGCGAGGTCATCACCGAGGCCGGGGGTGTGCCGCCCGAGCGGGTGGCGGTGGTGTCGGGCCCCAACCTGGCCCGCGAGATCGCCGCCCACCAGCCGGCGGCGTCGGTGGTGGCCAGCGTCGACCCGGCCACCGCGGAGCTGGTCGCGGAGGCGTGCGCGACGTCGTACTTCCGGCCCTACACCAACACCGACGTGATCGGCACCGAGCTGGGCGGGGCGGTGAAGAACGTCGTCGCGCTGGCCGTCGGGATGGCCGAGGGCATGGGCATGGGCGACAACACCAAGGCCACGATCATCACCCGTGGCCTGGCCGAGACCGCCCGGCTGGGCGTGGCGCTCGGCGCCGACCCGGCGACCTTCGCGGGGCTGGCCGGGGTGGGGGACCTCATCGCCACGTGCATGTCACCGCTCTCGCGCAACCACACGTTCGGGGTCAACCTCGGTCGCGGCATGTCGCTGCAGGAGGTGGTCGCGGTCACCCGGCAGACCGCCGAGGGCGTGAAGTCCTGCGAGGCGATCCTCGAGCTGGCCCGCGACAACGGCGTCGACGTGCCGATCGTCGAGAACGTCGTCGCGATCGTCCATGACGGCGCCAGCCCCTCGAAGGTGGCCGAGATCCTCATGTCGCGGGCCCGCAAGGCCGAGACGACCTGACGGCCGGGCCGGCGCCTGAGGCCGGGCGACCGGGACCGGCCTCAGCCGCGTGCGGTCCCGTCGCCGCCCAGCGTCGACAGGGCCGACGCCAGGTCGCGCCACAGGTCGTCGACGTCCTCGACCCCGACACTGAGGCGCAGCAGGTTCTCCGGCACCGTGAGCGGCTCGGAGGCGTGCCGGCGCCGCCGCTCGATCAGCGACTCGACCCCGCCGAGGCTGGTGGCGTGCGTCCACAGCCGGGTCGCCGACGCGACCCGCTCGGCACCCTCGGCGCCGCCGGGCACCTCGATCGCGACGATCGCGCCGAGGCCGGGGTAGCGGACCCGCTGCACGCACGGGTGGCCGGCCAGGCGTCCGGCGAGGTCGGCCGCGTTGGCGCTGGCGCGCTCGACCCGCAGGTGCATGGTGCGCATGCCGCGCAGGGCCAGCCAGGTCTCCATCGGTCCGGCGATCGCGCCGTGGATCAGCCGGTGGTGGGACAGCCGCTCGTACGCGGCCCGGCCGGCGTCGGTGTCCGCCGTCACGGTGGCGCCCAGGATGACGTCGGAGTGCCCGGCGAGGAACTTGGTCACCGAGTGCATCACCACGTCGGCGCCCAGCGCCAGCGGCTGCTGGCCGAGGGGAGTGGCGAAGGTGTTGTCGCACGACCACGGTCGCGCCCTGCTCGTGAGCGGCCGCGATGAGGGTCGGCAGGTCGGCCACCTCCAGCATCGGGTTGGTCGGGGACTCCGCCCAGAGCAGGTCCGCGCCCCTGCAGGGCCGCGGTGACGGCCGCGGTGTCACTGATGTCGACCCGCCGTACGGTCATCCGCCCGGCGGCGGCGAGGTCCTGCAGGATCACCCCGGTGCCGTTGTAGGCGTGGGTCGGCGCGACGACGACACCGCCCTCGGGGGCGAGCGACAGGGCCGCGGCGATCGCCGCCATGCCCGAGGCGAACACCAGGGCCGCGCCGCCCTCGAGCGCCCCGAGCGCGTCCTCGAACGCCGTCCAGGTCGGGTTGCCGCCACGGGCGTAGTTGACCGGGCCGTCGGCGACGTACGTCGAGGTCAGCTCCAGCGGGCGCGTTGAGCCCGGCTCCGGGCACGCGCGGCTGGCGGCCGGCCGAGACCAGGATCGAGGCGGGGGCGAGGTCGTCGGGGTGCAGGTGGTCCACGCGCACAGGCTAGGCGCAGCACCGGCGCGCGTGCGCCGGCGGCCGGATGGCGGGCGATAGGGTCACGTGGCGATGAGCACCGTTGACACGCCCCACAGCCCAGAGCCCGGCCCCGCCGGCCACCGCCCCCGCGTCGCCCTCGTCTTCGGCGGCCGCTCCTCCGAGCACGCCGTCTCCTGCGCCACCGCGGCCGGTGTGCTGCGGGCGATCGACCGCGAGGCCTACGAGGTGGTGCCCGTCGGCATCGCCAAGGACGGGCGCTGGGTCCTCGTCGCCGACGAGCCGGAGCGGCTCGAGCTCGCGCCCGGCCACGTCCCGGAGGTCGACGGCAGCGGGGCCGGGGTGCTCGTCCCGCTGAGCACCACCGAGCGGGCGCTGACGGTGCTCGAGGCCGGGCAGCCGCCGCGCGAGCTCGGCGAGGTCGACGTCGTGTTCCCGCTGCTGCACGGGCCGTTCGGTGAGGACGGCACGCTGCAGGGCATGCTCGAGCTCTCGGACATCCGCTACGTCGGGTCCGGCGTGCTCGCGTCCGCGGTCGATGATGGACAAGCACTACATGAAGCTCGTCTTCACCGGCCACGGCCTGCCGGTCGGCCCGTTCGTCGTCATCAGCGACCGGCAGTGGCAGCAGGACCCGGCGGCGGCCATGGACGCCGTGGCCTCGCTCGGCTGGCCGGTGTTCGTCAAGCCGGCCCGCGCCGGGTCGAGCATGGGCATCACCAAGGTCACCGAGCCGCAGGACCTGCAGGCCGCCATCGAGGCCGCGCGCGAGCACGACCCCAAGGTCGTGGTCGAGGCCGCGATCGTCGGTCGCGAGATCGAGTGCGCCGTGCTGCAGGGCCGCGACGGCGCCGCCCCGCGCACCAGCGAGCTCGGTGAGATCGCGGTGGTCCGGGGGCACGACTTCTACGACTTCGAGGCCAAGTACCTCGCCGAGGCCGACGTGCAGCTGTCCTGCCCGGCCGACCTGCCGCCGGAGGCCGCCGCCGAGGTACGCCGCGTGGCCGCTGCCGCGTTCGAGGCGGCGGGCTGCGAGGGGCTGGCCCGGGTCGACTGCTTCTACACCGAGAGCGGCGAGGTGGTCCTCAACGAGATCAACACGATGCCCGGGTTCACCCCGCACTCGATGTACCCGCGGATGTGGGCCGCCTCGGGCCTGGACTACCCCGAGCTGATCGACGAGCTCATCCAGCTGGCCCTGCAGCGGCGGACCGGCCTGCGCTGAGGGCCGCCCGGGCGTCGCCGGCGCGGCCGACCGCCGGGTGGCTCAGCTGCAGTGCCGGCTGCCCTGCGGGATCGCCGCGGCCGCCTTGGCGAACGCCGGCAGCAGCAGCGGCTCGGGGGCGTACGCCGAGGGCACCAGCACCTCGATGGCCGGTGAACGGCCGAAGGTGGTGAAGCGCACCCCGTCGCTGAGGCGGTGGGCGACCCAGTCCACGCCGCTGACACCGAGGCACTGGTCGGTTGTCGGCCCCGGCTCGGGAAGCCCGCAGCGGGCGATCACCGCCGGGTCGCCCCAGGCCCGCACGGCGGGGTCGGTGGGATCGGTGTCGACCGCCCGGTGGCCGCCGACGGTCACCGGCCACTGGGCGGCCGCTGCCGCGCACGCCGCCGACGAGGCACCCGCGGGGACGGCGACCTGCACCCCGGACGCGCACGAGCCCAGCAGCGGGCAGAGCGCGGCCACGAGGAGGAGCGGCGCCGCCCGGACGGCGCGGCGTGGCGCCGTCCGGGCAGGGCCGCCGTGCGGCGTCGTACCGCTGGGAGAGCGGCTCAGACGTGGACGACGGTGCACGTGAGCGTGCGGGTGATGCCGGGGACGTCCTGGATCTTGGCGATGACCAGCTTGCCGAGCTCGTCGACGTTGCGGGCCTCGACGCGCGCGATGACGTCGTAGGGGCCGGTCACGTCCTCGGCGAGCGTGACGCCGGAGATGCTGGCGATCTGCTCGGCGACCGTCGCCGCCTTGCCGACCTCGGTCTGGATGAGGATGTAGGCCTGGACCACCACGATGCCTCCACGGGGAGATTGTGGGGCGGATGCCCCGAGCGAGCTGCTGTGTGCTGCACCGGTCCTGGGGCCCGGCCGTGGCAGACGCTACCGTGCCCGTGCACGTCCCGTCCCACAGGAGGTCACATGCCGGGCCCTGACCCGCTCCAGACGCTGGCCGGCGTCGGTGAGGAGGAGCTGCTGGCGCGGATCTTCCCGCACCTGCCGGGCGGCCCCGGGGTGATCCTCGGACCGGGTGACGACACCGCCCTGGTCGCCGCGCCCGGGCGCAGCGTGCTCGCCACGACCGACGCCATGGTGCGCCAGCGGGACTGGCGCGACGAGTGGTCCTCCGGCGCCGACGTCGGTGCCAAGGTGGTGGCGCAGAACTGCGCCGACATCGCCGCGATGGGTGGGGTGCCCACCGGGCTGCTGGTCACCCTGATCGCCGAGCCGGCGACGACGCTGGCCTGGGTGGAGGACTTCGCCGCGGGCCTGGGTGAGGCGGCCCGGGCGGCCGGGGTGCCGGTCGTCGGCGGTGACCTGTCCTCCGCGCCGGAGGGCACCCTGGTCGTGTCGGCCACGGCGCTCGGGGACCTGGAGGGCCGGGAACCGGTGCTCCGGTCGGGGGCCCGGGCCGGTGACGTCGTCGCGATCGCGGGCAGCCTCGGACGGTCGGGGGCCGGGTGGCTGCTGCTCGAACGCGGGGAGGCCGACCGTGGCCGCTGCCTCGTGGACTACCACCGACGCCCGACGCCGGACCTGGCGGCGGGCCGGGCCGCCGCGGTGGCCGGGGCCACGGCGATGCTGGACGTCAGCGACGGGCTGGTCCGCGACGCGGGCCGGATCGCGCGGGCCAGCGGCGTCGGCCTCGACCTCGACCCGGCGCTGCTGGCCGGCGACGTGGCGGCGCTGGCGCCGGCCGTCGGCGAGCAGGAGGCGCGGCGGTGCGTCCTCACCGGCGGCGAGGAGCACTCGCTGCTGGCCTGCTTCCCCGCCGGCACCGCGCTGCCGCCGGGGTGGCGCCCGCTGGGCCGGGTGGTGACCGGCGCCGGCGTCACCGTCGGCGGTGTCCTCCAGGGGCCCGGCGGGGGATGGGACCACTTCGGCGGGTGAGCGACCAAGGGGGACAGTCGCGCTCACCGGCTGGGGCCGTGGCTCGCCTTCCGGTCCGTCGCGGTCCGTCGCCGTCCATGGCCCCGGGAACGGCGAAGCCGACCTCCACGGGGGAGGTCGGCTTCGGTGTGCCGGTCAGTCGAACGCGGTCAGCGCTTGACCTTCCCGGCCTTGAGGCACGAGGTGCAGACATTGAGACGCTTCGGGGTCACACCCGCAGCACCGACCAGAGCCTTGACCCGCTGGATGTTGGGGTTCCAGCGACGCTTGGTGCGGCGGTGCGAGTGCGAGATGTTGTGACCGAAGCTCGGTCCCTTGCCGCAGACGTCGCAGTTGGCAGCCACGGGTATCTCCTGAATTCGATGATGAACAGATCCTGGGCCCGTGGCAGGCATGATCACCACACCGACCAGGGGGAACCGGTCAAGAGTAGCCGGTGCGACGGCCGCCGCCAAAACGCGGCCCGGTGGGCACGGCAGGTGCCGGCTGCCCGTTAGCCTCACCGCAGGACCAGGAGGAGGTGGCGGACGTGCGTGAGGACGACCAGCGGCAGCATCGCCTCGAGCGACTCGACGCGCTCGCGGCCCGGCGCTGGGCCCTGACCACCCGCGCGGTGTTCGCCGCGCGACGCGGCGAGATCGACGCCCTCAACGTCTTCCCCGTCCCGGACGGCGACACCGGCACCAACCTCTACCTCACCCTGGACGCCGCGCTCGACGCCGTCCGTGGCGACGCCGGCGGCACCGGCGAGCCGGCCACCCGCACCTCACCCGACCTCGCGCGCGACGCCGACAGCCTGGCCCGAGCCACGCTCCTCGCGGCCCGCGGCAACTCCGGGGTGATCCTCAGCCAGCTCGTGCGGGGGCTCAGCGAGGTCGTCGGCCAGGCGTCGGACCGTGGGGAGGGCGTGGACGGCCGGACCCTGGCCCGCGCGCTGCGGCGGGCCAGCGACCTGGCGCGGGCGAGCGTCACCCGCCCGGTCGAGGGCACCATCCTGTCCGTGGCCACCGAGGCCGCCACGGCGGCGGAGCAGGTGTCGCGACCGACCCCGACGCCGGCCTGTACGACGTCGCCGCCGCCGCCCTCGGCGCTGCGCGCGAGGCCCTGGACGCCACGACCGCGCAGCTGCCCGCCCTGACCCGTGCCGGCGTCGTCGACGCCGGTGCCGCCGGCTACGTCCTGGTCCTGGAGTCCCTGGTGCACGTCATCTCCGGCGCGGGGGCACGGGGGCACCGCCATGACCGCCATGGCGGTCCGCGGAGAGGCGGGGCCGGCGACCTCGGCGAGCTCGGCCGCCCGCGGTGGGCGCCGTCCACGGCCGTGCCCGGCGACGGCGACGGTGAGGACGACGGCCCGTCGTACGAGGTGATGTTCCTGCTCTCGGACAGCGCCCCCGCGCAGGTGGAGACGATGCGCCAGGTGCTCGACGGGCTCGGGAGCTCGCTGCTGGTCGTGGGCGGCCCCGACCTCTGGAACGTCCACGTCCACGTCGACGACGTCGGGGCGGCCCTCGAGGCCGGTGTCGAGGCCGGGCGCCCGCACCGGATCCGGGTCACCCACCTGGCCGAGCAGCGGGGACGGCGCGGGTCCGACCCGGTCACCCCGGTGGCGGTCGTGGCCTGCGCGCCCGGTGAGGGCCTGGCCGACATCTTCCGCGCCGCGGGCGCCGGGGTGGTCCGCAGCGCGCCGGGCCGGCGGGCGTCCGCGGGGCAGATCCTGGACGAGATCCGCGCCGTGCACGCCCTGTCGGTCATCGTCCTGCCCAACGACAGCGACACCCAGCTCGCGGCCGAGGCCGCGGCCCGGGCCGCCGCCGACGAGGGCATCGAGGTCCACGTCGTGCGCGCGCGAGCGGTGGTGCAGGGCGTGGCCGCGCTCGCCGTCTTCGACCCCTCGGCGCGGCCCGGCCGGCAACCTGCTCGCGATGAGCAGCGCCGCGGCCGCCACCCGTCACGGCGCGGTCACCGTGGCCAGCCGTGACGCCCTGACCGACGCCGGGCCGTGCCACCAGGGCGACGTCCTCGGGCTGGTCGACGGCGAGATCGTCGTCGTGGGCAGCGACCTGGTCCGGGTCGGGGTCGAGGTGCTCGACCGGCTCCTCGGCAGCGGCGGCGAGCTGCTCACCGTGGTGACGGGCGAGGACGCGCCGCCCGGGCTGGGCGGTGCCATCGCGGCCGCGGCGCACACCCGCCGCCGCGACGTCGAGGCGTCGGTCATCCACGGCGGGCAGGCCACCTACCCGCTGCTGCTGGGGGTGGAGTGACGTGGCCGACCTCAGCACGCCGCTCGACCGGCTGCTCGGCGGCCCGACCGCCAAGAAGCTCGCCTCCGCCGCGGGACCTGCACACCGTCGCCGACCTGCTCGGGTTCCTGCCGCGCCGCTACCTCGACCCGGCGACCACGACCGACCTCAGCACGTTGCACGAGGGCGAGTACACCGTGCTGGTGGCGACGGTGAAGACGGCGACGACCCGGCCGATGCGGCAGCGCCGGGGGATGATGCTGACGGTCACCGTGACCGACGGCACCCACGACATGACGCTGACGTTCTTCAAGCCCTACGGCCACGTGGAGCGCCTGGTGCCGGGACGCACCGGGCTGTTCGCCGGCAAGGTGCAGCGCTACCACTCGACCTGGCAGCTCGCGCACCCCAACTACGAGCTGTTCGACAGCGACGACACCGACGCCGCGCTCGGGGTCTACGCCGGGGGTCTGGTGCCGGTCTACCTCGCCGTGCCCAAGCTCGACTCGTGGGCCATCACCAAGTCCATGCGGATCGTGTTCGACCACCTCGACGACATCGACGACCCGGTGCCGGGCGAGGTGCGCCGCGAGCGGGCGCTGGACGGCCTGCTCGAGGCCTACCGGCTGGTCCACCTGCCCAGGAACCGCGGGGACGTCCACCGCGGCGAGCACCGGCTGCGCTACGACGAGGCGTTCACCGTGCAGGCGGTGCTCGCCCAGCGGCGGCGGGCCAACGACGAGGTGCGCACCACGCCGCGCCGTCCGCGTCCGGGCGGTCTGCTCGAGTCGTTCGACCAGCGGCTGCCGTTCGAGCTGACCGCGGGCCAGGTCGCCGTCAGCGAGCAGATCGCCGGCGAGCTGGCCCAGGAGCACCCGATGCACCGGCTGCTGCAGGGTGAGGTCGGCTCGGGCAAGACGATCGTCGCGCTGCGGGCGATGCTGTCGGTCATCGACTCCGGCGGCCAGGCCGCGCTGCTGGCACCCACGGAGGTCCTTGCCGCACAGCACCACCGCTCCATCTGCGCCATGCTCGGTGACCTCGCCGAGGGCGGCATGCTCGGCGGCAGCGAGGTCGGCACCCGGGTCGTGCTGCTGACCGGGAGCCAGCCCACCGCCGTACGCCGCAAGGCTCTGCTGGACGTGGCCTCGGGCGACGCGGGCGTCGTGATCGGCACCCACGCGCTGATCCAGGAGCACGTGTCGTTCTTCGACCTCGGTCTCGTCGTGGTCGACGAGCAGCACCGGTTCGGTGTCGAGCAGCGGGAGGCGTTGCGCAGCAAGGGGAACCAGCCCCCGCACGTGCTCGTGATGACGGCCACACCGATCCCGCGCACCGTCGCGATGACCGTGTTCGGTGACATGGAGACCTCCACGCTCACCGAGCTGCCGCGCGGCCGGTCGCCGATCGCCTCGCACGTCGTGCCGGCCGTCAACCCGCGGTGGGTGCAGCGGACCTGGCAGCGGGTGGCCGAGGAGGTGCGCCAGGGACACCAGGCCTACGTCGTGTGCCCGCGGATCGGCGACGACGAGAACGGCGAGGCCGGCGAGGCCCTCCCCGCCGCGGGCGCCGTCGACGAGGAGGAGTGGCAGCCGGGGGAGCCCGGGGACGACGGCCAGGTGGACAGCCCGCGCGAGCTGCGCAGCGTCGTCGGTGTCGTGCGCGACCTGCGGGCCGAGCCGGCCCTCGAGGGCCTGCGGGTCGAGGTGCTGCACGGGCGGATGGCGGCCGAGGACAAGGACGCGGTCATGCGCGCGTTCACCGCGGGGGAGGTCGACGTCCTCGTCTCCACCACGGTGATCGAGGTCGGCGTCGACGTCCCCAACGCCACCGTCATGGTGATCATGGACGCCGAGCGGTTCGGCGTCTCCCAGCTGCACCAGCTGCGCGGCCGGGTCGGTCGCGGGCAGGCGCCCGGGCTGTGCCTGCTGATGACCGAGACCGAGCCGGGTCCGGCGCTGGAGCGGCTGGAGGCGGTCGCCGGGACGACCGACGGGTTCGCCCTCGCCAGGCTCGACCTCGAGCAGCGCCGCGAGGGTGACGTGCTCGGCGCGCGGCAGAGCGGTGGCCGCTCGCAGCTGCGGCTGCTGCGGCTGCTGCGCGACGAGGACCTGATCCTGCAGGCGCGCGACGACGCGTTCGCGATCGTCAGCGCCGACCCGAAGCTGGAGCGGCACCCGGTCCTGCGCGAGCTCGTCGCCTCCGCGCTCGACGAGGAGCAGGCCGCCTACCTGGAACGAGGATGACCACGCCGTGACCCGCATCATCTCCGGCCGCGCCGGCGGCCGCCGGATCCAGGCACCGCCCGGCAGCGCCACCCGGCCGACCAGCGACCGGGTCCGCGAGGCGCTGTTCTCCCGGCTCGAGCACCTCGACGTGCTGCAGGGCGCCCGGGTGCTGGACCTCTACGCCGGGTCCGGCGCGCTCGGGCTCGAGGCCGCCAGCAGGGGTGCCGCCGCGGTCGTGCTCGTGGAGCAGGCGCGCCCGGCCGCCGCGGTGATCCGCCGCAACGCCGCGTCGCTGGCCGACGTGCTGCCCGGGGTCCAGCGTCCGGGCGGAGCCGGTGGAGCGCGCGCTGGCGGCCGCGCCGCAGCCGCAGGACCGGTTCGACCTGGTGCTGCTCGACCCGCCGTACGACGTGACCGAGGACGCAGCTCGCGGCGGTGCTGCGGGCGCTGGTCGAGGGCACGTGGCTCCAGCCCGAGGCCCTGGTCGTCGTCGAGCGCTCGGCCCGCTCACCCGAGCCGCGGTGGCCGGACGGGCTCTCGGCGACGGTGGAGCGCCGGTACGGCGAGACGACGATGTGGTTCGCCGACGTCGCCGGCCCGCCCGAGGTGGCCTGACCCGGCCGGAGGCCGTGCCGCGGCAGTGTGCCGGGGCGGGGACGCGGCCGGGCCCCGAGGTGCGTGGCGCCGGGGCGGCAGGGGATGCTGGGCGCCATGACCGACCTCTACATCCCGCGCCCGACCGCCGGCGACGTCGTCGACCTCATCCTCGACGACCACCGCCTCTTCGAGGACCTGCTGCGCCAGCTGCGCGACGCCACGGCCGACCGTGAGGCCGCCCGTGCTGCCCTGGCCGCCGTGCTGATCGCCCACGGCGAGGCCGAGGAGGCCGAGGTCTACACCGCGCTCGTCCGCAAGGACGCCATCGGCACCGACGAGGCCGAGCACGGCGAGCACGAGCACGCCGAGGGCAACGAGGCGCTGCTGGCCCTGCTGGAGTGCCGTGCGACCGACACCCAGAAGTTCGACGACGCGGTCGAGGACCTGGCGACCGCCCTCAACCACCACATCGGCGAGGAGGAGCAGACCATCCTCAACCCGGCCCGCACCGACGTCGACGCGTCGACCCGCGAGCGGCTCGGTCGGGCGTTCGCCGGCGCCCGCAGCAAGCTCCTGGACGACGGTGCCGGCGAGGTCGAGAACGTCCGGCGGATCGTCGAGCGCGACCGGCGCCAGGGCAAGCTGCGACGACTCGGAGGAGTGAGCACCGGCATCGCGCTGCTAGGTTCGCGCCCGTGACGACCCTGCGACGGTGCGTGTGCCCCGGCTCCTACGACCCGGTCACGCTCGGTCACGTCGACGTGGTCGCCCGCGCCGCGGCCCTGTACGACGAGGTGGTGGTTGCCGTGCTGCACAACCCCGCCAAGCGCGGCATGTTCGGGGTCGAGGAGCGCGTCGACCTGCTCGGCCGGGCCCTGGCGCACCTGCCCAACATCCGGATCGAGCCGTTCGCGCGCGTCCTGCTGGTCGACGTGTGCCGGCAGGTCGGGGCCCAGGCCATCGTCAAGGGCCTGCGCGGTGACACCGACTTCGCCTACGAGCTGCCGATGGCCCTGATGAACCGCCACCTCACGGGGGTGGAGACCGTGTTCCTCCCGGGCGACCCCGAGTTCGCGCACGTGTCCAGCTCGCTGGTCAAGGAGGTCTCCGGCCTCGGCGGCGACGTCACCGGGCTCGTCCCGGACGCCGTGCTGGAGGCCCTGGTCGCCCGCTCCGGCCGAGTGCCGGAGGCCTGAGCCGGTCGCTCGCGGGCAGCCGCCCCGACCCCGCATTTGGGCAGAAGGGTGCCCCTCCGGTAATCTCTGGCGTCGGTCTACGTCCACGTGACGTGGCCCGAGCCCACTCGGCACACACACAGTTTCTGGAGCCATGAACCGCCTCGACCCACGCCTGCCCCTGGTGTTCGACATCAAGGACCTCGGTCGGCGTCCGGGGTCCATGGTCACGCGGACGCTGTCGGTCGAGGCGCCAGAAGACCTCGGCACCGACGTGATCGCCATCCCTGCCGGCCAGCCGCTCGAGCTGGACCTGCGGATGGAGTCCGTCGTCGAGGGTGTGCTGGTGACCGGCTCGGTCCGCGGCGCGGCGACCGGCGCCTGCGTGCGGTGCCTGGATGCGGTCACCGTCCCGGTGACGGCGCACCTCCAGGACCTGTTCGTCTACGCCGATCGTGCGGAGCACCACCAGGAGGTGGGCGCCGATGACGACGAGGACGAAGTGCGTGAGCTCGTGGGCGACCTGCTCGACCTCGAACCCTCGCTCCGGGACGCAGTGGTGCCCGCCCTGCCGTTCCAGCCGGTGTGCCGGGAGGACTGCCCGGGACTGTGCTCCGAGTGCGGAGCGCATCTCGCGCAGGATCCGACACACCACCATGAAGTAATCGACCCGAGGTGGGCGGCGCTGCAGGGCATCGCCCAACCTCCCAGCGGTAACGAAGAGAAGAGGAACTGACGTGGCTGTCCCGAAGCGGAAGACGTCGCGCTCCAACACCCGTTCGCGTCGTGCGAACTGGAAGGCGACGCCCACCACGCTGTCCGTCTGCCCGCAGTGCTCTGCCCCCAAGCAGCCGCACATCGCGTGCCCGTCCTGTGGCACCTACGCCGGTCGCCACTACGGCGTCGCGGAGCGCAGCGAGCACCAGGGCTGACCGGGGCCCATCGCACGTGAGCAACTCTCCGTCCTCCAACGGGGACAGCTCGACGCAGCGGCCCGTCGACTTCCTCGCCCGCTACCTCCTCGAGGTCGTGGGTGAGCCGGTCGACGAGCCGCTGCTTCTGCGTGCCCTGACGCACCGCTCCTACGCCTACGAGAACGGCGGGCTGCCCAACAACGAGCGCCTGGAGTTCCTCGGCGACTCCGTGCTCGGGCTCGTCGTGACCGACTCGCTGTACGTCGACCACCCCGACCTCGCCGAGGGCCAGCTGGCCAAGCTGCGGGCGGCCGTGGTCAACATGCGCGCCCTGGCCGACGTCGCACGCACGCTCGGCCTCGGGGAGTACCTCCTGCTCGGCCGCGGCGAGGAGAGCACCGGTGGCAGGGACAAGGCCTCGATACTCGCCGACACCATGGAGGCGGTCATCGGCACCGTCTACCTGTCGTGCGGGCTGTCCGCGGCCGCCACGTTCGTGCACCACCTGCTCGACCCGCTGATGCGCAGCTCGGCCACCCTCGGCGCCGGCCTCGACTGGAAGACCAGCCTGCAGGAGCTCACCGCCTCGGCCACGCTCGGTGTCCCGGAGTACCGCGTCACCGAGGAGGGCCCGGACCACGAGAAGGTCTTCACCGCCCGGGCGGTCGTCGGCGACGAGGTGCTCGGCGAGGGGATCGGTCGCAGCAAGAAGGAGGCCGAGCAGAAGGCCGCCGAGATCGCGTGGACCGAGCTCACCCGACGCGCCAACGCCGCCCTCCTCGGCGCCCCGGTCGACCCGACGCCTCCCGGCGTCGAGGCTCCCGACCGCGCGGATGCCTGAGCTCCCCGAGGTCGAGGTCGTCCGGCGCGGCCTGCAGGACCACGTCGTCGGACGGCGGATCGCCTCGGCGCAGTTCCTCGGCAGCCGGGTCGCCCGCCGTCACGTCCCCGGACCGGCCGACCTCGCCGCCCGGCTGACCGGCAACGCCGTCCTTGCCGCCGAGCGCCGCGGCAAGTACCTCTGGCTGGTGCTGGAGGCCCCCGACGCCCACCGGCAGGCCCTGACCATCCACCTGGGCATGAGCGGCCAGCTGCTGGTCGACGCGCCCGACGCGCCGGCGCAGAAGCACCTGCACGCCCGGTTCGACTTCGAGGACGACGGGCCCGAGCTGCGGTTCGTCGACCAGCGGACGTTCGGGGGGATGGCGCTCGCCGACCTCGTCCCCGACGTGGCCGCCGCTGCCCCCGAGGGCGCCCGTCCCTGGGGTGTGCCCTCGAGCATCACCCACATCGCCACCGACCCGTTCGAGCCGGGTTACGACCGGGCGGGCGTCGTGGCGCGGCTCAAGGCACGCCGTACCGGGATCAAGCGGGCGTTGCTGGACCAGGGCCTGGTCTCGGGCATCGGCAACATCTACGCCGACGAGGCGCTCTGGCGGGCCAGGCTGCACGGCGAGCGGGACGCGGCCGGGCTCACCCGGCCGGCCCTGGGACGGCTGCTCGACCACGCCCGCGAGGTGATGGCGGCCGCGCTGGACCAGGGCGGCACGAGCTTCGACGCCCTCTACGTCAACGTCAACGGCGCCAGCGGCTACTTCGACCGGTCGCTGCACGCCTACGGGCAGGAGGGCCGGCCCTGCGCCCGCTGCGGGACGTTGATCCGGCGGGAGTCCTTCATGAACCGCTCGTCCTTCTCCTGCCCCCGCTGCCAGCCGCGACCCCGCGGCCTGCCGCGCGGCTGACCGGGCCCGCGCGCCGGCCGGACGCCGCGACGTCACTCGCCGGGGTAGCTCACGCCCAGCTCGGCGCGCACGCCGTCCAGCAGCTCGAGGATCGCGACGGTCTCGGCCTGCGGGACCATCGGGCTCTCCAGCAGGCCGGCGCGCAGGCAGCGGCCGACCTCCTCGACCTGCGGCACGTAGCCGGCCGGCTCGATCTCGACCCGCCGGACGTCGCCGCCGGTGCCGACCAGCATCGTGGTGGGCGTGAAGAACGGCGGCTCGAGGCTGATCCAGCCGCCGGTGCCCGAGATCGTCGCCCGGCAGGGCGTCGTGACGGCCGAGGAGCTGAACAGCTGCGCCGTGGCCCCGTGCTCCCAGGACCACTGCATCGCCACGGTGCGGTCGACGCCGGTCGGCGCCAGGTCGCCGCTGACCTGCATCCGGTCCGGGCGGCCCAGGAAGAGCCACGCGAACGTCGCGGGGTAGATCCCGAGGTCCAGCAGGGCGCCGCCGCCGTTGTCCCGGTCGAACAGCCGGTGACCGGGGTCGTAGTCGAGGGCGAAGGCGAAGTCGGCCTGCACCGCCCGGACCTCGCCGATGGCCCCGCCGGCGACCAGGTCCAGCGCCTGCCGGATGAGCGGGTTGGTGCGCATCCACATGGCCTCCATCGCGAAGACCCCCGCCTGCGCGGCCGCGTCGAACACCTCGCGGGCGCCGGCCGCGGTGAGCGTCAGGGGCTTCTCCACCAGCACCGGCTTGCCGGCGGCGACCGCGGCGAGGGCGTGCTCCCGGTGGAACGGGTGCGTCGTGGCGACGTAGACCACGTCGACGTCGTCGTCGGCCACGAGGTCGTCGTAGCTGCCGTAGCTGCGCGGCGCGTCGTACCGCCGCGCGAACTCGGCGGCGCGCTCGCCGTCCCGGGCGGCCACGGCCGCCACGACGTGGCCGTCGGTGCGGGTGATGTCCGCGGCCAGCGAGGAGGCGATGCCGCCGGCGCCGAGGATGCCCCAGCGGACCGGTCGGGTGGTCAGGTCGTCGTGGCTCACGGGAGCGCACTCTAGGCCCGCCGCCGGCGGCGGGCGGCAGGTGGTCGGGCCCCGGCCGGCTCGTAGGATCGGCGCCCATGGAGCGCGCCACGATCTTCGTCCAGGGCCGGGTGCAGGGGGTCGGGTTCCGCTGGTGGGTCCGCGCTCGGGCGCTCGAGCTGGGCCTCACCGGCTTCGCCCGCAACCTGGTGGACGGCCGGGTGGAGGTCTGCGCGCAGGGCGACCCCGCGGCGGTGGCGGCGCTGCGGGCGCTGCTGGAGGAGCAGCCCGGTCCGGCCGGGCGACCGGGGACGGTGACCGGGTGCACGGTGCAGTACGGCGCGCCGCGCGACGGTGTCGCGGGCTTCACCGAGCGCTGAGGTCCGTACCGGAGCCGGGGCGGCGTTGACCTGCGGCGACCGCGGTGGGACTCTGGGGAGGCACCCGCCGTACAGCCCTGCGGGGAGCACCCACCACCGCCCTCCGCCACGAGCGGAGCGTCCTGTCGGAGTTGGTATGGCAAAGGCCCTGCTGGGTCATCGAGTAGTCCGTGACGAGCGCCTCGTGCTGGAGGCGGCCCGCCTCCGGAACCGCGTCCGGGACCTCGAGGACCTCGTCGAACACCTCAAGCACGACAACGACCGGTTGCGCGCCGACGTGGTCCCCGACGTCTCGCGGATCGCTGAACCGGTCGCCGAACCCGTCGGCTAGCGCCACCTCCACGGCTCGCAGGTCCCCGAGGGCACTCGGTGTCGCCGGTACAGTGAACCCCGTTCACCACCGGACCGAGGAGCCCCACGACCCGTGTATGTCAAGAGCCTGACCCTGCGGGGCTTCAAGTCCTTCGCCTCCGCGACGTCGATGCGGCTCGAGCCGGGGATCACCTGCATCGTCGGGCCCAACGGCTCGGGCAAGTCCAACGTCGTCGACGCCCTCGCCTGGGTGATGGGCGAGCAGGGCGCCAAGAGCCTGCGCGGCGGCAAGATGGAGGACGTCATCTTCGCCGGCACGTCGGGGCGTGCCCCCCTCGGCCGCGCCGAGGTCGCCCTGACGATCGACAACACCGACGGTGCGCTGCCGATCGACTACACCGAGGTGACGATCAAGCGGACGATGTTCCGCAACGGTGGCTCCGACTACGCCATCAACGGCACCTCCTGTCGGCTGCTCGACGTCCAGGAGCTGCTCTCCGACTCCGGTATCGGCCGCGAGATGCACGTCATCGTCGGCCAGGGCCAGCTCGACGCGGTCCTGCGCGCCACGCCCGAGGAGCGCCGCGGGTTCATCGAGGAGGCCGCCGGCGTCCTCAAGCACCGCAAGCGCAAGGAGCGGGCGCTGCGCAAGCTCGAGGCGATGGACACCAACCTCACCCGCGTCAACGACCTCACCGGTGAGATCCGGCGCCAGCTCGGGCCGCTGGGCCGTCAGGCCGAGACCGCCCGCAGGGCGGCGGTGATCCAGGCCGACGCCCGCGACGCCCGGCTGCGGCTGCTCGCCGACGACCTGATCCAGCTCACCAGCACGCTCGAGCAGGAGGTGGCCGACGAGACCGCCCTGGTCGCGCGCCGCACCGAGGTCGAGGAGGTGCTGACCGGCGTCCGCGCCCGCCTCGCCGTGCTCGAGCAGGAGGCCCAGGAGGCCGCCCCCGAGCTGGCCCGGGCCCAGGAGCGCTGGTTCGCCCTGTCCTCGCTGCGGGAGCGCCTGACCTCGACCGGGTCCCTGGCCGCCGAGCGGGTGCGCCTGCTCTCCGAGGACGAGCAGGAGGCGGCGTCCTCCGGGCGCGACCCCGAGAAGCTGCGGGCGCAGGCGGCTCAGGTGCGCGAGCAGGAGCAGGCGCTGCTGGCCGAGATCGCCGAGGCCACGGAGGCCCTGGCGGCCGCGGTCACCCACCGGGCCGGGACCGAGAGCGCGCACACCGCCGAGCAGCAGCGGCTGGCCCGGCTGGTGCGGGCCGCAGCCGACCGGCGCGAGGGCCTGGCCAAGCTGGCCGGCCAGGTCGGCGCCCGCCGCAGCCGGATCGAGGCGGGCGAGGCCGAGATCGGCCGGCTGCGCCAGAGCCTGGAGCAGAGCCGGTCCCGCGCCGCCGACGCCGAGCGCGAGTTCGCCGACCTCGAGGCCTCCGTGGCCGTCGACGAGGAGGGCGAGGAGGGGCTGGACACCGCCCACGAGCACGCCGCCGCCGAGCTCGAGCAGGCCGAGGCCGACGTCGAGCGCTGGCGTGAGGCCGGGCGTGCCGCCGAGAGCGACCGCTCCAGCGCCGCGGCCCGCCTCGAGGCCCTCGAGCTGAGCCTGCGCCGCAAGGACGGTGCCGCCGCGCTGCTGGCCGCGGCCGACCGCAGCCCCGGCATCAGCGGCTCGGTGGCGGCGCTGCTGCAGGTCGAGACCGGCCACGAGGCCGCCGTCGCGGCGGCCCTGGGCTGGGCCGCCGACGCCGTCGCCGCGGACACCGCCGAGGCCGCCGCCGGCGCGGTCGCGCTGCTGCGTGAGGACGACGCCGGCCGGGCCGTGCTGCTCGTCGGCTCGACCGCCCGACCGGTCGAGCCCTCCGGCTGGCCCTCCCTGCCGGACGGCGCGCGGTGGGCCCGCGACGTCGTCACCTGCCCCGAGGGCCTGCGCCCGGCCATCGAGCAGCTGCTCGACCGCGTCGCGCTGGTCGGTGGCACCGCGGAGGCGGCGGCGCTGACCGGGCGCGGCGACGGGGTCACCGCGGTCACCGCCGACGGCGACGTCTTCGCACCGGGTGTCGTGCGCGGCGGCAGCGCCTCCGCACCCAGCCTGATCGAGGTGCAGGCGGCCGTCGACGAGACCCGCCACGGCCTCGAGGACGCCGCCCGCCGCGGCGAGCAGGCCCAGCAGGCCCTCGCCTCGGCGCAGGAGCGCCGCCGCGTCAGCGCCGAGCAGGTCGAACGCGGCCCTGGAGCGGCTGCACGAGTCCGACGCCCGGATGGCGGCGGTCGGCCGAGCGCCTCGGGCAGCTCGGCTCCGCGGCCCGCGCGGCAGCAGCGGAGTCCGAGCGCACCGAGCAGGCGGTCGTCGCCGCGGAGCGGGCCCTGGTCAGCGACCGCGAGGAGCTGGCCGCCCTGCAGCAGCGCCTGGACGACGCCAGCGCCGAGCCGGGCGAGGAGGAGCCGTCCACCGACGAGCGCGACCGGCTCGAGCAGGCCGCGACGGCCGCCCGGGCGTCCGAGACCGAGCTGCGGCTGACGCTGCGCACCCGCGAGGAGCGGGCCCGCGCGATGGCCGGGCGGGCCGACTCCCTCGAGTCCGCCGCGCGGTCCGAGATCGCCGCCCGCGAGCGCGCCGCGGCCCGCCGTGAGCGACGCCGCCGCGAGGCCGCGGTCGCCGAGGCGGTACGGCGTGGTGCGGACTACGCCGCCGGGCACGTGGCCACCTCGCTGGAGCTGGCCAGCACGGCACGGGCGGCGGCGGAGGCGGACCGCACCGAGCGGGAGGCGGCCCTGGCCAGCGTCCGCCGCGAGATCGGCACCCTGGGCGACGAGCTGCGCGAGCTGACCGACTCGGTGCACCGCGACGAGGTCGCCCGCACCCAGCAGCGGCTGCGGATCGAGGCGCTGCAGACCAAGGCGGTCGAGGAGCACGGCATCGACCCGGACGTGCTGGTGGAGGACTTCGGCCCGCACCAGCTGGTGCCGGTCGTGCCCGACCCCGAGATGAGTGCGGAGGAGGCCGAGCGGCTGCAGCCGCAGCCGTTCGTGCGGGAGGTGCAGGCCAAGCGGCTGCGCGCGGCCGAGCGCAAGCTCAGCCAGCTCGGCAAGGTCAACCCGCTGGCGCTGGAGGAGTTCGCCGCGCTGGAGGAGCGGCACAAGTTCCTCACCGAGCAGCTGGAGGACCTCAAGAGCTCCAAGCGCGACCTGCTCGAGATCGTGCGCGAGGTCGACGAGCGGGTCGAGAAGGTCTTCACCGAGGCCTACCACGACACCGCCGCGCAGTTCGAGCGCGTCTTCGAGCGGCTCTTCCCCGGCGGCGAGGGCCGGCTCGTGCTCACCGACCCCGACAACATGCTGACCACCGGCATCGAGGTCGAGGCGCGGCCGCCCGGCAAGAAGATCAAGCGGCTCTCGCTGCTGTCCGGTGGTGAGCGCTCGCTGACCGCGGTGGCGCTGCTGGTGGCCATCTTCAAGGCGCGGCCCAGCCCCTTCTACATCATGGACGAGGTCGAGGCGGCCCTGGACGACACCAACCTGGGCCGGCTGATCACGCTGTTCGAGGAGCTGCGCGACTCCAGCCAGCTGATCGTCATCACCCACCAGAAGCGCACGATGGAGATCGCCGACGCGCTGTACGGCGTCACGATGCGCGGCGACGGCGTGACCACGGTCGTCTCCCAGCGGATCCGCGACGTCCAGAGCGCCTGAGCGCCCGGGGGCCGCCGGGCCACCGGGCGCGCCGGGCAGATGACAGTTCGGTAAACCCCGGGTGATGCGGGTCACACCCACGGCGTGCCAGGTGCCGCGCCGTCGCGTGGAGGAGGCACCCTTGAAGCATGGTTGCCCTGATCCTCGGTCTGCTGTTCTGCGTCGGCGTCGCGATGGTCGTGGTCGGCCTCGTCGCCGTGCCGGCCCGCAGGCAGGGACGTGACGTGCTGACCCCCAAGGGCGAGCAGGTGCTGACCCGGGTGCTGGAGAAGGGCGCCACCGACGACGGGCGCCGACGACCGGCACGGACCCCGCCGCACCGCCGTCCGGCCGGGCCGGCTGACCCACCGGGACCCGCGCCCGGGCTCCGTCGGCGCCCCGCCCGCTGACCGACCCGCGGGCCGACCTGCCGGCACGTCGTCCGCCGGCGGGGTTCATCTGGGAGAATCGCCGACTGTGAGCCAACTCCAGGAAATCATCGCCATCGCCGTGGTCGTCGCGATCGCCGGCGTCGGACTCGTCGTCGGGCTGCTGCGTCCACGGCGGGGGTCGACCAAGGAGCTGCCGCCGACCCGGCCGCAGCCCGGCCGCGACTACGCCCCCGGAGTGGGGGACGACGCCGAGGTGCCGCGGGACACCCCCACCCGGCGGATCGAGGACGTCTCCGGCGTCGACACGCTCCCGGCCCGGAAGCCCCGGAGGTCGAGGAGCCCGAGCTGGCCCCGACGCCGAGCATCGAGCGCCCCGAGCCCGTCGGCGGCCGGCTGCAGCGCCTGCGGGCCCGCCTGGCCCGCTCCAACAGCGCGTTCGGCCAGAGCCTGCTGGGGCTGCTGTCCCGGGGAGGCCTGGACGAGCAGGCCTGGGAGGACGTCGAGGACACGCTGCTGGCCTCCGACCTCGGCGTCGAGGCGACGATGGAGCTGGTGGAGTCGCTGCGCACCCAGGTCAAGGTCGAGGGCACCACCGACGAGGAGACCGTGCGGGGCTGGCTGCGCGCTGACCTGCTGGCCCTCGTCGACCCGAGCATGGACCGCTCGATCGCCTCCACGCGGGTCGAGCAGCGCCCGGCCGTCATCCTCGTCGTGGGCGTCAACGGCACCGGCAAGACCACGACGGTGGGCAAGCTGGCCCGCGTCCTCGTGGCGCAGGACAAGGACGTCGTCCTGGGTGCGGCCGACACCTTCCGCGCCGCCGCGGCCGACCAGCTGCAGACCTGGGGTGAGCGCGTCGGCGTGCCGACGGTCCGCTCCGATCGCGAGGGCGCCGACCCCGCGGCCGTGGCGTTCGACGCGGTCAAGGGCGGCGCCGAGCTCGAGGCCGACGTCGTGATCATCGACACCGCGGGCCGGCTGCACAACAAGGTCGGGCTGATGGACGAGCTCGGCAAGGTCAAGCGGGTGGTCGAGAAGCAGAGCCCGATCGACGAGGTGCTGCTGGTGCTGGACGCGACGACCGGACAGAACGGCCTGCGCCAGGCCGAGGTGTTCGCCGAGGTCGTCAACGTGACCGGCATCGTCCTCACCAAGCTCGACGGGACCGCCAAGGGCGGCATCGTCGTGGCCGTGCAGCGCAAGCTCGGCGTGCCGGTCAAGCTGGTCGGTCTCGGCGAGGGCCCGGACGACCTGGCGCCGTTCGACCCCGAGGCCTTCGTCGACGCGCTCATCTCCTGAAGCGACCGGCGACGGTGGGCCGGGCTCAGCCGGCGCGACCCGGCTCCGGCTCGTCGTCCGCGGCCGGGGGAGCGGTCATCGCCCAGCGGATGAGCCGGGTGGCGGCGCTGCCGACCGGCAGGCCGACCAGGCGCTCGGAGACGGGCAGCCACGGCAGCCGCAGCGGCACCCGCGACCAGCGCGGCAGCGTGGCCACGGCCGCGGCGGCCAGACCCGCGTAGCCCGCCCGCGCGGGCAGCGGCAGCGGGGGAGTCAGCAGCAGGAACCGGGCCGCCTCGCGGGCGGCCGGGGTGCTGGCCAGCTCGGGGCGGTAGGACTCCAGGGCCGCCTCCAGCTCGGCGACGGTCATCGGCGGGTCGAGGACCCCCAGCCGGGTCGCCACGACCGAGGCCTGGGCGACGTACCGGTCGGCCTCGGCGGCGGTCAGCGGCCCGGCACCGAACCGCTGGTAGGCGACGAGGAAGCTGTCGACCTCGGTGATGTGGACCCAGCGCAGCAGGTGGGGGTCGCTCGCGGCGTACGGCCGTCCGTCGGGGGCGGTCCCCCGGACCCGCTCGTGGACGGCGCGGACCCGGGCGATGATCGCCTCGGCGTGCTCGACGGTGCCGAACGTGGTGGTCGCGAGGAAGGTGCTGGTGCGTTGCAGCCGGCCCCACGGGTCGCCCTTGTAGCCCGAGTGGGCGGCCACCCCGGCCATCGCCAGCGGGTGCAGCGACTGCACGAGGAGCGCCCGGATGCCACCGACGAACATCGAGGCGTCGGCGTGGACCCGCCAGATCACGTCCTCGCGGGGTGAACCACCGCTCGCCGGGCGTGTCCCAGATGACCCTGGCCCGCTCGGCGGCGTCGTCCCCGGCGACCCGGCTGCGCAGCGAGGAGGCGAGGGTGCGGCGGGCGGAGGACACCAACGGGACGGCGTCGAGCGCCGCGGTGGACCGGGGGAGCGACGGCGGACTCATCCCCTGCAGTATGACGTCCCGTCGCCCGGACGCGAGGGTCCGGTGCCGGTTACCTGATGCTTACCTGCGCGCCGGACTGCTAACACGGGCGTAACACGCGGCACGATCGCGTGAAACGGCGCGACCGGAGAGTTCTCCCATGACTATCAACAGCGGCGACACCGCTTGGGTCTTGGCCAGTGCCGCTCTGGTGCTGCTCATGACCCCCGGTCTCGCACTCTTCTACGGCGGCATGGTCAGGGCCAAGAGCGTCCTGAACATGATGATGATGAGCTTCGGGGCGATGGCGTCGATCAGCGTCGTCTGGATCTTCTGGGGGTACAGCGAGGCGTTCGGCAACTCCTGGCACGGCCTCGTCGGGAACCCGTTCCAGCACTTCGGGCTCTCCGGGCTCCTGGGCGACGCGGCCTTCGGTGCCAAGGGCGACATGATCCCGGCCCTCGCGTTCGTCGCCTTCCAGGCCGTGTTCGCCATCATCACGGTGGCGCTGATCAGCGGCGCGATCGCGGACAGGGCCAAGTTCTCCACCTGGATGGTGTTCACCGTCGTGTGGGCGACGATCGTCTACTTCCCGGTCGCCAACTGGGTGTTCGCCTTCGACGGCTACGCGGCCGACAAGGGCGGGTGGATCGCCAACCAGCTGAAGGCGATCGACTTCGCCGGTGGCACCGCGGTGCACATCAACGCCGGTGCCGCCGGGCTCGCGCTCGCGCTGGTCCTCGGCAAGCGGGTCGGCTTCGGCAAGGAGCCCATGCGCCCGCACAACCTGACCCTGGTCATGATCGGCGCCGGCCTGCTGTGGTTCGGCTGGTTCGGCTTCAACGCCGGCTCCGCGCTCGGCGCCAACGGCACCGCCGCCATCACCTGGGTCAACACGCTCGCCGCGACCGGCGCCGCGTGCTATCGCCTGGTTGGCCACCGAGCGGATCCGCGACGGACACGCCACCTCCCTCGGCGCGGCCTCCGGCGTCGTCGCCGGCCTGGTCGCCATCACCCCGGCCTGCTCCTCGGTCACGCCGATCGGTGCGGTCGCGGTCGGCATCCTCGGCGGCGTGCTCTGCGCCCTGGCGGTGGGGCTGAAGTTCCGGTTCGGCTTCGACGACAGCCTGGACGTCGTGGGCGTCCACCTCGTCGGCGGTCTCACCGGCACCCTCGCCATCGGCTTCCTGGCGTCGGCGTCGGCGCCGGCCGGTGTCGACGGCCTGTTCTACGGAGGAGGAGTGGACCAGCTGTGGCGTCAGGCCGTCGGTGCCTTCGCGGTCCTGGCCTTCTCCTTCATCGCCACCTTCATCATCGGGCTGGCGCTGCACAAGGCCCTCGGGTTCCGGATCGACCAGGACGCCGAGGTTGCCGGTATCGACCTGCAGGAGCACGCTGAGACGTCGTACGACCTCGGCTCCCTCGGTGGCGGCCGGATCGGCTCGGGCGCCGTCAGCACCTCCTCGCGACCGCCGGCCGGGGCGCACTCGGCCACGAACACCTCGTCCACGCAGGGAGCATCGACATGAAACTCATCACCGCGATCATCAAGCCGCACAAGCTGGACGAGGTCAAGGAGGCCCTGGAGGCCTTCGGGATCACGGGCATGACGGTGAGCGAGGCCAGCGGCTACGGCCGGCAGCGGGGCCACAGCGAGGTCTACCGCGGCGCCGAGTACACCGTGGACTTCGTCCCCAAGGTCCGCCTCGAGGTGCTGGTCGACGACATCGACTGCGAGCACGTCATCGACGTGATCCTCAAGTCCGCGCAGACCGGCCGGATCGGCGACGGCAAGATCTGGAGCGTCCCGGTCCAGGACGTCGCCAGGGTCCGCACCGGCGAGCGGGGTGTGGACGCGCTCTGAGCCCGTCCACCCCCACCGGATAGAGAGTCATGACCATCACGGATCTGACCGCACAGCGGCTGGACCTGGCCGGCACCCGGGCGTTCAGCGCCCCGGGTGCCGGCGGTCCACGCCGGGAGACCCTCACCACCTTCGGCCGGGACTGGTTGCAGGACATCTGGTCGCAGGCCACCCAGGCCACCCGGGGCGGCCGGGTCGAGGGCGTGGCCCTGGCCGCGGTCGGCAGCTTCGCCCGTCGCGAGGCCGGACCGCTCAGCGACTTCGACCTGGTCCTGCTGCACTACGGGCGGTCCCTCACCACCGCGGAGGTGACCGGGCTGGCCGACCGGCTCTGGTACCCGATCTGGGACGCCGGCGCCCGGCTGGACCACAGCGTGCGCACCGTCACCCAGTGCCGCAGCGTCGCCTCCGCCGACCTGGCGGCCGCGGTCGGCCTGCTCGACCTGGACTGGGTGGCCGGGGACCCGGAGGTGGTGGCCGCGACCCGGGCCACCCTGGCCCACGACTGGCGCGGCAACGCCCGCAAGCGCCTGCCGCAGCTGATCGAGTCGATCGAGGAGCGGCACGCCCGTCACGGCGACCTGGCCCAGACCCTCGAGCCCGACCTCAAGGAGGCCCGCGGGGGGCTGCGGGACATGACCGTCCTGCGGGCGCTGACGGCGGCGTGGCTGGCCGACCGCCCGCACGGCGACACCGACCGGGCGTACGCCCGGCTGCTCGACGTCCGCGACGCGGTGCACGTGGTCACCGGCCGGGGCCGCGACCGGCTCGGCAAGGAGGACCACGACAGCGTCGCCGCCCTGCTCGGCCTGCCCGACTCCGACACCCTGCTGACCGGGGTGGTCGACCTCCGCGCGCACCATCGCCTACGCCCTGGACGGCACCGTACGGCGCGCCTCGCAGGCCCAGCGCGCCCGCACCCTGCGGGTGGGTCCGCGCCGGCCGCAGCTGAACCCGCTGGGCTACGGGCTGTTCGAGCACGACGGCGAGGTGGTCCTGGGCGGCTCGGCCGACCCCGCGACCGACCCCCTGCTCGTGCTGCGCGCCGCCCTGGTCGCCGCGCGGCACCACCTGCCGCTCTCACCGTCGACGATCGCCAACCTGGCGACCCGGTCGGCGCCGCTGCCCACGCCCTGGCCCCCGGTCGCGCTCGCGCTGTTCGGTGACCTGCTCGCCGCCGGCCCCGGCCTGATCCCCGTGTGGGAGGGGCTGGACCTCGCCGGGGTGATCGAGTCGTGGATCCCCGAGTGGGCCTCCGTGCGCAGCCGGCCGCAGCGCAACCCGGTCCACCGTCACACGGTGGACCGGCACCTGATCGAGACCGTCGTCCGCGCCACCGGCCTGGTCCGCGACGTCGACCGGCCCGACCTGCTGCTGCTCGGCGCCCTGCTGCACGACATCGGCAAGGTCGCCGGGCGCGCACGACCACTCGGTCGTGGGGGCGCCGATCGCCGCCCGGATCCTCACCCGGATGGGCCTGCCCGAGGCCGAGGTGTCCGTGGTGCAGACCCTCGTGCGCGAGCACCTCACCCTGATCAACCTGGCCACCCGCCGCGACCCCTCCGACCCCCAGACCCTGGTGTCCGTGGTCGAGTGCGTCGGCGGCAGCCGCGACCAGCTCGAGCTGCTCCGTGCGCTCACCGAGGCCGACGCCAGTGCCGCCGGCCCGGCGGCCTGGACCGACTGGCGGGCCCAGCTGCTCGCCCGACTCATCGAAGGAGCCCGTTCCAGCATGACGGACACACCACCACCCGGACGCGCCACCGCGCGAGACGCCGGAGCTGGTGACGCGAGAGGTCATCGCCAGCGTGGCCGCGGGGGAGCCGCACGTGGTCGTGCGCACCGTCTCGGGCATCCACCGGGTCGACGTGTTCGACCGGGACCGGCTCGGCCTGTTCGCCGACACCGCGGGGCTGCTGGCCGCGGGCGGCCTCGTCGTGCGGACCGCGATCCTGCGCACCTACGAGGGGGTCGCGGCCGACGAGTGGCAGGTCGAGTCCCCGGGAGGCGACCCACCGGACGCCGCCGCCCTCGCCCGCGGGCTGCGCCGCCTGGCCGACGGCGACCGCTCGCCGCTGCAGTCCCTGGAGCGGCGCCGGTCGCCCAGCCGGACGGCGAGCGGCCTCGCCGCCGTGGGCTCGCCCGGCCAGACCCGGGCCATGGTGGTGCCGCACGCGTCCGAGGACGCGACGGTGGTCGAGGTGCGGGCGGTGGACCGGGTCGGGCTGCTGCACGAGATCGGCATGACCTTCGCCCGGGCCGGGCTCAGCGTCCGCAGCGCCCACATCGCCACCTACGCGGGGCAGACGCTCGACACGTTCTACGTCACCGAGTTCGGCGGCCGGAGCCTGCCGCCGGCCCGGGTGGCGCAGGTCGTGTCCATGCTCATCGACGCGTGCGACGGAGTGCTGTCGCGGGGAAGATAGCCTTGGACCGTGTTCACCAGCCTCTCTGACCGCCTGACCGTCACCTTCAAGAGCCTCCGGGGCAAGGGCCGCCTGTCGGAGTCCGACGTCAATGCGACGATCCGCGACATCCGGATCGCCCTGCTCGACGCGGACGTCGCCCTGCCGGTGGTCCGCCAGTTCACCTCCGCGGTGCGCGAGCGGGCGCTCGGGGCCGAGGTCAGCGGCGCCCTCAACCCGGCCCAGCAGGTCGTCAAGATCGTCAACGACGAGCTCGTCGGCATCCTCGGCGGCCAGACCCGCCGGATCGAGTTCGCCAAGAACCCGCCGACGGTGATCATGCTGGCCGGCCTGCAGGGGTCGGGCAAGACCACCCTGGCCGGCAAGCTGGCCCGCTGGCTCAAGGACCAGGGGCACACCCCGCTGCTGGTCGCCGCCGACCTGCAGCGGCCCAACGCGGTCACCCAGCTGCAGGTGGTCGGCGACCGCGCCGGCGTGCCGGTGTTCGCGCCCGAGCGGGGCAACGTCGCCGGCTACGACGCGGCGGTGGAGTCCGGCGAGGGCACCCGCTCCTTCGGCGACCCCGTCGCCGTCTCCCGCCAGGGGGTCGAGCAGGCCCGCTCCCGCCAGCACGACGTGGTCATCGTCGACACGGCCGGCCGCCTCGGCGATCGACGAGAACCTCATGCAGCAGGCCGCCGACATCCGCGCCGCGATCCAGCCCGACGAGGTGCTGTTCGTCATCGACGCGATGATCGGGCAGGCCGCCGTCGAGACGGCCCAGGCGTTCCAGGCCGGCGTCGACTTCACCGGCGTGGTCATGACCAAGCTGGACGGCGACGCCCGCGGTGGCGCCGCCCTGTCCGTCGCCACGATCACCGGCCGGCCGATCATGTTCGCCTCGACCGGCGAGAAGGTCGAGGAGTTCGAGGTCTTCCACCCCGACCGGATGGCCTCGCGCATCCTGGACATGGGTGACGTCCTCACGCTGATCGAGCAGGCCGAGAAGGCCTTCGACCAGCACCAGGCGCAGGAGATGACGCGCAAGTTCCTCGAGGACGAGGACTTCACCTTCGACGACTTCCTGCAGCAGATGGCCGCCATCAAGAAGATGGGGTCGCTGAAGCAGATGCTGGGGATGATGCCCGGCATGGGGCAGATGCGCGAGCAGCTCGACGCGCTCGACGAGGGCCAGTTCGACCGGGTCGAGGCCATGGTGCGCTCGATGACACCGTTCGAGCGCACCCACCCCAAGCAGATCAACGGCTCCCGCCGGGCCCGCATCGCCCGCGGCTCGGGGGTCTCGGTGTCCGAGGTCAACCAGCTGCTCGAGCGGTTCACCGACGCCCAGAAGATGATGCGCTCGATGCGTCGCGGCGGTGGCGCCGGCATCCCGGGCATGCCGGCCATCCCCGGCATGGGTGGTGGCGCGCGCAAGGGCAAGCCGCAGCAGCGCAAGAAGGGCAAGAGCGGCAACCCCGCCAAGCGCGCGGCCGAGGAGAAGGCCGCCCTGGAGAAGGCCGCCGGCGCCCGCACCGCGGCCGCCAACGCGGCGTTCGGCATGCCGGGCGCGGCGCTCGGTGCCGGCGACGGGGCCGGCGGGGAGTCCGGCGACGCGCTCGACCCCGCCAACCTCGAGCTGCCCAAGGGCTTCGAGAAGTTCCTCGGCCGCTGACCGCGCCCCGGGCCGCACCGGCCTCCTGACCGGCGCGGCCCGCGGACGGGTGGGTCCGCGGGCGGGCCGCCGGCGGCGCGCCTCGATAGGGTCGGACGATGAGCGCGCCGATGCTGCACGTCCGTGGACAGGTCCTGGTCGGCCCGGAGGAGGTCCGGGACGAGCTCTGGGTCGTGGACGGCCGGGTCACCTACGACGCCCCGACCGCCGCCGCGGACGTGCAGACGGTCCGCGGCTGGGCGCTGCCCGGGCTGGTCGACGCCCACTGCCACGTGGGGCTCGACGCCCACGGGGCGGTCGACCGGGCGACCACCGAGCAGCAGGCCGTGCGCGGACCGCGAGGCCGGCACCCTGCTCATCCGTGACGCCGGCTCGCCGGCGGACACCCGCTGGGTCGACGACCGCGAGGACCTGCCGCGCATCATCCGGGCCGGGCGGCACATCGCCCGCACCCGGCGCTACATCCGCAACTTCGCGCACGAGATCGAGCCCGAGGACCTCGCCGCCTACGTCGCGGCAGGAGGCCCGCCGGGGTGACGGCTGGGTCAAGCTGGTCGGTGACTGGATCGACCGCGAGACCGGCGACCTGGCCACCTGCTGGCCCCGCGAGGCGCTGGTGGCCGCGGTCGCCGCGGCGCACGCCGAGGGGGCACGGGTGACGGCGCACTGCTTCGGCGAGGAGTCGCTGCGCGACTTCGCCGCGGCCGGGACCGACTGCATCGAGCACGCGACCGGCCTGCAGCCCGACACGATCGACACGTTCGCGGCCCAGGGCATCGCCATCGTCCCGACCCTGGTCAACATCGACACCTTCCCCGGCATCGCGGGCGCCGCCGAGGGCAAGTTCCCGACCTACGCCGCGCACCTGCGCGACCTGCACGCCCGGCGCTACGAGACCGTCGCGGCCGCCCACGACGCCGGGGTGCCGATCTACCTCGGCACCGACGCCGGCGGCTCCCTGCCGCACGGGCTGGTCGCCGCCGAGGCGGCCGAGCTGGTCAAGGCCGGCCTGTCGGTCGCCGAGGTCCTCGGCGGCCGCGACCTGGGGGGCCCGCCGGTGGCTGGGCCGCCCGGGACTGGTCGAGGGCGAGAGCGCCGACCTGGTGGTCTACCAGGACGACCCGCGCAAGGACATCGGGGTGCTCGCCGCGCCGTCGCACGTGGTGCTGCGAGGCCGGGTTGCCTCCTGAGCCGGCTCCCCTGCGCGCGGAGGGGAAGCGGGTCTGGGTCGGCACGGTCACCGAGGACGACCTCGCGCCGTACCGGCTGGCCGTCGAGCAGTCCCGCGACCGGCTCTCGCAGTGGAACCCGGTCAACGCCGACGACCTCGGCCGGCACCTGGCCGCCCAGGGGCGCGACCACCGCACGTTCGTCATCCACGCCAGGGCCCCCGAAGGCGGCCACGACCTGGTCGGCAAGGTCAACGTCACCAACGTGGTGCGCGGCCGCTTCCTGTCCGCCGCGATGGGCTACGACGCCTACGACCCGTACGCCGGCCGGGGCCTCTTCGCCGAGGGGCTCCGGCTGGTCGTCGGCCTGGTCCTGGCCGCCGAGCCCGGCGGGATGGGGCTGCACCGGCTCGAGGCCAGCGTGCAGCCGGGCAACACGGTCTCGGCCGGGCTGCTGCGGTCGCTGGGCTTCCAGCGCGAGGGCAGCTCGCCGCGGATGCTGTGGCTGCCCGACGCGCGCGGCACCGAGCGCTGGCGCGACCACGACTCCTACGCGATGACGGCCGAGGACTGGCCGGCCGCGGCCTACGCACCGCCGCGGTCCGCCCGCACCGTCGTGCTGGTCAACGGCGTGCCCGGGTCGGGCAGGACCACCCTGGCGCGGGCGCTCGCGCGCGAGCTGTCGCTGCCGCTGCTGTCCGGGGACCTGGTCGAGGAGTCCGTGGCCGACGCGCTGCCTGCGCCGCTGCTGGCCGAGCACGGCGCCGGTCACTCGGCGCTCGGCCGCGGCGCCAACGAGGCGCTGTGGGCGCTGCTCGGGGCCTCGCCCACCGGCGGCGGTGGTGGAGAGCTGGTTCTGGCCGCAGACGCAGCCGCTGGTGGCCGCGGGGCTCGACCGGGCCGGCTTCGCGATGGCCGCGGTGCCCGAGGTGTGGTGCGACGTCCCGCTCGCGCTGGCGCGGGAGCGGTTCGAGGCACGCGCGTGCGCGGGGGAGCGGCATGACGTCCACGGCCCGCAGGCCGGGCTGACGGACTTCTGGCAGCGGGTGGGCGAGGCCGCCCGACCGATGGGCGTCGGCCCCACGCTGCGGGTCGACACGACCGGGCCGGTACGACCGGCCACGCTCACCCGCCTCGCCCTGCAGGGGCGGGCGCTGGGGCGGGCCGCCGGCTGACCGCCGGCTGCCAGGCACGGGCCGCCGCGGGCGCCCCGGTCCGCGGGACCATCATCCGAGACATAACGCCACGTTCTTTGACCTATAACGCGATCTTCCTCAGACTTGGGGTTGTCCCCGCGACGGACGAAGCCACCCGTGTTTCCCCGATCGCCTGACTGTGGCTCAAAACCTAGTTCACCTCTAGGAGAAGGCGCCTCGCGGTGCCGGCCCTGTTCCACCCGCTGCAGAGGAGTCGCGCATGTCCCGTCCACTGGCCCGCGTTGCCGGGATCCTGACCGCCCTGGTCGCCACCGTCGGGCTGGCCGCCTGCGGCAGCGACTCGAGCGCCGCCGGGGGCGCGCCCGCGTCCGTGCGGGTCGGCTACTTCCCGAACGTCACCCACGCCACGGGGATCGTGGCGGACAAGGAGGGCTTCTTCGCCAAGCACCTCGGTGCGACGAAGCTCGAGGTCAAGACGTTCAACGCCGGCCCCGCCGCGATGGAGGCGCTGAAGTCCGGCGCCATCGACGCGACGTACGTCGGACCGGGACCGGCCACCAACGCCTACATCAACTCCGGCGGCCAGGCGGTCACCGTCGTGGCGGGGGCGGCGACCGGGGGCACGTCCTTCGTGGTCGACCCCTCGATCAGGACCGCCGCCGACCTCAAGGGCAAGAAGGTGAGCACCCCCCAGCTGGGCAACACCCAGGACATCGCACTGCGCTACTGGCTCAAGCAGCAGGGGCTCTCGAGCGACCTGCAGGGTGGCGGCGACGTGAGCATCCTGCCCCAGGAGAACGCCTCCATCCTCGACGCGTTCAGCCAGAAGCTCATCGCCGGCGCGTGGGTGCCGGAGCCCTACGCGACCCGGATGGTCCAGGCCGGCGGCAAGGTCCTCGTCAACGAGCGTGACCTGTGGCCGGGCAAGAAGTTCGCGATCACCGTCCTCGCCGTGCGCACCGACTTCCTCAAGGCGCACCCGAACTCGGTCAAGGCGCTGCTGGCGGGCGACCTGGACGCCGCCGACTTCATCACGAGCCACGCGGCGAAGTCCCAGCAGGACGTCGGCGACGTGATCGCCAAGGTCTCCGGCAAGCCGCTCAAGCCCGCGGTCATCGCGGCCGCCTGGAAGAACCTGCAGTTCACCGTCGACCCCGTGCCCGCCTCGATCCTCGAGGGCGCCAAGCACGCCTACGCCGTCGGCATCCTCAAGGAGGAGCCCAAGCTGGACAAGCTGGTCGACCTCACCCTGCTCAACTCCCTGCTCAAGGAACGTGGAAAGCCGGAGGTCACCTCGTGACGGCACCCAGCACCACCCTCGCGGCCGCACGCGCGGACGGCTCCGCCGGGCCCGCGCTGGCCCTGGACCGGGTCACCAAGCGGTATGCCGGGAACGCCGGCGTGCTCGCCCTCGACGGCATCTCGCTGACGGTGCGGCCCGGGGAGTTCGTCTGCCTCGTCGGCGCCTCCGGGTGCGGCAAGTCGACCCTGCTCAACATCGTCAGCGGGCTGGACAGGCCCAGCTCCGGTGCCGTCGCCGTCGACGGGCACGCCGCGCTGATGTTCCAGGAGTCCGCGCTGTTCCCGTGGCTGTCGGCGCTCGACAACGTCGCGACGCCGCTGCGGCTGCGGGGGGTCGGCCGCAAGGAGCGCGAGGCCCAGGCGCGGGACTACCTGGCCGCCGTGCACCTGTCGGACTTCGCCGACCGGCGCCCGCACGAGCTGTCCGGCGGCATGCGCCAGCGCGTGGCGATCGCCCGCACGCTGGCCACCCAGGCGCCCGTCCTGCTGATGGACGAGCCGTTCGGCGCGCTCGATGCGATGACCCGCGACCTGCTGCACGACGAGCTGGAGTCGATCTGGCGCCAGCGCGGCCTGACCGTGCTCTTCGTGACCCACAACGTCCGCGAGGCCGTGCGGCTCGGTGACCGCGTGGTGCTGCTGTCCAGCCGGCCCGGCCGGATCGTGCAGGAGTACCCCGTGGACTTCGACCGCCCCCGCCGGATCGAGGCGCCCGCGGTGTCCGCGCTCGCCGGGGAGATCACCGCCGCGCTGCGCAAGGAGGTGTCGCGCCATGGCGCTTGACACCGTGCAGGAGTCCGAGATCCGGGGCCTGGACGCCCTGGACGCGGTGCAGTCCACCAAGGTGCGCTCGCAGGTCGTGTGGGCGTGGCTGTGGCCCAAGGTGGCCGCCGTCGCCATCGCCCTCGGGGCGTGGCAGGCCGTCGTGCTCACGGGCTGGAAGCCGTCGTACGTGCTCCCGGGGCCCGGCCCGGTGTTCGCCGAGCTGGCCCACCAGGTGGGCACCGGCCAGCTGTGGCACGCCGTGGGCGTCACGCTGACCCGCGGGGTCGTCGGCTTCCTCATCGCCACGGTGATCGGGCTCGTGCTGGGCGTTGCCGTGGCGCGGTCCGACGATCCTGCGCGCGGCGATCGGCTCGATGATCACCGGGCTGCAGACGATGCCCTCGATCGCCTGGTTCCCGCTCGCGATCCTGCTCTTCCAGCTCTCCGAGCAGGCGATCCTGTTCGTCATCCTCATCGGTGCGGTGCCGTCCATCGCCAACGGCGTCATCGGCGGGGTGGACTACGTGCCGCCGCTGCTCGTGCGGGCCGGCCGCAACCTCGGCGCGACCGGGTTCGGGCTCTACCGGCACGTGGTCATCCCGGCGGCGCTGCCGAGCATCGTCTCGGGCCTGAAGCAGGGCTGGGCGTTCGCCTGGCGCTCGCTGCTCGCCGGTGAGCTGATCGTGCAGATCGCCAACCGGCCCAGCCTGGGGCAGTTCCTCAACCAGAGCCGCGAGTTCGGCGACACGACGTACATGATCGCGCTGATGCTGGTGATCCTCGTGATCGGCATCGTCGTCGACGGGGTCTTCTCCACCGTCGACAACGGCATCCGCCGCCGCCGGGGCGTGGTCCCCAGCAGCTGAGCCGGCGTCGTCCGAATCCGGTTCGGGGCGTCCCGCGCGTGGTGGACGGCGCGGGGCGCGGCATGGGCCACACTCGGACCCGTGGACATCTCGGCGAAGACGGACTACGCCATCCGGGCCCTGCTCGCCCTCGCCGAGGCGGCCAGCGTCGACGGCCGCCCGGTGTCGGTGGACGCCCTGGCCGTGCGCCAGACCCTGCCGCGCAAGTTCCTCGAGGCCATCCTCGGCGACCTGCGCCGGGCCGGCATCGTCACCAGCCAGCGCGGGTCCAGCGGCGGCTACGTCCTGGCCCGCCCCGCCGCGCAGATCACCCTGGGCGAGGTGTTCCGCGTCGTCGACGGCCCGCTGGCCGAGGTCAGGGGGCTGCGGCCACACGAGACGACGTACGTCGGCGTGGCCGAGCACCTGCCGGTGGTGTGGGTCGCCGTGCGGGCCAGCCTGCGCCGGGTGCTGGACGGCACCACGCTGGAGGACGTCCGCACCGGAGCCCTGCCCCAGGCGGTCGCCGAGCTCGCCGCCGACCCCGAGGCCTGGCAGAGCCGCTGACCGGCGCACCCGGTCCGGTGGCCGTCGCGGCAGCGCCCGCACGGGGGGTTCCTGCGGTCGGCCGCGCCCCGGAGACGGGGGTTCTGCGGGCGGCTGGAGCGACCAGTCCCGGGGATCTGGCAGAATGTCCGCCGTACCCGTCCGCCGCGGCCCCTCTCTCCGCTGCGGTCGTGTCCCGAGCCCACCGGACCCGTGTCCCCACGCGGACCTCGCGCGGGCTCACCCCACACCAGAAACAGGAGACACCACAACCGTGGCCGTCAAGATCCGTCTCAAGCGCATGGGCAAGATCCGTGCACCGTACTACCGCGTCGTCGTCGCCGACTCGCGCACCAAGCGCGATGGCCGGGCGATCGAGGAGATCGGCAAGTACCACCCCACCGAGCGAGCCGTCGCTCATCGAGATCGACTCCGAGCGTGCGCAGTACTGGCTCGTCGGTCGGCGCGCAGCCGACCGAGCAGGTCGATGGCGCTGCTCAAGATGACCGGTGACTGGCAGAAGTTCAAGGGCCTGCCGGGCGCCGAGGGCACCCTGCGCAGGTCGCCGAGCCCAAGGCCGGACAAGCGCGCACGCTGTACGAAGCGGCGCCTCGCCGCCAGGCGGGCAGCACCGCTGGCCCCGAAGGCAGCTGCCGCCAGGCCGAAGCCGCGCGCAAGCAAGGCCGAGGCCCAAGGCCGAGGAGCCCGCCGAGGCTGCTGAGGCTCCGGCCGGCCCGGCGACCAGGCCGAGGCCTGACCGTGCTCGAGGAGGCGCTCGAGCACCTCGTCAAGGGCATCGTCGACCACGCCGGACGACGTCGTCGTCCGCCGCAAGGACGCTCGTCGCGGCGAGGTGCTCGAGGTGCGCGTGCACCCGGACGACCTCGGCCGCGTCATCGGCCGGTCCGGCCGCACGGCGAGCGCGCTGCGCACCGTGATGGGCGCCCTCGCGGGCGGCCAGCCGGTCCGGGTCGACATCGTCGACACCGACCGCGTCCGCTAGCCGGCGCGGTCACCACAGCTCCGAGCCTCCGCAAGGGGCATGCCGGGACGGACGTCCCGCATGCGCCCTTGCGGCTGTGTCCCCACCTTCTCCCGAGAGGCACCCGCATGGACGTCGTCGTCGCGCGGATCGGCAAGGCCCACGGGCTCCGCGGTGAGGTCACCGTCGAGGTGCGCACCGACGCCCCGCAGGAGCGGTTCGTGCCCGGGGCCGCGCTTCCGGACCGAGCCCGGCGCCGGCCGGCCCGCTGGACGCTGCGCGAGCGTCCGGGACCACAACGGCACCCTGCTGCTCGGCTTCGCCGGCGTCCCCGACCGCACCGCGGCCGAGGGGCTGCGCGGGGTGCTCCTGCTGGCCGACACGCCGACGAGGCCGCGGACGACGACGGACGCGTGGTACGAGAACGACCTGGTCGGCCTGAGCGTGCGTCGACCCTCGCCGGCGAGCCGGCTCGGCGAGGTGGTCGGCCCTGGAGCCCCGGCCCGACGCAGGACCTGCTCGTGGTCCGGCGGCCGGACGGCCGCGAGGGGCTGGTGCCGTTCGTGGCCGCGATCGTGCCCGAGGTCGACGTGGCCGGCGGCCGGGTCGTCGTCGACCCGCCCGGCCGGGCTGTTCGACCTGGACGAGCCGTGAGCGCCGGGCGCTGCTGCGCGTCGACGTCGTCACGATCTTCCCGGACTACCTCGCAGCCGCTGCGGCCTGTCGCTGATCGGCAAGGCCCGCGAGCAGGGGCTGCTCGACCTGCGCGTGCACGACCTGCGCGACTTCACCCACGACCGGCACCGCACCGTCGACGACACCCCGTACGGCGGCGGCGCCGGGCATGGTCATGCGCCCGGAGCCGTGGGGCGAGGCGCTGGACCACGTCCTGGCCGACGCCGCGCCCGGAGGCGCGCGCCGGGCGGCGTACCGCACCTGCTCGTGCCCGGCCCCGGCGGCGCACCGTTCACCCAGGCGATGGCCCGCGAGCTGGCCGACGCGAGCCCTGGCTCGCCTTCGCCTGCGGCCGCTACGAGGGCATCGACGAGCGGGTGCTCGACGAGGCGCCGCGGCGCGGATGCCGGTCAGCGTGGTCTCCCTCGGCGACTACGTGCTGAACGGCGGCGAGGTGGCCGTCCTCGCGATCGTCGAGGCGGTCGCCCGGCTGCTGCCCGGCGTGCTCGGCAACGCCGAGATCGCTGGTGGAGGAGTCGCCACGAGGACGGGCTGCTGGAGTACCCCGTCTACACCAAGCCGCCGCGTCCTGGCGCGGGCGCGGACGTGCCCGAGGTCCTGCTCTCCGGGTCACCACGGCCGGATCGCCCGGTGGCGGCGGGACGAGCGGCTGCGGCGGACGGCGACGCGCCGGCCGGACCTGGTCGCGCGGCTCGACCCGGCCGCCCTCGACGCGCGCGACCGCGCGGTGCTCGAGCAGGCGCAGGGCGGATTTCAGCAGGTGCCCCCTGCTGTGGCAGACTGACTCGTCGCGTCCACGCGCCGGTCGCGCCCCTGCCACAGGGGGAGTCGCAACGACCGATCGGCCGGTCGCACCTCACACCGACAACTGACCCGTGGGTGACCTGTGGCACCGGCGAGAAAGCGACGCGACCATGCACACGCTCGACGACATCGACCAGGCCAGCCTGCGCGACGACATCCCGGCCTTCCGCGCCGGTGACACCCTCAAGGTCCACGTCAAGGTCGTCGAGGGCACGCCGCTCCCGCGTCCAGGTCTTCCAGGGCGTCGTCATCCGCCGTCACGGCGGCGGCGTGCGGCGAGACCTTCACCGTCCGCAAGGTCAGCTTCGGCGTCGGTGTCGAGCGCACCTTCCCGCTGCACACCCCGATCGTCGACAAGATCGAGGTCGTGACCCGCGGTGACGTGCGCCGCGCCAAGCTGTACTACCTGCGCGAGCTGCGCGGCAAGGCCGCCAAGATCAAGGAGAAGCGCGAGACCACGCCCGCCAAGTAAGGCGCGCGTCCTCCCGGTGCTCCCCGCGCGATCTGACCGGCCTCATGTGCCGTCACAGCGTCGCGGTCTAGGCTCGCAGACGATGAGCCCGCAGCCCGAGAGCCCGACCCCGGCCACCGCCGTCAGGCCCGGTGAAGACACCACCGAACGTCCGCGTTCGCGTCTTCGCCGGGTGACGGTGGTGGCCGTGGCGTTGCTGCTCATGGTCGTGGTCCGGACGCTGCTGGTGCAGTCCTTCTACATCCCCTCCGGCTCGATGGAGCCGACGCTCGAGCCGGGGGACCGCATCCTCGTCTCCAAGCTCGGTGCGGTCCTCGCTCGGTCCACCGCGGCGACGTCGTCGTCTTCGACGGCACCGACGACGTTCGGCCGCCCGGACGGCGGCTCCGCCCCGACCGGGCTGATCGCCCGCACCCTGGGCGGCGTGGCCTCGGCGCTGTCGGTGGGCGGCAACGAGAGCGACTACGTCAAGCGGGTCGTCGGGATGCCGGGGGACCGTGTGGTCTGCTGTGACCAGACGGGGCATCTCAGCGTCAACGGCCGGTCGGTGACCGAGCCCTACCTGCACGGCGGTGACGACCCCAGCGACCTGACCTTCGACGTCCGGGTGCCGGCGGGCAGGATCTGGTTGATGGGCGACCATCGCAGCGACTCGGCGGACTCCCGGGCGCATCTGGGCGATCCAGGAGGAGGAATGGTGCGACTCGAGGACGTGATCGGCACCGCGAAGGTGGTCTACTGGCCGCTCAACCGCGTGCGGCTCGCGTGGCGGGTTCCGCCGAGCTGGCGGCCGCGCCGGCCCGCGCCCGGCCCCGTCGGCCCCGCCGGCAGGCCCGGCGGTGAGCGTGACCCAGCCCGGCCACCCCCGCTCCGGCGGTGACCCGGACCGCGAGGCCGAGGCCGGCCGCGGGCACGGCGACGACGGTCAGGGCGGTCAGCCGGCGGCGCCCACGCAGCCCCCGCCCCCTCCGGTGGCGCGGCCATGCGCACGATGCTGCGCGAGACCGTCATCGTCGTCGGGATGGCGCCTGCTGCTCTCGCTGATCGTCAAGACGTGGCTGCTGCAGGCCTTCTACATCCCCTCCGGCTCGATGGAGGACACCCTCGTCAAGGGCGACCGGGTGATCGTCAGCAAGCTGACCCCCGGACCGTTCGACCTCCACCGCGGTGACGTCGTCGTCTTCGAGGACCCCGACCACTGGCTCGACCCGGTGGTGCCCGCGCAGCGCAGCCCGATCGGCGCGGCGATCCACTCGACCCTCACGTTCGTCGGCCTGCTGCCCAGCGACGAGGGCAACCACCTGATCAAGCGCGTCATCGGCCTGCCCGGCGACCACATCACCAACGACGGCCAGGGCGGCCCGCTCAAGGTCAACGGCGTCGCGGTCAACGAGCCCTACCTCAAGCCCGGCGACTCCCCGAGCCTGCAGGCCTTCGACATCACGGTGCCGGCCGGCCGGGTGTGGGTCATGGGCGACCACCGGTCCGACTCCTCCGACTCCCGCTTCCACCCCCTCGGCGGCGACGGCAGCCAGGGCTCGGTCCCCGAGCGGCTCATCGTCGGCCGGGCGGTCACCGTGGTCTGGCCGCTGTCCGACTGGAGCTGGCTGGGGGAGCCGTCCGCGACGTTCGCCAAGGTCCCCGCGGCGCAGTCCTCGGGGAAGCCGTCCGCGCAGGTGAAGTGATGGCAGCCCGTCCACCCTCCGGCAAGCCCTCCCTGCGGGTCGAGCGGGCCCTGCAGCGGCAGGGCCACCGACTGCTGTGCGGGATGGACGAGGTCGGCCGCGGTGCGCTCGCCGGGCCGGTCTCCGTCGGTGTCGTGGTCATCGACGAGACGTGCCGGTCCGCGCCGGTCGGGGTCAAGGACTCCAAGCTGCTCACGGCCGCCGCACGGGAGCGGATGGTCGCGCCGATCCGGCGATGGGCGCGCGCCTGGGCGGTCGGCCACGCCTCGCCGGCCGAGATCGACGCGATCGGCATCATGGCCGCGCTGCGGCTGGCGGGCACCCGCGCGCTGGCACAGCTGGACGTCGTCCCCGACCTGGTGATCCTCGACGGCAACCACGACTGGCTGACCGACCCGGCGAAGGTGGGCCTGTTGGCCTTCCTCGATGAGGGCGCCGACGTGGCCGGGACGGCCGTGCCACCTGTCACGACCCTGGTCAAGGCCGACCTGACCTGCTCCTCGGTCGCCGCCGCCAGCGTGCTCGCCAAGGTGGAGCGCGACGCGATGATGGTGGCCCTCGCCACGGAGGTGGGCACGTACTCCTGGGAGCTCAACAAGGGGTACTCCGCGCCCGAGCACCTGGCCGCGCTGTCCGTGCACGGTGCCTGCGAGCACCACCGCAGGTCGTGGCGGCTGCCCGGGGTGCCCGGGCTCGAGGGCGGCGTCGAGCCGGCGGACCTCGCGGCTGACGAGGACTCCGCGTGGCCGGATGAGGTGGAGGCGGCCCCGGCGGACAGCGGGCCGCACCCGGGCCCGGCCGTCGGGACCGGGGGCACGGAGGCGACGCCGACCGGGGGCACGGAGGCGGCGCCGACCGGGGGCACGGAGGCGACGCCGACCGGCGCGCCGGGGGCGGGCGACGGGTCTGCGGTGTCGGACCCTCCGGCGATGGGTGATGATGAACGAGTGTGGGAAGTGAGCGTGCCATGAGTGCCGAGGACCTCGAGAAGTACGAGACCGAGATGGAGCTGCAGCTCTACCGGGAGTACCGCGACGTCGTCGGGCTGTTCTCCCACGTCGTCGAGACCGAGCGGCGGTTCTACCTGGCCAACTCCGTCGACGTGAAGGTCCGCAACGACGGCGGCGAGGTCTACTTCGACGTCACCATGGCCGACGCGTGGGTGTGGGACGTCTACCGCCCGGCCCGGTTCGTCAAGAACGTGCGCGTCGTGACGTTCAAGGACGTCAACGTCGAGGAGCTGGCCAAGAGCGACCTCGAGCTGCCCAAGGAGGGCGGCTTCTCCAGCTGAGGGCTCTCATGGACGCCCATCGCAGGGTTCAGGTGCGCCGGGTCTACGACGACGCGCAACCGGGGGACGGCGCGCGGGTGCTCGTGGACCGGATCTGGCCGCGCGGCCTGACCAAGGCGCAGGCCGGGCTGAGCGAGTGGTGCAAGCCGGTGGCCCCGTCCACGGCGCTGCGCACGTGGTACGGCCACGACCCGGAGCGGTTCGAGGAGTTCGCCCGCCGCTACCGCGAGGAGCTCACCGAACCGGACCGGGCCGAGGCCCTGGCGCACCTGCGCGAGCTGGCGGCCGACGGGACGCTGACGCTGCTCACGGCGACCAGGGACGCCAGGCATCAGTGCGGCAGCGGTGCTCCGCGGCCTGCTGGGCTGAGGTCCGGACCCGGATCCCACCGCCACGCCGCACTCACCGCCCGGCCGATCCCGGCCCTGCGGAGGCTGTTGCCCACAGGGGGTCCGCGGCTCGTCCCGCCGTCCACAGCGGGACGCGCCGTCGTGTCGTGGCACCCCGCCCCCGACGACGATCGGTCCCGGAGGTGGTCGGGATGGGGCGACGGGGCCGGTCGGGTGGGATGCCGCACAAGGTGGCCAGCGAGGTGGGGGCGTACGGCGAGCGGCTGGCCGCGCGCTACCTGGCCGACGCCGGGTTGCAGGTGCTGGAGCGCAACTGGCGGTGTGCCCAGGGTGAGGTGGACATCGTCGCCCTGGACGGCGACTGCCTCGTGGTGTGTGAGGTCAAGACCCGCCGGGGGCAGAGCTTCGGTGACCCGGTCGAGGCGGTGACCTGGCGCAAGGCGGCGCGGTTGCGGCGGCTGGCGGCGTGCTGGCTGGCCGAGCACCCCGGACAGGTGGGCGACGTGGTCGACGTGCGGGTGGACGTGGTCGGGGTGCTGCGGCCCCGGTCCGGTCCGGCGCAGGTGGAGCACCTCGTGGCGGTGGCGACGTGAAGCTGGGGCGCACCCGGTCGGTGGCACTGGTCGGGCTCGACGGTGCCCTGGTCGACGTCGAGGCGGACCTCGTGCAGGGGCTGCCGCAGTTCATGATCAGCGGCCTGCCCGATGCGGCCTGCAAGCAGTCGCCCGACCGGATCAAGGCGGCCGCGGCCAACTCCGGCATGTCGATCCCCAACCGGCGGCTGACGGTCAACCTGTCGCCGGCGTCGATGCCCAAGGCCGGCAGCGGCTTCGACCTGCCCATCGCCATCGCGGTGCTGGCGGCGGCGGGTCTGGTCCCGGCCGAGGTCGTGGCGCCGATGGTCCACATCGGCGAGCTGGGGCTGGACGGCTCGGTGCGTCCCGTCCGCGGGGTGCTGCCGGCGGTGCTGGCCGCGGCGCGCCTCGGCGTCGAGGCCGTCGTGGTGCCGGCCGACAACGCCGCCGAGGCCGCCCTGGTGCCCGGGATGACGGGTGCTGCCCGCGCGCTCGCTGGCCGCCCTGGTCGGCCGCTACCGGTTGCTGGGCGCGGGCGGAGTGCCCGAGGACGACCCGGTGGTGGCCGCCGTGCCGGACTCCGACCCGGGGCCGTGCCCGACCTGCGTGACGTCGTCGGCCAGGACGAGGCGCGGCTCGCGCTCGAGATCGCCGCGGCAGGTGGGCACCACCTGCTCATGGTCGGTCCGCCGGGCGCCGGCAAGACGATGCTGGCCGAGCGGCTGCCCGGTCTGCTGCCCGCCCTCGAGCCCGGGCACGCCCTGGAGGTGACGGCGATCCAGTCGCTGCTGGGCGTCCTGCCCCGGTCGGGGGCCCTGGTGTCCCGCCCGCCGTTCGTCGCCCCGCACCACGGCGCGTCGATGGCCGCCGTCATCGGTGGTGGCAGCGGTTTCATCCGCCCCGGCGCGATCTCCCGGGCCCACCGCGGCGTGCTGTTCCTCGACGAGGCACCGGAGTTCAAGCAGTCGGTGCTGCAGGCCCTGCGCCAGCCGGCCGAGTCCGGCGAGGTCACCATCGCCCGGGCCTCGGGAGTGGTCCGCTACCCGGCTCGCTTCCAGCTGGTGCTGGCCGCCAACCCGTGCCCCTGCGGACGAGGCTTCGGCAAGGGAGCCGACTGCTCCTGCTCCCCGAGGGCCCGGCGCGACTACATGGGCAAGCTCGTCGGGCCGCTGCTCGACCGGGTCGACCTGCAGCTCCAGGTGCACGCCGTCAGCCGGGCCGCGTTGGCCCAGCCGTCCGGCGAGGGGACCGACGTGGTGGCCGAGCGCGTGCTGCGGGCCCGCGAGGTCCAGGCCGACCGGCTGGCCGGCGCACCGTGGCAGGTCAACGCCGAGGTGCCCGGCCCGGTGATGCGCCGAGGGCCGTTCCGGCTGCCCCGCGAGGCGACCACCGACCTCGACCGGGCGGTCGAGCGGGGCGCGCTCACGCTGCGGGGCTACGACCGGGTGCTCAAGCTGGCGTGGACCGTGCGCGACCTCGACGGCGGGGGCACACCGACCCGGTCGGACGTGGGTCTCGCACTCACCCTGCGCGCCCGGTCGGCGGTGGCCGCATGACGACGGCGCTGCGGTCGCCGCTGCCCACGTCGCCGTCCCGGGCCCGGGCGGCGTGGAGCCGCATCGCCGAGCCGGGTGACATCACGGCTGCGCGGCTCGTGGCGGCACGCGGGCCGGTGCAGGCGCTGGCCGACGTCGCCGCGGCCTCCCATCCCGGGCTCGCCCGGTTCCTGCCCCGGTTGGAGCAGCTCGACGTCGACCAGGACCTCGAGGTGGCCCGGCGTCTCGGTGCCCGGGTCGTCTGTCCCGAGGACGACGAGTGGCCGACGGGGCTGGACGACCTGGACTGTCCTCCGCACTGCCTGTGGGTTCGCGGAGACGTCCGGCTGGCCGAGGTGTGCGCCCGGTCGGTCGCGGTCGTGGGCGCCCGCAGCGCCACGGCGTACGGCGAGATGGTGGCGACCGAGATGGCGGCCGGGCTGGGGGAGCGCGGCTTCACGGTCGTCTCCGGCGCGGCGTTCGGCATCGACGCGGCCGCCCACCGGGGAGCGCTGGCCCTGGGCAGCACGACGTTGGCGGTGCTCGCCGGCGGTGTCGACCGGCCCTACCCCTCCGCGCACGCGCGGCTGATCGACCGCATCCGCGAGGTCGGGTGCGGTCCTCAGCGAGGTGCCCCCGGGGCCGCCCCGACGCGGTCGCGGTTCCTGCAGCGCAACCGGATGATCGCCACGATGACCCAGGGCACCGTCGTGGTCGAGGCGGGGCTGAGGTCCGGTTCCCTCAACACCGCGCGGACCGCGGCCGAGCATCATCGCGTGGTGGCCTGCGTGCCCGGGCCGGTGACGTCGATGATGTCCGCCGGCTGTCACGAGACGGTGCGCGACGGGATCGCGGTCCTGGTGACCGACGCCGCCGAGGCGGCCGACGCCATCGGCGACCTGGGCCGGGACCTGGTCCCGCGTCGCCGCGCGGCCGCGAGACCGGGCGACGACCTGGATGAGACAGCGGCGCGGGTGCTCGCGGCGCTCCCGGTGCGTCGCGGGGTCACGGTGGCGCGGCTGACCGTCGTGGCCGGTCTCCCGGCGGCCACCGTCGCGGGGGTGCTGGGGCGCCTGGAGCTGGCCGGGCTCGCCGAGCGCGACGGCCAGGGCTGGCGCTGCGGCGCCGCAGCCCGGCAGCCGCACCACGCCTGAGCCGCGCGCGTGAGCCGGCGCAGGCTCGAGGCGCCGCTGGCGGAGGCGCCGGCTGAGCCCGACGCGGCAGACGGCCGCCGGGGAGCCGCGACGCTGAGGCGCCGACGGCGCGCCGCGGCGCGCGGGCGATGTGCTTGCTCTTGGCGGACCCGTGCGCCAGCGTGAGGGGCGTGGAGCCTGCCGACGACCCCGTGGCGGCCTTCGCCCGTCACCTGCGCTCGGAGCGGGGCCTGTCCGAGCACACCCGTCGCGCCTACCTGGGGGACGTGTCGGGCCTGCTGGCCTTCGCCGCCGAGCGCGGCGTCGGCGACCTGCGGGACCTGCGTCTCTCGGATCTGCGCTCCTGGCTGGCCCAGCTGTCGGACCGGGGTGCAGCGCGCGCGACCGTGGCTCGTCGTGCGGCGGCCGCCCGTGCCTTCCTGCGCTGGGCGCACCACACCGGACGGATCGAGAGCGACCCCTCGCTGCGGCTGGTCGCCCCGCGTCGCGACGCGGACGCTGCCGGGCGTGCTGCGGCAGGACGAGGTGAGCGGGCTGCTGGACGTCGCCGCCGTCGCCGCTGACGACGAGGACCCGATCCACGTGCGCGACCGTGCCGTGCTCGAGCTGCTCTACGCCACGGGGATCCGCGTCGGCGAGCTGGTCGGCATCGACGTGGACGACGTGGACTTCGGAGCCGACGTCGTCACCGTGATGGGCAAGGGGTCCAAGGAGCGGACCGTGCCCGTTCGGGCGTCCCGCGCGGGTCGCGCTGACGGCATGGCTCGAGGGCGGCCGCCCACGCCTGGCCGTGGCGGACAGCGGTCCGGCGCTGTTCCTCGGCCGGCGGGGGCGCCGGGTGGATCCCGCGACAGGTGCGGTCGGCCGTGCACGGGATGCTCGCCCACGTCGAGGGTGCCCCCGACCTGGGACCGCACGGACTGAGGCACAGCGCCGCGACCCACCTGCTGGAGGGCGGCGCCGACCTGCGGACCGTCCAGGAGATGCTCGGTCACGCCAGCCTGGCCACCACCCAGATCTACACCCACGTCTCCGTCGAGCGGCTGCGGACGTCCTACCAGCAGGCGCATCCCCGCGCCTGAGGCCGCTCGGACCCGGCCGAAGGAAAGCTCCGGCCACGCCCCATGATGGGGTCCCCTGACGCATCGCGGCCCCGCGTCGTCCGTCCCAGCGAAGAGGCGGCCCGTGGCCGAGCAGGACAGCGAGCCGTCGGGGTCCCGGCCCGACCGCGGCCGTGTCGGTGGACGTGAGGACGCGAGCCGGCGGCGCCGCCGTGCGGTCGCACGCCGCGGTGCTGGCGCTGGTGGCCGTGGGCGCGCTGTTCCTGCTGGGTCCGTCCGGCCGCTCCGGCGGCGACCAGGGACCGGTCAGCGCGGGAGCGCCCGGCCCGGTCAGCGGCACCCGCACCGCGTCGGGCGCTGCCAGCCCGACCCCGTCCGGCTCAGCGGGACGGTGCAGCCCGCACCGTCGGCCTCGTCCCCGCGCCGCGTCCGCCAGTCCGTCGACGCCGTCCTCGACGCCGTCCGTGACCGCGCCGGAGGACGAGGCCGACGGCTCGCCCGGGGGCGCCGTGCTGCCGGTCGCGCCGGGGACCGTGCCGCAGCAGGGCAACGGCCGGATCTCGGTCCTCACCGTGCCCGGAGCCGCCTCCACCGCGGCCGGACGGGTGGTGCGCTACACCGTGGAGATGGAGGGCGGTCTCGGCGTCGACGCCGCGCAGGTGGCGAGGACCGTGCGCGGCGTGCTCCTCGACGCCCGGGGGTGGCAGCGGAAGGACCACGTGCGTTTCGTCAACGTGAGCCCCGCCCAGGCGGACCGGGGCGACGCCGTGGACATCAGGGTGACCCTCGCCAGCCCGGCGCTGACCGACCGGCTCTGCCACCCGCTCCGGACGCTCTCGCAGGTCTCCTGCTGGAACGGCACCCGCTCGGTCCTCAACCTGCGCCGGTGGTTGCTCGGCGACGACAGCTACGGCACGGACGTGGCCCGCTACCGGGTCTACCAGGTGAGCCACGAGGTCGGGCACGGGCTCGGGCACGGCCACCGGTCCTGTCCGGCGCCGGGCCGTCGCGCCCCGGTGATGGTGCAGCAGACGCTCTCGTTGCAGGGGTGCCAGCCCTGGCCCTACCCGGCCGGCGCCTGACCCCTCCGGTGCGCCCCGCGCGCGCGGTCGGCCCGGGGCCGGCCCCGGGATGCCGTGCGCCTCACCGCAGCGGCAGCAGCACCGGCCGGCCCGGGTCGATCAGCGTGAGCGGGTCACGGTAGGTGTCGCCCTCGACGGCACCCCAGTGCAGGCAGGCGGCCGGGGCACAGTGCCCCGGGGTCCGCGCCAGGGTGCCGATCCGTGCGCCGCGGGCGACGGCCGTGCCCCGGGCCGCCCGGTCGTCCACCGGCTCGTAGGTCGTGCGCAGGCCGCCGGCGTGCCGGACGCTGACCACCCCCCGGCCCGCCACGACACCCGAGAACGTGACCGTGCCGGCGCCCGCGCTGAGCACCGGCTGGCCGACCGATCCCGCCAGGTCGACGCCGCGGTGCCCCGGCAGCCACCGCTGGGCAGGGGCGTCGAACGGCCGGCGCACCGCGGGCCGGGGCGACAGCGGCCAGGTCCAGGGGCTCCGCGGTGCGGTGGCCGACAAGGGCGGGGCGACGGACGGCGGCCCCGCGGCCGGGGAGGGCACAGCGCGCCGGTGGGACGGGGGAGCCGCCGCCCTGGCCACCGTGCCGCTGCCGGAGGCCCCCGGCCGGGAACCGGCTGCAGCCGACCACGACCGCGCGGGGGAGAGGCGCGATGGCGGCAAGGTCCGGCGGCAGCAGCAGGGCCGTCGTGAGGCCCGTCGCCAGGGCGGGCGCGAGGAGGGCGAGCGGCAGCAGCGGGTTCATGGCCCCACGGTCGGGCCCGCCCAGCCCCGGCCACCAGGTGCCGGTCCCCGGCTGTGCACCGTGGGACCACGGCGGCACCCCCTGTGGGCGCCGACGCGGGGGAGGCCGGTCTCAGCCCTTCGCGAGCGTGGCCAGTCGGCCGACCGCGTCGTGCAGCACGTCGTCCCGCTTGCAGAACGCGAACCGCACCAGCGTGCGGGCCGCGTCGACGTCGTCGTGGAACACCGACACCGGCACCCCGACCACCCCGCACAGCGACGGCAGGCGGCGGCAGAACGTCCAGCGCGTCGGTCACCCCGAGCGGCGCCGCGTCGGCGATGACGAAGTAGGTCCCGGCCGGCCGCGTCACCTGCAGACCGCCCGCCTGCAGCCCCTCGCAGAGCAGGTCGCGCTTGGCCTGCAGCGACGACGCCAGCCCGTCGTAGACCTCGTCGCCGAGGCCGAGCGCCACCGCGACCGCCGGCTGGAACGGGCCGCTGGCCACGTAGGTGAGGAACTGCTTGACCGTCCGGACCGCCGTCACCGCCGCCTCCGGGCCGTGCACCCAGCCGACCTTCCACCCGGTCGCCGAGAAGGTCTTGCCGGCCGAGGAGATGGTGACGGTGCGCTCCGCCATACCGGGCAGGGTGGCGACGGGGACGTGCTCGGCGCCGTCGAAGACCAGGTGCTCGTAGACCTCGTCGGTGACCACCCACGCGTCGTGCTCGCGCGCCAGCGCGCAGACCAGCTCGAGCTCGGCGCGGCTGAAGACCTTGCCGGTGGGGTTGTGCGGGGTGTTGAGCAGCACCAGCCGGGTGCGGGCGGAGAACGCCGCCCGGAGCGACGTCCTCGTCGACGGTGAAGTCGGGGAAGCGCAGGACCGACGGTACGGCGGACCGCGCCGGCCAGCGCGATCGTGGCGGCGTAGGAGTCGTAGTACGGCTCGAAGGTCACGACCTCGTCGCCGGGCTCGCACAGGGCGAGCACCACCGCGGCGATCGCCTCGGTGGCGCCGGCCGTCACCAGGACCTCGCGGTCGGGGTCGACGTCGAGCCCGTAGAAGCGCCGCTGGTGCGCCGCCACCGCCGCCCGCAGCTCCGGAACGCCCGGACCCGGCGGGTACTGGTTGCGGCCCGCCGTCGATCGCCGCGACGGCCGCGTCGAGCATCTCGCGGCGGCCCGTCGGTGTCGGGAAAGCCCTGGCCGAGGTTGATCGCGCCGGTGGCTGGCGGCCAGGGCGCTCATCTCGGCGAAGATCGTGGTGCCGAAGCCCTGCATGCGCGCGACCAGCGGATTTCCCATGCCGGGCAGGCTAGCCGTAGCATGGCGGCACGTGCAGTCTGCCTCCCGAGCGATCGGGACGGGGTTGCACGAATTCGCGCGCCTTCCCACCGTCATCTCGCGGTCACCTCCGGGTGCCACCGCCGCGACGGGTCGTACGACTCGCAGTCCCGGAGCGCTTCCGGGTGGCACACGTCGCAGGCGCCAGGCACGAGAACGGCAATCCCGCCCGCCTCGTGGATAACTGGAACGAACAGAGAGTGAGACCACGGCATGGCCGTCGTCACCATGCGCCAGCTCCTCGAGAGCGGCGTCCACTTCGGGCACCAGACCCGACGCTGGAACCCGAAGATGAAGCGCTTCATCATGACCGAGCGCAACGGCATCTACATCATCGACCTGCAGCAGTCGCTGACCTACCTCAACGACGCCTACGAGTTCGTCAAGGAGACGGTCGCCCACGGTGGCACCATCCTCTTCGTCGGCACGAAGAAGCAGGCCCAGGAGCCCATCGCCGAGCAGGCCATGCGCGTCGGGATGCCCTACGTCAACCACCGCTGGCTCGGTGGCATGCTCACCAACTTCAACACGGTCAGCAAGCGGCTGTCGCGTCTGAAGGAGCTCGAGGAGATCGACTACGACGACGTCGCCGGGTCGGGTCGCACCAAGAAGGAGCTCCTCGTGATGAAGCGCGAGAAGATCAAGCTCGAGCGCACCCTCGGTGGCATCCGCGACATGAGCCAAGGTCCCCTCGGCCGTGTGGATCGTGGACACCAAGAAGGAGCACCTGGCGGTCTTCGAGGCGCGCAAGCTCAAGCTGCCCGTCATCGCGATCCTGGACACCAACTGCGACCCCGACGAGGTCGACTACAAGATCCCCGGCAACGACGACGCGATCCGCTCCGTCACGCTGCTGACCCGCGTCGTCGCTGACGCCGTGGCCGACGGCCTGATGGCCCGCTCCGCCGCCCGTGGTGGCGAGGCCGCCCAGGAGGGTGTCGTCGCGACCGACGAGCCGATGGCCGAGTGGGAGCGCGAGCTCCTGTCCGGTGAGGCCAAGGGTGCTGCCGAGACCACCGGCACCGCCGACGCCGCTGCCACCGCCGAGGCTCCGGCCGAGGTCCGCCGCGCCGCGCTGACGCGACGCCGCTGCCGAGGCGCCCGCCGCCGCGCACGGCCGCCGACGCGACCGCTGCCGAGGCGCCCGCCGCCGACGCACCGGCTGCCGAGACCCCCGCGGCCGACGCCCAGGCCTGAGGCCTGCAGCACGACATCAGAGAAGTTCGCGCGCCGGGTCCGGCCCCCCATCCCGGGGGCCGCACCCGGCGCGCACTGACGAAGGAGAGCACCAGAGATGGCGAACTACACCGCCGCTGACATCAAGGCGCTGCGCGAGCAGACCGGCGCCGGCATGCTCGACGTGAAGAAGGCCCTCGACGAGGCCGACGGCGACCGCGCCCAGGCCGCCGAGCTGCTGCGCGTCAAGGGCCTCAAGGGCATCACCAAGCGTGAGGGCCGCTCGGCCACCAACGGCCTGGTGGCCGCCCGCGCCGGCGAGGGTGTCGGCACCCTCGTCGAGGTCAACTGCGAGACCGACTTCGTGGCCAAGGGCGAGCGCTTCATCGCCCTGGCCGACCAGGTCCTCGACCAGGCCGTGGCCTCCGCCGCCGCCGACGCGGAGACCCTGCTGGCCAGCGAGATCGAGCCCGGCAAGACCGTCCAGGCCCTGCTCGACGAGGCCAACGCCACCATCGGCGAGAAGATCGAGGTCCGCCGCGTGGCCCGCCTCGAGGCTCCCGTCGTCGCGTCGTACCTGCACAAGACCAGCCCCGACCTGCCGGCCCAGATCGGCGTCCTCGTGGCGGCCGAGGGTGGCGACGCGTCCGTCGTGCGCGACGTCGCGATGCACATCGCCGCGTTCAGCCCGAGCGTCCTGTCCCGCGAGGACATCGACGCCGAGACGGTCGAGAACGAGCGCCGGGTCGCCGAGGCCACGGCGCGCGAGGAGGGCAAGCCCGAGGCGGCCCTGCCCAAGATCGTCGAGGGTCGCGTGAACGGCTACTTCAAGGAGAACGTGCTGCTCGAGCAGCCGTTCGCCAAGGACGCCAAGAAGACGGTCGGCAAGGTGCTCGAGGAGGCCGGCGCCAAGGCCACGGCCTTCGCCCGCTTCCGCGTCGGCGCCTGACCCGCGTCCACAGCTGCACCTGACCGGCACGCCGGTCGGTACGACGGCCCCGCACCTCACCTGAGGTGCGGGGCCGTCGTCCATCCGGGGCGGGCCGCCCGCGGACCCGCTGGCCGCGCCATCACGGTCGTGCTTGGCTGGGGCCATGAGCGACCCCATCCCGGCCGTCCCGGCCGCGACCGTGACCCTGCTGCGCGACTGGCACCAGGCCGTCAGTGCCAGGGACGTGGACCGGGTGCTGGCCCTGTGCACGCCGGACGTCGAGCTGCACGGGCCGAGCGGGACCGGGTCCGGTCACGACCTGGTGCGCGACTGGCTGGCCCGCAGCGGCATCCGGCTGCGGCTGCGGTCGCTGACCTCGTGGCACGGGGCGTTCCTCGCCGAGCAGGAGGCCACCTGGCCGCGGGTCGACGGCGAGCCGGCCGCGCCGGCCGTGGCCTGCGTCACCGTCTTCGGCGTCCGCGACGGCAAGGTGTCCTCGGTCGCCCGCTACGCCACCGTCGAGGAGGCCGAGTCCGCGAGGGTGTGAGCCGCCGGCGCCGGTGCCACCCCGACGGGGCCGTGTCCGGTGCCCGGCCGTCCTGTGGAAAGATCGACCGACCGCCGCACGACCTTGCCCTGGGAGGCCCCTGTGACCACTGACGCCCCGCACCCGACGTACAAGCGGGTGATGCTCAAGCTCTCCGGCGAGGTGTTCGGAGGGGGGCAGGTCGGTCTCGACCCCGACGTCGTCCGCGTGATCGCGGAGCAGATCGCCGAGGCGGTCAAGGAGGGCGTCGAGGTCGCGGTCGTCATGGGCGGTGGCAACTTCTTCCGGGGCTCCGAGCTGCAGCAGCACGGCATGGACCGCGCCCGCGCCGACTACATGGGCATGCTGGGCATCGTGATGAACTGCCTCGCGCTGCAGGACTTCCTGGAGAAGGCGGGGATCGACACCCGGGTGCAGACCGCGATCACCATGGGGCAGATCGCCGAGCCGTACATCCCGCGCCGGGCGATCCGGCACCTGGAGAAGGGCCGCGTCGTCATCTTCGGCGCCGGCGCCGGCATGCCGTTCTTCACCAGCGACACCGTCTCGGCGCAGCGCGCCCTCGAGATCAAGTGCGACGTGGTCCTGATGAGCAAGAACGGTGTGGACGGCGTCTACAGCGCCGACCCGCGCACGAACCCCGACGCGGTCAAGCTGGACCGGGTCACCTACGCCGAGGCGCTGCAGAAGGGCCTGCGGGTCGTCGACGCGGCGGCGTTCAGCCTGTGCATGGACAACAAGCTGCCGATGATCGTCTTCGGGATGCAGGGTGAGGGCAACATCGCCCGGGCCGTCCGGGGTGAGAAGATCGGCACGCTCGTAACTGCGGATGAGGAGTCCTGATGATCGACGACACCCTGCTCGAGGCCGAGGACAAGATGGAGAAGGCGCTCGAGGTGGCGCGCGAGGACTTCTCGACGATCCGCACCGGCCGGGCCAACGCCGCCATGTTCAACAAGCTGACGGTCGAGTACTACGGCGCGCCGACCCCGTTGCAGCAGCTGGCGTCGTTCCAGACGCCGGAGGCCCGCACCATCCTCGTCATCCCGTTCGACAAGTCGGTGATGGGCGAGATCGAGCGCACCCTGCGCGACTCCAACCTCGGCATCAACCCCAACAACGACGGCACAGGTCATCCGGGTCAACCTGCCGATGCTCACCGAGGAGCGCCGCCGCGAGTACATCAAGCTGGCGCGGCACAAGGGTGAGGAGGCCAAGATCTCCATCCGCAACATCCGCCGCAAGGCCAAGGAGGAGTTCGACCGCCTGGTCAAGGACGGCGAGGTCGGTGAGGACGAGGGGACCCGCGCCGAGAAGGAGCTCGAGGCCCTCACCAAGCGGCACGTCGACGTGGTCGACGACCTGCTCAAGCACAAGGAAGCCGAGCTCCTCGACGTCTGAGGTGCCCCTTCCCCGCACATGAGCACCTCTCCGCCTTCTTCCAGCGCGCGCCCGGACGGCGACCCGGTGGCACACACGCCGCCGGCGCCGCTGCCGACCCCGCCGACGCCCCCGACCCGGGCGGGTCGCAACCTCCCGGCTGCCCTCGGCGTGGGCGTGGGGCTCGGCGCGCTCGTCGTGGCCAGCCTGTTCATCCGCAAGGAGGGCTTCCTCGTCCTCGCGACGGCGGCGATCTGCGTCGCGGTCTGGGAGCTGCGGTCGGCGCTGGCCCAGGGGCGGATCCACGTGCCCCTCGTGCCGGCCCTGGCCGGCGCCCTCGCGATGATGACCGCGGCGTACGTCGGCGGGGGCGAGGCGCTGACCGTGTCCTTCGGCCTGACCTGCGTCGCGGTGCTGCTGTGGCGGGCGGTCGACGGGCTGCAGGACGCCCTGCGTGACATCGCCGGCGGCATCTTCGCCGTGGCGTACGTGCCGTTCCTCGCCTCGTTCTCCATCCTGATGCTGGCCGCACCGGACGGCGCCCGGCGGATCTTCGTCTTCATCCTCGTCACCGTCTGCAGCGACGTCGGCGGCTATGCCGTCGGGGTGGTCGCGGGGCGGCACCCGATGGCGCCCTCGGTCAGTCCCAAGAAGTCCTGGGAGGGCTTCGCCGGGTCGGTCGGCGCCTGCGTCCTCGGCGGCGTGCTGTCGGTCTCGCTCGCCCTGCACGGCCCCTGGTGGGCCGGTGCGCTGGTGGGGCTCGCCGCCGCCGTCATGGCCACCGTCGGTGACCTGACCGAGTCGACGGTCAAGCGCGACCTCGGGATCAAGGACATGGGCAGCATCCTGCCGGGCCACGGCGGGCTGATGGACCGGCTCGACTCCCTGCTGCTCGTGGCCCCCGTCGTCTGGGCGCTGCTGGCCGTGTTTGTCCCTTCGTCCTGACGGCTGAGACACTGGGGGGAATGACTGCCTCCGACCCCACCACCCCCGCGACGCCGGTCAGCCTCCCCGCGCCCACCCGCCGCCCCACGCCCGGACAGCTGACCTTCGCCGCGCCGCGCCGCGGCAAGCCGCCGCAGCACCTCGCCGACCTCGACCCGGCGGAGCGCAAGGCCGCCGTGGAGGCGCTCGGGCAGAAGGGCTTCCGCGCCAAGCAGCTGTCGACGCACTACTTCGAGCGGCTGGTCGAGGCGCCCGAGGACATGACCGACCTGCCCAAGGCGATCCGCGACGAGCTCGTGGCCGGGCTGCTGCCCCAGCTGATCACCCCGGTGCGCACCCTGGAGGCGGACGAGGGCGCGACGATCAAGTCCGTCTGGCGGCTGCACGACGGGGCCCTGGTCGAGAGCGTGCTCATGCGCTACCCGGGCCGGGTCACCATCTGCGTGTCGAGCCAGGCCGGCTGCGGCATGAACTGCCCCTTCTGTGCCACCGGGCAGGAGGGTCTGACCCGCAACATGTCGACCGCCGAGATCGTCGAGCAGGTCGTCCACGCGGCCCGGTCGCTGCGGCGCGGCGAGCTCGCCGGCGGCCCCGAGGACTCCCCGCTGCGGGTCAGCAACGTGGTCTTCATGGGCATGGGCGAGGCGCTGGCCAACTACAAGGCCGCCATCGGCGCGATCCGGCGGCTCACCGACCCGGCCCCCGACGGGCTGGGCATGTCGGCCCGCGGCATCACGATGTCCACGGTCGGCCTCGTGCCGGCGATCGACAAGCTGGCCGGCGAGGGGCTGCCGGTGACGCTCGCGCTGTCGCTGCACGCCCCCGACGACGAGCTGCGCAACGAGCTGGTGCCGATCAACACCCGCTGGTCGGTGGACGAGGCGATCGACGCCGCCCACCGCTACTACGAGACGACCGGGCGCCGGGTCAGCATCGAGTACGCCCTGATCAAGGACATGAACGACCAGGCCTGGCGGGCCGACCTGCTCGGGGACAAGCTCAACAAGCGCGGGCGCGGCTGGGTGCACGTCAACCCGATCCCGCTCAACCCGACCCCCGGCTCGAAGTGGACCGCCTCACGCAAGGGCGTCGAGCAGCAGTTCGTCGAGCGGCTGCGCGCGCACGGCATCCCGACGACGGTCCGCGACACCCGGGGCAGCGAGATCGACGGCGCCTGCGGGCAGCTGGCCTCCGCCACCGCCTGAGCGCGTCGCCGACGGGGCCGGGTCAGCGGCTCAGCAGCGCGAGCGCCTCGTCCGGTGAGTCCACCAGGTGCACGGCGCCGGCCATCCCACGGCCGGCGCCGAGCGCCGCCAGGGTCTCCCACACCGGCACCACCCGGGTCCAGTGCTCACCCCCGACGAGCACCAGGGGAGCCGGCCGGCCCCGGCCGTAGTAGAGGCGGGTCGCCGCCTGGAAGATCTCCTGGACGGTGCCCGCGGCGCCCGGCAGGACGACGACGCCCGCGTTGCACCGGGCGAGCAGGCCGTCCTCGCGCAGCGCGTTGGAGAAGAACTTGGCCGCCCGGTCCACGAACACGTTGGGCGGCTCGTGGCCGTAGAACCAGGTGGGCACGCCGATGCTGCTCGGTGCGGCGTCCGTCGCCGGTACGTCGACCTCCCGCACCTCCAGCGCCAGCGTGGCCCAGGCCGTGACGTCCGGGGCGAAGGTCGGCACCGCGGCCAGGTGGCGCAGCGCCGCCTCCAGGCGGGACGGGTCGGGGCACAGGGCGCCCAGGTTGGCGGCCTCCATCGCGCCGGGCCCACCGCCGGTGGCGACCAGGAGCCCCTTCCGGGCCAGCGCGGCGCCGAGGTGCGCCGCGTCGGCGTACGGCGGCGTGCCCCGCTCGAGGGCGTGGCCGCCCATCACGCCGACGACGGACCGGCCGGCGACCAGCTCGTCGAGGGCGTCGGACATCGAGTCGTCGTGGATGGCGCGCAGCAGCGTCACGAAGGCGTCGCTGCGGGTCGAGGCGTCCCTCGACCACCGGTAGGCGCGGGCGTCGGGCGTGCCGGCGTAGCCGTGGTCGGCGAGCCCGGCGTAGAGCTCCTGCGGCCGGTAGAGGGTCGCCCGGTAGGGGTCGACCGGCGCGTGCGGGTCGGTGGGGAAGATCAGCGCCCGGCAGCGGCGCAGGTGGTGCTCGAGCTCGGGGGTCAGCTGCCCACCGAGCACCACCAGCCCCTCGAGGTCGGTGCGGCCGAGCAGCTCGGCGGCACGCCGGCGCAGGTCGAGGCCCTGGAGCCGGAGCCCGCCGAGTGGCGTGTCGCGGGCCAGGGCCGCGTCCAGGGCGTCCAGCGTCTCGATCTCCACGGACGCATCATGGCCTGCCCGGTGCCGCTTGCGGCCACCGGGCAGGCCATCGTGCGCGCGAGCCGTGCGGTCAGCGACCGAGCCCGGCCCGGTCGACCCGCCGGTGGAACCGCATGCCGGCCAGTCCGCCCAGGACGGCGCCGGCCAGGCTGGCCACGGCGACCACGAGCAGGGCGATGATGCCCCCGGTGGTCAGGCTGCCCTCGTTGACGGGGATCCGCGGGAAGCTGTTGAGCTGGGCCAGGACGTCGTACTTGGAGCCGGCGACGGCGCCGAGCACGGCGACCACCACGGCGATCAGCAGGGCCCACAGCCACACCGCGACGCCCTGCTTGATGCCGTTGAAGCGCGCCATCCGGCCGGCGACGTAGCCGCCGCAGTAGTAGGACACGAACAGGATCACGAGGAGCGCGATGCCCCCGGCGATGCCCACCGTGCGGGGGTCCTGGCTGGCCTGGCTGGTGGCCTGGTCGACCGAGGTGCCCCGGCTCAGCCCCACGGCCGCGCCGGCGGCCGCGACGAGGGCGGTCAGCAGCACCGCGGTGCCGGTGGCGGTGAGCCAGCCGAAGAACGCCGAGCCCACCTTCACGCCGCCGTAGGCCTCCTTCTCCCGGGCCACGACGTCGTGCCGGTCGGGCGTGACGGTCTCGAGGCGGGTGTCGCCGTCCGGCGCGGTCGCGTGCGCGCCGTCCTGGCCGTCGCCCGCGGGGGGCGGGTCGAAGCTGGTGCTCATGGTGTGCTCCTTGGTGGTGGCCGGTGCGCCCGGGGGTCGCCCTCGGGTGACGACGACCGCCGGGCGCGCTGGTGCGCCCTGCGACGCTCTGGTGCTTCTTGCCCACCGCGCGGACACCGCAAACCCGCCCGACGGGGCGGCTCGGGGCGGCTCGGGGCGGTTCAGCGGCGCCGAGGGGGAGACGGGTGTCCGTGGGGGTGCGGCGCGGGTTCAGTCGGCGGCGTCGGGCCGGCTCGGCTCCTGGAGCTGGGCCCGCAGCTGGTGCAGGATGCTGGTCAGCCGGCGGGAGACCTGCATCTGGCTGATGCCGAGCGCCAGGCCGATCTCGGACTGGGTGCAGCCGTCGATGAAGCGCATGTGCAGGATCATCCGGTCGCGCCCGGACAGTCCCGCGATGGCCGGGCGCAGCTGGCTGAGCACCTCGACCCGGGCGAACTCGTCGCTCTCGTCGACGAGGAGGTCGGCGACCGGGACCTCGCCACCGGGGGCCGGGGCGTCCAGCGAGACGGGGGTGAAGTTCTGCGTGGCGATCATGGCCTGCGCCACGTCGTCGCTCTCGACCTGCAGCTCCTCGGCGAGCTCGGCGACCGTGGGCTCGTGGTGCAGCGTCTGGCTGAGGTCCGAGGCGGTGGACCGCACCGACAGGACGAGCTCCTGGATGGCGCGCGGCGGCCGGACACCCCAGCCGTGGTCGCGGAAGTGCTTCTTGACGTCACCGGCGATGGTGGGCGTGGCGTAGGCCGCGAAGGCGCGCCCGCGGCCCGGTTCGAACCGTCGTACGGCCTTGATCAGCGCCAGCAGGGCCACCTGTTCGAGGTCCTCGACGTCGATGCCCCTGCCCTGGTAGCGGTGCGCGATCCGCAGGGCCAGGCCCTGGTTGAGCAGCACGACCTCGTTGAGCAGCCGCTGGCGGGCGGCCGGGGACCGGGCCGCGGTCGCCCGCCTGAGCAGGCGCTGTGTGCGCACCTCGTCGCTCTGGCGTTGCGGTGGGAACCGCTCGTCGTCGGCATCGGGCTCCGTCGTCGCGTCGACCCGGCCGGGCTCGGCGGGGTCGTCCACGGCGGGGTCGTCCACGGCGGCCGTGGGCGGCTGGGCCTCGTCCACTGGTTCAACAGGCCAGACGCGCGTGGCGGCCGCGGCGGGTGCAGGGCGTTCTGAGAGGGAGGTCACGGCGCTCCGATGGATACGACAACCGTCGGGCCTCGCTGCTGAAGCCACTCAGGACGGGGTACACAACCACACCGGCCGCGGGTGCCTCAACCCGGGTCGGGACGGGGCCACATCCTGCGCGGGCGCCCGGTGACGGCAGCGGCCGGGGCGCCGGTCAGGTCTGGCGGGGGAGCAGGCCCGAGCTCATCATCTGCAGCCAGGCGACGCGGTCGGCCCCGAGCCGGAAGTAGGCCAGGTGCTCCACGACGAACGAGCCGCCGGGGTTGACGACGTACAGCCGGTAGCCCACCCGGTGCAGGTCGGCCACGGTGTCGGTGTCGACGCTCTTGATCCCCGTGACCTGGTCGGCGGGGGTGAGCCAGTGGGTGAGGAGCTCCTCGACCACTGCGGCCGGGCCCTGCACCTCGGTGAACCGGTCGGGCGTCATCCCGCGGAACGCGACCCCCGGGTCGAGCAGCAGCAGCAGCTCCGGCTCGTCCCTGCGCGCGACCGCGGTGGCAAGCTGGATCGCAGTGTGGTCGGGCATGGCTCCGTCCGGTGTCCGGTGTGTGACCACGGTACGACGCGGAGCCGGCGGCCCGGATCCACCCTTTGACGGGTGGGGTGGCGCCCGGGCGCCTCGTCCGCCGCGGTCTAGGATCGCGCACCGGGCCGGTGCGGCGCCGCCGCAGGGGCCGCGCAGACCGGCCGGACCGCTGGACGCAGGGGAGCTGGACGACGTGAGCGACCGATCGAGGAACCCGCTGCCGGCGGACCGGGCACCGGGTGACGGCGCCGCGGACGCCCGCCGGGTCGCGGCGATCGACGGCTACGGGGCGCTCGCAGGACCCCGGGCCGGGACCTGCAGGCCCTGGTCGAGCTGGCGGCACAGGTCTGCCAGGTGCCCACCGCGGCGATCAACCTGATCGGTGACCTCGAGCAGCACCAGCTGGCCACGGTCGGCTTCGAGCCCGGCATCTGCGCCCGCGAGGACTCCATGTGCAACGCGGTGCTGCGCACCAGCGGGCCGGTGGTCGTGCCCGACGCCCGGCTGGACGAGCGCTTCGCGGCCAACCCGTTCGTCACCGGCCAGATCGGCCTGGTCCGGTTCTACGCCGCCAGCAGGCTGGTCACCGCCGCCGGCGTCCCGATCGGCACCCTGTGCGTCTTCGACACCGCGCCGCGCACGATGAGCACCGAGCAGTACGACGCGCTCGCCACCCTGGCCGACCGGGTGGTGGACGTGCTCGAGCTGCGGCTGCGCACCAGCCAGCTCGAGCGCTCGCTGGCCGACCTGACGGCCACGCGGGACGAGCTGCACCGCTCCAACGCGGCAGCTGGCCGGGTTCGTCGGCCAGGTGAGCCACGACCTGCGCACGCCGCTGACCGGTGTGCTCGGGTTCGTCGAGGAGCTGGCCGAGCTGCCGGTCGTCACCGGCGACGCGCAGGCGCGGTGGATGGCGCAGCGGGCGCTGGCCTCGGGGGAGCGGATGCGCGACCTGGTCGAGGAGCTGCTGACCTACGCCCAGGTCGGTGGCAGCCTGCGGCTCGCGCCGGTGGACCTCGGCGAGGTCGCCACCGACGTCGTGCACGACCTGGAGACCGTGCTGCGCGACGCCGGCGCGGTGGTCCGGGTCGACCGGCTGCCGGTCGTGCACGGCGACGCGGTGCAGCTGCGGGCGCTGCTGCAGAACCTCATCGCCAACGCCGCGAAGTTCCGGCGCCCCGGCGTCGCGCCCCGCATCGTGCTCAGCTCACGGCGCGTGGGCGACAGGTGGCAGGTCGAGGTGTCCGACAACGGGACAGGGGTCGCACCCGACCAGCGCGAGCGGGTGTTCGAGCTCCTGGCCCGCGGCGAGGGGGTGGCCGCCGAGGGCAGTGGCATCGGCCTGGCCACCTGCAAGCGCATCGTCGAGGCCCACGGCGGCACGATCGGCGTGCACGACGCCCCGGACGGTGGGGCGAGCGTGCGGGTCGCGCTGCCGGTGGTGGACTGACGGCGACGGCGACGGCGGCCGGCCCGGTGGGTCGACCCCGCCCCGGGGACCACTCAGGCGTGTCCCAGCACCCGGTCGACGTGGATCTCCAGCACCACCCGGACCGGGTTCTCCCGCGGCGTCCGGTAGCGGACGGCGTACCGCTGCTCGGCCTCCCGGACCGCGGCGGCGTCGGTGAGCACCCGGACCGGGCCCTCCAGCGACAGCCAGCGGCGACCGTCCACCTGCGCGACGACGGCCCGGCCACCGCCGCCGGCGTTGCGGGCCTTGCGACTCGGGCCGCTGGTGATCACCCGCACCACGTGGGACTCGTCGTCCCAGGTGAAGCCCACCGGCACCACGTGCGGGCTCCCGTCCGGGCGCAGCGTGGTCAGCGTCGCCAGGTGTCGCTCGGCCAGGAAGGTGAGGACGTCGGCGGGCAGGCGGCAGGGGTCCAGTGGCACCGGCTCAGGGTGCCAGAGCCGCGACCGCTCGTCGCCAGGACGCCCCCGGCCGCGCGCACCCGGGGGCGGGAGGACTGGCGGACCACGACGCACCCGGGCGAGGATGCGGGGATGAGCGACGGTGCATACGCCAGGGCCCATCGACGCAGCCTGGAGGACCCCGAGGGGTTCTGGGCCGAGGCCGCCCGGGCCGTGGACTGGGTCCGGCGTCCGCGGCGGGTGCTGGACGACGACCGGCCGCCGTTCTACCGGTGGTTCCCGGACGGCCAGCTGAACACCTGCTACAACGCGCTGGACCGCCACGTCGTGGGCGGCCGGGCCGACCAGCCCGCGCTGCACTACGACAGCCCGGTCACCGGCAGCGCCCGGACGCTGACCTACGCCCAGCTGCTGGAGCAGGTCTCCCGCTTCGGTGGGGCGCTGCAGGCCCTCGGCGTCGGCAAGGGCGACCGGGTGGTCATCTACATGCCGATGGTGCCCGAGGCCGTGGTGGCGATGCTGGCCTGCGCCCGCATCGGGGCGGTGCACTCGGTCGTCTTCGGCGGCTTCGCGCCGGCCGAGCTGGCGGCCCGCATCGAGGACGCCCGGCCCAGGGTCATCGTCTCCGCCTCGTGCGGGATCGAGCCGTCGCGGGTGGTGGAGTACAAGCCGATGCTCGACGCGGCGATCGAGCGGTCCAGCCACGTGCCCGAGCACTGCGTCATCCTCCAGCGCGAGCAGGTCACCGCGGCGATGGGGGAGCGCGACGTGGACTGGGCCACGTTGATGCACCCGGACGCCACGACCGGCTCGGGGTGCGTGACCGTGGCGGCGACCGACCCGCTCTACATCCTCTACACCTCCGGCACCACCGGCCGGCCCAAGGGGATCGTGCGCGACAACGGCGGCCACGCCGTGGCGCTGACCTGGTCGATGCGCAACATCTTCGGGGTCGCCCCCGGCGAGGTGTGGTGGACCGCCAGCGACGTCGGCTGGGTGGTCGGCCACTCCTACATCGTCTACGCGCCGCTGCTGGCCGGGTGCACGACGGTGCTCTACGAGGGCAAGCCGGTGGGGACGCCGGACGCCGGCGCGTTCTGGCGGGTGGTCGCGCAGTACGGCGTGTCCGCGATGTTCACGGCCCCCACGGCGATCCGGGCGGTGAAGAAGGAGGACGCGTCCGGGGCGCTGATGGCGGGGCACGACCTGTCCTCGCTGCGCACGCTGTTCCTGGCCGGTGAGCGGCTCGACCCCGACACCTACGCCTGGGCGACCGAGCGGCTCGGCGTCCCCGTCATCGACAACTGGTGGCAGACCGAGACCGGCTGGCCGATCGCGGCCAACCCCGTGGGCCTGCAGTCGCTGCCGATCAAGCCCGGGTCGCCGACCGTGCCGGTCCCGGGCTACGACGTGCGGGTGCTCGACGAGCGCGGCGAGCCGGTCGGCCCCGGCGTCGAGGGGGCGATCTGCCTGCGGCTGCCGATGCCGCCGGGCACGCTGCCGACCCTGTGGGAGGACGACGAGCGGTACGTCGCGTCGTACCTGTCGGCGTTCGAGGGCCACTACCTCACCGGCGACGGGGGGTACGTCGACGAGGACGGCTACCTGTTCGTCATGGGCCGCACCGACGACGTGCTCAACGTCGCGGGGCACCGGCTGTCGACGGGGTCGCTGGAGGCCGCGCTCGCGGGCCACCCGGCGGTGGCCGAGTGCGCCGTGATCGGGGTGGCCGACGAGCTGAAGGGGCAGGTGCCGCGCGGGCTCGTGGTGCTCAAGTCGGGGGTCGACGTCAGCGCCGACGGTGCCCGGGAGGCGCTGCAGGCCGAGCTCGTGGAGCGGGTGCGCTCCGAGGTGGGCCCGGTCGCGGCCCTGCGCCAGGTGGACATCGTGACGGCGCTGCCCAAGACGCGCTCGGGCAAGATCCTGCGCCGGACGATGCGTCAGATCGCCGACGGCGGCGTGCCCACGGTGCCCGGCACGATCGAGGACGCCGGGGTCCTGGACGCCCTCACCCCGATCCTGCGCCGCACCTGACCCCGCCGGCCCGGTGGTGTCCCACCGGGCCGGCGAGGTGGTGCCGGGCTACAGGTGCTTCTCGGCCTCGGTGAGGACGCCGCGGAGCTTCTGCTCGATCTCGTCGAACTCGGGCTGGCCGATGATCAGCGGCGGGGCCAGCTGGATCACCGGGTCGCCGCGGTCGTCGGCCCGGCAGTACAGGCCGGCGTCGAAGAGCGCCTTGGACAGGAAGCCGCGCAGCAGCCGCTCGGACTCGTCGTCGTCGAACGTCTCGCGGGTGTCCTTGTCCTTGACCAGCTCGATCCCGTAGAAGTAGCCCTCGCCACGGACGTCGCCGACCAGCGGCAGGTCGAGCAGCTTCTCCAGGGACGCCCGGAACTTCGGGGCGTTGTCGTGGACGTGCTTGTTCAGGCCCTCGCGCTCGAAGATGTCGAGGTTCGCCATCGCCACCGCCGCCGAGACCGGGTGGCCGCCGAAGGTGTAGCCGTGCGGGAAGTACGTCGTGCCCTTGCGGAACGGCTCGAACAACCGGTCGCTGGCGATCATCGCCCCGATCGGGGAGTAGCCCGAGGTCATCCCCTTGGCGCAGGTGATGATGTCCGGGACGTAGCCGAAGTCGTTGCAGGCGAACATGTCGCCGATCCGGCCGAACGAGCAGATGACCTCGTCGGAGACGAGCAGCACGTCGTACTCGTCGCAGATCTCGCGGACCCGCTGGAAGTAGCCGGGGGGCGGCGGGAAGCAGCCACCGGAGTTCTGCACCGGCTCGAGGAAGACCGCGGCGACGGTGTCGGGACCCTCGAACTCGATCGCCTCGGCGATCCGCTCGGCGGCCCAGATGCCGAAGGCCTTGGGGTCGTCGCGCAGGTGCTCGGGGGCGCGGTACTGGTTGGTGTTGGGCACCTTGAAGGCGCCGGGCACCAGCGGCTCGAACATCTCCTTGGCGGCCGGGATGCCGGTGATCGACAGGGCGCCCTGGGGCGTGCCGTGGTAGGCCACGGCGCGGCTGATCACCTTGTGCTTGGTGGGCTTGCCGACCAGCTTGTAGTACTGCTTGGCCAGCTTCCACGCGCTCTCGACCGCCTCGCCGCCACCGGTGGTGAAGAAGACGCGGTTGAGGTCGCCCGGGGCGTAGTTCGCGAGGCGCTCGGCCAGCTCGATCGCCTTGGGGTGGGCGTAGGACCAGAGCGGGAAGAACGCCAGCTCGCGGGCCTGGCGGGCGGCCGCCTCGGCCAGCTCCTCACGGCCGTGGCCCACCTGGACGACGAACAGCCCGGCCAGGCCGTCGAGGTACTTCTTGCCGCGGTCGTCCCAGATGTAGGCGCCCTCGCCGCGGGTGATGATCGGCACGGTGTGGCCCGCGCCGCCGTCGGTCTTGTCCTCGAAGGTGGAGTGACGGGTGAAGTGCATCCACAGGTGGTCCCGCGCGGCCTCGGAGTACAGCGCACCCGTGGGGGTGTGGCGGTCCGACGAGGGCTCGTAGACGGGAGTGGGTTCGGTGGTCATCTGGTACCCCAGTTGTAGTTCTGTTTGTTGAGTTTGAGATAGACGAACGTCTCGGTGGAGCTGACCCCCGGGAGGGTCCGGATGTGGCGGCTGAGCAGGTCCAGCAGCTGGTCGTCGTCCTCGCAGACGACCTCGGCGAGCAGGTCGAAGCTGCCCGCCGTGGTGACGACGTAGGAGACCTCCGCCATCTGCGAGAGCGCGTCCGCGACCCGCTCGGTGTCGCCCTCGATGCGGATCCCGATCATGGCCTGGCGGCGGAAGCCCACCTGGAGCGGGTCGGTGACCGCGACGATCTGCATGACGCCGCCGTCGAGCAGCCGTTGCACCCGCTGGCGGACGGCGGCCTCGGACAGCCCGACGCTCTTGGCGATCGTGGCGTAGGACTGCCGGCCGTCGTCCTGCAGCAGCTCGATGATGGCCTTGGACAGTCCGTCGAGCACGACGGCGGGCGGTCGACGCTCGACCGTGCGGACGCGGGAGGTCGCAGGCTTGCGGGTGGTCACAGCACCGATCGTTGCGCGTGGATCGACGGTTGGCAAGTCCCTTGACGACGAAATCCGCGACGAGCAGGGCGCGATGACAACGGATTCCGCTGTGAATTCGCCGTCAGGCCTGTTGAAACAGCACCGACTGTGGTTAGAGTGCCAACACCGGATCCGCAAGCAACCCAGGAGTCCTTCCGTGAGTGCGACCCCCCGTGTCCTGCGCAACTTCGTGAACGGCGGCTATGCCGACCCTGAGACCGACGCGACGACGGACATCATCAGTCCCGTGACGGCCCAGGTCGTGGCCACGGCCCCGGTGTCCTCCGCCGGCGACGTCGACCGGGCCTACACCGCCGCGGCCAAGGCCTTCGAGACCTGGGGCCAGACGACCCCGAGCGAGCGGCAGCAGGCGCTGCTGAAGTTCGCCGACGCGGTCGAGCGGCGCGCCGACGAGTTCGTCGCGCTCGAGGCCGAGAACACCGGCAAGCCGCACGCCCTGACGGCCAGCGAGGAGCTGCCGCCGATGGTGGACCAGATCCGGTTCTTCGCCGGCGCGGCCCGCGTCCTCGAGGGTCGTGCCTCGGGGGAGTACCTCAAGGGCCACACCTCGTGGATCCGCCGCGAGCCGATCGGCGTCGTCGGCCAGGTCACGCCGTGGAACTACCCGATGATGATGGCGATCTGGAAGATCGCGCCGGCCCTCGCCGCCGGCAACACCATCGTCCTCAAGCCGAGCGACACCACCCCCGAGACCACCCTCCTGCTGGCCGAGCTGGCCTCGGAGTTCCTGCCCGCCGGCACGTTCAACGTCGTCACCGGCGACCGTGACACGGGGCGGGCGCTGGTGGAGCACAAGACCCCCGCCCTGGTCGCGATCACCGGCTCGGTGCGCGCCGGTATCCAGGTGGCCCAGAGCGCGGCCCCTGACCTCAAGCGGGTGCACCTCGAGCTCGGCGGCAAGGCCCCGGTCGTGGTCTTCGACGACGCCGACATCGAGGCCGCCGTCGAGGCGATCGCCGTCGCCGGCTACTTCAACGCCGGCCAGGACTGCACCGCGGCGACGCGGGTCCTCGCCGGCCCCGGCATCCACGACGACTTCGTCGCCGCCCTGGCCGAGTACGCCAAGAACGAGGCCAAGGTCGGCCTGCCCGACGACGCCGACGCGCTGTTCGGCCCGGTCAACAACGCCAACCAGCTGAGCCACGTCGAGGGGTTCCTGCAGCGGCTGCCCGACCACGCCCTGGTCCCGGCCGGCGGCAGCCGCGCGACCGGCCTCGGCGACGGGTACTTCTTCCAGCCCACCGTCGTGTCCGGGGTCCGCCAGGACGACGAGGTGATCCAGAACGAGATCTTCGGGCCGGTCATCACGGTCCAGAAGTTCTCCGACGAGGACCAGGCGGTCGCCTGGGCCAACGGTGTCGAGTACGGCCTGGCCAGCAGCGTCTGGACCCGTGACTTCGGTCGCGCGATGCGGATGTCCAAGCGCCTGGACTTCGGCTGCGTCTGGATCAACACCCACATCCCGATCGTCGCCGAGATGCCGCACGGGGGCTTCAAGCACAGCGGCTACGGCAAGGACCTGTCCATGTACGGGTTCGAGGACTACACCCGCATCAAGCACGTCATGGCCAACATCGACTCCTGACCCACCACCCGACCCCTCCCCGGTCCCGGCATCCGCCGGGACCGCGGTGGGTCGGGGACGGTCCGGCCCCACACCCTCTGGAGGTGTTGTGAGCAGTCCCTCGAAGAGCCCCCTCATGGCGGCGCTGCTGGCGCAGTCGCCGTCCCGTCGGCGGCTCCTGGCCTCGGCCGGCGCAGCGGCCGCGGTCGCGGCGACCGCCGCCGCAACGAGCGGGTGCGCCCCGCCGCCGCCGCCGGCTGCGGGGGCGGCCAAGCTCGACCTCCCGCAGGACGTCTCGGCCACCCAGCGCCTGGCCAAGTGGGCCAACTGGACGGCCTACCTGGACTACGACGACAAGACCAAGAAGTACCCCACGCTCGAGGCGTTCAAGAAGAAGACCGGCATGGCGGTGACCTACTCCGAGGACATCGACGACAACGACTCGTACTTCAACAAGATCGCCCCTCAGCTGCGGGCCGGCCAGGACATCGACCGCGACATCTTCGTCTTCACCGACTGGATGGCCAACCGGGTGATCCGCGAGAAGCTCTGCCAGCCGCTGGAGCTGATCCGGATGCCGCACGCGGCCAACCTGCTGGAGAAGCTCAAGGACGTCTCGTTCGACCCCGGCCGCCAGTTCTCCCTCACCTGGCAGAGCGGGTTCGCCGGCATCGCCTACGACAAGGCCAAGGTCGGGCGTGACCTCAAGACCATCGACGACCTGTGGGCGCCCGACCTCAAGGGCAAGGTCGTGGTCCTCAGCGAGTACCGCGACACGATCGGCCTGATCATGCAGAGCCAGGGGGTGGACCCCTCCGGCCCGTTCACCGACGCCCAGTTCCAGGCCGCCGCCGACGTGGTCAGCAAGCGGATCGCCGACGGCAGCATCCGGCGGGTCAAGGGCAACTCCTACCTGCAGGACCTGCAGAGCGGCAACGCGATCGCCGGCATCGTCTGGAGCGGCGACATCTTCGTCCTGAGGGCCGAGACCAACAACCCGAACTGGACGTTCCTGCTTCCCGAGTCCGGCGGCATGCTGTGGAGCGACAACATGATGATCCCCATCACCAGCCGTCACCGGCGCAACGCCGAGATGCTGATGGACTACTACTACCAGCCGGAGGTGGCCGCGCAGGTGGCCGCCTACGTCAACTACGTCTGCCCCGTGCAGGGAGCCCAGGCCGAGATGGAGAAGATCGACCCCGAGCTCGCCAAGAGCCCGTACATCTTCCCCACGGCGTCATTCCTGGCCAAGAACGCCAAGGTGTTCCGGGCCCTCAGCGCCGCAGAGGAAGCCAAGTACGGCGCCATCTGGGCAAAGGTGGTGGGTAACTGATGGCACGCCGTGGACCAGACCTGCGTGGCGCGACGGGCGACCTCACGCTGCAGGCGGTGACCAAGGAGTTCGGCTCCTTCACCGCCGTCGACGAGCTCGACCTGGTGGTGCCCCGCGGCGGGTTCTTCGCGCTGCTCGGCCCCTCCGGCTGCGGCAAGACCACCACGCTGCGGATGGTCGCCGGCCTGGAGCAGCCGACGTCCGGCCGGGTGCTCATCGGCGGCACCGACCTGACCGGGTCACGGCCCTACGAGCGGCCGGTCAACACCGTCTTCCAGAGCTACGCGCTCTTCCCGCACCTGGACATCGTCGGCAACGTGGCCTTCGGGCCGCGCCGGCGGGGCGCCAAGGACGCCGCGGCCCAGGCCACCGAGGCGCTCGAGCTGGTGCAGATGGGTCACCTGGCCGACCGCAAGCCGGGTCAGCTGTCCGGTGGCCAGCAGCAGCGTGTCGCCGTCGCCCGGGCCCTGGTCAACCGGCCCGAGGTGCTGCTGCTGGACGAGCCGCTCGGGGCGCTGGACCTCAAGCTGCGCCGCCAGATGCAGGTGGAGCTCAAGCGGATCCAGACCGAGGTGGGCCTGACCTTCATCCACGTCACGCACGACCAGGAGGAGGCCATGACCATGGCCGACACCGTGGCCGTGATGAACGCCGGGCGGATCGAGCAGATGGGGCCGCCGGCCGAGCTCTACGACCTGCCGCGTACGGCGTTCGTCGCGAACTTCCTGGGTCAGTCCAACCTCGTGCGCGGGACGGTGACGTCCGACGACGGTGACGTCGTGACGGTGTCGACGCAGGCCGGCCAGGTCGTCGTGCCCTCGGCCCGGGCGACCGCTCGCACGGGTGACGTGGTGATGGGCGTGCGGCCCGAGAAGGTGCGCCTCGAGCAGGCGTCCGACACCCCGAACCTCAACGGCGACAACATGGTCGGGCCCGGCACGGTCGTCGACGTCTCGTTCAGCGGGGTCAGCACGCAGTACATCGTGGACGTGCCGGGCCTCGGCTCGTGGACGGTCTTCGCGCAGAACCTCGGCGTCGACGCGGTGGCGCGACGTGGCGACTCCGTGCTGCTGATGTGGAACCCCCACCACGCGTTCACGCTCCCCGGCGACGAGGACCTGACCGCGGGCGTCGACCCCGACGTGGTGGAGGTACTGACGTGAGGTCCCGCCGGCTCGCGCCGTACCTGCTGCTCATCCCGGGCCTCGCGTGGCTGACCATCTTCTTCATCATCCCGCTGGTCCAGCTCGGCGCGGTGAGCCTGCAGTCCGGCTTCCCGGGCTTCCCCGGCTACTACTACCGCGACGTCAACGTCGGCAACTACGCGTCCGCCCTGACGGAGTTCGGCGCCCACTTCGGCCGGTCGATCCTCTACGCCGGCCTGGCCACGGTGTTCACGTTCTGCCTGGCCTATCCCTTGGCCTACACCATGGCGTTCAAGGCCGGGCGCTGGCGCAACGTCATGCTGATCTGCGTGGTGGCGCCGTTCTTCACGTCGTTCATCCTGCGCACCATCGCGTGGCGGCAGATCCTGGCCGACGACAGCCCCATCGTCCGCACCCTCAACGCGCTCAACATCCTTCCCGGTGGCCACCTCACCGAGACCTGGGTGGCGGTGGTCGCGGGGCTGACGTACAACTTCCTGCCGTTCATGGTGCTGCCGATCTACGCCAGCCTGGAGCGGGCCGACCCCCGCCTCATCGAGGCCGGCGGCGACCTCTACGCCAACGGCTTCACGACGTTCCGCACGGTGACGGTGCCGCTGAGCATGCCGGGCATCATCGCCGGCACGCTGCTGACCTTCATCCCGGCCGCCGGCGACTACGTCAACGCCGAGCTGCTCGGGTCCGACACGAGCACCAAGATGGTGGGCAACGTCATCGAGAGCCAGTTCTTCCGGGTCCTCGGCGGATTCCCCGTCGCGGCGGCGCTCTCGTTCACCCTCATGGCCCTGATTCTCGTCATGGTCGTGATCTACATCCGCCGCTTCGGCACCGAGGAGCTCGTGTGACTGCGACGACGACATCCGACCGCGAGATCGGCCGCGTCAGCGAGCCGACCCGGATCAGCACGCCGACGCGGGCCAAGCGCTGGTTGGCCGACCACATCGTCGCGATCATCGCCGGGTTCGTGCTGGTCTACCTCTTCGTGCCGGTGGCCTACACGTTCGTCTTCTCCTTCAACAACTACACCAAGTCCAACATCAGCTGGAACCCCGTGGGCAGCCCGACGCTCAAGCACTGGGAGAACCCCTGCGGCGCGCCGGGCGTGTGCGACGCGCTGGTCACCAGCATCAAGGTCGGCGGCATCGCCACGATCATCGCCACGGTGCTCGGCACGATGATCGCGTTCGCCCTGGTCCGGCACCGGTTCCGCGGCCGGTCGGCCACGAGCGCGCTGGTCTTCCTGCCGATGGCCACACCCGAGATCGTCCTGGGCGCGAGCCTGCTGACGATCTTCGTGCAGGGCTTCTCCAAGGTCGGCCTGCAGCTCGGCTTCTGGACGATCGTCATCGCCCACATCATGTTCTGCGTCAGCTTCGTCGTCGTCACGGTCAAGGCGAGGCTGCAGAGCCTCGACCCGCGGCTCGAGGAGGCGGCGATGGACCTCTACGCCAACCCGACCGCCACGTTCCTGCGGGTGACCTTCCCGCTCGTGCTTCCCGGCGTCGTGGCGGCCGCCCTGCTGGCGTTCTCGCTGAGCTTCGACGACTTCATCATCACCAACTTCGTCTCCGGCGACAGCACGACGTTCCCGAAGTTCGTCTACGTGTCCTACCTGCGGGGGATTCCCGCCCAGGCCAACGTGATCGGCTTCAGCATGTTCCTGATCGCGGTGATGCTCGTGATCCTCGGCCAGGTCATCAGCTCGCGTCGCAAGTCCTGACCCACGTCCTGACCCACGTCCTGACCCACGTCCGCGCGCGCCCGTCCGGGTGCGCCCACCACCCACCCCCTGGAGCAGCAGCATGCGCGTACTCGTCGTCGGCTCGGGCGGTGTCGGCGACGCAGTCGCCCGCATCGCGGTCGATCGGGACTTCTTCGAGCTGATGGTGGTGGCCGACTACGACGAGGCCCGTGCCCGGGCGACGGTGGCGGCGGCGACGGCCCGGCGCGAGGGTGAGCAGCGGCTGGTCGCCGCACGGGTCGACGCCTCCTCGGCGGAGTCCGTGTCGTCCCTGGCCCGGTCGCACGGGATCACCCACGTCCTCAACGCGGTCGACCCCCGGTTCGTGATGCCGGTGTTCGAGGGCGCCCGCGCGGCCGGCGCCGACTACCTCGACATGGCGATGAGCCTGTCCGCCCGGCACCCCGAGCAGCCCTACGCGAAGACCGGCGTCAAGCTCGGCGACGCGCAGTTCGAGGCCGAGCAGGAGTGGGTCGACGACGGCCGGCTGGCCCTGGTCGGCATGGGCGTCGAGCCCGGTCTGTCTGACGTGTTCGCCCGCTACGCCGCCGACCACCTGTTCTCGCAGATCGACGAGCTGGGCACCCGGGACGGTGCCAACCTCGTCGTGCGCAACGACGCGGGGGAGGAGATCTTCGCCCCGAGCTTCTCCATCTGGACCACCATCGAGGAGTGCCTCAACCCGCCGGTGGTCTGGGAGAAGGACCGCGGGTGGTTCACCACCGCGCCGTTCAGCGAGCCGGAGGTCTTCGACTTCCCCGAGGGCATCGGCCCGGTGGAGTGCGTCAACGTCGAGCACGAGGAGGTCCTCCTCATGCCGCGATGGGTCGACGCCCGGCGCGTGACCTTCAAGTACGGCCTCGGCGAGGAGTTCATCGGCGTCCTGCGCACGCTGCACACCCTCGGCCTGGACCGCACCGAGCCGGTGTCCGTGGGCGGGGTCGAGGTGTCACCGCGTGACGTCATCGCCGCGGTGCTGCCCGACCCGGCGACCATCGGACCGCGGATGACCGGCAAGACCTGCGCCGGCCTGTGGGTCACCGGCACCGGCAAGGACGGGCAGGCCCGTGAGGTCTACCTGCACCACGTCGTCGACAACGAGTGGTCGATGCGCGAGTACGGCGCGCAGTGCGTCGTCTGGCAGACGGCCGTCAACCCGGTCGTGGCGCTCGAGCTGCTCGCCACCGGCGCCTGGTCCGGAACGGGGGTCAAGGGCCCCGAGGCGTTCGACGCCGTGCCGTTCCTGGACCTGCTGAACGCCCCCGCGCCGAAGGGCTACGCCTCACCCTGGGGTCTGCAGGAGCGGTGAGCCGGACCGGTGCCGACGGGGGCGGTCCGGACCGCGGCCCCCGACTCAGGAGTGTGCCCGGTGGGCCTGCTCGACCTTGTCCTGGCGTTCCCGGCGCAGCATCGCCGCCGGGTCGTTGTCGTCGCCGAGCCGGGCCGGCCCGAACACGTTGACGAGGATGTACTGCACGCGCCAGCGGAAGCGGTACCAGAGGCTGAGTCCCTCGTTGCGCGATGTCCTGTCCATCGGACCCTCCTCACGGTCCAGCAGCCCGCGTGGGGTGCCCTCACCGTCGAGCCACGCTCTCATCCTACGACCGTGGTCGGTCCCCGGAACCGGCCGGCGACGGTGCCTTCCACGACTGCCTAGGATCGGGGTATGACGCGCTACGGCCAGCAGTACGGCCCCGACTTCACCTTCCTGGGCGTCCCCGCCTGCGACCTCGACGACCCCTCGAGCTTCGCGGGCGCCGACGTCGTCATCGTGGGTGCGCCCTTCGACGGGGGCACCTCGCACCGGCCGGGCACGCGGTTCGGGCCGATGGCCATCCGCAGCACCGACTACCTCCCGCACGACGGCTCCCGTCCGAGCCTGGCCCTGCGCACCGACGGCCTGGCCGACCTGCGCGTGGTCGACGCCGGGGACGTCGAGATGTTCTCCGGCGACATCGAGGTGGCCCTCCCTGCCCTCGAGGCCGCGGTGGAGAAGGTGGCCCGGGCCGGGGCGATCCCCGTCGTCCTGGGGGGCGACCACTCGATCGCCTTCCCCGACGCCAAGGGAGTGGCCAACGTCCTGGGCCACGGCCGGGTCTCGATGCTGCACTTCGACGCACACGCCGACACCGGCAACATCGAGTTCGGGTCGCTGTGGGGCCACGGGCAGCCGATGCGGCGGCTGATCGAGTCCGGCGCCCTGCGCGGTGACCGGTTCCTCCAGATCGGCCTGCGCGGCTACTGGCCGCCGCCGGAGACGCTGGACTGGATGGCCGCTCAGCGGATGCGGTCCTACGAGATGAGCGAGATCGGGCACCGCGGTCTGGACGACTGCCTGACCGAGGCGATGGCGATCGCGACCGACGAGTGCGACGGCGTCTTCCTGTCGGTCGACATCGACGTCTGCGACCCCGGGCACGCCCCCGGCACCGGCACCCCCGAGCCGGGTGGCCTGACCGCCCGGCAGCTGCTGGACTCGGTGCGCCGGATCTGCATGGAGGTGCCGGTGGTCGGGGTCGACGTGGTGGAGGTCAGCCCGCCGTACGACCATGCCGACATCACCGCCGCCCTGGCCAACCGCGTCGTGCTCGAGGCGCTCTCGGCCATCGCCCGGCGCCGCCGCGACGCGGCGGACGGCACCAGCTGGGACCCGTCCCGGCCCCTGCTGGACGGCCGGGCCTGACGGACGACGGCGGCGGCGCACCCGCGCCGCTGCCGGTGTGAGACTGCCTGAGAGAGTGAGGACATGACATGAGTAGTTCCGAGAAGTCTTTGTTGGCGGGTGTTCCCACGGGTCTGTTCATCGGTGGGGTGTGGCGGGACAGCAGTGACGGGGCGACGGTCAAGGTCGAGGATCCGGCGACCGGCGAGGTGCTGACCGAGGTCGCCGACGCGTCGGTGGCCGACGGTCGGGCGGCGTTGGATGCGGCGGTGGCGGCGCAGCCGGGGTGGGCGGCCACGGCGCCCCGGGAGCGGGGGGAGATCCTGCGGGCGGCGTTCGAGGCGGTGTCGGCGCGGGCGGAGGACTTCGCGTTGTTGATGACGTTGGAGATGGGTAAGCCGTTGGCGGAGTCCCGGGGTGAGGTGACCTACGGCGCGGAGTTCTTCCGGTGGTTCTCCGAGGAGGCGGTGCGGGTCGCGGGGCGGTGGTCGACGGCGCCGAACGGGGCGACGCGGTTGATGACGATGAAGCAGCCGGTGGGGCCGACGTTGATGATCACGCCGTGGAACTTCCCGTTGGCGATGGGGACGCGGAAGATCGGGCCGGCGATCGCGGCCGGGTGCACGATGGTGGTCAAGCCGGCCTCGCAGACGCCGTTGACGATGTTGTTGCTGGCGCAGGTGCTGGCCGAGTGTGGGGTGCCGGCGGGGGTGCTGAATGTGGTGACGACCTCGCGGACGGCGTCGGTGATGGAGCCGTTGATCCGCGATGAGCGGTTGCGGAAGCTGACGTTCACCGGGTCGACGCCGGTGGGCAAGGCGTTGGTGGAGCAGTCGGCCGAGCAGCTGCTGCGGGTGTCGATGGAGCTGGGCGGCAACGCCCCGTTCCTGGTGTTCGCGGACGCCGACATCGACAAGGCCGTGGACGGGGCGATGCTGGCCAAGATGCGCAACATCGGCGAGGCGTGCACGGCGGCGAACCGGTTCCTGGTGCACGAGTCGGTGGAGGCCGAGTTCTCGGCCAAGTTCGCCGAGCGGATGGCCGCCCTGAGCGTCGGGCGCGGCACCGAGGACGGCGTCACGGTCGGCCCGCTGATCGACGCCAAGGCCCGGGACAAGGTGGCCGAGCTGGTCGCGGACGCCAAGGAACGGGGCGCGACCGTGGTGACCGGCGGCTCGGCCACGGGGGACCGCGGGTACTTCTTCGCTCCGACGGTGCTCACCGACGTGCCCCTGACCGCCCGGCTGGTGCGCGAGGAGATCTTCGGCCCGGTCGCACCGATCAGCACGTTCACCACCGACGAGGAGGCGGTCGAGCGGGCCAACGACACCGAGTACGGCCTGGTGGCGTACGTGTTCACCCAGAACCTCTCCCGCACGATCAAGGTGAGCGAGGCGCTGGAGTTCGGGATGGTGGGGATCAACCAGGGGGTGGTGTCCAACCCGGCCGCCCCGTTCGGCGGGGTCAAGCACTCCGGCTTCGGCCGGGAGGGTGGCTTCGAGGGGATCGAGGAGTACCTGGAGACCAAGTACGTCGGCATCGCGCCCTGACCCCACCGGCGGGGCCGGACCGAGCCGGTCACCCACCGCGGCACTGCCGCCGCGGTGGGTGGCTCGTGCCGGTCACCGCGCCTGCACCACAATGACGACGTGAGCTCTCCCCGCGACGTCGTCCTCCTCGGTTCCACCGGGTCCATCGGCACCCAGGCGATCGAGGTCATCCAGCAGCACCCCGACCGTTTCCGCGTGACCGCGGTCAGCGCGGGCGGGCGCAACCTCGACCTGCTCGCCGCGCAGGCCGTCGCCCTCCGGGTGGACACCGTCGGGGTGGCCACCGGGCAGCCGGACGACGTCAGGGCCGCGCTGGAGCAGGCCGCCGGGGCGCAGGGCGTGCACGGCTACGCCCCCGAGGTCGTGGTCGGGCCCGAGGCCAACACCAGGCTCGCGGGCCTCGGCGCCGACGTGGTGCTCAACGGCATCACCGGCTCGATCGGCCTGCAGCCGACCCTGGCCGCCCTGGCCGCGGGCTCGTCGCTCGCCCTGGCCAACAAGGAGTCGCTGATCGTCGGCGGGCCGCTGGTCAGGCGGGCCGCCGCGCCCGGCCAGATCGTTCCCGTGGACAGCGAGCACAGCGCCATCGCCCAGTGCCTGCGCGCCGGCACCACCGCGGAGGTACGCCGGCTCGTGGTCACCGCCAGCGGTGGTCCCTTCCGCGGCCGGAGCCGGGCGGACCTCGAGCGGGTCACCGTCACCGAGGCCCTGGCCCACCCCAACTTCGCGATGGGCCCGGTCATCTCGACCAACTCCGCGACGCTGGTCAACAAGGGGCTCGAGGTGATCGAGGCCCACCTGCTGTTCGACATCCCGTTCGAGCGGATCGACGTCGTGGTGCACCCGCAGCAGATGATCCACTCGATGGTCGAGTTCCACGACGGGTCCACCATCGCCCAGGCGTCGCCGCCCTCGATGCTGATCCCGATCGCCCTGGGCCTCGGCTGGCCGGACCGGCTGCCGGACGCCGGTCCGGCCTGCGACTGGACCACCGCCTCGACGTGGGACTTCCTGCCCCTGGACGACGAGGCCTTCCCCGCGGTGGCCCTCGCCCGGCACGTGGGGCAGGAGGGCGCGACCTACCCGGCGGTCTTCAACGCCGCCAACGAGGAGTGCGTCGAGGCGTTCCTGGCCGGCAGCATCCCCTTCCTGGCGATCGTCGACACGGTGGCCCGGGTGGTCGAGGAGTGGGCCGGGCAGGCCGGAAACGATCCGGGGGAGCTGTCCGTTGAGTCGGTGTTGAGGGCCGAGGCCTGGGCCCGCGCACGTGCCCGGCAGGTCCTGGTCGAGGTCCCACGGGAGACGGTGAAGTCATGATGTACCTGCTCGGTGTGCTGTTCATCGTCCTCGGCGTCGGTGTCAGCATCGCCCTGCACGAGCTCGGCCACCTGCTGCCCGCCAAGCGGTTCGGCCTCAAGGTCAACCAGTACATGATCGGGTTCGGCCCCACCGTCTGGTCCCGCCGGCGCGGTGAGACCGAGTACGGCCTCAAGGCCATCCCGCTCGGCGGCTACATCCGGATGATCGGCATGTTCCCGCCCAAGCCCGGTGCGGACCCCCAGCCAGCTGCGCTCGTCCAGCACCGGCCGGTTCTCCCAGCTGATGGACCAGGCCCGCCAGGACTCGATGGAGGAGGTCCACCCCGGCGACGAGGACCGGGTCTTCTACAAGCTGTCGGTCCCCAAGAAGCTCGTCGTCATGCTCGGTGGCCCGACGATGAACCTGCTCATCGCCGTCGTGCTCCTCACCGCCGTCGCCACGACGTACGGCATGCGGGAGCTGACCCCGCAGATCAGCTCCGTCTCGCAGTGCGTCACCGTGCAGACCGTCGGCGCGACCGCGCCGGTCGCGTGCAAGGCCGGCGACCCCGTCGCCCCCGCGAACAAGGCGGGGATCCGGCCCGGCGACCGCATCCTGTCCATCGGCGGCACCCCGGTCAGCACGTGGGACCAGGTCCGCGCGGTGGTGCGGCCCAACGGCGACCGGACGCTGCCGCTGGTCGTCGAACGGGACGGGAAGCGGCTGGCCCTGAGCGCCACGCCGATCTTCACCAACGTGCCGATGGTCGACGACCAGGGCAAGCCCGTGCTGGATGCTGCCGGCAAGGTGCGCACCGAGCGGGTCGGCTTCATGGGCTTCTCCCCGACCCTGGCGCTGGTGCGCCAGCCGGTCACCGCCGTGCCCGGGATCGTCGGCACCGCGGTCGGCCAGACCGCCGGCGTGATCCTGCGCATCCCCCAGAAGATGGTGGGGATCGCCCAGGCCGCGTTCGGCTCGGGTCCGCGTGACCAGAACGGCCCGATGTCGGTCGTCGGGGTGGGCCGGGTCGCCGGCGAGGTCGCCGACGGCCAGATCGCCGGCCTGGCGGGCGACGGCGTGAGCAAGTTCGTCACCCTCCTGATGCTGATCGCGTCGCTCAACCTCGCGCTGTTCGTCTTCAACCTCATCCCGCTGCTGCCGCTGGACGGAGGGCACGCCGCCGGCGCGCTGTGGGAGGGCCTCAAGCGACGGATCGCCCGGCTGCGCGGGCGGCCCAACCCCGGCTACGTCGACGTCGCCAAGGCGCTGCCGATCGCCTACGCGATGTCCATCACCCTGATCGCGATGTCGGTGCTGCTGATCTACGCCGACATCGTCAACCCGATCAAGCTCTGACCCACGCCGGGACGACCCGTCGGGTAGGCGATACTGGGCGCATGACGGTCTCGCTCGGTATGCCCCCCCTGCCTCCTCCCGTGATCGCGCCGCGGCGCACGTCGCGCAAGATCAAGGTCGGCAAGGTCGAGGTCGGCGGAGACGCGCCCATCTCGGTGCAGTCGATGTGCACCACCCCCACGACCGACGTCAACGCCACGCTGCAGCAGATCGCCGAGCTGACCGCGACCGGCTGCGACATCGTCCGGGTCGCCTGCCCCAGCCAGGACGACGCCGACGCGCTGCCCGAGATCGCCCGGCACAGCCAGATCCCGGTCATCGCCGACATCCACTTCCAGCCCAAGTACGTCTACGCCGCGATCGACGCCGGGTGTGCCGCGGTGCGGGTCAACCCGGGCAACATCCGCAAGTTCGACGACCAGGTCAAGCAGATCGCCCGGGCCGCCAAGGACGCCGGCGTCTCGATCCGGATCGGGGTCAACGCCGGGTCGCTGGACCCGCGCCTGATGCAGAAGTACGGCAAGGCCACCGCCGAGGCGCTGGTCGAGTCCGCCGTGTGGGAGGCGAGCCTGTTCGAGGAGCACGACTTCCACGACTTCAAGATCTCGGTCAAGCACAACGACCCCGTCGTCATGGTCCAGGCCTACGAGCAGCTGGCGGCCCGCGGCGACTGGCCCCTGCACCTCGGCGTGACCGAGGCCGGACCGGCCTTCCAGGGCACGATCAAGTCCTCCGTCGCCTTCGGCGCGCTGCTGGCCAAGGGCATCGGCGACACCATCCGCGTGTCCCTGTCGGCCCCGCCGGTGGAGGAGATCAAGGTCGGCAACCAGATCCTGCAGTCGCTCAACCTGCGCCCGCGCAAGCTCGAGATCGTCTCCTGCCCCTCCTGCGGCCGGGCCCAGGTCGACGTCTACACCCTCGCCGAGCAGGTGACCGCCGGTCTGGAGGGGCTCACCGTCCCGCTGCGGGTGGCCGTCATGGGCTGCGTCGTCAACGGCCCGGGGGAGGCCCGCGAGGCCGACCTCGGTGTCGCCTCCGGCAACGGCAAGGGCCAGATCTTCGTCAAGGGCGAGGTGATCAAGACCGTGCCCGAGTCGCTGATCGTCGAGACCCTCATCGAGGAGGCGCTGCGCCTCGCCGAGGAGATGGGCGAGCCGGTCACCGACGAGGGCGACCTCAAGCCCACCGTCACCGTCAGCTGAGCCGCCCGCCCGCCGGGCGGTGACGCCGGTGCCACCCGTCCACGTGGTGGGCCGATTATCACTTGGCGTTTGGTCTCCTATAACGTGACGTTAGGTGTTGAGCGTTCAAGGACGCCCCACCTGTCCTGCCGGTCGCGGCCCTGCCGCCCGTGCTCGACCCTGCCCCGGACCGCCACGACCAGCAAGGAACCGCCATGCCTGCCTTCCGCACGCCCGTCCGTCGTACGTTCGTCGCCGCCACCGCGGCCATGGCCGTCCTGGGACTCGCCGCCTGCGGCGGTGGGGGCAGCGCCACGGCCGCCAAGGACAACCCGTACGGCCTGCAGCAGGCCGGCACCCTGCGGGTCGGGACGCTGACCGACGCGCCGCCGAACGTCTACCTCAAGGACGGCAGGTTCACCGGCTTCGACAACGACCTGATGACCGCCGTCGCGGGCAAGCTGGGGCTCAAGGTGCAGTTCGTCGGCACCGACTTCTCCGCGCTGCTGGCGCAGGTCAAGAACGCGAAGTTCGACGCCGGCTCCTCCTCGATCACGATCACCGACGCGCGCAAGAAGACCGTGGCGTTCACCCACGGCTACGACTTCGGCTACTTCGGCCTCGACGTCCCCGCCGGCTCCGACATCACGAGCTTCGACCAGCTCAAGGGCCAGCGCGTCGCCGTCGTCCAGGGCACGGTGCAGGACGACTACGCCACGAAGCAGGGCCTCAACCCGGTGCGGGTGCCGGACTACAACAGCGCCCTCAACCAGCTCAAGGCGGGCACCGCCCAGGCCTGGGTCGCCCCGGCCGAGATCGGCGCCAAGACCGCCAAGGACAGCGGCGGCAAGGTGGTCCTCGCCGCCAAGCAGCTCAGCTCGGCGCCGACCGCGTTCGCCGTGGCGCATGAGAACACCGCCCTGCTCAAGGCGCTGGACACCGCGCTGGACCAGGTGATCAAGGACGGCACCTGGACGAAGCTGCAGGAGCAGTACTACCCGGGACGCCCGGTGCCGAAGGACTTCAAGCCCGGCAGCGGCACCGTCACCTTCGCGCCGGTGAAGGCCGGCTCCGCCAGCTGATGCCGGCCACGGACATCCTGCAGACCCTGCAGGAGACCTTCCTCGACGTCGACGCGATGCGCGAGGCGCTGCCCGAGCTGCTCACGGTGGGGCTGCCCAACACCCTGCTCCTGGCCCTGTGCTCGGCGGTGCTGGGCACCCTGGCGGGGATGGTGCTGGCCGTGTGCGGGCTGTCCCGGTCGCGCTGGCTGCGCTGGCCGGCGCGGGTCTACACCGACGTCTTCCGGGGTCTGCCGGCCGCGGTCACCATCCTGCTCATCGGGGTCGGGCTCGCGCCGGTCGGCCTGCTCCTCTGGGGCCCGAACCCCTTCCCGCTGGGCATCCTCGCCCTCTCGCTGATCGCGTCGGCCTACATCGGCGAGATCTTCCGCTCGGGCATCCAGAGCGTCGAGTCGGGCCAGCTCGAGGCGGCGCGCGCGCTCGGCTTCTCCCGGTCCACCGGCATGCGCCTCGTCGTCATCCCCCAGGGCGTACGCCGGGTGCTGCCGGCGCTGGTGAACCAGCTCATCGCGCTGATCAAGGAGTCGTCCCTGGTCTACTTCCTGGGCCTGCTCGCGACCCAGCGGGACCTGTTCCGGATCGGGCAGGACCAGGCCGCGAACACCGGCAACGAGTCCGCCCTGCTGCTGGCCGGCCTCTTCTACCTGGCCATCACCGTCCCGCTGACCCACGTCGTCAACGCCGTCGACGCCCGCCTGCGCACCGGCCGCCGCGCCGACGGCGTGGAGGACGACGCCGACGACCTGACCCTCGCCATCACCCAGGAGGCACGGTGACCCCCACCGCCCCCGGTACGACGCCCGTCCCCGACGCCGCGACGGCTGCGCCCGTCGGGAGCCCGGCCACCGGTGTCGCCACCCGCGACGTCCACCTCGCCTTCGGCGCCAACCGCGTCCTGCGAGGGGTCGACCTCGACGTCGCCGCCGGCTCGGCGGCCTGCCTCATCGGGCCGTCCGGCTCGGGCAAGTCCACCCTGCTGCGGTGCGTCAACCGGCTGCTGGAGCCGGACCGGGGCGAGGTGCTGATCGGCGGCCGCAGCGTCATGGCGGACGACCCCGACGCCCTGCGGCAGCGGGTCGGCATGGTGTTCCAGCACTTCAACCTCTTCCCGCACAAGAGCGTCCTCGCCAACGTCACGCTCGGGCTGCGCCGGCTCCGCGGGATGTCCCGGGACGAGGCCGACGCCACCGCGCTGACCCAGCTCGAACGGGTCGGCCTGCGGCACAAGGCCCAGGTGCGCCCGGGCACGCTGTCCGGCGGCCAGCAGCAGCGGGTCGCGATCGCCCGGGCGCTGGCCATGGGGCCCGAGGTCATGCTCTTCGACGAGGCCACCTCGGCCCTGGACCCGGAGCTGGTCAAGGGGGTGCTCGCGACGATGGCCGACCTGGCACGGGAGGGCATGACCATGCTCGTGGTCACCCACGAGATGGGCTTCGCGCGCGAGGTGGCCGACAGCGTGCACTTCATGGACGGCGGCCGGGTCGTCGAGTCCGGCGCCCCCGCGCAGCTGTTCGAGTCGGCCCGCAGCCCGCGCCTGCGGCAGTTCCTCTCGCAGGTGCTCTAGCCGGACGCCGCCGGCTCGTGGCCCGAGGGCCCGCGCGCCCGACGGTGCTCTCGCGCACGACGAGCCGGTACGGCGCGGTGCGCTCCCGGGGCGCCGCGCCGGCGTCGTCCGCCGTCGAGCCGGCTGGCCAGCAGGTCCACGGCCATGGCCGCGATGGCCGCCTTGTCCGGCGACACGGTGGTCAGGCTGGGCGTGCTGTAGGCACACTCCTCGATGTCGTCGAACCCCGCGACGGCCACGTCCTCGGGCACCCGCAGCCCGTGGTCGCGCAACGTGCGCAGGGCCCCCAGGGCGAGCAGGTCGTTGAAGCAGAAGACGGCGTCCGGGGGCTGGGGGAGCGCCAGCAGGGCCTCCATCGCGGCGGCGCCGTCCGCGCGGTGGTAGCTCTCGCTCGTCGCGGACCAGGTCCGGGTCCAGCGGCGCGTAGCGCCGTTGGCCTTGAGCCGCAACCTGGCGTGCGAGGCCGCGCAGCCGCGACGCGCGTGCGGTCCCGGCCGACCGTCGCCGCTGCTCACCGATCGCGGCGATCCGGGTGCGGCCCAGCCCGACCAGGTGGGCGACCACCTCCTGCGCCGCGGCGACGTTGTCGATGCTCACGTGGTCGACCGGCCCGCCGTACACCCGCTCGCCGAGCAGGACGAGGGGCGTCTGGTCGGTGCGAGCGCTCCAGCTCACGCCGACCCGAGGCGAGCGGGTTGAAGATGACCCCGTCGATGAGGTGGGCACGGATGCCGCCGAGGACGAGGTCCTCGCGCTCACGGGCGCCGTCGGTCTGGTCGATGAGGACGGTCCAGCCGCGGGCCTCGGCGGCGCGCACCACGTGGTTGGCGAGCTCGGCGAAGTAGGGCAGCTCGAGCTCGGGGACGGCCAGGGCGACCAGGCCGGACCGGCCGCGGCGCAGGTTCCGCGCCGACAGGTTGGGTCGGTAGCGCAGCTCGTCGATGGCCCGCTGGACGCGCAGGCGCGGGTCGTCGGCGCACGTGCGCGTAGCCGTGCACGACGTTCGACACCGTCTTGACCGACACCCCGGCGGCGGCCGCGACGTCGCGCAGCCTGGCCGCACCGCCGGGCTCTGACATGCGTGCAGGCTACTGCCTGACCTGCGCGCGCGGCATGCGGGTGCCACCGGCGGACGCGTGAATGGGTTGTCACGAAAGGATTTGCAACGTGGGAAAAATCTGCCGCAAAGTCTTTACAACGTTGGAACACGGCGCGTACAAAGGGCGTACTGCCGACCCGCCCGGAGGAACCACGTGTCCGACGCAGCAGCAGCACCAGCCCAGACCACCGCGCAGCGTTCGGCCTCGACCCGGCGTTCGACGTCGGGGACGTGGACCGCCGCCTGTTCGGGTCGTTCGTCGAGCACATGGGACGGTGCGTCTACACCGGCATCTACGAGCCCGACCACCCCACGGCCGACGCCGAGGGCTTCCGGCAGGACGTCCTCGACCTGACCCGCGACCTGGGGGTGAGCGTCGTGCGCTACCCGGGCGGCAACTTCGTCTCGAGCTACCGCTGGGAGGACGGCGTGGGCCCCCGCGAGGAGCGTCCGGGACGGCTCGACCTCGCCTGGCGCGGTCTGGAGCCGAATGCCGTTGGTGTCAACGAGTTCATGGGGTGGGCTCGGGGCGCCGGCCTCGAGCCGATGATGGCGGTCAACCTCGGCACGCGAGGCGTGGAGGCGGCGGTCGACCTGATCGAGTACTGCAACCACCCCGAGGGCACCTACCTGTCGGACCTGCGCCGCTCGCACGGCGCGAAGGAGCCGCACGACATCCGCCTGTGGTGCCTGGGCAACGAGCTGGACGGGCCGTGGCAGATGGGGCAGAAGACGGCCTACGAGTACGGCCGTCTCGCCGCGGAGACGGCCAAGGCCATGCGCATGGTCGACCCGCGGATCGAGCTGGTCGCGGTCGGCAGCTCCAACAGCCACATGGACACCTTCGGCGCGTGGGAGGCCGAGGTCCTCGAGCAGACCTACGAGCACGTCGACTACATCTCGCTGCACGACTACTACGAGCAGGACGGCGACGACCTCGCCAGCTTCCTCGCCTCGTCGGTGGACATGGACGCCTTCATCTCGGCCGTGGTCGCCACGGCCGACCACGTGGGCGCCCGGGTGCGCAGCAGCAAGAAGCTCAAGCTGTCCTTCGACGAGTGGAACGTCTGGTACCAGAAGCGTTTCGTCGGCCAGCAGAACCTCGACTGGACCTTCGCCCGCGAGCTGATCGAGGACGAGTTCACGGTCACCGACGCGGTGGTGGTCGGCAGCTTCCTCATCACGCTGCTCCGTCACGCCGACCGGGTCGGGGTGGCCTGCCAGGCCCAGCTGGTCAACGTCATCGCGCCGATCCGGACCGAGGCCGGGGGAGCGGCCTGGCGGCAGACGATCTACCACCCCTTCGCCCTCACCTCCCGGCTCGCGCGCGGACGGGTGCTGCGCGTCGAGGCGCGCTCACCCCGGGTGGACACCAGCAGGTTCGGCCCGGTGGCGGCGCTGGACGTCACGGCGACCTACGACGAGCTGAGCGGCGACGTCGTCGTCTTCGCCGTCAACCGCGGCACCGACGAGCCGCTGCCGGTCGAGGTCGACCTGCGTGCCCTGGTCGCGCTGCACGGGGCCTACGCCGTCACCGAGCACCACGTCGTCGCGGACGAGGACCTCACCGCCACGAACACCGCGCGAGGAGCCGGACCGGGTGGTGCCACGGGCGGGGTCCGACGCCCGCGTCGAGGCCGCCGCGGCGAGGGTGCTCCTGCCCCCGGTGTCGTGGAGTGCCGTCCGGCTGCAGCCCGACCGCCCGTCTCGCGGACGGCGCCCGATGATGCGCAAGGTCCGCCGGCCCTGGCGGCCACGCTGGCCACGGTGGCCGCCGCCACGCTGGGAGCGGCGCTGCTCGCCCCCGGCGGCGCCTCGGCGGCCCCGGCCGCAACCACGTCGTACCGCAACCCGGTGTCGCAGGGCTTCGCCGACACCTTCGCCGACCCGTCGCTGATCCGGGGCAAGGACGGCTTCTGGTACGCCTACGGCACGTCCGACCCGCTGCGAGAGGGGGAGGGCACGCCGCACCGCATCCCGATCGCCCGCTCGGCTGACCTCGTGCACTGGAGCCACGTGGGCGACGCGTTCACGCGACGCGACGGTGCCCTGGTGGGCCGAGGCCGACGCGGGCATCTGGGCTCCCGACATCCGCTACGTCGACGGCCAGTACCGCCTGTACTACGTCGTCACCCAGACCACGGCCACCGCCGAGCGCGACGACAACGCGATCGGCATGGCCACCGCCCCCACGCCCGACCGGGCCGTGGACGGACAGCGGGGCCCCGTCGTCGGCCCGCGGCGCGGCGGCCAGGTCGGGGACGGCAACTTCCTGTGGACCTTCGACCCGACGGTCGTCACCGACACCGACGGCAGCCAGTGGCTCTTCTACGGCTCCTACTACGGCGGCCTGTTCACCACCAGGCTGACCGCCGACGGCACGAAGGCGGTCGGCACGCCCGTCCGGGTGGCCATCGACAACAAGTTCGAGGGCTCGTACGTCGTCCACCGCGACGGCTACTGGTACCTGTTCGCCTCGACCGCCAACTGCTGCGCCGGGCCCACCACCGGGTACAGCGTCCAGGTCGGGCGCTCGCGCAGCCTGCGGGCCCCTACGTCGACCGGCAGGGCGTGCCGCTGACCGACTCCCGCGCCGGCGGCACCCCGGTGCTGACGCAGAACGGCAACCGCTGGGTCGGGGCCGGGCACAACGCGGTCGTCACCGACCTGGCCGGCCAGGACTGGGTCGCCTACCACGCGATCGACCGGGCCGACCCCTACCTCGACGGCACGGACGGCATCAACGAGCGGCCGATGCTGCTCGACCGCCTCGACTGGGTCGACGGCTGGCCCACCGTGCGGGCGGGTCAGGGGCCCGAGCGAGGGCGCCGAGCGGGCCCGGTGACCGGGGGTCGGGTCGCCACGACGTTCTCCGGGGGCGCCCCCGGGAGGTCCGGCCGGCCGGCTCCTGGTCGACCGCCACCGACGCCCAGTCCGGCGGCTACCTCCGTGCCGGCGGTGCCGGCACCGTGCTGACCCGCGCCTCGGCCCCGGCGACGTGCGGGCGGAGGCCGACCTGCGGTCCTCCGGCACGCCGTACGGGCTCGTCGCGTCCGCGCAGGGCCGGGCTGACCCGGCTGGTCGTCGACCCCGCCGCCGGTACGGCGACGCTGCGCCAGGAGGAGAGCGGCGCCGTCGTGCGCTCGTCGACGGCCGCGCTGCCCCCAGGGTTCGACCCGGCCGTGTGGCACGCGGTCAGCCTGGAGCGTCGCGGGCAGGCCGTGACCGGCCAGCTGGGCAACGCCCGCCTCGGCGACCCCGTGGTCGACCTGCGGCTCACGCTGGCCCGCGGGGCGGTCCGTGCCGGCGTGGCCGGGGCGTTCGCCGCTGGCGCCGGCGTCGGCGTGGACAACCTCAGCGCGCTGCCCGCGGCGGTGCCGGTCACCCGGCTCGCGCCCGAGCCCGTGCCCGGCCGCCTCGACCGCTGCCGCCAGCGAGGAGTTCGACGGCGCCGCGCCTCGGACCGGGCTGGCAGTGGGTGCGACGCGACGACCGGGCGACGGTCACCGGAGGCTCGCTGCGGTGGCCGACCGAGGCCGCGGACCTGACCGGCGACAGCAACGACGCCGGCGTGCTGCTGCGCGACCCCGGCCAGGGGGAGTGGACGGCCGAGACCAAGGTCAGCATCGACCTCGGCACCGACACCGTCCGCAACTTCCAGCAGGCCGGGCTGGTCGCCTACGTCGACGACGACCTGTTCACCCGTCTGTCGCACGTCGCGATCTGGAACACCCGCCAGACCGAGTTCGGCAAGGAGATGCCCTACGCCGGGCGCCTGTCCTACGGCGGGACCATCGTCGGGCCGCCGGCGGAGACGACGTGGCTGCGGCTGACCCACCGGCTCGACAGCCGGACCGGCGAGCACCTGCTGCGCGCCTGGAGCAGCCGCGACGGCCGCACCTGGGTCAAGGGCGGGGTCTGGACCCTGCCGGCCGGCAGCACGGTCCGGGTCGGGCTGGTCTCGCACGGCGGTGCCGGCGCGACCGCCGACTTCGACTACCTGCGCCTCTACCGCAGCTGATGCGACGACGTCTCCCAACCACCCAGTCCGAGAAAGGCACGACCATGACCGACACCAGCGCCCTTGGCGCCCTCTCCCGCCGCCAGCTCCTGGCGATCGGCGGTGCGGCGGCAGCGGTCGCCGGCCTGTCCGCCTGCGGCGGCGGCAAGTCCGCGCAGGAGGCCGCCGGCGGCAGCCAGCCGTCCGCGACGTTCACCGGTGGCTACAACGGACCCGCGGTGACGCTGTCCTACTGGAACGGCTTCACCGGTGGCGACGGGCCGTTCATGAAGCAGATGGTCGCCGACTTCATGAAGGAGAACCCGAAGATCAAGGTCAGCGCCAACACGGTGGAGTGGGCGCAGTACTACCAGCGGATGCCGGCCGCGGTCACCGCCGGCAAGGGGCCCGACGTCGGGGTCATGCACCTGGACCAGCTGGCCACCAACGCCGCCCGCAAGGCCATCGTGCCGGTGGACGACCTGGCCAAGGCGATCGGGCTGACCCAGGAGGACTTCACCCCCGAGGTGTGGCAGGCCGGGATCTACCACGACGCGCGTTACGGCATCCCGCTCGACGTGCACTCGCTCGGCATGTACTACAACACCGACGCAGATGAAGAAGGCCGGCGTCGCCTCGGCTCCCACCGACGAGGCGTCGTTCACCGCCGCCCTCGACAAGCTGAAGGCGTCGGGGCAGGCCGGGCCCGTTCTGGATGCCGAACCGCTGGCCGGCGCACCTGATGTTCCTGTCGCTGCTGTGGCAGAACGGCGGCGAGCCGTTCGCCGAGCGACGGGAGCAAGGCGACGTACGACTCGCAGGCGGGGGTCGACGCGCTGACCTGGATGGCCGCGCGGTCGGGAAGTACGGCCCCTCCAACGTCGCCCAGGACTCCCAGTACGTCGCCTTCAAGAACGGCAAGACGTCGGTCACCTGGGACGGCATCTGGCAGATCAACGACCTCAAGGCTGCCAAGGTCCCCTTCGCCCTGTCGCCAGATCCCGACCATCGGCCAGACCAAGGCGGTCTGGGCGAACTCCCACAACTTCTACATCACCCGGCAGGCCTCGCAGGACGACAACAAGCTCCAGGCGGCCAAGGTCTTCATCGACTGGATGAGCAAGAAGTCGGCCGAGTGGGCCGGCGCCGGCATGGTGCCCGCGCGCAAGTCCGTGCGCGAGTCAGCCCAGGTCGGCAAGACCACCCAGGCGCCGATCGTCGAGGAGATCGCGCAGATGAAGTTCCTGCCCGCCGATCCCCGGCCTGCCCGACATCTCCGGCGCAGACGCTGGAGATCGCCGTCGCCGACGCGATCCTCGGCAAGCAGAAGCCGGACGCCGCCCTGAAGGACGCCGCGGCCAAGGCGACCAAGCTGATGCAGGCCAACAAGAAGAAGTACGAGGCCTGAGCGGTGGCGACCACCCAGCGGTCCCGGGGCGGCTCGGGGGTGGCGCCCTGGGTCTTCCTGGCGCCCTACCTCGTGCTCTTCGTCGGGTTCGTCCTGGCGCCGGCGGTCTACGGCTTCTGGATCAGCCTGCACGACTACGACTACACCCTGCCCGGCAAGCCGTTCGTCGGCCTGGACAACTACGCCAAGCTCTGGTCGCCGGACTCGGTGGTCTTCGCCGACTTCTGGAACAGCATGAAGGCGACCGGGATCTTCACGGTGCTCAGCGTGCCGCTGCTGCTGACCCTGCCGCTCGGGGTCGCCCTGCTCATGAACAGACCGCTTCCGCGGCCGGAACCTGTTCCGGGCGCTGTACTTCGCGCCCGTACGTGCTGGGCGTGGCCGTGGTCGCCGTGCTGTGGCGCTTCCTGCTCGACACCAACATCGGCCTGGTCAACCAGTACCTCGGCGCGATCGGGCTGCCGGACGCCACCGGCTGGCTCACCTCGACCCCGGCGGCGTGGGTCTCGCTGGTCGGCGTGACGGTGTGGTGGACGCTGGGCTTCAACGCCGTGATCTACCTCGCGGGGCTGCAGGACATCCCGGCCGAGCTCTACGAGGCGGCCCGGGTCGACGGCGCCAACGCCTGGCAGAGCTTCCGCAACGTGACGCTGCCCGGGCCTGCGCCCGGTGCTGTCGTTCGTGACGATGGTGACCATCATCGCCTCGGCCAACATGTTCGGGCAGTCCTACCTGATGACGCGCGGCGCGCCCGGCGTCGAGACGCGCACTGCCATCTACTTCATCGCCGACACCGGGCTGCGCAACTTCCAGATGGGCGACGCTGCCGCCATGAGCTACGTCCTCACGCTCTTCCTCATGCTGCTCAGCGTGGCCGTGTTCTGGCTGTTCCGCGAGAGGAGGTCGTCATGAGCAGCCGTCACCCAGGAGGCGCCCACGGCGCAGCAGCGACGTGACGAGCCGCGCCGCGGCGCCGTCCCGGCCGCAGCCGCATCAGGACGGTCCTGCGCTACGTGCTGCTGGTCGCCCTGGCGCTGGTCTTCGTCAGCCCGCTGGTGTTCATGCTCGTCACCTCGTTCAAGTCGCGGGTGGAGGCCGCCGGCGTCCCGCCGACCTGGATCCCCGCGCACCCCACCACGCAGGCCTACGACGAGCATCCTCGGGGCCGGCGGCACCCCGGTGCTGCGGTGGTTCGCCAACAGCATGGTCGCGGCGGCGGCCAACTCCGCGCTGGTCGTGGTCACCGCGGCGATGGCGGCCTACCCGCTCGCCCGGATGCGGTTCCGCGGCCGGGGCGTCGTCTTCGGGCTGATCGTGGCGACCCTGTTCGTGCCGCCGGTGATCCTCATCATCCCCAACTACCTGATCGTCGGGGACCTGAAGTGGCTGGACACGCTGGCCGCGGTCATCGTCCCCACGGCGGCGAGCGCCTTCGGCGTCTTCTTCCTGCGCCAGTTCTTCCTGTCGCCTGCCCGCGCGAGCTGGAGGAGGCTGCCCGCCTCGACGGCGCGAACCTCTTCCAGATCTTCACCCGGGTGGTGCTGCCGCTGTCCAAGCCCGCCCTGGTGACCCTGGCGGTGCTGGCGTTCCTCACCAACTGGAACGACTTCCTCTGGCCGGTCTACGTGCTGTTCAGCCCCGAGTCGCAGACGCTGCCGGCGGGTCTGTCGACGCTGCAGTCGGCCAACAACGTCCGCTACGACCTGCTGATGGCCGGTGCGGTGATCGCGAGCCTGCCGGTGCTGGTGCTGTACTGCTTCGCGCAGCGGTTCATCATCGAGGGAGTCTCGCGCTCCGGGCTGAAGGGCTGACCCGTGCTGGACGGGGCCGGCGCGGCCGACCCCGGCCGGCCGGCAGGGCGGGTGGCGACACGGCCCCGCATCCGGTCGACACCACCGGCTGCGCACGGCACGCTGTAAGCGTGCTCCGTACCCACAGCCCGGTCCGCGCGCTGACCGTCGCCGACCAGGACGACGTTCTCGCGGTCTGTGCGCGCGACCCGCGTGCCAACGTCTTCGTCTCCGCGCGGGTCCTGGAAGGGGCCCTGGTCACCGCACCGGGCTCGGTGCTCGGCTTCGAGGTCGGCGGCGACCTCGAGGCGGTCTGCTGGGCCGCGGCCAACCTGGTGCCGGTCGGGTGCGACGCCGAGGCGACCCAGGCGTTCGCGGCCAAGGTGCGCAAGTGGCGCCGCCAGTGCGCGTCGCTGTTCGGCCCGGCCGACATGGTGCTCGAGCTGTGGAACGAGCTCTCCGGCTCCTGGGGCACGCCCCGCGCCGTGCGCCGGCACCAGCCGCTGATGGAGCTCGACGTGACACCGAGCTCGGCCGGTGTCGCCGCGGACCCGGCCGTGCGCCGGGCCCGGCCGGACGAGGTCGACCTGGTCATGCCGGCCGCGGCGGCCATGTTCACCGAGGAGATCGGCTACCCGCCCTACTGGGGCTCCGGCACGGCGTACCGGCAGGGGATCGCCGGCCTGATCGGCCGTGGCCACACGTTCGTGCGGGTGGAGGGCGGGCAGGTGGTCTTCAAGGCCGACGTCGGCTCGGTCGGGCTGGGGGTGGCGCAGATCCAGGGCGTGTGGGTGGCTCCCGCCTGGCGCGGCCAGGGGCTCGCCGAGCCGGCGATGGCGGCCGTGGCCGAGATGGTCATGGCCGACGTGGCGCCGGTCGTCACGCTGTACGTCAACGACTTCAACGCCGCCGCGCGGGCGACCTACCGCGGGGTCGGCTTCACCGAGGTCGGTGCGTTCGCGACGGTGCTGCTGTAGCGAGGCGCGTCGTCCCGCCGGTGTCGTCGTCCCGGCGGTGTCCCCGCGGGGCGGGTCTGCTTGGATCGCGGGCGTGACCGTCCTGACGCGTGACCTCAAGGCGCTGGCCGGCCTGTTCGCCGTCTCCGGCGTCCTGCACCTGGTCCGGCCGCAGGTGTTCGAGCCGATCGTGCCGCGCCGGCTGCCGGCCCGGCGCGAGCTGGTGCACGTCTCCGGGGTCGCCGAGCTCGCCTGTGCCGCAGGGCTGTTGCACCCGCGCACGCGTGCCGTCGCCGGCTGGGCGAGCGCCGCCCTGCTGGTGGCGGTCTACCCGGCCAACGTGCAGATGGCGCTCGACGCCCACCGGCGCGCCGGGCGGACGGGGGGCCGCGCCCGCCTGGTGGTGGCCCTGGCGCGGCTGCCGCTGCAGGCGCCGCTCGTGCGCACCGCGCTCAGGGCGACCCGCACGACGTAACGCGGGTGAGGGGCGGGACGCCGGACCGATATCCTCGGGGGGTCCGCGGCGGTCCGCCCGGACCCGACGAAGGAGTACCCGTGGCGCTGCGCATGTCGACCCTGTTCCTGCGAACCCTGCGCGAGGACCCGGCCGACGCTGAGCTGCCGAGCCACCGGCTGCTCGTGCGGGCGGGCTACATCCGGCGCGTCGCCCCCGGCATCTACACCTGGCTGCCGCTCGGGCTGAGGGTGCTGCGCAACGTCGAGCGCATCGTGCGCGAGGAGATGGACGCCATCGGCGCCCAGGAGCTGTCCTTCCCGGCCCTGCTGCCCCGGGAGCCCTACGAGGCCACCGGCCGCTGGACCGAGTACGGCGACAACATCTTCCGGCTCAAGGACCGCAAGGGTGCCGACTACCTGCTCGGCCCCACGCACGAGGAGATGTTCACCCTCACGGTCAAGGACCTGTACTCGTCCTACAAGGACCTGCCCCTGTCGATCTACCAGATCCAGACGAAGTACCGCGACGAGGCGCGTCCCCGCGCGGGCCTGCTGCGCGGCCGCGAGTTCATCATGAAGGACTCCTACTCCTTCGACGTCGACGACGCCGGGCTCGAGGCGTCCTACCAGCTGCACCGCGACGCCTACATCCGCATCTTCGACCGGCTCGGCTTCGCCTACGTCATCGTCGCGGCCATGTCGGGCGCCATGGGCGGCTCGCGCTCCGAGGAGTTCCTCGCGACCGCCGAGAACGGCGAGGACACCTACGTGCGGTGCACGCACTGCGACTACGCCGCGAACGTCGAGGCCGTGCGGGTGCCGGTCCCCGACGCGGTGCCGTACGACGGGACGCCTGCCGCCCACGTCGAGGACACCCCCGACACCCCCACCATCGAGACGCTGGTGAACCACCTCAACGAGGCGTTCCCGCGCGAGGACCGTCCCTGGGCGGCCGGCGACACCCTCAAGAACGTCATCGTCATGCTGGTGCACCCCGACGGCACCCGCGAGCCGCTCGCCATCGGCCTGCCCGGCGACCGCGACGTGGACGAGAAGCGGCTCGAGGCCCAGGTGCACCCCGCCGAGGTCCAGGCGTTCGACGAGGCGGCGTTCGCCGCCAACCCGGCGCTGGTCAAGGGCTACATCGGCCCCCGGGCGCTCGGCGAGGAGGGCGACGCGAAGGTGCGCTACCTGCTCGACCCCCGCGTCGTCGAGGGCACCCGCTGGGTCACCGGCGCCGACGAGCCGGGCCGGCACGTCATCGACCTCGTCGCCGGCCGCGACTTCACCGGCGACGGCACCATCGAGGCCGCCGAGATCCGCGCCGGCGACGTCTGCCCGAGCTGCGGCGAGGGCGTCCTCGAGACGGCCCGTGGCATCGAGATGGGCCACATCTTCGCCCTCGGCCGCAAGTTCGCCGACGCCCTCGGCCTGAAGGTGCTCGACCAGCTCGGCAAGCAGGTCACCGTCACCATGGGCTCCTACGGCGTCGGCGTCAGCCGGGCCGTGGCCGCCGTGGCCGAGGGCAACCACGACGAGGTCGGCCTGGTCTGGCCGCGCGAGCTCAGCCCCGCCGACGTGCACATCGTGGCCACCGGCAAGGACGAGGACGTCTTCGCCAAGGCCGACGAGGTCACCACCGAGCTCGAGCGCCGCGGTGTCAGCGTGCTGTACGACGACCGCCGCAAGGTCTCCCCGGGCGTGAAGTTCAAGGACGCCGAGCTGGTCGGGGTGCCGACCATCGTGGTGATCGGGCGCAACCTGGCCGAGGGCGTGATCGAGGTCCGCGACCGGCGCAGCGGCGCCAAGCGCGACGTGGCGGTGGCCGAGGCCGTCGACGCGATCGTCGACGAGGTCCGCGGCGCCAGCGTGTCCTGATGGCCGGCCGGGGGCCCGGTGGTGCCGGCGAGCCGCTGAGGGCGGTCATCTTCGACTGGGGCGGCACGCTGACGCCGTGGCACACCGTCGACCTGGCCGAGCAGTGGACGGTCTTCGCGGCCGGGGTCCACGACGACGAGGAGCAGGCGGCCGAGCTGGCCGCCCGGATCCTCGCCGGCGAGGACCACGCCTGGCACCGGGCCCGCACCGGCCAGGGCAGCGCCCACCTCGACGACCTGCTGCGCGAGGCCGGGCTCGACCCGGGTGACGTCGCGCACGAGGCGGCGCTCGCGGCGTACCGGCGGTTCTGGGAGCCGCACACCTTCACCGACGTGCAGGTGCGCCCGCTGTGGGAGGGCCTGCGCGAGCGCGGCCTGCGCGTCGGGGTGCTGTCCAACACCATCTGGCCGGGGGAGTACCACCGCAGCGTGTTCGAGCGCGACGGCGTGCTCGACCTGATCGACGCGCAGGTCTACTCCAGCGAGATCGCCTGGACCAAGCCGCACGCCGAGGCGTTCCGGGCGGCGGCCGACGCGGTCGGCGTCCGGCCGCAGGAGGCGGTGTACGTCGGCGACCGGCTGTTCGAGGACGTGCACGGCAGCCAGGCCGCCGGGATGCGCGCGATCTGGATCCCCCACTCGCAGATCCCGGTCGCGCAGCAGGTGGCCGTCGACGTCCAGCCCGACGCGGTGGCCCACGACCTGCTCGACATCCTGGCCATCGTCGACGGCTGGCACGGGCGGTGACCGACCCGAGCACCACGACGTTGCTGCTGCTCATGCTGGCCGGGCTCGCGGCCGGCTGGGTCGACGCGGTGGTCGGTGGGGGCGGGCTGATCCAGCTGCCGGCGCTCGTCCTCGGCCTGCCCGGCGCGGCGCCGGTGCACATCCTGGCGACCAACAAGCTCGGCTCCATCTGCGGCACCTCGGTCAGCTCGGTCACCTACTACCGGCGGGTGCGGCCCGACCTGCGCACGGCCGTCCCGATGGCGCTGGTCGCCTTCCTGGGCGCGCTCGGCGGGGCCGTGGTGGCCTCGCACCTGCCCAAGGCCGCGTTCAACCCGATCCTGCTCGTGGTGCTCATCGGGGTGGGGGCCTACACGCTGCTGCGGCCCGAGCTGGGCGCCCGGACCCAGCTGCGGTTCGCCGGCCACCACCACACGCTGGCGGCCACCGGCGCCGGGCTGGTGGTGGGCTTCTACGACGGGGCGCTCGGCCCCGGCACCGGCTCGTTCCTCGTCTTCGCCCTCGTCGGGTTGATGGGCTACGCCTTCCTCGAGGCCAGCGCCAAGGCCAAGATCGCGAACTTCGCCACCAACCTGGCCGCGCTGGTCATCTTCGTCCCCCAGGGCGCGGTGATCTGGAAGGTCGGCCTGCTCGTCGGCGCCAGCAACCTCGTCGGCGGCTACGTCGGCGCCCGCACCGCCGTCTCGCGGGGGACCGGCTTCGTCCGGGTGATCTTCGTGGTCGTGGTCGCCGCGTTCGTGGTCAAGATCGGCTCCGACGTCGTGCGCCAGCTGCTGGCCTGACGAGCGAGCCGAACCCACAGCGGACACTGGGTCCGGCTCACAGGAACCTCCCAGTTTCGGGCCAGAGCCTGAGCAGGTGAGCACGACACCCTCGACCACCACGGCGACCGCGGCCCCGACCGGCCCGTCGGCCGCCGCGCCGTCCGCCGCCGCTGCCGTCCCGCGGCCACCGCGCCCCGTGCCGCAGTGGTGGCGCGACACCGCCGGTGCCGCCACCTGGCTGTCGGTGCTCGTGGTGATCGCCCTCTGGCTGGCCGGCGGGGGTCTCACCGCCGTGCACTCCGGCGGCGAGGCGCTCACGTCGCTCGGGCGGGTGACCGGGCTGGTCGCCTCCGACCTGCTGCTCGTCCAGGTGCTGCTGATGGCGCGGATCCCGCTGGTCGAGCGCAGCTACGGCCAGGACGAGCTGGCCCGGCGCCACCGCTGGGTCGGCTTCGCGTCGTTCAACCTGATGGTGCTGCACGTCGTGGCGATCACCCTGGGCTACGCGGCCACGTCGCCGGCCGGGCTCTGGGGCACCATCGTCGACTTCGTCCTCAACTACCCGGGCATGCTGCTCGCCGTCGCCGGCACGGTCGCCCTCTGCGCGGTCGTCGTCACCTCGATGCGGGCGGCCCGCCGCCGGCTGCGCTACGAGTCCTGGCACCTGATCCACCTCTACGCCTACCTCGGCGTCGGGCTGGCGCTGCCGCACCAGCTGTGGACCGGGCAGGAGTTCCTCACCTCGCCGGTCGCCACCGTCTACTGGTGGGGCCTGTACGCCGCCGCGCTGGCCAGCGTCCTGGTCTGGCGGGTCGGCCTGCCGGTCTACCGCAGCCTGCGGCACGCCCTCGTGGTCACGGACGTCCGGTCGGAGAACGACGGCGTGACCACGGTGACCGTCGGCGGCCGGCACCTGCACCGGCTGCCGGTGCAGGCGGGGCAGTTCCTGCACTGGCGCTTCCTCGGCGGGCCGGGGGCCTCCCGGGCGCACCCGTACTCCCTGTCCGCGGCCCCGGACGGGCACAGCCTGCGGATCACCGTCGCCCACCTCGGTGACGGCTCCTCCGCACTCTCCCGGCTGCGCCCCGGCACCCGCGTGATGGTCGAGGGGCCGTACGGCCGGCTGCACGCCGGTGTGCGCACCCGGGCCAAGGTGCTGCTGATGGCCTCCGGCATCGGCATCACCCCGATGCGGGCCCTGCTGGAGGACCTCGAGCAGCAGCCCGGCGACGTCGTGCTGATCTACCGGGCCCGCAGCGACGACGACGTCATCCTGCGTGACGAGCTCGTCGCGCTGGCCCAGGCCAGGGGCGCCCGGCTGTTCATCGCCACCGGCTCGCGCGTGCCGGACCGGCCGAGCTGGCTGCCGGCGGACGCCGCCCACCTCAGCGACGTCGAGGGGCTGCGCCACCTGGTGCCCGACGTGGACCAGCGCGACGTCTACCTGTGCGGCAGCCCGGGCTGGATGAGCGCGGCCGAGCGCGCCGCCCTCGACGCCGGGGTGCCCCGTGAGCACGTCCATCTCGAGCGCTTCGCCTACTGACCCCGCTCGCTCCCCGCTGACCGCCCCGCCCGCTGACCGCCCACCGCGGCTGCCGACGAAGGAACACCGATGAGACGTATCGTCACCCTGCTGCTGTCGACCATCACCGTCGTGGTGCTGCTCTTCAGCTACCACACCAGCACCGACAGCGGCTCGCCGTCCGTCGTCGCGGCCCCCAGCGGCGGCGCCGCGACCGGCGCCACCCCGGACACGCCCACCCCCTCGGCCACGACCCCCGCCCCGGCCGGCGCCGACCCCGGCACCGGGGACGACGGCGCCGGCGACGACGGCGGCACCGTCACCACCCCGTCGCCCAGTGTCACCCCGTCCCCGAGCAGCACCCCGTCGCCGAGCGCCGCCCCGTCCCCGCGCGCACCCCGTCGCCGAAGACCTACACCGGTGACCAGGTGATGACCCGGTGGGGGCCGATGCAGGTCGAGATCACCGTCTCGGGTGGCAAGATCACCGCCGCGCAGGCCGTGCAGTACCCGAGCGGCAACGGCCGCGACGCCGAGATCAACAGCTACGCGCTGCCCGTCCTCAACCAGGAGGTGGTCGACCGGCAGAGCGCCCAGATCGACACGGTCTCGGGCGCGACGGTCACCTCCGACGGCTACCTGCAGTCGCTGCAGTCGGCCCTGGACCAGGCGCACCTGTGAGCCAGCGCGCCTGGGTCGAGCAGGTGATGGGCCTGCCGGTCAGCATCCACCTGCGGGGGCCCCGCACACGAGAGCGCCGACGTCGAGGCGGTCGTGGCCGCCGCGTACGCCGAGCTGCGCGCGGTGGACGGGCTGTTCAGCACCTGGCGGCCGGACAGCCAGGTGTCGCAGCTGCGCCGCGGCGAGCGTCAGCTGGACGGCTGCGACCCGATGGTGCGCGAGGTGGCCGACCTCTGCGAGGAGGCGCGGGTCAGGACGGACGGTGCGTTCAGCGCCTGGCTGCCCGACTCCGCGGGGGAGACCCGGTTCGACCCGACCGGCCTGGTCAAGGGCTGGGCCGCCGACCGGGCGGCGGCGGTCCTCGAGCGGGCGGAGGGCCACGCCTACTGCCTCAACGCCGGTGGCGACGTGGTGGTCGGCGGGCGGGACGCGGGCGACACCGGCGGGCGAGGCCGGGCCGACGGCGGTCGCCCCTGGCGGATCGGCATCGAGGACCCGCGCGACCGGTCCCGCATCGCCGAGGTGGTCGAGCTGTCCCGGGGTGCCGTGGCGACGTCCGGCACGGCCGCCCGCGGCCAGCACCTGATCGACCCCGCCACCGGGCAGCCGGTGACCGGCGACGGCTCGGTGAGCGTCGTGGGGTCGACCCTGCTGTGGGCCGACGTCTGGGCCACGGCGCTGTTCGTCGGCCCGTCGGACCTGGCCGGGCGGCTGGCCACGGAGCAGCCGGGCTACCGCCTCGTCAGGCTGTAGCGTCCTCGCGCGGGTCGACGAGCCAGCGGACGGCGTACGGCGGCAGCCAGAGGTTGCCGTCCTCGCCCCGGCCGGCGGCCTCGCCGGTGATCGCGTCGACGGGTGCGCGCAGCCCCGACTCCCACAGCGCCCAGCCGGGCCACGGCCGCCAGTCGCCGGTGACGTTGTAGAGGCCCACCATCGTTCCGAGGGGGTGCCGGCGCGCCGTGGCCAGGAGACCGGGGTCGGTGTCGGGCAGGACCACCGTCGGCACCGACGCGTGCAGGTGCGGCAGACCGGCGCGGACCTGGGCGAGGTGGGCGAGGCCGGTGAAGACGCGGCTGGGGATGGAGGTCAGGTCGCGCCGGTGGGCAGCGACGTCCCAGTCCATCCGGGGCCGGTGGGCCCACCGGTTGTCACCGGCGTGGCCCGGCTCGTCGGCCCACCGCGGGTCGTTGGGCAGGCCCAGCTCGTCACCGCTCCAGAGCACCGGCACCCCGCCCCAGCCCAGGACCAGGGCGTGGGCCAGGAAGAGCCGGTCCAGGGACGTCTGGACGCCGGCGCTGTCGGACCGGTTGCGCGCCGCCTCCAGGCCGACCAGGCTGGCCGCGGTGCCGCTGACCCGGCGGTCGCCGGTGGCCGGGTTGTGCTGGAAGGTCAGCCCGCGCGCGGGTGAGCCGGGGAACTCACCGGTGTACCAGTCGGACAGGAACGACCGGTGCGCCGGGCCAGAGAGCCCCACCGCGGCAGCGTCGCCGTCGTCGATGGCCCACCCGATGTCGTCGTGGCAGCGCAGGTAGGTGATCCACGCGCTCGTGGACGGCGCCGGCGGCAGGGACCGCAGCGCGTGCGCCCCCAGCCGCGTGTCGCCGCTGGCCAGCATCGACCAGATCTGGACCATGAGGGTGTTGTGGTAGGCGAGGTCACTGACCCTGCCGTGGTGCTCACCCCGGCCGAGGTAGTGCACCAGGTCGTTCGGCCCCACGATCGCCTCGGCCTTGAACGCGACAGCGGGACAGGCGATCCGGGCCACGGCGCGCAGCGCCTGCGTGATGGAGTGGACCTCGGGCTGGTTCTGGCACGTGGTGCCGAGCCGCTTCCACATGAACGCGATGGCGTCCAGCCGCAGCACCTCCACGCCGGCGTTGGCCAGGAAGAGCACGATCTCGGCGTACTCGAGCAGCACCTCGGGGTTGGACCAGTTGACGTCCCACTGGAAGGAGTTGAAGGTCGTCCACACCCAGCCGTCCAGGTCGTCGTCCCACGTGAAGCTGCCGGGGGCGAAGTCCGGGAAGACCTCGGGCAGGGTCTGCTCGTAGGCGTCGGGCAGCTCGCGGCTGTCGAAGACGTGGAAGTACGCGCGGTGGCGCTCGCTGCCCTCGCGCGCCGCCTGCGCCCACTCGTGCTCGCGGGCGACGTGGTTGAGCACCAGGTCGAGGACGAGGCTGACGCCTCGCTCGCGCAGCGACCGGGCCAGCTTGCGCAGGTCGTCGACGGTGCCGAGACCGGCCCGCACGGCGCGGTAGTCGGTGACCGCGTAGCCGCCGTCGCTGTCGCCCTGCCGGTCCTGCAGCAGGGGCATCAGGTGCAGGTAGGTGACGCCGAGCTCCTGCAGGTAGCCCAGCCGCTCGGGCAGGCCGGCCAGGTCGTCGGCGAACCGCTCGGTGTAGGCCGCGTAGCCCAGCATCCGGGGCTCCTGCAGCCAGTCCGTGCGCAGCGTCCGCTCCAGGTCGAGGCGGTGCAGGTCGGGATCACGGTCGCGGTAGGCGGCCGCCGCCAGGCCGACGAGCCGCAGCGCGACCAGGTCGGCGACCGGGGCGTCGTACAGCCGGCTCAGCCCGGAGCGCAGGTCGGGCCACCAGCGGTCGAGGCGGACGGCGAAGAGCTGCTGCCGGTCGGCGCTCAGGCCGCAGAGCGCCTCGTCGGCGAGTGTGTGTGCGTCCCACGGTGCGCCGGCCATGGCGTCATCCTGCCGGTGATCACGGCTGTCGTCCTGCCAGGACCTCGGCGAGCCGGTCGATCTCGGTGACGGGCTGGTCGCAGACGAAGCCCCGGCAGACGTACGCCGCGGAGCCTCCCCGGACCAGGGGGCGGTCGGCGAGCAGGGGCACGCCCTCGGCGTCGGGGGCACCGAACGCGACGACCAGGCCGGGGGAGGGGGACCGGCGGGCGAGGGCGAGCAGCGCGTCGGCGAGGTCGTCCTCACCGACCACGGCGACCTGGAGCGGGCCCGCGGCGGCCGCCTCGGCGACGGCGAGGCTCCACCCGGCGAAGCGCGGCTCGCGGGCGGCCAGCGTGCCCGCGGCCTCCAGCGCCGCCTCCGCCGCCTCGCGGTGGCGGTTCGACCCGGTCAGCGCGGCGTAGGTCAGCAGCGCCCCGGCGACCGCCGACGAGCCGGACGGCTCGGCGTTGTCGGCCTGGCTGCGGGGGCGGGTGAACAGCTGCTCGGCGTCGTCGGACGTGTCGTAGAAACCGCCCTCGCCGTCGCCGAAGTGCCCGAGCGCCAGCTCCAGCAGCCGCGCCGCCTCACCCAGCCAGCGGGCGCCGCCCCCGGCCTGGTGCAGCGCCAGCAGCCCCTCGGCCAGGTTGCCGTGGTCGTCCAGGACGCCGGCGGCGGCACCGACGACCCCGCCACGGGAGGACCGGCGCAGCCGGCCGTCGACGACGTGGGCGGCGAGCAGGAAGCCGGCGCACTCCCGCGCGGCGTCGAGGTAGCGCGGCTCCTCCAGCAGGGCACCGGCCTCGGCGAGGGCGGCGATGGCCAGGCCGTTCCAGGACGAGATGACCTTGTCGTCGCGGGCCGGCTGCGGCCGGGCGTGCCGGGCGGCCAGCAGCCGCCCCCGAGCCTCCTGCCACCAGGCGGCGTCGGCGGGGTCGGTGCGCAGCTGCAGGGTCGACGTGCCGTGCTCGAACGTCCCCCGGGGCGTCACCGACAGCAGCGTCGCCGCGCGGGCGCCGTCCTCCTCACCGAGCACCTCGGCCAGCTGGGCGGGGGTCCAGGCGTAGGTGAGGCCCTCGACGCCCTCGGTGTCGGCGTCCAGCGCCGAGGCGAACCCGCCCTCGGGGGTGCGCAGGTCCGACAGCAGGAAGTCGGCCGTCTCGCGGGCGACCCGCTCGGCCAGCGGCGAGCCGGTGGCGCGCCAGAGGTGGACGTAGACGCGCAGCAGCTGGGCGTTGTCGTACAGCATCTTCTCGAAGTGCGGCACGACCCAGGACGCGTCCACGGAGTAGCGCGCGAAGCCGCCGGCGAGCTGGTCGTACATGCCGCCGCGGGCCATCGCCTCACAGGTGGCGTCGACCATCTGCAGCGAGCGGCCGTCCCTGACCCGGGCCTGGTGGCGCAGCAGGAACTCCAGCACCATCGACGGCGGGAACTTGGGCGCGATACCGAATCCGCCGTTGCGCGAGTCGAACCCGCCCGCCAGCGCGGTGACCGCCTGGTCGAGCACGTCGTCGCCGATGGCGGCGGGCGCCGCCTTCTGGGCGACGGCGCGCAGCTGTTCCGCCACGTTGGCACCGCTGGCGAGGACGTCCTCGCGGCGGTTCGTCCAGGCGTCGGTCACGGCGGCCAGCAGCGCCAGGAGCTGCGTCCTCGGGAGGTAGGTGCCGGCGAAGAACGGCTCGGCGCCCGGCGTGAGGATGCACGTCATCGGCCAGCCGCCCTGGCCGGTCATCGCCGTGGTGGCGGTCATGTAGATCGCGTCGATGTCGGGCCGCTCCTCGCGGTCGACCTTGATCGCGACGAAGTCCCGGTTGAGGACCTCGGCCACGCCCTCGTCCTCGAACGACTCGTGCGCCATGACGTGGCACCAGTGGCAGGCCGCGTAGCCGACCGAGAGGAGTATCGGCACGGTCGCAACCGCCTGGCTGCCTCGAACGCCTCGGCCTGCCACTCCCACCAGTCGACCGGGTTGTGCTGATGCTGCAGCAGATACGGGCTCGTCGCGTCGGCCAGTCGGTTCGTCATGGAGCCACTCTCTCGCACTTGCACGTGTCGTTGATGTGTTCGCTGAACGCCCTGGCAGCCTGTGAAACAGACACACGAACCAGTTCGGTGCCGCCAGGCGCCGGTTCCGCCCTCAGGAGGCCGGACTCCATCATTGTCGCGTTGACTGCTGCCGTGACGCGCCACACGGTGCCCGGCCATGACCACGACAACCAGCTGTCTCGCCCCCACCACCGTGAGCGGCCCGAGGTGGCAACGCCTGCAGCACCTCCACCAGCCGCGCCTTGGCGGAGCCCGCGACGCCGTCAGGAAGCGGGCACCTGCTGGATCCCGCCGTCAAGCAGCTGCACCTCGAGGGTCACGTCCCCCAGGCCGGCGGCGGTCAGGTCACGGCGCAGGCTCGCGGGGTCGATGTTGGGTGCGGGCCCAGTCGCCGTGACCCAGAGGTCGCCCGCCCGGAACTGAACATCGGTGACCTGCCAGTGCTGCTGCTGCGCCCACTGCTGGGCGATCGGCGTGGCCTCCGCGACCACCGTCGTCTGCCGGTACAGCTGGATGCCGCTGACGCCGAGGGGAACCGCCATCAACAGCACAAAGGCGCCGACCGCAACAAGGCTCGAGCGGGACAGATCAGCCACGTCCAGACCGCTCGCAGCCGCGGTTGTCCGCACTCGGTAGGCCGAGCAGCACGACCGTACCCATGGCAATGATCGAGGCGACGTTCGTGCCGAACAGCAGGAGCGCACCGGCTGCCTGCGCCGGGGCGCCCGACTCCAAGGTCAACCCGACCACTGCCAACGGCGGCACCAGCGAGATGGCGATCGCTACCCCGGGCAACGTGTCCGAGATGTCAGAACGGACCAGGGCGAACGCACCCACCGCCCCGGTCGCCAGCGCCGCGATCAGGTCGACCAGGTGGGGGTCGACCCGCTGCGCGACCTGTTCATTGGTCGCCGCTACCTCGGGCACGGGAGCGAGCAGACCCAGCAGGAACCCCATGGCGACCACCAGGAGGGCTCCGGTCAGGACCATCAGCAGGGATCGAAGGGCGTTACGGCGGTCAGCAAGGACGATGGCCAACGCTGTGCCGAGGATCGGCGTCATCAGCGGCGCGACGATCATTGCCCCGATGACTGTGGCGGTCGAGTTCGACGTGATCCCAGCCGTCGCGATCACAGCGGCAAGCGGGAGCAACGTCCAGAACTTGGTGAGCTTTCGACGGGACTGCTCTCCGTCGAAGAACAGCGCGTCCTTCATCCGGACGATGTCGTCAGCCGTGACGCTCAGCATTCGAGCGCCCTCAGAGCCGGCGGTCGTCGCGGCGATCCTGGTGGCGCCGATCCTGCGGATGGCGAAGCGCGCGAGGGGCCCGCTGGTCGAGCTTCGATCTCCGGCAACCGTCCTGGCAGCCTGACCGGGTTGGCGGCCGCGACCGCGAGATCGACGAGGGCCACGACGGTAGCCTGGTCCGGGTGCCTCGGCGCGGCATCACCCCCCGCGGATGGCCCCGGCGCATCGAGCGGGTTCGGACTCAAGCGCGGCCGTCGGCTGCTCTACTGCACCGTGATGGCGTAGAGCCGGTCGCTGGTGTTGAGACCGAGGGCGGTGAACGCCGACCGGAAGGAGGTCGCCGCGACCGCCTGCTGCCGCGCACCCGCTGCCGTGAGATAGCGCAGCGACCAGACACCGGCATGGCGCTCGCGGGTGGCGAGGCGCCCGTGCGACTCGAAGAGTACGACGACCGTGCTGCCCGACACGCTGACGTGGGCGTTGCCGGCTTCCGGCTGCGCGAAGGCCGTTGACCGGAACGGCGCCAAGGAGATCTCCGCCTCCACCAGCCGGGCGTCGTGACCCCACGCCAGGTAGTCGATGCTGCCCGCGCGCGTCATGTCTGGGTCTTGGTGGATCCCCACCTGGAAGAGTGTCCGGGCCGTCCAGCGCCCGTTGCAGCCGGAGCTGGCGTACATCAGCCAGCTGGACGTGCCCTGCGCGCCGTCGCTGCGGTCCCAGGCCAGATGCGCTCCGGAGCGCCCGGCCGTCGCCGGCACGAGCACCAGGGACGGGTCGGCGTCATCGCGGTGGTGCGTCGTGATCCGCTGCCGGGAGATGGCGCCGGTGCAGGCTCCCGCCCCCAGGGTCTTGGCCTGGAACAGCTCCTGCTGGGCGAACTCGCCGCCCGGCCCGACCTGCTCGGTCCACACCGCCCAGTAGCCGCCGCCCTGGGCGACGATGTCGCCCTGCGGGAGGACCGCACCACCGTTGCCTCGGGTGGAGAGCCGTACCGGCTTGGTGAACGCGCCCGCGGTGGTCCGTCTGCCCACCCAGATGCCGTTCTGGTTGGAATAGAGGGCGTAGGTGCCCGTGGTGTCGTCGGCGACGCCGAGGACCCGGCCGGTGTACGGGCTCGTGGCCCGTCGCCACGTTGCGTCGTGGCCGTCGAAGTACCGCAGCGTCCCCGCGAAGGCGGGTCTGGCGCACGTCCCGCCGCCGAAGGAGACGAAGCCCCGGGTGCTGTTCGTCGTGGTGACGGCGGATGCGACGGCGTCACCGGAGGCTTCCTCGAAGTGGCACCCGGCGGGGACCACGGTGGCCGGGCTGCTCACGCTGGCCACGACAGGGCTCGTAGGGCCGGCTGGTCGGCCGCCCGAAGACGGGGCGGCGAAGGCAGCTGCGGACGTGGGTGCACACGACAGGACCAGGGCCAGGGCGGTCCCGGCGAACAGCAACGAGTGGATCAGAGAGGTGGGCTTGATGAACACGAGCAATCTCCCGTCGGCCGTGGCGGCGGACGGCGGAGCCTGAAGATCGCTGGTTCGATGGGGGTGCCCTCGGTCCTGCGCGGGGTTCAAGCGGCCGGTTCGCGGGAGCGCGGCGAACTCGACAACGTCGCGAAGTGTGCCAGGAGGCGGGTGCTCCGCCCGATCACTCTGCGCCGCCCCTGGGCCCGTGTCAACGGGGCGCACCCCGCGGGCACGCACCCCACCGCAGCGGGCTACGCGGTCCGGGACGGGACCTGCCGCTGGCTTCGGGCTCGACCGCTCGGCCCTGACCCCGTCCGGTGAACCGGTTGGCGCTGAATTCTGCTCGTGAACCGGTTGACCCGTGCCGCGGTCAAGGCTTCACTTCGAGGAGGTGAGGGAGCTCGCCAGAGACCGACGTCTCGAAACGCCCCCCGCTGATGGCTCCCAGCGCCCCGTTCAGGACAGGGAGGGCCACATGCCCCACCACCCGGACCAGGCCGCGAGCCCACCGACCGAGGACGCCGACGCCCCGACGTCGACGGCCGCGCTGATCGAACAGGTGATGCCCCTGGCCGAGGAGTACGACCGGCGCCTGCTGCAGCGGCTGCGGGAGCGGGCCGACCAGGGGCGGCTGCGCGTACTCGTGGCCGGGGAGGCCAAGCGGGGCAAGAGCACGGTCGTCAACGCGCTCCTGGGCACGCCGGTCCTTCCGACCGGCGTCACGCCGGTGACCGCCGTGACCACGACCGTGCGCGCCGCCGCACCGGAGGAACGGGAACGGGTCATGCTGACCTTCCTGGACGGGCGCAGCCTCACGGCGCCGGTGGCGGAGCTGGGCCGGTGGGTGACCGAGAGCGCCAACGCGGACAACACCCTGGGGGTCGCCGACGCGGACGTGCTGCTTCACCAGGACATGCTGTCCCGGTACGCCGTCGAGCTCGTCGACATCCCGGGCACCGGGTCGGTGTACGCCCACAACACCGCGGAGGCCCATGCGGCCTTGGCCACCCTGGATGCCGCGGTGCTGGTCCTGAGCGCAGACCCGCCGGTCTCGGCGGCCGAAGCCGACCTGCTGCGTGCCATCAGCGACCGCTCCGTGCGGACGTTCGTGCTGCTGAACAAGAGCGACCGTCTGCCGGACCACGCCGAGCTGGCCCAGGCGCTGGGCTTCACCGAACAGGTCTGCGCCGGCGTGACCGGTGCGCCGGTGACCGTGACGGCCTGCTGCGCCCGCGCCGGCATGGCCGACCCCGGATTCGCCCGGTTTGCCAGCGACCTGACCAGCTACCTGCACACGTTCGGCCACCGCGACGCCGAGCGGGCCCAACGCGCCCACGTGGCCCGACTCCTGACCGTCCTGCTCGACCAGGTCCGGGTCCGGCTCCGGCTCCTGGACCTGGCCGACGAGGGACAGACCCACGCCATCCAGGAGCTCGGGGACCGGCTGGTGGCTGTCACGACCCGCAGCCGGGCCGTCGCCGACACCATCGCCGGGGCGCTGCGACGGCTCCGTGCCGAGCTGGACGCCTCCGCCCGCACCGAGCTGCCAGTGCTGGTCGAGGACTGCCGCGCAGGGTTCGACGAAGCCTGGGTGGGCCAGCTGGGCGCCGTCCCCACCGCCCAGCTGGCCGACCAGGCCCGAGCCGTGGTGACCGCCCACCTCGGTGGCTCGGTGGAGCGCTGGCGGCAACGCCAGGCGACCGGCTCTTCGAGAGGGCCTGGCTGCGGTCTCCCGGCGGGTGCTCGAGGACCTGGCCGAGGAGCAGCGCCTGGCCGCCGAGGCGGTCCGCGACCTGCTCGACCTGAGCATCAGCAGCCATCCGCTTGATCCCCAGCTGCTCGACCAGGACCGGTTCAGCGACGAGTTCACACCGCCGCAGAGCTGGGCGCCGCCGCTGGCCGGAACCCTGGCCCGACTGGCCGGCGGCACCCGCCGCCGGCGGCGGATCCGGCAGAGCCTGACGGCCCAGATTCCCGCGGTGGCCGACCAGCAGCTGGGCCGGGCCCGCGCCGACCTGCAGACCCGGCTCCAGGACGCCGGCCGTGCCCTGACCGTCGACCTGCAGGACCAGGCGGCGGCGACCCTCGGGCGACTCCACGCCGCCGTGAGCGACCTGACCGCCCGCCCGACCGGGACCGACTCCACCCCCGAGCGGGTCGCCCTGCAGCGCCGCGCCGAACAGCTGCAGAGCCTGCTGGGCCGCGCCGATGCAGTCGGTGAGGATGCCGGTCGAACGCCCGGGGACACAGAACGGACCGCCGGCCGTGGCGCTGTCCAGGACCGGGCCGCACGGCCGGCACCCCCGGGGCATGAGGAGGGGTGACGCACGCGAGCCGGTGGCGCAGATGGCGCAGGCTGCGACCCGCTCCACCGTCACGGGTGCAACACCGCTGCACGGGGTCGACGCGCCTGTTGACCCCGCGCTGCCGTGCGGGGGACGCTGACCCGGATGGACAGGCACCTGGCCTTTGTCAGCGTCCCCGGCCACGGCCACGTCAACCCGACGCTGCCGTTGGTGGCCGAGCTGGTCCGCCGTGGTTGGCGCGTCAGCTACGCCACCCACGAGCGTTTCTCCCGGGCCGTTGCGGACGCCGGCGCGACGCTGGTCCCGACGCAGGGAGACATGCCGGCGCCGCCACCGTTCACCGACTTCGACCCGGACCGCTTCGCCGACCTGCTCCTGGGGTTCGTCGCCGACGCCCGCGTCGACGTCCCGCGGCTGGAGGCGCATTTCCGGCGGGACCCGCCGCAGGCGGTCTGCTACGACTCGGCCAGCCTGACGGGGCGGGTCCTGGCCGGTCGGCTGGGCCTGCCCGACGTGGCCCTGGTGCCCAACCTCGCCAGCAACGAGCGGTTCTCGCCGTTCGGCGGCTTCGTCTCGTCGCTCACGTGGCAGGACCAGCCGGCGCTGCAACGGGCCCGGCAGGCGATGCAGGACTACGCCGTCGAGCAGGGGCTGGAGCCGCAGACGCGCCCGATGACGGGGCCGCCCGCGTCGCTGAACATCGTGTTCGTCCCCCGCGAGTTCCAGCCCGCCGCGGACACCTTCGATGAGCGGTTCCGGTTCGTCGGCCCCTCACCCGGCCGTCGCGAGGACGATCCCGGCTGGCTCCCGGCCGCCGACGGACGGCCGGTGCTGTTCATCTCCCTCGGGACCGCGTTCAACGACCGCCCCGCGTTCTTCCGGATGTGCCTCCAGGCGTTCGGCGACGGCGTGTGGCAGGTGGCGATGGCCGTCGGCGACCGGGTCGACGCCGGCGCGCTCGGACCGGTGCCCGGCAACGTCGAGGTGCGGCCCTACTTCCCGCAGCTGGCCGTGCTGCGCCACGCGGACGTGTTCGTCTCCCACGCCGGCATGAACTCCACGATGGAGTCGCTGTACAACGCCGTGCCGCTGGTGACCGTGCCGCAGATGCCCGAGCAGGAGGCCAACGCCCACCGGGTGGAGGAGCTGGGCCTCGGACGCCGGCTCGTCCCGCAGGAGCTCACGCCGGAGCTGCTCCGCGCCACGGTCGACGAGGTCGCCGCCGACGAGGAGATCCGCGCCAACCTCGCCGCGATGCGCACGAGCATCCGCAAGGCCGGCGGGTCCGTCGCCGCCGCGGACGCGATCGAGGCACGGCTGACCCCCTGACCTCCTGCGCGCCCGCGAGGTCTGGAGCGTGCAGGGGCTCGGCGACGTCCGTCGTCAGATGGCGGAGGGGTGGCGGGCCAGAGGGGTGACGTGGACGGTCATGTAGGCGAACAGCGGCAGACCCCACAGGATCTCGTGCAGCGCGTCGTTGTCGGCGACGTCGAACACGCTCAGGTTCGAGTGATGGCCGGTGACGCGCCAGATGCTCACCCACTGCCCGGACCGTTGCAGCTCCTGGCTGTAGGCCTTCTCCCGGGCCAGGAGCTCGTCCCGGCCCGGGAGGTCGAGCGGCAGGTCGACGTCCATGCGGACGGCGTACAGCGCCACCTCAGGCGGGGGCGAGCACGAAGTCGTAGGTGACCTCGTTGCCCTGACCGTCGGCCCGCGGCGTCGGGGCCAGCATGAGCTCGGGCTTGACCGCGTCGGCGATGTCGGTGTCGACGTACTCGCCGCCCTCGAAGTAGAGCTGGGTGGTGATCAGCAGTGGTCGGGCGCCGAGACCTTGAGGTGGATGTGCGCCGGCCGCCAGGCGTGCCAGCCGGCCGCAGCGATCAGGGCACCGCAGGAGCCGTCGGTCGGGATCTGGTACGGCGCGGGCTGCATCGTCTGGATCGCGAAGCGGCCCTCGTCGTCGGCGACCACGCGGCCGCGGAACAGCCAGTCGGGGAGCCCGGGCGCGAACTGGGAGTAGAAGCCGAGGTCGTCGGCGTGCCAGATGTCGACCAGCGCGCCGGCGAGCGGGGTGCCGTCGACGGCCTTCACCTGGCCCTGGAAGCGCAGCGGCGTGCCGGGCTCGTCGGCCCGCATCTCGAGGGTGCACTCGGCGGGCGAGCAGCGGGGCGTCGGGCACGTAGTAGGGGCCCTCGATGGTGCCCTTGCTGCCCTCGCGGCCGGCGGTGGCGACCTCCTCGACGACGTGCTCGAACCAGACGTCGAGGAAGAGCGGCCACTCGCCGTCGAGCCCGACCTGGATCATCCACTGCTTGAGGTAGTCGTACTCCTCGTAGGTGACCTGCTTGTCGCGGATGACCTCGTGCAGGGCCTTGATCGCCGCGGTGGCGACCTCGTCGACCCGCTCCTTGGTGATGGCGGAGCCGCCGGCCATCTTGCTCTGGAACACCCGGGTGGCGTTCGCGCCGGACGCGGCCGCGCGGGCGGTCTGCTCGAGATCGGTGGAGTTGTCGAGCTGGGTCATCGTTGGTGCTCCTTTTCGTCTGGATGGTGCGACGTTCGAGTGATGCGGATCTGGTCAGCGGTCCTGGCGGTAGCGCCGGAGCTTGTCGTCGTCGATGACCAGGCCGAGGCCGGGGCCCTGGCGCACGGCGAGCTCGCCGTCCTGGATCACCAGGGGGTCGGCGAGCAGGTCGTCGGTCAGGTCGAGGTAGTTGGAGAGCTCGGCCGCCCGGCGGGCGGTGAGCGGGTGGGCGGCGCCGAAGGCGGCGGCGCACAGCGACCCCACCTGGGTGTCGATCTGGTTGCCGATGACGACCTCGACGCCCAGCCCCTCGCACAGGCCGAGCACCAGCTGGCTGGTCGTGAACCCGGTCCGTGAGGTCTTGATGCTGATGCCGGTCGCGGCGCCGCCGAGGAGCTCGCGGGTGACCTCTCCCGGTCGGGAGACGCTCTCGTCGGCAAACATCGGGATCGTCGACTGCTGGACCAGCCAGCGCCGGCCGAGCACGTCGTCGGCGGGGCAGAGCTCCTCGGCGAACGAGAGGTCGAGGTCCTGCATCTCGCGCAGAGCGCGAGCCGACTCGCTGGCGGTCCAGCCCCGGTTGCCGTCGATGTAGAGCTCGACCTCGGGCCCGAGCGCTGCTCTCAGGGCGCGGCAGGCCTCGACGTCGTCGCGGTAGGGCCGGCGTCCGACCTTGACCTTGAACGTCGTGATCCCGTGCCGTCGCGCATCCGCTCGGCCTCGGCGACCATCTCCTCGGCCGGTGCGAAGCCGACCATGTGCGAGACGCGCATCCGGTCGGTGAACCCGCCCAGGAGCTCGCTCACGGAGACACCGAGGGTCTGGCCGATGGTGTCCCAGATGGCCATGTCGACGGCCGCCTTGGCCACGGGGTTGCCGACCGTGCGCTCCAGGCGGGCCCGGACGATCTCGCGCTCGAGGATGCCGACGCCGACGAGCTGGGGGCCGAAGTGGTCCGCGACGATCGAGCGGACGGACACCTGCGTCTCGCCGTACGTGAACGGACGGGGCGGGGCGTCGGCGGTCCCGACGACGCCGTCGTCGGTGTGCACCCGGACGAGCACGTGCTCGGCCGTGGCGACCTCGCCGCTGGCGAAGCGCAGGGGCTTGCGGTAGGGGATCGCGTAGGGGATCGCCTCGACCCGGCGGATCTTCATGAGACGAGCGTCACATGCGGATCAGGATGAGTGAAGGACCAGATTCGTCTGGACTGAGAGGTCAGGCGTCTTGGCCCACCAGCCGGGTGATGACCCCGAACGGTGTAAGGATCTCCGTCATGCCCGACGACAGTCCGACCTACCTCACCTTCAGCCGTCTGATCCGAGCCCGGACCGCGCTGTGGAGGGCCGTGGACGCCCGACCCCGGGAGAGGGGCGGCGTGCCGCTTACCGACGCGACGCCGCTCCAGATCCTGCGTGCGCTGCAGGACCATGCCGCGGTCGACGCTCCCGAGGAGATGGCGTGATGAGGGCGGTCGTCCTGGCAGCGCCCGGCCCGGTCGAGGCGCTGGAGCTCCGCGAGGTGCCGGTGCCGACTCCGGAGCCGGGGTGGGTGCTGGTGAAGGTCGAGGCGTTCGGTCTGAACCGCTCGGAGCTCCACACACGACTGGGACTGGCGCAGGGGGTGACCTTCCCGCGGGTGCCGGGCATCGAGGCCACCGGGGTAGTCGCCGCCTGTCCGGGAGGGGAGATCGCGGTCGGCCAGCAGGTCGCGGTGATGATGGGCGGGATGGGCCGTCAGTACGACGGCGGGTACGCCGAGTACACCTGCGTGCCGGTCCGGCAGGCCGTTCCGTTTCGCTCCGACCTGCCCTGGTCGACCCTCGGGGCTGTGCCGGAGATGCTGCAGACGGCGTACGGCTCGTTGACGGTGGGTCTCGACGTCCAGCCCGGACAGATCCTCCTGGTCCGGGGCGGCACGTCCAGCGTCGGGATGGCGGCCACGGTGCTCGCCAAGCGGGCGGGCCTGCGCGTCATCTCGACGACCCGGAACCCCGCCAGCGTCGACCGCCTGCGCGAGCTCGGCGCCGACCACGTGCTGGTCGACGACGGCCCGCTCGCCGCGGCCGTGCGCGCGATCGTCCCGGACGGGGTTGATGCCGCCCTCGACCTGGTCGGGTCCCCGACGGTGTTCGACTGCCTGCACGCCACGCGGGTGCACGGGACGGTCTGCATGTCGGGCATGCTCTCGAACCAGTGGACCTTGCCCGACTTCTACCCGACGGGGGACATCCCGAGTGGGGTGCGGCTGACGGGCTACAGCGGCGACGCGACCGACCTGCCTCCCGCCGTGCTGCAGGAGTTCCTCGACGCCGTCGCCGCAGGCGATGCCGTCGTGCCGATCGGCCGGGTCTTCCACCTCGAGGAGATCCAGGAGGCGCATCGGGTCATGGAAGCCAACACCGCCGGCGGCAAGATCGTGGTGGTCACGTCGTCGACTGCGTCGACGCCAAGCTGACTCACCGCGGGAGCTCCGCGACGGCAACAGCCCTGGGCAGCTGAGGTGCCTGCACGGTGGTGCAACAGGGATACCCCTGGGTTCCACGGCGGTGCGGCAGGGCTGGGCGTGGCCGAGGTCATCGGCGGTATCGCCTGGGCGGCGAGCCTGCCGTCGAAACCCCAGTGACCCGAGAGCTACCCGAGACGGTTGGCCATGTCCGCAACGTCTGTCGTCCCCGGCGAGCCTGCTGCCCCCGCCCTCACCCGCCGGCCGATACGAGGTCCCCAAAACGGGGCCCTGCGCGCGGGCCGGCACCTCGGTACGCTCCGAAGGTCCGGGGGACCAGCCGAGCACGACAGAGGTGAAGAGCCATGGCGTACGCAGTGATCCGGCACTACAAGGGGTCCGCCGAGCTGATCGACGAGCTGGGACGACGAGCCGGGGAGGTGGAGAACCTCATTCGGGGCGTCTCCGGCTTCCAGAACTACTACCTGGTCCGTTCCGACGGCGGCGGCTTCAGCGTCAGCGTGTTCGAGGACCGGGCCGGCGCCGAGGAGTCCGTGAAGGCGGCCCGGCAGTACATCCAGGACAACGTTGCGAACCTGGCCGGTGAGCCGCCGGAGGTCATCCAGGGCGAGGTGACCATCAGCTTCACCGGCCAGGGATAGGCCTCCGGCGGCGAGGCGGGGCTCCGCGACGGGGCGACCGTGCCGCAGGGGGCCGTGGATCAGGCCGCAGCGAGCACGTCGTCGATCTGGCCCATCGCCAGCGTCATGCCCTCGACCATGCCCATCTGGACGAGCTGTTCCATCTGCTCGACGGTGGCGAACTGCGACGTGACCGTCATCCGGGTGCCCGCAGCGATCTCCTCCAGCTCGACCCGACCGCGGATCGTCGGCATCTGAGGGTTCGGCAAGCCGGACTCGTCCGAGAAGCCGTCCTCGAACTCGAGATGGCGGGGCTCGTCCAGACTCACGAACCGCCACCAGCCGCGGGCCTTCTCGCCGTCGGGGCCGGTCATGTAGTAGCGGGAGCCGCCGCCGGCGACGACGTCGTGCTGCTCGAAGGTCGCCGGCCAGGTGGGCGGGCCCCACCAGCGCTCGAGCTGCCGGGGGTCGGCCCAGACCTGCCACACCCGCGACGGCGGCGCGGCGAACTCCGCCACGATGACGAAGGTCAGGGCCTCGGGGTCCTGCTTGCTGCTCACGATGGTCATCGAGCCGGTCCTTCCGTGGGTTCGGCGAGGAGGTCATCGAGGCGGTCCAGGCGACCGCGCCAGATCTCCTCGTACTGGTCGAGCAGCCGTGTGGCGGCCCGGATGGTGTCGACGTCGCCTCGGACGAGGCGCTCCCGACCGCGACGCTCCTTGCGGACGAGGCCGGCTCGCTCGAGCACCGCGACGTGCCGTTGCACCGCGGCGAAGGACATCGCGTAGCGCTCGGCGAGGGCCGAGACCGACGCGTCCTGCCTCAGCACGCGGGCCACGATGTCGCGGCGGGTCGGGTCGGCGAGGGCTGCGAAGATCCCGTTCACCTCGTCCCGCTCCAACTGTCGTACAACCATGTTGTTGTACGTTAGCCGGGGCAGGCCCTGATGACAAGCGTTCACTGCACGGAGGTTGACGGCGCACGGGCTACCGCGTTGCCTCGGTGCGGGCCGGATGGCCTGACCCGGTCGAAAGGTCCCGAGTGACCCGGGACGCCGATCACTCGACATTCGGTTCGGGGCCGGCGCAAATGGCCTGAGGGCGGACGTGATCGGCGTCCTGCGTCGGTGCGAGGGCCGCCCGCAGGGTCGCCCGTCAACCGTTCCTGAGCGCGACGGCGCTGACGCCTCACTGTTGGCTACCAGCCGGTTTGCCGCATTCATCCGTTCTGGGTGATACGGCGCCGTTGTGGGGGTTGGATCGTGGGTGACACAGTCGGCTCGCCGTGTGGGCGTGGGGCCGGAGCCAGCCGAAGGGCGGGGCGAGCCCCTACGCACGAGGGCCTGAGAGGAGATGCCTCACATGAAACTCGCCCGGCGGCGCAGGCCTGGTTCGCCCGACAGCTGCGTCTGGCGTCCCGGTCATGAGGCTGAGGCACCACGTCGGCGGCTGTGCCCCGAGGCCACGGCCGGTCGCGAGGCGCGGCGATGACGGCGGCACCCTCGTGGGGGAGACCGGACGAGCCCGAACCACCGCAACCCGAAAGGTCACATCATGCTGCGCATCGGCTCTGACTTCCTCGTCAACCCCGACAAGCTCGAGAACGTCGACCTCATCCCCGCCAAGCCTGTCCAGACGAACGGCACAGCCGACCGGGGCGAAACGACGTACTGCGCCCACGTTGTCATCTACCACAGTGGCGGTCGCGAGCACGACCTGAGCTTCGAGGGCTCCACCGCCGAGGAGGCCGACCAGGCCGCCCGTGAGGTCTTCGACAAGATCCACAGGGGGGAGACCGTCATGTCCGTCGTTCATCGTCGGCACTGACGTCAGCCAAAGGCGCCCCGGCGGTTTCGACGGCGGATCGGGGTTCGACCAGAGAACGGCCGTCGGGTCCGTAGACCTCATCTTCTGTCAGCGGAAATGATGCTCCCCGAGATTGTCGACCACGCGGTGGCTCTGTCGGGGTGTAGAGGCGTCCAAGAACTCACACTGAGGAGGGACAATCATGTGGTACATAAGCTTTCACGGCGGTGAAGACAAGGGTCAGGTCAACAATGTCTTGGCTTATCATGACAGCGGTAAGCCGCATGACAATCCGAACGTCCTGCCGACCGGCGGATCAGACCCGGCATTGAGGGAGCTGCGCGGCTTTGAAGTCGTCGATGACCTCCTGTACGTCGTCAACTCATATAAAGGCTCCAGCCAGGTTATTTCCTACCGGGCGGGCAAGAGTGGCGATTACAGCTTCAAAGAAGTTTTCGCATCCATGGATGCGACCAACTCCATTCTCCACCCTTACGACCTGACCTTTGATACTCAGGGGAACTGCTACGTCTCCAGCCAGGACAGCAACCTGGTCACCGGCCTTCAGCGAGCAAACGACCCCCTCCCCGTTGCTTCCTATCTCCGACAGCAGTATCCGCCTCCGGCTCAGTTCCTCGCGGGAACCATCGTCGCCTCGTCCATCGGGGCGCTGCCCAACGTCCCGTCGCCGACGCCGCCGGATGTCGCGGCGCCGCAGGGGCTTGACGTCAACTTCACGAACGACAAGAACACGGAGGTCCACAACTCTGTTCGCGGAGTGCTCTTCCACGACGGCTTTCTCTATGTGGCCAATGAGGTCGCCGATGCGATCAATGTCTATGATGGCAACACCGGAGAACTCCATGGCCAGATCGCGGGAAGCAACCTTGTCGGCCCTGTTCAGCTGCTGGTGAACCAATCAACTCTCTACATAGCCAGCTCCAAAAATGACAGCGTCGTGAGCTATGACCTGTCGAAGGGAGTGCCATCGGGGTCCGTCAAGCCCAAGACGTTCATTGACGGAGATGTCAAGCATATCTCCGGGATAGCCTTCGATGCGGATGGATATTTCTACGCGGCGGAAAGAGACGCGCGAAAGATAAAGAAGTTTCACCCCGATGGAAGCAACGGAAAGGATTTCATCACCGATCTGCCGGACAACCCGGAGTTCATCGTGTTCGTGCCCAAAAGCTGATGGCTAGCTGAACCGACGAGGATCGGGCAGTCCTCCCGGTGCTGGCGGTCGGGCCCTGCACACGCGGGCCGGCATCTGCCCGTACGACACTTCGACCCCCTGGCTGTCAGCACAGCCTGAATGTGCACCAGCCCGTGATGGTTTGTGCGCAGCTACCGCGCAGTTGTCGTTCCAGCGCCGTCGTTCTAGCGGCGTTGCGGGTTGTGTGCGGCGCGCCACTGCGCGCGGCGGCGGCGCAGCTCCAGGACGAGTGCGTGCTCGCGGGCCAGCAGCGCGGTCAGCTCAGCCTTGGGCGCAGCGGGGTCGAGGGCTCGGACCGTGTCCGCCACGTCGGTGAGATCCGCCAGCAGCACCCTGATGGGCCTGTCATCGTGCGTGAACAATCCGCCTCCAGTGCAGGGGACCGCGTCGTCTCGCGGCCCGGGTGGCAGGTTCACCTGCCCGAGGCGGCAGGTCAAGAGTGCTGATACTCATTGCGGTCCAGCTCGGTTCGTCCCGGCAGACAGGGAGCGGGCCCGTCCACAGCGCCGGCCCGCCGTCAGCTACGGCCTGTCCGACTGGGGACCGGGACGTCCGGGTGCGTCTGTGGCGGCGCGGTGTTCGTGGCGACTCGATCGCTGCCGTGGCGGTCTGGAGTCGAACGGACCAGGGGTGGCGTCGCCGCGAGCCTGATCCGGACCTAGCGAACCTGGCAGCGGCGATGGCCAGTCTCGACATCTCGGCCGCGGCTCCGTGGGGCCGACCGCGAACACCGCGCACGTCATGAGCGTTGGCGAAGGAGGAAGTCGAGCGTCGCGCGGTTGAAGGTCTCGGGGTCCTCGTGCAGCCCCGCGTGCGACAGATGCTCAAAGACCACCAGCTCGCTGCCGCGGATCCCGCTGGTGAGCGGCTCGGCGAAGCGCGTGGAGCAGACGAGGTCACGGGCTCCGAACGTGATGAGGGTCGGAACGTCGATCTCGCGGAGCGCCGCGCTCGCGTCGTGGGCGATGACCGCGTCGATCTGGGCCAGGAACGCGTCCACGGGCTGAGCGGGGCGACTGCGCACGAAGTCCACCAGCGTGTCGACGAACTCCGGCCGGTCGACGTACATCTCGGGCGTGAAGCACCACGGGAAGATCCCCTGGATCACCACGTCGGCAACCGTCGGCAGCGCGGACGCCATCGTGCGCCACTGCTCAACGACACTCTTCAGATAGGGATCGCTGGCATGCCAGCCGCTGTGCAACGAGAGCGAGCGCACCCGGGCCGGATGGCGGGCGGCGAGGTGCATGCCCACCGCGGCGCCGAGCGACACACCGGCCACGTGGGCGCGCTCGATGCCGATGGCACCGAGGAACGCGGCGACCTGGTCGGCATAGCCATCGGTCGAGTACGGCCCGGCCGGCTTGTCGCTCTCACCCGAGCCGGGGAGGTCGATCGCGATGCAGCTGAAGTACTCGGTGTAGGCCGGAAGCTGGAACGCGTAGCAGGCGTGGTCCGCCGACGTGTACGGGATCAGCAGGAGCGGCTCACCCTCCCCCTGGACGTCGTAGTTGATCCTGAGCCCGTCGACCTCGACCTGTGGCATGCGCTCCATCTCCCGACTACCGGTCGCACCCCCGCGCCACCCAGCGCGGCGGGGCTGACGAGCGGCTCGAGCACCAGCGCGGTCACCCCTACGCCACGCCACCGATCGTGCCGCGTTCCAGCAGCCATCCTCGCTGCCATCAACTGACGTGGCAATCGTTCCGATCGCGACCGACGACACGGAGCAGCGCCGCAGCCGTCGGCATGCCGTGTCGCAGCCGATGCTCATGAGGACGGCGAGCCTGCCGCCCGCCGGGCGCCACTTCTGCCGGAACACCCGCAGCAAGGACCAGCGTCCTACGATCAGCGGCACGTGCGCAGGGAGGGAGAGCTCCATGGTTCGACGTCTGGCCGCGGTCACGCTCGTCGCACTGACGGCGGCGTGCGCGTCGCCCGGCCCAAGCGCGTCGGAGGCCAACACCCGCGCCAGCCTGGAGCAGCGGGCACGTCAGGACCTCGCAGCCTACGACCGTGCCGTGGTCGCCGCCGGCCAGAGACCGGTGCTGACCCCGGTGGGCCCGCTGACCCAGACCGTCGGGCCGTGGGCGGCCTCCGAAGGCGACCGCAAGGACGCCTTCGTCTCCAACCTGTTCACCGCAGACGTCCAGCCGGGGCCGACCACCCACCGAACCGGCGAGGTTCGGTGGGCGGACCGCCGCTCGACCGTCCCGCTGATCTCCGCGGCGGCAGCCGTCGAGCGGATGCGCGCCGCAGCCGACGGCAGCTGCGCCGGCTGCGTCCCGCTTCACCTGACCGACCCCCGGCTGGGCACCATGACGATCGGCACCAGCCGTGGTTCCGCACGGGTCCCCGCGTGGATCTTCGCCATCACCGGCTCGGCGGTCCGGGTGGCTCACCCGGCCATCGCCACGACGGCGATGGTCTCGGTCACGCCGGACACGGAGCCTGCCGAGGGGCTGGCGATCGACTCCGGGACGCTCGGGGCCGACGGGCGGACCCTGACCGTGTCCTTCACAGGTACGGCCGGGCCCGGCCAGCAGGTCCTGCGGCGCCGACTACACCGCGCAGGCCGTCGAGTCAGCCCGTGCCGTCGTGGTCATCGTGTACGAACACCCAGCTCCAGGCGATGGCGCCTGTGCTGCCGTGGGCGCCCCGCGAACGGCCACCGTCACGCTCGCAGCGCCACTGGCTGACCGCGCCGTTCTGGAGCTTCCCCACGGCACCCCGGTCGCCACGAAGCCGGAGTAGCACTCGCCCCGCGCCCCGATTCCGTTGACACGCTTGACTGCTCGGGTGCGGTGACGCGGGTTCCGCTGTTCTCCCCTCCAGGTCGGGGTCAGGTCCTGTGCGGCGCGGCGGTCAGCCCACGAGCCCGGCGATGCCCTTGCCGACGAGCACGAGGCACACCAGAGCGCCAACCCCGTAGAGAACCGCGCGGCTGTGCCCGACGATCCACGACCGCCAACGCTGGTAGGTCTCAGGTGCGTGGTCCCGGTCGACCACGAGCACCATCAGGGGCGAGGCAACCCCGGCCGAGGCCAGGAACGACCCACGCAACAGCGACGACCAACAACCATCCCCGGGTGAGCCCGCTGGACAGCATCTCGGAGACCGCCGCAACGACCACGGCATACGTCGGCAGGAACGCGCCGAGGCCGAACGCCAACCACGGCGACATGGCGTCCAGGCGGCCCATCCACGAGGGTTGGCGGTCGGTGCCCGGGTCCTTCGGATGCCGCCAGCGCGTCAGCAGCCAGCCACCCAGGACCAGGCCGGCGGCCAGCTCGACGGCCGCCTGGCCTCGGCTGGCGCTCGAGCTGCGCGGCACGTCCGGATACACCAGCACGGTCGCTACCGCCACGGCCACCAGGGCAGTGACCCAGCCACCGACGAAGGCGAGCTCCTTCCTCATCCCACCTCGGGCGGTCGCGAAGAGAACCGCAGCGAGCACCGACCACGGCTGGACGGCGAGGAAGACCGCCAGCAGCGCCAGGGTGAGTACCGACGCGAGATCCACCTAGTGTTCGCTGCCTTGTTCACGTCTCATCGAGACGAACAGCGGGTACGACGCGGGCCTGGCCCTCCCAGGCGTCTGCCGTGGATCGGCGACCCGTGGGCGAGCAGGGCCGCTGCGTGACGGTCCAGGTCGATGCTTGTCCACTGTGCTGGTCCCTCCGCGCGGGCGAAACGGTGAGCTGCTCCGCGCGCAGCCGGGAACGACCTCCGGCCACCCTTCGGCGCGTGGCCCGAGCGCGACACGTGGAACACGGGGCCGTCTGCACCCCGAATCATCTGACCGCGGCCGTGGACAGGGGACATCACCCACCCGGGATGAGCCGACCAGCGGCGGAGGAACCCGGACCGGGTCAGTCGTAGAGGAGTGAGTCGAGCCCGCGGCGGACGCCGACGGCGTCGGTGACCCTGCGGATGGCCAGCAGGGTGCCCGCGACGTAGGGCTCGGGGTCCGGCCCCGGGTCGTGCCGCATGATGAGTCGTTCCCCGGCCCCGGCGAACACGATCTCGGTGGTGACCACGAACGTGGGCAGCCGCACGGAGTGGATGCGGGTGCCGGCAACCTCGACGCCGCGTGCCTCGATCGGGCCGTGGACGTCCTCGGCCGGGAGGCCGGGCGCCGGTCGGCGTACCTGAGCGAGGGTCTCGGCGAGCTCGCGTGAGGTGCCGCTGGGCACGTCGGCCTTGGTGTCGCCGGCGTAGTCGAGCACCTCCCAGTGGTCGAGGTGCTCGGCGGCCATCGCTGCGGCCCGGCGCAGGATGGCGGCCATGACCGAGAAGTTCCCTGCGGCGATGACACCCACGCCCCGGGTGCGGGCGCGTTCATCGAGCGCCGCGTAGTCGTCCGCGGTGAGCCCGCTGGAGCCCACGACCACGTGGACTCCTGCGTCCACGGCGGTCTCGACGTTGTCCTTGACCGCGGTGGCGCTGGTGTAGTCGACCAGGACGTCCACGGGGACAGCGGCCAGGGCTTCGGCCACGCTCCCGTAGACGCGTCCGTGCACGTTCACGCCGGTGGCGTCGGCCAGGGTCTGCCCGGCTGCGGACCGGGACACCCCGGCGACCAGGTCGAGGTCGTCGGACTCACCGATGGCGGCCAGGATGGGCGGCGCGGTCCAGCCGGTCACGCCGGCGAAGCAGACGTTGGTCATGGCGTGCTCCTCGCATCTCTTGAGGGTCGGAGGGTGCAGGCGGCGACGACGTTCGTGACCACCACGAGGCCGATCCTCGTCCTCTCGTGCGCCGCGGTCACCTGGTGCTCCGGTCGAGGTGGCAGCGCCGGGCGGCGACGGAGTGACCGGTTTCCTTCAGGCTCAGCCGTTTCCGGCGCTACTGTCCGGGTGTGGTGAACCTCCCGTGCCGCCCGGCCCTGCTCGCCGCCGAGCTGGCCCGGTCGACCACGGTGCTCGTCGAGGGCGTGCCGGTGGCCGTGATGGTGGCGCAGTGAGCGCCCGCACCGGGCTGGGTGCCCTCGAGGTCGCGGTCCTCGCCGCCGTGGACGAGGTCGGCGGCAGGCCCGGAGCCGACCACCGCTGGACCGCCCTCGTGCTGGACGTCCTCGAGTCCGAGCAGGACTTCGGTGCCCGCTACGCCTACCCGCTCCTGCAGGACCTCGCGGTGCCGTGGCGGCGGCACCTGCCGCTGCTGGACCCCTCCGGCAACTGGGGCAGCCAGTACGGCGACCCGGCCGCCGACGCGCGCTACACCGAGGTCCGGCTGTCCGAGGTCGGGGCGCTCGCGCTCGCGGCGGAACGGGGAGAGGTCGGTCCCATCCCGTTGGGGCTGGTCGAGGGCTCCCTCTACCGCGATGGCCCGGTGCCGCCGTTCGCGCCCGACCGGGTGCTGGAGGCGCTCACGACCGGCGCTGCGGACGCGGGTCCCCCCGTGCTGCCCACCGGGGGCACCGTCGACGGGGACATCGAGGCGCTCCTCGCCGGCCGGCGCGCCCGGCTGAGGTTGGGCTGCACCGTCGTCGTCGAGCCCGGGCGGCTGGTCCTCACCGAGGTCCCGCTCGGCGTGACGATCGACCTCCTCGTCGAGCACCTGGCGATTCGGGTCGCCGACCAGCGACCGCCGCGGTACGCCGACTACCTTGTCGGCCGTGACAGCGGGGACGACGTCCCGGACGGCGCCACGGTGCCCGTCCTCGATGTCCGTGACGAGAGCAGCCTGTTCGGCACCCGCCTGGTGTGCGTCCTCCGCGCCGGCGCCGACCCCGACGACGCGAGGAGATGGGTCCGGTCGGTGTGGCCCGTCACCGTCGAGGTCGACTGCCGGCTGCCTGCTCCCATGCGGCGACGGCTCGCGGCGTGGGACGGCGGCGACGGCTCGGGCCTGGCCGCGCTCGGCGCCCTGCTGTAGGGCCGACGACTCACCTGCGGCGTGGCGGGGCCGGACTCGGCGGAACGCCGCCCGGGGCAGGGTGCCCGTCGCCGGACGCCGGCCCGGGTCGTAGCGTGTGCAGCCCGGCAGCACCGGCGGCCGGTGGGTTCGTCGGTGGGGTGCAGCGGTCAGCAGGAGAGGGTGTCGATGCTCGTGGATCCGCGGGTCGCCGGGCTCGTGGTCGGCTACGGCGCCGACCTGGTGCTCGGCGACCCCCGCCGCGGGCACCCCGTCGCAGCGTTCGGTCGAGCGGCCGCACGGCTGGAACGCGCCTGGTGGGCCGACAGCACCAGCAGGGGCGTGGGATACGCGGGGGTGCTCGTCGGGGGCGTGGGCGCTCTGGCGTGGGGTGCCTCCAGGGCGGTGCGCCGCTCGTGGGTCGGCGAGGCCGCACTGGTGGCAGCCGGCACGTTCACCGCGCTCGGCGGCCGCAGCCTCGCCCGGGAGGGTGAGGCGATGAGCCGGCTGCTGAGGTCCGGCGACCTCGAGGCCGCGCGGGCGCGGCTGTCCCACCTCTGCGCGCGGGACGCCAGGACGCTGGATCTCGTGGAGGTGGCCCGCGCCAGCGTCGAGTCGGTCGCCGAGAACACCTCGGACGCCGTGGTCGCGCCGCTGCTGTGGGGTGCGGTCGCCGGGCTGCCCGGCCTGCTGGCCTACCGCGCGGTCAACACCCTGGACGCGATGGTGGGCTACCGCTCGGCGCGCTACCGCCGGTTCGGGTGGGCGGCGGCGCGAACGGACGACGTCCTCAACGTGGTGCCGGCGCGGGTGGCCGCGGTCCTGACGGTGCTGGGCGCCCCGCTCGTGGGCGGGCGCCCGGGGGAGTCGCTGGAGGTGTGGCGGCGCGACGCGCAGGCGCACCCCAGCCCCAACGCGGGGCAGGTCGAGGCGGCGTTCGCCGGGGCGCTCGGCGTACAGCTCGGGGGGGTGAACGTCTACGAGGGAGCGGTCGAGGACCGCGGCACGCTGGGTACGGGACGGGTGGTCGGGGTCGGCGACCTGGACCGCGCCGTCCGCCTCTCGGCCTGGGTGGGACTCGGGTCGGTGCTGGTGGCCGCCGGCCTGGCGCAGCTGCTCAGCCGGTCAGGGCGAGGCGGCGGACGTGGCTAGGGGCCTGCTCGTGGCCGGCACGACCTCCGACGCGGGCAAGAGCCTGCGTGACCGCGGCGCTGTGCCGGTGGCTCGCCCGCAACGGGGTGCGCGTCGCACCGTTCAAGGCGCAGAACATGTCGAACAACTCGATGGTCTGCCGCGACGGCGCCGAGATCGGGCGGGCCCAGTGGGTCCAGGCCAGGGCCTGCCGGGCGGAGCCCGAGGCGGCGATGAACCCGGTGCTGCTCAAGCCCGGGTCCGACCACCGGTCGCACGTCGTCCTCATGGGCCGTCCGTGGGGCGAGCTGAGGTCCGGGGAGTTCGCCACCGGCCGGACGGTGCTGGCGGAGAGCGCGTTCCGGGCCTTCGCCGACCTCTCGTCCCGGTACGACGTCGTCATCGCCGAGGGTGCCGGCTCGCCGGCCGAGATCAACCTCCGGCGCGGGGGACTACGTCAACATGGGCCTGGCCCGGGCCGCCGACCTGCCCGTGGTCGTGGTCGGTGACATCGACCGCGGCGGGGTGCTGGCCGCGATGTACGGCACGCTGGCGCTGCTCGACGACGACGACCAGGCCCACATCAGGGGCTGGGTGGTCAACAAGTTCCGTGGCGACCTGGGTCTCCTGCAGCCCGGGCTGCGCATGCTCGAGGAGCGGTCGGCCCGCCCGGTCCTGGGGGTGCTGCCCTACCTGCAGGACGTGTGGCTCGACGGCGAGGACTCCCTGGCCCTCGCCGGCTGGTCGGAGGCGGCGCGCGGCCCCGCCGCGGCCGCCACGCTGTCCGTGGCGGTGGTGCGCTTCCCCCGGATCTCCAACGCCACCGACGTCGACGCGCTCGCTGCGGAGCCGGGGGTCTCGGTCCGGGTGACGGCGGACCCCACCGAGGTGGCGGCCGCCGACCTGGTGGTGCTCCCGGGGTCGCGGTCGACGCTCTCGGACCTGGCGTGGATGCGGTCGCGCGGCCTGGACGTGGCGGTGCTGGAGCGGGCGGCGCAGCGGCGCCCGGTGCTCGGCATCTGCGGGGGCTACCAGATGCTCGCCGGCACGGTGGACGACTCCGCCGCGGTCGAGTCGCCGGTGCCGGCCAGCGTCCGCGGCCTCGGGCTCCTGCCGACGCAGGTCCGGTTCGCCCCCGAGAAGCAGCTGGGCACCCCGGCGGGTTCCTGGCGCGGGCAGGAGGTGACGGCCTACGAGATCCACCACGGCGTGGCCACCCTCGCCGGCACCGGCGGGACGGCGCTGAGCCGGCACGCCGAGCCGTTCCTGGACGGGTGGAACGTGGGCGCGACGTACGGCACGACCTGGCACGGTGCCTTCGAGAACGACGGGTTCCGCCGCGCGTTCCTCGCCGAGGTCGCGCGCCTCACCGGTGTGCCGTGGCGGCCCGCGCCCGGTGCGCCGGGTTTCGCCGCGCGGCGGGAGGTCATGCTCGAGCGGCTCGCCGACGCGGTGGAGGAGCACCTCGACACCCGGGCGCTCGCCCGGCTGATCGGCGTCGACCTGTGAACGGCCGGACCGGCCACGCGGCATAGGCTGCCGGGATCGTCGACCCCAGACCGGCCCCGAGGAAGACCGTGACCACTGAGCGGCCCCCAGCGCCCGACGCCACCGAGGTGAGCGTCGTCGGCATCGGAGCCGACGGCTGGGCGGGCCTCGCCCCGGCCGCCCGCGCCGTCCTCGGACGGGCCCGACGTGGTCATCGGCGCGCGGCGCCAGCTGGGCCTGCTCCCTGCGTCGGGCGCCGCGACCTCGTCCCGTGGCCCTCGCCGCTGCTGCCGGCGCTGCCCGGCCTGCTGGAGGCGCACGCCGGCGACGGGCTGGTCGTGCTCGCCAGCGGCGACCCGATGTTCTTCGGGATCGGCCGTGCCGTCACCGAGCTGCTCGGCGCCGGCAGCGGTGACCGTGCTGCCGCACCCGTCCAGCGCGTCGCTGGCCTGCGCCCGCCTGGGCTGGCCGCTCGAGGAGGTCGCCGGTCGTCAGCGTGGTCGGGCGCCCGCTGTCCTCGGCGCGGCCCGACGTGCACGACGGCCGCCGGCTGCTGGTGCTCTGCGCCGACCGCACGACCCCGGCGGCGGTCGCCGACGCGCTGACGGCGTGGGGGTTCGGTCCCAGCCGCCTGGTCGTGCTCGAGCAGCTCGGCGGCGCCGCGCGGAGCGCCGGGTGGCCGGTACGGCGGATCGGTGGGACCACCCGCCCGGCGACGACCTCAACGTGCTCGCGGTCGAGTGCGTGGCCGACGGCACCGGCAGCCGGCTGGCGGCTGACCCCCGGGCTGCCGGACACGGCGTACGAGCACGACGGCCAGCTCACCAAGCGCGAGGTGCGGGCGGTCAGCCTGGCCGTCCTGGCGCCCGCTCCCGGTGAGCTGCTCTGGGACGTCGGCGGGGGAGCCGGGAGCATCGGCATCGAGTGGATGCGGTCCAGCCGCAGCTGCCGCGCCGTCAGCGTCGAGTCGCGACCCGACCCGGGCGCAGACCATCGGGCGCAACGCGAGCCGGCTGGGCGTGCCCGGCCTGCAGGTGGTCACCGGCCGTGCTCCCGCCGCGCTCGCCGGCCTGCCGGCTCCCGACGCCGTGTTCGTCGGCGGCGGGCTGACCGCGGAGGGCCTGCTCGACACCTGCTGGGCCGCGCTGCGTCCCGGTGGCCGGCTCGTGGCCAACGCGGTGACGGTCGAGTCCGAGGCCGTCCTGGCGCACTGGCACGCCGCGGTCGGCGGCGAGCTGCGGCGCATCGCGGTGTCGCGGGCGCGCCCGGTGGGCCGGTTCACCGGCTGGGACCCCGGCATGAGCGTCACGCAGTGGAACGTCAGCAAGCCCCGGCAGCCCGAGGAGCACGCATGACCGTCTACTTCATCGGCGCCGGGCCCGGCGCCGCAGACCTGATCACGGTGCGGGGGCAGCGGCTGCTCGAGCGCGTGCCAGGTCTGCCTGTACGCCGGGAGCCTGGTGCCGCGCCGAGCTGCTGGACGCCTGCCCGGCCGGGGCGCGGCTGGTGGACACCGCCGACCTCGACCTCGACCGGATCATCGCCGAGCTGGTCGAGGCCGACCGGGCCGGCCTCGACGTCGCGCGGCTGCACTCCGGCGACCCGTCGATCTTCAGCGCGGTGGCCGAGCAGGTGCGCCGGCTGGGACGCGGCCGGCGTGCCGTACGAGATCGTGCCCGGCGTGCCGGCCTTCGCCGCGGCCGCCGCGTCGCTGGGGCGTGAGCTGACCGTCCCCACGGTCGGCCAGACCGTGATCCTCACCCGCGTGGCGCACCGCGCGACGGCCATGCCCGAGGGGGAGGACCTGGCCACGCTCGGGCGCATCGGGCGCGCTGCTGGTGCTGCACCTGGCCACGCAGCACGTGGAGCGGGTGGTCAGCGAGCTGCTGCCGCACTACGGCGCCGACGTGCCCGGCGGCGGTGGTGGCGATGGCGAGCCGCCCCGACGAGGTCGTCCTGCGGGGCACGCTCGCCGACATCGCCGGGCAGGTGCGGGAGGCCGGTGTGGTGCGCACCGCGGTCATCCTGGTCGGCCGGACGCTCGCCGCGGAGCAGTTCGGCGACAGCCACCTCTACTCGCCCGCGCGGGACCGGCAGGACGCCGGACCGGGCGGGTCCTGAGCCCGTGCTCCGCCGGTCACGAGGTGAGAGGCGGCGGCCCGCGCGGACCCGCCCGGCCCACCACCGCGCCGGCCCGGTCGATGCAGATGACGTCGACCGACCACCGGCGCGCCGCGCAGCACCCCCAGCGCGCCGTCCCGCGGCCGCCGCCGCGACCAGGTCGCCCAGCGGCACGCCGGCGGCCCGGCACAGCTGCAGCGCCTCCAGGCCCGGTGTTGGCCGCCGGCGACCCGCCGCACGAGCTCGTCGTCCGCGCCGGCCGCGCGGGCCAGGTCGGCGAGGAACGCCTTGTCGACCTGCGACCGGCCCGAGTGCAGGTCGAGGTGGCCGGCGGCGAGCTTGGACAGCTTGGCGAAGCCGCCGGCGACCGTCAGGCGCGGCACCGGGTGCCGGCGCAGGTACTTCAGCACCGCCCCCGCGAAGTCGCCCATGTCCAGCAGCGCGTCCTCGGGCAGGCCGTGCTCGCGCCATCACGACCTGCTCGCGAGGTCGACCCGGTGCAGCCCGCGACGTGGGTGCGGCCCGACGGCCGCGGCGACGTCGATCCCCCGGCGGATGCAGTCGATCCACGCCGAGCACGAGTACGGGACGACGACGCCCGGTCGTGCCGAGGATCGACAGGCCGCCGAGGATGCCGAGCCGCGGGTTCCAGGTCGTGCCGGGCGATCTCCTCGCCGTGGTCGACCGAGACCTCCACCTCGACGTCGCCGGTGCCGCCGTGCCGCGGCGGCGACCTCCGCCACGTGCTCGCGCATCATCGCCGCGGCACCGGGTTGATCGCCGGCTCGCCGACCGTCCAGCGGCAGCCCCGGGCAGGGTGACCGTGCCGACGCCCGGACCGGCACGGAAGACCACCCCGGCGCCCGGCGGCGCCGTGCCGCACCGTCGACCGGATCAGCGCGCCGTGGGTGACGTCCGGGTCGTCGCCGGCGTCCTTGACGACCGCCGCCATCGCCCAGCCGTCGCCCCAGCTCCTCCGCCGCCAGCGCGAACGCCGGCTGCTGCCCCTGCGGCAGCGTGATCGACGACCGGGTCGGGGAACTCGCCGGTGAGCAGCGCGGTGTACGCGGCGCGTGGTGGCCGCGGTCGCGCAGGCGCCGGTCGTCCAGCCGGGCCGCAGCCCGGTGCTGCTCCAGCTGGGCCCGGCGGCCGCCGGCGGGCGGGGAGGTCGTCATCGCAGACCATCATCGGGCCTGGAGCTCACGACCGCCCGCAGGAGTGGCCGGCATGAGCCTGCTGCAGGTGCTGGTGCTCGGCGGGACGACCGAGGCCCGCGGCCCTCGCGGCCGCCCTGGAGCGCGACCCGGCGGTCGACGTCACCAGCTCGCTGGCCGGCCGGGTCGCCGCGCCCGGCCCTGCCCGGAGGGCCGGTCGCGGGTCGGCGGTTTCGGCGGCGCCGCAGGGCCTGGCCGCGCTGGCTGCGCGAGCACGGGGTCGACGCGCTCGTCGACGCCACCCACCCGTTCGCCGCGCGGATCAGCGCCACGCGGCCGCTGCCGCCGCACGCGCCACCGGCGTGCCGCTGCTCGTGCTGCGCCGTCCCGGCTGGAGCGCCGGCGACCGGGCGACCGGCTGGCACCACGTCGACTCCCTGGCCGAGGCGGCGCAGGCGCTGCCCGTCACTCGGCTCGCGCGTCTTCCTCACCACCGGCCGTCAGGGTCTCGCCGCCTTCGCCGACCTTCACGACCTGTGGTTCCTCGTGCGCTCGGTCGACCCGCCCGCGCCGCCGCTCCCGCCCGGCGATGCAGCTGCTGCTCGACCGCGGGCCCTTCACGTCGACGAGCGGAGCGGGCGCTGCATGCGCCGGCACCGGGTCGACGTCCTGGTGACCAAGGACAGCGGGGGCGACGCGACGGCGCCGAAGCTGACCGCGGCCCGCGAGCCTCGGCCTGCCGGTGGTGATGGTCCGGCGCCCGCCGGCGCCGGAGGGCGTGCCCGTCCTCGACAGCGTCGAGGCGGTCCTGGACCGGGTGGCCCGCCGTACCCGTCGTCAGCCCGGATAGCGCCGCGGGGTCCAGACGACCTCGCGGCCGTCGGCCCGCGTCACCGCCCGGGTCTGCGAGGAGCCGATGATGAGCAGGGTGCGCATGTCGACGTCGGCCGGGTCGAGGTCGGCGAGGTGCACGACCCTGACCGACTCCTCGGGGCCGCCGACGTCACGCGCCACGACCACGGGCGTGTCCGGGGCGCGATGCTCCAGCAGGAGGTCCCGGGTCCTGCCGACCTGCCAGGTCCGGCTCCTGGACGCCGGGTTGTAGAGCGCGAGGACCAGGTCGGCCGCGGCCGCGGCCGCCAGCCGCTCGGCGACGACCTCCCACGGCTTGAGCCGGTCGGAGAGCGAGATGGTGGCGTAGTCGTGGCCGAGCGGCGCGCCCGCCCGGGCCGCCGCGGCGTGCGCCGCGGTCATCCCCGGCAGCACGCGGACCGGTACGCCGGAGTAGCGCTCCTCGCTGGCGACCTCGAGCACGGCGCTGGCCATGGCGAAGACACCGGGGTCGCCGGAGGAGACGACCGCGACCCGACGGCCCCGGCGGGCCAGGTCGAGGGCGAACTCGGCGCGCTCCGACTCCACCTTGTTGTCGGAGCCGTGCCGCCGCTGCCCGGGGCGGGCCGGCACCCGGTCGAGGTACGTCGTGTAGCCGACGAGGTCGTCGGCCGCGGCGAGGGCGCCGCGCGCCTCGGGGGTCAGCCACCGCGGCTCCGGCCGGCCCGAGGCCGACGACGACGACCTCGCCCGGGCAGGCTGAGGTCGGGGTCTGGTGACCGGCTCGCGGGTCGCCCACCTGGCTGGGCAGCACGGCCATCGAGAAGTACGGCACCGACTCGGGATCCACGTCGCTCAGCGGCGCCGTGCGCTCGCCGGCCATCGTGGCGCGCTCGACGTAGACGGCGTCGCCGAGGCGGCCGGCGCGCTCGAGGGCCCGTCGCACGGCGGGGAAGGTGCGGCCGAGCTTGAGGATCACCGCGGAGTCCGCGGCGGCGATCCGCGCCGTCAGCTCCTCCTCGGGCAGGGTGCCGGGGAGGACGGTCAGCACCTCGTCGGCCTCGACCAGCGGCCGGCCCAGGCTGGCGGCGGTGGCGCTGAGCGAGGTGACCCCGGGCACGACCTCGGTGTCGTAGCGGTGCGCCAGCCGCTTGTGCAGGTGCTGGTAGGAGCCGTAGACGAACGGGTCGCCCTCGGCGAGGACGGCCACGTCACGACCGGCGTCGAGGTGGGCGGCCAGCCGGCCCGAGGCCTCGGCGTAGAAGTCCTCCAGCGCGCCGCGGTAGCCGCCGGGGTGCGTCGGTGGACTCGGTCGTGAGCGGGTAGACCAGCGCCTCCTCGACCGGTCCCGTCACGGAAGTAGCGGCGCGGCGATCGACCGGGCGATGCTGCGGCCGTGGCGGGCGCTGTGGAACGCCACCACGTCGACGGCGCCGATCACCTCCACGGCCCGGACGGTCAGCAGCGAGGGGTCCCCGGGGCCGAGCCCGACGCCGTACAGGCGCCCGGTCCGCGTCGGGGAGCCGGTCGGGGTCATTCGGTCACGCTCGCGATCGCGTTGAGGGCGCCACAGGCGATGGCGCTGCCGCCACGCCGGCCGTGGACGACGAGGTGGTCCAGGCCCAGGTCGCTCTGGGCCAGGGCCTGCTTGGACTCGGCGGCGCCGACGAAGCCGACCGGCATGCCGAGGACGGCGGCCGGGCGCCGGGGACGCTGCGCAGGTGGTCCAGCAGGCGGAAGAGGGCGGTCGGCGCGTTGCCGATCGCGACCACGGCACCGTCGAGGCGCTCGCGCCACAGCTCGAGCGCCGCGGCGCTGCGGGTCGTGCCCAGTCGCTGGGCCAGGTCCGGGACGCGGGGGTCGGAGAGCGTGCAGACGACCTCGTTGTCGGCGGGCAGCCGCCTGCGGGTGACCCCGCTGGCCACCATCTGCGCGTCGCAGAGGATGGGGGCGCCGCCCTGCAGCGCTCCACGCGCCGTCGCGACCACGTCGGGGGAGAAGGCGAGGTCCTCGACCAGGTCGACCATCCCGCAGGCGTGGATCATCCGCACCGCCACCTGCGCCTCGTCCGCCGAGAGCCCGCTGAGGTCGCTCTCGGCGCGGATGGTGGCGAAGGACTGCCGGTAGATCTCGGCACCGTCCCGGACGTACGCACTCACGGGGCGCTCCGTGCCGCCGACACCGCGTCGGCCAGGTGGATGCTGTCCACGGCTGGGTTCTCCTGACCGGAAAGGCCGACGTGGTAACCGAGCTCGCCGGCCACGACCTCGACATGGGTGGTGCTCGGGTGGCCGCAGCGCCGCTCGCAGCCGGACCAGTGCACGGGGAGCGGCTGGCGCGCCGAGGGGGCGGCTGCGAGGGCGACCGACGCGTCGTGCCGGACGTCGGTGAGGGAGCGGCCACAGCCCGGGCGACCGGCGCAGGCGGTCGCCCCCGCCCAGGGCGACCCGGCGCGCGTGACGAACCCGGCCGCGCCCAGCTCGGCGAGGAGGTCGTCGGCGGAGGCCCCCGGCACGTGGGGGAGGACCACCCCACGCCACGGGGTGAGGCGCACGCTGCGCCCGCCGAGGGCGGCGACCGCTGCCACCGTGCGCCACTGGTCGGCCGTCACCCGGCCGAGGCGGCTGAGCACCGACAGGGAGGTCCGCCCGTCCGGGCCCCGCACCACCCCCAGCTGAGGGGGGTCGGGGTGCGGCGGCGTCGGCGCTGTGCCGCGGCGTGGTCGCGGTGGCGACACCGGCGTCCTCGAGCCACCGGACCATGCGCCGCGGTGCGTCGGGCAGCTCCAGGACCCGCCAGGCGTCCGACCCGAGGTCGTGACGCACCGCGAGGAACGCCTCGGCTGCCTGCGCCGCCAGTCGCGGGGCCGCGGCGGCCGGGACGGTGACCGGTGTGTCGACATCGCCCAGTCGCAGCCACGCGCGTGCCGTCGCGCCGTCGCTGCCGGCGACCACGGTGACGTCGGGCCGCAGGGACACCACATCCCCCCGGCCGTCGTCGAGGCCGATCAGGAAGCGGCCGCTCAGGTCCGCGAGAGTGCTTGCTGGCACAGAGGATCTCGTCGAGCTGCGGCGACCCAGGGTGAGATGTCGAGTCGCCCGCGCCCGTCGAGTCCCGACAGCGGGCTGGCGACGACGTTGCGGACGCGGTCATGGTCCAGCGACGGCAGCAGCCCGGCTGACTGCAGCAGCCCGGCGAGCTCGGCCCCGGCACTCGCGGCCGAGCCCGCGCAGCTGGACGTTGCCCCGGGAGGTGAGCTCGAGATCGCCGTCGCCCAGCCGTGCGGCTGCCGCTCCGAGCGCGCCGGCCTGGGCCAGGGAGCAGCCGGCCGCCGGGCACGCGGACCCTGCCGAGGAAGCCGTCGGCGGCCTCGTGGAGTCGCACCGCTCCCGGGCAGGCGTCGCCCCGACCTCGGACGCCGGGCCCCGTCTGTTCTCCGGAGGAGATCGACATGGCGGGGAGCATACCCGCGGTTTCCGGACAGCTCAGGGTGGCCAACCCCCTTGTGGCCGTTGCTATGCTGCGCCCGGAGCTCGATACGGACTCCAGCCGCCGAGAGCGGCAAAACCAGAGGAAGCCGGTGTGACTCCGGCGCGGTCCCGCCACTGTGACCGCGGCCCAACAGCCGCGGGAGCCAGGAACTCTTGCCGCTCTCATCCTGCCCGGGGCGAGGACCCCGAGGAAGAGAGTCTGCGTTGCTGCTCTTGTTGTCGACCTCCGACACCGACCTGATGAGCGCCCGATCGTCCGACCCGACGGTGGGCTGGAGGTATGCCAACCCGTCCCGGCTCGACCCGGACGATCTGCCGGCGCTGGTCGAGGGAACCGATCTGGTCGTCGTCCGGCTGCTCGGCGGTCGGCGTGCCTGGCAGGAGGGCCTGGCGGCCCTGCTGGCCGGGCCGCGACCGGTGGTCGTGCTCACGGGGGAGCAGGCGCCGGACGCCGAGCTGATGGGGCTGTCGACGGTGCCGGCCGGGATCGCCGCCGAGGCGCACGCCTACCTGGCGCACGGCGGGCCCGCGCAACCTCGGTCAGCTCGCGCGGTTCCTCTCCGACACGGTGCTGCTGACCGGCCACGGCTTCGACCAGCCCGAGCCCGCGCCGGCCTGGGGCCGGCTGGAGCGCGACGGAGCAACGGGATCCGGCCCCGTCGTGGCAGTGCTCTACTACCGGGCGCACCAGATGAGCGGGAACACCGCCTTCGTGGAGACGCTGTGTGAGCAGGTGGTCGCGGCCGGGGGGCCGGCCGCTGCCGTTGTGGTGCGCCTCGCTGCGGGACGCCGACCCCGGTCTGCTGGCCGAGCTGCGGCAGGCCGACGTCGTGGTCACCACGGTGCTCGCCGCCGGCGGCACGCGGCCGGCGGACGCCCAGGCCGGCGGGGACGACGAGGCCTGGGACGCCGGTGCGCTGGGTGACCTCGACGTGCCGATCCTGCAGGCGCTGTGCCTCACCAGCCCGCGCGACGTCGTGGCTGGCGAGCGACGAAGGCGTCTCGCCCCTGGACGCCGCCACCCAGATCGCCGTGCCCGAGTTCGACGGCCGGCTCATCACCGTGCCGTTCTCGTTCAAGGAGTTCGGACCCGACGGGCTGCCGGCCTACGTCGCCGACGTCGAACGGGCCGCTCGCGTCGCCGGGATCGCGGTCGCGCACGGCCGGTTGCGCACACGTCGCACCGTCGCGACCACCGGGTCGCGCTCGTCCTGTCGGCCTACCCGACCAAGCACTCGCGGATCGGCAACGCGGTCGGCCTCGACACCTCGGCCAGCGCCGTGGCCCTGCTGACACGCCTGCGCGAGGAAGGCTAGGACCTCGGGCCCGAGACCGGCCCGGGCGCGCTGCCCGGGCTGTCCTCCGGCAACGGCGACGAGCTGATCCACGCGCTGATCGAGGCCGGCGGCTACGACGAGGAGTGGCTCACGCGAGGACCAGCTGGCCGGCAACCCGGTCCGCATCGCCGCCGCCGACTACCGGCGCGTGGTTCGCCACGCTGCCGGCCGGCTTGCGCGAGGCGGTCGAGCGGCACTGGGGGCCGGCGCCCGGCGCGCTGTACGTCGACACGTCCCGAGACCCCGAGGGCGACATCGTCCTGGCCGCGCTGCGCGCCGGGAACCTGCTGGTGCTGATGCAGCCGCCGCGCGGCTTCGGCGAGAACCCGATCGCGATCTACCACGATCCGGACCTGCCGCCCTCGCACCACTACCTGGCGGCCTACCGCTGGATCGCGGCCGCGCAGGCCGACGGGGGATTCGGCGCGGACGCGGTCGTCCACCTGGGCAAGCACGGCAACCTGGAATGGCTGCCCGGCAAGAACGCCGGGCTGTCGGCCGCGTGCGCCCCGGACGCCGTGCTCGGGGAACCTGCCGCTGGTCTACCCCTTCCTCGTCAACGACCCCGGCGAGGGCACGCAGGCCAAGCGCCGCGGCCCACGCCACGCTGGTCGACCACCTCGTCCCGCCGATGGCGCGGGCCGAGAGCTACGGCGACATCGCCCGGCTGGAGCAGCTGCTGGACGAGCACGCGCACATCGCGGCCCTGGACCCGGCCAAGCTGCCGGCCGTCCGCGCCCAGATCTGGACCCTGCTCCAGGCCGCCCGGCTCGACCACGACCTGGGCCTGTCGGACCGTCCGGACGACGAGCGGTTCGACGAGTTCGTCATGCACGTCGACGGCTGGCTGTGCGAGATCAAGGACGTCCCAGATCCGCGACGGGCTGCACGTGCTGGGGCAGGCGCCGGACGGCCCGGGCCGGGTCGACCTGGTGCTGGCCATCCTCCGCGCCCGCCAGATCTGGGGCGGCACGCAGAGCCTGCCCGGGCTGCGGGAGGCGCTGGGGCTGGACGAGTCGGCCTCCGACCGGGCGCGACTGCCGACCGCGCCGAGGAGCAGGCCCGGGCGCGTGGTCGAGCGCATGGAGGCCGAGCAGTGGCGCCCGGAGGCGGTCCGGGCGGCCGCCGCCCACGCGGCGGCCCGAGCACTCCGAGGACGTCGCCCGAGTGCTGGACTTCGCCGTGCGCAGAGGTCGTGCCGCGGCTGCGGCCGGACCACCGACGAGCTCGACGCACGTCGTCACCGCCCTGGACGGCGGCTTCGTCCCGGCCGGCCCGTCCGGCTCGCCGCTGCGCGGCCTGGTCAACGTGCTGCCGACCGGCCGCAACTTCTACTCGGTCGACCCCAAGGCGATCCCGAGCAGGCTGGCGTGGGAGACCGGCCAGGCGCTGGCCGACTCGCTGCTGGCAGCGCCACCGCGCCGACACCGGCGAGTGGCCGGAGTCGGTCGGGCTGTCGCTGTGGGGCACCAGCGCCATGCGCACCTCCGGCGACGACATCGCCGAGGCGCTGGCGCTGCTGGGCGGTCGAGCCCGGTCTGGGACGACGCGTCGCGGCGGGTGACCGGCCTGCGAGGCCATCCCGCTCGCCGAGCTGGGCCGGCCGCGCGTCGACGTCACGCTGCGCATCTCCGGCTTCTTCCGGGACGCCTTCCCGCACGTGGTCGCCCTGCTGGACGACGCCGTCCGGCTCGTCGCCGGCCTCGAGGAGCCGGACGCCGACAACTACGTCGGCGCCCACGTGCGGGCCGACCTGGCCGAGCACGGCGACGAGCGACGCGCGACCACCCGGATCTTCGGGTCCACGCCCGGGCACGTACGGTGCCGGGCTGCTGCAGCTGATCGACAGCACGGACTGGCGCACCGACGCCGACCTCGCCGAGGTCTACACGGTCTGGGGCGGCTACGCCTACGGGCGTGACCTCGACGGGCCGGCCGGCCCGCGAGGAGATGGAGACGGCCTACCGCCGGATCGCGGTCGCCGCCAAGAACACCGACACCCGCGAGCACGACATCGCCGACTCGGACGACTACTTCCAGTACCACGGCGGCATGGTCGCGACCGTGCGCGCGCTCACCGGCACGGCGCCCGCGGCGTACATCGGCGACTCGCACCCGCCCGGAGACGGTGCGCACCCGCACGCCTGCGCGAGGAGACCTCCCGCGTCTTCCGCGCCCGGGTGGTCAACCCGCGGTGGATGGAGGCGATGCGTCGGCACGGCTACAAGGGCGCCTTCGAGATGGCGGCCACCGTCGACTACCTCTTCGGCTACGACGCCACGACCGGCGTGGTCGCCGACTGGATGTACGAGAAGCTCATCGCAGGAGTACGTGCTGCGACCCGGAGAACCGCGAGTTCCTGGAGAGCGCGAACCCCTGGGCGCTGCACGGCATCGACCGAGCGCCTGCTGGAGGCGACCGAGCGGGGGCTGTGGGCCGAGCCGGACCCGGCGACGCTCGCGTCGCTGCGCCAGGTGTACCTGGAGACCGAGGGCGACCTCGAGGACCGCGGGAGCCGGGCATGAGCACGTCGGTGCCAGTGGAGTTTCCGTTCACCGCCGTCGTCGGGATGGACGACCTGCGGTCTGGCCCTGCTGCCTGTGCGCGGTCTCGCCGGGCATCGGTGGCGTGCTGGTGCGCGGCGAGAAGGGCACGGCGAAGTCCACGATGGTCCGTGCGCTGGCCGCGGTGCTGCCGCCGGTGTCCGTCGTGGAGGGGTGCCGGTTCGCCTGCGACCCGGAGGCCCCCGACCCGGAGTGCCCGGACGCCCCCCACGCCGGCGCGGCCGCGGCGGTCGAGCGGCCGGTCCGGCTGGTGGAGCTGCCGGTCGGGGCGAGCGAGGACCGCGTGGTGGGGTCGCTGCACCTCGACCGCCTGCTCTCCTCCGGCGAGGTGGCCTTCGAGCCCGGCCTGCTGGCCGCAGGCCCACCGCGGCGTGATCTACGTCGACGAGGTGAACCTGCTGCCCGACCACCTGGTCGACACGCTGCTGGACTCCGCCGCCATGGGGCGCGCCCGCGTGGAGCGGGAGGGCGTCTCCGTGACGCACGCGGCCCGCGTTCGTGCTCGTCGGGACGATGAACCCGGAGGAGGGCGAGCTGCGGCCGCAGCTGCTCGACCGGTTCGGGCTCACCGTCGACGTCGCGGCCAGCCGTGACCCCAGGACAGAGGGTCGAGGTGGTCCGCCGCCGGCTGGCCTACGAGGCCGACCCCGCCGGCTTCGCCGCCGAGTGCCAGGCCGACGAGCGGTTCCTGGCACAGCGGATCCTGGACGCGGAGAAGCGGCTGGGCCAGGTGCTGCTCACCGACGAGGCGCGTGCTGCAGATCGCCGAGATCTGCGCCGCCTTCGACGTCGACGGGATGCGCGGTGACCTCGTGACGGCGCGCACCGCCATCGCCCACGCGGCCTGGTCGGGGCGCGACGTCGTCAGCGCGAGGACGTGCGGGTGGCGGCCCGGCTGGCGCTGCCGCACCGTCGGCGGCGCAACCCCTTCGACAGCCCGGGTGCCGCGGACCAGGAGCTCGAGGACATCCTCGACCGCACCACCGGGCAGGAGGGGCCGGAGGACGATCCGGATCCCGGTCCGGACGGTCCGGGCGGTGGCGGCGGGCCGGACGGCGGCGGGCCGGACGGCGACGGAGGTCCCGACGGCAGCCCGGACGGCGGCCCGGCCGGCGGCGAGCGACGACGAGCAGCGGGACGACACCGCGGGCGGCGGTGCGCCCGCGGAGGCCGGCCGGCACGCCGTACGCCGCCCGTGTGCTCACCGTCGACCGCGCGGGCCGGGGGGTCTCCGGCCGGCGTTCCAGCGCGCAGACCCGTCTCGGCAGGCACCTGCGGGGTGTCCCGGCAGCGGACGAGCGCGGCCACGGCCTGTCCGTGGCCGCCACCGTGCAGGCCGCACTGGGCGAGCAGCCTGCGCGGGGACGGGTGGTCGGTGGCCCGATCCGGTTGGCGGCGCAGGACATCCGTCGCAGCCTGCGGCAGGGACGCGAGGGCAACCTGGTCGTCTTCGTCTGCGACACGTCGGGGTCGATGGGCGCTGCGGCAGGCGGATGCGTGAGGTGAAGACGGCCGTGCTGTCACTGCTGCTGGACGCCTACCAGCGCCGGGACAAGGTGGCGGTGGTGACGTTCGCACGGGACCGGGCACAGGTCGTCGCTCCCGCCCACGCGGCAGTGTCGAGCTGGCGCAGCGACGGCTGGCCGACGTCGCCACCGGCGGCCGCACGCCGCTGGCCGAGGGCCTCGCTGTCGCGGCCGACCTGGTGCTGCGGCGAACGCACGCGCGACCCGCAGCGGCGGGCCCTGGTGGTGCTGCTGACCGACGGCCGCGCGACCGCTGGCGCCGAGCGCGGTCCCGCGGGCCCTGGCTGCCGCGCGGTCACGTCGCCCGACAGGGGATCGCCTCGGTGGTGGTGGACTGCGAGAGCACCCGCGGTATCCGGCTCCGGCTGGCCCGTGACGTGGCGCGTGCCCTGGGTGCGGAGTACCTCGACCTCGGGGAGATCGCGGCGGACGCGTTGTCCGGCGCTGGTCCGGGAGAGGGGCGTGGCCTGATGCCCAAGGGACAGCCCGAAGCGGTGCCGCAGGACGGCCTGACCACGCGACAGCGGCGCAACCGGCCGCTGACGATCGTGCACACCGGCGCGATGAAGGGGAAGTCCACGGCCGCGTTCGGCATGGCCCTGCGGGCGTGGAACCAGGGCTGGGACGTCGGTGTGTTCCAGTTCGTGAAGTCGGCGAAGTGGAAGGTGGGGGAGGAGAACGCGCTCCGGGCCCTGGGCGAGCTCCACGCCGAGCGGGCCTCGGCGGTCCGGTCCACTGGCACAAGATGGGCGAGGGCTGGAGCTGGGCCCGCAAGGCGGGCACGCGAGCAGGACCACGCCGCGGCGGCCCTGGAGGGCTGGCGGAGATCCAGCGGCGGCTCGCCGCCCAGACCCACGACTTCTACGTGCTGGACGAGTTCACCTACCCCATGCAACTGGGGCTGGGTCGACGTCGACGAGGTGGTGCAGACGCTGGGCGACCGGCCGGGTCACCAGCACGTCGTCATCACGGGGCGCGACGCACCGGCGGCGCTGGTGGAGGCCGCCGACCTCGTCACCGAGATGACCAAGGTCAAGCACCCCATGGACGCCGGCCAGAAGGGGCAGCGGGGGATCGAGTGGTGACCGACGTGCGGCTGCCCAGGGTGGTGTTCGCCGCGCCGGGCTCCGGGCAGCGGCAAGACCATGGTCGCCACCGGCGTCATGGCCGCGCTGCGCTCCCGCGGGCTGGTGGTGTCACCGCACAAGGTCGGCCCCGACTACATCGACCCGGGCTACCACGCCCTGGCCTGTGGGCGCCCCGGTCGCAACCTCGACCCGCACCTGCAGGGCGAGCACCGGGTGGCACCGCTGCTGGCCCACGGGGCACGCACCCCGGACGACGCGGACGTTGCCGTCATCGAGGGCGTCATGGGCCTGTTCGACGGGGCTGTCGGCACCGGCGGCTTCGCGTCCAGCGCTCATGTCGCCGAAGCTCGTGCAGGCGCCCGTGGTGCTGGTGGTGGACTGCGCCGCGACGGCCCGCAGCGTCGGAGCGATCGTCCACGGCTTCTCCCGGTTCTCGGACCGGATCCGGGTCACGGGCGTCATCCTCAACAACGTCGCCTCCAGCCGTCACGAGGCCGAGGCGCGCGATGGTGTCGCCGAGACGGGCGTGCCCGTCCTCGGCGTCATCCCGCGCCTGCCCGACGTCGTGGTGCCGAGCCGGCACCTCGGTCTGGTCCCCGCGGCCGAGCGGCGTCCGGAGGCCACCGCGGCGGTGGAGGCGCTGGGCCGGATGGCGACGGAGCACGTCGACCTCGACGCGGTGCTCGAGGTGGCCCGCCGTGCGCCCGACCTGGCCGTCACCCCGTGGCACCCGGCCACGGAGCTGGGCGGCCACGTCGCTCCCCGGCACCGTCCCCGGGTGGGGGTCGCCGGTGGCGCGGCCTTCAGCTTCGGCTACGCCGAGACCTCCGAGCTGCTGGCCGCGGCCGGTGCCGAGGTGGTGCCGTTCGACCCCGTGCACGATGCCCGGCTGCCGGAAGGGTTGTCCGGCTTGGTGATCGGTGGCGGTTTCCCGGAGGTGCATGCCGCCGTGCTGGCCGCGAACGCCGGGATGCGCCGCTCGGTCGCACAGCTCGCCGCCGACGGCGGCGCCATCGCCGCCGAGTGCGCCGGGCTGCTCTACCTCGGTGAGGAGCTCGACGGGCAGCCCATGTGCGGCGTGCTGCCGGTGACCGCGGCTCTGGGGCCGAGGCTCACCCTCGGCTACCGCACCGCCGTCGCGCTCACGGACAGCGTCCTGTCCCGCACGGGCGAGCGGGTGACGGGGCACGAGTTCCACCGCACCGTGACCACCGTCGGCGACGGCACCGCCGCGTGGGGGTGGCGGGACAACGCCGGCCGCCCCACGACGGAGGGCCTGGTGCGCCGACGCATCCACGCGTCGTACCTGCACGTCCACTGGGCCGGGCACCCCCATCTCGCTGCCCGGTTCGTCGGCTGCGCCGCTGAGGTGGGGCGATGAGTCTCGTGGTGGGAGTGGGCCTCTCGAACGGCGCCGAGGCCGAGCAGCTGTCCGAGCTGACCGGGGCCCTGCTGCGACAGCACGGCCTGGACCCCCGTGACGTCACCACGGTGGCGACGCTCGACAGCCGGGCGCAGGCACCGGCGGTGCGGGGGCTGGCGACCGCGATGAGTGCCGGGGTCACGGGCTTCCCGTCCCGGCTCCTGGCGGCGCAGGACGCGCCGCACCCCAGCGCTGTCGTGCGGTCCGCGGTCGGGACCGCGAGCGTGGCCGAGGCGGCGGTCCTGGCCGCGGGAGCCACGATCGTCGTGCCGAAGACGGTCCTCGGCCGGTGCACGGTCGCGGTGGGTGTGAGCGGGTCTCCCGGCAGCAGGCCACCCGGCACCCCGGAGGGCCTCCGATGACCGGTATGACCGTCAGCAGTCTCCTGTCCCATCACGGCGACGACGAGGTCGGACCGGGGCTGTCGGACTTCGCGGTCAACGTCGCGGTGCCCTCGCCCCCCGGGTGGCTGCGCAGCGCGCTCACCGACGGCCCTGGCCGACGTGGCGGCCTACCCGGACCCGCGTGCGGCGGTCGAGGCCGTCGCGACGGCCCACCGGTGCGAGCCGGCCTCGGTGCTGATGACCAACGGGGCGGCGGAGGCGTTCACCCTCGTCGCCCGAGCGCGCCGCTGGGACGCGCCGGCGGTGGTCCATCCGCAGTTCACCGAACCGGAGGCGGCGCTGCGGGCGCTGGGCCACGTCCCGACGGCGGTGATGCTGCTGCCGGGCGACGCGTTCCGGCTGCACCCCGACGTCGTCCCGGCCGGTGCCGACCTCGTCGTCATCGGCAACCCCACCAACCCCACGTCCCGGCTGCACCGCCGCGACGACATCCGGGCCCTGCTGCGCCCGGGGCGCGTGGTGGTCGTCGACGAGGCGTTCATGGACCTCACCCCGGGCGAGGAGGAGTCCCTGGCCCAGGAGGCCGCGGTCACGGCCGGCCTCGTGGTGATCCGCAGCCTCACCAAGACCTTCGGGCTCGCGGGTGTGCGTGCCGGCTACGTGCTGGCGGCGCCTGGGCAGATCCGCGAGCTGGCCGCCCACCAGCCGCACTGGGCGGTGAACACCCTGGCGCTGGTGGCCGCGACCACGTGCCTCGGACCGGCGGGCGTGCGGCACCGGGCGCACGTCGCCGAGGCGCTCACCGTCAACACCAGCCACCTCGCAGCGGCCCTGTGCGGAGCGGGTCTCGAGCCGGTTCCCGACCCCGCCGCGCCGTTCGTCCTCGCCCGGCACCCCGTCGCTGCTCGGCTGCGGGAGCGGCTGCGGGAGCGTGGCTACGCGGTACGGCGCGGTGACACCTTCCCGGGGCTGGGCCCGGACTGGGTCCGGGTCGCGGCCCGGGAGCCCGCGGCGGTCGACGGCCTCACCAGGGCCATGACGCGCGAGCTGGACCTGCTCGGGAGCAGCCGATGACCCGGCTGGACGCAGGGGATACTCCGAGCGGAGTCGACGTGGTTCACGGCAACACCGGTTGCGGACGAGGATTCCTGCCCTCGCCGCAGGGTCGGTTTCGGCCGGTTTGGGGCGATCATGGGGGAGTGGGCGTGAGCGTGACGATCCGGTACCTCGACGGATGCCCCAGCTGGCAGAGGGTGCGCGAGCGCCTGCGCGCTGCCGCGCGCGAGGTCGGCGTCGACCTCGACGTCCGGCTCGAACCGGTGGAGACGCTCGAGGAGGCGAAACGCCTGGGGCTCCCCGGGTCGCCGACCATCCTGCTGGAGGGCGTCGACCCCTTCGCCCGGCCCGGCTCGGTGCCGGCAGTGGCCTGCCGCCTCTACGACACCCCCGCCGGCCCGGCCGAGGTGCCCACGATCGACCAGCTGGCCACCGCGCTGAGGCGCTGCCCCGCACCGGGACTGCGGCACAGCGGGGTGGAACGGCGGTGAGCCACCAGCCGGGGTCCTCGGGGGTGGCCCCGCTGCCGACGAGGCGACGCGCGATGCTGGGACGGCGCGCGCAGCTGCTCGCCGGCGCCAGCGTCGCCTACAACCTGGTCGAGGCCGCCGTGGCCGTCGCCGCCGGAAGCGTCGCCGGCTCGATCGCCCTGGTCGGGTTCGGCCTCGACTCCCTCGTCGAGGTGTCCAGCGGCCTGGTCATCCTGTGGCAGTTCCGTCACCGGGTGCCAGAGGCACGTGAGCGCCAGGCGCTGCGCCTGATGGCCTGGTGCTTCTTCGCCCTCGCCGGCTACGTCGGCTTCGAGTCGGTCCGGGCCCTGGCCGGAGCCGGCGAACCGAGACCCTCCCCGGTCGGCATCGTCCTGGCGGCCGTGTCGCTGCTGGTGATGCCGGTGCTGTCGTGGGCGCAACGGCGGACCGGCCGCGAGCTCGCCTCGGGCAGCGTCGTGGCCGACTCGACGCAGACCCTGCTGTGCACCTACCTGTCCGCGGTCCTCCTCGCCGGCCTGGTCCTGAACGCGACCCTCGGGTGGGGCTGGGCCGACCCGCTGGCCGGACTCGTCATCGCAGCCGTCGCCGTGAAGGAGGGTGCGGCGGCCTGGCGGGGTGACGCCTGCGGCTGTGGCCCCGTCGGGCTCGACCCTGCGGGCGCGGCTGACCCGGCCGTCACCGGTGGGTGCACGGACGGGTGCGCCCCTGGATGCGGCGACCCGTGCTGCCAGCCCGGCCCGACCCAGCGGGACGGGCGCACGACCGGGAGCTAGTCGTGGACGGGCTCGCCGCTGACCTGGTGGTCGGCGTGGAAGAGGGCCTCGGTCAGCACCCTGCGGAGGTGGCCCCCACGCAGTCGGTAGACGATGCGCCGGCCGTCGCGGGTGCCCTCCACGAGGCCGGCCAGGCGCAGCTTGGACAGGTGCTGGCTGGCCACCGTGGGGCGGCAGTCGGCGACCCCCGCCAGCGTGGCGACGTCCAGCTCGGCGTCGCGCAGGGCCCACAGCATCCGGACCCGCGTCGGGTCCGCCAGCAGCGCGAACGACGTCACCGCGGCCGTGACCTGCTCCGGTGTCAGGGTGTCGCCGTGCGGCTGCCCGCCCCGGACGGCGGTGCCCTGGGTCGGTGCCATGCGCCCATCCTAGCCATCCACTCCACACCTTCGCAGGTGCGCATATGATGACAGTGTTCTTCGCCCTGCCCCCGTCCCCAGGGATGACCGCCCATGACCGCCGAGCAGCACCCGCCTGACCGCCCGTCCCACGGCGGCGACAGCCACGCCCACGGGCACCCCGCCCACGGCGCGCATCACCATGACCACGACGCCCGCATGACCACGACGCCCACGGCCACGGCCACGGCCGGACGGTCCTGTCCCGGGCCCGGCACGCCGTGTCGGAGGTCTTCGGCGGGCACTCGCACGACGCCGCCGACCAGGTCGACGAGTCACTGGAGACGCACGCCGACGGTCGCCGTGCGCTGCTGCTGAGCCTGCTCGGCCTGGCCGTCACCGCCGGGCTCCAGGCCGTCGTCGTGGCCCTGTCCGGGTCGGTCGCGCTGCTGGGCGACACGTTGCACAACGTCGCCGACGCGCTCACCGCGGTGCCCGCTGCTGGTGGCGTTCCGGCTGTCGGCCCGGCCACCGACCAAGCGGTTCACCTACGGCTTCGGTCGGGCGGAGGACCTCGGCGGGCTGTTCGTCGTGGCGATGATCGCCCTGTCCAGCCGTCGCTCGCCGCCTGGGAGGCCGTCGACCGGTTGCTGCACCCCCGCGAGGTCACCCACCTGTGGGCGGTCGCCGGAGCGGCCGTCGATCGGGTTCGTCGGGCAACGAGATCGTGGCCCGGTACCGGATCCGGGTCGGTCGGCGGATCGGCTCGGCCGCCCTGGTCGCCGACGGCCTGCACGCCCGCACCGACGGCTTCACCAGCCTCGCCGTCCTGGTCGGCGCCGGTGGCGCTCGCGCTCGGGTGGGATGCGGCGGACCCCCTCGTCGGTCTGCGTCATCACCGTCGCCATCCTCGGCGTGCTCCGCTCGGCGGTCCGCCAGGTCGGTGCCCGGCTGATGGACGCCGTCGACCCGGCCCTGGTCGACCAGGCGACCGCCGCGGTCGCCAGCGTCCGCGGCATCGACGAGGTCCGCGAGCTTCGCCTCCGCTGGATCGGTCACACGCTGCGCGCTGAGGTCGACGCCACGGTGTCCCCGCAGCTCAGCCTCACCGAGGCGCACGACCTCGCCCACCACGCGGAGGCGCACCTGCTGTCCCGGGTGCGGCGGCTCACTGCGGCCACCGTCCACACCAGCCCCACCGGCGCGCACCCCTGAGCCCGAGCCGGGTGCGGTGTCAGGTCCGGCTGCGCCGGGCTCGCCGGGCTCGCGCGCTCGCCGGGTGCTCCGGGGTGCGCGCGGAGGGTGAGCTGGGCGCGGTGGTGCTCGAAGTGCAGGGTCGGGTACCGGTAGATGTCCGCCAGGGTCATGTACGCCTGGAAGTACGGGTCCCAGCTCGTCGGGTAGGCCATGCCCCGGTCCAGGTCCGCCTCCCGCTCCCGGGCCAGGCTGCGTTGCAGCGCCGCGATCGTGCGGTCGCACACCCGCCCCATCCGGTCGTGGTTGACCACCAGTGCCCCACCCCGCGCACCCCAGTAGTTGACCGCGTGGAACGGCCGCCGGGCCGAGTCCAGCAGGCCGGCCCACCCGCGCCCGACCGGCGCCGGGAGCCGGCCGACGACACGGACCAGGCGCACCAGGACCCGCACGACGAGGAACCCGAACACCATGTGGAACAGCAGCTGCTCGTTCGTCCAGGCCGTCCCGTTGGTGCGTCGGCGCAGGTCCGCCGCGTCCGCCTGACCCAGCAGCGCATGCAGCCGGAACCGCGCCGCCTCGAGGTCGTCGCTGATGGCCGCGCGGTCGACCGGCAGCCGGTCCGGGCTCGGCCGCGTCCACGGTCGTCAGGCGGCGCCGGCCAGGGCGGGCAGGCCGGCGACGCGCCATTCGAGGATCCCGTCGGTGGCGCGGCGGGCGCGGCGCCCGTGGGCGGCGAGCAGCCGGACGGCGTCGTGCGCCAGGACGCAGTAGGCGCCGCGGCAGTAGGCCACGACCTCCCGGTCGGCGGGCAGCTCGGCCAGGCGGTCCTCGAGCTGCTCCAGCGGGATGTTCACCGCGCCGGGCAGGTGCGCCGCCGCGTACTCCGGCGCCGGGCGCACGTCCAGGACGACGACGTCGCCGGCCTCGGCGCGCCGGAGCAGCTCGACCAGGTCGACCTGCTCGGTGTCGTCGGCGCCGAGGTAGCCGCGACGTGCGGCCTCGGTGTGCGGGCGGTGTCGCTGGGCGACGGCGCGCACGTCGGTGAACAGGGCGGCGACGTCGTCACCGGCCAGGGAGTACCAGATGCGGGTGCCGTCGCGGCGGGTCGTCACGAGCCCGGCGGCCAGCAGCCGCTGCAGGTGCGCCGAGCAGGTGGACAGCCCGAGGTCGGCGGTACGGGCGAGGTCCTCCACGCTGCGTGGGGCCTGCGCCAGCAGGTCGAGCAGCTCGAGGCGCTTGGGGCTGGCGAGGGCCTTGCCGACGGCGGCGAACTCGGTGAACAGGGAGTCCTTGGCGGCGCGGTCACCCATCGGTGCCTCCTGGTGGTGTCGGCGCGGCCGGCGCCGGGCGGTGGTGGGTCTCGTACATCCTGACGGCCACGACCACGCCGGAGAAGGCGGTGAGGCCGGCGACGGCCCACACGGCGGCGCGGACCCCGAGCAGGTCGGCGACGACGCCGGCCAGCAGCGCGCCGACGGCGAAGCCGCCGTCGCGCCAGAGCCGGTAGATCGCCGACCGACCGGGCACGCCAGGCCGGGTGGGCGACGTCGCCGATCGCGGCCAGCAGCGTCGGGTAGACCATCGCCGTCCCGGCGCCCAGGAGCGACCGCCGCGGGCGCCCACGACGGCGAAGCCGTGGCTCACGGCGACCAGCGCGAGGGCCAGCCGCCTGCACCCACATGCCCGCCGCGATCAGCCACTTGCGGCCCGACCGGTCGGACAGGGCGCCGGTGACGAGCTGCCCGAGGCCCCAGACCGCCGGGTAGAGCGCGGCCAGCACACCGATGCGGGCCACGGAGAGCCCGGCGGCGGCGAACAGGAGCGGGAACAGGCCCCAGGCCAGGCCGTCGTTGAGGTTGTTCACCAGCCCGGCCTGGCTGGCCGAGGACAGCGCCGGCTCGCGTGAAGCTGGTCTGGGTGAACACCTGCCGGTCGGTGAGCTCGTCGTGCAGGTGGTCGTGGCGGCCGTCGGAGCGGGCCACGTGGGTGGCCGCCTCGAGCCGGGCGTGCCCGCGGGTCTCGCGCACCGCCAGGGTGGACAGGCCCAGGCCGAGCGCGGCGAACGCGAGCCCGAGCAGGAACGGTGCCGGGCGCAGCCCGTACGCCTGCGCCAGGTAGCCGGTGACCAGCGCCGTCACCGCGACGGCCCCGTAGCCGGCGGCCTCGTTCAGGCCCATCGCGAACCCGCGCCGGGCCGGACCGACGAGGTCGATCTTCATGATCACCGTGGTCGACCAGGTCAGGCCCTGGCTGACGCCGAGCAGGACGTTGGCGGCCACGACCCAGCCCCAGGACGGCGCCCAGATCAGCAGCAACGGGACCGGCACGGCCGACCAGCCAGCCGGCCACCAGCACCGGCTTGCGGCCGTACCGGTCCGACCAGGTGCCGGCGACGTAGTTGGTCGCGGCCTTGGCCACCCCGAACGCGAGGATGGAGGTCAGCGCGGCGGTGTACGCGGTGAGGTGGAACGTGCGCGTCGGCCAGCAGCGGCAGCACGGTGCGCTCCTGCCCGAGCATCCCGCCGACCAGGGCGTTGACGGCCACGAGCAGCGTGAACTGGGCGGCGTTGGCGCGCAGCCCCAGGGTGACCGGGCGCGGTCCGCGGGCCGGGCCGGCGCCGACGGCGGAGCTCATCCGCCCACCTGCAGCGTCCCGCCGGTCGCCTCGGCCCAGTCGTCGGGCCCGCCGACCAGTACGGCGACGTCGGTGCGACCGGCGCGGGCCAGCAGGCTCGCGGCGCCCATCGCGCGCTCTCCGTGCCCGCACATCACGACGGTGGGGCCGCTGGGGACGGCGTCGGTGCGGGCCGGCAGGTCGCCCAGCTCGACGTGCGTCGCGCCGGGCACGTGCCCGGCGGTGAACTCGCTGTCCTGCCGGATGTCCAGCACCGCGGCGCCGGCCGTCGCGCCGCTCATCGCGCCGGCCTCGATGAGGGGGATGGTCGCGACAGCCCGGCCGGCGGCGGTCCATGCGCCCATGCCGCCGGCGAGCTCACCGGCGAGGTTGTCGTAGCCGATCTTCAGGGCCTGCCAGGCGACCTCGCCGGGGTCCTGGTCGACGCCCCGGACGACGACCAGGGGACGGTCGGGGGTGACGATCCAGCCCAGCCAGGTGGCGAACGCCGCACGCAGCGGGATGGAGACCGCGCCGGGGACGTGGCCGGCGGAGAAGTCGGCGACCGGACGGACGTCGACGACCTCGGCGCCCGCGGCCGCAGCCGCGCCACGTCCGCGGCGGCTGAGTCCGGGCAGGGTCGCCGAGTCCCCGACCAGGGCCGGTCCCCGGCGGTTCAGCTCCGGCAGGCGCCCGAAGTACGGCGGGTAGCTGCCCAGGGAGGCGAGCAGCGCCTGCACGAACGCGTCCTCGGACTCCGCACGCAGCAGGGCGTTCGTGGCCTTCTCCGCCCCGATCGTCGAGGTCCGCTCGGCTGCCGGCGGAGCCGAGCAGAACGACCCCGCGCCGTGGGTGGGCCACACGGCGACCGCGTCGTCCAGGCGCGCCAGGCGCTGCAGCGACCGGTACTGCGCCCGCGCCAGCTCCTCGGTCCGTCCGGGATCGACGAGGTCGGTCCGGGCCGCCGCACCCACCAGGAGGGAGCCACCGGTGAACACCCCGACCGTGCTCGGGCCGTCGAGGAGCGCGAACGCGATGTGCTCGTGGGTGTGCCCCGGCGTCGCCAGCACCCGCAGCCGCAGACCACCCAGGTCCACCTCGTCGCCGTCACGGAGGGCGGTGTGCCGGTACTGCCGCTCACCGGCGCTCGCGGCGAGCACCTGCGCGCCGTCACTGGCGGCCAGCTCGAGAGCACCGGTGAGGAAGTCGGCGTGCAGGTGCGTGTCGGCGGCGAAGGCCACGGTCAGCGCGCGGGCCTCGGCGGCAGCCCGGAGCCGGCGCAGGTCGCGACCGGCGTCGACCGCCAGGGCTCGCCCGTCACCCAGGTCCAGCAGGTAGGCCGAGTTCCCCAGCCCCTCGTCGACCAGCGGCACGACGCCCAGGCCCGTCATCACGTGTCCTCCGTCGGCCTTCCTCGACGGGAGGCCGAGTCCACCCTACGTTGTTCCAACGAATAGTGGAGGAGTGCCCCTGGCGGGGGCGGAAACCGGCCGGCCCGGGCGGGCAGCGCGACGAGGGGGCCGCCCAGGGCCGAGCGCCGGGAACCACGGCGATCCTGGCCGACCTCGGCGCGGACGTGTTCGAGGTCGAAAGCGTCGAGGCGGGGAACGACACCCGGCGCTGGGGTCCGCCGTTCGAGGGCGAGGACGCCGCATACTTTCACCGCGCCTGGCGCGGCCCCCACCTCAGCAAGAAAGGCACCCATGTCTCGTGGTCACGACGTCGTCCTGAACGAGGACCAGGAGGTCAGCGCCGGTCGTCCCGGCCCGCTGCACCGGTTCACCGATCTGTCCGTCCGGTACGTCGAGAAGTGGATGCCGGACCCCTACCTCTTCGCCGTCATCCTGACCCTGCTCGTCGTCGCCCTCATCTTCGCCTTCGTGCCCGGCGCCAGCCTCGGCGGCGTCGTCGACGGCTGGTACAAGGGCGTCTGGGGCGAGGGCAACATCTTCACCTTCGCCATGCAGATGATCCTCATCCTGGTGGGTGGCTACACGCTGGCCGAGGCCCCGATCGTCAAGCGCGGCCTGCAGTGGCTGGCGAGCAAGCCGAAGAACCAGGCCCAGGGCGGGCTGCTGTGCTTCGGAGTCGCGGCCTTGGCGTGTCTCGTCAACTGGGGCCTGGGCCTCGTCGTGGGTGCCTTGCTGGCGCGCCAGGTGTTCGCGAGGCTGCGGACGGTCAACTTCGCCTATCTGGTCGCAGCCGGGTACATGGGCTACATGGTGTGGACCGGAGGTCTCTCCAGCTCCATTGCTCTTGCCAACACCGACAAGCTGAGCAAGCTCAACATCATCTGGACGCAGACCCATCAGGTGGTGCCGCTCAGCGACACGATCTTCCGGCCCTACAGCTTTGTCCCGATGCTCGTGCTTGCCGTGGTCATCGGGTTCGTCGTCCACCGGATGTCGCCGCGCCCCCAGGAGTCGACGGAGGAGGCGGATGTCGACCTCGAGGCGCTGCTGGCGCTGGACCAGACCACGGCCGCCGCTCGCCAGGGTGGCCCACTCACCATGGCCGAGCGGCTCGAGAACCTGTGGATCCTCAACGTGCTCGTGTTCGTGGCCGGCGCGGTGTACTTCGTGCGGAGCGGCTTCGCCCTCAACATCGCCTCGATGGTCATGCTCTTCTTCATCCTCGGTGCGCTCTTCCACTGGACACCCATCCGTTTCATCCGGGCGTTCACCGAGGCCGCCAAGACCGCCGGACCGCTCCTGCTGCAGTACCCGCTCTATGGAGGGATCATCGGGCTGCTGGGCTACACCTCGCACTCCGGCGTCAACCCGCTTCAGACGGTCATCGCCTCGGCGATCGTGTCGCACGCGACCTACTACACGTTGCCGCTGCTGAACTACATTGCCTCCGTGGTGATCTCGCTGTTCGTCCCCTCCGGTGGCGGCCACTGGGGCGTCCAGGGTCCGGTCGCCGTCAGCGCGGCCGTCCAGCTGGGCCACTCCTCCCCGGCATACCTCGGCAAGATCTCGATGTCCGTGGCCAACGGTGAGGCGGTCGCCAACATGATCCAGCCGTTCTGGCTGCTGCCCGTCCTTGCGATCGCCAAGCTCAACATCCGCAGGGTGATGGGCTTCACCGTGGTTGCTTTCGTCGTCGGGTTCGTCGTCCTCGGCATCGGCAGTCTCCTCATGCCGCTCCTGCCCTGAGCTGGCTGCCACGCCGGGCAGCCGCGCGACGAGCCATGGGCGTATGTTGATCGGGGAGTCCCGTGCTGGAGCGGAGTGACATGGCGTGAGCGAACCGACTGCAGAGCAGGCACGTCTCGTCGAACACTCGGCGCTCGAGCTCTCGGGCCTCATCCACCGGCGCGAGGTGTCGTGCGTTGACGTGATGACCGCCTACCTGGCGCAGATCGAGCGGTACAACCCGGTGCTCAACGCGATCGTCGCACTCCGCGACCGCGAGGAGCTGCTGGCCGAGGCGCGGCAGCGCGACGGCGAGCTGGCGGCCGGTCATACCCGCGGGTGGATGCACGGCTTCCCGCATGCGGTCAAGGACCTGGCCGCGGCCAGGGGGCTGCCTCACACCTCGGGGTCACGGATCTTCGCGGACCGCGTCGCCGAGGCCGACGATCGCTACGTCGCTCGCCTCCGGGCGGCCGGCGCCGTCATCATCGGCAAGTCCAACACGCCCGAGTTCGGCCTCGGGTCGCAGACCTACAACGAGGTGTGGGGCACCACCGGAAATCCTTACGACCCGTCCCGTACCGCGGGCGGCAGCAGCGGCGGCGGAGCCGCAGCGCTGGCGGCTCGAATGGTCCCGGTCGCGGACGGGTCGGACAACATGGGTTCGCTGCGTAACCCGCCCGCCTTCAACAACGTCATCGGTCTCCGGCCCTCCTGGGGCCGGGTCCCGGAGCCGGGATTCATCCCCTACGGCAGCGTGAACGGGCCGATGGGGCGCACGACGGCCGATGTCGCACAGCTGCTGTCGACCATGGCTGGGCCCGATACCGGCGCGCCCCTTGGCATCGACGAGGACCCGGCGCACCTGTCGGCCGACCTCGACCGAGACTTCCGCCGGACGCGGATCGCCTGGATCGGTGACTGGGACGGCTACCTCGCGACCGAGCCCGGAGTGCTCGCGCTGTGCGAGTCGGCGCTGGCGACCTTCGGGCACCTCGGGTGCGAGGTCGAGCCCGCGCTGCCGAGCTTTGCCCCGCAGGACATCTGGCAGTCGTACCTGGCGTGGCGCTCCTGGGGGAACCTGCGCTACGCGGACCTGTACGAGGACCCGGCAACGCGTGCGTTGATGAAGCCGGAGCTGGTCTGGGAGATCGAGTACGGGCTCCGCCTCACCGCCCTCGACCTCACCCGGGCGGCCGCCGCCCGAGACGCCTGGTATGCCGCCGTGGTCGACATGTTCGAGACCTACGACTTCGTGGTGGCGCCCAGCGCCCAGGTGTTCCCGTTCGACAAGTCGGTGCACTGGCCGGAGACGATCGACGGCCGACCCATGGACACCTACCACCGGTGGATGGAGACCGTCGTCCCGTGGACGATGGCCGGCCACCCGGTGGCAGCCATGCCCGCGGGCCTGGATGCGCGAGGGCTACCGATGGGCATCCAGATCATCGGAAGGCGTCACGGTGACCATGACGTCCTGCGGATCGCCCACGCGTACGAGGCGGCGAGCCCCGTCATGGACGGGACCCCTCCGCCGTTGCTCGTCAGCAGGCGGGCGTGACCAAGGGACATGAGGCAGCGTTCCTTTGCGCGCGGGAATGATCCGCTGCCCGGCGGGTGATGGTTGGCGTGTTGCTTGTTGCCGGGGACCTCAGGGGAGTCGACGTACCGCACCGACGTGAGGACGGCGGAGGTGACCTCGCCGTACTCGGCCGCGGTCGGCTGCTGGTTAGCGCAGTCGCGCCGACCGCGGCCCTCGTCAGCTGCCGGCGTTCGGCTGGAAGCGGTAACCCATGCCGGGTTCGGTGAGCAGGTGCCGCGGGCGCCCCGGGTTCGGTTCGAGCTTGCGCCGCAGCTGCGCCATGTAGACCCTCAGGTTGCCGCCGGCCGTCTCGTAGCCGGGACCCCACACCTCGGCCAGCAGCTGGCGCTGGCTCAGCAGCTTGCCCGGGTGGCGCAGCAGGACCTCGAGCAGGTGCCACTCGGTCGGGGTGAGCCTGACGTCGGTCGACGGCTGCTCCCTCGGTGACCGTGACGCGCCGGGCGGCGAGGTCCACCGTGGCCGCGCCGAAGGTGACGACCGGCGTGCTGTCGGCCGGGGTGGCCCGTCGGGAGACCGCCCGGATCCGGGCGAGCAGCTCGTCGACGGCGAACGGCTTGGTGAGGTAGTCGTCCGCGCCGGCGTCGAGGGCGTCCACCTTGTCGGCGCTGTCGCTGCGGCCGGACAGGATGATGATCGGTGCGCTGCTCCACCCGCGCAGGCCGCGGACGACGTCGACGCCGTCGAGGTCGGGCAGGCCCAGGTCGAGGATGACCAGGTCGGGGCGGTCCCGGGCCGCGGCCGAGAGGGCCTCGGTGCCGGTGGCGGCCGTGGTCACCTCGTAGTGGCGCGCCCGCAGGTTGATGGACAGGGCCCGCAGGATCTGCGGCTCGTCGTCGATCACGAGCACCCGGGTCATGCGGGGTCCCGACGGGGCGCGGCCGGGACGTCCGCGCCCGCCCGCTCCCGCTCGCGCCGGCCGGGTTGCGTCGCCGCCTGGAGCTCGTCGGGGGCGGGCGCGACGGGCAGCGAGACGACCATCGTCAGGCCGCCGCCCGGGGTCTCCTCCGGGGTGAGGCGTGCCGCCCATGGCCTCGGACAGGCCGCGCGACAGCGCCAGCCCGAGGCCCACTCCGGTGGTGTTGTCGGTGTCACCCAGCCGCTGGAAGGGGGTGAAGACCCGTTCCAGGTCGGCCGGGGGGATGCCCGGTCCGCGGTCGATGACCCTGCAGCTCCACCCGGTCGCCGAGCCGGCTGCCGGTGACGACCGGTGGGGTGTCCGGGCGGGGAGTACCGCAGGGCGTTGGTCACCAGGTTGGCGACCACCCGTTCCAGCAGCCCCGCGTCGCCCTGGACGTACGGCAGGTCGTCCGGGACGTCGACCACGACCCGGCGCCCGGACGGCCCCAGCTCGTCCAGCGCCAGGGGGACGACGTCCTCGAGGGCGACGGGACGGCTCAGCACCGACATGGCGCCGGCGCGCAGCCGGCTCATGTCCAGCAGGTTGCTCACCAGCCGGGCGAGCTGGTCCAGCGACTCGTCGGCCGTCAGGAGCAGCTCGTCGCGGTCCTGCGGCGTCCAGCTGACGTCCTTGCTGCGCAGGCTGGTGATGGCCGCCTTGGCCGACGCGAGCGGGCTGCGCAGGTCGTGCCCGACCGCGGCGAGCAGCGCCGTGCGGGTGCGGTCCGCCTGCGGCCAGCGGCTCGGCGGCGGCCGCGGCCTCGGCCAGCCGGTGCCGTTCGAGGATCACGGCCGCCTGGGCGGCGAACGCACCGACGACGCGCTGGTCCTCGGCCAGCAGCGGGCGCCCGCGCAGGGCGAGCATGAGGGTGTCGCCGGCGGGCACCTCGGTGTCGGCGTCCTGGGGGCGTTCGCACCGCTGGGTGCCGGCACTGGCCACGACCGTCCACTCGTCGGCCGGGCCGCGGGCGGCCGCCCCGTGGTGGGTCTCGGCGGCCGTCGTCAGCTCCAGCAGGGTGACCGACGAGAGCCCGAACGCCTCCCGCACCCGCTCCAGCAGCGCGGGCAGCGCCGTCTCGCCCCGCAGCACGCTGCCGGCGAGCGTGCCCAGGGTCTCCGCCTCCGCCGTCGCCCGTGCCGCCTGCCGGGTACGCCGGGCGGCCAGGTCCACCACGGAGCTGACCAGCACCGCGACCACGACGAAGACACCGAGGGCCAGGACGTTGTTCGTCTCCCGGATGGTGAACCGGTGCAGCGGCGGGGCGAAGAAGTAGTTGAGCAGCAGCGACCCGCCGACGGCGGCCACCATGGCCGGCACGAACCCGCCGACCAGGGCCACGACCACCACCACCAGCAGGAACAGCAGGACGTCGCTGACGAGGTTCAGGTGCTGCCGGGCGGGCACGAGCGCCAGCGTGAGCAGCACGGGCAGCAGCAGGCTGAGGACGTAGCCCTGCCGCCGCCGGCGGCGGGTCAGGCTGCCGTGGGGGCGCGGCAGCCCGTAGCCCTTGCCCATCTGGTGGTGCGTCACGAGGTGGACGTCGATGTCGCCGGAGTGCCGGATGATGTCGGCGCCGATGCCCGGGCCGGTCAGCATCGCGGCCAGCCGCGAGCGGCGGCTGACGCCGAGCACGAGCTGCGTGGCGTTCTCCGCGCGGGCGAACTCCAGGAGGGCGTCCGGCACGTCGTCGCCGACGATCTGGTGGTAGGTCCCACCGAGGGTCTCGACCAGCTGTCGCTGCGCGGCCAGGTCCGCGGGGTTGGCGCCGGTGAGCCCGTCGGAGCGGGTGACGTGCACCGCGAGCAGGTCGCCGCCGGAGGAGCGGGCGGCGACGCGTGCCGCGCGACGGATCAGGGTCTCGCCCTCCGGCCCCCCGGTCAGGGCGACGACGACGCGCTCGCGGGCCTCCCACGTCTCCTCGATGGCGTTCTGCTCGCGGTAGATCTGCAGCGCCTCGTCGACCTTGTCGGCGGTCCAGAGCAGGGCGAGCTCGCGCAGCGCGGTGAGGTTGCCGACGCGGAAGTAGTTGCCGAGCGCGGCGTCGACCTTCTCGGCCGAGTAGACGTTGCCGTGGGCCATCCGGCGCCGCAGGGCCTCGGGTGCCATGTCGACCAGCTCGACCTGGTCCGCCGCGCGCACCACCGCGTCGGGGATCCGCTCCCGCTGCGGCACCCCGGTGATCTTCTCGACGACGTCGTTGAACGACTCCAGGTGCTGGATGTTCACCGTCGAGACGACGTCGATGCCCGCGGCGAGCAGCTCCTGGACGTCCTGCCAGCGCTTCTCGTTCCGCGAGCCGGGGACGTTGGTGTGCGCGAGCTCGTCGACCAGCGCCACGGCGGGGTGGCGGGCCAGCACGGCGTCGACGTCCATCTCGGTGAAGACGGCTCCGCGGTGGGTGAGCTCGTGGCGGGGGACGATCTCCAGGCCCTCGAGCAGCTCGGCGGTGTGCCGGCGGCCGTGGGTCTCCACGAACCCGACGACGACGTCGGTGCCGCGCTCGGCCCGGCGGCGGCCCTCGTCGAGCATCGCGTAGGTCTTCCCGACCCCGGGTGCCGCACCGAGGTAGACCCGTAGCCTGCCGCGCCCCATGACATGCACTCTCCCACTCTCCGACGAGCCTCGGGGTCAACGGCCCGCGGCGTCCAGCGCCAGGTTGAGCTCCAGCACGTTGACCGCGGGCTCACCGAGGAACCCGAGCATCCGGGGCCTGGGTGTGCCGGGCCACCAGCGCGCGGACGACGACCGGGCTCAGGCCGCGCACGCGCGCCACGCGGTCCACCTGCTCGGCGGCGTACGCGGGGCTGATGTCCGGGTCGAGACCGGAGCCGCTGGCCTGCAGCGCGTCGGGGGCGACGCGGGCCGGGAGCGACGCCGTCCAGCCTGGCCGCCGCGGCGCGGCGCTCCCGGTAGGCGGCGATCGAGGTCCTTGTTCTCCGGGCCGAGGTTGGAGGCGGAGGTGGCCAGCGGGTCGTACCCCGTCCCGGCCGCCGACGGACGGCTCTGGAAGTACGCCGGGTCGGCTGCCGTCACGACGTTGCCGTCCGCGTCCTTCCTCGGCTTCCCGTGCTCCATGACGGGTCGGGTGAACGCCTGGCCGATCAGGGCCGACCCGACGGGCCTGCCGGCCCGCGACAGCATCGACCCGTTCGCCTGGGAGCCCAGGGCGACCTGCGCCAGGCCGGTCATGGCCAGGGGGTAGGCGAGACCCACGATCACGGTCAGCGCCAGCAGCATCCGCAGCGCGGCGGAGTACTGCCGCAGTGCCGGGGGAGTTCGGGTTGCCACGGGTGGGTCTTCCTTCTGTCAGCTGATGCCGGGGATCTGGGACACCAGCAGGTCGATGACCTTGATGCCGACGAACGGCGCGATGATGCCGCCGAGGCCGTAGATGCCGAGGTTGCGGCGCAGCATCGACGCCGGCCGAGGCCGGGGTGTAGCGCACGCCACGCAGGGCCAGCGGGATGAGCCCGATGATGATGAGCGCGTTGAAGATGACGGCCGACAGGATCGCCGACTCCGGGCTGGACAGCCGCATGATGTTGAGCGTGCCCAGCCCCGCGTAGACGCCGGCGAACATGGCCGGGATGATCGCGAAGTACTTGGCGATGTCGTTGGCGATGGAGAACGTCGTCAGCGACCCGCGGGTGATCAGCAGCTGCTTGCCGATCTCGACGATCTCGATCAGCTTGGTCGGGTTGGAGTCGAGGTCGACCATGTTGCCCGCCTCCTTGGCCGCCGACGTGCCGGTGTTCATCGCCACCCCGACGTCGGCCTGGGCCAGGGCCGGCGCGTCGTTGGTGCCGTCGCCGGTCATGGCGACCAGGCGGCCGCCCTCCTGCTCGGCCTTGATCAGCGCCATCTTGTCCTCGGGGGTGGCCTCGGCCAGGAAGTCGTCCACCCCGGCCTCGTCGGCGATCGCCCTGGCGGTGAGCTGGTTGTCGCCGGTGATCATCACGGTGCGGATGCCCATGCGCCGCATCTCCTCGAAGCGCTCGCGCATCCCCTCCTTGACGACGTCCTTGAGGTGGATCACGCCCAGCGCCCGGGCCGGCTGCCCGTCCACGCGCTCGGCGACGACCAGCGGTGTGCCGCCACTGGTGGAGATGGCGTCGACGATGGCGCCGACGTCCTCGGTGGGGTGGCCGCCGTGGTCGCGCACCCACTTCATGACCGCCGCGGCGGCGCCCTTGCGGATCTGCCGGCCGCCGTCGAGGTTCACGCCGCTCATCCGGGTCTGCGCGGTGAACGGGACGAAGTGGGCGGTGCCCAGCTCGCCCGGCGCCCGCTCCCGCAGGCCGTGGGCGGTCTTGGCCAGGACCACGATGGAGCGGCCCTCGGGCGTCTCGTCGGCCAGGCTGGACAGCTGCGCGGCGTCCGCGAGCGCGCCGTCGTCGACGCCGTGGACGGCGATGAACTCGGCGGCCTGCCGGTTGCCGAGGGTGATGGTGCCGGTCTTGTCCAGCAGCAGCGTGTTGACGTCGCCGGCCGCCTCGACGGCGCGGCCGGACATGGCCAGCACGTTGTGCTGCACGAGGCGGTCCATCCCGGCGATGCCGATGGCCGACAGCAGCGCCCCGATCGTGGTCGGGATCAGGCACACCAGCAGCGCGACGAGCACGATCAGCGACTGCTCGCGCTCCGGAGTAGATGGCGAAGGGCTGCAGCGTCACGGTGGCCATCAGGAACACGATCGTCAGGCTGGCCAGCAGGATGTTCAGCGCGATCTCGTTGGGCGTCTTCTGCCGCGACGCGCCCTCGACCAGGGCGATCATCCGGTCGATGAAGCTCTCGCCGGGCCTGGCCGTGATCTGGACGACGATGCGGTCGGACAGCACCTTGGTGCCGCCGGTGACCGAGCTGCGGTCGCCACCGGACTCCCGGATCACCGGGGCCGACTCACCGGTGATCGCGGACTCGTCGACGCTGGCGACGCCGTCCACGACGTCGCCGTCACCGGGGATGACCTCGCCCGCCTCGACCACCACCCGGTCGCCGAGCTGCAGGGCCGTGCCCGTGACGGCCTCCTCGGTGCCGTCGGCCAGCAGCCGGCGAGCCATCGGTCTCGGTCTTGGCCCGCCGCAGCGTGGCCGCCTGGGCCTTGCCCCGGCCCTCGGCCACCGCCTCGGCGAGGTTGGCGAAGACGACGGTGAGCCACAGCCACACGACGACCGACCACGCGAACAGGCTGGGGTGGACGACCGCGAGCACCGTGGACAGCACCGCGCCGACCTCGACGACGAACATGACGGGGCTGTGCACCATCACGCGGGGGTCGAGCTTGCCGACGGCGGCCGGCAGCGAGGTCAGCAGCATCCTCGGGTCGAGCAGGCCGGCCTGGACTCGTGTCGGTGCCTGGGCTTCGGGGGTGGTCACGGGGGCAGGTCCTTCTGCTGAGCGAGGTCGTCGAGGGGTGTGACCGGTGAGGAGGGGCATCACAGGCCCTCCGCCATCGGTCCGAGGGCCAGCGCGGGGAAGAAGGTCAGGCCGGCGACGATGATGACGACGCCGACGAGCATCCCGACGTACAGCGGGCGATGGGTCGGCAGCGTGCCGGCGGTCTCGGGGACCGGCTGCTGGCGCCGCCAGCGACCCGGCCAGCCCGAGCGCGAGCACGATGGGGACGAAGCGGCCGGCGAGCATCACCAGCCCGAGCGCGGTGTTGTAGAAGCCGGTGTTGGCCGACAGCCCGGCGAACGCGGAGCCGTTGTTGTTGCCGGCCGACATGAACGCGTAGAGCACCTCGGACAGGCCGTGCGGGCCCGGGTTGAGGATCGACTGCTTCGGGCCGGGCAGGCCCATCGCCAGGCCCGTCCCGGCCAGCACGAGGACCGGCATCGTCAGGATGTAGAGGGAGACGAGCTTGATCTCGCGGGCGGTGATCTTCTTGCGCAGGTACTCCGGGGTGCGCCCGACCATGAGCCCGGCGACGAACACGGTCACGATGGCCAGCACGAGCATCCCGTAGAGGCCGGAGCCGACCCCGCCGGGCGCGACCTCGCCCAGGCCCATGTTGAAGATGGCCAGCCCGCCGCCGAGGGCGGTGAACGAGGAGTGGAAGGAGTCGACCGCACCGGTGGACGTGCCGGTCGTCGACGCCGCGAACAGCGACGAGGCGGCCGGACCGAAGCGGGTCTCCTTGCCCTCCATCGACGCGCCGGCGAGCCGCAGCGCCGTGCCGGGGTGGGCGGCCTCCAGCACCGAGATGCCGACCACGATCAGCGCCCAGAGGGAGGCCATGGCGCCGAGGATCGCGTAGCCCTGCCGCTTGTCCTTGACCATCCGGCCGAAGGTGTAGGTCAGGCAGACGGGGATGAGCAGCAGCAGGAAGATCTCGAGGATGTTGGAGAGGGCGTTCGGGTTCTCGAACGGGTGCGCGGAGTTGGCGTTGTAGAAGCCGCCGCCGTTGGTGCCCAGCTCCTTGATGGCCTCCTGGGAGGCCACCGGGCCCACCGGTGATGGTCTGCGACCGGCCCGGCCAGCGTGGTGACCGCGGTGCCGGCGGAGAGGTTCTGCACGGCGCCCAGCGCGACCAGGACGACGGTCGCCGACGACCGCGAGGGGCAGCAGGATCCGCAGGATGCCGCGGACGAGGTCCACCCAGAAGTTCCCGACCCGGTCGGTGCGTGACCGCGTGAAGCCGCGGACCAGGGCCACCGCGACGGCCATGCCGACGGCGGCGGAGGCGAAGTTCTGCACCGCCAGCCCGGCCATCTGGACCAGGTGGCCCATGGTCGACTCGCCCGAGTAGGACTGCCAGTTGGTGTTGGTCACGAACGACGCCGCGGTGTTGAACGCCTGGTCCGGCGCGACGCCGGGGAAGCCCAGGCTCAGCGGCAGGTGCGGCTGGAACCGTTGCAGCGCATACAGACCCAGGACGGACACGGCGGAGAAGGCGAGCAGCGCCCGGGCGTAGACCGGCCAGCGCTGGTCGGCCTTGGGGTCGACGCCGACGACGCGGTAGATGACGCGCTCCACGCGGGTGTCGTGCTCACTGGTGTAGACGCGGGCCATGTAGGCCCCGAGCGGCCGGTAGCACACGGCCAGGCGCGACGAGCAGCAGACCGACCTGCAGGAGTCCGGCGGTGGTGTCCGACATCTCAGAAACGCTCCGGGAACAGCAGGGCCACGACGAGGTAGCCGAGGAGGAGGACGGAGAGGAGGAGGCCCGCGGCGTTCTCGAGGCTCACAGCCGCTCGACCCCCTTGAGGACCAGCGCCATGCCGGCGAAGAACACGACGGTGAGGATCACGAACACCAGGTCGGCCATGGCAGCTGCTCCAGTCGTCAGGTGGCCGGTTCGACCACGTGCCGAGTCTGGCTCTCCGCCGAGGCGCGGCACCCGTTGCTAACGGCCCCCTAACGCCCGGGCGCCCGATCCTCACGCCCCGTTAACACCCCGACCGCGCGCCCGGCCGGGTGGCTAGGGTGGACGCCATGAGCTCGCCGGCCGTGGGTGCGTTGCGTCTCGCGCGCGCCGCCGCGTTCGGCACCGTTGCCTTCGCCCTCGCCCTGCTCGCGCACACCGTGTCCGGCGGCCCCACCCCGCGGCCGGTGGTGCTGACGTTCCTGGCGGCGGGTGTCGCGGCCGGGTCGGTCCTGCTGACCGGCCGGAAGCGGGGCACGGCCGGGGTGACGCTGGGTCTCGCCGGCGTCCAGGCCGGTCTGCACGTGGCGTTCATGGCCCTGGCGCCGGTCGCCGGGTGCAGCACGATGACCATGCCGATGTCGCACCTCCACGGCTCCACGTCGGTGACGCTCTGCGCTGCCGGCCCGGCGGCTTCGGTGGCACCGGCGTCCACGCCGCTGCTGATGGTGCTGGCACACGCCGCCGCCACCGTCGCCCTGGCCGTGCTGCTGGCCCGGGGCGAACGCGCCCTGTGGCTCCTCTTCACCCTGCTCCTGCCCGCCCTCTGCCGTCGCGTCGCCCCGGTGCTGCGGCACCGCCGCATCGCCTGCACCGCGTCCTGGTTCCCGGCGCTGGGTGGCGGGCGAATGGTCTCCAGCGGCGTGGGGCGGCGCGGGCCGCCGCGTCCGCTCGCCCGCTTCGCCTGACCCACCTGGCCCACCAGCGGCCCCGCCCGGCCCACCACCGGCCGCACCCGGCCTGCCGAGCCCTCCGCGGACCCCGCCGTGCCCGGCGAGGCCAGGTCCATCACCCGCCGCAGGCCACCGCCGCCTGCACCCTCGCCTCTCGTTCCCCTGCCGGCGCTGCGGCGACCGCCGCGTCGACCTCCTCGAAGGAACCCCATGCCCCTGCGCACCACGATGACCACCACCACCCACCGCGGCCTCGGCCGCCGCCGAGCGGCGACCCGGGTCGCCGCCGTGGCGACCGCCGCCGCGGTCGCCACCCTGGCAACGGCCGGCGCCGCCGCGGCGCACGTCCACGTCCTCCCCGACTCCACGGCCTCCGGCAGCTTCGCCCAGCTGACGTTCCGGGTGCCGAACGAGTCGCCGACCGCCTCGACGACCAAGGTCGTCGTGACCCTGCCGCAGGACACCCCGCTGAGCTCGGTGTCCACCCGGCCCCTCCCCGGATGGAGGGCGGTCGTCACCGACGCCAGGCTGCCCAAGCCCGTCGACGTCTCCGGGACGACCCTGACCACGGCGCCGCACGTGGTGACCTGGACGGCGAGCCCGGGCTCGGCGATCGCACCGTCGCAGTACCAGGAGTTCGCGATCAGCGCCGGGCCGCTGCCCGCCCCCGGCGAGCTCGTCCTGCCGGTCACCCAGACCTACTCCGACGGCAAGGTCGTCAGCTGGTCGCAGCCGGCCAGGGCCGGACAGCCCGAACCGGAGCACCCCGCCCCGGCGTTCGAGGTCACCGCGGCGACGGGTTCGGACGACGACGCCGTGGCCGCCCCGGCGACCGGTGCGGGCGCGACCGCCGGGACCCGGAACGCGTCGGACACCGCCGCCGCACCGACTGACCCTGTCGCCCGCTGGCTCGGGGGAGCGGCGCTGGTGGTCGCGCTGCTCGCGGCGGCCGGTGTGGTCGCGACCCGACGCGCCGGCAGGGGGAGCGCATGAGCCACGTCAGGGGCCCCCGCCTGTGGTGGCGGGCGCTGCTCGTGCTCGGCGTCGTCGCCGTCCTGACCGGCGGTACGGCGACCGTGGCCAGCGCGCACGACGCGCTCGTCGGCACGTCCCCGGCCGACGGGTCCACGGTGGGCGCCGTCCCGGGCCAGGTCACGCTGACGTTCGACCAGCCGGCGCTGGCCCTGGGCAGCACGGTGCTCGTGGCCGGTCCCGGTGGGCCGGTGATGAGCGGGCGGACGCGCGTGACGGACAACCGCGTCACCCAGGCGGTCCAACCCGGTGCACCGGCGGGTCGGTACACCGTGACGTGGCGGGTCACCTCCATCGACGGCCACCCCGTGTCGGGGAGCTTCGGCTTCACCGCCACCGCCGCCGCGCCCGGCACCCGCCCCCAGGCCGCACCCTCGGCCGCCGGGGCCAGCGCGCAGGGTCCGTCCGCTGAGGCCGGTGTCGCCTGGTGGGTCTATGGCGTCGGTGCGGCGGTGGTGGCCGCCGTGGCTGCCGCTGCCCTCACCCGCCGCCGTCGCGTCGGCTGACCGACGGCCCGACCGGGCTCAGGCCGCGAACAGGAGGGTGAGGCCGCCGACCGTGAAGCCGACCATGAGCACCAGCAGCGGGATCTGGCCGGTCATCGCCTGCCGGCGCGGCAGCAGCCGCAGGGCGCGGTCGTGGGCGAGGACCACGGCCACGACGTGTCCGAGCACGATCGCGGTGACCTGCAGCAGCGAGACGAGGTTCGGGTCGGCCAGGGTCGGGTTCACGACCAGGTGGGCGGTGCCCAGCAGGTTCGCGCCGGTGGCGAACGGGTCGGACAGCTGGCTGATCGTCTTCTGCCCGTTGAGGACCAGCAGCGACCAGTAGTGCGCCAGGACGTAGCCGGCCACGATCGGGATGAGGGTGTGCGCGAACTCCTCGACGAGGCGCGCCGAGGGCAGGTCCGAGCGCCACCCGGCCAGCAGCGAGGCGTTGAGGAACAGCAGGCCGACCAGGGCCACCATGGTGACCAGGCCCGAGGGTCTTGGTCAGCGTCGCCGGCAGCGGTCCGCTCTGGACCACGTTGACCCACCAGGGCGAGCTGCCCAGGGAGTCGTACGCGGTCGAGCCGAGCAGCACGCAGACCACCCCGGACAGCCCCGGCACGGCGGGGGTGCCGGCGACCCCGGCAAGCGGGTTGCGCAGCACCAGCTGCCCGTCGCCGCGCCGGCCCAGGCAGGACAGGCGGCCCAGGAGGGTGGAGTACACCTCGAACCCGTCGCCGCGGGAGAACCAGCGGGAGCCGAAGGCGAGGGCGGCGAGCAGGTTGACCGCCAGGTAGGTGCCGAAGAACAGGCACAGCACCAGCCGGCTGGTGTTGTCGGGTGCGGCCAGCTCCATCCAGGCGAAGGCCAGCAGCATCAGCGCGGCCGGCCAGTGCCCGACCCGGTGGGGCAGCGGCCAGGCGGCCGCCTCGGGGTCGGTGCCGGTGGCCCGGGTCACGGCGGTGTCGATGGTGCGGATCGGGTTCAGCAGCCGCCACACCGGTCCGAGCAGCATGGACAGCAGCGGCACGCCGACCCAGAACAGCACGTAGACCACCCCCGGGGTCGGGTTGCTGTCGTCGTCCGGGCCGAACAGGGCGGCCACCGCCACGTACGCCGCGGCCAGCAGTCCCAGCACCTGGAGCCCGGTCCGCAGGGCCGGGCTGTCCAGGACCCGTTGCACCTGCGGCGGCAGGGGCCGCCCGGCGTGCACCCAGTCCAGGCGCGGCTCCCGCCACAGCACCACCAGCGCCAGGAACGACACGAGCAGCGCCGCCACCGACCCGACCAGCAGGTACACCAGCGGGATCGGCAGGTCCTGGCGACTGACCACCCCGTGCGCCGTCAACGACGGCACCAGCGACACGGTCATCGTTCAGTGCACCTCGAGCTGGACCAGCTGGAGCTTGGCCTCCTCCAGCTCCACCTCGAACAGTCCCGGCTGGTCCGCGACGAGCTCGACCGTGGCGGGGGCGCCCGGCGCGACGTCCTGCTTCAGGTCGTAGCCGTGGACGTGGACCTCGTCGGCCACGTCGCTGTCCACCTGCAGCCGCACCCGTTGCCCCATCGGCACGTCCACCCGGTGGGTCGGCGGGACCACCTTGCCGCCGGCGACCCGCACGGCGACGACCACACCGGTGAACGGGGCGGTGGCCGTTCCCTGCCCGGTGGAGGGGGACGCCCCGGACGAGCCACCGGAGCCTGCGGTCATGCTCGGACTTGTCGGGACCGGTGACCCCGATGACGCGGCGGTACCGGTGGACCCGCTGCCCCCGCAGGCGGCCAGCCCCAGCCCCAGGGTGAGCGCCAGGGCACCCACCGCGGCGCGGGCCGTCCTGGGGGCACCGGGTGAGGACGTCCTGTCCCGGCGGCTGCGGAGTGCCGCGGGAGATCGGACCTGCAACGGCCCTGGAGACAGTGGTCATGCTGCCGACCTCATCTCTCCCTGCGCTGCCCAGTGTCCTGCGCCCGGGCGGGAGACGTCCACGCTGGGCTCGCGGCTCGGACCGTCATGGGGCCGCGGGCTTCACGGGGTGCCTCCGGGCGCCTGGGGCGTCGCGTGAAACGTCTGGGACGTCGGCGAGACGAAGAGGGCATGCCTGATCACGAGTCGACGTCCAGCCCGCTGGCCCCGACCCGGGAGTCGTTGCACCGGGTCGCCGAGCACGTCCTGAGCGCTGCGCTCAAGCGCGCGACCGGGCGGATCGCGCTGCGCCCCGGACCCGGAGGCGTGCGCACGCCGCCGCTGGACGACGAGGGGCGGGTGCTCGCGCTGGTCGGCACCGACATCGCGCTGCTCGTGGGCGCCGAGGTGACCCGCCGGGCCGCGCTCACCACCGTCCGCGAGGCGGCCGAGGCGGTGGGCGTGGAGGCCGGGTTCCCCTGGACCAAGTACCCGCCCGGCACGCCGTTCCGTCCCGATGAGCGCCTGACGGTCGACCCGGGCGCGGCCGAGACGCTGGCGCAGTGGTTCGCGCTGGGCGACCGGGCGCTGTCCCTGCTCGCCGCGGAGGTGGGGGCGGCCGACGACGCCGTCCCGCGGGTCTACCCCGAGCACTTCGACGTCGCCATCAGCGTCGACCGCGTCAACTACGGGGCGTCCCCCGGCGACGCCGCCATCGCCGAGCCCTACCTCTACGTCGGGCCGTACGACGGGCCGCCGGTCCGGGACGCCTTCTGGAACGCGCCGTTCGGCGCGTTCGTGACCAGGGACGAGGTGGCCACGCCGGAGGACGCGCTGGCCTTCTTCCGCTCCGCCCGGAGCCGGCTGGCCCGGCTCGCCGGTTCCTGAGCTGCACCGCGATACCCACGATCGGAGCCGCCATGTCCCGCACCCCCATCGCCGACCACGCCCTCCTGTCCGACCGGCACTCCAGCGCGCTGGTCACCCGCGGCCGGCTCGGTCGACTGGCTGTCGTTCCCCCGCTTCGACAGCCCGTCGGTGTTCGGCCGGCTGCTCGGCGACCACGCCGGCCACTGGCAGGTCCAGCCGACCGGTGACTGGTCGAGCACCCGCCGGTACGTCGACCGGCACCCTGGTGCTCGAGACGACGTTCACCGGGAGGGACGGCACCCTGGTGCTGACCGACGCGCTGGCGTTCGGCCCCGACAACGACGGCCACCGCATCGGCGTCGACGCCCCGCACCTGCTGGTCCGCCGGCTGGAGTGCACCGGCGGCGAGGTCGAGGTGGCCATCGACTACCGCCCCCGCCCCGAGTACGGCCTCGTCGTACCGCTGCTCACCGCCGTCGACGGCGGCGTCACCGCCCGCGGCGGCGCCGAGTGGCTGGTGCTGACCACACCCGTGCCCCTGACCTGCGACCGCGGCACGGCCTCCGGCACCGTCCGGCTGGAGCGGGGGCAGTCGCTGCACCTGGCGCTGCACCGCTCGACGCTGTCCGAGGTGCCGGCGCGGGTCTGGTCGCAGCAGGAGCTGGCCGCCCGGCTGGACGCGACGGTCGAGGGGTGGCGCACGTGGTCGGCGCTGCACCAGACCTACGACGGGCCGTGGGCGCGACCTGGTGCACCACAGCGGGCGCGTGCTGCAGGGCCTGTCCTACCAGCCGAGCGGGGCGATCGTCGCGGCCGCCACCACCTCGCTGCCCGAGGGCGTCGGCGGCGAGCGCAACTGGGACTACCGCTTCTCCTGGGTGCGCGACTCCAGCTTCACCATGGAGGCCCTGTGGGTCGCGGCCTGCCCGGACGAGGCGGAGGACTTCTTCGCCTTCATGACCACCGCCGCGGCGTCCTCGGTCGGCCCGGACCGGGGCCTGCAGATCATGTTCGGCGTCGGCGGCGAGCACGACCTCAGCGAGCGCGAGCTGCCGCACCTGGAGGGGTGGCGCGACAGCCGCCCGGTCCGGGTGGGCAACGGCGCGTGGGACCAGAGCCAGGTCGACGTGTACGGCGAGCTGCTCGGCGCCGCGCTGCGGCTGACCGACCAGCTGGGCGGGATCGACGCCGACACCCAGCGGTTCCTGGTGGCGTGCGCCGACGCCGCGGCCGCGAGCTGGACGCAGAAGGACCAGGGCATCTGGGAGGTGCGCGGTGAGCCGCGGGACTTCCTCTACTCCAAGGTGATGTGCTGGGTCGCGCTGGACCGGGCGATCGCGCTCGCGGACCGGATCGGCGCGGCCGACCGGGTCGAGGGGTGGAGACGGACCCGGAGGAGATCTTCACCGACGGTGCTGCGCGAGGGGTGGAACGAGCAGGTCGGCGCCTTCACCCAGTCGTTCGGCTCGACCGCCCTGGACGCCTCGAACCTCATGATGCCCATCGTCGGGTTCCTGCCGGCCGACGACCCGCGGATGCTGCGCACCATCGACGCGATCGAGGCGGGGCTGACCGACGAGCGGGGCCTGGTCTACCGCTACCGCACCACCGAGGGCGTCGACGGGCTCGCCGGGGAGGAGGGCACGTTCCTGCTCTGCACGTTCTGGCTGGCGCAGGCGCTGGCCCTGTCCGGCCAGGTCGACCGGGCCACGGCGGTGTTCGAGCGGGCCGCCGCGTTCGTCAACGACGTCGGGCTGCTGGCCGAGGAGGTCGACCAGGAGTCCGGCGAGCTGCTCGGCAACTTCCCGCAGGCCTTCAGCCACATCGGTCTGGTCAACGCCGCGTGGGCCATCTCGCAGGCCCGGGAGCGCGGCCGCGGCGCCCGTCCGGCGAGACCACCCTGCTGACGGGTCCCGTCCCCGCGGCGCCGCCCCTATAGTGCGGTGCGTCGGGGGGTGGAAGGAGCGCCCGTCCTGGCCGAGGTCCCGCCCGCCCGTTCCGCCCCATCGGCAGCCGGTGGGCGTCGAGGCCGGCCTGCCCGCCGCGGAGGTGGACGCGCTCCTGGTGCGTCTGCGCAGCGGGGACGAGACGGCGTTCGCGGCGGTGGTCGACGCGTGGTCACCGAGGCTGCTGCGGGTGGCCCGCACGTACGTGTCCACCGACGCCTCCGCCCAGGAGGTGGTCCAGGAGACGTGGCTGGCGGTCGTCCGTGGGCTGGACCGGTTCGAGGGCCGGTCGTCGCTGCGGACCTGGGTCTTCAGCATCCTGGCGAACGTGGGCCGCACCCGGGGGGTGCGCGAGTCCCGCTCCGTGCCGTGGTCCTCCCTCGTCCCGGCCGACCGGTCCGGCCCGACCGTGGGCCCCCGGCGGTTCCGCGGCCCGGAGGATGAGTGGCCTTGCCACTGGACGCCGGTGGGCAGCCCACAGCCGTGGCAGCCCTCACCCGAGGACGCCGCCGTCGCCGGAGAGGTCAGGGGACAGGTGGCCCGCGCCCTGACCGGGCTGCCGGAGCGGCAGCGCACGGTGGTGGCGCTGCGGGACGTGCACGGGCTGTCCTCGGACGAGGTCTGTGCGGCCCTGGCCATCAGCGCCGCGAACCAGCGGGTCCTGCTGCACCGTGGGCGGGCCCGGATGCGGGCTGCCCTCGAGAACTGCTGAGGGGGTGCCCGGGAGGCCGTGGTCGCCGTCCCCCCGGCCGGAAACAGAACGAACCCGGTGGTGCTGCACGACGTACGCCGTGCAGCACCACCGGGTCCGGAGGGGTCAGTGGGCGGCGGTGGGCTCCAGCTCGCGGGAGCTCGCGGGGCGCGCCCGGACGGTCTCGTCGTCGTCGATCATCGTCCGCTCGTCGAACGGCAGCTCGCCGGCGAGGACCCGGTCGCACCGGTCGCGGTCGATCTCCTTGACCCAGGTGCCGATCGAGGACCGTCGCGATCGCGTTGCCGGCGAAGTTGGTGACGGCGCGCGCCTCGGACATGAACCGGTCGATGCCGACGATGATGCCGACCCCGTCGACCAGGTCGGGGCGGTGCGACTGCAGGCCGCCGGCGAGCGTGGCCAGGCCCGCGCCGGTGACGCCGGCCGCACCCTTGGAGGCGATGATCATGAAGACCAGCAGGGAGATCTGCTCCCCGAGCGACAGCGGGGTGCCGGTCGCCTCGGCGATGAACAGCGAGGCCATGGTCAGGTAGATCGCGGTGCCGTCGAGGTTGAAGGAGTAGCCGGTCGGCACCACGATGCCGACGACGGAGCGGTCGACGCCCAGGTGCTCCATCTTGGCGATGAGGCGCGGCAGCGCGGTCTCCGAGGAGGACGTCGAGACGATGAGCAGGAACTCGCGGCCCAGGTAGCGCAGGAACGTGAACACGTTGAGACCGGTGACGACCCGCAGCAGGGTGCCGAGGACGCCGAACACGAACACCGCGCAGGTGATGTAGAAGGCGACCATCAGCATGCGCGAGGTTCTTCAGCGAGTCCAGGCCGGTCTCGGCGACGACACCGGCCATGGCGCCGAAGGCGCCGATCGGGGCGACCCACATGATCATGGCGAGCACCTTGAAGACGATCTTCTGGAACACGGCGACCCCCCGCAGCGCCGCCTCCCCGGTCGACCCGAGGGCCTGCACCGCGAAGCCGATCAGCAGCGCCACGAACAGCGTCGACAGCACCGACTCGCCGACCAGCGGCGAGACCAGCGTCGTCGGGATGATGCTGGTGACGAAGCCGACCAGGCCGCCCTCGCCCTCACCGACCGGCCGCCGCCTTGTACGTCGTGTGGATGTCCAGCCCCGTGCCGGGGTGGATCAGGTTGCCGACCACCAGGCCGATGGCCAGCGCGAACGTCGACATGATGACGAAGTAGCCGAGGGCGAGGCCGCCCACGCGGCCGACGCTGGCGGCCTTGCGGACCGACCCGATGCCGAGCACGATCGTGCAGAAGATGACCGGCGAGATCATCATCTTGATGAGGCTGACGAAGCTGGTGCCGAGGACCTTCAGCTCCTTGCCGAGGTCGGGTGCCAGCCAGCCGACGAGGACGCCCAGCACGACGGCGACGACCACCGCCATGTAGAGCCAGTGGGACCGGTCCTTGCGGACCGACGGCGAAGGGGCCGTGAGGGTTGAGTCGGACATCGTTCCTCCGTGGGGGTGGGACGCTGGTGGCGTCTCGGGGGAGTGCTGTGGGTCACAGGCTGCCCCCGGGCCGAACTATGGTCACGGTTGTGTTCATTGAGTTCCGCATCGCCACGCCGACGGGGTGGTGACGGGTATGGCGCGGGTGGACCCCCGGCGCTGGAGCCTGGCGGCCCAGATCTTCGCCCTGCAGGTGCTCGTGGCGGTCCTCGTCGTCGGCGCCGGGGTCGGTGCGGCGTACCTGCAGGCCCGGCGCAGCAGCGAGCACCAGGCCGCCGACCGGGTGCTGGCGATCGCGCACACCGTGGCCGCGTCACCCGAGGTGGTCGCCGCGGTGGGCCGGCCGCGACCCGACACGGCGTGCTGCAGCCGGTCGCCGAGCGCGTGCGCCGCGACACCGGCACCGACTTCGTCGTGGTGATGAGCCGCACCGGCACCCGCTACACCCATCCCGACCCCCGGCAGATCGGCCAGCAGTTCCTCGGCCACATCGCGGCGGCCCAGCGCGGTGGCGACCTCGTCGAGAGCTACCGGGGCACGCTGGGCCCGTCCGTGCGCGCCGTCGTACCGGTGGAGCGGGGCGCGGCGGTGGTCGGGCTGGTCTCGGTCGGCATCCGGCGCAGCGCCGTCAGCGCAGGCGGTCGCCGCGCAGCTGCCCGCCGCTGGCGCTGGCCGGTGCGCTCGCGGCGGCGCTGTCGGGCCTCGGCACCTGGCTGGTCGCGCGCCGGGTCCGCCGCCAGACCCACGGGCTCGACGCCGCGCAGCTGCAGTCGATGTACGACTACTACGACGCCGTCCTGCACGCGGTCCGCGAGGGGCTGCTGCTGGTGGACGGCGACGGCCGCGTGCGGCTGGTCAACGACGAGTGCCGGCGGCTGCTCGACCTGCCCGAGGACGTGGTCGGCCGGCCGGTGTCGGAGCTCGGCCTGGTGTCGCCGCTCGAGCGGACCCTGGTCGAGGGCACCCCGCGGCAGGACGAGCTGCACGTCACCTCGGCGCGCGTGCTGGTGCTCAACCAGGCCCGGGCGCAGTGGCAGGGACGCGACCTCGGCACCGTGGTCACCCTCCGCGACCGCACCGACCTGCAGGCCCTCACCGGCGAGCTCGACACCGCCCGCGGCCTGACCGAGGCGCTGCGCTCGCAGGCCCACGAGTCGGCCAACCGGCTGCACACCGTCGTGTCGCTGATCGAGCTGGACCGGGCCCAGGACGCGCTGGAGTTCGCGACCGAGGAGCTCTCGCTGGCGCAGCGGCTGACCGACGAGGTGGTCGGCGCCGTGGACGAGCCGGCGCTGGCCGCGCTGCTGCTGGGCAAGTCGGCGCAGGCCAGCGAGCGGGGCATCGACTTCGTCGTGGGCGACCACGTCGTGGTCCCGGACGGTGTCGCACCGTCGCGCGACCTGGTGACGATCGTCGGCAACCTGGTCGACAACGCCTTCGACGCCCTGGCCGCGGTGGAGGGCGAGCGGGTGGTGCGCTTCGACGCCGGGGTGCGGGACGGGTACGTCGTGCTGACCGTCGCCGACACCGGCCCGGGGGTTCCGGGCCCGGACCCGATGCAGGCCTTCCGCCGGGGCTGGTCCACCAAGGCGGCCGCCGAGGGCGCCACCGGAGGCCGGGGCCTCGGCCTCGCCCTCGTCGTCCAGTCGGTCGAGCGGCTCGGCGGCTCGATCGAGGTGGACGGGCCGCCCGGCGCGCGGTTCACCGTGCGCCTGCCGATCCCGGGGGAGCAGCCGTGAGCGCCCCGCTGCGGGTGCTCGTCGTGGAGGACGAGCCGGTCGCCGCGGCCGCGCACACCGCGTACGTCGGCCGGGTCGAGGGGTTCGAGGTCGCCGCGACGGTCCGCACCGGCCAGGCCGCGATGCAGGCGCTCGCCGAGGGCGGGGTCGACCTCGTGCTGCTGGACATGAACCTGCCCGACCGGCACGGGCTGGAGATCGTCCGCGCGATGCGGGCGGCCGGGCACACCGCCGACGTCATCGCCGTCACCTCGGCGCGTGACCTCCAGGTCGTACGGGCGGCGGTGTCGCTCGGCATCGTGCAGTACCTGCTCAAGCCGTTCGTCTTCGCCTCGCTGCGCGACCGGCTCGAGCGCTACCGCGACTACCGGCTGCAGGTCGACGGCGAGGCCGCGGTGGCCAGCCAGCAGGACATCGACCTGGCCCTCAGCGGGCTGCGGGCGGCCGGCACGACGCACCTGCCCAAGGGCATGAGCGAGGAGCTGTTCGCCGAGGTCTCGCGGCTGCTCAGCGCCGCGTCGGAGGGACGCTCGGCGTCCGAGGTCGCCGCGAGCGTGGGCGTCTCCCGGGTGACCGCGCGCCGCTACCTCGAGCACCTGGCCGAGACCGGGCTGGCGCTGCGGCGCTCGCGGTACGCCGGGCAGGGACGCCCCGAGGTGGAGTACCGCTGGAGCAGCTGACCGGGGCCGGGTCAGTCGTTCATCGCCTTGATGATGGCCACCGCGGTCGTGACGCGGGCCGCACCGTCCGCGCTGCCCGTGGCCCACAGCGCGTTCTGCACCTCGCGCACGATGGTCCACGCCCGGGCCCGGTCCTCGTCGATGCCGCCGTGCTCGCAGACGATCGCGAGGCGCCGGCGCAGGTGCCCCCGCACGTCGTGACCGGCCAGCGCCTCGTCCCACCGGTTCCACAGGGCGGGCGCGACGGCGAACGCCGGCTCGGCGGCGAGGGCCTTGGGGTCGATCGCCAGCCACGGCTCGCGGTCGGCGGCCAGGACGTTCGCGTAGTGCAGGTCGGTGTGCACCAGCCGGGCGTCGACCTGCCCGTCGCGGACCAGGTCGCGGGCCAGGGCGACGGCCTGCTCGACGAACCGGCGCGGGATGGCGGGCGGTGGTGTCGCCAGCGCGTCCAGCAGGCGCTGCACCTCGCCGCTCAGCCGGGTCAGCTGGGGCGTGGCGGGGCGGTCCAGCCGGCCGAGCAGGTCACCGATCGTGGCGCAGGCGTCGTCGACCGGGACGTCGTGCAGGTCGCGGTCGGCGTCGAGCCGCTCCAGCAGCATGGTCCAGGTCGCCGGGTCGGCCGCGAGCAGGCGCACCGCGCCGTGGCCGCCCCACAGCTGCAGGGCCAGGTGCTCGTGCCGCGCCTCCGGGTGCGGCCAGGCGACCTTGAGGACGGCGGCCTCGCCGCTGCTGCGGCGCACCGGCAGCACGAGCGCGCACACGCCGTGCCGGGCCGGCCCGTCCGGGGTCAGCTCCCAGCGCTCCAGCGAGGCGCGCACCAGCCCGGGCAGCCGGTCCAGCCACGCGTCGCCGGTCTGGAAGCCCTCCGCGGGCCGCCCGCGCAGCAGCGCCGCGAACGACTCCGGTACGACGACCGCGCCCGTCGCCGGCCGCGTGCTCACGGCGTGGCGAGCCCGGGGAACGGCGTCGGCGCCGCGCCCCAGGCTGCGGCCTGGGCCTGCAGCTGGGCCGACCAGCGCACCAGCCCGACCAGCCCCGGGCGGTCTCCGGCGCTGGCCCCGTAGGCGCTGCCGACCGAGAGCAGGAGGTCGGGGAGCAGCTGCGCGGGCCAGCCTGGCCGCGGACGCGGGGGTGGTGACCGCGAACGGCAGGCGGTAGCCGAGCGGGGGAGCGCCGGCGTCGGCCCCGGCCAGGGCCTGCAGCTGCTCCTCGCGGGGGCGCAGGGTCGCCAGCACCGCCAGCGCCCGGGCGCGTCCGGCGGCGCCCGACTGGGCCGCGACCACCTCGAGGCCGTAGGTCGCCGAGCGGACCGCCGCCAGCAGCTCCGGGGCCGCGGCGCGCGGAGCGACGCCGGAGGCGGGCCAGTGCACCGACCCACCGAGGAGCGTGGCCGCCGCGGCACGCTGCGCGGTCAGCGCGGCCAGCAGCGGCAGGTGCGCCGGGGTGGCGCCGGCCAGGGCGGTGAGCGCGCCGGGCTGGACGGCGAGCGCCTCCTGCTGCGCCAGCGCCGCCCGGGTGGGCTTCGGCCGGGGCCCCGGCGACCCGCGACGAGGTCGGCGTGGGGGTCGGAGCCGGTGACGGCGGAGGCGGGCTCGCCGCCCACGAGGCCTGCGGCACCCGGGCGGAGCGCAGCACCTGCTCCAGCACCGCGACCTGGCGGGCGTGGGCGACCGCGAGCCGCGCGGGCGTCGCCGTCCGCGCGCCGCCCAGAGCGGCCGCCGCGGCCTGCAGGTCACGGGTGTCGGCCAGGGCCTGCAGCAGGGCGCCCTCGTCGGGGATCGGCTCCCGGGTGGGCAGCAGCGGTACCCGCGGCGCGTCGTCCTCGAGCCGCACCCGGCACCCGGTCAGCGCGGCGGCGGCGCCCAGCCCGGCCACCGCGAGCAGCGCGCGGCGCGACCAGCGTGGCGCCGGCGACGTCGGCACACCCTCCACCCCGCGCATGCGCCAGATCATGGCACGGGAGGCGCCGGCGCCCTCATGGCACGGGGGCGCCGCGCCCCGTGCGCGCCGCCCGCCGTACCGGGACATGCACCGGGCGTCGCGCGCCGATAGAGTGGTGCGGCACGGCCGTCGCGGGCTGGTTTCCGCGCGCCAACATTCGAGAAGAGCAGGGAAGGCAGGCCGCAGTTGAGCAGCAAGGACGACGGTCGCCGGATCCACGACCTGGCCCAGGAGGCGCTTGCCGACCTGGGTCTGCTGGTCGAGGACGTCGCGGTGACCCCTGCGGGCAAGCGGCGCCTGGTGCGCATCGCGGTCGACCACGACCTGGCCCGGCTCGGGCTGCCCGACGACTCCAGCCCGGTGCCGCCGCTGACCCTCGACGAGGTGGCCGACGCCACCCGCGCGGTCAGCACCGCCCTCGACGACGCCGACGAGATGGGTGCCGCGCCCTACGTCCTCGAGGTCAGCTCGCCGGGTGTCGACCGGCCGCTCACCGACCCGCGGCACTTCCGCCGCAACGTCGGCCGCCTGCTCCAGGTGCACCGGCCCGCGGACGAGCCCGTCACCGGCCGCCTGCTGAGCGCCGACGCCGAGGGCGTCACGCTGCTCACGCAGGGGCTCAAGGGGCGGCCCGGGCACGAAGCACACATCCCGTATGCCGACATCGACCGCGCCCAGGTGCAGGTCGAGTTCGCCCGCGGCACCAACGAGGAGGACTCCTGATGGACATCGACCTGGCCGCGCTGCGCGGCCTGGAGCGCGAGCGCGACATCTCCCTGGACGTGATCATCCCCGCGATCGAGCAGGCGATGCTCGTGGCCTACCACCGCACCGAGGGTGCCCACCGGCTGGCCCGCGTCGAGCTGGACCGCAAGACCGGGCACGTCGTGGTCTGGGCCCGCGAGGAGGGCGCCGTCTCCCCGGAGGGCGAGCGCGGCGAGCCCGGCCCCGAGTTCGACGACACGCCGGCCGGGTTCGGCCGGATCGCGGCCTCGACCGCGCGCCAGGTGATCGTGCAGCGCCTGCGTGACATCGAGGACGAGCAGATCATGGGCGACTTCCGCGGCCACGAGGGCGACGTCATCGCCGGCGTCATCCAGCAGAGCAGCGACCCCCGCAACGTGCTGGTGGACCTCGGCACGATCGAGGGCATCCTGCCGCTGGCCGAGCAGGTGCCGGGCGAGAAGTACGTCCACGGCGAGCGGCTGCGCTGCTTCGTGGTGAGCGTCAAGCGCGGGCCGCGGGGTCCGCAGATCGGCCTGTCGCGGACCCACCCCAACCTGGTGCGCAAGCTGTTCGCGCTCGAGGTGCCCGAGATCGCCGACGGCACGGTCGTCATCGCGGCGCTGGCCCGCGAGGCGGGGCACCGCACCAAGATCGCGGTGCAGTCCACCGTGCCGGGGGTCAACGCCAAGGGCGCCTGCATCGGCCCGATGGGCCAGCGGGTGCGTGCGGTGATGACCGAGCTGCACGGCGAGAAGATCGACATCGTCGACTTCTCGGAGGACCCGGCCCGGTTCGTGGCCTCCGCGCTGTCGCCCTCACGGGTCAACTCGGTCGAGATCGTCGACCCGGTGCTGCGCGCCGCCCGGGTGATCGTGCCCGACTACCAGCTCTCCCTGGCCATCGGCAAGGAGGGGCAGAACGCCCGCCTCGCCGCCAAGCTGACCGGGTGGCGCATCGACATCCGCTCCGACACGGCCGTCCCGGCGGCCGAGGCCGAGGGCGGCGAGGGTGCCGGAGCCGGCTCCCGCGGTGCTGACCGGCACGCCACGGGCACGGACCGGCGGGGTGCCGGCGGGGCGCCGGGCCGGTCCGGGGGCACCGCTGGCACCAGCCGACCGCAGTAGGCGGTAGACTGGTGGAGACCGATCGGCTGTGCTCGACGCAGCGACGCCCCATTCACCACACGACACGCACGTGTGTGGGCTGCCGCCGACGCGATGACCGGTCAGCACTGCTGCGAGTGGTCGCGGAGATGCGGACGGCTGAGCAGGGGCATGACGTCCTTGTCCTGCGTCCCGATCCGCGGCACCGGCTGCCAGGGCGCGGCGCTTGGCTGCACCCCACGCCGGAGTGTCTCGACCAAGCCGTGCGGCGCCGAGCGTTCGGGCGTGCCCTGCGAGTCAGGGCCGCCGTGGACACCGGGGCCGTCACCGACTGGGTCGCAGGACAGGCACGAACAGCACGCCGTCACCAGCTCCACCCAGGAGCAGGTTGTTCACGAGACCGAAAGCGGGTTACGCGCTGATGAGCACCCGATGAGTACTCAGCGATGAGCAACACCCAGCACTAACGACGGCCCGCGCATCATCTCGATCCCGGGCCATAGAACAGGAGAAACGTGGCTAAGGTCCGGGTCTACGAGCTCGCCAAGGAGCTCGGAGTCGAGAGCAAGACACTGCTCAACCACCTGAAGGAAAAGGGCGAGTTCGTCCGGTCGGCAAGCTCGACCATCGAGGCGCCCGTCGTACGCAAGATCCGCGAGACGTTCCCCGCCGAGCTCAGCGCCGGCGGGGCCCCGGCCCAGGCTGCGAAGCCTGCGGCCAAGCCGGGCGCTCGCCCCTCCGCACCGGCAGCGCCCGCCGCCCCCGCACCGGCTGCGCCGGCACCCGTCGCTGCGGCGCCGGCTGCTCCCGCGCCGGCCGCTCCGGCGCCGGCCGCTCCCGCACCGGCCGCACCGGCGCCGGCCGCTCCCGCGCCGGCCGCCCCTGCCGCTGCGGCACCGGTCGCGCCCGCGGCCCAGGCTGCTCCCGCAGCCCCGGCCCCCGCGGCGCCGGCCGCACCCGCCGCCCAGGCCCCCGCAGCACCCGCTGCGCGCCGGGACGGTCCCACCCCGGGTCCCCGCCCCGCCGCCCGCCCCGCGCCGGAGGCTCCGGCCGCCCGCGAGGGTGGACAGGGTGGCGACACCGGTCGGGCGAACCCCCGTCCGGGTGCGCCCCGCCCGGGCAACAACCCGTTCGCGCCGAGCCAGGGCATGCCCCGCGGTGGCGAGCGTCGTGGTCGTGACGGCGACGCCGCCGGCGGCAGCGCCCGTCCCGGCAACAACCCCTTCGCGCCGAGCCAGGGCATGCCCCGTCCCCAGGGCCGTTCCGGCCCCGCGGCCGGCGCCGGTGGCCCCCGTCCGGCAGCTGCCGGCCCCGGTGGTCCCCGTCCCGGTGCTCCGCGCCCCAACCCGGGCATGATGCCCGACCGCGCCGCGGTCGGCCGCCCGGGTGAGCGCCCGGCCCGTCCCGGTGCCGGTCGTCCCGGCGCCGGTGGTGGCGGCGGCTTCGCCGGTCGCCCCGGTGGTGGCGGCGGCTTCGCCGGTCGCCCCGGTGGTGCTCGTGGCGGCCCCGGTGGCCGTGGCGGCACCCAGGGTGCCTTCGGTCGCGGTGGCGGCCGTCCGGTCCGCGGGCGCAAGTCCAAGCGGGCCAAGCGCCAGGAGTTCGAGCAGATGCAGGCCCCGTCGCTCGGTGGCGTGAGCGTGCCCCGCGGCGACGGCTCGACCGTCGTGCGCGTGCGCCGCGGCGCCTCGCTGACCGACTTCGCCGACAAGATCGGTGCCAACCCGGTGAGCCTGGTGACCGTGCTGCTTCACCTCGGTGAGATGGCCACGGTGACCCAGTCGCTGGACGAGGAGACGTTCCGCGTGCTCGGCTCCGAGCTCGGCTACATGGTCGAGGTCGTGTCCCCCGAGGACGAGGAGCGCGAGCTCTTCGGCCAGTTCAACATCGACCTCGACGCCGAGGCCGCGGGCGAGGCCGACGAGGACCTCGCGCCCCGTCCGCCGGTCGTCACCGTCATGGGTCACGTCGACCACGGAAAGACCCGACTGCTCGACGCGATCCGTCACGCCGACGTCGCCGAGGGCGAGGCCGGTGGCATCACCCAGCACATCGGTGCCTACCAGGTCCACACCACGCACGAGGGCCAGGACCGGGCGATCACCTTCATCGACACCCCCGGTCACGAGGCGTTCACCGCCATGCGTGCCCGTGGCGCCAAGGTCACCGACATCGCGATCCTCGTGGTCGCCGCCGATGACGGCGTGATGCCGCAGACGATCGAGGCGCTGAACCACGCCCAGGCGGCCGACGTGCCGATCGTGGTCGCGGTCAACAAGATCGACAAGGAAGGCGCCAACCCGCAGAAGATCCGCCAGCAGCTCACCGAGTACAACCTGGTGGCTGAGGAGTACGGCGGCGACACGATGTTCGTCGACGTCTCGGCGCGCCAGGGTGAGAACATCGACGCGCTGCTCGAGGCCGTCCTGCTGACCGCGGACGCCGCGCTCGACCTGCGGGCCAACCCCGACAAGGACGCCCGCGGTGTCGCGATCGAGGCCAACCTCGACCGTGGCCGCGGCCCGGTGGCCACCGTGCTGGTGCAGTCCGGCACGCTGCGGGTCGGTGACGGCATCGTCGCCGGCTCGGCTCACGGCCGCGTCCGCGCCATGCTCGACGAGCACGGCAACAACGTGCAGGAGGCGACCCCGTCGCGTCCGGTCCAGGTGCTCGGTCTGGCCTCGGTCCCGCGTGCCGGTGACACCTTCCTGGTGGCCCCCGACGACCGCACCGCCCGGCAGATCGCCGAGCGCCGTGAGGCCGCCGACCGTCAGGCGTCGCTGGCCAAGGCCCGCAAGCGGATCAGCCTGGAGGACCTCACCGAGGCCCTCGCGGCCGGCAAGGTCGAGACGCTCAACCTCATCCTCAAGGGCGACGTGTCCGGCTCGGTCGAGGCCCTCGAGGACGCGTTGATGCAGATCAACGTGGGCGAAGAGGTCGACCTGCGGATCATCGACCGCGGTGTCGGTGCCATCACGCTCAACAACATCAACCTGGCCATGGCCTCGGACGCCGTCATCATCGGCTTCAACGTCCGGGCCGAGGGGCAGAACGCCGATGTGGCCGAGCGCGAGGGCGTGGAGATCCGCTACTACTCGGTGATCTACCAGGCCATCGAGGAGATCGAGGCGGCCCTGAAGGGCATGCTGAAGCCGGAGTACGAGGAGGTGCAGCTCGGCACCGCCGAGGTGCGCGAGGTGTTCCGCTCCTCCAAGTTCGGCAACGTGGCCGGCTCGATCGTCCGCTCCGGTGAGATCCGGCGCGGCACGAAGGCCCGGATCATCCGCGACGGCACCGTCGTCACGGACGGCGTCGAGATCACCGGTCTGCGCCGCTTCAAGGACGACGTCACCGAGGTCCGCGAGGGCTTCGAGTGCGGTGTCAACCTCGGTAACTTCAACGACATCAAGATCGGCGACGTCATCGAGACGCACGAGATGCGCGAGATCCCGCGCTCGTAGGCGACAGCACCACCCCCACGCGGCCACGCCGGTCACCCGACCTGCGTGGCCGCGTGGGCCTGGTCGCCCGCCCGGCCGCCCCGCCCTGGCTGCACAGCCCGGTCCGGGTGCCCGCCGGCACGCTGCGACTCGCACCCATCACCACACCGTAGGAAGGTAGACCCATGGCTGATCCGGCACGGGCCAAGAAGATCGCGGACCGCATCAAGGTCATCGTCGCCGAGACGCTGGAGTTCCGCGTCAAGGACGAGCGCCTGGGGTTCATCACCATCACCGACGTCCGGGTCACCGGCGACCTGCAGAACGCCTCGGTCTTCTACACCGTCTTCGGCGGTGAGGAGGAGCGGGCCGAGACCGCCGCGGCGCTCGAGTCGGCCAAGGGCAAGCTGCGCGCCGCCGTCGGCAAGGGGATCGGCATCCGGCTGACCCCGACCCTGGAGTTCTTCGCCGACGCGCTGCCCGACACGGCCGCCCACATGGAGGCGCTGCTGCGCGAGGCCAAGGAACGCGACGCGGCCGTGGCCGCGGCCGCCAGCGGGGCCGTCTACGCGGGGGAGTCCGACCCGTACCGCAAGCCGGCCGACGAGCTCGACCGGCTCGAGCAGGACGTCGAGAAGACCGCGGACGTCGTGGGCGCCGTGGTCTCCGAGCGGCCCGCCGCCGGTGCGAGCGCGCCGGCCGAGGCCGCGAAGGACCGATGACCGCTGCCGACCGGTCCGTCTCCAGCGACGGGCTGCTGGTCGTGGACAAGCCCGCCGGCTGGACCAGCCACGACGTCGTGGCCAAGGCCCGCGGACTCTGCGGCACCCGCCGGGTGGGGCACGCCGGCACGCTGGACCCGATGGCGACCGGGGTGCTGGTGCTCGGGGTCAACCGGGCCACCAAGCTGCTCACCTTCCTCGTCGGGTGCGACAAGACCTACACCGCGACCATCCGGCTGGGGCAGTCCACCCTCACCGACGACGCCGAGGGTGAGGTCACCGCGGCGTACGACGTCGTCGTCGGTGACCTCGCAGGACGTCGAGGGGGCCGTGGCCGAGCTCACCGGGGACCTGCTGCAGGTGCCCAGCTCGGTCAGCGCGATCAAGATCGACGGCAAGCGCTCCTACGCGCGGGTCCGTGCCGGCGAGGACGTCGTCCTCCCGGCCCGTCCGGTCACGGTGCACCGGTTCGTCGTGCTGGCGTCGCGGGTGGCCGAGGCCGACGGCCAGGACGTGCTCGACCTCGACGTCGAGGTCGAGGTGTCCTCCGGCACCTACGTCCGCGCCCTGGCCCGCGACCTCGGCGGCGCGCTCGGCGTCGGCGGTCACCTGACCGCGCTCCGGCGCACGCGGGTCGGCCGGTTCGACCTCGCCACCGCGTCGACGATGGAGCAGCTGCAGGCGGCCAGGGACACGGGCGACGGCGTACCGCTGGTGCCGCTGGCGGACGCGGCGCGCGCGTCCTTCGCACCCCGCGAGCTGAGCGCGGCGGAGGCGACCGCCGTGGGCCACGGCCAGCGGATCCCCTCGGTCCAGCCGCTGCGCACCGAACCGGTGGCGGCCTTCGCCCCCGACGGTGCGCTGGTGGCCATGCTGGACGAGCGCGGCACGCTGGCGAAGGCCCACGTCGTGTTCGCCCCCTCGGGTTCGTAGAGTGTCCCCCGTGCTGCGATGGACGAACCTCTCCCAGATCCCCGCGGGCTTCGGTCCGAGCGTGGTGACGCTGGGCAACTTCGACGGCGTCCACCGCGGCCACCGGGCCGTCCTCGGAGCGGTCGTGGAGCAGGCCCGCGCCATCGGCGCCCACGCCGTCGCGGTGACCTTCGAGCCGCACCCGGTCGCCGTGCTGCACCCCGAGCGCGCCCCGCAGATCATCACCGACCCGGGCCACCGGCTCGCCCTGCTGGAGGCGACCGGCCTGGACGCCGTGCTGGTGATGGAGTTCACCCGCGAGCTGGCCAGCTGGACCCCGGAGCAGTTCGTCCGCACCGTGTTCGTCGAGGCGCTCGGCGCCCGCGTCGTCGTGGTCGGCAAGGACACCCGGTTCGGGGTCCGCAACTCCGGCGACGTCGGCACCCTGCGCGAGCTCGGCCGCGAGCACGGCTTCGAGGTCCTCACCCTGGACGACCTCGGGGGCGAGACGCGCTGGTCCTCCAGCCGGGTCCGCCAGCTCGTCGCCGCCGGCGAGGTCGGCGCGGCGGCGGAGATCCTCGGCCGCCCGCACCGGGTGTCCGGCACCGTCGTGCACGGCGACCACCGGGGCCGCGAGCTGGGCTACCCGACCGCCAACCTGGGCCCGGTCTCCGCCGGCCTGGTCCCCGCCGACGGCGTCTACGCCGGCTGGCTGCTGCGGCCCGGGCTGTCACCGGAGGACCCCGACCACACCATGCCGGCCGCGGTGTCGATCGGCACCAACCCGACCTTCGACGGCACCCAGCGCCGGGTCGAGGCCTACGTCCTGGACCGCACCGACCTCGACCTCTACGGCGAGGACGTCGTCCTGGAGCTGGTCGAGCGGCTGCGCGCCGACCGAGCGCTACGACACGGTCGAGGCGCTGGTGTCGCAGATGGCGCAGGACGTCGAGAGCTGCCGCGCGCGTCCTGTCCTCGATCGTCCCCTCCTGACCCGCGCGGTGGCACGCCCTGCCGGGGTCCGCGGCCCGCTGCCCTGGGCGCGCACCGACTGGGGCCTGGCCATCGCCGGGCTCGGGCTCTCACTGCTCGGGGCGCTGCTGGTCTGGTCGTCGACCCGGCACCAGTCCGGCACCGCGTACCTGGCCCGGCACCTGGTCAACACCGGCATCGGCATGGCCCTCGCGGCCCTGGTGACGCGGGTGGACTTCCGGGTGCTGCGGGCGTGGGCGCCCTGGGCCTACCTCGTCTCGGTGCTGGGGCTCGTGCTGGTGCTGTCCCCGGTCGGCTCCACGATCAACGGCTCGCACTCGTGGATCCAGCTGCCCGGGGGCTTCTCGGTGCAGCCCTCCGAGATGGCCAAGATCGCCCTGTGCGTCGGTCTGGCCGTCATCCTCGCCGAGCGCCGTGAGCGGGGGGCCCCGCCGACCAGCCGCGACCTGCTCCTGGCGGTCGTGGTCGCCGCCGTGCCGATCGGCCTCGTCATGCTCCAGCCGGACCTCGGCTCGGCCCTGGTGCTCGGAGCGCTCGCGCTCGGCGTGGTCAGCGTCTCGGGCGCGCCCCGACGCTGGGTCGCCGGCGCCGTCGCGCTGGTCGTGGCCGCGATCACCGTGGCGCTGACGACGCCGGTGCTCTCGCCGTACCAGCGGGACCGGTTGATCGCGTTCGCCGACCCCTCCGCCGACCCGGAGGGCATCGGCTACCAGACCCGGCAGGTCCGGGTCGCGATCGGCTCCGGCGGCCTCGGCGGCCAGGGCCTGTTCCAGGGCCGGCAGACCCAGGGCGGGTTCATCCCGTTCCAGCAGACCGACTTCGTCTTCTCGGTCGCGGGGGAGGAGCTCGGCCTCGTCGGCGCGGCCGGGGTGGTCGTCCTGCTCGGCTTCCTGATCCTGCGCTCGAGCGTGGTCGCGCTGCGGGCGCAGGACGCGTTCAGCCGGCTGGTGGCCCTCGGCGTCGCCTGCTGGTTCCTCTTCCAGGTGTTCGAGAACGTCGGGATGAACCTCGGCATCATGCCGGTCACCGGCCTGCCGCTGCCGTTCGTCTCCTACGGCGGGTCCAGCATGTTCGCCTGCTGGGTCGCCCTCGGCCTGGTCAACAACGCCCACCTGTCGACGCTGCACCGACCGCTGTCCGCAGCCGGTTCCCGGCCTGCTCACAGATCCTTCGCAGCCGGCGGAGGCACACTGCGGGGGTAGCCCGCCGACACCGCACCCGGCGGCGCGGGAAGGATCTCGGATGGATCTGCTCGGCCGTCCGCTGGTGGTCTTCCTGACGGTGCTGGCCATCGGCACCCCGACGGCGACGTACCTGCTCTGGACCCGGCTGCGGGGCCCACGCGCGGTCCGGGTCGCGACCCGGGTGGGGCTGCTCGGGCTGAGCCAGGTGACCGCGGTGCTCCTCGTGGCGGCGCTGCTCAACGACTACGGCTACTTCTACGGGTCCTGGGCCGAGCTGCTCGGCGGCTCGACCACCGACGGCCGCGTGGTGCACTCCCGGTCGCTGAGGACGGTCCTCGCCGGCCGGGCGGCCGTCTCCCTCACGGCCAGGTCGGCCGGCGACCGCGTCACCCCGCTGCCCGGCATCGCCACGACGCCGGCGCAGTGGCAGACCAGGGGGCGCCTGGAGTCCGTGACGATCAGCGGCGGCCGCTCGGGCCTGTCCGAGCACGCCTTCGTCTGGCTGCCGCCGCAGTACTACCAGCCGGCCTGGGCCCACCGCACCTTCCCCGCGGCGGAGGTCCTCACCGGCTACCCCGGCAACGACCTGTCCCTGGTCAACCGGATGAACTACCCGCAGGTGGTGCAGCAGCAGGTCGCGGCGGGCCACGCCAGGCCGATGGTGCTGGTCATGCTGCGCCCGACGGTGGTGCCGCCGCGCGACACCGAGTGCACCGACGTCCCCGCCGGGCCCCAGGTGGAGACGTTCCTCGCCCAGGACGTGCCGGTGGCCATCCGGGACGCGCTGCGGGTCCGGCCGGTCGGCTGGGGGGCCATCGGTGACTCCACCGGCGGCTACTGCGCGGTCAAGATCGCGATGATGCACTCCGACGTGTTCAGCGCCGCCGTGGCGCTGTCCGGGTACTACCACACGCTGCAGGACAGCACGACCGGCGACCTGTGGGGCGGCTCCCGGGTCCTGCGCTCCCTGAACGACCTCGAGTGGCGGCTGCAGCACCAGGCCCCGCCGCCGGTGTCCCTGCTCCTCACCATCTCCCGCCAGGAGCACGGCAAGAACGGCTACGCCGACACCCGCAGGTTCCTCGCGCTGGCCCGGCCGCCGCTGCACGTGGACTCCCTCGTGGTCAACCGCGGCGGGCACAACTACGCCGCGTGGGACGGCGAGCTGCCCCGGGCGATCAGCTGGCTGTCCGCGCACCTCGGCACCACGGTGTGAGCCGGCCGCCCGGGCGGCGCCTGTGCGCCGTCGGTGCGGCTGGCCGGCGTCCGGGCGGCAGCCTCAGAACCGGCTGGCGCGCAGCAGCGCCGCGGCGATGAGGCCGTGGCCCGCGGCGTTCGGGTGGTCGCCGTCGCCGGCCAGCAGCGCCGTCGGGTTGCGAGCGCCGTCGCCCTTGAACGGGGCGTAGAGGTCGACGCACGTCGCCCCCGCGCCCTCGCACCGCCGAGCAGAGGGCCGCGTTCAGCCGCCGCGACAGGTCGTCGCTCCAGGCGAGGTAGGACGGACCGTGGCCGGCGCTGGCGACGTCACCGTCCTCGAAGACGTTCCAGTAGTCGGTCACCAGGATGCGGGTGGGGTGTCCGCCGCGCAGCGCCTTGACCTGAGCGACGATCCCGGTGAGGTTGCGGGCGACGGCCTGGACGGCGGGGGACGAGCAGGCCGCCGGGCAGCCGGAGGCCGCGTAGGTGTCCTGCAGCGGCACGAGGTCGTTGGCGCCGATGGTCACGAGCACCACGTCGGCCGCTGGCCACCTGCAGCGGCATCGGGCCCTGGCCCTTGAGGTCGGCGAGCAGCTCGGTGCTGGTCAGGCCGCCGACCCCGAGGTTGACGGCGCGCGCGGGACCACCCGCCGACGCCGGGACCTGGGCGGCGTACCGGGCGACGTAGTCGGCGCAGTCGCAGGCGGTGCCCGCGGTGACCGAGTCGCCGAGGCCGACGACGGTCAGCCGGGCCGGGTGAGCGGCCGATGGCGCGGCCGCGCGGCGGGCGCCGGGGCCGGCGCGGACCCGGGGCGGGCTGGTGCCGCGGACCACGCGGTGAGGGCGGCCGTCAGACCGGCCAGGAGCAGCACGCAGGCGAGCACGAGGGGACGCGAGCGGTGGAGGCGGAGGGGGAGTCTGGTGAAAGGCATCGTCCGCCACGGTAGCGCGGTCACCTTGGAGCGGGCTGTCAACGCGGATGCCGGCCGGTCCGGGCAGCCGGGCTACCCTTGCCCCATGTCTGGTGAGTCGCTGTTTGCTGCCCTGGAGCCCCTGCTCGAGCAGGTGAGCAAGCCGATCCAGTACGTCGGCGGCGAGCTCAACTCCACCGTCAAGGACTGGCACTGCGGTGGGGTGGGTCCCTCCGGCGAGGAGCTGACCACCCGCTGGGCGCTGATGTACCCCGACGCCTACGAGGTCGGTGTGCCCAACCAGGGCGTCATGATCCTCTACGAGGTCCTCAACGAGCGGCCGGACGCCCTCGCCGAGCGCTCGTACGCCGTGTGGTCCGACATGGAGGCGCTGCTGCGCGAGCACGAGCGTGCCCCAGTTCACCGTCGACGGTCACCGCAGCGTGCGCGACTTCGACGTGTTCGGCCTCTCCTTCTCCACCGAGCTCGGCTACACCAACATGCTCACCGCGCTCGACCTCGCCGGCATCCCGCTGCACGCGCGGGACCGCACGCTCGAGGACCCGATCGTCGTCGCCGGCGGCCACGCGGCGTTCAACCCCGAGCCGATCGCCGACTTCATCGACGCCGCGATCGTCGGCGACGGCGAGCAGGCCGTGCTCGAGGTCACCGACCTCATCGGCGACGTGGAAGGCGGAGGGCCGCCCCGGCGGCCGCGAGGAGCTGCTGATGCGGCTGGCCCGCACCGGCGGCGTCTACGTCCCCGCGTTCTACGACGGTCGACTACCTGCCCGACGGCCGGATCCAGCGCGTGGTCCCGGCCGCGCACGGCGTCCCGTGGCGGGTGTCCAAGCACACCGTGATGGACCTGGACGCGTGGCCCTACCCCAAGCAGCCGCTCGTCCCGCTGGCCGAGTCGGTGCACGAGCGCATGTCGGTCGAGATCTTCCGCGGCTGCACCCGCGGCTGCCGCTTCTGCCAGGCCGGGCATGATCACCCGCCCGGTCCGCGAGCGCTCGATCACCGGCATCGGCGAGATGGTCGAGCGGGGCCTGTCCGCCACCGGCTTCGAGGAGGTCGGCCTGCTCTCCCTCTCCAGCGCCGACCACAGCGAGATCGCCGAGATCGCCAAGGGGCTGGCCGACCGCTACGAGGGCACCCAGACCGGCCTGTCGCTGCCCTCGACCCGGGTCGACGCGTTCAACATCGACCTCGCCAACGAGCTGACCCGGGGCGGCCGGCGCTCCGGGCTGACGTTCGCCCCCGAGGGCGGCTCCGAGCGGATCCGTCAGGTGATCAACAAGATGGTCACCGAGGACGACCTGATCAACACCGTCGCCGCGGCGTACTCGGCCGGCTGGCGCCAGGTGAAGCTCTACTTCATGTGCGGCCTGCCCACCGAGACCGACGAGGACGTGCTGCAGATCGCCGACCTCGCCAAGCGGGTGATCGAGACCGGGCGCCGGATCAGCGGCAAGCGCGACATCCGCTGCACCGTCTCGATCGGCGGCTTCGTGCCCAAGCCGCACACGCCGTTCCAGTGGGTCGGCCCAGCTCGGCGCCGAGGAGACCGACGCCCGGCTGGCCAAGCTGCGCGAGGCGATCAAGTCCGACAAGCGCTACGGCTCGGCCATCGGCTTCCGCTACCACGACGGCGAGCCGGGCATCGTCGAGGGACTGCTGTCGCGCGGTGACCGCCGCGTCGGCCAGGTCATCGAGGCCGTATGGCGTGACGGCGGCCGGTTCGACGGGTGGAGCGAGCACTTCTCCTACGAGCGCTGGATGCGCTGCGCCGCGGAGGTCTTCGACGGCGGCCCGGTCGACGTCGCCTGGTACACCACCCGCGAGCGTGAGCAGTCCGAGGTGCTGCCCTGGGACCACCTCGACTCGGGGCTGGACAAGGACTGGCTCTGGGAGGACTGGCAGGACGCCCTCACCCAGACCGAGGTCGACGACTGCCGCTGGACCCCGTGCTTCGACTGCGGTGTCTGCCCCCAGCTCGGCACCGAGATCGAGGTCGGGCCGACCGGCAAGACGCTGCTGCCGCTGACGGTGGTCAACGCCGGCCGTGACCAGCTGCTGGAGTCCCGCTGACCGGCAGCTCCCGAGCCGCCACCCCCGCCACGTCCGCCGCGCCCGGTGGCGCGGCGACGACCGCGGCGTACGTCGTGCGGGTGGCGACGGCGGCGGACGTGCCCGCCCTGGCCGCCCTGCGCGCGAGCTGGGGCGCGAGCCTCGGCGGCGGCACGGTGGACGGCGCCGGCACGGACGACCTCACCGGCCGGCTGCGCCGGTGGTGGGAGCGGCAGCCGGGGGCACGCACGGCCTGGCTGGCGGTCGAGGGGGAGCGGCCGGTGGGCATGGTGAACGTCGCGGTGTTCGAGCGGATGCCGCACGCGGGCCGGCCGGACGCGCACTGGGCCTACCTGGCCAACCTCTGGGTGGAGCCGGACCGGCGCCGCCGGGGGATCGCCTCGGCGCTGCTGTCGGCGGTGGTCGACTGGTCACGGGCCGCAGGCGATGGAGCGGGTGGTGCTCAACCCCAGCGAGATGTCGCTGCCGCTGTACCGCTCGCTGGGCTTCCGCCCCGCCGACGACCTGCTGCGCCTGGACCTCTGAGGCGTCGGCGACCTGCTCCCGGTCCGCTGAGGCGTCACCGGGCAGGGGCGTGACGGCGGCGGCCCGCGCCCCTTGTAGATTTCCGGCCATGGCGCGCACTCCCGAAGGACCACCTCCGCCCCCGGCGGTGCAGAAGCTGCGCGTCCGCTACGCCAAGCGGGGGCGGCTGCGGTTCTCCTCCACCCGCGACTTCCAGCGGGCCCTGGAGCGGGCGCTGCGCCGGGCCGCCGTGCCGATGGCGTTCTCGGCCGGCTTCCACCCCCACCCCAAGATCTCCTACGCCAACGCCGCCCCGACGGGCACGGCGAGCGAGGCCGAGTACTTCGAGATCTCGGTGACCGACCGGGTCGACCCCGACAGCCTGCGGGACGCGCTGGACGAGGCGCTGCCGGTCGGGCTGGACGTGCTGCAGGTGGTCGAGGCCGCCCCCGGCGCGCTGGCCGACCGGCTCCAGGCCAGCGACTGGGTGATGGAGTTCCGGGGCCTGCCGCTGGACCGTCTGGAGGAGGCTGCGCAGGCGCTGCTGGCCCGCGACGTCGTCGAGGTCACGCGGACGATGAAGAGCGGCCCGCGGACCTTCGACGTGCGCTCCGCCGTCGTGTCGCTGGACGCTTCAGCCTCTGCGGACGGCTCGTGTGCGATACTGAGGACGGTCGTACGGCACACCACACCGGCCGTACGCCCCGACGATGTTCTGAACGCGCTGCAGGCAGTTGCCGCGCTCGCGCCGCCGACACCACCCCTGGTGACTCGGCTGGCGCAGGGGCCGCTGCGGACCGCAACCGCGACGGTGGCCGATCCCTTGGCCACCGACCAGGACGCCGACGGCATCTGAGGGAAGGTGACGCGCCTAGCCGCGCGAGCCGCCCGTGATGTAGCAAGACGACTTCCGTCTCGCTCGCGCCCAGCGGGGAGACGACTGCAACCGCGCACCATGCGGGCGATGGGGGCTCACCGAGCCCAGGTGTGGTCTCGCCCCGTGGATGACGGGAGGAGCCTGATGGCTTCCAACGACGAGACCACCGACCTGTTCACCACCACCGGCCCGACCGGCGAGGGCAGCCGAGGCACAGCCACCGGCCGCGGCGACTCCGGCCCGAACGGCCAGGCCAGCCAGGCGGCCAAGGCGGCCAGGGCACCGATGCCGGCGCCCCGGACGGGGGAGCCGCCCCCGCTGCCGAGCCGGCACCGGCCAAGAAGGCGGCCCGCAAGCGGGCGCCCCGCAAGGCCACCGCCGCGCGCACCACGCCGGCCCACCACGACGCCGAGACCGTGACCGGTACGCCGGACGCCCCGGCGGCTGCGGCGGACGGCGCCACCGAGGTGCCCGCCGCGCTCCGCCCCCGACGAGGACGCCGCCCCGCCGGCCGCCAAGCGCGCGCCCCGCAAGGCCGCCAAGCGGGCCCCCCGCAAGTCGGCCAAGAAGGCCGCCGCCGCCCCGTCCGCGGAGACGGCCGAGGCCGTCGCGGCGACGACTGACCTGGCCGACCTGGCGGACGAGGAGACGGACGAGACCCTCTCGGCCGTCACTGCCGAGGCCACCCCCCAGACCACGACCGTCGCGCCGACCGCCCCCGAGGCGGCCGCGGACGGCGGGACCAGCGTCGAGCAGACCGCCCGCCGAGCAGCCGGCAGCCGAGAGCGAGCGTCAGGCGACGGCACCGGCGGCCCCCACCGGGCTGGGCCTGCTCTTCCAGGCGCCCGACCCCACGGCCGCGCCGCGCCGTCGCCGGGCGACCGCACCCGCGACCGCCCCCGCAGCCGCGCCGGCGGCCGGTGAGGCCCCGGCCAGGGCCGAGGCGCCCGAGGCCGAGGAGACCGACCGCGGCGCCGCACGCGCCACCGGCCGTCCCGAGAGCACCGAGAGCGACGTCGACGCCGACGCCGAGGGTGACGGCGGCGGCCGCCGTCGCCGCCGCCGTGGCGGCAAGGGCCGCAAGGCCCGCGCGTCCGGCGACGGCACCGAGGCCGACGCGACGTCCGCCGACGGCCAGGTCCCGGCCGACGACAGCCACCGCCGCGGCGACCACGGCCGGCGACACCGCCGACACCGCCGACACCGGCGGTGCCGACGACACGGGTCCGGAGGACACCGAGGACAACGAGGGCGGCCCCAGCCGCCGGCGCACCCGCCGCCGTCGTCGCAGTGGCGGCGGCTCCGGCGAGAGCGAGGAGCAGCCCGGCGTCGTGACCCGGGTGCGCGAGCCGCGCAAGGAGCCGCAGCGGGACGAGGTCACCAGCGTCAAGGGCTCGACCCGGCTGGAGGCCAAGAAGCAGCGCCGGCGTGAGGGCCGCGAGGCCGGCCGTCGCCGCACGATCATCACCGAGGCCGAGTTCCTGGCCCGCCGCGAGAGCGTCGAGCGGGTGATGGTGGTCCGCAACAAGGACGACCGCACCCAGATCGCGGTGCTCGAGGACAAGCGTGCTCGTCGAGCACTACGTCTCGCGCGAGAGCAACGTCTCGATGGCCGGCAACGTCTACCTCGGCCGGGTCCAGAACGTCCTGCCCAGCATGGAGGCGGCGTTCGTCGACATCGGCAAGGGCCGCAACGCGGTGCTCTACGCCGGTGAGGTCAACTGGGACGCCGCCGGGCTCTCGGGCAACCGGGCCAAGCGGATCGAGAACGCCCTGAGCTCCGGCGACGGCGTCCTGGTGCAGGTCACCAAGGACCCGATCGGTCACAAGGGCGCCCGGCTGACCTCCCAGATCTCGCTGCCGGGCCGCTACCTGGTCTACGTGCCGGACGGCAACATGACCGGCATCTCGCGCAAGCTGCCCGACACCGAGCGCGCCCGCCTGAAGAAGATCCTGCGGGAGATCGTCCCCGAGAACGCCGGGGTCATCGTGCGCACCGCGGCCGAGGGCGCCAGCGAGGACGAGCTGCGCGCGGACGTCGCCCGGCTCACCGCCACGTGGGAGGACATCAAGGCCAAGGCCGTCGTCCAGCCAGACCAAGGCGCCGGCCCTGCTGCACGGCGAGCCCGACCTCACCGTCCGGGTGATCCGCGACGTCTTCAACGAGGACTTCGCCAGCCTGGTCGTCGCGGGGGAGCCGGCCTGGTCCCAGGTCAGCGGCTACGTCAGCTCCGTGGCGCCCGACCTCGCCGACCGGGTCACCAAGTGGACCGGTGAGCAGGACCTCTTCACCCACTACCGGGTGGACGAGCAGATCGCCAAGGCCATGGACCGCAAGGTGTGGCTGCCCTCGGGCGGCTCGCTGGTCATCGACCGGACCGAGGCCATGACCGTGGTCGACGTCAACACCGGCAAGTTCGTCGGCTCCGGGGGCAACCTCGAGGAGACGGTCACCAAGAACAACATCGAGGCGGCCGAGGAGGTCGTCCGCCAGCTCCGGCTGCGCGACATCGGCGGCATCATCGTCATCGACTTCATCGACATGGTGCTGGAGAGCAACCGCGACCTGGTCGTACGACGCCTGCTGGAGTGCCTGGGCCGCGACCGCACCAAGCACCAGGTGGCCGAGGTGACCTCCCTCGGGCTGGTGCAGATGACCCGCAAGCGGGTCGGCAGCGGCCTGATCGAGGTCTTCTCCGAGACGTGCGAGCACTGCAACGGCCGGGGCTTCATCATCCACGCCGACCCGGTCGACCAGAACGGCGGCAACGGCTCGGGCAGCACCCGCGACAACGGCAACCGCGGCGGCGACAACGCCAACCGCGGCGGCGACAACGGCAACCGCGGTGGCGACAACGGCTCTGCCGGCGACGGCGCGCGCGGTTCGCGCAGCCGCCGGGGCAGGGGCGGCCGCGAGCAGGGTGGCCCGGCCCAGGCCGAGCCGGCCGCCGCCGCGCCCAGCGGGCCGACCCCGGCCCAGATCGCCGCTGCGGCGCACCAGGCGGCCCTGCTGGCCAGCCAGGCCGTCACGGGCGACGACGACGCCCTGGTCGACGACGGCGAGGTCACCTCCGGTGCCGGGCTGCAGGACGTCGAGGCGGCCGCGGTGCTCGACGCCGTCGAGTCGCAGCAGCCTGCCGCCGTGCAGCCGCCGGAGACCGCGCCGCAGGCGCAGGACTCCGTCGAGGCCGAGCAGGAGCAGCCGGCTCAGGCCGAGGCCCCCGCGCAGCAGGACACCGTCGCCGGCCAGCCGGCGGAGACCGCACCGGTCGCCGAGGAGGCTGCGGCGCCCGTGACGGAGCCGGAGACCGCACCGGCTCCCGAGGAGGCGGCGCCCGATCAGGCGGCGCCCGCGGCACAGCCCGCGCAGCGCGGCCGTCGCAAGCGTGCCCGCGTCGTCGCACCGGCGGGTCCCCCCGGCGGCGCGACCGGCACCCCGGTCGGCGAGTTTGCTGAGCAGGGCGCCGACCACGTAGTCTGATCCATCGGTGCGCCCACCGTGCTCGTCTTCACGGGCCGGTTTCCGAGAGTCGCATCCCACCCCGTACGACCATTAGAGAGTGAGCTCAACGTGTACGCGATCGTTCGCGCTGGCGGCCGACAGGAGAAGGTGTCCGTCGGCGACGTCCTCATCATCGACAAGGTGAACGGTGAGGCCGGCGACAGCATCGACCTCACGCCGCTCCTGCTCGTCGACGGTTCCACCGTGACCAGCGACGCGGGCAAGCTCGCCAAGGTCAAGGTGACGGCCGAGGTGGTCAAGCCCACCAAGGGCCCGAAGATCACCATCATGAAGTTCAAGAACAAGACCGGCTACCGGAAGCGTCAGGGTCACCGTCAGCACTCGACCCAGATCAAGGTCACCGCGATCGAGGCCTGAGCCTCGCATCCGCAGTCCTCATCTGACAGCCACGAGAATCCAAGGTAGGCACTGACATGGCACACAAGAAGGGTGCGTCCTCGACGCGCAACGGTCGCGACTCGAACGCTCAGTACCTCGGCGTCAAGCGCTTCGGCGGCCAGGTCGTCAACGCCGGCGAGATCCTCGTCCGCCAGCGCGGCACGCACTTCCACCCGGGCGACGGCGTCGGCCGTGGCGGCGACGACACGCTGTTCGCGCTCGTCGCCGGTGCGGTGAAGTTCGGCACCAAGCGCGGCCGCAAGACCGTGAACATCGTTCAGCCGGAGCCGGTCTCCGAGTCCGTCTGACGACGCATCACACCTCGAACGCGAGGGGGTGGGCCTTCTTCGGCCCGCCCCCTCGCGTGTTTTTCTGTAACGGCACGTACGCACCCGACTCCCTCGGGGCCGGCGTGCCACCTGGATGGAGACTCAACTGATGGCCAGCTTCGTTGACCGCGTGGTCCTGCACGTCGCCGCCGGTGACGGCGGCCACGGTGTGGCCTCCGTGCACCGCGAGAAGTTCAAGCCGCTGGGCGGCCCCGACGGGGGTAACGGCGGCCGCGGCGGCAACGTCGAGCTGTACGTCGACCCGCAGGCGACGACCCTGCTGGACTACCACCACAGCCCGCACCGCAAGGCCACCAACGGCCAGCCCGGCGGCGGCGACGACCGCAACGGCGCCGACGGTGGCGACCTCGTGCTGCCGGTGCCCGCGGGCACCGTCGTCAAGGGCACGGACGGTGAGGTGATCGCCGACCTGGTCAACCTCGGCGAGACCTTCGTCGTCGCGCGCGGTGGACGCGGCGGCCTGGGCAACCGGGCGCTGTCCTCCCAGCGGCGCAAGGCCCCCGGCTTCGCCCTGCTCGGCGAGCCCGGCGACGCCCTCGACGTGGTCCTCGAGCTGAAGTCGCTGGCCGACGTCGCGCTGATCGGCTACCCCTCCGCCGGCAAGTCCAGCCTCGTCTCGGTGCTCAGTGCCGCCCGGCCCAAGATCGCGGACTACCCGTTCACCACGCTGGTGCCCAACCTCGGTGTCGTCACCGCCGGCGAACAGCGCTTCACCGTCGCCGACGTGCCGGGTCTGATCCCCGGCGCGAGCGAGGGCAAGGGTCTGGGGCTGGAGTTCCTCCGGCACGTCGAGCGGTGCTCGGTGCTGGTGCACGTGATCGACTGCGCCACGCTGGAGCCCGACCGCGACCCGCTCAGCGACCTCGACGTGATCGAGGCCGAGCTGTCGCAGTACGTGCCGGACGACACCCTGGGCGGCCGGCCGATCTCCGAGCGCACCCGCATGATCGTGCTCAACAAGGCCGACGTCCCCGAGGCCCGCGAGCTGGCCGAGATGGTCAAGCCCGACCTGGAGGCCCGGGGCCTGGAGGTCTTCATCGTCTCCGCCGTCGCCCGCACCGGGCCTGCGCGAGCTGACCTTCGCGATGGCCCGCCACGTGACCGAGGCCCGTGCTGCCGTCGAGGCGGCCGTCCCGGCGCGGATCGTCCTGCGGCCCAAGGCCGTCGACGACAGCGGCTTCGTGGTCAAGCGCGAGAACACCCCTGACGGCGAGGTGCTTCCGCGTCGTCGGCGAGCGCCCCACGCGCTGGGTCCGCCAGACCGACTTCTCCAACGACGAGGCGGTCGGCTACCTCGCCGACCGGCTGGCGCGGGCCGGGGTCGAGGACCGCGCTGTTCAAGGCCGGCGCGGTCGCCGGCGCGACCGTCGTCATCGGCAGCGCCGACAACTCCGTCGTCTTCGACTGGGAGCCCACGATGTCCGCCGGCGCCGAGCTGCTCACCGGCCCCCGCGGCTCGGACGTGCGGCTGGACAACCTGCACCGCCCGACCCGCGAGGAGAAGCGCGAGGACTACGCCGACCGCCGGGCCTCCCGGACGGCCGCGCGCGAGGACCTCGCCGCCGAGCGCCGCGCCGGCCACTGGGCCGTCGCGGCCGAGGCCGACGAGCCGGCCGGTGACCGCGCCGACGCGCCTGCCGTGGAGGCCGGCGAGAGCTGACCCGGCGCCGCGCCGACCGGCGCCCACCGGCCGTGGCCGACCGGTGGACGCCGTCGGCGGCGCGGTCGGGCCCTGCCTACACTTCCTGCCGTGTCCACCCGCCACCGCCACGCCCTCACGCAGGCGCGCCGGCTCGTGGTCAAGGTGGGCTCGAGCTCGCTGACCACGGGTGAGGGCGAGCTGGACCTCGACCGGCTGCACGCGGTCGTCGACGTGCTGGCGGCCCAGCGCGGCACCGGCACCCAGGTGGTGCTGGTCTCCTCCGGGGCCATCGCGGCCGGCATCGGGCCGCTGGGCCTGCCCCGGCGGCCGCGCGACCTGGCCACCCAGCAGGCCGCGGCGAGCGTCGGGCAGGGAGCCCTGCTGGCGGCGTACAGCAAGGCGTTCGGCGGGCACGGCCTCACGGTCGGGCAGATCCTGCTCACCGCCGACGACGTCACCCGCCGCTCCCACTACGCCAACGCCCGGCGCACCCTGGACCGCCTGCTCGACCTCGGCGTCGTCCCGGTGGTCAACGAGAACGACACCGTCGCCACGCACGAGATCCGCGTCGGCGACAACGACCGGCTGGCCGCGCTCGTCGCGCACCTCGTCCACGCCGACGCGCTGCTGCTGCTCTCCGACGTCGACGCGCTGTACGACGGGCCGCCGGCGCGGCGTGGGCACGACGCGGATCCCGCTGGTGCGCGGTCCCGGCGACCTCGCCGCCGTGCGCATCGGCGGCTCCGGCTCCGGTGTCGGCACGGGCGGCATGGCCACCAAGGTCGAGGCCGCCGGCATCGCCACGGCCGCCGGCATCACCACCGTGCTGACCTCGACGGCCCAGTTCAGCGAGGTGATGGCCGGCCACGACGTCGGCACGGTCTTCGCGCCCGACCGGCTCGCGGCGCGCCTCCCGGCTGCTCTGGCTGGCGCACGCGACCACCCCGCGCGGCCGGCTGCTGCTCGACCAGGGCGCGGTCCACGCGGTCGTCGACCGGCGCAAGTCGCTGCTGCCGGCCGGCATCGTCGCGGTCGAGGGCAGCTTCGACGACGGTGACCCGGTCGACCTGTGCGACCCGGCCGGGCGGGCCGTCGGCCGCGGCCTGGTCAACTACGACTCGGTCGAGCTGCCCGGGCTGCTCGGGCGGACCACCCACGACCTCGCCCGCGAGCTCGGCCCGGGCTACGAGCGCGAGGTCGTCCACCGCGACGACCTGGTGCTGCTGTGAGCGGCGTCCTCGTCCGGCCGATGGTCGCCGAGGACGCGCCGGCCGTGCTGCGGATCTACCAGGAGGGCATCGACGACGGCTCGGCGACGTTCGAGGTGGCGGCGCCGACCTGGCAGCAGTTCGACGCCGGTCGGCTGCCCGACCACCGCTTCGTCGCGGTCGGGCCCGACCCCGCGGCGGTGCTCGGGTGGGTGGCGGTCACGGCGGTGTCCGCCCGCGCGGCCTACGACGGCGTGGTGGAGCACTCGGTCTACGTCGACCGTCGGGCCCGCGGGCAGGGCGTCGGTGTCGCCCTGATGCAGGAGCTGGTCCGGTCCACCGAGGCGGCCGGGATCTGGACCATCCAGTCGGCGATCTTCCCCGACAACACGGCCAGCGCCCGGCTGCACGCCCACGTCGGCTTCCGCGTCGTCGGCCGCCGCGAGCGGATCGCCCGGCTCGCGGGCACGTGGCGCGACACCCTGCTGGTCGAGCGCCGCAGCCTCGTCGTCGGCTGACGCGTCCGCACCCCGAAACCCCTTCCCGGTGGGCCGTTCCACCGACATACGCTGGGGGCATGGCTGACACCGGCATGATCGACGCCGAGACGACGGCACACGTCGCCTCCGTGGCGGGCGCGGCACGCACCGCGTCCCGGCAGCTGGCGCTGCTCCCGCGCTCGACCAAGGACGCCGTGCTGCGCGCCATGGCCGACGACCTCGAGGCGGCCACGGCCGGCATCCTCGCGGCCAACGAGCAGGACATCGAGCGCGGCCGCCGGTCGGGGCTGGCCGAGGCGATGGTCGACCGCCTGCGCCTCGACGCCGGCCGGGTGCACGCCGTGGCCGACGCGCTGCGCGACATCGCCGGGCTGCCCGACCCGGTCGGGGAGGTGGTCCGCGGCTCGACCCTGGCCAACGGCCTGCAGATCCGCCAGGTCCGGGTGCCCATGGGCGTGGTCGGCATGATCTACGAGGCCCGGCCCAACGTCACGGTCGACGCCGCCGGGCTCGCCCTCAAGAGCGGCAACGCCGTGGTGCTGCGCGGCGGGTCCGCCGCCGGCGCCAGCAACCGCGCCCTGGTCGACGTCCTGCGCGGCACGCTGGAGGCGCACGGCCTGCCGGCCGCCGCGGTCACGTTGCTCGACGAGGGCGGTCGCGACGCCGTCCGCGCGCTGATGCGGGCCCGCGGGCTGGTCGACGTGCTGATCCCGCGCGGCGGCGCCGACCTCATCCGCACGGTCGTCGAGCAGTCGACCGTGCCGGTGATCGAGACCGGTGTGGGCAACTGCCACGTCTACGTCGACGCCGCGGCCGACCCCGAGATGGCGCTGCGGATCGCGGTCAACTCCAAGACCCACCGGGTCAGCGTGTGCAACTCGGCCGAGTCGCTGCTCGTGCACCGCGGCATCGCCGACGACGTCCTGCCCAAGATCCTCACCGCGCTCGCCGCGGCCGGCGTCACCGTCCACGGCGACGCCGAGCTCCGTCCCCGGGCCGAGGCGGCCGGCGCGGCCTTCTCCGTGGCCGACGACGACGACTTCGCCGCCGAGTACCTCTCGCTCGACATCAGCGTGCGCGTCGTGGACTCCCTGGACGCAGGCGCTCGAGCACGTCCGGCGCTTCGGCACCGGCCACACCGAGGCCATCGTCACCCAGGACCGCGCCGCCGCCCGGCGGTGGACCGCCGAGGTCGACGCGGCCGCGGTGATGGTCAACGCGTCCACCCGCTTCACCGACGGCGGCGAGTTCGGCTTCGGCGCCGAGATCGGCATCTCGACCCAGAAGCTGCACGCCCGCGGCCCGATGGCGCTGCCCGAGCTGACCACGACCAAGTGGGTCGTCGAGGGGGACGGCCAGATCCGCGAGTGACCACCCGCGCCGGCCGGCCCGCGGACATCGGGCGCGCCCGCACCGGCACGGCGGTGCGGTGCCGGGCCGGTGCGGCTGGCAGGATGACCGACCGTGGAAGGCACTGAGGTACGCAAGCTCGCCGCGCTCGAGGACGCCCACTGGTGGTACCGCGAGCGCCGACACCTGCTCGCGTCCGCGCTGCGCGGCGATGACGCCCGGGCGGGCGCTGGACGTCGGCGCGGCCGGGGGCGGCAACACCCGCGTGCTGCGCGACCTCGGCTGGTCCGCCGCAGCGCTGGAGTACGGCGAGGACGGCGCGCTGGTCGCCGCCGAGCGCGGGCTGCCGGTGATGCGGGCCGACGCCACGCTGCTGCCCGTCGCCGACGGCGCGCTCGACCTCGTCGTCGCGTTCGACGTGCTCGAGCACCTGGTCGACGACGACGCCTGTGCCGGCGACATCCTGCGGGTGCTGCGGCCCGGCGGCACCTTCCTGGTGGCCGTTCCCTGCGACCCGCGGCTGTGGTCCGCGCACGACGAGGCGGTCGGCCACGTCCGGCGCTACACCCGCGCGACGCTCACCGACCTGTTGCGCCGGAACGGGTTCGAGCTCGAGTCGGTCACCTCGTGGAACGTCCTGCTGCGCCCCGTCGTGGCCCTGCGGCGTCGCTCCAGCAGCGGCAGCGACCTCGAGGACCTGCACCCGCTGGTCAACCTCGGGCTGCGCGCGGTCATCACCGCCGAGCGCTACCTGCCGGTGCGCCGCCTGCCCGGTGTCACGCTTCTCGTGACCGCGCGTCGTCCGGGCTGACCTCGAGCGAGTCGTAGGCCACGAAGTACGACGGCCGGCCCTGCATCATCGTGTACATCCGGCCGATGTACTCGCCGAGCAGCCCGACGCAGAGCAGCTGCACCGCGCCGACGGCGGCCACGGCCACCACGGTCGACGTCCAGCCGGCGACCGTGCGCCCGCTGAGCTGGGCGACGAGCGCGTAGACCAGCAGGCCGAACGCCGCGATGCCGCCACCGATGCCGAACCACGTGGCCAGGCGCAGGGGAGCGGTGGAGAAGCCGGTGAGGCTGTCCACCGAGAGCCGGATCATCCGGGCCAGCGGGTACTTCGAGCTGCCGGCCGCGCGCGTCTCGCGGCGGTAGCGCACCTCGCTGCTGGGGAAGCCCAGGGCCGGCACGACGAAGCGCAGCACCCGGTGGTGCTCGGGCAGGCTGTTGACCGCGTCGACCGTGGCCCGGGACATCAGCCGGAAGTCGCCGGCGTCGGCCGGCGCGGTGGTGCCGCTGACCCGGCGGATCAGCCGGTAGAACGCCCGGGCCGAGCCGCGCTTGAACGCCGAGTCGGTGGACCGGTCGGCGCGGACGCCGTAGACGACGTCGACCCCGTCGCGCCGGGCCACCGCCAGCATCTCGGCGATCACCTCCGGCGGGTCCTGCAGGTCGGCGTCGAGGGTGGCCACGAAGTCGCCCCGGGCGTGCGCGAGGCCGGCCGAGATCGCCGCCTGGTGCCCGGCGTTGGCCCGCAGCCGCAGCAGCCGCAGCTGGCGGCCAGGTGTGGCGGTAGCGCTGCAGCAGCACCGGGGTGCGCGTCCCTGCTGCCGTCGTCGACCGCGAGCACCTCGTACGACGTGCCGAGGCCGTCCAGCAGCGGCCGGAGCCGCTCCACCAGCAGCGGCAGGACGTCCTCCTCGTCGTACATCGGGATCGACGACGGAGAGCTCGGGGGACATGCCCAGCAGCCTAGGCGAGGGGGGTCAGTACGGCGGCCGGCGACAGGCCGGGCGGCGCGCCACCGACACTGGGCGGCGGGCGGCCGGCGGCGACGGTAGGCTGTCACCCATGTCGCTCCTGTCCTCGCCGACCACGCTCGCCGCCGCTGAGACCGGGGGGCGCCACCTGCCGATGGTCGCCGCTGTTCTTCGGCATCATCTCGATCGCCGCTGTTCCTGCTGGCGCTGGCGTTCCTGTGGTCCTTCCGCAACACCGCCGCCAAGACCGACCCCCGCAACATCGGCGACCACGGAGCGCACGCCGGTCACGCCGCGCAGCACGGTGACGCCCGGGTCCCGCACTGACCATGCGGCTGGGGGTCATGGGTGGCACCTTCGACCCCATCCACCACGGGCACCTGGTCGCGGCGAGCGAGGTGCAGACGCTGTTCGACCTCGACGAGGTCGTCTTCGTCCCCACCGGTGAGCCGTGGCAGAAGGACCGCACGACCGTGTCACCGGCCGAGGACCGCTACCTCATGACGGTGATCGCGACCGCGTCCAACCCGCGGTTCACCGTCAGCCGGGTCGACATCGACCGACAGGGGCCGACCTACACGATCGACACGCTGCGCGACCTCAAGGCGCAGCGTCCGGACGCCGAGCTGTTCTTCATCACCGGGGCCGACGCCCTCGCGCAGATCCTGTCCTGGAAGGACGTGGACGAGCTCTGGGAGCTGGCCCAGTTCGTCGGGGTCACCCGGCCCGGGCACGAGCTCAGCGACCAGGGCCTGCCCCGGCACCGGGTCACCCTGCAGGAGGTGCCGGCCATGGCGATCAGCTCGACCGACTGTCGTGAGCGCGTCGCCGGCGGGCTGCCCGGTCTGGTACCTCGTGCCGGACGGTGTCGTGCAGTACATCGCCAAGTACCACCTCTATCGGGCCAGCACCGCCGCCGGCGTTGCGCACCCGTCCCCGCTTCACCGTCTCTAGGAGGACCGCGTGGCCGCCACGCAGCACGCCATCGACCTCGCCAAGGCAGCCGCCTCGGCCGCCGAGGACAAGCTCGCCACCAAGATCGTCGCCCTCGACGTCAGCGAGCAGCTCGCCCTGACCGACATCTTCCTGCTCGCGTCGGCACCCAACGACCGCCAGGTCAACGCCATCGTGGACAGCATCGAGGACAAGCTGCGCGAGCTGGGCGTCAAGCCGGTTCGCCGTGAAGGCGAGCGGGACGGGCGCTGGGTGCTCATCGACTTCGCCGACATCGTCGTCCACGTGCAGCACGAGGAGGAGCGCAGCTACTACCAGCTCGAGCGCCTCTGGAAGGACTGCCCGGCGATCGAGCTGTCCGCCTGACATGGCCGACCAGCCCGGGGGCGGGACGCCGTCGACGCCGGCTCCGACGCTGGTTCCGACTCCGGCGGAGCCGGCGTCCCCGAAGCGACGGACCGAGGTGCCGCGCCCGCCGCGCGGCACCCGGCCCGGCGCCGGCTGCTGATCTGGCGGCACGGCCAGACCCACCACAACGCGAGCGGGATCTGGCAGGGCCAGCTCGACACCGAGCTGTCCGACCTCGGGCGGGCCCAGGCCCGCGCGGCGGCGGCCGCGCTCGCGTCGTACGAGCCGGCGATCATCATCAGCAGCGACCTCTCGCGGGCCGCGGACACGGCGCGCGAGCTCGCCTCGCTGGTCGGCCTGGAGGTGCGCACGGACGAGCGCCTGCGCGAGATCCACGCCGGTGAGTGGCAGGGCATGACCGCCGGCGACGTCGCCGAGCAGTTCCCCGAGGAGCAGGCGGCGCTGGCCGCGGGGGAGGACCTGCCCCGCGGCGTGCACGGCGAGACGTTGTCGCAGCTGGGCGTGCGGGTCCGCGCGGCGGTCGACGACCTCCTGCTCGAGCTGGCCCCGGGGCAGAACGCCGTGGTGGCCACCCACGGCGTCGCCGGGCGCGCCGTCGTCGCCTCGCTGGTCGGGCTCAGCCAGCACGAGGCGTGGACGTCCATCGCCGGCCTGCACAACTGCCACTGGGCCGAGCTGCGCGAGGACAAGAAGGGCTGGCGGATCGTCGCCTGGAACGCCGGCGCCTGACCCGGCCGGACCCCGATTTGGTGAATCACGGGGGTTCCGGGCTAAAGTGTGGCGTCCCCACAACGGGGAACCACACGATGGATTTCGTGCGGGGCTGTGGCGCAGCTGGTAGCGCACCTGCATGGCATGCAGGGGGTCAGGGGTTCGAGTCCCCTCAGCTCCACCGGACAGAGACGCGGTGACCTTCGGGTCACCGCGTCTCTTGCGTTTCCGGCCCGACTCTCCCCACCGGACGCACCGCAGTGCCCGAATCCGGACACTGGATGTCCGGATTCGGGCGGCCCGGTGCGTCCGGTGGCCCGCGGACGCCGCGATGGCAGCCATGCCTCCTCCTCGTCCGCTGCGTGCCGGCCGGTGGGGGAGCGACGCCGCGCCGACGGGAGCGCGTGAACCATCCGCGCCGGGTGATCCCTCCCGCGGTGGACGGCGACAACGCTCTGAAGGGTGAGACCGCCGGCCGGGGCCAGCGGGTCCGCCGGGTCAGCGGGTCGAACCCAGGATGCTGCCCACCGACACCACCGGAGTCACCATGACGACGTCTTCACGCCACCGCTTGCTGGTCCCCAGTCTCGTTGCCGTTGCGGTGGCCGCCGCGGCGTGCAGCTCGTCAACGCCATCCACCAGTCCGGCCACCACCTCGTCCGCCGGGGCGTCGCCCTCGACCACGGCGCCCTCGAGCATGTCGGAGCATGTCGAGCTCGAGCATGTCGAGCCCCACCTCGAGCTCGACCATGACGAGCTCCAGCCCGAGTGGGACGACGTCGCCGTCGATGGCCTTGATCACGGTGAGCGGCAAGAACACCGTCCTCGTGCTGGCGTCGGCCACCGCGCAGGCGCTCAAGGCCGCTGCCGTGCAGGTCAGCCCGGTCGCGCCCGCGACCGCGGCCTCGGCCGGCGGGATCAGCTTCCCGATCACCGGGGGCACGTTGACCAAGGCCGGTCTGAAGGGCAAGGTCACCCACAGTGGTGGGCTGAAGTTCACGCACGCCGGGAAGAGCGTGACGGCGACGAACCCCGTGCTCAACACCACCCTGGGCACCTTGTCCGCGACCGTGAACGGCAAGCGGGTCCCGCTGCTCGCGGTCGACCTCACCAAGATGGTGCGCACGACGAGCGGCAGCGAGGTCATCGCCCGCGGGATCACCTCGACCATCAACACGGCCGCCGCTGTGCTGCTCGACGCAAAGCTGGTCGTCAAGGTCTTCACCAAGGGGCTGCCGATCGGCGCGCTGACCGTCTACGTCACGGGCAAGCCCGCCTAGGGGTCGTCGGGGCCGTCCGGTCGCAGGAGGGGGCGCGGGTCAGGCGCGGCTGCGGACGGCGTCGGCCACGGCCTCGAAGGTGCGCCGGTCGAGGGCGGCGCCGGCGCGGCGTACGGCGGTGGGGTCCACCCGGACGACGCGGTCGACCCGGACCTCGCTCGGGCGGCCCTGGCGGTCCCAGTCACCGGCGCCGATGTCGACCCAGTGCCGGCCGGCCCGCGCCTCCTGGGCCTCGTCCCGGTCGTGGTCCTTGCTGGTGAGCATCAGCGCCAGCAGCCAGCCGCCGTCCCGGCCGACGACCAGCACCGGGCGGTCCTTGCCGCGGGTGTGGTCCTCCTCGAACGGCACCCAGGTCCAGACGATCTCGCCGGGGTCGGCGACGTCGTCCGGGTGCGGGGCGAAGGACATCGGCGGCCGCCCCCGGAAGTCACCCGGGTACGTCGACCTGCCCGCGCCATCGTCCGTACGGCGACCGCGCGCGGGCCGGGGCGCGGGCGCCGGCCCCCGCGCGGTCGTGCGGCCCGCGCCGGCCAGTGCGTCGGTGGCGGCCCGGCGCAGGGTGCGGCCCAGGCTGCGGACCAGGCGGGAGGTCAGGCTCGAGGACGCGCCACGGGCGCTCCTACGATCCCGCCAGGGCGCCCATGGGGTCCCAGGCCGGCAGGACGATCGGCTCCTGCGTCCAGGGCCGCCTGCAGCTCCTGCGGCAGCCGGTCGCGGCGCACCGCGATCTCGAACACGTGCTCGGCGAACCACGAGTCGTTCATCGTGTAGAAGCCCTTGTCGGCCTTCTCGTCGCCCCAGCTGTTCTCGACCCGCCAGCGCCGCGGGGCGCCGTCGACCACGTCGACCCCGGTGAAGAGCATCGCGTGGGTCATCATCGCGTCGCGGTGCAGCAGCCGGTCGGCCTTGGACAGGGTGAGCTCGGTGGAGTAGACGCCGTCGTAGTCGTAGAGCCGGGCGTCCCAGAGGCCCAGCTCGCCGTTCATCATCTTGCCCACGTCGCAGCCGAACCAGACCGGCTCGCCGTCGAGGATGGTGGCCATCGTCAGCGACTTCAGCAGGTCGACGTCGATGTTGAGGTAGGTCACCCGGGGCGCGCCGACCACGTTGCCGAGGTGCTCGACGGTGAACGTCCGGCCGAGCGGGCTGCCGGCGCGCGGGTCGTGCACCACGCACACGTAGTCGTCCAGGTCGAGGTCGACGTAGCGGCGGGCGAACTCCTGCGGGGTCATCCAGCCCTCGCGGTGGAAGCCGTGGTCCTTGTCGGTCCACTGCCACAGGAACCGCTCCGGCGGGGTGCCCAGGTGGATCGACAGCACCCGGTGGACCGTGGCCAGCAGCTGCTCCTTGCAGGCCCGCATCGCCTCGACGCCCTGCGGCGCGATGGCCCGCAGGTCGCGCGCGCCCTGGCGCAGCAGCGTGCTCAGGACGGCGTTCATCGGCCCGGTGTGGGAGGAGCTGTCGGTCTCGGGCATGGCCACCTTGGGCACGAGCCCGTGCTTGTGCACCAGGGCGACGAACATGTTCCACTGCCCGCCGTCACCGGTCGGGTCGCTGAGCAGGTGGGCGACGGTGCGGTCGTCGACGTCGAGGTCGGCGGTCTCGATCAGCGCCTCGAACAGGAAGTTGGCCTTCTCGAGCTTGTCCCAGAACAGCAGGTGGTTCTGGGAGTACTCGAAGTCGGTGACGCCGAGGGTGCGCGCGGTGTGCACGCGCAGCAGGTTGAGCCCGGCGAACAGCCAGCAGCGGCCGCTCTTCTTCTGGTTCGTGACCTTCCAGTCATCGAGCAGGTGGGAGACCGAGTGGTCGATGCCCGTGACGACCGAGCGGTCGAGGGCCACCTCGGCAACGGGCGTGCGGGTGACGGCGTTCTGCATCAACCGGTTTCGGGGGTCTGCCTCGAACTCCTTGCGGAGCTGCTGCACCTGGTCCTGGGTCAGCGCCTGGGTCATGGTCTGCTGGGGTCCTTGCTCTCGGGTGCGGGCTGCGGCCCGCCGGCATGGGTGATTCCGACCCTAGTCCCGGGCGCCCGCGGGCGCCGCACGTCGCGGTCAGACCGCCCAGCCGCGGCGGTCGGCGAGCATCGCCAGGAACGCCCCGGCCATGTGGTGCTGGTGGCGGCGCAGCGCGGGCGTGCACCCCGGCGGCGGCGGGGCGTCGAGGTTGCCCGCCATGTAGACGGTGACCGCCGCGAGGAACGCGTCGACGTGCTCGGGGTCGGCGTCGCGGGTCAGCGGCGAGCTGGACATCAGGGCGCCGGTGTCCAGGCCGTCCAGCGCCATGAGGGGCATCAGCCCGACGAGGTCGACCCACGCGGGGCCGGTGCACAGCCAGTTCCAGTCGAGGAGGCGCACGCGGCCGGAGCGGTCGACCAGCAGGTTGTCCGGTCGCAGGTCGCTGTGCACGAGCGAGGGGCCCTGCAGCACCTCGGGCGCCAGCCGGGTGAGCCGGGCGACCTCCGCCGCGTGCTCGAGCAGGACGGTCGACAGACCCGGTGCCAGCACGAACGACCCGTCGGCGAGCGCGGCCGCCGTGGCCTGCACCCGTGCGTCACCGGCGAACAGGGGACCGAACGACCCCGAGACGAGGTCGGCCGGCGCCGGGGTGCCGGCCTCGGCGAGGGCCAGGCAGGCCTCGTGCACCGCGTCGGCGTCCGGCCCGGTCCACGGCATCCCGGGCAGGTGCCCCTCCAGCACCTCCAGGACGAGGAAGCGCCACCCGCCGGAGCCGCCCGCGGCGACCAGCACCGGAGCCGGGATGCCGGGCGGCAGCGCCGCGAGCAGCCTGGCCTCCTCGGTGAGCGCCCCGACGACGTGCGGCTGGGCCGGCGTGCCGACCTTGGCGAAGACCTCGCGGCCGTCGGCCAGGCGCACCCGGCCCGCGTACGCGCCGGTGAACCCCGTCGTGACCGGTGCCGCGCCCTCGACGACGACCGAGCCGACGGCGGCGCCGACCGCCTCGTGCAGGTGCGCCGGCAGGCTGTCCCAGCTCGGTCGCAGGGAGGTCTCGCGGTAGTCGACCCGCGCCCGGGCGGAGGGTCCGGCTGGTGCGGTCGGCGGGCTCGGCGGCGTCATACCGGGGGAGCCTGCCGGGGGCCGCCCGGCCCGGGCAACCCGTTGACGACCGCGCCCGTTTCCGGACACCGCGGACCGGCGGTCCGTCCGTTTAGGTCGGGAAGGGTGCGCACTGCAACCATGGTGCCGTGACCGACACGCTCCTCGCCCCCGCCGCCCCGACGCCCGAGGAGACCCGTCAGGGAGCCCGCCACGTCAACCTGGCCATCCTCGCGCTCGCGATCGGCGGGTTCGCCATCGGCACCACCGAGTTCGTCACGATGGGGCTGCTGCCGCAGATCGCCGCCGGCGTCGGGATCACCATCCCCGCCGCCGGCCACGTCGTCTCGGCCTACGCGCTCGGCGTGGTCGTCGGGGCGCCGCTGATCGCCGTCCTCGCCGCCCGCGTCCCGCGCCGGACCGTGCTGCTGTGGCTGATGGTGGCGTTCGCGGTCGGCAACATCGGCTCCGCGCTCGCGGCCAGCTACCCGGTGCTGCTGGCGGCCCGGTTCGTGTCGGGGCTGCCGCACGGCGCGTTCTTCGGCATCGGTGCGGTGGTCGCCGCCTCGCTGGTGCCGCTGCACCGTCGCACCTGGGCGGTCTCGATGATGTTCGCCGGCCTGACCGTCGCCAACGTCATCGGCGTCCCGCTGACGACGCTGATCGGCCAGCACCTCGGCTGGCAGTGGCCCTTCGCGCTGGTCGGCGTGATCGCCGCCGTGCACGGTCGCGGCCCTCTGGTGCTGGGTGCCGGCGCAGCCGTCGGACGGCACCGCGTCGATGGGTGCCGAGCTGCGCTCGCTGAAGCGCCTCCAGGTGTGGCTGGCCCTGCTCATCGGCACCGTGGGCTTCGGCGGCATGTTCGCGACCTACTCCTACATCGCCCCGACGATGACCGAGCTGTCCGGGTTCACCGCGGCCACGGTGCCGCTGATCCTCGCCGTCTACGGCTGTGGCATGACGGCCGGGGCGTTCCTGTCCGGCCGGGTCGCCGCGCACGGCCTGATGCGCGGCATCTTCCTGTCCCTCGCGGTCATCGCCGTGGTGCTGGCGCTGTTCGGCTTCGCGGCGCGCGCCCAGGTCACGGCGGTGCTCGCGGTCTTCCTGCTGGGCCTGGTGCCGACGATCCTGGTACCGATGCTGCAGACGCGGCTGATGGACGTGGCCCACGAGGGCCAGTCGCTGGCCGCCGCGCTCAACCACTCCACCCTGAACATGGCGAACGCCCTCGGCGCCTGGCTCGGCGGCGTCGTGCTGTCCGCGGGCTACGGCTACGAGTGGCCCAGCCGGGTCGGTGCGGTCCTCGCCGTCGCCGGGCTGGGCATCGCGGCCTGGTCGGCGCTGCTCGGTCGGCGGCAGCGCGCGCGGGCGTTCTGAGCGAACCGTCGCTCCCGGGGCGTGTCCGCCGGTTACCGTGTGCCGACGGCGCGGGGGCAAAGCGCCGCGGGGAGGGACCAGGGGCGCATGACAGACCGTACGAGGGCCGTTGACCACGCCCTGATCCCTTCCGCGAACCGGACCTGTCGGCACGGCCGACCCTGGCCACCGCGCTGAGCCGGCGCGGGGTGACGCCCGAGGCAGTCGGCGAGGTCGCCGTCCGGATCCGGGCGACGGGCCTGCGCCCGGTCCTCGATCTCGGCCCCGCGGGTCCTGCTCGACCCCCACGCCGGGCGCAGCTCGCCACCGCGCTGCGGGACAGGGGCGAGGCGTCGTCCGGTCCGCGCGCGTCCGCGGTGGTCGCCCGCTGGCTGGACGGGGTGCAGATGGTGATGACCGCGATCGGCGTGCGACGCCGGCACCGCTGAGCCGATCCGCAGCCGGGGTCCGGCACCGCCGGCACGCCGTGGGAGGATGGTCGCGGCCTGCCCGCAGGCCGACCCTACGTCACCGAGCAGGCAGAGGTAATCCGACCGTGTCACCCATGGCCCGCACCGCGCTGCAGCCCGCCGCGACGCCGCCGGACCTCATCCGGAACTTCTGCATCATCGCCCACATCGACCACGGCAAGTCGACGCTGGCCGACCGGATGCTGCAGATCACCGGCGTGGTCGACGCCGCGCGCCATGCGCGCGCAGTACCTCGACCGGATGGACATCGAGCGCGAGCGCGGCATCACGATCAAGTCCCAGGCGGTGCGCATGCCCTGGGAGCTCGAGGGCACGACCTACGCCCTGAACATGATCGACACCCCCGGCCACGTCGACTTCACCTACGAGGTCTCGCGGTCGCTCGCGGCCTGCGAGGGCGCGGTCCTGCTGGTCGACGCGGCCCAGGGCATCGAGGCGCAGACCCTGGCCAACCTCTATCTGGCGATGGAGAACGACCTCACGATCATCCCGGTGCTCAACAAGATCGACCTGCCGGCCGCCCAGCCGGAGAAGTACGCCGAGGAGCTCGCCGGGCTGATCGGCTGCGAGCCCGAGGACTGCCTGAGGGTCTCCGGCAAGACCGGCATGGGCGTCGAGCCGCTGCTGGACCAGATCGTGCGCGCAGCTGCCGGCCCCGGTCGGCGACCCGGACGCGCCGGCCCGGGCGATGATCTTCGACTCGGTCTACGACACCTACCGCGGCGTCGTGACCTACGTCCGCGTGGTCGACGGGGCGCTCAGCCCGCGCGAGAAGATCGTCATGATGTCCACGCGCGCCACGCACGAGCTGCTCGAGATCGGCGTCAGCTCGCCCGAGCCCGACCCCCTGCCAGGGGCTCGGCGTCGGCGAGGTCGGCTACCTCATCACCGGCGTGAAGGACGTGCGCCAGTCCCGGGTCGGCGACACCGTCACCAACGCGGCCAAGCCGGCCGAGCAAGGACCTCGGCGGCTACCGCGACCCCAAGCCGATGGTGTTCTCCGGCCTCTACCCGATCGACGGCTCGGACTACCCCGACCTGCGCGACGCCCTCGACAGGCTCAAGCTCAACGACGCCGCGCTGGTCTACGAGCCGGAGACCTCCGCCGCGCTCGGCTTCGGCTTCCGCGTCGGCTTCCTCGGCCTGCTGCACCTGGAGATCGTCCGCGAGCGGCTCGAGCGCGAGTTCGACCTCGACCTGATCTCGACGCTGCCCAACGTCGTCTACGAGGTCACCCTCGACGACAAGCGGGTCATCACCGTCACCAACCCGAGCGAGTTCCCCGACGGCAAGATCGGCTCGATCAGCGAGCCGGTCGTGCGGGCCACGGTCCTCGCGCCGAGCGAGTTCATCGGCGCGATCATGGAGCTGTGCCAGCAGCGCCGCGGCACGCTGCGCGGCATGGACTACCTGTCCGCCGAGCGGGTCGAGATGCGCTACACGCTGCCGCTCGCCGAGATCGTGTTCGACTTCTTCGACCAGCTGAAGTCCAAGACCCGCGGATACGCCTCGCTGGACTACGAACCCGACGGCGAGCAGACCGCCGACCTGGTCAAGGTCGACATCCTGCTGCAGGGCGAGACGGTCGACGCGTTCAGTGCCGATCGTGCACCGGGACAAGGCCTACGCGTACGGCGTGATGATGGCCGGCAAGCTGCGCGAGCTGATCCCGCGGCAGCAGTTCGAGGTGCCGATCCAGGCCGCCATCGGCTCGCGGATCATCGCCCGCGAGACCATCCGCGCCATCCGCAAGGACGTCCTGGCCAAGTGCTACGGCGGTGACATCTCGCGCAAGCGCAAGCTGCTGGAGAAGCAGAAGGAGGGCAAGAAGCGGATGAAGATGGTCGGCCGCGTCGAGGTCCCCCAGGAGGCCTTCATCGCCGCGCTGTCCAACGACCCCGTCTCGGACAAGGCCAAGAAGTAGGCCGTGCCCGCCTCGACGTTCCGGCGCGAGCCGGTCTCGTTCGTCCAGCGCGACAGCCGGCTGACGCCCAGCAGCCAGGCGGCGTGGGACGCGCCACCCGACCGGCTCGTCCTCGACGTCCCGCGGGGTGAGGCCTCGACCTCCGTCGCGGCCGGCTACCGGCTGGACCCGGTCGCGGTCTTCGGCCGGCGCGCCCCGCTGGTGCTGGAGATCGGCTCGGGCTCCGGCGACGCCGTCGTCGCACGCGGCGGAGCGGCACCCCGGACGGGACTTCCTCGCGGTCGAGGTCTACCGCCCCGGCGTCGCCCAGACGCTGTCGCGGCTCGGCGCTGCCGGCGCGACCAACGTGCGGCTCGTGCAGGCCAACGCGGTCGACGTGCTGCGCACCGCCCTCGACGGCGTCGCGCTGCAGGAGGTCTGGACCTTCTTCCCCGACCCGTGGCCGAAGGCCAAGCACCACAAGCGGCGGCTGGTGACCCCCGCGACCGCCGCCCTGGTCGCCGAGCCGGCTGGCGCCCGGCGGGCGCTGGCGCCTGGCCACCGACTGGCCCGACTACGCCGAGCAGATGCTGCAGGCCGGGGCGGCGTGCCCGACTGCTGTCCAACCCGTACGGCGGCCTCGCGCCGCGCTACGACGGCCGGCCGGTGACCAGGTTCGAGCGCAAGGGCGTGGCGGTCGGGCGGCCGATCGCCGACCTGACCTTCGAGCGCGTCGGCTGACGGGTCGCCGCCCCGGACCGGGGTGGACGAGGATGGGCCCATGCCCCAGGTCCTCTCGGTCAACCGCGTCCACACCCTGCTGCCCCGGGGGCCCAAGGGTGGCGACACCGCGATCGACAAGCGGCCCACCGACGGGCCGGTCGCGGTCGGGCGGCTGGGGCTGGCGGGTGACCGCCAGATGGACGTCAAGCACCACGGCGGACCGCTCCAGGCCGTCTACGCCTACGCCAGCGAGGACCTGGACTGGTGGTCACGCGAGCTCGGCCGCGAGCATCCCGCACGGCTTCTTCGGTGAGAACCTCACGACCGCCGGGATCGACGTCGGCGGCGCCCGCCAGGGTGAGCGGTGGCGGCTGGGGGAGGAGGACGACCCCGAGCACGTCGTCCTGCAGGTGACCGACTCACGCATCCCGTGCTCGACGTTCCAGTGGCGCATGGGCGAGCCACGCTGGGTCCGGCGGTTCGCCGAGCACGGCGAGCCCGGGGCCTACCTCAGCGTCGTCAAGGAGGGCGTCGTCCGCGCCGGAGCCGTGCTCGAGGTGGTGCACGTGCCGGAGGCGGCGATGACGATCCGGGAGCAGTTCGCCGCAGGCCATGCGCCGCGGCTGAGCCCACCGCGCGTCCGGGTTGCCGCGAAGCGTCGAGATCGAATATCTTGACGTCAAGACACTTCGACGGCAGGGGGACAGGCATGAGCAGCGTCGAGCGCCACGAGGTGGCGGCAGGGCCACCGCCGTTGACCGTGAGGGGGGTCCCCAGCGACCCGAACCTGCGCGTGCTGGCCCTCGCGACCCTGGTCAACACGGTCGGCAACGGCGCGCTCACCACCACCTTCGCGCTGTACTTCACCCACGTCGTCGGACTGCGTGCCACCCAGGTCGGGCTGGCCCTGTCGGTGGCCGCGCTGGTCGGCCTGCTGGTGCAGGTGCCGATGGGTCACCTCGGCGACGTGCGCGGCCCGCGGGAGCTGCTGCGGGTGCTGATGGCCGGCGCCGGCGTGGCCTCCCTCGGGCTGCTGCTCACCGACGACATCTGGCTGCTCGTCGTCGTGCTCGGCGTCCAGGCGGTCTTCGACCGGGGTGCCGGCGCGGTCCGCAACGGGCTGATCGCCCGCCTGGCCGAGGGAGGGCAGGGCGTGCGGTTCAAGGCCTACCTGCGCGCGGTGACCAACGTCGGGATCTCCCTCGGCGCGCTGCTGGGTGGGCTGGCGCTCTGGGTCGACCGGCCGTGGGCCTACCTCGGCGTCTTCGTCCTCAACGCCGCCACCTTCGCCCTCGCCGCCCTCGTGGTCGGGCGGCTGCCGCACATCGAGCCCGCGCCGCCCCGGCAGGAGGGCCAGCCCCGCCTGCAGGTCCTGCGCGACCTGCCGTTCGTCGTGGTGACGGTGCTGACCGGCATCTTCGCGATCCACTTCCTCGTGATGGAGCTGGCGGTGCCGCTGTGGCTGGCGACCCGCACGTCCGCGCCGAAATGGCTCGTGGCGGTCGTCCTGCTGATCAACACGGTGGCGGTGGCGCTCTTCCAGGTCCGCCTCACGCGCGGCAGCGGCTCGGTGCTGCCGGCCGCGCGGACGCTGCTGGTCGGCGCGGTGTGGGTCGCCGGCGGCTTCGCCCTGATCGCGTTCTCCAGCGACCAGCCCGTCTGGCTGGCGGTCGTGCTGGTCTGCGGCGGCGCCGCGGTGCACGTCGTCGGCGAGATGGTCGGCAGCGGTGGCCAGTGGGGCCTGCAGATGGGCCTGGCGCCACGGGAGCGGCAGGGGCAGTACCAGGGCTTCGCGGGGATGAGCTTCTCGCTGTCGAACATCGTCGGCGCCGCCGCTGATCACCCTGCTCTGCATCGAGTGGGGCCGGCCCGGCTGGTTCGTCCTCGGCGGGATCATCCTGGCCGCGGGCGCCCTCAGCATCCCCGCCGCCGCGTGGGCGCTGCGCACCCGTGAGCGGTACGGCGTCCTGACCCACTCCGGCTGAGCCCCGGGCGGTGCTGAGACACTGGGGGCATGCCCAGCGCCTTGCCCGACGGGGAGCCCGCACCCGCGTCGGGTGAGCTGCCCGAGTCGGCCCTCGCCCACCTCGACGGCCACCCCTTCGGGATCTACGTCCACGTCCCGTTCTGCAGCGTGCGCTGCGGCTACTGCGACTTCAACACCTACACGCTGACCGAGCTCGGGGTCGACGGCGCCAGCGTCGCGACCTACGCCGACGCGGCCCTGGCCGAGCTGGACCTGGCCGTCACGGTGCTGGGTCCGCGCGCGCCCACGGTGTCGACGGTGTTCGTCGGTGGCGGCACGCCGACCCTGCTGGCCGCCCACGACCTGGTCCGGGTGCTGGCCGGCATCCGCGACCGCTTCGGCCTCGCGCCCGGCGCCGAGGTCACCACCGAGGCCAACCCCGACTCGGTGACCCCCGAGTCCCTGAAGGTCCTGGCCGACGGCGGCTTCACCCGCGTGAGCATCGGCATGCAGTCCGCGGTGCCGTCGGTGCTCGCGACCCTCGAGCGCACCCACGACCCGGCCAACGTCCGGCGCGCCGTCGACGCCGCCCGTGCCGCCGGGCTCAAGGTGAGCGTCGACCTGATCTACGGCACGCCGGGGGAGTCGCTGCAGGACTGGCGCGACAGCCTCGTCCGCCGCGGTCGCCCTGCGCCCCGACCACGTCTCGGCCTACGCGCTGGTGGTCGAGGAGGGGACCAAGCTCGCGGCGCAGGTACGGCGCGGCCAGGTGCCCGCCCCCGAGGACGACGACGAGGCGGCCAAGTACGAGATCGCCGACGAGGTCCTGTCGGCGGCCGGCTACCGCTGGTACGAGGTCAGCAACTGGGCGCTCGGGGAGGCGGACCGGTGCCGGCACAACGAGGGCTACTGGACCGACGGCAACTGGTGGGGCGTCGGTCCCGGCGCGCACAGCCACGTCGGTGGCGTGCGGTGGTGGAACGTCAAGCACCCCAACGCCTTTGCCTCCCGCGTGAGCTCGCGGCAGTCACCGGCGGCCGGCCGTGAGCTGCTCACCGATGACCAGCGGTACGACGAGCTGGTGCTGCTCGGCGTGCGCCGCGCCGACGGCCTGGACGTCGACGCGCTTGCGCCGCAGGGACGTTCGGCGGTGGCGGGCCTCATCGCCGACGGGCTCGTGCAGGGTCGCCCGGCGCTGTCCGACCGCCGGGTGGTGCTGACCCGGCAGGGACGGCTGCTCGCCGACACCGTGGTGCGCCGGCTCCTCGGCGTCTGACCCGCTGGGTCAGTGGACCAGCTTCAGCGACATCGGGTACTGGTAGTCGCGCCCGTCGCTGGCGGCGATCGAGGCGAGGATCGTGAGGACCAGTGAGGCCACCCACAGGAACGGGATCACGAGCAGCCCGATCACGGTGATCGCGAGCACGATGTAGGCGATCGCCAGGGTGATGTGGAAGTTCAGCGCGGACGCGGAGTGACGGCGCACGAACAGGTCGCGGTCCTTGAAGACGAGGAAGATCACCAGCGGGACGAGGAAGGACAGGAACGTGCCGCCGAGCTGGGCCAGCACCGACCACATCCGGGCGTCGGAGGGGGCGATCGGCCCACCACCGGGGTAGGGGACCGGTGGCCGGCCGTAGCCGGGCTGCGGACCGTAGCCGGGCGGCAGCGGGGGAGCGGTCTGGCCGTAGCCGGGCGGCGCCGGCGCGCCGTACGGCGGGCGGGGCGTGTCCTGGGGCGTGTCCTGCGGCGGCGGCATCGGCGCACCGGGGGGCGGTGGCTGCCCGGCGGGCTGGTCCTGCGGTGCCGGTGCCTGCTGGTCGTCCATCGTCTTCCCCTCCCGGGCGCGGAGCCCCAGTCTACGAGCCGACCGGGTCACTCACCGGGAGCGGTGACGAAGTCGATCAGCTCCTCGACGCTGGCCAGCAGCGACGGCTCGAGGTCGGCGTAGGTGCGGACGGTGCCGAGGATCCGCTTCCACGCGTGGGCGATGTCGGTCTGGGTGCGGTGCGGCCAGCCGAGCTCGGCCACGATGCCGTGCTTCCAGGACTGGCCGCGGGGGATCACCGGCCAGGTCTCGAAGCCGAGGCGCTCGGGCCGCACCGACTGCCACACGTCGACGTACGGGTGGCCGAGGACCTTGACGTGGGCCGCGTAGCGGCCGAGCGAGCGGGCCTCGTCCACCAGCCGGCTCTCCTTGGTGCCCGGCACCAGGTGGTCGACCAGCACGCCCATCCGCCGGGACGGGCCCGGGCCGAAGTCGCGGATCGCGCCGGCCAGGTCGTCGACGCCGTCGAGCATCTCGACCACCACGCCCTCGATCCGCAGGTCGTCGCCCCAGACCTTCTCGACCAGCTCGGCGTCGTGGCGGCCCTCGACGAAGATCCGCGACCCGGACGCGACGCGGGCCCGGGCCCCCTCGACGGCGCGCGAGCCGCTCGCCGTCCGGGAGGCGGTCGCCCGGGCCGCCTGCAGCGCGGCCCGGCCGGCGGCGGTGGGCGGGGTGAGCACCACCGGGGCGCCGTCCAGCAGGAAGCCGGGGCCCATCGGGAACCCCTTGGTGCGGCCGCGCCGGTCCTCCAGGTGCACGACCCGCACCCCGCCGGCCTTCTCGACCCGCACCACGGCTCCCACCCAGCCGGTCTCGACGTCCTCGACGACGAGACCGTTCTCGGCCTCCACGTCGCGGGCCCGGCCACCGCGCGGGGCCTTCCAGTCGCCGGACAGGACATCGGCACCGTAACGATCGTTCACGTGGGCATCGTAGACTTGGCACTCGACAGATCGGAGTGCCAAGTCCGCGCAGGCGGCTGGCACCGCCCATTGACCCAGCGAGAGGAGCGACCGCGCATGAGCGAGGAACGACGGCTCTCCGTGCTGCGGGCGATCGTCCAGGACTACGTCCAGACCTCCGAGCCGGTGGGCTCCAAGGCGCTGCTCGAGCGCCACCAGCTGGGTGTGTCGGCAGCCACGGTGCGCAACGACATGGCCGTGCTGGAGGAGGAGGGGCTGATCCAGGCCCCGCACACCAGCGCCGGTCGCATCCCCACCGACGCCGGCTACCGGCTCTTCGTCGACCGGCTCAGCTCCGTCAAGCCGATGAGCACGGCCGAGCGCACCGCCATCTCGGCGTTCCTGCGCGGCGCGGTCGACCTCGACGACGTGGTCGACCGCACGGTGCGCCTGCTGGCGTCACTGACCCACCAGGTCGCCGTGATGCAGTACCCGTCGCTGACCCGGTCCTCGGTGCGGCACGTCGAGCTGGTCCCGATGGGCGCACACCGGCTCATGGTGGTGCTCATCGTCGACAGCGGGCGCGTCGAGCAGCGCGTCCTGGAGTCGGCGGTCGACCTGTCCGGCGCCGAGGGTGAGCGGCTCGTCGCGGACGTCCGCCGACGGGTCAACGCCGACGCGGCGGGCCTGCGCCTGACCGACGCCGCGGCGCGGCTGCAGTCGCTGCCGGAGCAGTTCGAGCCGGCCGACCGTGACCTCGTGCGGGCCGTCGTCCGCTCCCTGGACGACGCGCTGGTCGAGGAGCGCGAGGAGCGGGTGGTGCTCGCCGGCACCGCCAACCTCGCGCGGTTCGGCACCGACTTCCCGCTGACCATCGGCCCGGTGCTCGAGGCGCTGGAGGAGCACGTCGTGCTGCTCAAGCTGCTCGGCACGCTGGGCCGTGACTCCGACGCGGTGGCGGTGCGGATCGGGCACGAGAACCCCCACGCCGGGCTGCAGTCGACCTCGGTCGTCAGCACCGGCTACGGCACCGGCCGCGACCTGGTCGCCGGTCTGGGTGTGCTCGGCCCGACCCGGATGGACTACCCCACCACGATGGCGTCCGTGCGCGCCGTCGCCCGATACGTCTCAGAGATCCTGTCTCCCTGACCCCCCGGCCTTAAGGAAAATCGTTGAACGACTACTACCAGGACCTCGGCGTCAGCCGTGACGCCGGGCCCGAGGACATCAAGCGCGCCTACCGCAAGCTGGCGCGCAAGCTGCACCCCGACGTCAACGCCGGCCCCGAGGCCGAGGAGGAGTTCAAGAAGGTCTCCCAGGCCTACGACGTGCTCTCCGACCCCGAGAAGCGCCGGGCGTTCGACGCGGGCGCGGACCCCTACGGCGGCGCCGCGGCCGGCGGCTTCGGCCAGGGCTTCTCCTTCAGCGACATCATGGACGCGTTCTTCACCAACTCCGGTGCCGGTGGCGGGGGCCGTGGTCCCCGCTCACGTCAGCGCCGCGGCCAGGACGCCCTGATCCGCCTCGACCTCGACCTGGCCCAGGCGGTCTTCGGGGCCGAGCGCGAGCTGACCATCGACACCGCCGTGGCCTGCGGCACCTGCCACGGCGACGGTGCCCAGCCGGGCAGCGGCACCCGCACCTGTGACGTCTGCGGTGGCCGCGGCGAGGTGCAGCAGGTGCAGCGCTCCTTCCTCGGCCAGGTGATGACCTCCCGGCCGTGCACCGCCTGCCAGGGCTACGGCACCGTCATCGCCAACCCCTGCTTCGAGTGCTCCGGCGACGGCCGGGTCCGCACCCGCCGCACGCTGAAGATCCGCGTGCCCGCGGGCGTCGACACCGGCACCCGGATCCAGCTCACCGGTGAGGGCGAGGTCGGCGCCGGCGCCGGGCCGGCCGGTGACCTCTACGTCGAGATCGCGGTCACCGCCCACGAGACGTTCCAGCGTCGCGGCGACGACCTGCACTGCTCGTTCGAGCTGCCGATGACCTCGGCCGCGCTCGGCACCACCATCAAGCTCGACACCTTCGACGGCATGACCGACCTCGAGATCAAGCCGGGCACCCAGAGCGGCGACGTCATCACGCTGCGCGGCAAGGGCGTGACCCACCTGCGCGGCACCGGGCGCGGCGACCTCATCGTGCACGCGAGCGTGCTGACGCCGACCCGGCTGACCGGCGAGCAGGAGGCGCTGCTGCGCCAGCTCGCCGAGATGCGCGGCGAGGAGCGCTCGGACGGCCGGCTCACGCCGGTCAACCACGGCCTGTTCGGCAAGCTGCGCGACGCGTTCCTCGGCAAGTAGCCGCGGTGACCGCGCCGCTGTTCTTCCTGGACGCCGGTCAGCTCGACGGTGCCGCGACCGGGCTCCACGGTGGTGCTCTCCGGTGCGGAGGGACGGCATGCCGCGACGGTGCGACGGATCGCCGCCGGCGAGAGCGTGCTGGTCGCCGACGGCACCGGCCTGCGGGCGAGCGCGGTCGTGCAGCGGGTCGACCGCGACGAGCTGCAGCTCGTCGTGGAGTCGCTCGAGCGGGTGCCGGCCGCCGTGCCCCGCTTCGTGCTGGTCCAGGCGCTGGCCAAGGGCGACCGCGACGAGCAGGCGATCGAGGCGGCCACCGAGCTCGGCGTCGACGAGGTGGTGCCGTGGCAGGCCGAGCGCAGCATCGTCATCTGGCGCGGTGAGCGGGCCGCCAAGGCCCACCGCAAGTGGCAGTCGGTCGTGCTCGCCGCGGCCAAGCAGTCCCGGCGGCCCACCGTCCCGACCGTGGCGCCGGCGGCCGACCGCCGCGCCGTCGTCGACCTCGTCGGGCGGGCCTCGCTGGCCCTGGTGCTGCACGAGGACGCCGGCACCGCCCTGGCCTCCGTCCCGCTGCCCGCCGACGGCGACGTGCTGCTGGTCGTCGGCCCCGAGGGGGGCATCAGCCCCGGCGAGCTCGACGCGTTCGTCGCCGCGGGCGCGCTCAGCGTCCGGCTCGGCGACACGGTCCTGCGCTCCTCCAGCGCCGGGCCGGCCGCCCTCGCGGTCCTCAGCGCCGCCGGCCGGTGGCGATGACCTAGGGTCCTGCCCATGCGTCCCCAGCGAGTGCTCTTCATCGGCGGCAGTGGTGTCATCAGCTCGGCCTGCACCCGGCTGGCCGTCGAGCGGGGGGTCGACCTCACCGTCCTCAACCGGGGGGTGAGCCGCGACCGGCCGCTGCCCGAGGGGGTGCGGGTGCTGCGGGCCGACGTCCGCGACGCCGCACGCCGCACGCGAGGCACTCGGTGACCTGGAGTTCGACGCGGTCGTCGACTGGCTGTCCTTCACCCCCGAGCACGTGACGCGCCAGCCTCGACCTGCTGGAGGGCCGGACGGGGCACTACGTCTTCATCAGCTCGGCGTCGGCCTACCAGACGCCGCCGTCGCGGCTGCCCGTCACCGAGTCGACGCCGCTGCGCAACCCGTTCCTGCAGTACTCCCGCGACAAGATCGCCTGCGAGGACCTGCTCGTCGCCGCCCACCGCGAGCGCGGCCTGCCGATGACCATCGTCCGGCCCTCGCACACCTACGACCGGACGGCGATCCCGCTGGACGGCGGGTGGACGGCCATCCACCGGATGCGCCAGGGCAAGCCGGTCGTCGTCCACGGCGACGGCACCTCGCTCTGGACGCTGACCCACCACGAGGACTTCGCCCGCGGCCTCGTCCCCCTGCTCGGGCACCCCCGCGCCGTCGGGGAGGCGTTCCACATCACCTCCGACGACGTGCTGACCTGGGACCAGGTCACCCACGCGCTCGCCGCCGCCGCCGGCGTGCGAGGCCCGGATCGTGCACGTCCCCTCCGACGCCATCGCCGCCACCGACCCCGACTGGGGCGCGGCGCTGCTGGGCGACAAGGCGCACTCGATGGTGTTCGACAACGCCAAGCTGCGCGGCCTCGTGCCCGGCTTCTGCGCCGGGATCCCGTTCGAGCAGGGAGCCCGCGAGATCATCGACTGGTACGACGCCGACCCCGCGCGCCAGGTGGTCGACGCCCGGCTGCGACGCCACGCTCGACGAGCTGGTGGCGACCTGGGGTCCCGGCCGCGGCTGAGCCGACCCTTCTCCCCGACGGCAGCCGGCCGCTACGGTGACGGGCCAGGGGACCCACCGAGCCGGACGGAGTGCGCATGCGACTGCTCGTCGCCGGAGGAACCGGCACCGCGGGCCGTGCCGTGGTGGCCGAGGCGGTGGCCCGCGGCCACGAGGTCCGCGTGCTGACCCGTCGCGACGTCGGCCGGCCGCAGCCGGCCGACGCCGGTGCGGCGCCCCGGGAGCGGCGCCCGGGGGCGCGTGCTCGTGCGGGGCGACCTGGTGAGCGGGTCCGGTCTCACGGCGGCGCTGGAGGGCGTCGAGGCGGTGGTCGACGTGAGCAACCTCGCGACGACGTCGCGCCGGCGCGCGGAGGACGTTCTTCACGACCGGCACCGCGCACCTCGTGGCGGCCGCCGGCCGCGCCGGCGTCCGCCACCACGTGCTGCTCTCGATCGTGGGGGTCGACGGCTCCCGGCTCGGCTACTACCGGGCCAAGGTCGCCCAGGAGCAGCGCCTGGCCGACGGCCGCCGGTACGGCCGGCGTGGGGCACACGGTGGCCCGCAGCCACCCAGTTCCACGACTTCGCGCTGCAGACGCTGGAGCGGTCAGCGGTCCGCCGCCTCGTCGTCGTCCCGTCCGTGCAGGTCCAGCCGGTCGACCTGCGGGAGGTGGCGGCGCACCTGCTCACCCTCGCCGAGGCGGAGCCGGTCGGTCGCGCGCCCGACCTGGCCGGCCCGCGGGTCGAGCGGCTGCCCGACCTGGTGCGCAGGGTCGCCGCAGCGACGCGGCACCCGGGCGTGGGTGGTCGGCGTCCCGGTGCCGGCAGGTCTGCGGACGTCGCTGCTGCCGACCGGCGGCCTCCGGGGCACCCGGCCGTTCGCGGACTGGCTGGCGGCCCTGCCCGCGGGCCTCGACGGACCAGTGACGGGCAGCACGGCCGGGACCGGGTCACGGTCGACAGCTCCGACGCCGGGGCGGACGGCGCCACGGGCCGCACCCGACCGGTCGGGTGCGGCCCGTGGTGGTCCGTGGCG